>JAUYBL010000038.1 GCA_030693065.1 Methylococcaceae bacterium | reverse complement strand
GTAAGGTGTGTGTAAGCCATGAAGCTCTCCCGTCAGTGATGTTTCGGGAGACTTTTTACCACATCTTGCTCCTGAACTCATGGAGTAAGCACTATCCCGATTCGTTAAACGGGTTATGCACTTATGATACGAATTCGCCGAAATATACAATTTGATGCTATATCCCTGATAATACGTTGTTTTTTCAATCTGAGACATAGCTGTTAATCACCAAACAAAAGCGCCCTGGCCGGAAAACTATGGGTTGTCACGACTCCACTAGCTTTGCAATCGCTTGCATTGGCAGTATTAGTCGAAGCGAATCTGGCAAGCGAACAAAGCCATTCGCCTCGTAGAAGGAAGCAGCCTGCTCGCTGATGGCGTCCACAATGAGCATGGAAGATCCGATAGAACTGGCACTCGCATAAGCCCGCTTCACTGCATCCGCTAGCAATAGTGCACCCAACCCCTGTCTTTGTTGATGGCTTACGACGGCCAGACGGCCCACGAGGGTTGCACTGACCAAAGGATGGCGTGGGAGGTGCTTGCGGGCAGCCATAGGTACCTCCCCTTGCGCGAGCGCGGTCGCACACAAAGTGTAGTAACCAAGAACTTCAGCTGGTTCGCGCGGATCGACGAGAACGAATACCCCGTTGATCTTGCGCTTCACATCCTGATTGGCCTGAGTTTTGAAATAGCGATCCAGGCTTTCGACGCCGCAGGCAAAACCAGCGCGATTGTGATGGGCGCCGAAGGGTTCGATTTTTAAATCTGGCGAACTCGCCGCTGTCATTTATGAAATTATCCGCCGTTTGTGCTCGGCTAGGGCGCGAACAAGTCGTTCACTGGCTTGCGGTGGACTCATGAGCGTATCGAAAAATACCTGTCGGTCAAGTTCGGAAAGCATAAGTGTTTCATGCTCGGCAATGGTGCGTCGTGCCGCATCGGTTAGTGCCGCTACACAAAAGTCAGTCAGTTTTCGTGATTCCAGACGGGCTGCGCGTTCGATCAAGTCCTTCGTCTGTTCATCCAGACGAAAACCAAGTCTTTCCTTGTGTACTGGGTTTTGTGCTAACTGCACTTTTTTGCTGGGCATCGCAAAACCTCATGAGGCATGTTTGTCATATCAATTAATATTGTACGTCAACATGACGACTTATAATAGTTGAATAGTCGTGCCATTTTTTCAAATTTATTTGATGGATATTGGGGCCAGGTGAAGACCTTATACGACATTTAACATCCTCGCCGCCCTAAAGGACGGTGATTCCTAGAGTTTACAGCCCGGAATGGGCTGAATAGCTTCGGTAGGTGCCTGTTGCTGACGGCATTTCAGCACCGTTCACTTGGCAGGCGAGCCGGGCATGTCCTGCCCTTAGAATATTGATGGCCGCATTGAGGTCTGCATTTTCTGCATACCCACATTCGACGCGCTCAAACTTGGATTGTGTCTTGCGATTCTCGGCAGCCACATGGTCATACGCCGGACAAGTTCGACTTGTGTTTCGGCAAGCACATCACCACCCACCCACCCAGCCAGGATTGCTTGTATTCCAACTGGCGACGAAACTTGCCCCAGTCTTGATCGAGAATCGACTTATTCAGTCCAGACTTGGCTTTTATGCTTCGCCCTGGAGTTTCAAATTGTCACTATTAATTGGATATGAATATAGGCTTGGACTTTCTATTTAGTGCGACGAGGTAAATTTTCTTGAGGTTGTCGCTGTATCAAAAAATATCGTCATGCGTTCATATTCGATAAAAAACAAATATCATTACAGTTATTGGGATTCTTTAATTATTGCCTCAGCTCTACAAAACAACTGCACAGTGTTAATCAGCGAAGACATGCAGCATAACCAAAAAATTGAAAATCAACTGAGCATCATCAACCCCTTTCTTTAAAAACCGAGACAATAGCATCCAAGAAAAATAGCAGCGGGCAATTTATTAAGGCAGCTCATTCCCATGAATTTGCAGCTAAGTTCTGCCATCAACGGTTGGTGTGTTTTTTTAACAAGATTATGGGAACCTCTAAAAATTTCCATTCATGCTTCGACGGGCTTAGCACGAACGGATAAGTTGCCCATTTAAATAGACAACCGTTCGCATTGAGATTCTAAGGATTTAATTAGCACTACCTTAGTTATTTCAGGCATGAATTCAAAAAAATAATCATGGCAATTACAATACAACAAGCACCCAACGAAAATCACTTGATACAGGTAGGCCTAGGGCCTATAGTTGAACCATGAATTTTGAATGGAATGATCAAAAGAGCCTGACTTGTTTTGAGCAGCGTGGTTTCGATTTTGCTTATGTGCTGCGGGCATTTATCGATCCCGACAGACAGATTAAAAAAGATACGCGCTGGGATTATGGCGAGGATCGCTACCAATTATTGGGTGCTGTTGAGAAACGCATATTTTTTGTGACCTACACTCTCCGTGGCTCCGCCATTCGGATTATTTCAGCACGCAAAGCGAATCAACGTGAGGTAAAAATCTATGAAAACAGTAAAAATGACCATTGAACCCATGGATTTAGCAAGTCTACCCCAGGGCAGAATTGACGTCAGTCGATTAGATGCCACCAGCGAAGCAGACATCAGGGCACAAATGTCTGTTGATGATGTAGATGAGCTACAAGATGCCGCTAAGTTTGCTCGTCGGGTGCGAAAACGGCTGGGCTTAAGTCAAGCCGAATTCTCACATCGCATTGATGTCTCTCTGGAGACTATTCGTAATTGGGAACAAGGTAAGCGTCGCCCGACAGGGGCAGCCAAAGCTTTACTCAAGATACTCGATAAAGCACCTGAGGCGGCATTAGCGGCCTTGGATTAATAGCGTGATATTTATTCTACGGATATTGGGGGGCAGTTGAAGACCCGATATGACATTTAAAATGAAAAACGGATAACACTAATGTTATGCCAGTCTCTCACGTGACGGGACGATACTGCCTTTAGCCAAGCTCATGATGGAAATCGGTGCCGGGGCAGGGTGTCGAATTGCTTAACTGAATCGATATTCAGTTCGCAGGCGTATTCAAACGTAGCCTCGATCGCTCCCCTGATTTAGCTTGATTTAAACTTTAAAAATGCCCCGAAATCGGGGCACCTCATTTCAAATCGTTAAAACGATTATTGCAGTAATGCGCAGCCTTTAGAATTTACCCCAGCTCCTGACACAGTGTTGGGGCATGTATCTTGTGAGTCTGCGATCCCATCCTGATCGGCATCAGGAAAATCTAAACTTTGCGAGAAAATCACCGTACTGCCTAAGGCAGGTAGAGTAATAGGCCACTGCACTCTGGTGCGATCAATAAAACTTATATAGTTGCTACACAGTAATTCATCCGAACTAGGGCAGTTGAATGATTGTTCCGTAAACAATGGGTTGTAAATTAATTTCGCTGACTTTGTTAATGGTGTTTGCGCTAAAGGAACCAATTCCAGATTAGCTATAGTAAGCGATTGATTGGCTTTTATCCCGGTAAAGTCGATTCGAGCACCGGAAACCCCTGGGACACTTCCATTAGTAAGAGCATTGTCGGTGGCTTTAAATATCACCGAATAACGCTTCCAACCATTTGTGCCTTGCGTACCTATCAGCGGACTAGACATAACACCGTTCCAGTAAGTCGGCCCTGCTTGTCTGACAAGCGCGGTGACAACTTGTGTTGCATCTGATGACAAGGCGTCAAAACTTAAGAAATAGTTAAAATCTTTTTTGATATTAAATGTTGGGGTTACTAGGTTGCCGACTACTGTACTTGAATTGACTTTAATGCATGCAACGGAAACTTGTTCCGGATTGCAAGTAGTCAACGTTAATGAAGGGGCTGTTCCATTTGAAGCATACTTCGACCAACCAAATAGGCCATTTTGGAAGTTGGAATTTGGGACGATATTAGACTGAAGTATTCCAGGTGTGTAATTGCCCAGTGGCGCATTTATCTTGCCATTTATGTCAAGATTTCTAGGTGTTCCATTAAAAGTTGCAGTTTGCCATTGCGGTAGTGTGTAGTCCTTTGTTGTTAAATATGTTTCAGAGGCAACTTTTGGTGTGAAGTAGTTCGAGTAAATATTTTCATCGAAACTGCCAAAATCCTCAATACTAGTTTTTTTTGATTGTAGCTTTAGAACACTGTTAGGAAGGGTTGGGAAGATTTTATTTCCGCCAACAACCAAGCTATGCACGTCACCAGTGGCAGTTGTGGTATTGAGTGATTCCTGTACCCATAAATCGTATGTTTTTGCACCAAACAAAAGATTATTTTTTATTTGTTGATTATAAGCATTATGTAATTGGATTCCGAATACGGTATTGGTAACAGTATTATCCTCAACAATATTGCTGTTGGCTTTGTTGTCGAGATAAATACCGACAGCATGTGGATTAAATGTTGGCGAAGGCAAGCCATCAACATTTCCAATCATTCCATCGACGATATTTCCTGTGATTTTAGTGCCCGAGGAAGAGAAATCTACATAAATGCCGCCGCAATCGTTAAGAACCAAACAACCGTTTTTTAAATAGTTATTCTTAATAGTCGAGTTTGTTATTGCATTAATGCCAACATAGCCAAAATTACTAATGCTGTTTTGGGAAACAAAAGCATTCTTGCGAACAACAACTACACCGGCAGAGCGAATCGGTAAGCTTATGATTTTAGAATTGGAGTCAAGGATAACGCCTATTTGATCAAAGACATTTTTGCTAACATTGGCATTGGTTGAATTCAAAGTAAAAACACCTTGTTGACCAATATGAGTAAATTTACTATTTTGTACTGTCAAACTATCAGTGGTTGTTGCATAAACACCATTGGTTTTGACGTTCCTTATATCCAGTCCATTTAAAACAATATTGGCGCTACCGCTGACATCTATCCCTAAATCGACACCATCAAAATTGATGCCATCAATCTGAATATTGCTTTTGCCTTTTAGGTCGGCACCGGTCAAACTTTTTGCCAGCTGAATATTGCTGCCAGGAACTAAACCACTTGGATAGTAGTATAAAGTTTGAGCTGTGGTATCAAAGTACCACTCGTCTGCTGAATCAAGCATCCACAGTTCGCCAGTAAAAAAATAGCCAAGATCTTTTAAACTGAGAGGGTAATTTGTCTTAGGTGTTATATCAACTTTAGTGCCTGTAATAGCAGAAACATCGGTATCTACCAAATCCCAGGCGCTGTCTCGAATAGTTACATGGGTGCCTGGGCCAATCGATCCGTTTGCTGGTAGGAAAAAATCGCTTCCTGTGACAAAGTAATTACTGCCTCTCTTGCCACTGGCGTCTACGACTGTCTGTGATGGGGTGGCGATTTTAAAAAACATTGAATCTGGCGATGTACTGTCAAATCCACGATTAGGGTGGTGCGCAATAGTTTGAGGCACCTCGTCATCCAATAGTTGAGAAAAAACTCCAGGCTCTTCTACTTTGCTGAGGACAATGTTTTGCAATTGCACCTTACTATTAAGTGGGATTTCGAAATCAAGCCTAGCATTAGGCGCCGAATTAGTGGCCATAAAGGTAAATGTAGAATCTTTCCACTGAGCATCCAAATTATTAGCCGATGCAACTAAGCCTAGTGTCTGATAAGTACCACTGTTTTGTCTGACTATTGCTTTTATGGGGGTTTTAGACAGCTTTAAACTGACTTTTTGGATCTGAATCGTGCTGGCTATTGGTATTTCAAAATCTAGCCGGGCTGCGTTTTCATTCGCAGTTGCGGTAAAAGTGTAAGTGTAGTTTTGCCATGAGTTAGATCCAATAATACTACTGCTAACCAATCCTAGCGTGGTGTATGAGCCTGATGATTGCCTAACAATTGCCTTGATAGCCTTGTTTGATGGAGTGTAAGCGGAGAAATTTAAAGTGTAGGTTTCGTCTTTAACAACAGGAAATGTTTCAGAAGTTAGAAGTCCGGCACTCGTATTATTGACCACTGCAAGACATGGGCCTACTTGCTCGGCCAAACAACTAGATGTGCTGGGCTGAATGGCTATATTTCCGGTCGGAGACCATGCGTGCCATCTAAATGTGCCAGCATCCAAATTACCGTTTGGTACGAGTTGTTTCATACTAAGCAATGAGGAAAATTTTACTTGGTAAGAGGTGCCTTTTTTAATTGCAAAAGGCGCAGAACTTAGCAAGCCAGAGCTCTTGCCACCATTAACTGTCAAACAAGGCGCTGTTTTACCGGCAACACAATTGTCTACGCTGGGACTTATAGCTGCATCATTAGTTGTTGACCAGATTCTCCAGTTGCTTTTACCGTCTCTTAAAAAGCCATTTTTAATCAATGTTACTGGTAACTGTGCTTTCCAAATACCATCTTTGTAAGGTTCCCATGCGTAATCTGGGATTTGTTGCAAGCCGCTAATCAACGGTGGGCTATCGCATGAATCACCATAAGTGCCGATACTAATCGGGGCATCTACTGTGCCTGACTGGTTGATTTTAAGTGTTTCATGCCAAGTTTGGTTACAACTTAGCAGCACTGTATCACCTGGTAATAGAGTTGCCGCAGCAACTTTGGCTAAACTTTGCCATGGGCCGTCAGAGCCGGATGCTAATTGCAATTGTCCTGACCATGAATCGTTGCCGTTTTCAGCATCGATGTAAAAAGTAGTAGCAAATGCACTTGAACAGAAAACATATATCAATCCAATAAATGCGATATTTTTGAAAAACATTGGTAACTCCATAAATTTTTAACTACTAAAGCTGAAATGGTAGCAGTTGTCTCTTTGCTCAGGGTGCCTCGAAAACCACTGTACTTCGACTGTTCGACGCGCTCTCCTGAACGTAATCTAAGGGTATGGGAAGAATTGGTGTTTTTCGATGTGTCCTACAACCTATATAGTTCAGACAGAAAAAAGCCGATTTTGCCACAATCCTAATCTATCTAAGTCACCTGACTGTGGCGGCTAACTCATACTATTAGACAATATAAACAATACAATACTATTACACGGTACAATATAGTGGCTTAAATTTTCATAAACTTGTGGCTTTGTCACATTCTTAGAAAAAAAGACAATTAACAATAGGGAACCCCGTAAAACCATGAACAAATCGATTTGTTCCGCGCTTTCCTAGGTGATTGCTTTCACACTTATGACTAGCTGTAATATGTTTTACTCTGAAGGCATGTATCATGGCCCCCATTCCATGGTTAGGTTATCTTGCTGTGCGGCTAATTAACATGGCTATCAATTTAAAAACGTAGAATAATTATCCTATATGGACATAGTCCCGCTAAAAACCACCATAGTCGATTTACTGGCACTATTACAAAACTCGAAAAATCCAGCACTTGCGAAATACGCTATAAACGCAGTGAATTCATCTAACAATTATTGAAATGTCAAAAATAAAAACACTTGCCAGCGGCGTTAGTTGGGGGGCATTTTCCACTGTTGCTGTTACCGGTTTTCAACTGGTATTTATGGCGGTAATGGCCAGATTGCTTGATCCTGCTAACTTTGGTCTGGTTGCCATTGCCAACGTAAGTCTGCGTTTTTTTAGCTACTTTGCCCAATTAGGCACTGCTCCTGCATTGATTCAAAAACCAACATTAGAACAAGGCGACATTGCCGCTGCGCTTACTGTGTCACTGGGTATCTCCAGTTTGTTTTTTGGTCTTGCCTTGATTACCGCGCCAATATTTGAAAGTTTTTATCAAATGCCTGGTCTTGGCGCAGTGATTCAGGTGCTATCAATCAATTTTATTATTGGTGGATTCTCAGTTGTTTCTGTAGGACTGTTAAGAAGAAAAACTGCATTTCGTGCACTAGCTATCATTGAAGTGATTTCGTATGTAATCGGCTACGGCATAGTGGGTTTGGGGGCAGCACATTACGGGTTACAAGTATGGGCTTTAGTCGCCGCATTTATGACCCAAACAACATTAACCGCTGTGCTTAGCTATGCAATGATTCGCCATTCATTAAGTTTTAAACATTCAGCTGCGCAACGTCGGCATTTTTTCAGTTATGGCGGGCGTTATTCATTAATAGGGTTTATTGAATTTTTAACCTCGAATCTGGACGGCATTATCATCGGAAAACTACTGGGCGCTTCACCGGCCGGGTTTTACAACCGCGCCATATTGCTTGCCAACCTGCCGGTACAACAGCCAGCCAATATATTAACCAAAGTGCTGTTTCCAATTATGAGTTCTATTGGTGACCAACACGATAAGCAAACTACGAGCTTGCAGCTCAGTACTCTTTTGGTTGGGAGTTATGCCTTTGCTGTTAGCGTCGGCATTTTTGTTGCCGCTCCCGACATTGTTAAAGTGGTTTTAGGAAACAAATGGTTAGACTCCATCCCGATTCTTAAAATGCTGGCATTGTCGGTTGGCCCGCTTTATATCTCCCACGTCGCCGGGGTCACATTAGATTCCATGAACAAGCTACGGATTAAATTGCGCATTCAGCTTTCTATGTTGCTATTGCTTGTTGGTCTTTTAGTATGGCTTGCTGCAAACGGCACCGCTGTAGATATTGCAGCGGCGGTGGTGATTACCGAATGGGTTAGGGTAGGTATAATGACTATTGTTCTAACGCGTGTCTTACGGATGTCGATTAAAAGCATAGTATTGATAATCATCTGTATAGCAGTCGTAGCAATATCCTGTGGGTCAATTATTTATTTAACTATTGACTTAATTGACGCTAATTTCACCAATACGATCAGATCCAGCACTATTAAATTAAGCGCAGAAATATTTGCCGGTGCTATTGGTCTATTAATAGGTGGATTAATAACACGTTACATTGCCATTCGATTACCCGCGATGCGCTTTTTAATAGAACGATCGCCAAGATTTGCCAAACTATTCCCTAAATATGCTTAATAGCCAGAGGTTATAAATGCGTTGGTTTTATATACCTAATGAAAACACAGAAGGGGACCAAATTGGTCCCCGCATGGCATTTGAAAAATTGCATCAGGAAGGAACTTTTTCCGCTTACAAGGCATATTCCTATTTAGTGCGGCAAAAAGCCTTAATAAACCATCAAGATGCGTTGAATGAACTCCTTGAAACAGCCCGAACCTTTGCGCCCGATGTGATTTTTATTCAGCATCCAGGTAATCGTTACCCCATGGGCAGTGTTTTTTTGCAACAGCTAAAAAACATACCCAGCAAACCCAAATTTGTTTTGTATGAAGAAGATCCCTATGGGTACCTAGTCAAACGACTGGATGCTACCATCAAGGCGGTACTTGCGGAATCCGACATTTGCTTTCTTGGTGGTACTGGCTATCTGGCTGAAATGGCCCGTAAAGCGGGCGCTAAAAAAGTACGCTTTGCTTTGCACTCTTACGATAGTCAGCGCTTTGGCACCCCTTGGCAACCGACGCTTAGTAGGCGATTTGATGCCGTCATGATCGCCAGCCTGCCTTGTCTTAAACGTATTCCATGGCTGTTTATGCCTGGAGGCCGCAGTCGAAAACTCACGGCACAAGCACTTTATAGACAACTTGGTGACCGCTTTGCACTCTATGGCGCTGGACAAGGCTGGAAGAATGCACCTTTCTGCAAAGGCAAAATTGACTTTAATAAACAAGGCGAAGCGATACGGGATGCATGGATGAGCGTGAATTGGGGGCAGTTCGATGAAATCGCCATGTACTCTTCAGATCGATTGCCGATCAGCTTAGCTTGCGGTGTACCTCATATCACCAATTACCAGTCAGGCTATGAGCACGTTTTTGCCAATATACCGGGCTTGTTTATTATCAAAAGTCCGCAAGAGGCGCTTGATGTTGCGCTTTACATCCTGAGTTTAACCGTTGAACGACGCAATGAGTTGGGTTTTCTGGCTGCTGAATACGCCTGCAGACACCTTGAAGCTACAGTAGTTTATGGCAATATTGTTTCGGTTATTTTTGAACAATTGTTTAATAATCAAATTCCAGTGCAGCGTGAACAATAATGAAATTACATATTGGTTTTGCTGGTCATATAGCGACCGAATACGTAACCGACTTTTTGGCAAGCGACACAAGTAAATTGCCGAAAGGGTATCCAGGTGCACCGCTCACAGGGGTTTTGATTGGTGAATTACTTAAGCAGGGGCATAAGGTCTCTGCTTTCACTACCGACCCCTCGCTGTATAAAAATTCAGGTTTAGTGAAAGCTAGCGGGCCAAACTTTGATTTTTATATTTGCCCCGCTCGGCCACGCGCTTGGCGTTTTAATAAAATCCGTTTGGGGCGTGCCGTTGACGGTTTTGCTTATGAAAGGCAGCAATTGTTTAATGCCATTAACATGGCAAAACCCGATATTATTCATGCCCACTGGACTTATGAATTTGCCCTCGCTGCAATTGAAACCGGCCTCCCCCATTTAATTACTTGCCATGATGCACCGGCAGTAATACTACGTTATAACCCTTATCTATACCGGGCCATTCGTTATCTAATGGCTCGGCTGGTGTTTAAGAAAGGACAGCACTTTTCAGCTGTATCCTCTTACATGAGGGAAGCGGTGCAACACTATACTAAAATACCTATTGCCGTAGTACCTAACCCCTTAGCCGACTCAGTTCTTGCAATTGGACAACCGAGAATCATGCCAACTACAAGACGCATAGGTATGATTTGTAATGGTTGGGATGCTCGCAAAAACCCTAAACCCTCATTAGAGGCTTTTGCCAAGATACACAGCGAACAACCATCAGCTGAATTACATCTTTTTGGTTCTGGTTTTGGTATCGGTGAACCCGCGCAGCTATGGTGCCAGCAACAAGGTCTAACAATGGGCATGGTGTTTCATGGTACAACGCCACACAGACAACTTATCGAACAACTGAATGGTCTGGATTTACTACTTCACCCTGCCGTAGAGGAATCTTTTGGTGTAGTAGTTGCCGAATCAATGGCGCTTGGTTTGCCTATAGTGGCGGGTAGGCATAGCGGGGCTGTCCCTTGGGTTGTCGGCATTGATGACACAAACGACAAGTGTTGTAGCGCAGTGTTAACAAATGTAACTGACCCTGACGCGATAGCCTCAGCGGTAGTGGAAGCATTTGATCAAAACTACCCAGAACGCTCAGCCTCTGGCTGTACTCGAGCAAGGCAAATGTTTGCATCTGGTATGATCACTGAATCTTATATGGCACTTTATCGGCAAATATTGCTGGACAGCACTGAGTCGGCATCTTAAAAAGAAGGGAAGTCTAATTTGCTTTGACTCATATTTTTGGTTTGGACTTTTCCAGATCTATTATTTTTATTTTAAAAATATTTAACATGACAGAAATAACTGTTTTTTTTATTTTTTCCGTTTTAATTTTATTAAGGCCAACGCTTATACCTTATTTTTCTTTGCTTTATTTATTTACAACAGGCCTTGCAAGTCGTGAGTTCATTAGTGGTTTAAAAATAACGCTGGGGTCTGTTAATGTTTTTCCTCTTGATTTGCTTTATGCTTTATCGTCAATATTTGCGTTTATTTTTACTATAAAAATTATTACTAATAATAAATTTAAAATAAATAACTCGACGGAAACAAAAATAATGAGCATGTTTGTATTTTTTTTTATAGCTCTTTTTTTTGGTAAATTAATAAATGGTTTTCTCGATAATTTGCCTTTGGATAGCTTATTAAGGATGTTTATGACCGACACGCAAGTGCTATATTTTTTTCTTCCACTTGTAATATATAAAGCTAATAGCCAATTAAAAAACTTAATTATTTTCACTGTATTCTTGACGCTAATATTTCCTTTATATCAACCTTTTTTAATAAATTCGGAAGATACAAAGTTTGCATTAAGAGCACAGGACACTTTAAGACTGGGATATGGCGACGGTAATATCCTTTTGGGATTAGGTGCGACTGCCCTGTTGAGCTGGGAGTATAAAAAGTATCTTACTTTTCTGCCCTTATCAGGCATCTTGATGCTAGGGCACCGCTCTTCCTTTATCGCCATAGCTTTGTCATTCATGGCAATATCATTTTTAAAAGGTAAGAAAATACAAACATTTGTGCTGATGGGTCTAGCGGGATTATTGGTTATTATCGGACTTACCGCTCTCCAATCATTTACAAATATTAACATGCTGGATAAGCTTTTAAACCGAGTAGAAAAAACTTTTGAACCAACTAAAACAACAGTTGTTAGAGCGAGAGTTTTTCCTATCGTAATTGAAGAACTACAGAAACGGCCTTATACGGGTTTAGACTATCAAGAATTTCATGAAGTAATTAAAAGAGCCGATCATAGCCCCTTGGATTTCAATATTTCTCATCCGCATAATTTTGTTTATTCATCATTAATGAATACCGGTATTATTGGTACACTTTTGATGTTTACAATACTAATCAAATCACTGATGGCTGCCTATAAACTTGCAAAAACTAAAGACTATAAAACACAGGGCGCTTTTTTATTTAGTGCAATTTTATTCTTTTTGGTTTTTTCAGCAATGAACACAACCATGACAACTGTTGGCTATGTGGTATGGTTTTTATGTGGAACCACCTTTTGGTTTTTTAATCAATATAAAGCTACCAATCGATAGTTATGAAAATCTGGATATGTATACCCGTCTTTAACCGTATCGAATATACCCTGAAATGTTTGGCAACCCTTAAAGCCCAAAGCTTTAAAGATTTTACTGTGGTTATTTGCGATCACGGTTCTACCGATGGCACTACAGAACGCATTAAGCAGGATTTTCCTGACGTGGTTGTAATCAATGCCGACAGTAGTTTGTGGTGGACGGGGGCTATAAACCGTTGTGTTGAATATGTTTTGCAACATGCTGATGAGCAGGATTATCTCTTAACATTAAATAACGACACAGAGTTGCCGACGGACTATTTGGATGAATTAGTTGCCCAAAGTATTAAATATCCGCATGCAGTCTTAACCTCAGTCATTCATGACATTGCCACCGGAGAGCGGGTGTCCGACGGTTATCGTCAAAGCTGGCGAGGTGCAAAAGATAGGCCTGTGTCATTTGAAAAACACCATCTGCCTGACGATGACAATGTGATTGCCGTGACACTGGTTTCCGGAAGAGGAACTTTGTTTCCTATAGCGGTTTTTCGGATGGTGGGGTTGTACGACGAACAACATTTACCCCACTACTTTGCCGATTACGATTATTGTCACAAAGCCCAGCGCGCAGGATTTCCTGCTTATGTGTGCAAGAGTTGCCGGGTATTTTCTTATGTTGCCGCCACCGGCATGACTTCGGTGCGTGATAGGTTGACGTTAAAAAGTTTTATTACGTTTTTAACCAGTATTCGATCACCCGCCAATCTAAAAACACGTTGGTGGTACGGTTGGAATAATTGCCCCAAAGCAATTTTTCCAATTTATATCGTGGTTGATGTGATCAGACTGGTTGGCGGTTATTTCAGGCATTTTTTGCTGGTTAAAAGGTTGAGCGGGTGATTTAAGTTCGATAGAGCAGCTAGAGCAAAACCTAGTTACGATAACTTTTGGCTATTGTCACTAAAAAACCATGCAATGCGTGCTTCGAAAAACTTAGGAGTAATTAATCATGCAAGTTCTTACAGAGCGAGTCATTCTCGAAACAGATCAGGCTGGGCATTTAATTGAATTGCCCAAACTTCCTTGTAATGTACGTGTTGAGGCTATTTTTATCGTTCTGGGCCAACGTCATGGTGTTAAACCGCGGCGGCGCCCACATGCAGATATTTTTGGTAGGACCCAGTTTTTAGGGGATGTTTTCACGTCTGTACCAGAAGCAGACTGGAATTTGCCGGAATGATTGTACTTGATACGCACATCTGGCTTTGGTGGGTGAATGATGATGCTTTGCTTAAAGCCGAATGGCGGGAAATAATTGAGAGTGCTTCAGAAGTTGGTGTTTCTGCTATTAGTTGTTTTGAAGTCGCTTGGCTAGAAAGGCATAACCGTATTGTTCTACCACACCCCAGATCTATCTGGCTTGAAAAGGCACTAGACGGATCGGGGATTACTTTATTACCCGTGTCTGCAGAGATTGCGACCACAGCAGTCGATCTGCCGGAACACCACAGTGATCCGCAAGATAGAATTATTATCGCCACAGCACTGGTACTTGGTGGTCAACTTATCTCTGCTGATCGCAAATTTCCGCTATACCATGAGTTGGCAGGGAAGCTAGTGCTATAAGACCCATACGTAAGTACAAGTGTGGTCTTGGCACTTGACTAGTTGAGCCAGACTCGGAGTTTGGCGTTTATATTACTAACAGGTAACCGAATGAAAAAAGTCATTATTGTTCAGTATCGTTTATTACATTATCGCTTGGAGTTGTTTGAGCGCCTTCAAAAAGCTTGCGAGGCAAGAGGTATTAAGTTGCACTTGGTGCATGGACAACCCACCAAGCGCGAAGAAAAAAAACGTGATGTTGGGACATTGTCGTGGGCGGATGTGGTAGTAAATCGCTATTTCTCTATAGGCAGTAAAGATGTGATTTGGGAACCATTTCCAGCACAACACAAAGATGCTGATTTGGTGGTTTTTATGCAGGAAAATCGTCTGCTTTCTAATTATCCATGGCTTTTGCTGCGTGGCTTACATAAGGCCAAAGTAGGTTACTGGGGGCATGGTCGTAATTTTCAGACACGTCACCCGACCGGATTATTGGAAAAATGGAAGCAATTTTTGGTGGGTAGGGTCGACTGGTGGTTTGCTTATACCGATATGACCAAAGACATTCTGCTATCCGACGGTTATCCGGTTGAACGTATTACCGTGCTGGATAATGCTATTGATAACGAGGGTTTTGTCGCTGATTTGGCGGCAATTACTGATGACCGTCTTGCCGAATTACGTGGTGAGCTTGGTTTGCCAGAGGGGGCGCAGGTTGGTTTGTATTGCGGTTCGCTTTACCCGGACAAGCGCCTGGATTATATGGTGGCTGCAGCTGATAAAATTCAGGCAGTATTACCTAATTTTCATTTGTTGATTATTGGTGATGGTCCAAGTGCCTCAGAAATTAAAGAAGCGGCGGTATCACGGCCTTGGTTACATTGGGTTGGCGTGCGCAAAGGCGCTGAAAAAGCCGCTTATTTTCGTTTAGCTGATGTCGTTTTAAATCCCGGTTTGGTAGGTTTGCATGTGTTGGATGCATTTTGCGCGGGCTTACCTATGGTCACTACCAGCGATGCTCGTCATAGCCCTGAAATTGCTTATCTTAAGGATGGTGAAAATGGCTTGATAGTGCAGGGTGATGCCGACGCTTATGCCGATGCTATTATCGCGTTATTGCAAGATCCATCCCGGTATGCGCAGTTACAAGCGGCGGCGTTGGCTGGTGCGCAACGCTACACGTTACAAAATATGGTGGACAGTTTTGTTGATGGTATTGAGCGTTGTTTATTGATGGATAGGAAGTTTTAGTTGTTTGCTTGTTAAAGCGTCTGTTTCTTGAAAGCATAGGTTTCTACTCAAGTCTTTTAGCACCCTCTCCAGCAGGAGCATAGCTATCTACACAAGTTTTTGGCCCCTTCTCGGCAATTGCTCCTGCATTGCCCTACTACCTACATCCATGTAGGCATCCAGCGGGAGAAGGTTGGGATGAGGGGAATCTAAGTGATTGATTTTAATCTCCTCACCCCAACCCTCTCGGCAATTGCTCCTGCATTGCCCTATTACCTGCATCCATGCAGGCATCCATGCAGGCATCCATGCAGGCATCCAGCAGGAGGAGAGGGAGTAAAATGGTTTTACAACTCATTGATTCTAAATTGTAAAAAAGTTGTGTAGATACTTATGCAGCAGGAGAGGGAGAAAATTGTTTTGCAACTCATTGAATTTAAATTGTAAAAAAATTGTGTAGATACTTATGCCCTTTAAGAAGGCGCTTGGGCCTGTAAGGTAAATCATTCACCTTTCGACAAGTTCAGTATCCACAGGACATCAAGGCGAACGGTTAATCCTTAACTTTACGAAATTTAAGAGTACCTCTAAAAATTATCCATTCATGCTTCGACAGGCTCTGCACGAACGGATAAGCAATTGATTTTATAAGATAACCGTTCACACTGAGCTTGTCGAAGTGCGATTTTTAGAGGTCTCCTAATTAAGGTATCAAGCCAATATCTGTCGGTAATGGTACAAAGCCAATATCTTTGATTGGTGAGCTTGGGCAGGTGATCATTTTTTTGTTTTCTATGGTCACGCACGGGTCGGCGGCGATACTGTGTCGTTCAATTCCTTCTGCTGTCCATTGCGACCAGGAAGCTTTGCCAAGTTGCTTGTTAAGCTCAATAATTTTATAGTCAATTGTAAGTTTGCCGGTAGTTGACCAGATTATATTGTTAGCAATAATTGTAGAGTTGCTTGGTACGTTATAACGAAATGAATTCCCATCCGGCTTGCTGGTAACAATTATGTTGCGTTCTATTCTATTGCCTTCCGGCCAAGTTTTATTGTGCATCGGCACCGCAAGTTCAGGATACTTCTGCTCCCAAAGTGGTGTTTTATAGGGTGAATCATCCAGTTTTTTCTGATTTTGGTCCCAATAAGCCGGTGACTGTTGTGCTAGCCAAATCGCAAAATCATTGGTTTTAAAGTAATTGTTATAGATTTTATTATCTCGACCGCCATTGATATGAATCGACCTGGACCCGGCATTTTCAAATATGTTGCCACTCACATCAAAGCCGCTAGCACCATCATCTAGGTAAACACCCATGACGTAATTTGGTGATTGGTAGACAACTTGGTTATTAGCGACATCTACGCTGTTCATGCCGAAGCCAATAATGTCGTGAATGAAATTGTATCGAATGATGTTGCCGCGCGCCGACCAATCCCGACCGGTATAAACAGCGCCGCAATCTGAGGCTTGTAAGCAGAAGTGATGTATTTCGTTTTTTTCTATTAAGTGGTCATTGCCAGCGAGCAGAATTGCTGTGCCTGCGCCTTGTTCCAACAAATTATGCGTAATTTTAGTGCCTACACCATTGACATCGATACCTGATGAGTAGGTCAGTATGGTTTCGGCCATGTGATGAATGTGGTTGTTATTGATTACATGCCCAGATGCTAAGAGTGTTTTTTTGTCACCGCCAGAAACTACAACGCCATGGGCACCCGTGTGATGAATTTTGCTGTTGCTTAGTTGTACGTTTTGGCCATTTATTATTTCCACGCCTTTGCCACCGATGTTATTAATATCTAAATGATCTAATAAAACATTGTTGCTATTTTTGATGGTTATGGCGGTGCCGGTACTGTGTCGAAAGCTGATGTTTTTGAAGGTTAGATAATTAGAGCCATCGACTGTGATGATGTTAGGTAATGATGACAGCATAATTTCCGTGGGAGACAGGTCGGCGGGAGGCACAAAACTAATGTTTTTGGTTGCGGCATCGAATAACCATTCGCCTGGTGCATTTAATAATGATGGATGATTTTGTATATAAAAGCGTCTGCCGCTCGCCAGTGCATAGTTAGTTGATGCGGATAGGTTGATGGTATTGGCTGACTGATTAATTGAATCAATGCCTATGTATTGATCATACCAATCATTACCTGCAAATATATGGACTTGGGCGGTTTTTATGTCGCCGCTTATAGCGGGTAAGGGCTCCATTACTGAAAATTGGGTTTTTTGATCTAACGGTAATTTTATGTGCGCCCAATCTTGATCTGGCCAGCGTGCAAGTTGTAGTCTTTGATCATTTACAAATAATTGAAATTTTGGGGTGTTACCTTTTATACGCGCTGTATCAAAGTAAGTTGTGCTGGCAGGCATTTTTGTTAATGGGCAATCCCAAAAAGTGGCATTGCGTTTTTTACATGTAATAGGCATGCCTGCACTAATGGTCACTTGCGCGCCTGACTCGCCTTGCCAGAGTACTTCTTTACCGGCTAATCCCGAATCCATTAAGTTAAAATTCAATGGTTGGCTTAAGTAATAGCGGCCGGTGGCAATGTTAACGGTGACTTTGTCATTAAAGGTATTGGTTTGCTTTAGTGTTCTTATGGCTTGTTTGGCCTTTTCAATACTTACAAATGGACCATCAGTATTTTGTTTGTTTGCTTTTTTTAAGGTGCCCGACCATGAATCATTGCCTTTGGAGTTTACATAGAAATCTGTGGACATGGCTGCATTACTGACACATAAGCTTGCTATAATCGCAAACCAGTTCATTTTTTTCATAAATATTCACCTTTAAAACAAATAGCCGCAGGGGCAATGGATGCAGCGATTAATCTTGAACCAAAACTCCGGACAATACCCGGATACATTTAACAGTCTGGGCTTTAAGTTTATCAACATAGATTTCGAAAGTAGTTTGGAGTTATTTAACTCTTGGATAACAACACCGGCTGCACAATAGTATCAAGTGTTAATCCCCCGTCGTCTTTTTTATAAAGAGCTAAAAGGCATCAATAACCAGTGGAGAAATAGAAGTGAAGATGGCAGTTGAACAAATTATGGATATTCCGATTTATACCGGGCAACCTGCTTACGTGTTAGATGAGATGGATAAAGGTATCTCGGCGCGTAAGGTGGGTGGGTATATTTCAATTACTAACACTGAATCTATGTATCACGCGCTTCGTCGTCCCGAGCACATGAAATTTATTCAGGGGGCAGATTTTTCTTTATGTGATGGAGTTGGGGTGATTGTCGCGGGTTATTTCTGGGGACTAAAGATTAATCGCTACAATGGCCCGATCCTGCAACTGGATTGCAGTGAATTTGGTGAGTCGAGAGGATGGCGTCACTTTTTCTATGGCGGTAAAGAGGGGGTTGCTGACTTGATGGCTGAAAAGCTGAAAGAACAGTTTCCGCAGTTGCAAGTGGTAGGTACCTATTGTCCGCCATTTCGGGATCTGACGACTGAAGAAGATGAGGAAGTTGTTAGGATGATTAATGAGACTCAGCCGGATATTGTTTGGGTTGGGCTTGGACTGGTCAAACAAGAAGCCTGGATTGCAAAACATCTTAATCGGGTGAAAGCGCCCTGGATGGTTGGTGTTGGTGCGTCTTTTGATTATCACTCGGGAGCTATACCTTGGGCTCCCGAATGGATTCGTGCTCTTGGACTTGAGTGGGTATTTCGATTGATTATCCAGCCAAAACTGCGCGCAAAGCGCTATTGGTGGTCTTTTGTGTTTGTTGCTGAGGCTGCATTAGCTGGGTTAATGCAGCGTTTTCGTAGTATTAAAATTTAAATTATTAAGGAGCTCCAATTGTGATTCGTATAGCTGTTGTAGGACTTGGAAAAATGGGTTTGTCGCACCATTCCATTATTAACGCACATCCTGATGTAACACTTGCCGCTGTCTGTGATGCCACAGGCTATGTTCTTGACGTACTCAATAAATATACTGGGGTAAGAACGTTTACTGACTTTGATGAAATGTTGCGAGAGGCTGAGCTGGATGCGGTAATTATCGCCACGCCGTCAAGCATGCATGGGGCTATGGTGCGCGCAGCACTTGACAAGGGCTTGCATGTGTTTTGCGAAAAGCCGTTCAGTTTGGACACCAAGGAGTCGGATGAGTTAGCCGCGTTAGCTCTCGAGAAGGGTGCGGTAAATCAAGTCGGCTATCACTATCGTTTTGTTGGTGCTTTTCAAGAAGTAAAGCGTCTCCTTGAGTTAGGGGCTATTGGCGAGGTATCTCATGTACTTGCAGAGGCTTATGGTCCGGTTGTAATGCGTACTAAAGGCAGTACTTGGCGTACACAACGAACCGCTGGCGGCGGCTGTCTTTATGATTATGCTGCACATCCGCTCAATTTGTTGAATTGGTATTTAGGCATGCCGCACGGAGTCGGCGGTAGTGTTTTAAACAGCGTTTTTTCAAAAGAGACCGATGACGAAGTATTTGGCACTTTGTATTTTGATGGTGGCAAAAACGCGCAAATCTCTGTGAATTGGAGTGATGAGTCTTATCGTAAGATGAGCACGAAGATCAGCATTTGGGGGACGGCAGGTCGGATCATTGCGGATCGGCAGGAAATACAGGTTTACTTAAGAGATACGGCAAAAATCCCTGATGGCTATCAGTTAGGCTGGAATCTTCGTAACACTACAGAATTGACTGATGAGGTTGGATTTTATGTGCGGGGCGAAGAATATTCAGCGCAGTTAGATTATTTCGTTAAATGCATTGCTGAGAAGCGCCAGGACAACGTCAATTCCTTTTCGAGTGCGGCAGAGACAGATAAGGTAATTGCGATGATGATTGCGGATGCTGAAAAAGGCCCGTCAGTTAGTAATGACACTGTTTTACCGACACAATCTATTAAAAAGAGCGGGATTTTTTCCTCTCTTTTCTCTAAATAATTTACAGAGTTAGCGGATTATCTATCTCCGCTTCTACGACATTAATAAATATTTGAATACCCAGTTGGGTTTGGAGCTCTTTGCATGGATAAACTACTTTTTGGCGACAATCAATTCTTCGGCGTTAATCATATGTCAGAAGAAAAAGCTCGTAGCCAAGCGATGCGATTTCAGGACATTAAAACTGTGATCGAAGTTTTAGATAATGCCTATGATGAAGGTATAAAGACTTTTATGTGTACAACACATGAGCGCATAGCATTGGTTTGTGATCATATGCGCGCCAATCCTGAACGCTATGCTGATTACAAGTTCTATCCTTGTATGCCTTATGCTCACAAATATGCGAATGCAATGACTGATCATGGTCTGCTGGGCGCGATCAAGAATTTTCTGCCTGAAGAGGGCTTTATTGATTCTGCAATGCGCGGAGGCATGTCTCTAGCTAAGAAAGACATCGAGGGTATAACCACGCTGTTGATTGATGCAGAAATGAAGATGTTTGCGGGCCTGCAAACACCAGTGATTTTCCTTCAAAACGTGGTCGTGGATTTTCTTCTTGGCTTAGGTTTTAACGAAGCCTTTAGAATCTTTGCAAACCATGTTAAGGCCCGGTATGGTGCGGAACCAGGGTTTATTACTATGAATATGCCGAAGTTGCTGGATGTTTTAGAAGAACTGGGTATAGAAAATCCAATCGTGTGTGCAAATATTAATAAGGCTGGTTTTCGTATGTCTGGTGGCTTTGAAGCTTATGAGGCTTCGCTGAAAGATAAGAAGTTTCGTGCAATTGCAATGTCAGTCTTTGCTTCAGGCGCGATTCCACCAGAAGAGGCTATTGAGTGGATTTGCGAGCAGCCGAATATAGAATCGATAGTTTTCGGCGCTTCTAGTCGGGGAAATATACGTTCAACGCGAGAACTTGTTGATCGATATTGGCAAAAAGGTCAGCTTTAACACCGCTGTTTAAACTTTGCTAAAGCAGCCGCAAGAGTTTAGCGAATATGCTTTTAGCGCGGGGAGCGAAGCAGGTGGACTTTAGTCCTCTGCGACCCGCGCGAACCCAGTTACTTTAGTAGGTGGGTGTTAAGTGAGCAACCACTGCAGCTGAAATCCGGTAACCGACTTGATTGAGTTCGGCGATAACGGCCTCAGCATCCGTAATTAAGGTTTTGCGTTGCGCAGCAAACAACAATGCCGCCGTACCGACTATAACCAATTGCTTGCGCAAGGCTTGTTTACGCGCTAAGCCATCATCCAGAATTAACAAGGTGTTGCTGTGTGTTTGTAAGGCATATTCAATGCTGGATTGCTCGCCTAATCCCAAACTTCTTGATAATGGATGTTTAAAAGTCGGATTATCCACTCTCTGTAACCAACCCGAATCCAACGCCTGCTTAATTAATACGGCATCGCTGGCTTGTCCTCGCAAACACTCATCCGCAACAGCCTGAGTGATCAACACTTCAGTAAAAAGAGCGGGCAGCAAATGCAGCTGATTGATTTTAGCCAGTGCGATTAATGGGCCGGCATCAGCTATTACGACAGCCATTCATCAAGCACTTTGAGTTCTTGAGCGGTTTGTTGATCAACCACCACTAAATCTATATCCAGCTGGGTTAAGTGATCGATAAACTCGGACAGGCTTAAACCGCTGATTTGCGCTGCTGCACCTAACGACAGCACCCGGTCCTTAAATAAACTAGCCGCTAATGCCGGTTTTAATTGCTCGTTTATATCGCCCAAGGAAGTTTTTAAATTAAAAAGCATGGCATTGGGCTCATTGCCTTTTAATATTAATACCGGCTCAAGTTCAGCATGTCTCAGTGCTTCTGAGGGATTGCGTTTCAAATTTCTGACATTAGTTGCATACATGCTCAACCCCTACAGTTAAAAAAAACCAAAGTGTAGTCCACGCTAAGAGGGAACACAATATTAAACTTGAGATAATTTACATTCTCAAATGGATATTCAACAAGATTTCTATGGGTGGAAACTGGCATTAAATTTTGCAAATTTCACAAGAAGGACAACGCATGATTTTCACTCAGGGCATGTCGCTGTGCGCCAGTGTGAATGCAAAATCAGGGGCTTGAGTGGTTTCGAATGCTGCAGCTTAATTAAGCGTTACTGCGCGACTAATTCTGAATTTCTATTCCCATCATCCGAATAGCGGTTGGCGATAGAATCCCAAAAATCGTGAATGCGACTGTGTATAACAAATGTATAACGAATATATAGCAAATGTATAACAGATGTATAACAGATGTATAACAACTGTATAACAACTGTATAACATATGTCTTATATTTAAATGGGTACGCACATCTTTTTATTGGGGGGAATAAAACTATTTTAGTGAAAATAGCTTGCAGTCGTTAATGATTTTTTATATCTGGCATGGTGCCTGTTTTTAATAAAAACAGATTTATTGTGTGATCATAAAGGCGATTCGGTATTGATGTATATTTTAAGCTGTTGTAATTTATTATTTTTCTTGTTCTGCAAAGAAAATACCGCAAGAAACTTTTCATGTGAATTTCCCAATTAGTTGAATGCTTTAAACTTTGATGTGGTCTGTAGATGCTTTAAATAACACGATTAATAAATATAGAAATTAATATCATTAATGTTAATTAAAAATAATATTAATTCGTAAAAAATAGGTTAATTCTACGGTACAAAAATAGGTTAATCCTACGTTACAAAAAAAGGTTAATCCTACGCTACGTATCGTAGGATTAACGTAGGGATGAGTGAAAATCAATTATTTTTTTGGATTATCAGAATAACTTAAAAAAATAATTAAACGAAGATGCAAAATAAACTGCACTATTTTTATTGATAGCAATGATATAAAGTCTTATTATAGCTATAAATATAGCCATAATAGAGTCGTCGTCGATGAAAACCAGTACCATAGCCGAGGCAAAAAACAACCTGTCACAATTGATTCATCAGCTTGAATTGGATGAAGCTATTTATCTTACTCGCCATGGTAAACCTGTGGCAGTCATGTTATCTGAAGCCAACTATCAAAAACTCACCCATAAAGAAAATAGCTTGTATCAAGCCATCCAAGAGTGGCGCACTAAATTAGAGGATGACAACGCGTTAACAGATACTGAGCTTAAAAACTTACGTGCGGCCAGTCATGGACGAGAATTTTCATGGGACGAATAAGTTATTTGTTGGACAGCAATATCTTGTCAGAACCCGCACGACTAATGCCCGATGACAAAGTGTTACAACAGCTTGCCAAGCATGACGGCGATTATGCAACAGCATCCATGGTCTGGCATGAGCTGGTGTATGGATGTGAGTTACTGGCAGCGTCAAAAAGAAAAAACAACTGCAGTCTTATTTAGCGATGCTATTGGCTAATGGTTTGCAAGTGTTGCCTTTCGATCAAGTCGCCGCCGAATGGTATGCAAAAGAACGGGCCCGCTTACAAAAGCAAGGCCTTACCTGTGCTTATGCCGACGGAGAGATTGCCGCTATTGCCGTAAGCCAAAGCTTAACGCTAGTAACACGAAACACTAAAGACTTTGCCGACTTTCAGAACTTAGCTTTAGAAAACTGGTTTGAAAAAACTTAAAATTTTGGAATTGGAAAATAGCTTACAAATATTGATCTTATTTGTGGCTTTACATTTGCAGTCTACGACTAATGGGAAGTCTTTAAGTTGATTTCTAATGCTTGTCGGGCTTGAAATATTTCAGTCGAGAAAAAATTAGCAATTAAGTTGATAAATCAAAACAAGGACTTCATGTGACAAAAAACAATCAAAAAATCCGATTTTTCCGTGAACGTATTCCTACATTTGAATGCAAACAGGGATGCCACGATTGCTGTGGGCCTGTTACGGCCTCTTCAGAGGAAATGGCTAGATTTCCAGTTAAAAGCGATGAGGAACACGAAGTTGCGCTGGCGGAATATAACTGTCCATACCTTGGTGACAATGGCTGTCAGGTATACGATGAGCGCCCATTGATTTGTCGCCTCTTTGGCACTACGCAACGACTGCCTTGCCCGAACGACAAGAGGCCGACGGTGATGGTTTCTACAAAGATAGAGCATCAAATCCACCGTTTTCTTGCGGGAACGCGCCAATTATTGCTTTAATCAGATTAAATCAGCGATCTGCGAAGGTCGATTTTTTACAAGTGCGCTTCTATGTCCATTCGTTCATGAAGGACACGAACTATTTCTATAAGGCTGGAGTTAATTTCACGATAAAAAACAATATGCTTGCCTACTTGATATTTACGGTAGCCAATGCGTATTTCTGAGCAATCACGCCCTTTAAGGTGGTCGGCTGTCAAAGCATGAAATGATTTATCAAGTGCAGTTAAATAAATATTTCTTTGTCGTTTACCCCAAGTATTTTGGGTATAACTACCAATTTCTTTAATGTCAGATTTTGCCTTGTTAGTGAGTTCAAAACCCACCATTAGTTAACGCTTTCTTGGTCAAGCTCGGCTATTAGCCCTTTTAGGGAATAATCTGCTCTGCCGCTTTCTTCACCTTCTATCAGTGCTTTTTGCAAAGTTGCTAATTTTAGTTCCCGTTCTTCAAGCAATCGCAAGCCCGCACGGATAGTTTCGCTTGTTGAGCCATAGCGTCCTTCATTAATTTGTTTAGCTATAAATTGTTCAAAGTGAACGCCTATGGTTACGCTAGTGTTTTTTTGCTGCATAGTCTTTGCTCCCCAGTTAAATGACATATTTATAATATATATTGGTATTTATTCGTCAAGATAAAAATTAAGGTAACTATTCAGAGAAAATAATTAAAAAAATGCGTGACACGGTTTTTTGTTAAAAAATCAAAATCTGGGCAGCGTCGCTAAGCTGGCGCTAAAAGGCTAAACACAGCCTATATTGAGCCACTTCCCCAGGTTAAAATCGAACAACATAGACGGTCACAGCACCTAAAAAGTCACAAGCCTCATCACGCCAACCAGAGCGACAAAATTTGCCTTTTAAAACCGGGTTTATAATGGTGACCATTGAAACCTAGTCCAGGCACTCCCGTTGACTGTTGATAATATTGACGTTGATGCAACGATAAAAAAGTTCAAGAACTCCTTGCCCAAGAACCGAACCTTTCGCCTGCCTTGCGTTCAACGCTGGACGTCCTGTTATTACAAGCCGTTGACTTAATCTGTTGATAACACGATTGCGATTCATCTAAACCCTTTATGGAATCTCGGTTTCATGGGTATGCTTTTGCCAGAAAAATTTGCTGAGGTAAAAACACCCGCAAAGCTTTAGCGCATAAGGGCTTCGGCAATTTCATCAACAGATTAAGTCAACAACTTGCTGTTATTGGTGGTACAGCTATTGGCCAACCGGTTAAGCCTTAACAGTCGCAATCCCCCTTCAACAGATTTTGTCAAAGGCGACAAAAAACCGAAAGACTGCATTAACAAACCCGGCGGCCAAACCGGAAGGATCGGTACGACCTTAAGCAAAGTAAGCGACCCCGACGAGATCAAGCTGCTCGAAGTGGATCGCGCCAGCCTGCCACCCGGGCACTACCGCGACATCGGCTTTGAATCCCGCCAAGTGTTTGATATTGACATCCAGCGACTCGTCACCGAATACCGGGCCCAAATATTGGATGATGAAAATGGCAGGCGCTATACTGCGCCGTTTCCTGCGCAAGTGACCAAAGCGGTTCAATACGGTAACGGCTTCAAGGTGCAGGTCGTGTATTTGTCGCAATTCCAACTACTTATCAACGGGTGAAGGTCGATTTTTTACCGGAGAAACGCGTAAAGCCTCTTCCTTTGCAACAAAGCCTAAAAAATCTCGATAGAGCATTTAAGGATGGCTTTGATAAAACACAACCATTAAAAAGGATTCCTAACTTTAAAAAGAAAGGAATTAGCACTGACTCAATTAGATACCCACAAGGTTTCAAGATAGTTCAAGAAAATAGTTAAATGTTTTTCCCTAAGATTGGTTTGGTTGGATATAGGAATAGCAGGAAGATCGAAGGAGAACCAAAAAACGTAACTATTTCGAGAAAAGGAAAGCATTGGTTCGTATCCGTACAGGTTGAAATTGAGGCTATAGAAAAGCAGCATCCATCAAAATCATTTGTCGGTATAGATATGGGTGTAAAGTGTTTTGCAACGTTATCAACACGCAAATTCTATACCCCGCTAAACAGTTTCAAAAAGAAACAAACCAAATTAGCTAAGCTTCAACGTAAGCTTAAAAATAAGGTTAAATTTTCTAATAATTGGAAGAAGCTACAAGCAAAAATAGGAGAATTGCATATTAGCATTTCTAATGCCCGTCATGACTACACACATAAGATATCAAGCCAAATCAGCAAAAGCCACGCGGTTATAGTTATTGAAAACCTTAGTTTGAAAAACATGACAAAATCGGCAACAGGTAATGCGGATAAACATGGGAAAAAGTTAATCAAAAGTCTGGATTAAACAGGTCAATACTCGATCAAGGGATTGGTATGTTTTTCAACCAGCTTGAGTATAAGCAAAACTGGTTAGGTGGATTGGTGATTAAAGTTGATCCAAAACACACAAGCCAAACATGTCCATGTTGCAATTTCAAGCATAAAGATAATCGGCAAACTCAGTCAGAGTTTGTTTGTATCGAGTGCGGATATTCTGAAAACGCTGATTATGTGGCTTCGCTAAATATAAGAACCCGTGGGCAGATGGAGTTAGCAAATTGCTAAACCATATCGGGTGATGGGCTGCCAAGCGAACCATGCAGTAATGTGGTCGGCAACAGCAAGACTCCTCTTCCTTCTAGGGAGAGGAGTATGTCAACAGGCATTTAAGCAATATGGCGCCATAGCTGCATTCCATATTAATGATGAGGCTAAAGAAGAAGCCTTAAGACGCGGTTATTTTGTGTTGCAGCGCAGCGGTGATCTGGTTCATACCGAAAGTAGCGAGCATTTGACTGTGTTGTAAAGGCTATCGAATGATTTTTACAAATGATTATCTAACGAGGTGATATATGTCAGCCGCACTTAACCAAACTCATTACAGCGCCGAAGTGTATTTAGCTTTAGAACGAAGTGCGCTTTGTAAAAGCGAATTTCACGATGGCCAAATTTATGCAATGACCGGTGCCAGTCGAAAGCATAATCTGGTAACGGTAAATATTGCGGGTGAATTACGAGTTCAACTCAAAAAACGCCCTTGTGAAGCTTATATTAGCGACATGCGTGTTAAAGCAGTTGACGCGCGTAGTTATCATTATCCTGATATTGCGGTCGTTTGTGGGTCGCCGCAATTTGAAGACGCCTACGTAGATACCTTGCTCAATCCTACGGTACTGATTGAAGTGCTGTCGCCTTCCACTGAAGCTTATGATCGGGGGGGCAAGTTTGCCCATTATCGAAAAATTGCCTCTTTAAACGAATATCTGTTGGTGACTCAGGATCAACCAATTATCGAACGTTACCAGCGACAAGGAGATGTGTGGATATTGTCAGAAGCTGAAGGGCTTGACGCGTCTGTGTCGCTGGAAAGTATTGGCTGCATACTCAGCTTGCGTGAAGTTTACGATAAAGTTCTGGATGCTGCGGATAGCAATTTGGACGCTGACATTCAGTAATAGAAAACAGATTGGTTAATCTTTCAGCAGTTGCTTAGAAAATTGAGCTAACCGTGTTCAAGCAGCAATAATTTAATCTCAGGCACACATGAGCCGCAATTAGTACCCGCTTTCAGGCAACACCCAACTTCTTGATGGCTTGTAAGGCCTTGATCTTTGATTGCTGTTTTAATGGTTTGCTCGCCGATATTAAAACAGGCGCAAACAATAGCGCCTGTATCATTAACTCCTTGCGGGGGCAGTCCCGTCAATAAGGCCATGCGTTCAGTTTTATCCAGTTCTGTTTTCACAAATAGGCTGGTCAACCAGCTACGCTCTGGAAATTGGTTTTGTCTGGAAATAAAAATAACGCTTTCCAGTCGGTTGTCGACCAGCAATGCCGCTCGGTAGTTACCTTTAGCGGTATCTTGATATTCCTGCCATTGGGGCGCAGTGACTCCGGTATTTAAGTTTGCCCATTCCAGCCAATCGTTCGGAATCAAATCGCCTGCTAATTCATATCGATAAAACTGTTCGCCTTTAATTTTGACCCAATAGGCAGACGTGATTGCGGTGAATTCATGCCTGGATAATATAAAGCCTTGCCAAACTGGCTGGTACGCTTTGATGCGCACCGGCGTATGTTTACTTTCCGGTTGTTTGGAAACAGGGTCGACAAAGGGATTGACCAACGCCCCCATGCGGCCATGACTGGCATGTTGCGCCGTCCAATGCATCGGCACAAAGACGTTGCCCGGAAGTTGGCTGCCGGTGATCTGCACGCGGGCCAGCATCTCTCCCCATCGGCTTTCAATGCTGGCTAAGCCGTTTTGTATTAAGCCGTAACGTGCGGCATCATCCGGATGTATTTCTACAAACGGTTCAGGTTTGTGCTGATTAAGTTTTGCAGCAATGGCCGTGCGCGTCATGGTATGCCATTGGTCGCGCAAACGGCCGGTATTCAAAATCAGCGGATAGTCAGCATTCGGCAGCATGCCAGGCGCGCTAGGTGTGATGGCTATAAACTGGGCTTTGCCGGATGGGGTATAAAACCGGCCATCGTCAAACAAGCGCGCTCTTCCTTGCGGATATTGCTGATTAACCGGCCATTGCGTCGGTTGCAGGCGATCGTAATTTTCCTGAGTGATGTCGGCAAACGCGGAGATGTCAAAATCACGGCTGCCGTTATTTTCAAATCCCGATAAGGCCGCGTGTTCGCGGAAAATTTCTACCGGGCTTTGATAGGGGAATGCCTGTTCGAACCTCATGCGCTGGGCGACTTGGGTGAGTATCCACCAATCGGGTTTGGCATTGCCCGCGGGTTTAAATAAGGCTCTTTGCCGGGAAATGCGTCGTTCCGAGTTGGTCACCGTGCCGTCTTTTTCGCTCCAGCCTTGCGCCGGCAATAACACATGGGCAAGGGCAGTGGTGTCGGTATTGGCGATGCAGTCGGATACCACGACAAATTCGCAGCGTTGCAGAGCTTGTTTTACTTTATCGGCATTGGGCAGACTGACTACCGGATTGGTGCCCATGATCCACACGGCTTTAACCTTGCCGTCATAAATAGCATCGAATAAGTCTACGGCGGGAAGCCCTGGTTTGGTTGCTATCTGCCGACTGCCCCAAAATCGCGCCACCCGATCAATATCATCGACATTGGCAAAATCCATGTGCGCAGCCAACTGGTGTGACAAGCCGCCAACTTCACGTCCGCCCATTGCGTTGGGTTGGCCGGTTAATGAAAACGGTCCGCTGCCGGGTTTGCCTATTTTTCCGGTGGCCAGATGGCAGTTGATGATGGCATTGACTTTGTCGGTGCCGGATGACGATTGATTGATGCCTTGGCTGTACAGGCTCATGACCTTGTCGGTCGTTGCAAACCACTCGTAAAAGCGTTGCAGGTCTTCTATGTTCACTCGGCATTGCTCGGCAACTTGGCTGATGCCGGCGTTTTCTGCCGCAGCTAATGCTTCGGCAAAGCCTTCGGTGTGTTGTTCGATATAAGTTGGGTTGGTACGCGATGCGTGGCCTACGTAGTTTAATAGACCGTTAAATAGCCAGGCATCGCTGCCGCTGGCGAGCGGCAAATGTAAATCGGCAATATCGCAACTTGCGGTGCGGCGCGGATCGATCACCACAATTTTTAATGACGGATTGGCTTCTTTGGCCGCACGGATACGCTGAAAACTGACGGGATGACACCAGGCCGTATTTGAGCCTATCAATATGATTAGTTCGGCGTGTTCGTAGTCTTCGTAACAGCCCGGCACGGTATCTGCGCCGAACGCACGTTTATGCCCGGCCACTGATGATGACATGCATAAGCGACTGTTGGTATCCATATTGCCGCTGCCGATAAAGCCTTTCATCAGCTTGTTGGCGACATAATAATCTTCGGTTAACAGTTGTCCTGAGCCATAAATAGCTACCGCATCCGGGCCGTATTTTTGGATGGTGTCGAGAAAGCGATCAGCGACTAAATCCAACGCTTCCGTCCAGTTAGTTTCGCGCCCATAAACGCTGGGCTGTAGCAGCCTGCCTTTTAGTTCAATAGTGTCGCCGAGTGCTGAACCTTTCGAGCACAGCCTGCCAAAGTTAGCCGGATGGCTGTCATCGCCATTAATCGTAACGCAACGGTTGGCTGCATCAACCTGCGCGCTGATGCCACAGCCAACACCGCAATAAGGACAAGTGGTTTGTATGGTTTGGTTCATTGTTAATCTCGTAGGCCCTGCAAACAGTAATTTAACGTCTCAGCTATTGCGACAATTCGCCGCGCGGCAATTGGTCACATTTTCTAAGGGTGTTTTATTAAGTAGACTTTCAGCGACTCATAAAGCAGCACTTTATGAAATTTGTTCCCATCATCCAACACCGGAGAGAAACAATGAAAAAAAATAACTTAATAATGTTGATCGTTGCTTTGGCTATCGTTGCAATTGCCGCTTTTAAAGTGACTAATGCTGAAAGTAAGGCAGACGCTGATAAAAAAGATGAAAAATCTGTTGCCTGGTTTGTTGCCAACACTAAAGATGCCCGTGATCAAAACAAACAATGCCATGATAATCCAGGCATTCAAACAACACCCAACTGCCTTAACTCTTTACATGCCTTACAAATAAGCTTTGCTGGTGGTAACAGACAGCGCTAAATATCCCAGCTAACGCGGGCGAAACTATTTGCCCGCGTTAGAGCATGCTCAGGCATAAGCCTTACCAAACACTAAAATATCTCTTATCCCGGAAATATCCGCTTTTTTCTCCAGTAGTTCCTGATACCACGCACCATCGGCTGTGTCGCCATATAAAACCGCACCTACCAACTGATTTGCTTTAATCACCAGTTTTTTGTAAATCCCCAATCCAGGATCGCTAAACTGAATACTTTCACTGCCTTGTTCACCGATAAAATCGCCCACGGAAAACAGCTTGATGCCGGTCACCTTCAACTTGGTGGCAGTCGGCAGAGTGATGTATTCAGCTACCCCATGCGCACTCAAATGATTAGCACAGACTTTTGCCTGCTCAAACAGTGGCGCGACCAAGCCAAAAGTAGCACCGCGGTGCTGAATGCACTCACCGACCGCATAAATGCTGGGGTCGTAGCTTTGCAAGGTGTCATTAACGACGATGCCGCGTTCGCAATACAAACCAGATTGCTTAGCCAACGCCATATTGGGACGCACACCGATCGCCATAATAAACAAGTCACAGGCCAGTTCACTGCCATCTGCAAACTGCACGGCGGTGATATGGTTATTATTATCTCCGCGTAATGATTGTAATTTGGCAGCCATTTTAAATTTTATGCCGCGTTGTTCCAGCTCGGCTTGCAGCATTTTTGCGGCAGGTTTATCGAGCTGACGGTTCAGCAATAGTTCATTGTTATGAATGACTGTTACATTCATGCCTCTCAGTGCCAAGCCATTAGCCGCTTCCAAACCTAATAAGCCGCCGCCCAGTACCACCGCATGTTTATGGCTGTCGCTGTAAGCCAGCATTTTATTGACGTCGATAATGTCCCTAAAGCTAATTACGCCATCCAAATCACACCCCTGCACTTCAGCGATAACCGCTTGCGAGCCGGTGGCGATTAACAGGCGGTCATAAGCGGCAATGCTGCCGTCTTTGGCTATCACTGTGCGAGCGCTTCTATCGATACCGACCACCGCTTTATCCGCTCCTGCATGCAGGGTGATGCCATGATCGACATACCATTGGCGATCATTGATCACAATATCTTCGATGCTTTTATCGCCAGCCAACACCGCTGATAGCATGATGCGATTGTAGTTGCCGTAAGGCTCCGCACCGAACACAGTAATCTCGTATTGCTTAGGCGCGGCGGACAATAATTCTTCCACCGTGCGCATACCCGCCATGCCATTGCCGATGACGACCAAACGCTTTTTCATAGCATCTCCTCAGCAACTTTCATTGTGGGAGCGCGCACATTAGACGTTGTCTCCACAAACTTATCCACAGACATGACATTGCTTTATAAAATATTGGCGTCAGGAATGGTCATGACGCCTTCGGCGACCATCACAGCTTCACCGCCGACCCGGATGGTCAGTGTTTCCAGGCCTTTATGATCCATTTCCAGATTGAGCACACTGCGGCGCTTTTTGTCGTCGCCGCGATCCACGGCGAAGGTATAAGTGCCCTTCTTTAGATGCTCGAAAGAACACAGGTATGAGGCAAAGGCGGGCATCGCGCTACCGACTGGCGGGTCTTCGTGAATGCCAATACGAGGTCCGAGCAAACGCGCATTAAAATCAGAATCAACGAAAGGTGTTTTGGCTGAAAATAGCAGCACTTCCTGTGCGGCAGTCTGCGGCGCAGCGGATTGACTCCACGTCGCATAATTAAACTTGGCTTTTCGGACGGTTTCGTAATTCCAGACCGGTACAATCAAATAGGGAAAACCACAGGACACTAAGCGGGCAGAATACTTTTTAGTATCGATTTCAGAGGGATCAATAGCTAAAAAACTAGCTAACTCTTCACTCGTTGGCGCAAATCGATCAATGAAGGATGATACTTTGCGGGTGAATTGCACAAAAGTCGGTGTGCCGTCTTGAGCAGAAATATTGACTTCAAGCGCACCGGCATTTTGTTTAAAAATAACCGGGGTTATTGCGTTAGTTAAGTCAATAGCGCCAATACTGCCTAAGACAAAAGCAGTTGCGATAACCGGATGCCCGGCAAAATCTATTTCTGCCAGCGGTGAAAAGATCCGCATAACTCGCGTGCTGCTTCGACTGTCAGGATGAAAGACAAACACAGTTTCTGATAGATTCAGTTCCCTGGCAATGAGTTGCATCTGTTGAGGACTTAAGCCCTTTGCATTAGGAAATACCGCGATTTGTGCGCCGCTGAAAATCTGCTTGGTGAAGACATCGGCAATAAAATATTTAAAGTTCATTACCGGACTCCTGCAGGTTTATTTCAACTCGGTTCTGGTTAATGCGACTGGCGTAGACGGGGATTTTTACCGTTTCATCTTCCAGGCAAACCCCAGTTTGCAGATTGAAATGTTGTTTATATAAAGGTGAGGCAACCACCGGCTGGCCATTGATGTCACCAATGACACCGCGCGATAACACATTGGCGTGTCCGAACGGGTCGTAATTGTCGATGGCGTGACACGTTCCGACTGGAATCAGATAAAAAAGCGCCACTTGCCGCCCATTCACTAATGCACACACACCGGAATTAGGCTGTAGATCATCAATGCTGCACACATCTTGCCAGCTCATCAGGCTACCCCTAACAATTTAAAATGTTTCCGTTCGTTAGCGTCGGCCGGACGAATTTGCCCGCGTTCTTCGACAAACACCACATTGTCATCTTGCTGGTCGCTATTGATGAAGTGGCGGAAGCGTTTGAGCTTGGATTCATCTTCAATCGTGGTCTTCCATTCGCATTGATAGGTATCGATCACATGCTGCATCTGTTGCTCTAATTGCTCGCCTAGCCCGAGTTTGTCGTCAATGATCACGGACTTAAGATAATCCAGGCCGCCTTCCATATTTTCCATCCATACCGAGGTGCGTTGCAGACGGCCAGCGGTGCGTACATAAAAGCTTAAAAAGCGGTCGATATATTTGATTAAGGTGTCTTTATCCAGGCCGGTGGCGAATAAATCAGCGTGGCGCGGTTTCATGCCGCCGTTACCGCAGACATACAGATTCCAGCCGTTTTCGGTGGCGATGATGCCGACGTCCTTGCTTTGGGCCTCGGCGCATTCACGTGTACAACCGGACACCGCGAATTTGATTTTGTGCGGGGAGCGCAGCCCTTTGTAACGGTTTTCCAGCTCTATCGCGAGGCCGACACTGTCATCGACGCCAAAGCGGCACCAGGTACTGCCGACGCAGGATTTAACGGTGCGTAACGACTTCCCATACGCATGACCGGACTCAAAACCGGCATCGATCAGCTCTTTCCAGATGTGCGGCAATTGATCGACCCGCGCCCCGAATAAATCCACGCGCTGGCCACCGGTAATCTTGGTGTAGAGCTTATATTTTTTACCGACTTGGCCCAAGGCAATCAGCATATCTGGGCTGATTTCTCCGCCGGTGATGCGCGGCACCACGGAATAGGTGCCGTCTTTTTGCATATTGGCCAAAAAGGTATCGTTGGTGTCCTGTAAACCAAGATGTTCCGGTTCCAAGATGTGCTCATTCCAGTAAGACGCCAAAATGTTGCCGATGGTCGGTTTGCAAATTTCGCAGCCGTGGCCTTTGCCGTGTTTTGCCAGAAATTCGCCAAAGGTTTTGATTTCGCCTACCAACATCAGGTTGTAGAGATCCTGGCGGGTGTAGGCAAAGTGTTCGCACAAATCGGTGTTGACTTCAAAACCTTGTCTGGCCAGTTCGCAATCCATCACCGACTTGAGTAATGCCGAACAGCCGCCGCAACCGGTGGCGGCTTTGGTTTCTGTTTTTAATGCACCCATCGTAGTGCAACCGGCTTCAATGGCTGAACAGATCGCGCCTTTAGTGACATCGTAGCAAGAACAGATTTGCGCTGAGGCGGGCAGGGCATCGACGCCAAGACCCACCGATTCATCAGAGCGGTGCGGCAGAATCAGCGCATCAGGATTCTCCGGCAGTTCGATACCGTTCAAGCAGTATTGCAATAAGGTGCCGTAGCCTGAATTGTCACCGACCAACACTGCGCCCAGTAGCTGTTTTTTATCTTGGCTGACGACCAAGCGTTTATAAATACCGTTATCGCCGTTTTGATAGCTGTACACCAGCGCGCCCTGAGATTTGGCATGGACATCGCCAATACTGGCGACATCAACGCCCATCAGCTTCAGTTTGGTACTCATATCCGCGCCGGTAAAACTGGCGTTCTCGCCCGCCAAATCAGCCACCACCGTGCGGGCCATCGCATAACCTGGCGCGACCAGCCCGAAAATTTTGTCATTCCACAACGCACATTCACCAATCGCGTAAATATCCGGGTCAGACGTCTTGCATTGGTTATCGATGACAATGCCGCCGCGCGCACCAACATGTAGCGCGCAGTCTCTGGCCAGTTCATCGCGCGGACGAATGCCCGCAGAAAACAGCACCAAGTCAGTTTCCAGTTCATCACCATCGGCAAACACCATTTTATTGGTGCAGTGCTTACCATCGGTGATGTCGATGGTGTTTTTGCCGGTATGCACGGTGATGCCGAGCTCTTCAATTTTGCGGCGCAGCATCGCGCCACCGGCATCATCCATCTGCATTTCCATTAAGCGTGGTGCAAATTGCACAACATGGGTTTTTAAGCCTAAATCTTTTAACGCCTTAGCGGCTTCCAGCCCCAGCAAGCCACCGCCGACCACGGTGCCGACCTTGCCGTTTTTTGCAGCAGCGGCCATTGCTTCAAGATCTTCAATGGTTCGATAAACCAAGCACTGTGGACGATCATGTCCCGGTACCGGCGGCACAAACGGGTAAGAGCCGGTCGCGAAAACCAGTTTGTCGTAAGAGATACTGACGCCTTTTTCAGAGAGTACCGTTTTTGCTAAACGATAAATTTTTGAGGCTTTATCGCCGATATGAATGGTGATGCCATGTTCTTCAAAAAAACCGGGTTCAACCATGGACAAATCTTCTGCCGTTTTGCCGGAAAAAAATTCCGACAAATGTACCCGGTCGTAAGCGGCTCTGGGTTCTTCGCAAAAGGTGACGATTTGATAGTCGTTTTTAATCGGGCTGGCGACTAGGCTGGCTAAAAAGCTTTGCCCGACCATGCCATTACCGATAACGACTAATGTTTTTTTTGTGGTCATGATGTACCTCTAGTTTTATTTCATGGTTCCAACGATAAGCGTCATTCCCATTAGCTCCCTCTCCTGCTGGAGAGGGCTGGGGTGAGGAGAATAAAAAAGGAAAAAAGTTCTATTAGATCCCCCTCATCCTAACCTTCTCCCGGAGGGAGAAGGGACTGCCAACCCTAAATTTAATGGGCCGTGACGCAGCGCGTACCCAAAGGGCATAAATGGGAACGAGTTCTTAACGCTAAAAACTAATATTGCCTTGAAGCCAAATCTTTTGGGTATCTGTTGTAGTAAAGGCACCGGGTGCGGCCGGGATAGAGTTGTCCGAGCTGTAATAAGCGTACTTGGCCAGCAATGAATAATGTTTGCCGAATTTTTTGGTAGCCTGAAAATCCCATTCCTTGCCATACTGATGTTGTCCGGTGTCGTCGGTAAAGTTATGGAAAACGCCGGTTAAAACCACTTCGCCTCGATCAAATATGCTGCTGACAGTCGCGAATACATCGCGAATACCGTCTTTAGGCGTAACCAAAAATAAGTCGGCCCAGCCCTGAAAAGCATGATTGGTGCCCAGTGGCGTATCAAACGTTTTGTTTACGCCTTTACCATCCAACTGCTCCATCGCACCTTGAACAGTAAAGTTGTAAGCAGTAAAGCCGCCCATCAAATTGAGCCGATTAGCGTCATAAGCTGTTTTGCCGTGTCCGTAATCTTGTTGATAGCCCCATTCGGCGGTGTAAACCAAGCCGTAGTTGTCGCTTAATTTGAACGAGTCGCCGGGTTTTTGAAAATTCGTAAAACGTAACCCATAGGTTTCACTGGATTTTTCGAAATTTTCTTTCTCGGTGTAATCCAGCCAGTAGCCATAGCCAATTGCAGTGCCGTAATCTCCCACTTTGTAACTAACGTTAAGAATCGGTGCGTTGATGTTTTCAGTGGTTGCGGTAAAGGTTTGGATATTGCCGATATAGCCTGCGTTTACGGTTAGGCCAAATAGCTGTTGGTTGTTATGAGTAATCAGCACCGAATCGAAGGTGGTTTCCATTTGTCGCCAGCCAACGTTGCCGATAAACCGGTCGTCATCAAGCTTGATACGTTGCCGACCGCCTTTGATCATGGTGTCTGGGATACCGGCATAGCTCAGCCATAGTTGGTTCAGTTCACTTTTTTCCGGGTCTGCAACTGTTGAAAACTGTGTGAGTCCATTACGGGTGCTGTTGAAGTCTTCCTGCATGGCAAGATTGCCTTCGTATTCGGCATAACCTTGAAAACCGTAAAACGTGGGCGATAACAAACCGGCGCGTAAGCGAGCGGTATTGGCATTGGCGGTATCAGGATATTGGCCTTTGTATTTACCCGCCGCCACTTTAGTGCCTTTATCCTGATCGACATTTTCATAGCGATAGTTAAGATCAAGTTTTACCGCGCCGTTTTTGCCGTAATGGTAAAAGTTAAGGGCATCTTCGACTTCTTTGGTGATGTCGGCTGAGACCGGGCTTGAACTTAAAGTTAAAGCGAACAGGGAGATGGAAACTCTGGTTTTGCGTTGTGATGTGGTCATGGCAATTCCTTAAGACAAAATCAATGGGTGTGGTCGCATTCAGTGAGGAAGCTCAAGATGCTTTCCCGATAGCGGTAATAATCTGGGTGAGTCAATAACGCTTGTCGGCTACGCGGCCGGGGTAAATCGATTTCTTCAATTTTGCCGATGGTGGCGTGCGGGCCGTTGGTCATCATCACCACGCGGTCGGCCAGCAAAATGGCTTCATCGACATCATGAGTGACCACAATCGCGGTGACTTGGGTTCTGTCCCAGACTTCCATCAACACGTCTTGTAATTCCCAACGGGTTAAGGAATCCAGCATCCCGAACGGTTCGTCCAGCAATAACAGCTTGGGTGACAAGGCAAAGGCGCGGGCGATGCCGACACGCTGGCGCATGCCGTTGGACATGTCGGCGGCTTTTTTAAACATGGAATCGACTAGGCCGACGCGGGTTAGATAGTATTCAACGATGTCTTCGCGCTCCGATTGCGAGGCGTGCGGATAGACTTTATCGACCCCCAACATGACATTTTCGAAAGCCGTGAGCCACGGAAACAGACTGGGTGCTTGAAATACGACGCCGCGATCCGGCCCGGCTGCGGCAATTTCTTTGTTGTCCAGAATAATCACGCCTTCCGAGATGCTGTTTAAGCCCGCCGTCATCGATAACACCGTCGATTTACCGCAACCGGAATGGCCGATGATGGAAATGAACTCGCCTTTTTTCATTTTCAGGTCGAAGCCGTCCACGACCTTAACGGTGCTGTTGCCGTCGGGTGTTGGGTAGACTTTCGACAATTGCGAAAACTCCAGATAGCGTGGTTTGCCTAAATCGTTTTTGCCGGGTTTTAAGGTCGACGTATCCAGTTTGAAATCATTGCTGGTGTTAGGGCGTACATCCGGCAATTTGATTTGCTTCTGGTCTGAGACCAGGTTTTTCTGCATGCCGATGTCCATCAGGTATTGGGTGATTTCTGCCCGATACTGCTTGAATTTTGGGTTGTGATTTAACGCCGTTCTGTCCCTCGGGCGTTCGATGTCGATGGTAAAATCCGGGCCTAATGTCGCGTCCGGGCCGGGATTGAGCGGAATGACGCGATCGGCCATGTAGATGGCTTCATCGACATCATTGGTAATCAGGATGACGGTTTTCTTTTCCTGCTCCCAGATTCTCAAAATCTCATCCTGCAGATTGCCGCGCGTTAATGCATCCAGCGCGCTTAATGGCTCATCCAGTAACAGAATGTCCGGATTGGCCGCCAAGGCTCTGGCAACGTTAACCCGTTGCCGCATGCCGCCGGAAAGTTCAGCGGGTTTTTTGTTCATGGCGTTGCCCAAGTTCACCATGCGCACATATTTTTCGGTGTGCGCTTTGCGTTGCTCGGCGGTCCAATCTTTGAAGATTTGATCCACTGCCAAGGCAACGTTTTGAAAAACAGTTAGCCAAGGCATCAGCGAGTAGTTTTGAAACACGACGCCGCGATCGGGGCCGGGACTGGTGATGGGCTCGCCTTGTTTTAGCACCGCACCGCTGTCGGCCTGTATCAGACCTGCAATAGTGGATACCAGCGTGGTTTTGCCGCTGCCGGAAAAACCGACAATCGCGATAAACTCGCCTTGTTTGATAGACAGGTTGATATTGTTGAGAATCGAAGCCTTCTCTTTGCCTTCGCCATAAGATTTACTGACGGCTTTCAATTCCAGCAGCGGCAAAAAGGCATCGTTAGAGGGTGACAATGTCGTTGAAGTCGTGGACATGTTAACTACCTGTTTAATCATTAATTGAGTCATTACCGGCTCCTGTTTAAATCGTCTTACCGAACGAGAAAACCTTTTGGAACGACTGCATGATGCGATCCAGAGCAAAACCGATCAGGCCGATGGTGAACACGGCCACCATGATTCTGGCCAAGGAGTTGGAACTGCCGTTTTGAAATTCATCCCAGACGAATTTCCCCAAGCCAGGGTTTTGCGCCAGCATTTCCGCGGCAATCAACACCATCCAGCCCACGCCTAATGACAGTCGCATACCGGTGAAGATGTAGGGCAGTGACGAAGGAATAATGATTTTTTTGATTTGCGTGCTCCAGCTAAGGCGCAGTACCTTGCCGACGTTCACCAAATCTTTATCAACTGATGACACGCCCACGGCGGTATTGATCAAGGTCGGCCACAATGAGCATAAGGTGACGGTAATAGCCGAAGTCAGAAACGATTTTTCAAACCAGGAGTCATCGGTGGTGACATACACTGCGCTGACCACTAAGGTGACAATCGGCAGCCATGCCAGCGGCGACACCGGTTTAAAGATTTGAATCAGCGGATTGAAAGCAATGTTGAATACCGGGCTCATGCCGCACAATAAACCCAGCGGCACGGCAATAACGGTCGCAATCACAAAGCCTGCGAACACCGTGTAAAGGCTGGTGAAAATTTTATCCAGGTAAGTGGCTTGGCCGTTGTAAGGACGAGTTTTGGTTTCAGCGGCCGGATCTGCGGCAGTTTTTTCAGCATTACGTTGTTGCTGGCGCTGATAATAAGCATCTTCTTTAGCTCGCTCGGCGTAATGCTCATCTAATAAGCCGCCCGCTTCATGCCAAACCGCAATAGGGCCAGGTATTGCGCCCAAACTGGTGTTGACCTTAGATGCGGAAACACTCCACAGGCCCAGAAATATCATAAAGGCGATAACCGGTACGCCAATAATCAACAGTAGCTGGCGTATTTGCAGTACCGGGTTTTCTCCCGCCGCAATTTTTACCAAGGGTACAAACCAGGTCAGGCCGGTTACGTTTAAAAATTTGATCAGTTGGTTAGTCATTTTGATCACCTAGAATTTTATTGTGTAGGTTGGGCTGCCGCTGTTTGGCAACCCAACTTGTTTGCACGGTGATGTTGGGTTAACGATAAAGCTGTTAACCCAACCTACCTTTTTTACTCAACCACCTTGCCGCCGACCACTTTTTGCTTGCCTTTAAGGCCGATAGCAAACTTGGCAAGGTAGTCATTTGGCTTATTGGCATCGAAGCTAACGCCGTCGATAAACTCGGCGCTGGCCGGTTTAATGCCTGTTTCACTATCAGCAGGGAAATCGCTGGCTTTGGCTTTACCATCGGCAATCAGTGCTTTGGCCGCCGCCATGAACACATCAGGACGATAGACTTTTTTTGCGGTTTCAAGGTACCAGGCATCGGGTTTGTATTCGTTGATTTGTCCCCAGCGGCGCATTTGCGTCAGGCTCCAGATGGCATCGCTGTAATATGGGTAAGAACCGTTATGACGGAAGAACACGTTGAAATCAGCCAGCGGACGTTTATCGCCTTTTTCATATTCGAAAGTGCCGTTCATGCTGTTGGCGAGAATTTCGTAATCGGCACCGACATATTGTTTTTGCGACAACATTTCCACGCCTTCATTACGATTTTTATTGTTCTCCGCATCCAGCCACATTGAGGCACGAATCAAGGCTTTGACGATGGCTTTGTGAGTGTTGGGATTTTTGTCCGCGAACTCTTTAGTCACGCCGAAGATTTTTTCAGCGCTGTTTTTCATCAATTCGTAATCGCTGATGACCGGTACACCGATGCCTTTAAATACTGCTTGTTGATTCCACGGCTCGCCGACGCAATAGCCGACAATCGTGCCTGAATCCATCGTGGCTGGCATTTGCGGCGGCGGAGTCACAGACAGCATGGCTTCGGCGTCAATTTGACCGGAAGTATCTTCAGGCGGTGCATAAAATCCGGGCTTGATCCCACCGGCCGCCAGCCAGTAGCGCAATTTCATATTGTGAGTGCCGACCGGAAAGGTCATCGCCATATTGAAAGGCTTGCCTGCGGCTTTGTATTTTTCCAGTACCGGTTTTAAGGTGTCGGCTTTGACTGGATGTACAAGCTTGCCGTCTTTAACCGGAATCTGCGGTTTCATTTGTTTCCAGACATCATTGGATACCGTTATCGCATCACCGTTTAAAGTCATGGTAAAGGCGCTGACAATATCGGCTTTGGTACCGTAGCCAATGGCGGTACCGAAGGGCAGGGTGGCGAGCATGTGCGCACCGTCCAGTTCGCCGCTGATAACGCGATCCAACAATACTTTCCAGTTGGCTTGCGCTTCGAGTTGCACAGATAAACCTTCATCTTCGAAATAGCCTTTTTCCAACGCCACGGCCAACGGCGCCATGTCGGTCAGTTTGATGAAGCCTAATTTCAGGCTTTCTTTCTCAAGTTTTTCGGCGGCATAAACATTAGCCGACAAGGTTAAAGACGATACAGCGGCTAGGGTGCAAAGCGCTGTTGCCAGTTTTTTTATAGTCACCAGGCTGGTTAAGTTCATGGTTACTCCATCAAGTATTAAAAAAAGTCAAAAAAAAAGGCGTCAACTGAACAAAATGCCGAAGACATTTCGTTTGGTTGACGCCGTTGTCATAAGGTTCAATGAACCAGGAGGTAATTTACTCCGCCGTTGGAGTTCTCAGTTTATATAAAGCAAACGATATGCCAGATTTATTTTTAAGGCTTTTTTAATGATTAATATATTAAAAACAATAGGTTGAAATTTTGCTGTGCTTTTGGGTTTGGCTGAAAATGGAGAATTGCCGCATCACAAATGTGCAATTTTTGATATTTTTGCACCAGAATAGTGCTGTAGATCGAGTTTATTGACTATTTCTCTCATCCCCAATCATCGCGGTATCTTGCTGAAGAAGGAACTTAAAGACATTGTTTTGTGATCAACTGGGCGATTGACTCTATTGATCCTTGTAATACCATAGACTGCGGACCGTTCGGCTTGTTTGCTTATTAGCGACTTTTTATTGCTAGGCGACAGGTGTTACGTCGACGCCATAATTTAAGAGTATTTCTGCCGATAAAGTGGGTACACGTTAGCCAATTTATCGCTTCTGGGGGCATATCATGAAAATTTTTACCGGTATTTGTCTGTTCTTGGTTGGCGCAATCATCGCCTCGCATTTGTATCTTGCTGGCTATTTTTACAAACCAATTCCACCCGCATCTGCGCCGCCAATTGCTGAAATCCCTAAACAGCCATCCCTATCAACGCAAGAGCCAGTGGCACCACCGCCGAATTTACAATCACTTTCAGCTGGATTAAAGGCCAACAAAGAGCCCAAAGCGGAAACTAAAGCCGCCCCGATTGTTGATCGTCAAATACGCTCCGCCCAAAAGGAGTTAAAAAGCGCCGACATTGGTACACGTGTCGATGCGATTGATCAATTGGCTGCCTACCCAACCAAGGCATCCGAGCAGTTGCTGGTATCAACAATGCAAGCTAACAATAATGAAGAAATACGTATTAGTGCAGCGGATGCGCTATCGTCAGTGCGTCAACCTAATAAAGCTACCGTGTCTGCGTTAATTGTCGCTGCAAGTGCCAATAACTATGAACTTCGTGATGCGGCGTTAATGACGCTGGATATTTATATCAATCGTGAACCTTATGGCTCAAAGCGCACCAAAATGATTTTGCAAGACCTGCGTAGCACGCTAAAACGCAAACAGTTATCCGGCCTTGCCAAAGAAGACATCGCTGATTTTATTAGTGAGCACACACTGTAAAAATTCTTAGATTCAACTCATAAGTGCAATTCATTATTTAACTGAATTGGAAGGGCTAGCAGCTATAAATGATTATACCAATCCCAATAAGTTCATATTTTATTGTCATTTAAATGTTAGGCAGCTGGATCGACGATGATAATTTAAGGATTAACCATTCGTCTGTCTATAGATCACCTTGTGGTGAAGACTGTCAGGGTGAATGGTTATACCCAAAGGGCACAAGAGCCGTTCATGGTTCGACAGGCTCTCGGCAACTGCTCCTTGCGTTGCTCTACCTCCTCCATCCTTGGAGTCGTACCTACTGCATGCCCGATGAAACGGGGCAGGCTCTCCTTGCAGTCGACCACGAACGGCTTAACTTGGCGACTTAGAATAATTGACGGATTAATTAAAAATATATTGTGATCGGTATTATTTGTATACGAGGCGGGACTATCTTGATAAAGAGGGATGAGACAATTTGTTGTCGGCATAGTCGAACATCAATAGTGCTGTGGGAACCCGTCAATAGCAACATGAATGTCCATGAAAACTTATCATCAACGGGCAACCGCAAAACAGTTTTAAAATCTAACGGATTACACTAGGTGTATCGACATCAACCCCAGGATTAGCCATTAACAGCGTCTTTTAAACTTTTGCCTGCTTTAAAACCCGGTAGTTTTGCTGCGGCGATGGTGATTTCTGCGCCGCTTTGTGGGTTGCGACCTTTACGCTCGGCTCGTTCTTTAACTTCAAAACTTCCAAAACCCACTAAGGCTACTGAATCACCTGCTTTTAAAGCGGCTTCGATGGATTTTATGATGCCGTCTAAGCCTCGACCGGCGTCTGCTTTGCTTAAATTACTGTGTTCAGCGATGGCAGTGATAAGTTCAGATTTATTCATTTCAGTTTGCTCCTTAAGTAAAAGCAGCTAGGTTAGTTGAATTGTGTGGGTTTTTGAATCTAATTCTTTGGTGACACGCAAAAATTGGGGCAGGCAGTAGAAGATTAGGATGTGGGGTTCAAAATAAAAACTTATTGGGATTGGATAAAATATCCACAAGGCCGCACTAATAAACCGTCTACAGGTGTCGGGTAAGCCGACCTGAATGCCCGGCAATTTCTTTATTTTGGGTATGCGGTCTCACTCATTATCGCTTAACTCTATTCTGTTCATGCCAATCAAAATGGCAAATTCTACCGATATGGCAACACGTCAACAGAACCTAGCGACATTGAAAGATTAATAGGAATTAACTAAATCAATCATCGTTTGATGATTTAGATAATCAATGGGTATAGCAATCAGTTTTTGCTTATGTAGCAAACGTAATGAGGGATAAGACGTCACCTCCATGTTGCGGGCCAATTGAATTTCACTGCGTAATTCGCTTTCAATAGCCGGACTGGTCAGGTCATTAATAAACGCATTTTCATCCAAGCCAATTTCAGCAGCGCATTGCTGTAGGGTTATTGCCAGCGATGGATTTTTAGCTTGCTGATAATAAGCTAACTGAATCGCCTGTAACATTTGGCTCTCAAATTTAGCACCCTGTTTTCTGGCGGCTAAAATTGCTCGACAGGCAGGATACGTCGAACGTAACGGCGTGTTTTCTGTCCAGAAATCATAATTAAATCGGGTAGTGGGGACAGTTCTTTCTATTTGACGCCAGGTCTGTTGAATGGCTTTCTGTAAATCTGTCGGCATGGGCTCTGTTGTGTCCGGCGCCAACCCGCCAAGCAAGAAAATCATCCGGATATTGGATGGTAAGTCGTTTTGTAAGGCACTTAAGTTTGAGCTGAGCGCGAAGCACCAGCTACACATAGGGTCATGTATATAAAATAAGCAAGTGTCGGAAATGATTGAGTCGGCCATTATCCCAATAGCTCAAGAAATCGATCCACTTGATCAGCCTCTGTTGCAAAGCTGGTTACCAAGCGAATCAATACTTCGTTTTGATTTAGCAGGCCGGGTTTTGCGCGTGGCGGATTCCACTGATAAAAAACAGCACCTTTTTCCTGGAGTTGATCAGCGTGCGCTTTATCCAACACGCAAAATACTTCATTGGCTTGAGCATGCCACGCTAAGCGTGCATTTTTAGAATTAACAATGCCGTTTTGCAAGTGCTTTGCCATCGTGTTGGCATGCCGTGCCAACGTTAACCAAAGCCCATCCTGTAAATAGGCATCAAATTGACAAGCGATAAACCGGCTTTTAGACAGCAGCTGCGCGGCGCGTTTACGGATGAACGGTAAGTCTTTGGCCATTTTCGGGTTCATAAATACTAAGGCTTCTGCACACCAGCAACCATTTTTGGTGGCGCCGAACGAGACGATGTCCACACCCCGTTTCCAGGTCATTTCCGCAGGCGTGAGGTTCAATGCAACCAAGGCATTGGCAAAACGGGCTCCGTCCATGTGCAAGGGTAAACCATAAAATTTAGCGATGTCGGCAATGGCGGCGATTTCATCCGGCTGATACAGCGTGCCGATTTCGGTCGACTGAGTGATGGAAATCGCCATCGGTTGCCCAGCGTGGATAAAGCCGGGCGGAAAACGCTGGATTTCAGCGTTAAGACTATCCGGGTCGATTTTACCGTTGTCACCGTCAACCGGAGCTAAGCGTGCGCCATGGGTAAAAAACTCCGGCGCGCCGCATTCGTCTTCCAGCATATGCGCTTCGCGGTGACAAAAGGACACTCCACCCGGACGGTTGACGGCAGCCAAAGCGAGGGAATTCGCCGCTGTGCCGGTGCTGACAAAGTAAACGGCCACTTCATGTTCGAACAGCTCGTTAAAGCGTTGCTCGATCTTGAGATCTAGTTTGCTAGCACCATAAGGCGCTGAGAATCCGGCGGAGGCTGCCAGCAAGCGTTGCGAGATGGCAGGATGCGCGCCAGCCCAGTTATCGGATGCAAAATTCATCGTAGGCAATGCATATCATGTTTAAACGGTTGTAAGTGATGTACGTAAAGCAGTGCTTTTATTTCTAGGCCTACTACTTTGGGCAAGGCCATTCTTTCGCGAGTGCTGCTTTAACAAGGGAGTCGGCACTTGTGTTCCATAACTCCGGATGCTCATTTAAGTATTTGGACACAACATTTGCCGCTTGATCGGACGTGATATTTTGCGGGCAAAATAAACCTGTTCCAATTGTTGCATCGACAACGCCCATTATGTAATAAACATAAGCCCCGGCATCATAGAGCTCGGCATTGTCTATATCGCCGCTTTTATAGGCTGTTGATTTGTCGTGAAGCTTCTCGCCATTTATAAACGCATTGAAACCAGCGTTTGCTGAGATTGGCATCAGCATTGTGGCGATTAGGATTAATTTTAACGTTTTCATTTTTACACTCCATGGGTTTTTTGTTACATCTGAACAGTTAATATCGATATAAGCCAGATTTCCTATACAACTGGAGACCTCAAAAACCCCTGCTCATCGATAAACTCTCGGCAACTGCTCCAGGCGTCGCTAAAAGTGCCTCCGGTTGGTGCCCTAACTCCTAAATGCCCGATACAGCGGGGGCAGGCTCTCCATGCAGTCGAGTGCGAACGGCATTTTATAAATCAATGAGTTCCGTTCGTGGCGTGCTTGTCGAACCATGAACGAGTGAGTTTTTCGAGGTTCCCAACTAATAATGACAGGATTCGGCCCAAGCATTGTCAACACCAAAACCACTAATACCGGCGAAGATAATAATCCGATTCTTGCTTAAATATCAGGGAACCTAGAATATTCTGCACTTCGATAGCTCTCCTGGCCGAAGTCGAAGGGCTTGACGGAGTACAAAATAGCTTTGTGAGACTAGAATTGGGCGCCTATAAATGGTCGTTAATGAAATAAATCGAGGAAATTAGCAAGATGAAGTTAAAAGAACAAGAGGTTGAAGTAGGCTCCTTATATTTGACTACCGCCAATCAATATCGTGCTGTGCTAGCGATAAAAGGCGAATTTTTGATTTATGCGCCTAGCCCGGAAGGGACTGCACCAGTGAATTTAACGGTTACAACCATGCCCTTTGAAAATCAGCCGTTTAAGAAATGCCAAATTGTTACTTTTGCCAAAAAGGATTATCAGATGTTTGAGTTCAATGGTACTGAAGCCATTAAACATAAATTGAATGAATTGCAGATAGCAGAAGCAATAGCGCAGTGTAATGCTAAGTCAGGTATTGCAGCTTTGTTATTGGAATAAAGCCGTTGCCTCCGTCGCTTGCCGTGTTATGCCCAATGAGCTAACTCGCCCGACATTTCTGAATTCACCATGTTTAACGACGGCGGCAGGTTATCAGTAGAACAATATTTGTTGAATTGGCAGGCAAGGGTAACTATGTTGTCTCAGTGCTTGTTTGGTTACCGTGGCAGGTGGCTTTTCCGTTATAATTCCCGGCAGTTTTAACTTACGTTATTGAAAGGTCTATGTCAGAAATTAACAAAGTGGTGCTTGCTTATTCTGGAGGTTTGGATACTTCCGTTATTCTTAAATGGTTGCAGGATGTTTACGACTGTGAAGTGGTGACGTTTACTGCCGATTTGGGTCAAGGCGAAGAAGTTGAGCCGGCTCGTGCAAAAGCCCAAAGTTTGGGTATTAAAGACATTTTTATCGAAGATTTGCGGGAAGAGTTTGCCCGTGATTTCGTGTTTCCAATGTTCCGTGCCAATACGATTTATGAAGGCGAGTATTTACTGGGTACGTCAATTGCCCGGCCGTTAATCGCCAAGCGGTTGATTGAAATTGCTAATGAAACCGGCGCCACGGCGATTTCTCATGGCGCAACCGGTAAGGGTAATGACCAAGTACGTTTTGAGTTGGGCGCCTATGCACTGCGGCCTGATATTAAGGTGATCGCACCTTGGCGGGAATGGGATTTAACGTCACGCCAAACTTTGTTGGATTATGCTGAAAAGCACGGCATTCCAGTGGAAATGAAAAAGGGTAAAACCTCGCCGTATTCCATGGATGCCAATCTGCTGCATATTTCTTATGAAGGCCGTGTTTTGGAAGATCCTTGGGCAGAACCTGAGGAAGATATGTGGCGTTGGACAGTTTCACCAGAGAACGCACCGGATCAAGCTACTTATATTGAGTTAACTTATCAGCATGGTGACATTGTTGCGATTGACGATGTGGCGCACAGTCCGGCGCAAGTGCTGGAAAAATTGAATAAATTGGGTGGCGAAAACGGTATTGGTCGTTTAGATATTGTTGAAAACCGTTATGTGGGTATGAAATCTCGCGGCTGTTATGAAACCCCAGCCGGTACGATAATGTTAAAAGCACATCGCGCGATTGAGTCATTAACGCTGGATCGTGAAGTTGCGCATTTGAAGGATGAATTGATGCCGCGTTATGCCTCGTTAATCTACAACGGTTACTGGTGGAGCCCTGAGCGTAAGTTGTTGCAGACCATGATTGATGAGTCGCAAGTTAATGTTAACGGCAAAGTCAGAATCAAACTTTACAAAGGCAATGTTATCGTTGTCGGTCGGGCGTCTGAGACTGACAGTTTATTCGACGAAAGTATCGCTACTTTTGAAGATGATCGTGGTGCTTACAATCAAAAAGATGCAGAAGGCTTCATCAAGCTCAATGCTTTAAGGTTACGCATAGCTGCCAAACGACTGAAATAATCCTAACGGCATGAAGCTCATCACTTCATGCCGTTTTTGTTTGTGCTATTTGGTTGCACCAAAACAAGGAAAATTTCAATCAAGCTTGTATAATCGCCGACTAACTGACGGTTATCACTATTATAAAAAAATGAATGTTAGTACGCCGGTCTGTTTCTGGCTTGAGAGGAAGTAAATAATGAGCGATATGCGAGAAACTAAATCAGCGCTAGTTAAAATTGATAGCGGGTTAATACCTGCACATCAGCAACTGGTGAAGGTTAATCGATTGCTGCTGGCAGTCATTGCGTTTTTGATGACTGTGATTATGGTTATTGGCGCTTGGTTACTGCCGAGTGATGATTTTATTGCTGATTATAAAAACTCAGTCTCAGCAACTTATGCTCAAGGAATGAATCCGGCCTTGTCTGCCGAGGTAAATACCTTAAAAGGGCAAGTCGTGGGCTTGGTTAGTGGGTCAATCGAAAGCAAGCTGAAAACATTAGAGAGCAGCATTAAAGGCGGTTCTTTTGCAAACTCATTAGGCACTATCGAAGATTTGAAAAACGACGTTAAAATTCTTCGTACTTATGAGCCAGAAAAAAGCCAACCAACTGCCATTTCAAATGAGCAAGTGCTGCAGGAAATGTCACAGCTAAAGCGGCTTATTTATACGACTGTCGGCTCGTGTGGATTAATGTTGGCAGCTGTCGCAGGCATCTGGATAAAAACTCGCAGACGACTTCCTCATATCAAAACAAGTTTTTTAGGCAAACGACATTAATAATTGATAGACACAAAAAACCGCCCCAACTTTCAAAGCGTGGGGCGGTTTTTTTGTGTCTTACCTTAGGTGTTATTTGCTGCCTAAGTAAGCGTAAAGTGCATCTACTGCTTGGTCTTCGCCGTAGCCTGCAGTTGTAACAGCTTTTACCTTCAGAACTTCTTCGATAGCTTTTGGCATGCCGCCTTTGCCTTCTTTTAGAACTTTTTCAAATCTAGCTCTATCCAATGTGCCTGCTTTTACCAAAGCAAACAATTGTGGGTTTGATGAGATGTCATGGCAAGTGCCACAACCGCGACCGAAAGAACGCTCATAAATTTTTTGACCGATTTCCAACTTTTCATCAGCGACTGCTTGCCCACTCAAAGCAATTAAAGCAACTGCTGCGATAGTACCTATTGTTGTTATTTTCATGTTGACCTCTCTTGGTGGAAAAAAAGAACCATCCTCTCCGAACAGTTCGCTTAAAGTTAAACGGCGCAAAGGATAGGCAGTTTAACGGTAAATTTCAATTGTTTTATGCAAATAGTGAATAAATCCCGACATCGATTATCAAACTTTGCAATGAACAACAGATGAATTAAATTGTGTATTAATCAATGCATATTTTATGACGTCTGTTATGTTAAGTCGCCCTATAAATTGATATGCGTTAGTAAAGAATATCAACTGTCGCCATGAAACCAAGCCAATTTGTCGTGTAACGTTACCACTGTACCGATGATTATCAGTGTCGGCGGCTTAATGTCTTTGTCAATAATCAAGCTTGGCAGAGTTTCTAACGTGCCCGTGATGACTCGTTGATTAACGGTTGTGCCTTGTTGTATTAAAGCAATGGGTAGGTCTTTTGGGCTGCCATGAGCTATCAATGCCTCGCATATTTTTTCTAGCCCCACCAGCCCCATATAAATAACGATTGTCTGATTTGGCGCAGCCAATTGCGCCCAATTTAAGTTGATAGAGTTATCTTTTAAATGTCCGGTGACAAAGGTGCAGGACTGCGCATGATCTCGGTGTGTCAGTGGAATGCCTGCATAACTTGCGCAGCCTGAAGCTGCGGTAATGCCAGGAACCACCTGAAAATTAATACCTTGTTGCATTAGGGTTTCAATTTCTTCGCCGCCGCGTCCAAATATGAAAGGGTCGCCGCCTTTAAGACGAACGACACGTTTGCCTGCTTTGGCTAAGTCGGCAAGCAGGGTATTAATGTCTTCTTGCGGTAAGGCGTGATTGTGTCGTTGCTTACCGACATAAATCTTTTCTGAATCACGCCTAGCTAATTCAAGTATTTCTGGCGAGACTAAGCGGTCATAAACGATGACATCGGCTTGCTGCATTAACCGCAAGGCACGAAATGTAAGTAAATCAGGTGCACCAGGTCCAGCGCCGATTAAATAAACTTCTCCGAAATCGGTGCCTTGTTCGTGTTTGGCAAGATTTTCTGATAATTGCTGTGCAGCTTCTTGATCTTTGCCGGCAAAAACCAATTCAGCAACTGACCCTTGAAAGTTGTTTTCCCAAAAAATTCGCCGTTGTGCGGGTACTTTAATGGTCTGTTTAACCGCGGTTCTAAATTTTTCTGCAAGCCCAGCCAACTTGCCGTAAGCCGGGGGAATAACGGTCTCAATCTTAGCTCTAATTAATCTTGCCAATACGGGGGCCGATCCCCCCGAGGTAACCGCGGCAATAATGGGTGAACGATCAATGATCGCTGGAAAAATAAAACTGCATAATTCTGGGCTATCAACAACGTTAATGGGGATGTTTTTCACTGTAGCCGTATGAGCGACCAATTCATTGGTTTGTTGATTATCGGTTGCTGAAATAACCAATCTAAAATCAAGCAAATCTTCTGCAGAAAATGATTTTTGTTGAATATTTAAGCTATGTAATGCCTGTAGTTCAGATACATGTTTACTTATTTCACGCGCTATTACTGTTATTTTTGCATCGGCTTTTAGTAATAACTCGATCTTTCTGGCGGCTATTTCACCAGCACCTACTACCAAGCAAGGCTGGCCTCGGAGTTTCATGAAAACGGGGAAGTAATCCATTTTAAGGGCTATGATTTTTGGATTTAAAAGGGGTGGTATTATAAGCACTCTTACAAAATGCAAGATAACTTAAAACCAGCATGAATATTGAATGTCATTTTGAAGTGGATGCTAGTGGCCTGCAGTGTCCTTTGCCGTTGCTTAGATTAAAAAAAGCTTTAGTAACAATGGCAAGTGATGAAGTTGTTAAGGTTATCACCACAGATCCGGCGGCGCATTTGGACTTTGGGGTTTATACCGATCAAACCGGTCATCAAATTATTGCGTGTATAAAAGAATCCGACAGCCGAATATTTTTTATCAAGAAAAAATGACGGTTCAGCGGTTATTTAAAGTGATTGCCCGGACAAACACCATCTCTTAGTGTTATTACCGGCCAATTTGATGATTTGGCAAACTGTTCCAGCTTTTCATCAGGATCTACAGCCACTGGATGATCTACTCGTTGTAAAAGCGGTAAGTCATTGTGTGAGTCGCTATAAAACCAGCTACCTTCAAGTGTATGGTTCGACTGTTGCAACCAATTTTCCAAGGTTTTTACTTTGCCTTCGCGAAAACAGGGAATGCCACTAAAACCACCGGTATATCTGCCATCGACAAATTCCGGTGTAGTGGCTAATAAGTGCTCAATACCGTACAGATTAACTATTGGTTCAGTAACAAAGCGGTTGGTTGCTGTAATCACCATTAACGTGTCGCCACGTGCTTTATGTTTGGCGATTAATTCTATAGCAGACGTCAACATTAAAGGCTTGATGATGTCTTGTATAAATTGCTCGCGCCAACTGTAAAGTTGTTCCACCGGGTTATCGGCTAAAGGTTGCAGAGAAAACTTAAGAAACTCAACCATGTCCAGGTTGCCTTCCTTGTAATCATCGTAAAACTTGGTATTGGCGCTCTCGTAGTAGCCTTTATCGACGATGCCATTATCAACAAGAAATTGTCCCCACAAAAAGTCACTGTCGTCGGCAATTAGGGTGTTGTCCAAATCGAAAATTGCTAAGCTCACGGTTAAACCTGTCTGAAATAATAAAAAAATAAGCCCTATGGCGTCTGTAGTTTATTTATGGAACAATGGTTGCATTATAAAACTAGCTTGCCTGATGTGATTCTAACACAGTCGAATTAAAGACACGGGCAAGGTAATAACACAGGTTTTTTGACATGATAGACTCTAAAGGATACCGGCCCAATGTCGGAATCATCCTTTGCAATGACGAGGGTCGCGTGTTTTGGGCAAAGCGGATGGGCATGAACTCCTGGCAGTTTCCGCAAGGTGGTATCAATGACAACGAAGACCCAGAAACAGCGATGTATCGAGAATTGTGGGAGGAGACAGGGCTGCAAAGGCAGCATGTTGAAGTGCTGGGGCGGACCCGCTATTGGCTGAGATACCAGCTGCCTGAACGTTACATCCGTAAAAACTCATTGCCTTTATGCATTGGTCAGAAGCAGATCTGGTTTATGTTGCGCTTAGTATCACATGAATCTAATGTGCGTTTTGACCTTAGCCCGAAGCCGGAATTTGATAATTGGCGCTGGGTAGATTATTGGGAGCCCTTAAAGGATGTGGTTTACTTTAAGCGTAAAGTGTATCAAAAGGCGATGAGCGAACTGGGTTGCATTCTTACTATTGATTCTGTACCAGTAAAAGCTGAAGGCTTTTTGGCAATTGATAAAATCGCCATAGGGACAGATTACAAACGTTAATAGCCATGGTCAGTGACTTTCAGTTCAGTTAACCGTCCCGGTAATCTGATTACTTCAGAATGGACGGCCCCATCCTTACCTAAATGTATTAATCGATAGCCTGGGGGCGTGTCATCGACACTAAATTGTGTGCTGCCGGGACTAAATTGAAAGCATGTTGATGGCGTGCCAAATACTCGAGTGGTGCCTATCTCCGCTCCTAATTCCTGATGAATATGTCCATTGATTAACACTTTAATCTGCGGATATTGCCTCACGATTGCCAGCAATTCCTCGCTATTCTCTATCATCATAGTATCCATCCATGTGCTATTGGAGTTTACAAAATGATGATGAACTCCGATGATGGCATTAAGGTCAGGATAATCATCTAAACACTGGTTAAGAAACAGCAGTTCTTGTTCTGATAGACGACCGCCGGGTTTTCCAGGAATCTGACTATTTAAATTAATCACCTGCCAGTTATTCAGTAATAGTTGTTTATTGCAACTTACCTTGTCGGTATTAAAAACCTGCAGCATCAAGTCATAATCATCGTGGTTTCCGGGCAAACAAAGGCAGGGCAGAGCAGGATAATTTTCCAGACATTTTAATATCTGCTGATAACTGGTTATGCAAGGTTCTTGTGCCAAATCCCCGGTCAATAACAGTAAATCAAAGTGCTGGTCGGAACTGAGCGCTTGTTTTAAGCAAGCTTGAAAATAATGCAGCGTATCTACGCCTAATAATGTGGCACCGGGTTGCGACAATATGTGCATATCAGACAATTGCAGTATCGATAGGACATTTTCGTCGGAAGTATTCATGTGCCAGTCTTAATCGGTAGTCTTGTAAAGAATCTTTGAGTTTCGCGCTGGGTTGTATAACAACCTGAGCGATTCGGGCAGATGTTGTAAATCGGTTGGGAGAAATCCTTGTTCAATAAACCAGTGCATGGTTTGTGTCGATAACACGAATAAGGTTTTAAGCTGCAGTTGTTTGGCTTTGTCATAGACAAATTCCAGCATTCGCTTTGCACGCGCGCCGCCCTGGTAATCAGGGTGTACGGCCAAACAGGCAATAGCGCCGAACTGCCCTGGCAAATCAGCGTGCAAAGCGATGCAGCCGATAATTAAACCGTCGCGTTCAATGACCACATAATCGCTGATTTCCATTTCAATCTTTTCTCTGGAGCGTTTAGCCAACTTGCCTTGCTGTTCTAGTGGCTTAATGAGTTCCAGAATGCCGCCGATGTCGTCGAGTGTGGCTGTGCGGATGGTTTCAAATGCTGTTGAACTGATTAAGGTACCAATGCCGTCGCGGGTAAACAGTTCTAGCAGCAATGCACCGTCGACATGGCGATTGATTAAATGTGCGCGCTGCACGCCTTGCTGGCAGCTTTGTATTGCGGCTCGCAATGAACGAGCAATAATCTCCGATAACGTTGGGTTTTGCTGCAACAGCTCATTAGCCTGCACGGTAGTGAGTTGCTGGATCGGTTGCTGATCTTGTGGCGAAACACACGCTTGTTCCGTCAGTAAAATCAGTTTTTCCGCTTGTAGAGAAATTGCCACTTCTGTTGCCACTTCTTCGGCCGACAGATTAAACACCTCGCCGCTGGGCGAATAGCCGATCGGTGAAATTAGCACTACGTTGTTTTGATCCAACTGCTGATGAATACCCTGGCTATCGATACGCCTTACCTTGCCGGTATAGCAATAATCGATACCATCCAGCACGCCCAACGGTTTAGCTGTGACGAAATTACCGGATGCCACCCGAATCTTGGCACCCGCCATCGGCGAACCCGACACGCCCATCGACAGTAAGGCTTCGACCTCAATACGTACCAGCCCAGCCGCCTGCTTAACGTATTGCAGTGTGGTGGCATCGGTAATACGTAAATGATGATGAAACTTAGGTGTATCGCCTTGCTCCAACAAGCGTTCGTCGATTTGTGTACGAATGCCATGCACCAACACCAACCTGACGCCCAAGCTTTTCAGCAAGGCAAAATCGTGAATTAGGTTGTCAAAATCCGGCTCGGTTACCGCCACGCCGCTGAAAAAAATCACAAACGTGCGATTGCGATGGGCGTGGATATAGGGTGACGAATTTCTAAACCAACTTACGAATGTGGATTGTTGCTGCATTAGCGTGTTGGATTCTTAGTAGATAGCTGAGGGATTAGATCTTTTTCACAAACTCTGATTTCAGTTTCATCGCGCCTATGCCATCAATTTTGCAATCAATGTCATGATCGCCATCAACCAGACGAATATTTTTAACTTTGGTACCAACTTTAACGACCAACGATGAGCCTTTAACCTTGAGATCTTTAATGACAGTAATGGAATCGCCGTCTTGCAATACATTACCGTTGGCATCCTTGATTACTTTTGCATCATCACCGCTTTCAACTGCCGCGCCTTGTGGCCATTCGTGCGAGCATTCTGGACACATGTACATATCGCCATCCAGATAAGTGTATTCAGATCCGCACTTCGGGCAATTAGGTAAATCACTCATTAAATATCCTTGTATTCGGTTAACTAAAATTTATAGGGGAATGCTTTGGTAGGATACGCATTGCGTACCTTTTGTAATTGAGGTTTTTAAAATGGTACGCGTTGGGTACTACTTGGCTTTATAAAGGATAGATAGCACGTAGTAGGATGAGTAGAGTGATAACGAAACCCATCATCAATGTAACCGATGGGTTTCACTACGTTCTCCCCATCCTACATTAATCCAAATTATCCGTAACAGCACCTTTAGATGCTGAGCTCACCAATTTGGCATATTTTGCCAATACACCGCGAGTATAACGCGGTGCTGGTTGTTGCCATTTTTCAAAGCGTCGAGCGATTTCTTGTTCATCGACATGCAGGGTCAATTGTTTGGTTTCAGCGTCAATGGTGATTTGGTCACCCTCTTGAACGATGGCCAGCGCTCCGCCGACATGGGCTTCTGGCGTGATGTGACCAACGACGAAACCGTGGGTGCCACCGGAAAAACGACCGTCTGTAATCAATGCAACCTCTTTACCCAAACCTTTGCCCATTACTGCTGAAGTGGGGGTGAGCATTTCGCGCATGCCGGGACCGCCTTTGGGGCCTTCATACCGAATAACAATAACATCGCCTTTGACAATGCTACCGTCCAAAATACTTTTCAGCGCCTGCTCTTCAGCTTCAAATACTTTTGCTTTACCAGTAAAAACTAAACCCTCTTTGCCGGTGATTTTGGCAACTGCACCTTCGGTGGCCAAATTGCCATAAAGTATCGATAAATGGCTGTCTTTTTTGATTGGGTTGTTTAGTGGACGAATAATGTCCTGGCCTTCCAAATACGGTTTAACGTCGGCAAGGTTTTCGGCCAGTGTTTTACCCGTAACGGTTAAGCAATCACCGTGTAACAGGCCAGCATTTAATAACTCTTTCATTAACGGTTGAATGCCACCGATTTCCACCAATTCGGCCATTGAATACTGACCACTGGGTTTTAAATCGGCCAACATCGGTACGCGTTCACCGATGCGGGTGAAATCGTCCAATGTTAAATCCACATAGGTGGCGTTAGCCATTGCTAACAAATGCAATACCGCATTGGTCGAACCGCCCAATGCAATTACCACCGTGATGGCATTTTCAAACGCCGCTTTGGTCATGATGTCGCGCGGCTTGATGTCTTTTTTCAATAATTCTAATACCGCTGCACCGGCGCGTTCGCAGTCCAGGCGTTTATCATCGGAAATTGCGGTTTGCGCGGAGCTGTTCGGTAAGCTCATGCCCAACGCTTCAATGGCTGATGCCATGGTGTTAGCGGTGTACATACCGCCGCACGAGCCAGGGCCAGGGATAGCTTTTTCTTCAATAGCCGCCAATTCGGCATCATCGATTTTGTTGTTGGCGCGGGCGCCGACGGCTTCAAATACCGAAACAACGTCGAGTTTTTTATTGTTATGGCAACCGGATAAAATAGTACCGCCATAAACGAACACGCTTGGGCGATTTAGGCGTGATATAGCAATCAGGCAGCCGGGCATGTTTTTGTCGCAACCACCAATGGCAACTATGCCATCAAAGCCTTGGCAGCCGACTACGGTTTCAATCGAGTCGGCAATTACTTCCCGAGATACTAAAGAATATTTCATGCCCTCGGTACCCATGGAAATACCGTCGGAAATGGTAATGGTATTAAAGATAACAGCCTTGCCGTCGGCATTATTGACACCGCGTGCAGCATCATCAGCCAAACGATTAATGTGCATATTGCAGGGAGTGACCATGCTCCAGGTCGAAGCGATACCGATTTGCGGCTTTTTGAAATCTTCATTTTTAAAGCCGACTGCGTGCAGCATAGCGCGGCTTGGTGCACGCTCCATACCGTCAACTACCAAAGAAGAAAAATGCCGGGTATTTTTGTCGTCTGTTGTGGCCATCTATGAGATTCCTGAATAATTCTGTTTGAGCAGGCAGAGGAGATTCTGCCTGCTATTTGCGAGAAAGGGCTTAAATAAACCTGACTTAATAAGAGTCCCAGCTATTTTTACGGCGCCAGCTGAGCTTAGGTAGGATAAATCCCAGCAACACACCGACTAAAGCGAGTGTGCCACCATAAATAAACCAATCTTGGTTGGTGCTGTCTAGTAGGGCTTTATTTTCAAGTTTGATTTGCTCAAGTTCACGTTCAACATTAACGACGCGTTCTTGGAGTTCGTCACGTTGTTCTTTAATTTGTATAGCATTGGCAGCTGCTTTTTTAATATCGGCCAATTCTCGAGTTAATTGATCACGATCATTAGCAAGCGATTGTTCCAATGACGTTCCCGGTGTAATAGCTTCTTTTACTGTTGCCAGCTCAGCTTTAAGAGTGGCATTTTCAGATTGTAAGGCAGCGAGACTTTTAGTGGCTGATTCCAGTTGTTGCTTACTCGGCGGTTGATCAATAGTGCTGCGAATTGGAAAGTAACCTTCCGTGCCATCATTGGTACGCACACGTAGAAATCCGCTGGCTTTGTTTTCTTCTAATACCGTCAAAGGCGTGCCGGTAGGTACAAGTTTTATGCTTTTGCTTTGATTATCTGCTTCGCTACGCAGAGACAGGCTTAGATTATCTGTCACGTAAACCGTTTTTGCCTGTGCAATACTGATAACTGCCAAGCAAATAAAAAGCGAACTGAGGATTTTTTTCACGAGAGTCCCTGATGATAATGGTAAATTGGATGGGATTTTAACGTTATTTGCCACAGATAAGAAATTCCAACAGGGCTTTTTGCGCATGTAGGCGATTTTCCGCTTCAGGAAAAATAACACTTTGAGGGCCATCAATTACCTCTGCGGTGACTTCTTCACCACGATGCGCCGGCAGGCAGTGCATAAATAAAGCATCGGATTTAGCCGCGTTCATAACTGCCGCATTGACTTGGTAATCGGCAAAAGCAATTTCACGAAGTTTTTGTTCTTCTTCTTGACCCATGCTGGCCCAAACGTCAGTCACTATAAGATCAGAGTTTTCGGCAGCAGCCAATGCGGTATCAAAAAACTTAACTTTATCGCCAGCCGCATCGACAATCGCTTGTTCTGGTAAATAGCCCGATGGACAGGCAATGTTAAGGTTGAACTCAAGCACCATTGCGGCATGAATATAGGAATGGCACATATTGTTGCCATCGCCAATCCAGGTAACTGTTTTGCCTTTAATTTCGCCACGAAACTCAAAGTAAGTCTGCATATCGGCCAACAATTGACACGGGTGTTGTTGATCGGTCAAGCCATTGATGACCGGCACACGGGAATGTTCCGCAAAGGTAGTGACGGTTTCGTGTTTGTTGGTTCTGAGCATGATGCAGTCAACCATGCTAGAAATTACTTTCGCACTATCTTGGAGAGGTTCACCACGTCCCAGTTGGGTGTCACGAGGCGATAAAAACAAAGCGCTACCACCAAAATGACTCATACCCGCTTCAAATGAGATGCGGGTACGCGTTGAAGATTTTTCAAAAATCATCGCCAGCACTTGGCCTTTTAGCGGCTGATAGTTAGGGTCGCGATGGTTTTTAAGCGCTGCGGCTCGATTGATCAAGCTACGAAATTCGTCGCCGGTCAGATCAAGCAGACTGATGAAATGTCTAGGTTTCATAGTAAGTAAATTATGCAAAGCGCGCGTTGATAAGCGCCGATAAGGTTTCTACAAGTTGAGCGATTTGTTGATCGTCGATAATCAACGGCGGCAATAACCGAATGACGCGCTCGTTAGTCACATTAATCAGTAGGCCCTGTTGCAGGGCTGCAGCAACTAGATCAGGGCAGGGCGTGTCCAGCTCAATACCGATCATCAAGCCTTTATGACGAATTTCCAGAACATGTGGATTGTCTTTTAGCTGCTGGTTAAATCCGGCACAAATAGCGTCGCCTTTTACTGTTGCTTGATTGATAAGATCGTCGTGGTCAAGTGTTGCCAGTACCGCCAGTGCGGCGCTACAAGCCAATGGATTGCCGCCAAAAGTAGAGCCATGCATGCCTGCCTTCAGTAATTGCGCCGCCTTTCCTTTTGCTAAACAAGCGCCTATAGGCACGCCATTTCCTAAAGCTTTTGCCAAGGTACATACATCAGGAACGATGTTGTTGTGTTGAAAAGCCAGGAATTTTCCAGTACGGCCGACGCCGGTTTGAATCTCATCAAGCATCATCAGCAATTTATGCTGATCACACAACGTGCGTATTTGATTTAGATAGTCATCGGCTGGGATGTTAATGCCGCCTTCACCTTGTATGGGCTCAACCAAAACAGCAACGATATTATCGTTTTCCGCTAGTGCTTTTTTAATAGCAGGGATGTCGTTGTATGGCACGCGCACAAAGCCTTCGACCAAAGGTTCAAAGCCTTGTTGAACCTTTGCGTTGCCGGTCGCACTCAAAGTTGCCAGCGTGCGACCATGAAAACTTTTTTCTGTGACGATAATCCCAGGCGTGGCAACACCAAGCTCATTGCCATATTTGCGCGCTAATTTGATTGCCGCTTCATTTGCCTCGGCTCCGGAATTGCCGAAAAATACATTATCCATGCCGCTTTTTTCAGCAAGCTTGGCCGCTAAATCTACCTGCACCGCAATATTGTATAAATTGGATGTGTGTAACAGTTTGGCGCTTTGCTCACATATAGCTTGATGAACAGCCGGATGAGCGTGTCCCAAACTACACACGGCAATGCCGGAGATAGCATCCAAATAGCGATTATTATTGACATCCCAGAGCCACGCGCCTTCGCCCCGTTCAAAGGTGACTGGTAAGCGTGCGTAAGTTGGCATGATATGACTGGTCATAACTCACTGTCCGTAAACATAAAACCGGCTGCAAACCGCAGCCTGTTGAAAAAGCGCTCGATTATAGGATTCAAGCCAACCTCAAGCAAGTTTTGTCGAAAGGCTTTGATGCACTTGATATAGCAAAATCGAGGGTATCGAAAGTATTAACGCAATAGCTTTTGAGGTGCTTGGCCGTTGTCTGCATATTAGGCAATGTAAAACCTTAATTAAGTCTTACCTTAAAAAGGCAAGACTATGAATGGAAGTTACCTTTATCAAAGCTAATAAAAGTTGATAGAATAACTTGGTTTTTATTTAAATAGAGTGTTAATAGCCATGAGTGTTACAGAAAGAATTAAACAGCAACTTGAGACTAACCCAGTGATCTTGTACATGAAGGGTACGCCTGATTTTCCTCAGTGTGGCTTTTCCGGGCAAACTGTACAAATTCTTGATGCTTGCCAAGCTAAGTACGCGCACGTCAATATTTTTGAGGATCCCGAATTAAGAGAAGCCTTAAAAGAGTACTCACACTGGCCGACTTACCCGCAGTTATACATCAAAGGCGAATTAGTCGGGGGCTGCGATATTGTTATTGACCTTTACAAAAAAGGTGAATTACAAAACTTACTCGCAGCTGCCGGAGCAACTGAGTAACTGAGTAACATCAAAACAGCATCGAAACGGCAAGCTATCCCGTTTCGATGCTTTCATCAGCCAGAGCATCAAGCCGCTTCCAGCGGTTAACTATCTTGCAAAATATCTCCGCTGTTTTTTCCGCATCGTACAAAGCCGAATGCGCTTTTTCATTGTCCCAGACTATTCCTGCGGCCTGCGCAATCTTAGCTAACACGGTTTGTTGGTACATCAAACCACCCAAAGTAGCAGTATCAAACGAACTAAAAGGATGAAATGGACTGCGTTTTGTTTGCGTGCGACTAATAGCCGCATTTAAGAAGGCAATATCAAACGCCGGGTTGTGTCCAACCAAAATGGCACGATTACACTCATTGCGTTTTACCGCTTCCCTGATAGGTTTAAACAGCATGTGCAATGCTTCTTTTTCCTCAATAGCCATACGGAACGGATGATGAGGATCAATGCCATTAAATTTAAGTGCAGCCTCGTCCAACTCAGAATTTTTGAAAGGAATAACGTGAGTTGTATATCTTTCGGTAATGATCAACTCCCCTTGAGTATCCAGCTCAACAATCACCGCAGCAATTTCCAGCATTGCATTTTTTTTAGGATTAAATCCTGCAGTTTCAATATCAATAACTACCGGGAGATAGCCTCTAAAGCGCTTATCTAAAGGATTTTCTGCAAGTATGTCCATGTATGAGACTGTCCGACCCGGAATAAAATGAAATAAAAATAGGCCTTGCTTGCTCGAAGACTTTGACCACCTGTGCTATGTTAAGCGATGCAACCTGGAATGAAAACAATAACAAAAGCAGAGGACATCTACATGCATAAGAAAAAATTACTCACCCAATTGGTTTGCCTGACCTTAGCAGGCACTTTGGGTGGGTGTGCAACTAGCGCCAGAGACATCAGAGATCCATTGGAAAACTGGAATCGAGGTGTGCAAACATTTAACGATAATCTTGATGACTATGCCATGAAGCCGATAGCCAAAGGCTATCAATGGATAACCCCGTCATTTGTAGATCAAGGTGTAAGCAATTTTTTCAGCAACATTAACGATATTGCTGTCACCATAAATGACTTATTACAATTCAAACTGACCCAAACTGGTCTTGATGGTTCGCGTTTTATAGTCAATACCGTCGCGGGTGTCGGTGGCTTGGTTGATGTGGCAAGCTTGATCGATTTACCTAAACACAACGAAGATTTTGACCAAACATTAGGTTTTTGGGGCGTTCCGGCCGGTCCTTATTTGGTATTGCCCTTATTGGGACCTAGTTCACCCCGTGGCGTGAGTGGATTAGTCGGTGATGCGGCAATGAATCCTTTTACTTACTTAAGTTTTGGCGTTATCCCAGGCATTGAAAGTGGCGTAGGTAGCGCTATTAGCGGGGGAGCATTTACACTGAATGCGATAGATCTAAGAGCTGATAACTTAGGTACAGAAAAAATAGCCTCTGAGGCGGCAATAGATAGGTACGAATTTTTTAAGAATGCCTATTTTCAGCGACGTGAGTATCTAATTCATGATGGCAAATTGCCACTTGATCACGAGGCTTTCGATATTGATAAAGAGTTTGATCTAAATAACGGCGCACCAATCAGAACGCATTAAAATGGCACGTTAGGGAACCTCGAAAAACCATGCACTTCGATAAACTTAGTGCCCACAGGGCATAAATGCGAACGGACCTATTTAAATCAATAAGTTCCGTTCGTGGTGAGCTTGTCGAACCATGATCGGAATGGGTTTTTCGAGGTTCCCGTTAGTTAATCTAAAAAAGCCGGGAGCTACTTTTAGCCTCCGGCTTTTTAATGTAAAAATTATTGCAATTGCCAAGTCAGCTCTTCACCTGCCAGCAGTGGCGTGATGTTTACGCCATCCGTCCCATAGTTTTCAGGCACTTTCCAGGTGTTTTTCAGCAACGTAATAGTGTCTGAGTTTCTGGGGAGTCGATAAAAATCTGCACCATAAAAACTTGCAAAGCCTTCTAATTTGTCCAGGGCGCCTGCTGCCTCAAACGCTTGCGCATACAGTTCCAACGCCGCATGGGCGCTGTAACAACCCGCGCATCCACAAGCATTTTCTTTTAATTTCGTCAGATGCGGCGCACTGTCCGTACCTAAAAAAAACTTACTACTACCGCTAGTCGCGGCTGTAACCAATGCCAAGCGATGTTGCTCTCGTTTTAAAATCGGCAAGCAGTAAAAATGCGGGCGTATGCCGCCTGCCAACATAGCATTACGATTAAATAACAAATGTTGCGGGGTAATGGTTGCCGCAACATTTGCGTTCGCAGACTGCACAAATTGCACTGCTTCAAAAGTGGTAACGTGTTCCAAAACAACCCGTAAAGCCGGAAAGTCGCGTGTGATGGCAACAAGATGGGTATCAACAAACTCCCGTTCCCGGTCAAAAATATCACACTGAGCATCAACAACTTCACCATGAATAAGCAGCGGAAGATTGTACTTTTCCATGGCAGCCAGTTGCGGATAAATAGTCTTAATATCGGCGACACCCGCATCGGAATTGGTAGTCGCACCGGCAGGATATAATTTAAACGCATGAATATAAGATGATTCGGCGGCTAACTTGATCTCTTCAATTGTCGTTGATGCCGTCATATACAACGTCATTAAGGGCGTAAAATTGATTCCAGTAGGTATGGCTTGCAGTATTTCCTCACGATAAGCCAGCGCTTGCAGCACCGTAGTTACCGGTGGCTTAAGATTGGGCATGATGATGGCACGGGCAAACTGCTTGGCAGTGTGAGCAATAACGGTTTTTAAAACAGCGCCGTTTCTAACGTGTAAGTGCCAATCATCCGGTCTGGTAAGGGTTAATGTTTTCATTGTTGACGGTGAGCCTGTAAAATGGCTGGCTATTTTATAGTAAGTGCCTTGAAAAACTAACGCAGCACACTATTAAGTTGTTGAAAAAAAATTTGACCTTTTTCAACTCGGCCATCTTTGGCTTGCCTTGACAGGGGGAACACCCTGCTAACGTAGCTATTATTTTTCTAAAGGAATTAAGACAATGCCAATTTACGAATATCAATGCCAGTCCTGCGGCCATGAGCACGAAGCACTGCAGAAACTAAGTGATCAGCCGTTAATAGTCTGCCCGGCTTGTAGTAAGCCTGAACTTATGAAAAAAATATCGGCAGCAGGCTTTAGATTAAAGGGCACTGGCTGGTACGAAACTGACTTTAAAACGGGTAACAGCAAGAAAAATGTTGCCAGTGAATCCCCCAAAGCCACCGATGCCTCTTCCAGCACCCCCAAACCTGTCGGCACGCCTAGCAGTGCCGCTAAAAGCGATTAACACTCTTCTAAATCGATTCAATAACTTTTTTAACACAGGGACAAACTATGCGTACTCACAAGTGCGGAGAATTAAATAAGCAACACACAGATCAAGCGGTCCAATTATGCGGCTGGGTTCATAGGCGCCGCGATCATGGCGGGGTTATTTTTATCGACCTACGAGACCGCGAAGGTTTGGTGCAAGTGGTATTTGATCCTGACGCGCCCGATACCTTTGCCATTGCAGAGCATGTACGCAGCGAATATGTCTTACGCATTGAAGGCGTGGTTCGTGGTCGTCCGGAAGGCACGCATAATCCCAATATGCGTACCGGCGAAATTGAAGTGCTGGCCACTCATATCGAAGTGTTGAATGAGTCAGAAACACCACCATTCCCGATCGAAAGCGACATCGAAGTCAACGAAGAACTGCGCTTGCGCTACCGTTACATCGACCTGCGCCGCACTGCGATGCAGGAGAAAATGAAAGTTCGCCGGGATGTTACCCGCGTGTTAAGAAACTTCCTGGATGATAACGAATTTTTTGAAATTGAAACGCCTTACCTGACTAAAGCCACACCAGAAGGCGCACGCGACTATATCGTTCCCAGTCGTACCCACGAAAATTCATTTTTCGCGTTGCCGCAATCACCGCAGCTGTACAAACAAATGCTGATGATTGCCGGCATGGACCGCTATTATCAAGTCGTGCGTTGCTTCCGCGACGAAGATTTACGCGCCGACCGTCAGCCGGAATTCACCCAGCTGGATATTGAAACCTCGTTCATGACTGAAGACGAAATCATGAACATCATGGAAGAAATGATCCGGCAACTGTTTGCCAAAGTCATCAACGTCAAGCTGGATGACGTTTTCCCACGCATGACTTATCAAGAATCGATGTCCCGCTTTGGTGTCGACCGCCCGGATTTACGTATCCCGTTGGAATTGGTTGATATTGCCGACGAAATGAAAGACGTCGACTTTAAAGTCTTCTCCGGCCCTGCTAACGATCCTAAAGGTCGCGTAGTCGCTTTACGCTTGCCGAACGGCGGCGACTTAAGCCGTAAAGACATTGAAGATCTGACCAAATTCGTCAGCATCTACGGAGCCAAAGGCTTGGCTTACATCAAAGTTAACGATTTAAGCGCCGGTATTGAAGGCTTGCAATCACCTATCGTCAAATTTGCGCCAGCCGATGTTTGGGCCAAAGTCCTTACCAAAACCGGCGCACAAACCGGCGATTTGATTTTCTTTGGCGCTGACAAAACCAGCATCGTCAACGAAGCAATGGGCGCATTACGCGTTAAACTGGGCCATGACCTTAACTTGACTCAAGGCGATTGGAAACCGGTTTGGGTCGTCGACTTCCCAATGTTTGATTGGGATGAAAAGGCGGGCCGCTACAACGCGATCCATCATCCATTCACCGCGCCAAGTTGTTCAGTTGAAGAATTGGTTGCCAATCCTGGCGCTGCTTTGTCACGCGCTTATGATTTGGTGCTGAACGGTACCGAAGTTGGCGGTGGCTCAATCCGTATCAATCGCAGTGCGATGCAGCAAACCGTGCTGGAAATTTTAGGTATTGGCGAAGATGAAGCCAAAGAAAAATTCGGCTTTCTATTAGATGCGCTGAAATTCGGCGCGCCTCCACATGGCGGTTTGGCATTCGGTTTGGACAGATTAGTTATGTTAATGACCGGATCAACTTCGATACGCGACGTGATTGCCTTCCCCAAAACGCAATCAGCAGCGTGCCCACTGGTAAGCGCGCCAGCCGTTGTAAGCGATGAGCAATTGAAAGAATTAGGTATTCGTTTAATAAAAACTGCCGCAAAAGACAAAGTTTAAAGCTTCCTAAATTAGGTTCCGTTCTTAGTCAATCTGCACTATGACGGAACCTAATATTTGAGACTAATCCAATGTCTCAGACACGTCCCCTTAGGGCTATACGCCCGATAAATAGCAAAGCTTCTCGCATAAATCACATCTGAAATTGGCATAACGCTGTTTGCTGGATTGTTAATCCATGCTCCCAATAAATCTCAGGTTAAATCCTTTCTGCTTTGCTGGGCGATGATTTGACTTGCTTAAAATAAAATCCGGGATAGTTTAAATATAGGTTTATTGGTCAATAAAGCGTCAAAGGCTAGTTCGAATTTAAACAGTTCTGGTAATGGGCAAAGCCCGATGGAAATGCAATGAATGCGCTAATTACGAAAATATACAGACTTATTAAAAGTGAGCAACTGGCAGATGATGTCAGTGACATAAATAAAATTGTTACTAATACCGCGGCGGTACCGGGTCCTGAAGAACCTAAACAGCTTCATCCAGGTAGAAGAAGAGTAAAAGAAAGCTTTACTAGCCACTGGGATTTAGATTATCTGCCTAGAAAAGAAGTGGATAAAATAATGGCGGAAATACATGGCAAACAAGACTGATTACTTCTTTAGTGCTGGCATTCGCTGCAGTAGACTGTAGACCGATTGGCTAGTCTAATTTCAGTTAATGGCCGTTGGCAGTTAATACAGGGTTGACCAGCGCGGCCGTATACGCGGAGCTGTTGTTTAAAATACCCAGGCTTACCTGCTTCGTTAACAAAATCCCTCAATGTCGTACCGCCTTGATCAATGGAATGTTGCAACACTACGCGAATGCATTCTGCCAATTGCTGATAACGCGCCAACGATACTAAGCCGGCTTGGCGAGCTGGAGATATACCTGCCATAAACAGCGCTTCATTTGCATAAATATTGCCGACGCCAACCACGATGTGACTGTCCATAATGAATGTTTTGACCGATACTTTTCGCGTTCTGGATAAGCTGTAAAGCAAGTCGCCACTAAAGTTGGGTGACAATGGCTCCGGGCCTAAGTCTTTAAGTAATGGATGCGTTTCGGCTGGGACGGTCGTCCATAATACCGAGCCGAAACGGCGCGGATCGTTGTATCTAAGCACCGTATCTGCTGAAAAAATAAAATCAATATGGTCGTGTTTGCCTGGTGCCTGTGTAGTGGACACAATCCTTAAGCTGCCTGACATGCCAAGATGTATTATCAACGTTCCTTTAAACGTGTTTAACAGCAGGTATTTAGCGCGTCTTATAACGGATTCTATAGTCAATCCGGATAAGGTTTGATCAAGATTGTCCGGTACCGGCCAGCGTAGTTGAGGGTGTCGAACAATCACTTGCTGGATCGCTTGGCCGGTAATGTGTGGTGAAATGCCTCGGCAGGTGGTTTCGACTTCGGGTAATTCAGGCATGATGGGATGACGTTATGGCGGGGTAAAAAAAATCCGGGGTCTAACCGCACCCCGGATTTTGTGTTTGGTCTTACGCGTTAAGCAAGTTATTCCAAATCGCTTAAGTACAAGTCTTCAATCAACTTTCTTTCTTCTGCAGTCAACAAGACTCTGGCGTATTTCTTTAGTGAGCGGCTTTGCTCTGTAAGTTGTTGCTCACGGCGGTCTGGTGAGCGTCTTTCGTTGCTGCGTCTGTTATCTACACGGCGATTAGTTTTGGGCCAAGCCAAGTAGTGTCTTTTAATATGCTCCTCCCACTCAGGCGTACCAAATGGGTAGGGCACTTTACGTCTGTCTTCAACTCGACGAGTTTCTTGCGATCTGCGTAGTTCTTTGCGCAAATTAATTATATTCACTGCTATCACCTTCTACTAATGATTGTCGGTACATTCTTACATACACGGGGCAGGGTTAGAAACACTTTGTTAATTTTTTTACCGGTTTTGATACCTGCTAATGTCAAATAGACCGGCGCTTTCAGGGTTTTGTTGCCGATATTTCTTGTTAAACCAATCGTAAGTTTGCCAGATCTCAGGATTAGTCCGGCGAATCGCATATTGGCCGAAGAACAAGTTTAGTTCAGCTTCGGTTTGTGTGTGCTGTAAATGCTCGATAAATGTTGATAGCTGTTGTTTGGGGACGGCAAAAAATTGATTCGGGTAGCTGCCGATAAATCCAGGTACTACCGTAAGCGTGTCTTTTTCTGGTTCACGCCTTAAATTTTCCGCGAATATAAAAGAGACATTCAATAATTTTCGATTTCGAATTAAGGTATACACCAAGTCGTTTTCAGGGTTACTGGTCAGTACGCGAAGGAAAGAGACTTCAGGTAAAGCGGCAATTTGATCGCCGGTAAGATTAGCCAGTTGACGCATCATCTCATCGGTTTGTTGTTGCTCTGGTGAAGTGTTTGGGCGCATGCAACTGGCTTGTTGGCAATGATTGATTAAGTCCGCGTTACCACCGGCATTGGCTATTTTTTGTTGTAGCTGGCTAAAAAATTCCTGTTTGTAATTGCTTGACTGATAGGTAATAGCTGGTTCTGTCTCGTTACTGAAAGCAGGGGTCTCAAAAAAATTGTAAATTTTTAAGTCGATACCTTCATACCAGCTATCGTGCAGAATTTTGCGTTGTTTGATTGGGATAAATCTTAGGAAGTTGTTTTCTGCTTCCATGCGCAAAAAGTCCATATATAGGCGCGTGGTGACTTGATGACCGGCACTGCCATAAACGTTGTAACCGGCAACCAGCAGGTAATGAATGCGTTCAAAGAGCGGATAATCAACGACCCAAGCAGTTAGCGGCGGCTTACCTAATAGACCTTTGACGACGGTGGCATTATCGTCATGGCGGAATACGGTTAACAGGGCATTCTCGTTTTGGCCATCACCATCCCAGAGAGAATCGAGATTAACGGATCCTGGCAGTTGATTGCGGGTAAAAGTCTCTTTGTTCTTTAGGTAGGTTTGTTGTAGGCCGTTAAATTCACGCCATTCTAAAAAGCCAATGTTTTCACCGTCGGATGCGGGCATACGAAGCGTGTGGTGGTTATCTGCCAGAAAGCGTGTGGTTTGCTGATTAAGTTCGGGGTGAGGTTTTAAGAAAGCCACCCAAAATTGATCGCGGATTACATTGAGAGCCGCTTGCCCACGGCATACCGGACCTTTAATAAAACCGGAGAAGAAGTATTGCGCGTCATCCAGTAAAAACTGGTAGCGGGACGTTGCCGGTAGCTGCGCAAAGGTTTTAAAAGGATTGGCCGCCGCATCTTGCAGGTAACCAGGCAGTTCGGTAACTTTGTAATCAGTTTGTAAAAACAATTGCCGTAGCCGCTGCATTTTGCTGTTGCTTAGCTGATAAACGAAATGATCTTTATCAACAATGGTCGACATGATAGGTCGCAAGCGATAAAAAAAACTGCCGCCTGGATCGTCGAAAGGCCGCACACTTTTTAATTCATCAATCGACTGACCAGAAGGTGTTTTTGATCGCACCAACTTGTAAAACTCATTATTTGGCTGGCCGGTAAAATGCAGATCGCCGATGAATAAATGCTCGTAAATATAACGGGCAGTGAGCTGTTGCTTTAACGACTTACGGCCTTCAGGGAAATTGCCGTTAAAGAAGTCTTCCCATTTTTTGATTTCAGCTGTTGCCGCCGGTGATAACGCAAATTGAGTGTCGTTTTTTGCACCTTGTTTGAGCCAGGTTATTAACGTGGCTTCTTGTTCTTGAGAAAGTGTTGGTAAGCCATAGGGCATGCCCCAGAGCGGGTGCTTTTTTTGATAGCCGTCAAATTCTTCCAGGTTGGGACACTGTAGGGTTCGATCCAGATCCAACTTTATTTCGGCAGGTAATTTGCCAGATTCAGGCAACGGATGGTGGCGTTTCAATTGCAGCAATCTAGCAATCAGGGAATTGTTGATATTGTCTTCGGGCGTGGAATTTTGTTCGTTGATGACAGGGAAAAACTCTTTGTTTCGCCAACCTGTTGTTGTGGTTTCATCAATGAACAGCCGCGTGGGTTCGACTGCTGTTAGTCTTTCGTAGTCATAAATGGGATGTTTGCTTGCACCGCGCTCCAGGCCTTCAAAAGCCGTGAGTTTAAGTTGGCAGGGCGAGTCATAACAGCCATGGCAGGCAACACAGCGGTTATCGAGAATGGGTTTTATGTCATTAATATAAGATTGTTGTTTTTGTTCGATAGCAGCGGGTGATATGTCATCCGCTAAGGCTGCATTAGCCATCAGTAATAGGCTAAGTAATGGAATGAATAATAAAAACCGGTTCAAACTAATCATGTCAGAAAAACCTCAATTTGGTTGGCTAGCGATGGCCCGCCTGATTGATCGCCCTTCAAAGAGAGTCGCGGTAAGTAAATAAAGTAATAACAAAGTTGATGATAACAGCCCGGGCGGCCAGTCGTTAATAAACTGCAAATGCTTATAGGCAAAATATATCGCTACGCCTAAACCAATATAAGCCAGCAAGCGCTTTACTTCATAATTCACCGGGTAAAATAGTTGTCCCAGCAGATAAGAAGCCACCGCCATACTGCTGTAACACGCCAGCGTTGCCCACGCCGAACCAATATAACCAAATTGCGGTATCCAGATAATATTGAGGGCAATGGTCAGCAACGCACCAGCGATCGATACGAAGGCGCCTAGCAGCGTTCGATCAGTCAATTTGTACCAAATAGAAAGGTTGACGTAAATGCCCAGACATAAATTTGCCATAAGTAAAATAGGCACCACGTCTAGTCCTGCGCGGAACTCTTCGCCGACAAAATACTTAAAGAAATCGATATACAACGTCACCAGTAAAAAGATGAATACGCAGAAAATAACGAAAAACTTGAGCACAACGGCGTAAATCTTACGGGCGTCATTTTTGTCGGCATAAGCAAAGAAAAACGGTTCCGCAGCATAACGAAAAGCCTGAATAAACAATGACATCAGGATAGATAATTTGTAACAGGCACTGTACACACCCAATAACTTCATGTTGGTTTGCCAGTCGTAAGGCAGTAAATGCTTGAGTAGCACCCGGTCGAGCATTTCATTAATGATGCCAGCAAAACCAATGACGACCATTGGCAGTGAATATCTTGCCATACGCTTGAATAGCGCCCAATCGAAGCCCCAGATAACGCCTTGTAATTGCGGGCTAAGTTGTAAAAACTTAACCACGCTAGCCAACAAATTGGCGATGAAGATATAACCGATGCCAATGGTCGGATAGTAAACATAAGCAAGCCAAGATTGCGGGTTTTCTGCGTAGGCTTTGGGACAGTAGGCAATAAAAAACAGGCTGAGTAGAACTGTAATCAAGATTTCCGTAATTTTGATACTGGCAAAGCGCATGGCTCTATCTTCTGCGCGCAACCGGGCAAAGGGCAGGGCGGCAACAGCATCAAAAATCAGGATGGCGGTAAAACACAACAAATATTCAGGGTGGTCGGCATAATGCAGCGCCGCGGAAAGAGGTTGGTTAATAAGTAAAATGATCAGCAAAAAAAACACATTGATCAGTACGATAAATAGCAGCGCAGTTGAATAAGCAACATCACGTTCGGGCTGTTCTTTGTCACGAAACCGAAAATAGCCGGTTTCAAAGCCGAATAACAACAACACGGAAAAAAAACCCGCGTAGGCATAAAACTCCGACACTACCCCGTATTCCGCGGCCGAAAAGTAATAGGTATACAGCGGCACCAATAAGTAATTTAAGAAACGGCCAAAAATGCTGCTAAGCCCGTAGATGGCTGTTTGTGAGGCTAGTTTTTTTAAGATGCCCATGGCTATTTGGATGAGATGACTAGAAGCGCTTTAGGGATTATCAACTAATTAACTGATGTTACGCAGAGCGGTTTGTCTCCCGTTATTCCGCCCCGAGCATCGCAGCTTTTGGTGAAATAGGCCCGCAAGGGGAGTGGCATGGATGCCGCTCGTTTTCGCAGGGCCAGGGATGGCCCTTCGAAAACCCTCGCCAAAAGCGAGAAGCGCAGGATATAGGCGGAATCCGGGTCGCCTTTTCTTTGGATACTTTCTTTTGGCGAAGCAAAAGAAAGTAGCTCGCCTGTCGGTGCGAGAACCGACATTAAAATAAACTGTCGCGATAGCGACACCAGCAATCCTTGAGCATCGATAAAAGTCATTTCTTTTAGTTTGCGTAACATCAGTAATTAAAGAACTGGGGTGGTTGATAATTTTATGCTTTCAGCACATGGATCGGAATTAACAGTTAGCCAGACGAACACGGTTTCTACCTTCAGTTTTAGCTTGATAGAGCGCTTGGTTGGCAGCATCAATCAGTGCGGGCATATCTTGAAATCTAGGGAATTCAGCAATACCTGCGCTAAAAGTGACAGAAAATTGTCGATTATTTACGCTGAACTTAAGGGTGCTGAATTTTCGCAATAATTCGGCAACCAATAGTTTGGCCTGGTTGGCGCTGGTGTTAGGCAGGATTAACACGACTTCTTCTCCACCAAACCGTGCCGCCGTATCTACCGCACGCAGCCGCCGATTGAATAATGCCCCCAACGCTTTCAAAACTTCATCGCCGACTTGATAACCAAATTCCGCATTGACAGTACTGAAGTGATCTAGATTCAGCATCACGTAGGAAAAAGGGTTGGGGTGATGCTTACTTTTGCTGATTTCTAATTGTAAATGTTCATCCAGCGTGCTTCGATTAAGCAAGCCTGTCAGACCGTCACGTACCATCATTTCCTGAATAATTCTGGAGCGTTTAACTTTGACCTCAATCGCGGCGATAAACTGCTTGAGCGACATGGACTTGATAAAAAACTCCTCGTCTGCAGCATTTAAAGCATTTCGATGATCATCAATAACATTATCATCCGCCCAAAATACGATTGCGGTACTGCTGTAAGCGTAGTGATGTCGAATATTGGCGGCTAATTCCAAGCCATTGGTTTCGCGCATATGCAGATCAATCAAAATCAATTCCGGTTGAAATTCAATCAATGTTGCCAGCACGTTGGCGGGGTTGGTTAGCAGGCGGGTTTTAATGCCGTTTTTTTGCATGATCGACAGCGATTGTTTGGCCGAGGTCGCATCGTCATTAATAATCAGCACACGATAGGCTGAGCGTTGGGCCGCATGTTGCTGGGAACGGATAAACTCCACCATTTGGTTTATCGGTAATGGGTGAGCGAAATAAGCTGCTGCACCGGCGCGTGCGGCATTTAAACGGCTGAATATGTCGTCTTGTTCGGCAATTACTACAATCGAAGGTAATTCAAGTACCTGGTGTTTGAGCAGCTCAATTTGGCTCAAGCCTAAGCCAAGCGTGGTTGAAGAAAGCTGTATTAATATAACCGCTGGCTTAAGCGCTGAGTTTATGGTTAGAAACTGTTCAATGCTGCTGACTTGTCGAGTGCGTATTCCTTCATTGTTCAGCTGTTTGCTGATGCCGTCAAAAATAGCGTCGGTATCACCCATCACAACAACTAGCGGTTCGTCCCCGGTGCGTCTATAAGGTGGAATATTGGTGTTTTGTTTGTTGATGATGTTGTGAGCCGCTGTTTCCAGAGCTAAAAACAACACATCCAGGGTTTGTTCGGAATGGATTTGTAATAGCGGTAGCTCGGTGTTGGTTTTTGACAGCGTCTCTGTTGAGGCTTCGGCAATTTCGGCAATATCCAGAAAACCAGCGGCTGCGCTTGCATGTGCAAGCTGCTGTAATTCATCAAGCAGTGTCGTGATAGCCGGTGCATCAAGTTGAGATTTACAATGTTGCCAAGCTTTGCTGATTGCGGCAATTGCGCTCGGCACTGTCTGGGTAAAAATCATTTCTTTAGTATCAAGCTGCTGCTTTAGTCGATTTTGGTTAGAGTTGTCTGACATGACTATCGTGAAATGTGTGTTGTCGTGTATGAGCCGCGATATGAGATCCAGGTTGATCAGAGCGAATCAGTTTGTGGTTGTTATCATAACATGATGCCATAGGCGAAAAATGCGTTCTGCCAAGTCGGTGTTTTCTTTGCTAAAATCAGCCAACTTTGTAAAGTTCATTGTGCAAACACATAAAAAATCCTCCTATATAGGGAACCATGTCTGAGTATTTATCGTTAAGCCCATCCAAACAATTACTGAGGATTGGTCGAATTTTTAGAGTAGTCCCCAGCAATGCCAAAAAGTAATCAACTTCTTTCTCGATTGCTATTGCTCTACATTTTGTTGGGCTGGCTGCTTATCGGCTTGGTTATATACAAATTAGTAATTGATGAAGTAGAAACCTCAAAATACCAGGCGCGTTTTTTAACTGACATTAGCAAACAACTTTCCTATAAGTTACAGACTGGTCCTAGCAGCTCAATTCGTTACCCTGAACATGGGCCTTATGATCAGCGCCTCGGCTATACGCTGTTAGCGGACGAGATTGAACGCTTACAAAAATCGGGTTTTAAAATTTCCGCTCAAGCCAGTATCTCGCCAATGATGGCCAGATTAGTCGATGACTACGGACTATTTTCCATTTACCACGAGAAAAACCAGGCCGGGTTAAAAATTGTTGACCGGTCCGATCAAGTAATTTTCAACGCTTCTTATCCTGCACATGGTTACGCCAGTTTTCAGGCAATACCGCCACTGGTATTGAATACCTTGTTGTTTATTGAAAATCGGGAATTGCTGGACTCGAAAAACAAGCAAGTCAATCCCGCGGTAGAGTGGGATAGATTTGGCTTTGCAACCGTGCAAATGATGGCTAAAAAGCTAGGTGCTGACATTAATGTGCCAGGTGGCAGCACGCTGGCAACGCAGCTGGAAAAGTACCGGCATTCACCGGATGGCTATACCAAATCTATTTCAGAAAAATTTCGGCAGATGGCCACCGCTTCAATTAGGGCTTATTTGTTGGGTGCCAATACACTGACCATGCGTCAGCAAATAGCGCTTGCCTACTTAAATTCAATGCCCTTAGCGGCAACCGCCAGTAAAGGTGAAATTCACGGATTAGGTGATGGCTTGGTGGCTTGGTTCGGCGCCGATTTCAACGAAATTAATAAGCTGCTTAGCCCGCCGGACATTAATTCAAGCAAACGCATTTCGCCCAAACAGGCGCAAGCTTATCGGCAAGTGCTGAGCATTTTATTATCGCAACGAAGACCATCCTATTTACTCGGGCGCGGCAGCGAAGCCTTGCAAAAACTCACTGACAGCCATTTACGGATATTAGCCGCACAAGGCGTAATACCTGAAGCATTAAGAGATGCCGCTTTAAAAGTCGACACTCGGCAATTACTTAAAGCGGAGCCAGCAAGTAAATTTCAAGTACGGCAAAAAACTCAAAATGTGTTGCGTAGCCGCCTCGCCACTACGTTGGGCGTGCCTTCAATTTATGATTTAGACAGGCTGGATTTAACCGTAAAAACCACCATCGATTATGACGCCCAACAAGCGGTAACCGCGGCATTGCGAAGCTTAAGCGCGCAGAGCAATGCCACGGCAGCCGGGCTATTGGGCGTCAGAATGCTCAATCAAACCAACGATCTGTCGCCGATTGTGTATAGCTTGATGTTGTTTGAACGCGGTACCAAAGGCAATTTGTTACGCGTGCAAACGGATAATTACGACCAGCCTCTGGACATTAACGAAGGCATTCGCCTGGATCTTGGTTCAACTGCCAAATTACGTACCATGGTGCATTATTTGGAGCTGGTCGCTGATTTGTACCAACAATATCATGGCCGTTCCGCACAGGTATTAAACCGGGTTGAAGTACATCCTAGAGATTACTTGTCAGCCTGGGTTATCGAACAATTACGCGCTACCCCCCGTATTAAACTTGAAGATTTACTCAATCAGGCCCTAGATAGACGTTACTCAGCCAGTCCTGGAGAAAATTTTTTCACCGGTGGCGGTGTGCATCATTTTAATAACTTCACCCATGATGAAGATTACAAAATCATGTCGGTGCGCGAAGCCTTACGCGATTCCGTCAACTTAGTGTTTATTCGCTTGATGCGCGATTTAACGTATCACCATCTCTACAAACCGGAAGGTATTGCCCGATGGTTGGAAATTCCTGATGACCCGCGCCGCCTGGAATACCTGCAACGCTTTGCCGATAAAGAAGGCATTGTGTATATGCGGCGTTTTTATGACCGCTATCAGGGTAAGGCGCCTAAGGAGATTATGGAGTTAATCACTCAGCGCGTGTTTGCCAAGCCGTCGCGCTTAACCATGCTGTATACGGCTGTCAATCCTGAGCATAACGTTACCGCACTAACGCGCTATCTAAAGACGCGTATTCCAGCATCGGTGTTGGCTACAGAAGATATAGATAAGCTGTATTACAAATATTCGCCTGAGAATTTTAATCTCCAGGATCAAGGTTACATTATCAAAATTCATCCGCTGGAACTGTGGCTGGTGGGTTATCTGACTAAACACCCCCAAGCGACCAAGGACGAAGTGATTGCCGCCAGCGTTGAACAACGCCAAGAAGTGTATCGCTGGTTGTTTAAAAGTAACCGACAAAATGCCCAGCAGCGGCGAATTATGACCTTGCTGGAAGATGAGGCGTTTAAACAAATACATTCGGCTTGGGAGCGTGTTGGCTATCCGTTTGGTGCATTGACCGCTTCTTACGCTACCTCCATTGGCGCTTCTGGCGACAGACCGGCGGCATTGGCCGAGCTAGTTGGTATTTTGCGTAACGATGGCGTTAAGCTTCCGATTGTGCGTTTTGAGAACTTGCACTTTGCCACAGATACACCTTACGAAACCGTGCTGGATAAAGCGGTTGAAAGCGGTCAACAAGTGCTACCGCCGGAAGTCGCAAGAGTTGCACGAGGCGCTATGATAGGCGTCGTAGAAGGCGGCACAGCGTCACGTTTGCGAGGTGTTTATACCAATGCCGACGGCTCACCATTATCAGTGGGTGGGAAAACCGGCACCGGCGACCATCGAAAAGAAATTTGGGGGCCGGGCGGACGGTTGATTGAATCAAAATTTATCAGCCGTGCAGCCGTCTTCACATTTTTCTTGGGTGAGCGTTTTTTTGGTGTGATTACCGCTTATGTAGCCGGGTCGAATGCCGGAAATTATCACTTTACCAGCTCGTTACCCGTGCAAATTGTGAAGTTTTTACAACCCACGTTGACGCCACTTCTGAATAGAACGGCAAGCCAGGCATCCAGCTTAAGAACGGCTACAACTAGCGAAAATATAGTTTCAGTGCATCAACCACAATAGCTATAAACCCTTGGCGATACAAAATAGGCAGGAATAAATTGCCGGAATTCTATAAAATCGCCGTTTCGTAAAAATTCTGCAGACATTCCCATCATGGACTTAAATTTTCTCGATTTCGAACAACCCATCGCTGAATTAGAAGCAAAAATCCAGGAACTCCGTAACGTAGAGTTTGATAACAACATTGATATTTCTGATGCACTCAAGCAATTAGAAGATAGAAGTTTGGCGCTGACAGAGTCGATTTTTACCAACCTGTCTGATTGGCAAATTTCGCAGTTATCACGCCATCCAGGACGCCCTTACACACTGGATTATCTTGACAGCATATTCACCGATTTTCATGAATTGCATGGTGATAGAGCCTATGCCGACGACCCGGCCATTGTCTGTGGCTTGGCGCGTCTTGATGATCAGCCGGTAATGGTCATTGGTCATCAAAAAGGTCGGGATACCAAAGAAAAGATTTATCGCAACTTTGGCATGCCTCGCCCGGAAGGCTACCGTAAAGCCTTACGCGTTATGAAAATGGCGGAACGCTTCAAGCTACCAATTATCTGTTTAATCGACACCCCAGGGGCTTATCCCGGTATCGGTGCCGAAGAACGCGGCCAAAGTGAAGCTATCGCCAGAAACTTGTTTGAAATGGCCAAATTAAAAACCCCCATTATTTGCACCATCATCGGTGAAGGCGGTTCCGGCGGCGCCTTAGCCATTGGTGTGGGTGATCGATTATTGATGCTTGAATACAGTACCTATTCAGTGATTTCCCCAGAAGGTTGCGCGTCTATTTTATGGAAAAGTGCTGATAAATCGCAGTTGGCGGCTGAAGCGATGGGCATTACTTCTGATCGAATTCGTGAGCAAGGTTTTCTCGACGAAGTAGTCAGAGAGCCATTAGGCGGTGCGCATAGAAACTTCCATGCGGTGGCGTTAAATTTAAAAGACGCGTTGGGACGGCATGTACGTGACTTAGCCCGTCAACCGCTCGATGAGTTATTAGAAAAGCGCTACCAACGCATCATGTCGTTTGGTGTGTTTGCCGAAGAAGCAAAATAGCTATCTGTTTGATTCACCTTAAAAGCCGGCATGGCGAAGCCCGAATGCTCCGCCATGCCGACTTTTATGTTGATACCATTCTGGTATCAGCCTCTTCGCCAGGCATGAAATTTCCCCACCAAGCTCAATAATCCTTGCGGCGCATGCTTGCGTTTCCAGACACCGGCCACGTATTTATTAGCTTCAGCTAGAGTCGGATAAATATGGATGGTGCCCAAAATTTTGTTCAAGCCGATGCCGTGTTTCATTGCCAGGACAAATTCAGCCAGTAAATCTCCGGCATGCTCACCGACGATAGTCACCCCTAGAATTTTGTCCTTGCCCGGTTGTGTTAACACTTTTACAAAACCATGCGCCTCGCCGTCGGTAATGGCGCGATCAAGTTCGTCGATGCCGTAAGTCGATACCTCATAAGCAATGCCCTGAGCCTTTGCATCCAATTCATTTAAACCGACTCGAGCCACTTCCGGGTCAGTAAAAGTCGCCCATGGGATTACCGAATAATCGGTACGGAACTTTTTAAACTGCCCGAATAAACTGTTAACAGCCGCATACCAAGCTTGATGAGCCGCGACATGGGTGAACTGGTAAGGCCCGGCAACATCGCCGCACGCGTAAATATTCGGGTAATTGGTTTCCTGAAAGACATTGGTATCGATAGTTTTAGTTGGCGACAAGCTAATGCCTAATTCTTCCACGCCATAACCGTTGACATTGGCAACGCGACCAAGTGCGACCAGCACTTGATCGAACGGCAGTTTGACCGATGCGCCTTGCTGTTCGGCAAGCAATACTTTCTCGCCGTTCTCGATAATGAACTCTTTAGCTGTATGCTCAAGGCGTAAATCGATACCTTCGAGCCTGAATTTTGCCGCCACTGCTGCAGATACTTCGAGATCTTCACGAAACAACAAACGAGGCAGCATTTCCACAATGGTCACTTGACTACCAAGACGAGCAAAACTTTGCGCAAGTTCGCTGCCGATCGGTCCGCCGCCAAGTACCAGTAAACGTTTGGGCAGTTCCCGGAGATTCCAGACATTGTCCGAAGTCAGTGGATTGATGTTATCGATGCCCGGAATCGGCGGCAACAGCGGGCGGGCACCGGCAGCAATCACGATTGACCGTGTCGTTAAGGTTTTAACGCCCTCATCGGTTTTAACCTGAACTTCCCATGGCGAGATTATCTTGGCTTCTCCGTTGATAACATCCACGCCCAGCTCGGTATATCGGGAAACCGAATCATGCGGTTCGACGGAATTAATCACCTTTTGCACCCGTGCCATGACATCGGCAAAATCAAATTCCGCACTGGCTTTTTTGATGCCGAACTCTTGGAATCGGTTTAGCTGCGACAGCCATTTCGCCGAACGAATCAATGCTTTTGAGGGCACACAGCCGGTATTTAAACAGTCGCCGCCCATTTTGTGCTTTTCGATCAAAGTCACTTTGGCTTTGACGGCAGCGGCAATGTAAGCAGTCACCAGTCCGCCGGAGCCGCCGCCGATCACGATGATGTTATTGTCAAAGTGCGTGGGTTTAGTCCAGGTTGCATAGATTTTGTTGGCTTTGATGGCGTCGACAATTTTATTGGCAAGTAACGGAAAAATGCCCAGTAAGGCAAACGAGCCTAATAGTCCGGGTGACAAAATGCCCGCTAATGATTGAAGTTGCGCCAGTTGCGTTCCGGCATTCACATACACCAAGGTACCCGCCAACATGCCGACTTGGCTGACCCAATAAAACGTCTTGGTATTAATTGATGTCAGCCCCATTGCCAGGTTGATTACAAAAAACGGAAACACCGGCACCAGTCGGAGCGTAAACAAATATAACCAGCCCTCCCGTTGAACCCCTGCGTCGATAGCTTGCAAACGACTGCCGAATCGCGCTTTAACAGCATCCCGAAACAAAAAACGCGCGGCTAAAAACGCCAGGGTTGCGCCAATGGTCGAGGCAAAAGATACGATCAGCGTGCCCCAAAACAACCCAAATACTGCGCCGCCCGCTAAGGTCAGCACGGTTGCACCCGGTAGAGATAAGCCGGTCACTGCTATATAAATTAACCCATAGATAAGCACAGCCAAGCCAGGATGCGCGTTTCGATAAGATTCAATTCCGGCCTGTTGTAACTTCAAGGCATCTAAGTTCAGATATTGCTGAAGATCGAAAATGAAAAAAGCCGCAATTAGTGCTGCGATGATGGCTAACAATAAATTTTTCGATACTTTCATGATCCACTCCCTCTATAGATTGAGTAACAGAACTGGCGATACTAGCGCTACTAAAGTAAAACCAAGTTTGCCACGAGTTTAAACAGGCATTGATTGCTTTCACAGTTAGTAACTATTCAGAGAAAATTTAATGAGTAGGATGTGAGCGCATCGGTCGCAAATCGATACCCTCTAGGGCACAAGTGCGCTTCGTGCCTCAGCACATCCTACACTCCTTTATTTTCGTAACAAAAGCATTACGATGAACAGTTACGTTTTCTTTTACATTAAGAAATAACAATGGATACTGTAGGTAGTTGTTTGACTTGTTTTTTGCTTACAAAATTCAGGAGGCAGTAACATGAAAAATGTTGTTATCGCAGGTTACGCAAGGTCGCCGTTTACACCCGCTTTTAAAGGCGAATTGGCAGGTGTCAGGCCGGATGAGTTAGTCGCGCAAGTCATCACTGCTCTGGTGCATGAAAGTGGTATCGATCCCAATGACATTGAAGATTTAATTTTGGGCTGCGCGTTTCCTGAAGGTGAGCAGGGACTTAATCTGGCCCGATTGGTGGGGCATTTGGCACAGCTTCCAGTCAGTATTGCCGGCGTTACCGTTAATCGATTTTGTGGTTCGTCGATGCAGGCGATACACATTGCTGCTGGTGCTATTCAAATGAACGCTGGTGATGCGTTTATTTGCGCCGGTGTTGAATCCATGAGCCGGGAGCCGATGGGCGGTTTTAACATGCTGCCGCATCCGGATTTGTACCGGAACTACCCGCAAGCTTATATCGGCATGGGCGAAACGGCGGAAAATCTGGCGCTTAACTATCACATAGCCCGCGTCGACCAGGAAGCTTTCGCGTTAACCAGCCAGCACAAAGCTTATGCCGCCCAGCAGCAAGGTCTACTGGTTGATGAAATCATCCCGATCGTTACCGGCAAAGGCCAAACTGTCACCCAGGACGGTTGTTTGCGTCCCGATTCCACAGCCGAAGGCTTGGCAGAACTTAAATCTGCCTTTTTGCTAAACGGTAGCGTAACGGCGGGGACTTCTTCGCCATTGACCGATGGCGCGGCGGCGGTGCTGGTATGCAGTGAGGCTTATGCAGACAAGCATGGACTTAATAAATTGGCACGCATCAAGTCCATTGCCGTCTCAGGTTGTCTGCCGGAAATCATGGGCATTGGGCCGGTTGCGGCAACCCAAAAAGCCCTGTATCGAGCTGGTTTGTCACTGGTCGATATTGATATTGTTGAATTGAACGAAGCCTTTGCTGCTCAAGCGCTTGCCGTATTAAAAGAGTTACCCATTCCTGCTAAAAAACTCAATCTCGATGGCGGTGCAATAGCCCTGGGACATCCCTTGGGCGCAAGCGGTGCGCGCATCACCGGCAAAGCGGCCAGTCTGTTACAACGAGAAAACAAGCAATATGCACTCGCGACGCAATGCATCGGTGGCGGGCAGGGCATCGCTACCATTCTGGAGGCCGTGTCATGATCATTGAACGTGTCGCTGTCATCGGGGCGGGAGTAATGGGTGCAAGTATTGCCGCCCATCTTGCCAATGCGGGTATTCCGGTTGATTTGCTGGACATAGTTCCCAAGCAAGGTGACAACCGCAATGCAATCGCAGAAGGCGCTATCGCCAAATTGCTAAAAGCCGAACCGCAAGCCTTCATGCATCACAAAAATGCCCAATTGCTAACGCCCGGCAATATTGAAGATGATTTACCACGCCTCGCGAAAGCGGACTGGGTGATTGAAGCGGTGCTTGAGGACCTTGAAATCAAGCAGACGCTTTATCAAAAAATCGACGCAGTTTGTCGTCCAGAAACGCTGATTTCCTCGAATACCTCGACGCTGCCGTTGAGCTTGTTGACCCGCAATCAGCCGGACAGCTTCAAGCGGCGGTTTATGATTACGCACTTTTTCAATCCGCCGCGTTACATGCGGTTGTTAGAGCTGGTCGCATCGCCGGTATTGGATGCGGAGTTGCTTAAAATCGTCAGTACTTTTGCCGATGTCAGATTGGGTAAAGGCTGCGTGCTTTGTAACGACACGCCGGGTTTTATCGCCAACCGCATCGGCACGTTTTGGATACAAACGGCTTTGCTCGAAGCCATTGCAATGAAACTGACTGCGGAACAATGCGATGCCGCGATGACCTTATTCGGCATTCCGAAAACCGGCGTGTTCGGATTATTGGATTTGGTCGGCCTGGATTTAATGCCGCACATTCTGGACAGCTATAAACACACCTTGCCGTCAAACGACCGATTAAATCAAATCGCCGAAGTCCCGCCTTTGCTGCAAACCATGATCGCTAAAGGCCTGATCGGCAGAAAAGGGCAGGGCGGTTTCTATCGGTTGCAACCCGGTGCCGGTCATAAGGTTAAACAAGCTATTGATTTACAGAGCGGAGAGTACCGCCCCAGCGAGAAATTCGACATTAAAGGTGTTTCACATCAACCCGATGCTTTGCGGGCGTTTTTGACCGGTGACGATGCGCTAAGTCGTTATGTTTGGCGAGTGTTGTCCGCTACCTTGAGTTACACAGCCGGGTTGATTCCCGAAATTGCCGCTGACATTGTTGCTGTCGATACCGCAATGCGTTTGGGTTATAACTGGCGCTACGGCCCGTTTGAATTGCTGGATCGCTTAGGCGTGGGTTGGTTTGTCAAGCAATTGGCGCAGGAACAACGCCAGATTCCTGAGCTATTAGCGGGCAAGCAAAGTTTATATCGAGTAGAAAACGCAGAGCTGCAGTTTAGAGACAAGTCCGGCGGTTATGTTCCTGTGCAACGCCCGGATGGCGTGTTGCTGCTAAGCGATATTAAACGGCACGGATCGCCGGTATTGAGCAACGCCTCTGCCAGTCTTTGGGACATCGGCGACGGTATCGCCTGCCTGGAATTTCACAGCAAAATGAATGCGCTGGATACCGATAGTTTGGGGCTGATTCAGCAAAGCATCGACATCATCAAGCAAGGTTTTAGTGGGCTGGTGATTTACAACGAAGCCGAGCATTTTTCCGCAGGAGCCAACTTGACTTTGTTGGTGCCCGCCATCCTTCAACAAGATTGGGAGACGGTTAAAGCCATCGTTAAACTCGGTCAGCAAAGCTACCAATTGCTCAAGTATGCACCGTTTCCGATAGTCGGCGCGCCTTCCGGTTTGGCGTTGGGCGGCGGCTGTGAAATTTTGCTGCATTGCGACGCGATCCAAGCGCATGCCGAACTTTACATGGGCTTAGTGGAAGTTGGTGTCGGTTTGGTGCCGGGTTGGGGCGGTTGTAAAGAATTGCTGCGGCGCTGGCAAGCCTTCCCGAAACGCCCCGGCGGGCCGATGCCGTTTATTGCCCAAACCTTTGAAACCATCGGCCTCGCCAAGGTCTCTAAGTCGGCGCAAGAAGCCAGAGAATTGTTATTTCTGTCCAAGAACGATGGTATCACCATGAATAAAGACCGCTTGCTGGCCGACGCTAAAACCCGTGTATTGGCGTTGGTTGCCGGTTACCAAGTGCCGGAACCAACGGTGTATGCGTTACCCGGCGCCTCGGCACGAGCGACGCTGGATATTGCCGTGCGTAATTTGTTATTAGCAGGCAAAGCCAGTGCCTACGATGTGGAAATCTCTCAGCAATTGGCTTACGTTTTAACCGGTGGCGATACCGATATTACTCAGACTTTGACCGAGCAAGATTTGCTGGATTTGGAATTGAAAGCGTTTTTAACGCTGGTGCAACAATCCGGTACATTGGCGAGATTGGAGCATATGCTTAAGACCGGCAAGCCTCTTAGGAATTGAATTTATTAAAGCACTCACCGACATAAACTTAAGCCGTTCGTGCTGAGCCTGTCGAACCACGAATGGCTCAACGAAGGATTTCGGATTTTTTCCATTCGCCCTTCGACGGGCTCTCGGCAACTGCTCCATGCGTTGCTCTAACTCCTGCATACGTGCAGCCGAGGGCGATCGTAAAAAATCCTTAACTTAAAGGCTCTGTGTACCCCTACACAAACTGATTGGAGTTAGCCCAGGAAGAATAATCAAATATTTTATGCTATCCCGATCAATAGCCCCACCTTTGCTTATGGATTTGGTCGCTTCCAGCTCGAAGTTTGCTTCATGTCCTCTGCGGTTAGCGTGCGAATGCCGTTGTCCTTGTTTTTGGTTTGTCCTGGGGCATCGATGCTGACCAGTGTTACGTCATAAATCAGCAATTCATTTGGCCCTAATTTCCCCTCCGGCGCACCGGCTTCACCATAAGCCAATTCGCTGGGTATAAACAACTGCCACTTGGCGCCTTCCGGCATCAGCAGCATAGCTTCTTGCCAACCTTGCACCAATTGACTGATAACTACCTGGGGCGGTGCCGGTTGTCCATAAGTGCTGGTTAACTGCTGACCGTCCAAACGGGTAATACGATAATGCACACGGGCACTATCTTCCAATCTGGGCTTATGGCTTGATTTACCAGATTCAATAATTTTGTACTGCAAACCACTGGCCGTTGTCACTACACCGGGTTTGTCTTTGTTAGCGTCCAGAAAAGCCTGTCCCTTGACCAGATTGGCCGCACTGTGCTTTTCGTTATAAAGCACACTTTGCACAAACACCCAATCCTGGCCTTTCTGGATCTCGGCAGCGTCCAGACGCAACGGTTTTTTTGCCAACACATCATTTAGACCCTGCACAAACAAATCCTGATCCAGCGGAATTTCGCTTTTTTGCAGATTCTGCATATAGCCCACACCTTGGGCATAACTGGATTTTTGCTGGTCGGTTTGTAAAAGCGGCTCAATACTGGTCTGCTTGTCCGGTGCTGAAGTTGCACAACCGGTTAAAACAGTAATCAGGAAAATGGCGAAATAAAATTTAATAGTCATAGGCCCTCTTAAAAATTTAAAACATGCATTAAAAATTATCTATTTAATTTTAAAAAACAAAGACATTGCCGCTTAAAACTCCACCCCCCACGTCGCCGTCAGCGCACCATCGCGATCCAGCTGATAGCCGTTGTAGTCGGTGTGCAGGGGTTGTAGCCATTCGAATTTGATGGTGTTACCGGCAAAGGTGCCGCTGGGTACGGTGACGTTAACGCCCAAGCCTAAATCGACAAAGCGGCCACCGTAGTTGCTGGTGAGAGAATAGGGACCGAGATGCTCAACAGTTTCTGGGTAAGTTGTACTCGTTCCATCAAAATAAACCCGTGCCGGAAATTCGCCGCGAATTTGGTCCTGCCAGGTATAAATGCCGCGCACGGTGGTCGACAGCCAGTTGGTCAGCTGATATCCGCCCCAAACACTGCCCTGAAACATATCACCTAGCGCATAGTGCTGGCTGTTTCTATCCAGGCGTTTGGTGCCGGTGGCCTGCGCACCCCAGGCAACGTCACTTATCGCACCGCTGTAGGTTAAACTAGGCTTTAAATCCCAGGTGCCGCTGCCCAGCTGCATATCGTATTGCAGCGGTGTTTCCTCAGGCGTATTCCCATAAGACTCTCGACTATTGCGACGCACTTTCATATCAATCGCCCCGGTCGGGGCAGTACCACCCAGGCTCAGCACCACTTGATGATGGGGGTGTTCAAAAAGTTTAAACAAGGCATAGAAGCCAGTATCGCCAATGCCACCGGTTTGGTGAGCATGAATACCTTGCGACCCGCCCCCGCCATGATGGCCGACGTTAAGGCTTCCAATAAGGTCCATGGTCATCGCCATGTCGGTCCACTGCGGCATCAGCATCAGCGTCAGCCAGTCGGTGGACGCATACATTAAATCCAGCATGTGCATATTCATAGTCATTGATGCCGGCACCATAAAGCACTCGCTCTGGCCACAGCCCTGGGTGGCGATTGCGTCGGCATTGGCCGGTGAACTGCCGTGCAAAATCTCACCCGCCTGTTCGCTGCGCTGGTAGCGATAGCCCACCATCATGTCACCGGCATGGCTCAAGGCATGGTTAAACATGATACCGGCCGGAGTTAAAACATGACTGGCGGCATGATGATGAATATTGCTGCCATCAGCACTACCGGCCTTAAATCGTAAGGCCCCTAAATTCAACTTAAGTGCGGCATTGGCCGTCCAATAATCATAATCAGCAAAGCCCTGCTCGCCACCGCCCCCAATTTTTAAATCACCCTGATGGGTGTAGTATTCCACCCCCGCTTGTAGCTGCACGCCTTTGGCAAACTGCTTGTTAAGGGTCACGCCACCGCTTAAGGCACCAAAGCCAGACAGGCGCTGATCACTGGAGTAGTAATCCGGCATTTTCTTAGTCAACGGAGAAGCAATCTCTTCGCCGGTGTTGGGATCAAATACAGTGACCCTAGTGAAAAATGGTGCATAAAAATCTGCTGCAGATTGCGAGTAATAACGCACATTCGGGGTGAGCGACCAACCGGCACCAAGCGGTTGCACCCAGTCGGCATCAAAGGTGTGCGAAGTAATGCCCCAGTCATCATGGAACACCTTATAACGTCCGTGCAGACCAGCATCCAAAGCTTCGACATAGTAATGCAGGCCCAGGTTGCCGGTAATCTGATTGCGTTCATTCGGGCGTGCTTCTATCTGGGCGGCACCACTCACCAACAACGGGACATTGAGATCCTGATCCGGCGCTACTGAAATATCAAACCCATACACGGCCTTATAGGGGTTACTAAGATAGCCGGTGCTATGGGTATAACCCAGTCCTAGCTCAAGCTCAGCGTTTTTAGTCAGCACCTGCGTCAGGCCAAGATCGGTACCCCAATCCTGCCGGTTACCGGTCACAGTCGCCTTATCAAAAATCATTCGCCCAGAACCTGAGGGCGTAGACTCTATCATCAGTGTGCCTTCTGTACGTGGGCTGTAAGAATAAACATGGGCAATGCTTTCACCAAGTTGTTGTGCATACAGTAAATTACCTTGCGCATCGGGCGCTTCATAGGGACCAGCAAGGGTAAAGTTAAATGAATAGGGATCAAGGGTGGCATGGGTGTCGCTGTTGGTGTAACTCAGGCCCAAATTAACACTGGTACGCTTTTGATTAAAATCCAGGCGCAGGCCGAGATTGCCAAAGCGCGATTCATAATCGTTTTCGACCGACAGGCCGCCGCCAACATTCACTGCCGCCTCGTCCCAGTCGTAACTGAGTTTAAAGTCGCCTTGTTGACGGATTTCCGGCGAGGCGGATACCAGGGTGTGAGTGATTCTGTTGCTTAACACGCCGGGCGTATTAGGCAGCTCTACACCTTGAATGGGATCAAAGCCCCCATACTTAATATCGTACCAGTTGCCGTTTAAATCCATATAGGATTTGCCAGATACCGCTTGTGCTAAAGGGCTGGCGCCTATTAGAACATCAGTGCCGCGTAAATTAAAAGCATGCATAGCACTTGTGACGACCGGGGCACTAGCAATCGGCGTGGCGCCGCCCCAGGTATCCTGCGTATAATTAAAACCAAACTTTACACGATCGGTTAAGCTAACGCGGGCGCTGCCATGCAGGCTCTCGACTTCAATCGGATTGAGCGGATTAGGTGCCTTTACCACCGAACCAGCGGGATAAATACCATCAAGGTTAAACATTTGATCAACCCAAATCTCGCGTCTCCCTTCCTGGTAATGGCTGTATTGGAAGTCGACTTCGTCGTAATCAGCAGCATGAGCGGGCGAGTGTAATAGGCCGGGCAAGATTAAAGCGGCGGCGTTTAAGCTTTCAAGAGCGGACTTACCAGGCTTATTTTTTTGTTGGTGGATATTGTTGTGTTTGTTGTCTTTCATAATCTGTCACGCTGTGCTGTTAGAGGCAGTTTTGTTGTGTGTGGTTCCAGGCTAATGATCCTTGTCATTGTTAGCATTCGTCCTTCGACAAGCTCAGTACGAACGGTAATTTACTGCCCATGATGGATTCGTTGAATCCGTTCATGGGGAGCTTGTCGAACCATGCGGGGATTCAACACGTTCAGAGCTTCCTTAAGCTGAAACTTTCTAATAACAACCACAACCGCCTCCCTGTGCGGCATTGCCGCCCGCTGTTGCTTCCCGGCTGCCATAGTTATGCCCCCGTAAGCTGCTTTGGAGCGGATGCGGATCCAAAGCCATTTGCGGTTTGGCGAGGTTGCCGCGTTCCCAGGGTTGCACCGGGGCGCAGGCGCAGAGCCCAATACTCAGCGCGAGTACTAAATGTTTACGTGATTGCATTGATAACTCCTGATAGTTCCCTTTTTTATCAGCCTGACTGCACTCCGAATTTTGCAATTGGGTCTAGCAATAGAATTTGGCTGTTTTTTGTTTTTATCCACAACGGCCATCACTGCATGATGCCCGTTAACTTTTGCGCAAACGCCCATAAAGTCTGCATAAGTTAAAGCAGATCTAATGCCAACATCTGGAGGGCCTTTATTTGCTGGGTTTTAGGCGATTTACGTAAAGTGCTTTTAATTAAACTATGTTATTTATCGTATAAAAACGCTGACTTTCTGTTGCAGCTACTTAGCAAGAACCAAGCAGCTGTTGTTAGGTCAAAAAACGGGTATTACCTCAGCAATACCCGTCCTTTTTACCAGCGTCACTAAACCAATGCTGTCACATAATCACAGCGTCGGCTCCAACGACTTAACTGTTATTGCGCTTACTGATTGATGTCATTGCTAAGTTCCAATGGCACAGCACCCGCAGGAGCGCCAGTGAACGGACTGGCAATTTGACCACCCGTGAGGGTCACGCCAGTGCCTGTATGGATCGCATTGTTTGTATCGCTCGCCGGCACTGCTGAGCCTACGGTTTCTTTTTCGCAATGGAATTGCGCTAGGTAGTTATGGGCGATGGTATCGGCATGGGAAATGGCAACTACATATAAGCCGTTTTTATCCACAGCACCATTGTTGGCGACTCGCGCCCATGCTGATGGCGTAGCTGTCCAGGCTCCAGTCCCTACTTCACCATGAAATGCACCGCCGTTAATGGCTGTTGTAGTAGAAGCGTTAGCACCGGTTGTGGAAGCAGCAATTGGTGATATTGCACCGATGGAGACTCTCACAGTGCCTCCTTGTGCATTACAGGCTGCATTGTTAGTCGTACATTTTTTGCCAACACGAGCAACAAAGCGTTGTGTAGCCAATGTGGATGCGCCATTAGGAGCAGCGCCAGCAGCAGACCAAGTAAAGCAACTGGTGTGATACACATCAATGGATGGGATAATATTAGCCAATGAGCCTTGTACATCATGCGCTGAGCTGACGCCTGACACGCTAACTGCTGATAAGATGGCTGCAGATAAAATGGCGGTTTTAAGGTTGCTTCTTTTCATGTAGTTCTCCTGAGTATGGCTGTTGCCATGATGGATTTAAGTTAAAAAGCTGCATCACATCTGTCCTGATGCTATCAGCACGAGTAAACGCAAATGATTTTACGTTTGTCGCAGTTTCCAGAGCTTCGAAGCGAAGTGTCCGGCCAGAGCTGACAGCCTGTCTTGCTCTGGTTTCATTGACGGACACCTGGCGATGTCCGTATTTGAACTGGGTTGTTTAGCCTAAGGCAGCGCTGAATAAATTCATCTTGCTCATGCCCTTCAACAGGCTCAGGGCGAACGAGTGACAGCTTATTGTTGGGCTTGGCGTTCCTCTTTACGCTTTAGCGCAGCCAGCTTGGCAGCTGCAAAACTGCTGACACTGGCATCTCTATCGGTCAGTGCCCGTTCCAGTAACTCTCGATTGTCGGCTGCGTTTTCAATAGCCGCAGTGCGTACCGAGCTGTCTTTATCCTGTAAGGCGCGGTTGAGGGCTTGTGCCGCGTTGTCCTTATCCATGACTGACAATGTCGCCAGAGCCTGCACCCGAATACCGGCATTTTGATCGCTCAAGGCATCGTCCATAGCCTTACGAATGCCTGGATCATTGATGTCGGCACCCATTGTGATATGGCTCAGCGCTTCGTTGCGCTGAGCAACAGTTTTCGCATTCTTTAACTCTGCCAGCACGGCGTCTGTTTGTTCCTTGCTGGCTTGGGGCGGAGAGTTATCGCCTGCTTCGATGACTGATTGTTCCGCAGGCGGCGCTGTTGGCTCAATCGTCACCGCCTGACAGCTGCCGACGCTGGAACCCAATAACCAGAATTCTGCCGGTTTGTCCTTCTGGGCCTTATGGGTAACCAGCCCAATTTGTTTGGCGAGCAGACAATCCATGATCTGGCCGACGTTTTCGCCTATGCAGGTTGCGGTCACCGGGGCATCGGGCAACACGGAGTAATGGATGTTTACGCCGGTTTTGTCAGCGATTGCTTTCAGTATTTTCCCTAACGGCGCTTGTCTGGCTTCTAGGCGAATAGCGTCCGGAGCTTGCTTTGATAAGGTCAACTGGATACTGCTGGGCGGACTGACAGGTGAGTTATTGCTTACATCCTCTGCCGCTGCAAAACCACTCGCTGTATACAGTGCGAGGCAGGCTAATAAAGCTAAAGTTCTAGGCGTATTCATCAGCAAACTAAATATAGTGCGCCGAAATTCGCTGGGCCAACCCCAGCATAAACATTGCTTAGCAAAATATGGGTACAGCTTGTCTTGATTGGCAACCAAACGATAGTGTGCCGTGTCTTGATTCCAGGCCATGCTTTGTCCTAATTTTTTGTTTGTATCCAAGTAATGCTCAAGGGATTACGCAAGCTTTGAATCTACTTGATTTCCAAAAAGGCGGCCAAGAGATGTGGCCGCTTAGGGAAGGTATGAACGTGAAGTTCGGGGAGGATGCCATGGTCATAATCGATTTTTTACAATGCGGCAAATTGCCGCAGGGCAGTGCGCGTTAGCCTATGGCGCATAAAGTGTGTCAATCGACATACTTTGCAAAAATTTATAGGTGATATGCCACACTTTATGGAAATTGACCGCTTTTGGGGTTGCAAAAATATTTATATCGACAGCAATCGTTGCTGGTAAAAACTATTGATGCAGACAATGCAACTTTGGTCACGATTTGACGGTTTTGTAACAGTTCGATAGATTGATAAGACTTAAGCTTTATGCTGAAGAATGACAAGCTGTTAAAAAAAATTAAATAAAAAGGCCATGCCCGCGTTTATTTTAATTCGCGGGCATGGCCCGCTCCTAGTGTGCCCGGCATGGGCTAAAACTTGTTATCTGAAAGGAGATAACCGGAAGTAGTAACGACAACCGTAGCGAAACGCAAGGGGGAAGTCGCGAGACCCGCCTGAAAGAAGCGCGTAGCAAATGCACGACCGCAGGAACACGAACAAGCAGTGAGGCAGGTGTGGGCGATGAGTGTGCTAGGGAACACGAAATCCAACCGTTACCAAAAGACACATCAAGTAGAGCTTGGCGGCACGGGCAGAAAGTTTTAGCACCTTTCCCGGGGAGATCTTCGACATGAGAGTGTTGGAGAAGTCAGCAGAGGCCATAGTAGCGAGGAAGTTCTTGTAATGGGGATGGAGCGAAGGGCCGAAGGATCGAGATCATCAAACCAAACGAGGCTAATCGGAAGCACAGAGTATTTTGAAACAAGCGGACGTTGCAACTGCGGCAGCCATCCCCTTGACGGTAAAGAACAGCCAGAGTGGATTCTCTGAGGACGACAATCCGTAAGATGCAAGCCAGGATTAGCGGTAAAAGGCGAAAGAAGATGACAACAGAGTCTATGATGGATGCAATGTTTAACTGGTTAAACCTGCAAGAAGCGCTTGATGCGGTAAAACGTAACAAAGGCGCGGCAGGAATAGACGGCAAAAGCATTGCCGAGACAGAACGGCATATAGAGCAATACTGGCCGCAAATCGAAGCCAAGTTAAGAACGGGAAGCTACATACCCAGTCCGGTTAAAGGTGTGAAAATTCCAAAACCGAATGGGGGTGAAAGATTGCTGGGGATACCCACGGTACAAGACCGAATTATTCAGCAAGCCATGAACCGAATCTTAACCGTGCAATTTGACAGGGGTTTTAGTCAGTACAGTTATGGGTTTCGACCCTACTTAAGTGCACATCATGCCGTAAAGCAGGCACAGCTTTTTGTTCAACAAGGCAAGAACTGGGTAATCGACCTCGACATTAGCGCATTCTTTGACGAAGTTAACCATGACATACTACTTCATCAAATTAGCCAAACAGTCACCGACAACGATATTTTGGATTTGATCCGAAAGTATCTTAAAGCGGGGATCATAGTTGATGGCAAGATAGAGCGCCGAGGCAAAGGGGTTCCGCAAGGTAGCCCATTAAGCCCGCTACTGGCGAATTGTTACCTGGATAAGCTGGACAAAGAATTGGAGAAGCGTGAGCTCAGTTTTTGCCGTTATGCAGATGACCTAACGATCTATGCAAGCAGTGAACGCAGTGCGAAACGCATCCTGGCAAGTCTCATTAAATGGCTAGAAAAGCATTTAAAGCTGAGCGTTAATCAGAATAAAAGTGGTACAGGGCGACCGTGGGAAAGTCAATTTCTGGGTTTTCGGATTACCCGGGACGGAGGAGAGATTGCTATTGCACCCAAGAGCATCGAAAGATACAAAGCAAGCGTGCGCAGACTGTGGGATGCCCGGCAAAGCTTAACAAGTAAGCAACTGGTTGAGCAATGGAGGAAATACTGCATTGGCTGGTGGAATTACTTTAAGCTGGCGACGAAGCGTTGGCATATCAGGCGCTGGGCCGGTTGGACACACCGGCATATAAGGAAATGTTTCTGGCAACGCTGGCATAACAAGAAGGGGCGACTTAATGCTTTACGCCGATTGGGGGTTAATGTCGATTTGCAAAAGACCGCGAGCAGTTCGCGCGGCGCTTGGCGAATTGCAGCTAGCCCAGCGCTCCACAAAGCACTGAACAATGCTACTTTAAGACGTTATGGTTTATACGCACCATCAGAGCTCTCAGCAGCTTAACCTGTTGGATCCAACCGCCGTTGCGGAAAACCGCATTACCGGTGGTGTGGGAGAGGTGACGGGCGCAATCCCGTCACCCCGACCCGATCTCGATATCCCAGGAGAACCCAATGTTTGAAGCTATCCTGATCACTGCTGTACTCGGAATCATCGCCTTCAGCGTGCCGCCAATCCGGCGCAATGTCTTAACTCGTCCGCTGTTCAATAAAATGCGCCGATTGCTGCCGCCTATGTCGCAAACCGAACGCGAAGCGTTGGAGGCGGGCAAACCCTGGTGGGATGCGGAACTTTTCACCGGTAAGCCCGATTGGCGCAAACTCAATAATTTGCCTGCCGCTTGCTTAACTGAGGAGGAACAAGACTATCTCGATGGCCCGGTAGAAATATTGTGCAGCATGCTCAACGATTGGGACATTACTCATCATCGCCGGGATTTGCCGCCGGAAGTCTGGACGTATATTAAGCAGCATAAATTTTGCGGCATCATCATCCCCAAACAATACGGGGGTTTGGCGTTTTCCGAATTCGCCCATTCGCAAGTGGTGATGAAAATTGCCAGCCGCAGCACCACCGCGGCAGTGACGGTGATGGTGCCCAATTCCTTGGGACCGGCCAAGTTGCTGTTGGCTTACGGCACCGAACAGCAAAAAAATTACTACTTGCCGCGGTTAGCTGAGGGTAAAGAGATCCCGGCGTTTGCACTGACGGGACCGCATGCAGGCAGCGACGCCGGGGCCATGCCCGATACCGGTGTGGTCTGTTACGACACGTTTGAAGGCCGGGAGCAGCTGGGCATTCGCCTAAATTGGGAAAAACGTTACATCACGCTCGGGCCGGTGGCTACTGTGCTTGGCTTGGCGTTTAAGTTGTACGACCCTGAGCATTTACTTGGTCAACAGGAAGACATCGGTATCACCTTGGCGTTAATCCCAACCAATACACCGGGTATCGCCATCGGCAAACGGCATTTTCCGCTGGATTCAGGCTTCCAGAACGGCCCCAATTGGGGCAAAGATGTATTTATTCCTATCGACTGGATCATTGGCGGTCAGGCGCAAGTTGGCAAAGGTTGGACCATGTTGATGCAGAGCCTTGCCACCGGACGAGCAATTTCATTGCCCGCGCTTAGCGTTGGTGCGGCTAAATTTGTCTGTCGTAATACTGGCGCGTATGCGCGTATTCGCACTCAGTTTAATCTGCCGATTGGCGCTTTTGAAGGTATTGAAGAAGTCTTAGCGCGCATGGCTGGCACAACTTATTTAATGGATGCGGCGCGCCAAGTCACTTGCGCTGCATTGGACGAGGGTGAAAAACCGGCGGTGATTTCCGCGATTTTGAAATACCAATTGACCGAAGGCATGCGCCGGATCGTTAACGACGGCATGGATATACAAGGTGGCTCGGGTATTTGCCTGGGGCCGTCTAATTATATCGGTCGACTGTATCAGGTGATTCCGGTCGGGATTACCGTGGAAGGCGCGAATATATTGACGCGCACCATGATGATTTTTGGTCAGGGCGCAGTTCGTTGTCACCCTTTTATTCAAAGCGAAATGGCCGCTTTGAATGCAGCAGACTCGGCGCAATTTGATGCGATTCTTTGGCGGCATATCAGATTTTTCTTGAATAACATAAGTCGTGGATTCTGGTTCGGTTTCGGCGGCGCGGCGCTAGCGAAAACGCCGGGCGATAAACATACGCGGCGTTATTACCGGCAATTAACTCGGCTTAGTACTGGTTTTGCGCTAGTCGCCGATTTTGCGTTGCTGACACTGGGTGGCAATCTCAAACGTAAAGAACGCATTTCCGGGCGTTTTGCGGATGTGCTGAGTTATTTGTATTTGTGTTCCTGCGCACTCAAACACTTTGAAAACCAAGGTGCCCAAATAGACGATCTGCCTTTGCTGCATTGGGCTTGCCAACACAGCCTGCATCGCGCGCAACAATCGCTGTTGGCGGTGTTTTGGTTATTGCCCTCCAAAATTCCGGCAGTATTAATACGCTCCGCGCTGTTTCCGCTTGGCAAACCTTATGCGCCGCCGCAAGATCGATTGGTGGGGCAATTGGCGCAGTTGCTGATGACCGATAATCCGGCTCGTGATCGTTTGACTGCCGGTATCTACATTAACGACAATCCCAATGACGCGACCGGCCGCATTGAAACTGCCTTTAAGGCGGTATTGCAGGCCGCACCCATCGAAACAAAACTGCGTAATGCCCAAAAGCAAGGTCAGCTCAGCAAAGGGATATTGAAAGATTTAGTGCCGGAGGCGTTAGCAAAAGACGTCATCACTTCAGCTGAAGCAGAGTTAATCAATCAGGCCGAACAAGCCCGATTGATCGCGATAAGCGTCGATGACTTTGCGCCGGAACAATTAACCGGCGGCGTTAAACATTAACGTTGTTTGTTATGGCTGCGAGCAGTGCTTGCGCCCGAAGTTAAGTGATCAAGTCAATACCATCTAAAGCCATCCGCGTTGATTCAGTATAATGATCAACACATTCATTCACTAACAGCATTACTTATGTACAAATACGATGGTCGCGTGGTTTATCAAAGCCACGATGATGAAGGCATTTTAGAGGTTGTCGAAGTTGATGGTCTGCGCTCGCTGCATTTTGGGTCGTTGCCTCGGCAAAGCACGATAAAATTGACTGATCCAGACCAGTTGCAACTGCCTTATGTGCGCGCTATGGCCAGCTGGCTTTTATTTAAAGAGTCTTTAGATGACGAGGCGTTGGTGGTTGGTTTAGGAGGCGGCTCGTTAACCCGACATTTGTTACAGAATTTTCCTGATTGCAAGTTAAAAGTCGTCGAATATCGGCGCGATGTCGTCAAAGTCGCGCGCAGTCACTTTGATGTGCCGTTCGATCCTCGTTTAAAAATCATTGTCGATGATGGCGCGCGCTTTATCAGGCAACGCAGCGATAGCCATGCGGAACGTTTTAGTTTGCTGTTTATTGATGCCTTCGACGATGTCGGCATGGCTGAATCAATCCGCAATGAAGCTTTTTTCGATGCTTGCAAGGCGATAATGAAAACCGATGGTATGATGGTCATTAACTTGTGGGGCGGCACGAATAACCCTGAATTTCAACAGGTTGCATTATGGTTGGGGCGGATTTTCGATTGGAAGATTTTGTTTCTTCCGGTATTGGACCGGGGCAACATTATTGGCTTGGCGTTTAATTCTAAAACCCCTGTTTACTCCTTAAAAGCATTGCGACTTCGCGCCGCCGCCCTTGAACAACAGTATCGGATTGAGTTTCCCCTCTTTTTAAGAGACTTGGTAAAACACAATACCAGCATCATCAACAATACAATTAAATCCTAATGTCTTTAGCTTCCACCACGCCACCCAACCTTTTTAGTTACCGTAAATACTGGGCGCAGCGCTTTGGCGTCGCACCGTCTTTACCCATGACCCGTGCCGAAATGGACGCGCTGGGCTGGGACAGTTGCGATGTCATTTTAGTCACCGGCGATGCCTATATCGACCATCCCAGCTTCGGTATGGCACTGATTGGCCGAGTGCTGGAGGCGCAAGGCTTTCGGGTCGGCATTATCTCGCAACCGGATTGGACCAGCGCCGGCGATTTCAAAAAACTGGGCCGTCCAAACCTGTTTTTCGGCGTTACTGGCGGCAACATGGATTCCATGGTCAACCGCTATACGTCCGATAAAAAAATCCGCTCCAACGACGCTTACACCCCGAACGGCGAAGCGGGCAAACGTCCTGATCGCGCCGTCAATGTCTATTCGCACCGCTGTCGTGAAGCCTTTAAAGATGTGCCGATCATCATCGGCGGCATAGAAGCCAGCTTGCGGCGCATTGCTCATTACGATTATTGGTCCGATCAAGTGCGTAAATCGGTACTGCTGGATTCCAAAGCCGATTTGTTGGTATACGGCAATGCCGAGCGGCAAGTGGTGGAAATCGCCCATCGTTTAGCCAATGGCGAAGCGATTTCCGAATTGAAAGGCATACGCGGCACCGTGCATTTTGTTAAGCAAATCCCGGAAGGCTGGTTGGTTAAAGACTCCACCGACATTGATATTCCGGGCACGCCGATGCCGCCGCAAGACCCGTATCAAATGGAACCGGCTTGCGATAAAAAACCGGACGACAGCAATACTAACGAAAAAGTCATCCGTTTTGATAAACAGATAATCCGCGATCAACGCGCGCAAACCGTGATTCGCCTACCTGCTTTTGAAGCCGTCAAAGACGATTCCATACTCTACGCCCACGCCTCGCGGGTCATGCATGGTGAAACCAATCCCGGCAATGCCCGCCCATTGATTCAACAACACGGCAACCGGCAACTTTGGGTAAATCCGCCGCCGATTCCACTGACCATGAAAGAAATGGACGGCGTTTTTGATTTGCCATACTCGCGCGTGCCGCACAAAACTTACGGCAATGCCAATGTACCGGCGTTTGAGATGATTCAGCATTCGGTCAACATCATGCGCGGCTGTTTCGGCGGCTGTAGTTTTTGCTCGATCACCGAACACGAAGGCCGCATCATTCAAAGCCGCTCGGAAGATTCCATCATCAAAGAAATCGAAGCCATCCGCGATACGTCGCCCGCTTTTACCGGCCATATTTCCGACTTGGGCGGCCCCACCGCCAACATGTACCGACTGGCCTGTAAAGATAAAGCCATCGAAACCGCCTGCCGTAAACCGTCCTGCGTATTTCCCGGTATTTGCCCCAATTTGGACACTGATCACAGTTCATTAATTAAACTGTACCGCCGCGCCCGCGCCCTGCCCGGCATCAAAAAGATTTTTATAGCATCGGGCTTACGTTACGACTTGGCCGTCGAATCGCCAGAATATGTCAAAGAACTGGTAACGCACCATGTCGGCGGCTATCTTAAAATCGCCCCGGAACACACCGAACAAGGCCCATTATCGAAAATGATGAAACCTGGCATTGGTACTTACGACCGCTTTAAAGAGATGTTTGATAAATACTCCAAAGAAGCGGGCAAAGAACAATACCTAATCCCTTACTTTATCGCCGCCCACCCCGGCACCAAAGATGAAGACATGCTCAACCTGGCCTTATGGCTAAAACGCAACGGTTTCCGGGCCGACCAGGTGCAGGCCTTCCTGCCTTCGCCAATGTCCATCGCCACCGCCATGTACCATTCCGGCAAAGACACCCTGAAAAAAGTCAGTCGCAGTGCCGAAGACATTAGCATTCCAAAAAGCTTTAAACAGCGCCGCCTGCACAAAGCCTTCTTGCGTTATCACGACCCCAAAAACTGGCCGTTGTTACGTGAAGCCCTTAAAGACATGGGTCGAAGTGACTTGATCGGCAACGGTAAACAGCATTTGGTCCCGACTTTTCAGCCCAAAGGCACGATTGATTCGGCAGAAAAGACTCAAGCTTTTAAGACTAAATACACTGGGTTTGCTAAAAATAAAACAGTTGGCGGGCAGCAGAATAAACATGGGCATCGGAAAAAGCCTAGGTAGGTCGCGCAGAGTTTTTCTGCCCAACCAAGCATGATCGATACTTTTGGCGTTGGAATCGGTAGGCAAAAAAGCCTGCCGACCTAATCAACTGGAAATAATGCAAATGGAGATAATCTGATGCCAACCTGCTGGATAATCGCTGGACCTAACGGTGCAGGTAAAACCACTTTTGCATTGGAATACCTACCGAAGGTCGCCCTTTGTCGTCATTTTATCAATGCTGATCTGATTGCAGCTGGATTGTCACCATTAGCTCCTGAGCAGCAATTGCTGGCCGCCAGCCGTTTGTTTTTGAATGAGATCGATGAGCATATTGCTGCCGGGCAAGATTTTGCTTTTGAAACCACACTGGCCGGACGAAGCTACCTTAAGCTGATACATCGATTGCAAGCCGGTGGATGGCGGGTAGAGTTGATTTACCTTGCTTTGCCCAATGCGGAAATGTCACGTTTACGTGTGGCGGAACGAGTCGCGCATGGCGGACATGACATTTCCGCAGCCGATATTTCTCGACGCTTTCCTCGCAGCCTATACAATCTATTCCATCTTTTTTCCCCGCTGGTCGACCAGACATTTTGTTTTTTGAACAACGACAGAGTGCCTGAACTTGTATTCCAGCAAAACTTTGAGCAGCGACTTGTGTTTAATCACGAATTCTTTCTACTTTTACAACTAGAGGCTCAGTCATGAGTGATCAATCGTCCCTAACTCCAAGCCAGGAAGCACAGGCTATGCTCGACTGTCTGCGCCAAGCTGTTGCAAATACCTTGGAGCGTAAGCGGCGACTGGGGCAATACGCGGTACTTTGGTCGGGCGGCACAGCTATAACCGTCGGCGAAGACGCACCCGTGCAGTTAGTAACCTTGCGCGAACCTTCTCAGGATTGAAGAATTAATAATTTAGGTATGCAAAATATCAGCCTGCGTTTATAAACCACTTTCAGAAAAACTCTTGTTAAATGCCACCACCTATTTTGTTACAAATTTTTGCTTATTCAGTGGATTATCCAAAACAATTATCAGTTTCCTCACACACGTTAAAACCAGGAGCTACCCATGAATAACAAACAACTTGTTGCCGAGCATGCCGCATGGCTGGTGGAAGATGGCATGGTCGTTGGTTTGGGGACAGGGTCTACCGCCAATTATTTTATTGAAGCTATCGCCAGGCGGCGCGTTGATGAGGATTTAACTGTTCAGGTGGTTGCCAGTTCGGTGGTCAGTACGATTAAGGCTCAGCAGTTAGGCTTGCCGTTGTTGGCGCTGGAGCATATCGATCAGTTGGATCTTTATGTCGATGGTGCCGATGAGGTGACTGCAGATCTGACCTTATTAAAAGGGCGGGGCGCAGATTTGGTGCGGGAGAAATTGCTAGCCAACGCCAGTGATAAATTTCTGGTGCTCATCGATGCCAGCAAGCGCGTTAATCGCATTGGCGAGAATTTTCCGATACCCATTGAAGTGATGCCGTTTGCTTGGCAGTTGGTACAACGAAGTATTACCAAACTTGGTGGACAGGCTAGTCTACGCGCCAATGCCACTAAAGACGGGTTAGCGGTTACCCCGCATGGCAGCTTGGTGTTGGATGTGAATTTTGATGCGAACCTGGATCATCAATGGTTAAATGACCAACTCAACGCGATTCCAGGCATTGTCGAACATGGCATATTTTACGGACTGACCAGCGCGGTATTGTGTGCGGAACAAGGTCAGGTTGTTGAACAATGGTCTAATTCAGTGGCTATTTGAGTTACTAAAGACGCGCTGACGAATTGATTTAGGGCTACGGGCGAGAGCCTCGACTCTTAGCAACAGCTCCGTGCGTCGCTTAAAGCGCCTCCGGTGGCTGTCCTACCTTCTGCCTGCTGTCGACCACGAATGGAGTAGGCTTTTCGTGGTTCTCGTTAGTCCGTGGTGACTTATACCAATCTCATAAGTTTTTATTTAAAACCCTCATCCTAACCTTCTCCCGTTGGAGAAGGGATAGTGTACGAACTTATTGGGATTGGTATTATTGGTTGCTACTGATACCTTTAAATTTTTAGATAAAATCCAAATTTATGTCCTTACCAAGTAGCAATACCGTCTGGCATCGCGCCTCAGTAACTCGTGATCGAAGACACCAGCTCAATCAACATAAATCCGTCATCCTATGGTTTACCGGCCTCTCGGGCGCAGGTAAATCGACACTCGCGCATGCCGTTGAAGAAAGATTGCATTTGTCCGGTTGCCGCACTTTTGTGTTGGATGGTGATAATGTCCGTCATGGCTTATGCGGCGATTTGGGCTTTAGCGATCAAGACCGGCGGGAAAATATTCGCAGAATTGCTGAAGTAGCCAAATTGATGTTGGAAGCAGGCGTTATCACGCTTACTGCCTTTATTTCTCCCTTTAATGCTGAACGGCACCAGGCCAGAAATCTAGTGTCTGCAGATGATTTTATTGAAATTTACTGCAAGTGTGATCTTGCCGTTTGCGAACAACGTGACGTAAAAGGACTTTATAAAAAAGCCCGCCTTGGCCAAATCGCGCAATTTACCGGTATTTCTTCACCTTATGAGCCGCCGGTCAATCCTGAGTTGATTATCGACACTGATTTATTCTCGCTGGATGAATGTGTTGAAAAGGTGCTGGCGTTGCTTAAGCAGCGTGGTGTTGTGGCTGAACAATAGAGGTGAATAATGAACATTGATATTTTTAATGGCGACGCCGATGGCATTTGCGCATTGATTCAATTACGGCTGGCGTTTCCGCTGGAAGCCCAGCTGGTCACTGGCGTTAAACGCGATATTAATTTATTAAGCCGGGTATCGGCGCAGCCGGGCGATCAACTGACTGTGCTGGATATTTCTTTAGATACCAATCGCGCGGCGCTGCTGGCGTGTCTGCAAAAGCAAGCCAAGGTTTTTTATGTCGACCATCATTTTTCGGGTCAACTTCCAGAACATCCAGGTTTAACCAGCATCATTAATACCGACGCCAACGTCTGTACAAGTTTGTTGATCAATGACTATGTTGAACAGCGCTTTTGCGGTTGGGCAGTGACCGGCGCATTTGGCGATAATCTTGCCCACAGCGCGCGTTTAGCGGCAAAGCCGCTGCAACTTTCCGATTCGCAACTGGCGCAATTACAGCAATTGGGGGTTTGTATTAATTACAACGCCTACGGTGCCACCTTGGATGATTTGCATATTGCGCCAGACGATTTATATCAGCAGCTAAAGATTTACCCATCGCCATTTGATTTTATCGCTGAGCAAGGTGTTCTTTATCAACAATTGCTTGCTGCTTACGACGATGACATGCGCTGCGCGCAATCTATTCAACCTGCGTATCAAAATCACCGGATTGCTGTATTTATGTTGCCGGATGAAAAATGGGCCAGAAGAGTCAATGGTGTCTGGGCAAACGATCTGGCCAACCAACATCCCGATAGAGCGCATGCCGTCGTTACGCAGAATGAGCGTGGCGGTTATCAAATTAGCGTTAGAGCGCCACTCAACAACAAAACCGGCGCTGATGAGTTATGCAATCGTTTTCCTGAAGGCGGTGGCCGCAAAGCGGCTGCTGGAATAAATCACTTGGCTATGGATCAACTTACTAAATTTATTGACGCTTTTAAAATTCAGTATCGCTAATGCAATAAAAATATCAGTGGGTAATCTTCTAAAAGTTAAATCAGCTCCATATCTTGCATTGGAGTTGAGCCTTGAGATCACAGCATTTACTTTATGAATTAAAGGCAGAGCAGCCTCAAAAATGTAGTAATTCCAATCCCAAAAAGTTTTTTTAAAAAACCCTCATCCTAACCTTCTCCCGTTGGAGAAGGGTTAGCATGTGAACTTATTGTGATTGGTATTACCAAGCTTCCCCACCTCCCGGCATTTTGACCTGGGTCAATTTGAGATAATCTCGTAGTGCAATTTTTAGAAGTACTCTACTGAACTTCCCTCGGTGCAAACGTTTGGCTCAATAGTTCGTGGCTCATCACCATGGTGACCAATGCCGCTACATTTTCCGCCTGCATTTTATCCATTACCCGGGCTCGGTGTGCGTCGATAGTGCGTGGGCTTACATCCAGTATTTTTGCGGCTTCTTTGTTTGAATGGCTGTTGACGATTAACTGTAATACTTCTTTTTCTCGGGTTGTTAAGCGGTTAAAACAGTCTTGAATGCTGGCCTTTTCCAGCAGTTGTTGCCTTGCTTTTATGTCTTTTTGTACGGCTTCGTCAATACGCTCCAACAATATGCTTTTTTCAAAAGGCTTTTCCAGAAAATCTACGGCACCAGCTCTGAATGCTTTTGCCGAATCTGGAATATCCGCATTACCACTAATAAAAATAATAGGGATTTTAATATTTCTTTTAATTAATTCTTCTTGTAGCTCAAGTCCGCCCATAACAGGCATTTTTACATCCAAGATTAAACAACCTGGAAACTCGTGATAATAGTTATTTAAAAAGTCTTGAGCACAGTCAAAACTTTTAACCGACCAGCCTGATGCTTTAATTAAAAGTGCCAGCGCATCACGCACTGCAAATTCATCATCAACTAAATAAACAAATACATTTGGTGAATTATGATCCATTGTTAAATTGCGCTATAGGTAAAATGAAATAAAAAGTAGTACCTTTTCCGGGTTCGCTATTAAAGCGCAATGTGCCTTTATGAGCCTCTACGATTGAACGGCAAATGGACAAGCCCATGCCCATACCTTCTGATTTTGTAGTGTAAAACGGAGTTAATATTTTATTTTGTTCGGTTAAATTAATGCCGGGGCCATTATCTTTTACTCTGATTTCAATAGTATTATTTTCATTGATAGCCGTCTGGATGCTTAAGTTTCTTGGTGTTGAAATAGGTACATTAGTTAATGCCTCAATACTATTTTTAATTAAATTTAATATTACTTGTTCTATTTGAATAGCATCAATACATAAGCTTGGAATAGGGTGCTTAAGTTGTAGCTGCAATGTGATGCTATTTAACTTAAAGTAAGATTCGCATAAGCCAATTGCATCATTAATTAAGGAGTTTATATCGATGGTGGAACGATGTATCTTTTTTGACTTAACAAAATCCCGCATCCGGTGAATAATTTGCCCGGCTTTTAACGCTTGTGTACTGGTTTTTTGCAACGTTTCCGCGAGCAGCGTTTGATCATAGTTGCTATCTTCAATTAGCGTTAAACAGGCTTGGGAGTAAGCGCTGATAGCGGTCAGTGGTTGGTTAACTTCGTGAGCAATACCTGATGCTAATTCGCCCATTAAGCCCAGGCGGGTCACATGGGCAAGTTCATCAAGATGCTTCTGGTCGCTTTGTTCTTGTAATTTACGGAGAGTGATGTCGCGGATAATAATGCTAAAGTAGTGTGTGCCATTAATAGTAAATTCAGCAATGGAAATATCCAGTGGCACGGTTGAGCCATCTTTGCGTATCCCGGTGACTTCTTGAATTTCGCCAACGGCATTAGAAAAGCCGATGCCAGAAATACTATTGAGATATTGGGTGGGATTGTTCTGCCGACCTAAAGGAATCAGCTTGTTAATGTTGCAATTAACCAAGTCTTCTTTGCTATAGCCCAAAATGGTTTCAACCGTGTTATTGACGTAAACAATGTCCCCAGATAAATGTACAGTAATAATGCCTTCAACGGCCGCGGTAAATATGGCGTTAATCATCGCCTCTTGTTCGATTTTTTGGAGTTTATATTGCTTTAGCTGTTCAATTCTTGTTACTAATTCCTTATTGGTTTCAATAATATCTTGGTTTTGTTGAAAAACCTTATCTTCTAATTTGTGATTAAGGCAAGCAATAGTCGCATGGGCTTTTTTGGTGGCAGTAATGTCGAATATTGACAGGCATATCCGTTCATCATAGTTTTCATCAATATTATAGTGGCCTCGACATTCCACATAAATTGCCAGGTCATTTTGTAGGCAGTCTTGTGGTGGGCAATTAAAATACTTGGTGCCCTGACAATAGAATTCGCCATAGGTATTAGAAATAATATTAAGACGCGCCGATAATGTTTGTTCGACATGAGTACCTAAAATCTTGCGGATAAAAAAGTAATACTCATCTTGATCTAAGGGATTGATTAATTTCCCCAACGCACTATTTTTTAGCGCATCGATAGTTGTATTTAGCAATTTTGCCGCTGCAGGATTGGCTTGTTTGATAATTCCAGTGGTATCTAAGGTCAGGAAACCAATCGGTGATGAGTTATAAAGCCGTACATAACGATCGCGCGCGATCATTAATTGGTGTTGCGACTGTTTAAGCTCTTCGTTTTGCAATTCCAGCTCTATCTGACGTACCTGTAATTCGTACAACATCTTTTGAATGCCTTCCTTGGACATATCCGTAAAAGCACTGCCCGATGAGTTAAGCAGGGCTTCAGCATTTTTACGTAAGTCGTTTTGGCTATCAGTCATCAGCTTGCCACCTAGGTTGCATCTTCAATTGCCAGCAATATCAAAATAGGTACGCCCGGTATTTGGTTCAAAATACGGCCATTGATAGTTATACGTTTTTTGCCAATATCCGCAAATTCTGTTTCAACACAAAATTTTTCAAAGGCAGTATTGTTGGTTAAGGTGTTGGTTACCTGCTTGCGTAACAGCGGCGAATTAAAGGCTTGGTTATGAATGTCGAAAAAGGATTGCCCGGTAAGTTGTATATGGTTGTTATTAAACATCTGCTCATAAGCAGGATTGGTAGTTAGTACCTGTAATTGGTCATCCAATACCAAGAGCGGCTGATTAATGGTGTTAACTATTGCCGTAGTTAATTCAGCAGCTTGGGCGATTTTTTCAGCCTTTTTAGTTCTAGTGATGTCAATAAAGGTGATAACCAAACCATCAATCATATTTTCTGTGGTTCGATACGGCAAAATGCGCAACAAATACCAACGGTCATGCTGGCTCTGCACTTCTGCTTCTTTATGGGCTAGTGTTTGCAACACTGCTCTGGCGTCATCTATTAAGTGATCGTATTTAAGAATGGATACCAAATCTCCCAGCGGCCTGCCAATGTCACTGTCAATTAATTTGAAGATGTTTTTGGCGGGGCGGGTAAAGCGTTTTATTTGCAGCTGATTGTCGAGAAAAATGGTGGCAATATCCGTACTGTTCATCAGGTTTTGCATGTCATCGTTGATTTCGGACAGTCGTTCAACTTTGTTTTGCAGCTCACTGTTGACGGTGTTGAGTTCCTCATTTAACGACTGCATTTCTTCTTTAGAGGTTTCCAATTCTTCATTAGAGCTTTGCAGTTCTTCATTGGTTGATTGCAGCTCTTCGTTGGAGGATTTTATTTCTTCGTTAGAGGTTTGCAGCTCCTCAATCGTGGCGCGTAGCGATTCTTTGGTGAAGTAAAGTTCTTGCTCGAGTTGTTCTTTTTCCAGAGTGTTATCAACTTCCGTTGAAGATGTAAGTGTTTTGATAGGCGGCTGAATAACGTCTTTGAGCTTTTGCGGCTGAAAAGACACTAAAAATAAATCGCGTAAAGATTCTGGTTCGGCAATTTTGGTGACCGTTAGGTCAATAGTGGCAAAATCACCATTGGTTTTTACCTTTAGCCCACTGCTAATAATTTCACTTTCACTGGTTTTTGTGGCCTTACTTAAGGAAGCCACCAGGGGCATACGTAAGCCCTCTCTGGCCATTTCGACAATATTCCAATTGGGCTGTCCGGTTGTCGGTTCCAGATAGTTGCCCGTTTTACCGTGTATATAAATAATTTTGCCGTGTTCGTTGATAATCACGCTGACCGGCACATAGCGTTCCAACAATAAACGTTCTATTTGTTTGGCAATATTGCCAGTCTGAAATTCACTGCTCAGCGCTTTGAAAGGCTCAGTAGATGATTCCTGTTCGATAAGCGGCAATGAGCTGAGTTTTGAGACAGGAAAAGGTACGCGGATATTTTTGCGTTGATAAATTTTCCATTTTTTGTCGAGAGTTAAAAATCGGTCTTCAAAATTACCAATGGATTCTGATGAGCCTAAAAATAAAATACCGTCCGGTTTAAGGGCGTAATGAAATTGCGGCAGAATTTCTTTTTGTAGCTCTTGATTGATATAAATCAGTAAGTTACGGCAGCTGATTAGGTCGATATGAGTAAAAGGCGGGTCCTGAATTAAATTTTGGGTGGCAAATATTACGCGCTCGCGGATCTCTTTATTGATGCGATATTGATTGTCATCCAGTTTAAAAAAACGTTGCAAACGAATTGCTGAGACATCCGCGGCAATACCAGCAGGATAGAGACCATCTCTGGCTCTGTTAATTGAAGACTCATCCAGGTCGGTGGCAAAAATTTGAAAACTAAAGCCGTTGCCCTTTTTTTCTATCGCTTCTTTGAACAATATGGCAATTGAATATGCCTCTTCACCGCTGGAACAGCCGGTCACCCAGATTCGAAATTCGTAATTGTCAGGCTTTCCGGCAAATAATTTGGGTAAGGCAGTTTCACTTAAGGCGCTAAATGCGTCGGCGTCCCTAAAGAAATTGGTCACATTGATCAGTAGTTCTTTTGCTAACTTGTCGATTTCTACGGGATTTTCTTGCAAAAAATGCACATATTCATCCGCATTGCTGAGTTGATGAATATTCATACGCCGGGCAATGCGTCGTTTGATAGTCGTGGGCTTGTAGGTCGAAAAGTCGTTGCCGGTTCTATTACGCAGTAGAGTAAATATTTTTTGAATCGGCTGGGGTGCTACTAATAACGCAGGTTCAAATGAAGGTATTTTTTTAAAATAAGGCCCTTTACTGTATTTAATGAGCTCATGGCCCATTTGTTCGGGTGGCAATACAAAATCCACATCTCCCATCAAGATTGCGCTGCTGGGCATGCCGTCAAATTTTGCTGTTTGAGGAGTTAGAACCAGCGTCAACCCCGATACTCCTTTAATTGCTTTTAATCCTAAGGTGCCATCGGTTCCGGTACCCGAAAGAATAATGCCGACGCTCATTGCTTGAGCATCCTCAGCCAGGGAGCGTAAAAAAAAGTCAATCGGTAAGTTAGCCGCGTTGTATTTTCCTGGTTCCGATAGATGTAAGCGGTGCTTAAGCACGGCTAGATTTTTGCCCGGTGGGCACACAAAGACATGGTCTGGTTTAAGTATTGCGCCGTCTTCAGCGTTTAACACCGGCATATTCGTGTAATGGTGCAGTAACTCTGGCAGCAAGCTAACGTGATCAGGCTGTTGGTGGGTGACGACGATAAAGGCAAAGCCAGTATTGGCCGGTAAATTAGAAAAAAAAGCTTCCAGCGCGTCTAAACCGCCGGCTGACGCACCTATACCGACGACGGGTGGTGTGCTGCTGTTAATGTTGGAAGGTTGGTGGGTTGCTTTAATAGCGGGCATTTAATAATCCTATTTTTTGTAGGTAACGCAAATTTTTATACTCGCATGGCTACAAATAAACTCTAAAAATGGCCTGTCGATGCCTTGATCGGCCTCAATAGGTATAAATAGTTAATTTTAGAGTTTTCCAAACAGACTTTTACAGCACTATACGGCACGATTAGGTAGAAATACATAGGTATAAATACCTAGGCGTTCATACGAATTTCCTGGTTGGTCTATTTACTATAATCTGCTCTATAAGTCATTTTTATCGAACAACGCTGAGCAGTTGGGAACCTCGAAAAACCATGCACTTCGATAAACCAGTACCCACAGGGTATAAATGCGAACGGACCTATACAAATCAAGTGAGTTCCGTTCGTGGTGAGCTTGTCGAACCATGAACGGAATGAGTTTTTCGATGTTCCCAGTTCCACCTGTCATTTAATGTTAAAGCTTGAATCAATCCGGAGAAATAGTATGGCTGCTAATATCACCAATAAAAACTTTGCTGCTCACTGGGATTTTAAAATAGACGATGCTGATATTGAGATAAAAGAGAATAAATATATTAATGATGAGTGTAATTATTACAAAGCCGCCAAAACAAAAATAAAAAAATATTTTAGTGATGACAATCGTAATAAATATTTTCGTGAAAAATAAATTACGCAATTAATACTTGCAAACCTAGTCCACATACTTAGATGGTTCAGAAATAGGGCGTTGTGACTCCTATAAATCAAAGGTTTTCGATGTTCCTATTAGGTTTTAACTAGGGTATATATTCAAATGAAAAATTCATTTAATCAGAGCCTGCCAATACCCACTGAATTGAGTAGTTGTAGTTTTGATACCGATAGTTCAAAAAAACATCGCTATTTATTTAATCGCTATTTATTTGAAAAGGTTGATGAGGGACTCATTTATTTAGATGCTAATAGTGTGGTGATTTCAGCTAATCATAACGCTGAGCAGTTGTTGGGTGTGCCTCGAAATATTCTAATTGGTCGTAAATTACTGGATTGTTCGCCTGCAGTGATTAATGAGGATGGTGTGCTTTTAGCTAGCCATCAACATCCAGTCATGATTGCTTTGCATTCAGGAAAATCTTTAAAAGATGTAGTGTTGGGTTTATTTAATACTGAAAAACAAAAATATATTTGGTTGACAATATCGTTGTTTCCCGAGAGTAGATTAGGGGAAAGTAAACCTTATCGATTATTGATGACCTTAAAGGATGTTACCAGTCAAAAGATGGCCGAAGTTAGATTTAGCATGGCATCGATTATCGTTAATAATATTAATGAAGGCATTTTTGTTACTGATAAAGAGGGGCGCATTATTTCAATTAATGATGCCTTTACCAGATTAACCGGATTTACCTATGAGGATGTATTTGGACAATGTAATTCTATTTTAATTGCTGATATAAATAATAAAAAATCGGCTAAATTGAATGCGGATATTGAAAGTTCAGTTAATTGGCAAGGTGAAATTTGGCGGCATCACAAGTTTGACGGCGGATTTCCTTCATGGACTACGATTAATGTAGTTAGAGATACGAATGGCCAAATAACCAATTATATTCATGTATTTATGGATATAACGTGTCTTAATAAAACCAATAATTATCTGAGTTTTTTGGCTTATCACGATCCGTTAACAAAATTACCAAACCGATTACTCGTAACGGATAGAGTAACGCATGCCTTGCAAAACTCGGCGCGTGAAGGATCAAAAATAGCTGTGTTATTTCTTGATCTGGATGGGTTTAAGAATATTAATGATATATATGGACATGATGCGGGTGATTTATTATTAAAAGCAGTGGCTAAGCGGATAACGAACTTGGTCAGAAAAGAAGATACCGTGTCGCGTTACGGCGGCGATGAATTTATTGTGGTGATGGAAAAAATTCCTGACATAAAGAATCCTGCAACACTGGCACAAAAGCTGATCGACTCTTTTAAAAAGACTATTAATATCAACGGCAATAAACTGTCTATTTCTACCAGTATCGGCATCAGTTTATATCCATCAGATGGTAGTGATACGGGCACCTTAATTAAAAATGCGGATACCGCAATGTATCTTGCTAAACATAAAGGTCGGAATAATTTTAAATATTACAATGCCAGTTTAAATACTGAAAAAGTTGATCCGGTCCTCTCAGAGGATGCTTGATAAATCATTTAAATGTACTCAGTAGGGCACCTGGAAAAACCTGGCGCTTCGACAGGCCCGGCGCGAACGGATCATAATAATCAATGAGTTCCGTTCGTGGCGAGCTTGTCGAGCCATGAACGGAATGGGTTTTTCGAGGTTCCCTGAGTTTATTGACTCGTTTAAGAGCAGTATTGCTAACGCAAAAATATCTTTAGTCATAAAAAACCCGCAGAAGCTGCAGCCTCTGCGGGTTTTTTGTGACAGTCTGCTTGCATGTGCAAGCAGCCTTAGCGCTTAAACGATATTAAGCGGCGATTTTGCTTTTACGACGTCCAAATCCCACCAAGCCAGCCATGGCGCTACCAAACAACCAAACAGCACCGGGAACTGGTACTTGCGACACTTCTTGCGAAATAGTCAGTTTGTAACCGTCGGTAGTGTCGATCCAGTCGCCGTTTCTATAACCACCTATAAAGATGCTATAGATTTGACCGGCTTCGGCGTTGAAGCTGATAGTGTTTAAGTTACTAGGGTTTGCACCGCCAATACTGTAGGCGACGATTTGGCCTATTGCAGTTAAAGGGCCTGCACCATCTGGATCGAAGTTGGTGCCACCGCCAGGGAGGGACGCGCTAGTTAAGCCGCTGGCATTGTTGTTTGAGTTCCATGCACCATGATGATTGTAATTAGTAGTCGGGCTAGCGCCTTTGAAGATCGTAAAACCGAAGTTGGTACCGCTTTGCAAAATACCTTGCGCATTTAGGTTAACTAGACCAGTGCTGTCAGACTTGAATAAGCCTAAGTCCAAGTCATGCCGCCATCCTGATGCACCATTAAGAGCAGCATCACTCCAAGCACCTTTGGCGACGTCAATGTCCGCATACACGCCGTAGCGATTGAATGAATCAAAAGTGGAAATTTCGGCAGTGCCGCCATTACCGCCAGTGATGTTCAAACCCCAATTAAGGTGAGCGCCGGTGTAACCGAATGCGACGTTATTTGCACCGGAGGTACCGGCCCATTTAGAAGCGCCGGTGCCGTTACCAACCGAAGGAGCTATAGCTGCATTAGTCCAGCCGTCCGTGCCGCCGCCGTGCAAAGCCCAAACACCACCTGTAGTTGGGTCAGTAGTATTGGTACTGTTATCATCGCCATTAGCGGTTGATAGGTTGTACATTGTGGTTGTAGCTGCCGATGCGTCTGAAATTGCCGCAACTGAAAGGGCACTACCAGCCATGGCTATTGCCACTGCTTTAGCTAATTTGGTTTTGGTAAACGACATAGAATTTCCTCATTAAACAATAAGACAAAGTTTTAATGTCGGGGTAGCTGGCCGTCTTAATTAAAGACCCCTGACTTTCCGAGCCCGCCTCTCGGCGGGTTAGGCTTTTTCCCAACAGATAGCGTGCAAGCGGAACAGATAAAACCTGTTTTGCTTGCACTACCTAAAATAAAGCAGGTTCTATGCCAAGAATTTATGTGTAATTAATGAATTCTATATAACGGTGATAAATGAAAATAAGGCAATGGTTTTAGGTGGGATTTAGTGCGTTTTAAGGCAGGAGTGATTAGGTTTTCTCGCAAAAAATAATTCGTATGTTTCTTTTAATATCAATGATATATATCTTATTGCTGATATTTTAAGTTCTTGTTTAATGGCTTGCAGCGCTATCGCTTGTTACTTGAGAAGGGACTGATCAGTAAATACCCGCAGTATTTATTCGCTGATTTGTTCGGGTGAACTTTATGGGTAATTAATTAAACTGTGTTATTTAACACGTTTTTTTATAGGCAAAATTCATTGCGGGTGTGCAGTTAAAATTACGCTGAATAAATTTGGTAATTGATCCTAAATAAATCAGTTGGAGGTGAAGAAACCCGTTCGTGCTGAGTCCGGTCGAAGCATGAGCGGGTTTCTTCACACTCACCCGTTGGGTGAGCCACACAAATCCCGTTCAACCCTTCGACAGGCTCAGGGCGAACGGGATTTATGTGGCTCAACTGCGATTTTTAGGTTGATGCTTTAAAGCGGTCGGGCATTGTAGGTAGTGCTTTTGAAAGCCAGAAATTTTCAGAGGTAAAGCTTGAAAGGGCTCGAAAGTAAAAAAGGGTGGCACTACAGATTATAGTGCCACCCTTGAACCGTTATAAAAACGGCTAGAACTTACGCAGTTTTTTTGGATTTTTTAATGCCTGAAAAGGCTAATAATCCCGAAGCAAATAACCATAATGCAGAAGGAACGGGCACTGCTGCAGGTTGATCTGCATAGCCAAAAATACGCGCACTGACAGACAGTCCTGCATAGCCTTCAGCGGCAAGATTGAAATTAAAATTTTGTGAATAGGATAGCTGCGCAGGGCTTAATTCTTCCCAATTAGAGCTTATATAATCTTCACCAGTAAAATTTGCACCATTAAAACTAGCATCTCCAAAAGTGCCATAATCAATGGCGACGTCGGAAATCGCAGCATCACCTTCAGCAGCAGTGCTTAACGAGTAGGAGAGCGTGAAGTCAACATTGTAGCTATCTGTCGCTGAATGATTTAAGAAATCAAGGTCAAATAGTGCTAGATAACTTGCCGCAATATCACCGCCTGTGTTGGTTGAACCATTCAGGCCAAAGGTTCTGGAGTAGCTAATTGGCGCTGGGGAAAATAGAGCTGTAGGGCCTTGATCTACCAAGGATAAAGTTGCCGAGCCATCATCCCCGGCGATTTCAAATTGTTCACCTTCATCCGGATGCAACCCAAACGTACCAAGAATATCCAGTTCAAACGCATTGCTTGGATTAGTTAAATTGTTAATGCTGTTGATTGTATAAGTAACGGTTGCATAGCTGTTAAATGTTGCCGCAGCTTGTGCATTATTCAGGGTGAAAGGAGCGACGCAGACCATTGCCAATGCAGGTGCCAGATGTTTGTTTGTGAGGTATTTGTTCATTGTTAAATCCATTTCGAAATGGTTAATAGTTGTTAATTAGTTGAGCATCTTCTGGTAACTGGCTGAGTTAACCCGGCGAAAACCGGGTTAACTCACAACGCAGAATTACATACTTAATTGCTTATGTTTTAACACATGTTACTGCACCGCCGGAGCCAGTCGCTGATCAAACGGTAGCAATGGAGCCTGTCTACCATTGGCACCCACTGCAGGAACAACCAGTAGCTCATCTTTTGCCAATGAAGGGCTCAATGGATTGCCGGCCGTTACAAACACATCATCACCAACATGACCGTTAGGCACAATTACCTCAGGATGATCGAATGGCGCTTTTTCGTAACGCACTCGCTCATCGGTAAAGGTTTTTAACAGAGCGATTAAGTCTGGCATGGTTGCCTGGGTTTGTTGGCTATTTGCAAGGCCGATGGCGATAACAAATGCATTCATCTCAGGATTATTGAAATTGCCATGGCGGGCATAAAACTCAACAACCTGTGTCAAACTAGCCAAGCTACCGTTATGCATGTATGGTCCAGTCAACTCAACGTTGCGTAAGCTAGGGATTTTAAAGGCTGCATGTTTAACCGTAGCTAGCTTGCTTTGGTCTTCGGTTAACGAAGTATTGGCAGCGGCTATTGTTGGGATAAGTGCCCAAGATGATTGCAGGCAGTTCTCGGTACGTGATGAACCTTCTCCCCGACTGCCATCAACTTGAATGCCATCTGTAGCATTAAAAAAGCCAGAGTATGGTTCAGGATCATCGAGTGCCAAAGGAAATTCAAAATCGCAGGTGCGTACTTTTTCTACACTGCTTGGATCAACTATGCCTGAATTTTGTCCCAGTAAATAATTGACATATTGGTCAGCGAAAGATAAGGGATTGCCAAAATCATCGACACCGCCAATGCCAGGGTCGGCGACTGGATCACCTACGCCGGTATTAGCAAAACCCATATCCACTAATCTAAGGCCATCAGTGGATTCCATTCGATTAACTACATTGCCGAATGGTGTAATCCCAGCGTATTGGGCAGCGTTATCTAAACCAAACGCATTGGGTCCATAAGGAATACGAAAATGAGCAGGACCAAAAAACTTGCCTGGTGTTGTTGTCACTAAGGTGGCGTTAGTTTCAATCGCTGCACTGGTCATTAACGGACCGGAATGACAAATTAAGCAATGGTTTGATTCATAGGCTTCAAGTCCGCGTTTGAGAGAGGCAATTTCTTCAGGTGTTTTACCCATGCCTTCCCAAGTTGGCATCATATCAGCGCCACGCGGCGTTAAATCTATCGGTGCTTGATCAGAAATCAATGTTGATTGGTACATCTGCAGAGCAATACCGAAGAATAGCGAGAAGTTAGCTTCAGTTTGGTTATAAGGCAATTGACCAAGTGCTGGAGCGCCAAAGGGTCCCAGACCAGTATATGACCAATATTTTTGATTGAAAGCTTTGGTAATCAGTGCTTTGTAAGTAGTGTTCAAGCCGGGTTTTAAGTCGGTGGCAGTGCTTGCGGTTAAGTTTAGCGGACCAAACACGCTGTCTTGATGATGTACTTTTTGATTTTGTAAGGGCTTGCGTAACAGCAGTTTTCGGCCTAATGCCGCCAGATTACGGCCACGGCAACTCATTTCGGTATCATTAAGGGGAGGTCCCATTGCCAACGAAGCCAGGGAAGAGTTTTCTAGGTGCAAAGCTTCTTTGGCAACTGTGCGCGTGCCGGTTTTAACCCATACGCCTGCAGAAGTATCACGATCTCCCCAAGGTGTGCTGCCGTTAAAGACATTGTTGGCGCGGCCATCCCAGAAGTTTCGGTAATTAAAGCCAACGTTAATAACCGTGGGGGCGTTTCTTGGCTCTACACGGCGAGTGCCGGTCGTGCCAATATGATAAATCGGGTCGGCACTGCGATCACAGAGATCGTTGGTGCCACTCAATTGATTAATGCCTTTAAAGTCACCGCTGAAGGTGCCAGATGATGACACGACGTCGTCAGTAGTAAAGAGTATCGGGCTGGTATTATCCAGAGGATTGGCGAATTTATGTAACGGAAAATCGACTGCAGTTAAGGTATGGTTGGGGCCGCCTGAGCCGGAAGCTAAGGTATCGAAAACTATACCGCTTTCTTGGCTGCTTTTTTCACCGGGGTTGATTTGGTTTTTAATTCGGCCATCAGCACCGGCTTGAAAATGGCAAGAGCCACAGGACATGCCGTCACTGCCGACGTTCATATCCCAGAATAGCGCTTTACCTAAGGCAATCGCCGCGGCTTTATCGACTACGATAGGGCTGGTTCCATCCAACAGGCCAGGTACTGGCGGAATTGGCACGTCTTGTAAAGGCATGGGTTTGGGTCCGTGAGCAAATGCAGCTTGTGCTATTAACAAGCTGCACCCCAGAACCAATTTATAGGTAAAACGCATTTTCCACCTCGTAAATCATATAGTTAATTTAATGCATCCTGCACTGATCAAACTTGGCCTCCCCTTAAATTAACTAAGGGGAGGAGGTAATGTTTAAGCCTGTTTCTTTTTACGACCGTAAGACATTAAACCCAATAATCCGCTGCCAAATAACCATGCGGCAGCAGGGACTGGCACGGGAGACGTAGCAATATTGAGTTGGTAAAAATCTCTATTAGACAACCAGCTCGGCGAACCACGGTATCCGCCCAGATAAATTGAATAGATTTGCCCAGCTTCTGCGATAAATTCAAACGCCGTGCTGGAGTCAACATTAATTTTTCGGTCGGCATAGATGACGCCTGTGGTACGAAAGGGATTGCTCGTGGTGTAAGGAACAGTAGGTGGATTGTTCCAATTTACGTGGTGGCTGTAGCCAGTGCCTGTATCCATGCCCGTAAACAGAGTAATGCCGAATTTAGCGGTCGGGTTATTTAAAAAGCTAGCTGTTAAGGCAACTTTTGTAGTGACATCGGATTTAAATAAACCTATATCAACATTATGTGCCCAGCCTTTTGGAGAGCTTGATGTGTCTTGCCAAGCACCTTTGCCGGAGTCAATGTCTACTTGCGCGCCATTGTAATTGGTCGCTGCGTCAGCTGCCGAGATGGTTAGTGAGTCGCCAGCGTTGGTGATGTGAGCTGCCCAGTTAAGTGCAGATTTACCTGTGTAATTAAATGGTAATGCACCCCCAACGGTACCTAGCCATGGATTGAGTGTGGCGCCTGTCGAAGTACCTTTGCTTGGGCCATCGTCATAAGTCCAACCATCGGTAGCAACTACTTCTGGATCCAAGTCAACTACAAAAGTGTTGTACATGGTAGTCGACGCAGATGCTGTTGCCGACGCCATGGAAAGTGCTGAGCCGGTGAGAACCAAGGCAACGGCTTTGGCGATAGTGGTTTTTTTCATGGTGTTACTCCAAGTTTAAAATCAATTTAATAATGCGCAAAAGCATGACAATCTGCTTAAAACGCGCTATTCAAGTTGTCGTTTATTGCTAGAAGCAACCCGGCTTTCTTGTATGACAAGACCCGTGGCTTTCCGAACCGGCCTCGCGGCGGGGGTGGCAGTTGAGCGGTTGACAATTGCAGTAATAATTTCTGGTTAACGAAACGATCAAGGCAAGTTGGTATTGCTCGGATGTATTAAAGCAATTACCAAGCCATTTTGTGACTCAGTTGTGATTTTTTAGCTGGAATAGGGTTGTTGCTGTTTATTGAAGAGGCTGTGTAGGCTTTAAAAACCGAGCCGTAGCTTTGCTGGAGGCAGATCACACAATGCTTATAAGGCTAAATGAGTTGATTTTTGACGACACTGAAATCCACTCTGGTCTGGATAAGTGATTTTGTGGATTTCAGTCTGAAATATCGCAGTCGCTAGTGACTAAACTGGGGATATGGCGAGAAGGAGTAATTAAACTGTGTTAAATAACACAGTTTAATTAACTAACTTATAACCAAACACCTCTATATAGGGCTCCAGTAAAGGTGAAACGGACGCAAATTCGGATTCATAACGTTGCCAGCGCGCTACGGATGTTGCATAAAGCGGCTGGGTGACCTGGTTAAAACTAGGGCTGACAATGTGTTTTTTGGCAGCACTTTGGTGAAAGTTGATGACGTCTGGGTGCCAATCCAGCCCGAGAAAATCAAATACTTGCCGGTAAGTGCCTTCAAAATCGGTGACGGCATCTTCATAACGAAATTCAATGAAGTGCAAGGTGGTCAGTTGTTTGAAATGCAGCCACCAGTCCATGGTTAACGCATAAAAACTGGCTGTGTTTTGCCAATTGAGTAACTGAATGGTCGATGCTGTCGGTGTCATGATTTGCATATAGCAGCTTAAGCAAATGTCGCGTGGATCACGAATGACAAACACCACTTTGGCATCGGGAAAAATACAATTGATCAGCCCTAAGTCGATCGTGTTCATGGTGGTTTTATCCAGATAAAAACGTCGCTTAGCATTGTCCCCAAAGCGTGATCTGGCCAGCTCCCAATAAAGCTGGCGTAAATGCAATACCCCGGCAAAATCGATATTTTTAAGTTGGTCTATGGTCGAGCCCACGTTACCGAATAGTTTTTTAAGTTCGTTGCTTAAGGCGGGGATGAAATCTGTTTCGTCAGATACAAAGACATCAGGATGAGCGCCTAGCACTTCTTGGGTCATCGTTGTGCCGGAGCGCAGAAAACCCACTAAGAAAATCGGTGCAGGCGAGTCGGGAAATTCAGCATCCGCCCAACGGCTTAGCAGTGCATGATCAAATCCGGCTTTATTGGCTTTAATCATATTCGGTACCATTTGTGCGTCTTGATTTTGTACTTCCGGTATTAAGGCAGACGCTTCTGCAGCGGCATGCAGATGGGGAAATACGTCTGAATACTGGGCTTGCTTGTCCAGGATTAACGCCAATTCTTTATGCGCTCGATAGCTTTGTTCTGGTGAGAGCTGGCCGTTCAGCACTTTTTCCAAGCGTTGTTTAGCAACATCTCGTTGACCGTCGGCGGCCTCCATTGGCGCGAGCAGGATATTAATCACGGCATTATCGGGAGCCAGTTTTAGCGCTTGGCGCGCCGCCGCTAACGCTAATTTATTTTGGTTTAAACGTAAATAAGTGACAGCCAGCAGCCTAAAACCACTTAAGTCGGCGCTGTTAATTTGCACCACTTGTCTCGCTAAATCCAGAGCTCCCGGATAATCCTCCCAATACTGCAACTGTTCGGCCAATAAAATCGGCAGCGCTACATCTTTGGTCTTTTTGGCGCTTTTTAGTAATTGCTTGCCTGCGTTGCGTAAATGCACCAGGCCTTGTTCACGTTTCCCCAGCCAGCATAAGGATTGCCCCAGACATGATAAAGCCTGGGCATTTTTGGGTTCTTCTTCGACCAGTTTGGTAAACCAGGTGACGGCTTCTTCAGTGTTACGAGCTTGAATGGCCGCTTGGCCGAGTTGCATGTAAGTAGACATGATGTGTTTTATCTAAGACTTCGTTGAGTTTATCGGTTTTACTTTGGGTGTTTATGCACGGTATGTAATGGCATGTGGTTTAACCTGAAAATTAAAGCAAGAACTGTTCCTTATTATAGAGATTGCGATAATTAGAATATACCGCATGAAGGCAGAATACATTTTTTCTAAAGCAGCAAATAAATGCCCAATCCAATCATGACGCCCCCGCTGATTAATTTAAGCCAGCGGCCTTGTTTTTCCTGCAAGCGGCGCTGACTTAGAGTGATGACGCCGACAGTCAGTACCAGTAAGTCATCAAACATGTATGCGGCGTTATAAAGTAGCAAATAGCTGTAATAACTAAAGCCACTCAATTGGTTAAGTGTCAGAATTCGTGTGTATAGCGCCGGAAAGCCTGAGGTGCAGACCAGCTCGACAATTTGCACTAACACCGCCAGCACTACGGCGGCGATTATTGCTCCTGTTAGACTCTCAGCCAGCAGGATTTTGCGGATGCGGTTATAAATGCCCGGTTTGGCGGCCTCTGGAATAGAGAGCGATACGCCCCAGCCATACGCCCAAAAATCTTTAAGATTGATTGCGCCAGCCAAGAGCGCGATACCGGCGATAATAATTTCCGACAGCCGCGACAGACCAATCAACAAAAATAAATTCAGCCAGGCAGCCATAAATACAAAATAGGCGATGCCTTCCACGGCCACAAAGGCACCGGCAACTGTCAGCATCCGGGGGCGATTTTGCATAGGCGCCAATAATGAAATCATTAGAATCAGTACCCACATTGAGCATGGATTAAAGCCGTCTAATAGTCCCATGACGATGGTGAATAATGGTAAGCCAATTTGTTCAAGCGAAAGTGAGTAGCCTAAAAAATTGACTTCAAAAGTTTGTCGATCAGTCTCGTTTACTGTTTCAACGTCAGCTTCACAAGAAAGTGTCGTTACTGCTTCGCAACTGCCTGCGGTGTCATTATTGTGTGGGGCTTGTTGTTGGCCTAATTTCAGTGCTTCGCGGATTAATCGTCCGGTGGTTAATTCATCCGAATAACCGACGATTAACTGATCATGCACATAAAAAGCAGGCACTCTGACAGCGTTAATGCCATGAGCATCGGCAAGTTGTTTAAGTCGATCAAGCGCCGCCGGTGCGTGAGAAATATCTTGTATGACAATCTGCAAATCAGGTTGTTCTTGTTTTAACGCCTGCAAAAAAGCTTCAGCCTTTACACAGTGCGGGCAACCTTCACGAGTAAATGCTTCAATAGCGTTGTCGGCCATCGCTGTTGGTATAAACACCACTATTGTTAGTAACAAACAACGTGTAAAAATACTCAGCCAAGACAGGTTAGTTGCCGAAATGTTAGTTTTCATGCGTTAATCCTTTGGGTTTTGTGAAAACAATAAACACAGTCTGTAAACGCCAATTAATCATTGCAGGCGTTAGGTTTCGTCAATATAACCATAAAAGGTTCCACTACGGTTTCTTCTCGTTACAAAATTAACAAGGGCATTTTATGCAAAACATGATGATCCGCTTTACTGTGCTAATCACACTATTATTTCCATCGCTATCGTCAGCGGTGGTTGTTAACAATATTTTTGTTTTTGGCGATAGCCTTTCTGATGGTGGTAATGTTTACAACGTCACTGGCGGATTTTTTCCACCATCACCGTATGCGCAACGCTTCAGTAATGGTCCAGTGGCGGTTGAACAATTTGCGAAACTGGCTGGCGTCACGCTTACTCCTTCGACAACCGGCGGTAACAATTATGCCTATGGCGGCGCGGCCACTGGTGTCGTGGCGGCCACTGGTGTCGTGGCGGGCACTGTGAACACTGATAACTATTTGTCTGAATCAGTACCACTGCCGTTCTTAAATGGCACCGGTATACAAAATCAAGTCGATCAATTTATTGCTTCCGGAAAAGGATTTGATCCGAACCAATCGCTATTTGTGGTCTGGGGCGGACCAAACGATATATTTACATGGCTGGATGGGTATGCAGCAGCAACTATTGACGAAGTGATTGCCGGTGCTGTGACTAATATTTTTAACTCTATCAGTGCACTTGCCGCAAAAGGTGCCGAGAATTTTTTGATTCCCAATATGGTTGATTTAGGTATGACGCCTTTTGGAATAAAACAAGGTACTTCAGCGCAATTTGGGTTAACGCAGATTTCCAATGCCTTCAATGCCTTTTTAGATCAAAGTTTGGATGCCATTGTTGGTGCTAATATTTTTCGGCCCGATGTTAACAACCTGTTACAACTGGTTCAGGCAAATCCGGGAGCCTACGGATTTGATAATGTGACAGAAACTTGTTTCGACAGGGCTTCTTTTACAGTATGTGCTAATCCTGATCGTTATTTGTTCTGGGACGATGTCCATCCTACCGAACACGGTCATGCCTTAATTGCCGGGGAGTTTTATGCCACTGCGATTCCGGAACCATCAATTATTATTATGATCGGTATCGGAGTTTTAATAGGCTTTGGAAAATTATCATGGCGGTATAAGCTTTAAAACGCTTAACTTCAGTACGCCATTTACACCGTCATCACATCCTGATCGTGTAAATGGCGTGGCTATAACCTCTAGTTATATTTTGCCATCCAGGCCCATTTGAAAATACTTGTGGGTAATTTTGTCTTGGTTTTCCAATAACCAATCAATATCGGGAGTATTGGTCATCGCTTTATGGATGGCTAATGCCATGGCTTTTCTGTGAATATCAAAGAGAATTTGATGATCCAGGTTATCATCGGTAGCAACGCTGGGATTTAACCAAACCGAACAAATAATCCCCAAATCGTTAGCCTTTTCTTTTGGAATATCGCCAGCCCTAACCGCATCCAGCACGCCGTTAGCAATTGCCGCTTGTACCGTGCCCATTAAAATATTGGTATAACGACTATTGTTGACGGTCACTTTACTTACCATCAATGTGACCGGACGTACCTGAATGTCGGTATTCAAAATGGCAAACACTTTTGAATGACCTTTGGCCTGATTACCGGTTAAAGTTGCCAAGGCCACACCCACAGGACCATCTAATTCGCCGATGATTACTTCCGGCTCAGCCGCCGTTCCTGCCGGGCCGCCTGCTACTAAGGCTTCGCCTGTGCGCATAATGATACGTTCGCTCATTTTTTCTCCTCGATATAATGTTGATGTAAGTGATTAAAGTATCATGGATAGTGGCAATCTTTAGGTCATTAGACGTGAGTATTCTTTAGCTTGTAAGGTTGGAATGCTGGAAACGCCAGCAGTGCGCTATGCTTTGGCGGTCTTATTCCGGCTCAGATTAAATTTAACAAACGATGTTATGACACTCAAATCAACCCGCTTCAGCTTTATTATCGCTATCAGTATTATTGGATTATTAAACACCTTTTTAGAAGTTAGCCTTTGGTGGTTAGTATTACCCTGTGTCGTTTTTCAACTGCTCATCATTTACGGTTCGGTAATCATTCAATCCAATTTTCACGGGCCAGCTTATTGCTGTGCGGATGTGTCGGAAAAATTAATTGCCTTGTCGTTTGATGATGGTCCAAATCAGGAATTCACCCCGCAAGTGCTCTCGTTATTAGCGCAATACAACGCAGCGGCGACTTTTTTTGTGATTGGTAAAAACATTCACGGCAATGAAAGTGTGTTAAAACAAATTGATGCCGCAGGACACAGTATCGGTAATCACAGTTACACACATGGTTTTTTTGTGGATTTTAAAAAATTGCCGGGCTTCATGGATGAGCTAAATCAGACCACAGCAACTGTCTTCGACATCATCGGCAAACGGATGAAATTATTCCGGCCGCCTTACGGAGTTACCACACCCAGCTTGGTAAAAGCTGCCAAGTTATTGGATTACAGCATTATCGGCTGGACTATTCGCTCGTTTGATACAACTCGCGATACGGCTCCAAAAATTACCCAGCGCGTACTGAACAAAATAAAGCCTGGTGCCATTATTTTGTTTCATGATACATCCGATAAGACCGTTCAAGTTTTAATGCAAACGCTTAATTTTGCGCAAGAAAATGGCTATAAAGTCGTCAGTGTTGATAGGCTTTTAAAGATTGATGCTTATGAATAACTGATGTTACGCAGAGCGGTTTTTTCTCCCGTTATTCCGCCCCGAGCATCGCAGCTTTTGGCGAAATAGGCCCGCAAGGGGAGCGGCACGGATGCCGCTCGTTTTCGCAGGGCCAGGGATGGCCCTTCGAAAACCCTCGCCAAAAGCGAGAAGTACAGGAAATTGGCGGAATCCGGGTCGCCTTTTCTTTGGATACTTTCTTTTGGCGAAGCAAAAGAAAGTAGCTCGCCTGTCGGTGCGAGAACCGATATTAAAATAAACTGTCGCGATAGCGACACCAGCAATCCATGAAATCGATAAAGGTCATTTCTTTTGGTTTGCGTAACATCAGTGAATGCTGAGCAGATAACTTTAAGCCATTCATAATGCAACACGCCCATCACGAACGGCTTAACTGTTAAGGTTAGCTAAGGGATTAGCATTACTTTTCAACCGCATCCAAAACACACAATGCCGTCATATTGACAATCCTGCGCACGGTCGCCGACTGAGTAAGAATATGCACCGGCCTGTCACTACCCAGTAACACTGGGCCGATAGAAATACCATTACCTGCAGCAACTTTGAGCAAGTTATAAGCAATATTTGCGGCATCGAGATTGGGTAATACCAATAGATTCGCACCGCCTTGTAACGGTGAATTAGGCATCAGCTGTTTTAAAATATCAAAATCCAGCGCGGTATCGCCATGCATTTCACCATCAACTTCCAGGTCTGGGGCCTGTGCCTTGAGGATGGCAAGCGTCGCTCTCATCTTTTGCGCTGATTCGCTGTTACTGGTGCCAAAGTTTGAATGGGATAACAACGCAACCCGTGGGCTTAAGCCAAATCTTCGTATCTGTTCCGCGGCTAACAAGGTTATTTCGGCGAGTTGTTCGGCACTGGGATTTTCATTGATGTGGGTATCGACCAAGGCAATCTGCCGGTCTGGCAAAATCAGTACATTCATCGAGGCGTAGACATCAACGCCTGAGCGTTTACCCAGTACATTGTCGATATATTGTAAGTGCAAACTGGTTGAGCCAAAGGTGCCGCAAATCATGCCATCGGCATCACCTTTATGGATCATCATCGAGCCAATCAAGGTATGCCGACGGCGCATTTCCAGTTTGGCATATTGTTCGGTGACGCCTTTACGCTGGGTCATCTGCAAATAGGTTTGCCAATAATCCCGATAACGCTCGTCAAACTCAGGATTAACGATTTGAAAATCAATGCCGGGCTTTAGACGTAAGCCGAACTTTTGGATGCGTTTTGCCAGAATGCTCGGGCGGCCGATCAAGATTGGATTGGCAATTTTTTCATCAACAATAATCTGCAGTGCGCGCAGTACGTTCTCTTCTTCGCCTTCCGCAAAAACGATGCGTTTTTTATACGCCGGTACGTCTTTGGTCAGTTGAAAAATGGGCCGCATGAAGGTGCCGCTGTGATAGGCAAATTGTTGTAAGTGCTCTATATACGCTTGCATATCGACAACCGGGCGGGTGGCAACACCGGAAGCCTGCGCCGCATGTACGATGGCTGGCGCGATTTTGGTCATCAGCCGGTGATCGAAAGGCATCGGAATCAGGTAGTCGGGGCCAAAGGACAGGTTATTCACACCGTAGGTTTTGGCCACAATATCCGATTGCTCGGCTTGCGCTAATTCTGCAATTGCCTGCACTGCAGCCATCTTCATTGCCAGATTTACCGTGGTCGCGCCGCAATCCAGCGCGCCTCTGAAGATGTAAGGAAAGCACAATACGTTATTCACTTGATTGGGATAATCGGAGCGACCGGTGGCAATAATCGCATCGCTGCGGACTGCCTTAATATCTTCCGGAAGAATCTCGGGATTGGGATTGGCTAACGCAAATATGATCGGCCGATCAGCCATGCGTTTGACCATGTCTTGCTTCAATACGCCGCCTGCTGATAAGCCCAGGAATATATCAGCGCCGATGATTACCTCGGCCAAGGTGCGTGCATCGGTTGCCTGTGCAAAACGGGCTTTATCAGGATCCATTAATTCAATGCGGCCTTGATAAACCACACCGGCTAAGTCGGTGACGAAAATGTTTTCGACCGGAAAGCCGACCTCAACCAGCAAATTTAAACAGGCGAGCGCCGCTGCACCTGCGCCCGATACAACCAATTTACAATGCTTAAGATCTTTGCCGACAACTTTCAAACCGTTGATTAGTGCCGCAGCGACAATGATGGCCGTGCCATGCTGGTCGTCATGGAACACCGGAATATTCATGCGCTCGCTGAGTTTGCGTTCAATATAAAAGCATTCCGGCGCTTTAATATCTTCCAGATTAATGCCGCCAAAAGTGGGCTCTAACGCGGCGATAATGTCACACAGTTTGTCCGGGTCAGATTCATTCAGCTCAAGATCGAATACATCGATCCCGGCGAATTTTTTGAATAATACCGCCTTGCCTTCCATAACCGGCTTGGCTGCCAATGGGCCAATATTGCCTAATCCAAGCACCGCTGTACCATTAGTAACGACACCCACTAAATTGCCACGGGCGGTATATTTAAAAACGTTGGCGGCATCGTTGACGATTTCATCACAAGCCGCGGCCACGCCAGGCGAATAAGCTAAAGCCAGATCGCGCTGGTTGGATAGATGTTTGGTGGGAGTGACACTGATTTTGCCCGGCGTCGGAAACTGGTGATATTCAAGTGCGGCTTCGCGTAATCGTAAGTGTTCGGGTTCTTTAGGGTCGATGGGTGAGGTCATGTTTAGTGAGATTATTTTTATAAATTAACGTTTACGGACAGCATCCAGAATCAGGTCTTGATCCAAGACGATAAGCATTTTTCCTGGGATGTCACTTTCTGGAATATTGACTAATGATTTGACGTAACCGCCGTCACCGCTCAGCAGTTCATTAACGTCTTGTATTTTGGTTTTTTCAAACGAGGCGATGGCATCAAGCTCATCAACCAGTAAACCAACCGGGCCTTTTTGCGTTCGGACAACAATAATCGCCCCCGTGGTTTTTTCTAGGTTATCGGCATTAACGGGATGATTAGTCAGAATTCTACCGTCAATTACCATAAGAGGAAGTTTTTCATTGATGCCATCGGGACTGTTATCACAATACATTACGCTGCCAACGATATAAGATTTAACGCCCGGCAGGGTGTTGATCAACGCTACATCAACCGCTTCAAGCACATCGCAAGCAAAAAGTGCATAGATTTCGGTGCCGATATAAAACGTTGCCAGATCGACTGTTTCGGCACCTATCGGCTCTTGCGGGTAAACGATTGTTTCTCTCTGCTTAGTATCGGTGGCTTCAGTTTTTTCGCCGATGGGTATAAACACAAAGGCGGCGACATCATTTTGGTAATCACCGGTGGTTTTAAACTCGCGGTAACCGCGTGAGGAATAACAGCCGACCGCATAATATTTTTTGTTATACAGCACGATTTTGGATTTTCCGGTGCCTGCTTTGAGTTCAAAAAATTCCGGATCTGAACAAAAGACCTCGCCCGTTTTGAAATTGGACTTTCCGGTTGTGGCGATAATACGTCCACTGGGACGTTCGACAAATAACCCAAAGGTGCCGGATTTATCAGGCAGGCAATCTTCCAGCATTTGTCTGAATTCTGGTGTGGCATCAAACACAATGCCAATCCCGCCAACGACGTTGTTCAGGTCATCGATATGACGAATGGCCGCGTTATAAACATAAGTGGGGTTGCCTTCATATAGCCAGGAGTTTTCAAATGCGGAAACGCGGTATTCCTGTGGCGAGCGCAAGGAAAAACATTCTTGCGCATAACTAGCATGTACCTGCCTACCAACCGCATTGACGGTATCATTATGCAGATTGGATTCAGCTACGATGGTGCCTTTGATGTCGTAGATAAAAAGGCGTGTGTAGACGGTATACAGCTTGTTGATATAGCTTAAGATGTCGCTGATTTTCGCGACATCATCGGCACTAAGTTGACCTTCTGAAAGAATGCGCCGGATTTCAGAGGTTAAAGCCCACCAGCGGCAATCGTTACTGCGCTCATAGAGATTGCGATCCATAATATCAATCATCAATCGCGCGATGGATTCGGCGCTACGGAGCTCGGAGGTGATCATGGTGGTGTGCAGCTTGCTGCTGGAGTCTGCAAGCGCTTGAGCGGTGCGTGCGCCCATCGAACGTATTTGTCTGAGAATGGCTTTTAGCGATACCAGATTACCATCGTCGTTGGTCGCCATGACTTGGCCGTTCCAGATGACGCGATGTAAAAATTGATTAATGCCTTCGGCCGCACCGGCGATTACACCGGATTGCTGCGCTGACAGCGAGTCACCCTGTCTCAGGATGTCGGCAGTGATTTCCCTGTCAGAAGCGGAAGGCGTAAATGCCGATTGCAATGGAATCATCGCATGTCCGTACCATTCTTGACCCCCATAGCCCTGATAGGGACGGCCTCGGCGGGTGACGGACAGGTATTCGCGCCCGGCAAATTGAGTGACGCCGAAATCATCTCCTTCCGGAACAGCTTCAATGATACGACCAATCGGAACGTGATCAGGATCACTGGTGGCAATAACGACACAATCGGCGTTCAGCAACAACATGGCCGCCTTGTCACCTCTTTTTTGTAAGCTGCGAAATACCCCGTCCATTTCGTTATCAAATCGAAACGATAGGCACAACACGCCAATCACCGAGTCATCGATTGGATCGACGATGCGTTTTGAATAAATCAGTGCCCGGTCGACACCAGGTCGAAGCTTGGTTTTGCCAAAGGTTTCAACATAGTCTTCCAACGAATGTAAAGTCTGTTGAATAATCGGATCGCTTATGCGTTGATCGACGTTCCCAGTGTTGCGGTCAAGCCTTGCCAGGATGTGGCTGTTGGCATCGAGAATAATGATGTCGTCGTACACAGTATATTTTGAGCCGTATTCGTCGAGCAGTTGGTTAATAGCATCTATATAGATCCGCTCACCTTTGGTAGAGCCCTGCACGAAATCGCAGATGTCGGCGTTAGTCGCCAAAAAACCGATGTCGGCCGTACGTTCGTACAGGTTACGCACCAAAATATCTATCGATACTTGCGCCTTGGATTCCAGCTCCAGACAGGTTTTTTTGATTTCTTCAGACACTAGCTGATTGGTCAACGTGCTTTCCAAATCATCAAAGCCTTTTTTGGTGGCTGCCATTGCGGGCAATATAGAGGCGGCTTCCTTGGGACAACTGATTTCGGCAATGGCTGAAATCAGTCCCCAGGTGCCATTCAACTCACGGAGAATTTCTTTACACTGGGCAACGCTACGAATATACGGGGAGAATGTTTCAAAACGGTCAGCCTCTGACAACATGCGATTTTTCCTTAGTGATACGTTAAAAATGAAACGAGACACTGATGACAAAAGCAATATGTAAGCCACATTGTCTGGTTTGCTACAAATTAAGGTTTGGGCGGGTATTTTTGGTTCAGGCGCTTTAATCTACGCACAATTTTAGTGCGTGGAGCCTTTGGCTATTCACTAATGTTGTGCGGGTTGGGAGCGTAGTTAGGATGTCTAAAGCGGTTGACAGTAGTCAAAGTCATAGCCATGCGGCGGCAATATCGACTAATAAGATGCGTTTCTCGTCCAGTCTGAGCGATAAGGTTTTGCAAAGCACATCGGTATTAAAGTCTCTATAACGTTCTGAAGTGACCAGGCGATAGTGGTCATTTTCAGATTCAAGTGCCAGTAATTGATAAAAATAAGGTCGCCAGGCCCAGTTAAAGCCTATTTGCGCGGGATCTTCAAACCATTTGCCATCGGCAAAATTAAAATTTGACGATACTTGCTCGCCATCGTTATTACATAAATAAAACCTTAGAACGCCACTTTCTTCAAAGGGATGGGCTGATAAATGGTTTAAATTAAAATCGGTAGCTAATGCTAGCTTGAGTTGTTCGCAAAGAATTTTAATTTTGGCGATGTATTGAATTTTATGTTGTTCTTTGGTCAGCGTTTTATCTAGGAAGGTTTTTCTTAACTCGCTGATGTGCGTTTGATAATGACTTGAAGGTTTAAATTCAGCCTCGGCCGGGGCAAAGAAATAGCCCTGCATATATTGAGCACCACAGCTTAAGCCGAAAAAGAATTCCTCCTCGGTTTCCACGCCTTCACACACAATGCGGCAACCGGTGCGTTTTGCCAAGCGGGTTAAAAGATGCACAATATCGCTGGCGATGCCGCCTTTAGTGGCCTGTTTAAATAGCCGCATATCCAATTTAATAATGTCAGGTTGGATGGCCATGACTCTTTCCAACTGTGAAAATCCCGCCCCAAAATCATCAATAGCCACTTTCAGACCGTGCTTTCGATAGACATCGACAACCTCAACCAGTTTGTCCAAATCGCCTTTGGATTCAGTAATTTCGATAATGATCCGGCTTCGGTCAATGTTAAATTCGTCCAGCATGAGCAAAGTCGGTAATGAATTTACATCAGAGACATAGTCAATCCATTGCGCGGAAATGTTCAGTGTTAAGTAGCCGTTACAATTTGAAGTGCTGAATTTTTGTAGTGCTTGCCGCCGAACAATACGATCCCATTCAATCAGTTGTTCATCAGCAATATGCGGCGATGAGAATAACTCGCCTGCCGAAATGACGTTACCGTCGATGCCCACTTGTCTGGCTAAGGCTTCGTACCCAATGATTCTGCCGCTGGCAATGCCAACAATAGGCTGAAAGTAGGGGAATAATTTTTCTTTATTCATGTATGGAAAGCATTAGTAAGTTTTGCACTTTGGGAATCGAATTCGCGTAATGGGTTATATCACACTTAAAAATAAGCAAACTATATGCCCTAATTTAAGTGAATATAAATTGTAGAATTTGCAAGGCAAAAAAAAGCGTCCTATCGGAGAAAGATAGGACGCCCAAGGTACCAAGCACAGGGATGAACAATCAAAAAAGCATGTTCATGGATATAAAAGCATTAACAGTGCCAAAAGTTAAAACGTATTTATTAGACCCTGGGAAAAGCCACGCGATCATGGTTTGACGAGCTCTGCAAGAACGGAACTTATTGATTTGCAAGACTCCGTTCGCATCGAGTTTATCGAAGTGCAGGGTTTTTCGAAGTGTCCATTTCAATGGCTTGTGTTTTAGGTGCAATTTTAGCTCGTAATAATTGCACCAAAATAAGGCGATGACGTGGCTGTCTCGTTCTAAATTGGTGCATTATTAATTGCCAATCGATTCAACACAGCATTTCTTGTTGCATGTTGTAATCGTTTTAGCAATTTATGCTCGACAGGGAGCAAAAACAGATCAGCTCAGAAATCGCGCTTTGTAATGGTCTAATGATTTTGGGGACTTAAAACACTCGCACCGCACGGACATTCAATTTACTGTGTTTGTTGTAACGATCTTGGTCACCTCTGGCAAAGCCTTGAATCCAGGCACTGTTGACATCCTGCTCGGTACTGCTCCAATAGTCGTCATTGGCAAAGCCGCCGACCTGCATTTTTTGTTCATACAGTAATTTTAATTCGGCGATAGTAGGTAAATGCCAGCCGGAGCCATAAGCCTCCGCCGCAGTAACTGCGTCACGCCAAATTAATGAGTCGGGTTGATCGGCAGGTTTGGCTTCCAATCCGTGTTGACCAGAACTGTCGATAACATAAACTTTACCGCCTTGGGGACCACTGTCACCGAGGTTATAGGTTTTGTTTATTAACACTGTTGATTCTTCTGCGTTAGCAGGTGAGCCTATTGCCAAAACCAACAAAATGCCTATGGCTGCCTGTTTAAATAAAATCATCGACGTAGTACCTTCGGAAAAAATTTGCGAGTTAACAAAAGTGTTTTGTTTTGTTATATCCGAATATTTCAATGCCGCAACATCTGTGCGTTACCGGACATACTCGGTTATCAACATAAGCCATAATCAACGAGTAATTTTTATTCATACAGACAATAAGGTGGCTAGTTATGACACTGCATAAGATTTCAAAAATAACCGGGCAAATGTTGCTCGCCGCTGCGATTTTAAGTGCCACTCCGGCAATGGCAGACAAGCCGTTAGGGGCTGGGGGCGTTGGTAAACATAGTGGCAAGCAACATAAACATCAGCAGAATGAACGGCATCAGGATCGAGATGAGCGGCATGACAGCGATAGACCCAGTTCTAGCGGCGAGGGGCATTTCATCGACCGGCACCGGGCTGTTATCCGTGATTACTATGCTGGCGAATATCAGTCTACCGGTCGTTGCCCGCCTGGCCTAGCCAAAAAACACAATGGCTGTATGCCTCCCGGTCAGGCAAAAAAATGGGCGATAGGGCGTCCTTTACCTAGAGATGTGGTTTTTTACGAATTGCCTCCGGCTGTACTGGGTAACTTCGGGCCGCCACCTCCAGGGTATCGATTTGTGCGTGTGGCATCTGATATTTTGATGATTGCCATCGGTTCGGGCATGGTGGTCGATGCAATTAACGATTTAGGCCGGTAGTAATCTAAGCGGTTGCGGTTGCCGACAACCGCAACCGCGAAGTCAATCAAGGCTTCTTAATCACATCATCCCTCAAAACATCATATGCGTTGAAGGCAATTGCCAAGCTGAGCTTTAGGTTAATAATGCTGGCGATGGTGGTGCTGGTGAAGATGCAGATCATGATGGCGATTTGGTATTTAACGGCTAGGCCAGGTTCGCTGCCGCCCAGAATTTGCCCGGTCATCATGCCCGGCAGTGAGACTAATCCCATGGTCGCCATACCGGCAATGGTTGGGTTGATGGCGGCTTTGATGGCTTCTTTAAAATACGGCCGCACCGCCTCCCAACGGGTCGCACCCAACATCAAAAAAGTCGCGTATTCGTTTTCGTTTTTGCGCACGGCTGAATAGAAACGTTCTAAGGCGATGACATTGCCTTGCAGGCAGTTGCCAAGAATCATCCCGGCTAAGGGTACGATATAACGGGCATCGTAATAATGCGTCGGCTGGATAACCAGGATCACCAAGTAGGCTGTAGAAAATAAGATGCTGGAGGCAATCGCGGTAAAGGTGGCTAGCGCAAAATAACGAGCTTTTAGACCGGCACGACGCAAGATGCTTAAATCGGCGACGATCAGCATCACCAGTATCCATAAGCCATTCAGCCAGGGATGATTAAGTTCGAAGAGTGTTTTTAAGTAAATGCCGACCAGCGCTAATTGAATGGTCATGCGCAGAATACTGATGCCAATATCCCGGCTTAAGCGCAGGCCAATCAGCCAGAGCAGTAACACCGGCAGGAGGCACAAGCCATAAAGCAGCGCCATCTGCGGCAATTGAATATCAAGTGTTGCCATGGCGTTTTACCTCAATCAATCGGCCCGCTTCAAGTTCAAAAATAATGCTGCAGCGCTCCAGCCATTCGGGATCATGAGCGACTGACAGCACCGTCAGAGCAGGATCAGAAAACACTTCGAACACGGCTTGTTTGCTTTCCGCATCCAAGGCGCTGGTGACCTCGTCTAGCAAATACAAGGTCTTGCCTAATAACAAGCCGCGGGCCAGCGCAATGCGCTGTTTTTCACCGCCGGAAATATGGCTGCTTTGTTGTTTTAAAATATCTGCGGGCAATTTCAGGCGTTGCAATACCTCAATAAGCTGGGCTTCTGAGGGTTGATGGCCGCGATGAGCTTTAAATTGAAAAGGCAAGAGTAGGGCATCGCGCACGTTGTCAGCACCCAGCATCGGCTCTTGTCCAATGTAAGCTGCGCAGCTTCTAATCGTTTGCACGGAGGCTGGCGTTAGCGGGATTTGCTGAAAATAAACTGTGCCTCGTTTTATCGGCAGCAGACCCAACAAGGTTTTAAGCACGCTACTTTTACCTGAGCCGGATTTGCCGCATAACACCGCTTTTTCGCCAGAAGAAAGAGTAAAGCTGATGTCCGATAAAATCGTTTTTTCGTGGGCGGAAACCGATACGTGATCGAATTGAATGATGGGGGGCATGATAGTAACTTGTTGATTCCGTTCTTGGTGAGCTTGTCGAACCATGGATGGAATCAACAAATTCTCGGCAATTGTTCGCCGCTTAATAAATCCAGTACGCGACTGATGCCCATCGCGGTTTGTAGGGTGACCATGCCATGGGTATGGGTTGATTGTACCTGACCAATCTGGACAGCCTGCCCACCAAGCGAGTGCTGGCGCAATATAGATAAACATTGTGCGGTTTGGCTATCGGGAATTAACAGCACAAATGCGCCTTCATTAGCGATATAAAGCGGGTCAAATCCTAAAATTTCGCAAGCGCTGTTAACGTCTTGATGAATGGGTAACACCGATTCGGTCACTTCAATATGATGCTTCGACGTGGTGGCAAGCTCTATCAACCCGGTCGCCAGACCGCCGCGGGTTAAGTCGCGCATGCAATGGATTTCAATACCCGCTGCAATCAACTCCTGAACGATGCCGGACAGATCCGCGCAATCGCTTTCGATATGGTGCTCAAACTTTAAGCCTTCGCGTTCCAGCATCACCGCAATGCCGTGTCTGGCTAAATCGCTGTTGATAATAATGCTGTCGCCGACTTGGATGTTGCCGGGGTTAACATCGACCTTGTCAGCAATAATGCCGATGCCTGCGGTATTGATGAATATGCCGTCGCCTTTGCCGTGATCAACGACTTTGGTGTCACCGGTCACAATCAATACGCCTGCTTGGGTGGCGGTTTGCTGCATAGATTCTACAATGCGCTTAAGGTCTGTTATTGCAAAGCCTTCTTCAATAATCAGCGAGCAAGTTAAGTATAAGGGCTTGGCGCCGCTCATCGCCAGATCATTCAAGGTGCCGCAGACCGCGAGTTTGCCGATGTCGCCACCGGGAAAAAACAGCGGCTTCACCACATAAGAATCGGTAGTGAAGGCAATCTTAGAACCATTGACATTAACAACGGCGCTATCGTGTTTTTGGTTCAGAATCGGGTTGTTAAAAACCGGCTGGATGATGCTTTCCAGCAATTGCTGCATCAAACGACCGCCACCGCCGTGGGCCATGACGATCTGTTCGTATTGCAAGGGCAGGGGACAGTTAAGTTCTAAATCAGACATTTTGAAAACGACGGTAACGAAAATAAGCGGCGCAGGCGCCTTCGGAAGACACCATGGTAGCGCCAAGTGGATGCTCGGGCGTGCAGCGGGTGCCGAATTCAGGGCATTGCGCGGGTTTGATTAAGCCTTGCAGCACTTCACCGCTGCGACATTCGGCAGGTTCCTGAGTAGTAATATTAGCGACGGAAAATCGCTGTTCGGCATTCCAGTCGTTGTATTCAGCGGTTAAGGCTAAACCGCTGGCGGCAATATTACCTAGCCCGCGCCAGGATCTGTCGACGATATTAAATACGCTCTGCATCAGCTGTTGAGCGGGCAGATTGCCTAGCTCTTTCACCACGCGGCGGTATTCGTTTTCAACTTCAAATCGGCCTTCTTCCAGCTGCTTAATGCACAGATAAATTCCCTGCAAAATATCGACCGGCTCAAAACCGGTGATGACGATGGGCATCTTAAAGTGCGCAGAAAGCGGCAGATATTCGTGATAACCCATAATCGAACAGACATGACCCGCACCCAAGAATCCTTGCACTTGGTTATTGGGCGCGTTCAGCAACGCTTCCATCACCGGCGGCACGCGCACATGACAGACCAGCAGCGAGAAGTTTTTTAAAGCTAATTGCTTGGCTTGATAGGCCAGCAATGCCGTCGCTGGCGCTGTGGTTTCAAAACCTACGCCAAAAAACACCACTTGTTTATCCGGATGTTGCTGGGCAATTGCCAATGATTCCATTGGCGAATAAACAATGCGAATATCCGCGCCTTGCGCCTTTAAACCTAGTAAGTCGTGATGCGAGCCCGGCACCCGCAACATATCGCCAAACGAGCAGAAGATAACCTCCGGCAGTTGGGCAATTGCCAGGGCTTTGTCGATATATTCCAGCGGCGTCACGCATACCGGACAACCGGGGCCGTGGATCAAGTTGATGGCCTCCGGTAATAACTGATCGATACCGTATTTGATGATGCTATGGGTTTGCCCGCCACACACTTCCATAATATTCCACGGCTTGGTAGTGATTGATGCAATCGCCGCCACCAGTTTTTTGGCGGTTGCAGGGTCGCGGTACTCAGCCAGGTATTTCACTCATCATTCCTAAATTCGTCCAGCGCCTGAAAAGCCTGCAGACTGGCATGCGCTTCTTCTTCATCCAACACCGAAATCGCAAAACCGGCATGCACAATCACATAATCGTTGATGCCCGCTTCCGGCACATAGGCCAGACTGATTTCTTTGGTGATACCTGAAAAATCGATTTGGCCTTTACGCGCTAAAGGATCGATGTCATTTGAAAGGCAGATAATGCGTCCAGGAACGGCTAAGCACATAAGTTATCCCGTGTATTTTGTTGCGTAAAGCTGCCCGAGTGCCAGGCCGCCATCATTGGGGGGTATCTTTTCATGGCAGTACACAGTAAAGCCAGCCGTTTTTAATCTACTGAGTATTTTCTCAACCAAAAGCGCATTTTGAAAACAACCGCCACTTAAGACGATGGTTTGTTCACCGGCGCGCACCGCAACCGCGAGGATGATTTCTGTGAGGGTGTTATGAAATTTGTCAGCAATTAAAGCCTGATTAATCCGGTCATTAAATACCGTTCGCCCTGAGCTTGTCGAAGGGCTAGTTTTATGAGGCTTCGAAAAGCCTGTCCTGAACAAAGCCGAGGTGCTTAACCCGAACGGATTATCGGTGATAACTAAAGCAGGGTTAATAATATCGTCTAACAACTGTTCCAACATTGGTTGCCAATCGATAATCAGTGGCTCTGCTTCGCTTATTTGAAAATCGTAAAATGCATTTGATTGGCTGGCTTGGGTCGCGCAATTTTCCAGTGCCATAGCCGCTTGGCCTTCATAGTGATTAATTTGGCAAAGCCCGAGCAGGCTGGCGACTGCATCAAACAAGCGGCCGACACTGGTGGTTGTTGGGCAGTTGATGTGTTTACTCAATGCTGATCGTAACAGCTGCAATTCCGGCTCTGAAAAACCAAGACCGTTGCGGTCAAATGCGCGATCTGCAAGTATTTCGTACAACATTCCCAACGCTGCACGTCTGGGTTCCTGAATCGCTTTATATCCTCCCGGCAATGCAAACGGCCGAAAATGCGCGTAACGCTGAAAACCTTTAGCGTGCAGACGCAAAAACTCGCCTCCCCACAACGTGTTGTCGCTGCCAAGGCCGGAGCCATCCCAGGCAATGCCAAGCAACGGCGGCTCAAGGTTGTGTTCCGCCATGCATGACAAAATATGCGCGTAATGATGTTGAACGGTGGCTGTGTTTAGCGGCGGATTAGCAGAATGGGCTAACCGTTCTGCACTTTGGCTGCTGGCATAATCGCTGTGCAGGTCGCGCATTATTTTGACCGGCTTGATTTGATAAAATTCTTGCAGATCGGTGATCGTTGCATCGAACTGGCATTTTGTTGCCGCGCTATCAAGATCGCCAAGATGCTGGCTTAACAGGATTTGATTGCCATGACTGACGGCAACGGTATTTTTCAATTGCCCGCCGACTGCCAGCATATCCGGCAATGCTGATTTTAATGTGATAGGCGTTGGCACATAGCCTCGGGCTCTGCGCAATACGGTGATGTTGTCGCCAATCAGTCGAACGATTGAATCATCCAAAGGCCGCAGAATAGGGCGGTTGTGCATCAAAAAATAATCGGCAATCCCTGCAAGCTGTTCTAAGGCTTGGTCATTATCAATGCAGATTGGTTCGTTGTGGCGGTTACCACTGGTCGCGACTAGCGGCGCGCCGACATCATGCAGCAGTAAATGATGTAACGGCGAGCAGGCGAGCATTACGCCAAGCAGGTCACTTTCCGGGGCCACGGAATCAGCAATCGGTGTGCCGTTACGCCTTTTCAACAATACAATTGGCGCGGCATAAGAGCTTAGCGCTTGTTGTTCACTGTCATTGATATAGCAAAGTGCTTGCGCCGCAGCCAAATCCGCCACCATCAACGCAAACGGTTTTTGCGGCCGATGTTTTCTTATTCTCAAACGTTCAATCGCGTCTTGATTAGTCGCATCTACGAGCAATTGAAAGCCACCGATGCCTTTTACTGCCAGGATTTTTCCGGCACGTAAATAATCGCCTGTCGCTAATAACAGGTCATTTTCAGCGAGCGTATTGCCTTCATGATCCAGTAGCTGCAGGGCAGGGCCACAATTCGGGCAGGCGATGGTTTGGGCGTGAAAACGGCGGTTATCAACAGCTTGATACTCGTGCTCGCAGTCTGCACAGTACTTGAATCCCGCCATCGTGGTTCGCTCACGATCATAAGGCTGATTCACCATGATGCTGTAGCGCGGGCCGCACTGGCTGCAACTGGTAAACGGATAACGGTAAAACCGGCTTTGGGGTTTGAACATATCGCTGACGCAATCTGTGCAGATAGCTAAATCGGGCAATACAAACGCCGATTTGCTGCCATCGATAGCGCTATCTTTAATCTGAAAATCACTAAAATGCGCAAGCGGCTGTAGGCTGATTGTTTGCGAGGCAATAATGGCCAACCGCGGAGCGTCATTGTTCAGGCGGTAAAGAAATTGCTGTTGCATGTCGGCATTGCCTTCAATGGCTATCGACAGTCCGTTGGCCGTATTTGCTACCCAGCCGCTTTGCCCGGTTTGTCTGGCAAGTCGAGCAATAAAAGGGCGCATTCCGATGCCTTGAATAACCCCTTCAAGTGTAATTAAAAGATGTTCTTTGTTAATTTTTAAGCCTATAGTCGAATAAGATAAGTAGTTATTCTATTGAAACATTGATGCTATAAAGCTAGCATTCAGTAGCTTATAAAAAGAGTGAGGCAGAGCGATAACATGCAACAGTTTATTCAGAATCTCGCAGAAAAAAATCAACATCAAGTAACGCACTTGCTGGAAATTTTAAGAGAAATACAGGCCCGCTACCATCATATTCCGGCTGATGCCATTGAACAATTGGCGCTGTTGTTGAAAATCCCCAGAACCCAGATTATCAGCGTTGTCGAGTTTTACAGCTTTTTTACTGACAGTCCGCGTGGCCAATATGAATTACTGATTAGTGATTCTATTACTGATCACATGCTGGGCAAAAAAAACCTGATGGAATATATCGTAAGCAAACTCAAGGTGGGTGTCGGCGGTGTTCGGAGTGACGGCTTAGTCAGTTTGGATAACACCTCATGCTCCGGCATGTGCGACCAAGGCCCGGCCGGATTGGTTAACGGTCACGCCTTAACTCATTTAGACCGATCCCGAATAGATACCATCGCCGAGTTGATTAATCAGCAAATCCCCTTGGCTGACTGGCCCGCCGAGTTCTTTCAGGTAGACGATAACATACATAAACCCGGCTTATTGCTGAGTCAGGGTATTGTGCATGGCCAAGCCCTTAAAAAGGCAATGGCTAGAGGCTTAAAAGCAACGCTGCAGGAAATCGATCAATCAGGATTACGCGGTCGCGGTGGCGCCGGTTTTAAAACCGCAATGAAATGGCAATTTTGCTCGGAAGAAGCGGAAAACGAACGCTATGTGGTGTGCAATGCCGATGAAGGCGAACCCGGTACCTTCAAAGACAGGGTGCTGTTAAATTCTTATGCGCATCAGGTGTTTGAAGGCATGACCTTGTGTGCCGCTATCATCGGTGCGAAGCAAGGTTTTTTGTATTTGCGCGGCGAATACCTGCATCTGGTCGATAAATTACAAAGCGTTTTGGATGAACGTCGTCAGTTTGGCTTGCTTGGTAACAACATTCTTGATCGGCTGGATTTTGATATTGAAATCCGCCTCGGCGCTGGCGCGTATATTTGCGGAGAAGAATCCGCGTTAATCGAATCATTGGAAGGCAAGGCAGGCATTCCGCGCAACCGCCCGCCTTATCCAGTCTCTCAAGGCTATCTAGGTAAACCGACCGTTGTTAATAATGTTGAAACCTTTTATGCCGCTGCGGCAATTGCGGTTAACGGCGGCGACTGGTTTGCTAGTGTCGGCACCGCAAAATCTAAAGGCAGTAAAATCCTCAGTATTTGCGGCGATTGCGCCAGGCCGGGTATTTACGAATATCCGTTCGGAACCACGATGCAAAAAATCTTGACGGATTGCGGTGCTGAAGATGTCCTGGGTTTACAAATTGGCGGCCCTTCCGGCACCTTTATTTCCAATCAGGAGTTTGACCGTAAACTGGCGTTTGAAGACTTAGCCACTGGCGGCTCGTTTATCGTTTTCAACAACAGCCGCAACATTCTCGATATTGCCCATAACTTTACCCATTTTTTCGCGCATGAAAGCTGCGGCTTTTGTACGCCATGCCGGGTCGGGACGTCTTTATTAAGGCAACAGCTCGATAAAATTGTCGACGGCCATGGCTCGGCGGGCGATGTGGTGGCGCTTGAAGAACTCTGCCAATTAGTAAAAACCCATAGCCATTGCGGTCTGGGGCAAACGGCCGCGAATCCGGTATTAACCACCTTGGAACGTTACCCCGAACTGTATCAAAGTCAGCTGAAGCTTATCAGTTACGAGCCTGGATTTGATTTGGACGCTGCATTAGAAACCGCGCGGCGTATGGCCAACCGCGATGATGCAGGTGCGCATTTAGCGCAGACGGACGCAGAATGATCATTGTCGATCCCCTCTCCCTCTGGGAGAGGGCTAGGGTGAGGGGGATAAAAAATTGATCTTAATCCCCTCATCCCAACCTTCTCCTTTATGCCCTTTAAGGTGCAGAGGGAGAAGGAGATTTTTGAATTTCAGAGGTTTCCATGACTAAAACCATAACTATCGACGGCAACGCCATCCCTTTTGAAGATGGGCAAACCATAATGGATGCGGCGACAGCGGCAGGCGTTTATATTCCGCATCTCTGCCATCATCCGGAATACACGCCGCATGGCAGCTGCAAACTTTGCACGGTCAGAGTCAACGGCAGAGTGTGCTCGGCTTGCACCTTTCCGGCAGCGGAAGGTCAGGATGTACTCAACAACACCAAAGACCTGAATGACGATCGGCAGAAGATCACCCAGATGCTGTTTGTTGAAGGCAATCATTTTTGCCCATCCTGCGAAAAAACCGGCAACTGCCAATTGCAGGCTGTCGCTTATTATTTGAATATGCTCGACGACCATTTTCCGCATTTTTATGCCCATCGGGAAATGGACGCCTCGCATCACGATGTACTGATTGACCACAACCGCTGCATTTTTTGCACGCTTTGCGTTCGTGCCAGCCAGCAAAAAGACGGCAAAGATGTCTTTGCGATTAGCGGTCGCGGCATTAACAAGCATTTAATCGTCAACTCTAAAAGTGGCCAATTAAAAGACACCGACCTTGAAGCAAGCGATCAGGCTGCCCATATTTGTCCCACCGGAGCTATTTTGATTAAACGAACCGGCTACACCGTGCCGATTGGCGAACGCATTTACGATCATAAGCAGATTGACGAAGTCTCTTTAGCATCAGAGGCAGAAGATCATGGCTAAAATTAGAATCGCCACCACCTCACTGGCCGGTTGCTTTGGCTGTCACATGTCATTTCTTGACCTGGATGAACGCTTAGTCGCGCTGGCCGACCTCGTCGAATTCGACCGCTCGCCGATTACCGATATCGAACACTGTACCAACTGCGACATCGGCTTAATCGAAGGAGGCGTCTGTAATTCCGAAAACGTCCACACGCTGCGCGAGTTTCGTAAGAACTGTAAAATACTGGTCGCCGTCGGCGCCTGCGCCATTAACGGCGGCTTACCGGCCATGCGAAACTTCATCCCGTTGGAAGAATGTTTGTCAGAAGCCTATCTGGATGGTATCGGTGTGGAGAATCCGCAAATCCCCAGTGACCCGGAACTGCCGCTATTGCTGGACAAAGTGCGCCCGATTCATGAAGTCGTGAAAATCGATTACTTCCTGCCCGGCTGCCCGCCGTCCGCGGATGTGTTCTGGGCGTTTTTGACTGATTTATTGGAAGGCAGGGAGCCTTCTTTGTCTTATGAGTTGGTGCATTATGATTGATGTGTCGGGTTAGTGTAACCCCGACACATCGAAGTATCATTGTTGAGTTACGCTAACCCAACCTACAAGAACTGTCATACAAAATGGTTAGTGAAATAATAAGTAGAGTCGAAGTACTCGATACAGGTGAGTTAATATTAATTCTCCAAAGTGGAGGGAAATCAATGTACCAGCATATATATCGTGAAGCTGCCGGAGTTTATTGGGATGAAAATAGACATGGGTTTAAGTCCACACCGATGAAAGAGTGGTCATGTGCAAAGTGGTTCTTTCATATTGTTGGCGTTGTCCAGTCAGGCTCAAGTATTGAATTGCAACTCGGCAAAAATGTTGAATGGTGCAAAATTCCTGATCAAGACCAAGCTGAAATTGAGAGAGGTAATGTCATCTAACCCTTTACTCAAGTCCCGTAGGTTGGGCTGAGGTACGAAGCCCAACAAAAAGTGGCTAAGATTGTTGGGCTTCATTGCATTCAGCCCAACCTACATTTTTTATTAAAACCGGGTAAGCACCAAAAGCATGCCCCACCGACAAAAACTTTTTACCGAAAATTTTGAGTGAACTATCGTGAAACCCATACTGAAATCGACCAAACTTTCTAACGTCTGCTACGACATACGCGGGCCGGTGATGGAACGCGCTAAGCAGATGGAAGAAGAAGGCCAACGCATAATCAAATTGAACATCGGCAACCTTGCGCCGTTCGGCTTTGATACCCCCGAAGAAATACAGCAAGACGTGATCCTGAATATGCCGAACGCCTCCGGATATACCGATTCCAAGGGCATGTTTGCGCCGCGTAAGGCCATCATGCATTACTGCCAGTCCAAGCAAATTCGGGGCGTCGGGCTGGATGACATTTACATCGGCAACGGTGCCTCCGAGCTGATTGTGATGGCGATGCAAGGCTTACTGAATAATGGCGATGAGGTATTGGTGCCTGCGCCCGATTATCCGTTGTGGACGGCGGCGGTAACCTTGGCGGGCGGCACGCCGATTCATTATCTGTGCGATGAAGCCAATGAGTGGAATCCCGATCTAGCTGATATGAAAGCCAAGATCACCCCGCACACCCGCGCCATCGTGGTCATTAATCCGAACAATCCGACCGGCGCGTTGTATTCGGACGAGATTCTTAAAGAGATCATTCAAATCGCACGCGAACACGGGTTGATCATTTTCGCCGACGAGATTTACGACAAGATGTTTTACGACGATGCATCGCATACCGCGATGGCATCGCTGGCGGATGACGTGTTGTTCGTCACCTTGAACGGTTTGTCGAAAAACTATAGAGCCTGCGGTTATCGCGTTGGCTGGATGGTGCTTTCCGGCGAAAAAAGTCACGCGCAGGATTACATTAACGGCCTGACTATTTTGGCTTCGATGCGCTTGTGTTCAAACGTGCCGGGGCAGTACGCCATTCAAACCGCCCTGGGCGGACATCAAAGTATCGACGAATTGGTCGCCCCTGGCGGGCGGTTGCGCAAACAGCGCGATCTTGCCTATGAGTTGCTTACCGCCATTCCCGGTGTAACCTGCGTAAAACCCAAAGCAACTTTGTATTTATTTCCACGCCTGGATCCGAAGATTTACCCGATCAAAGACGACCAGCAATTTATTTTGGAATTGTTGGAAGCCGAGAAAGTTTTGGTAGTGCAAGGCACCGGGTTTAACTGGAAAACCCCCGATCATTTCCGCGTGGTATTTTTGCCCAACGCCGATGATCTGACCGATGCCATCGGTCGCATCGCACGGTTTTTGGCAAGTTATCGCAAAAAGCACGGCACAAATGCGATTGAATCAGTTGATAAGCACAACGTCGTAGAACTTAGTAAGTCTGCGTAACCCGACAAATCGAGGTACCTGTTGGGTTTCTTTATCACTCTACCCAACCTATAAATTAGGCATTGAAGGGGTTTTATGTACGAGCATTTAGAAACAGCCGAACAGACGGAAAATCTGAAACGCGTTGTCGTTGATCCGGTTTCCCGGGTTGAAGGCCACGGTAAAGTCACGTTATTGCTGGATGAAAACAACAAAGTTCAGCAGGCCCGCTTGCACATCGTTGAATTTCGCGGCTTTGAACGCTTTATTCAAGGTCGTCCGTATTGGGAATTACCGGTGCTGGTGCAACGTTTATGCGGCATTTGCCCGGTCAGTCATCATTTGGCAGCTGCCAAGGCGATCGATCAATTGGTCGGTATCGATCCTGAAAACTTGCCGGTATCCGCGGATAAATTAAGGCGCTTGCTGCATTTTGGGCAGGTGATGCAATCGCATGCGCTGCATTTCTTTCATTTATCCAGCCCGGATTTATTGTTCGGATTTGAAAGCGACATTGGTAAACGCAACATTATTGCGGTGTTAACCGACTATCCAGACATTGGCCTGCAAGGCGTTAAGCTGCGTAAATATGGGCAGGAAGTTATCCGCATGGTATCGGGCAAGCGCATTCATGGTACTGGCGCGATTGCCGGCGGCATGAATAAATCGCTGACCAAAGTCGAGCGCGATTATTTGCTGGAAGACATCGACCAGATGATTACGTGGGCGGCAGATTCGGTGGCGCTAATCAAAAAGGTACATTGCTCGAACCTGCCTTATTACGACGATTTCGCGACTATTCGCACTAATTATCTGGGTTTGACCAAACCTGATGGCGCGCTGGAGCTTTATCATGGTGGCATTCGCGCCAAAAACGTTGAAGGCGAGACGATACTGGATCATTTCGACTACTGCCGTTACAACGATATTATCCATGAAGAAGTCCGCTCCTGGACGTACATGAAATTTCCGTATTTGCTGTCCTTAGGCAAGGAAGACGGCTGGTATCGTGTCGGCCCGCTGGCGCGCGTGAATAACTGCGACTATATCAATACGCCGTTGGCTGAAGCTGCCCGCGTGGAGTTTAAAGAACACACGGGTGAAGCCATGGTGCATAGCACGCTGGCGTTTCATTGGACGCGCTTAATTGAAGTTCTGCATTGCGCCGAAAGCATTAAGGAATTGCTGCATGATCCCGACATCATGGGTCATGATCTGGTAGCACAAGGCGAACGTCGCTTTGAAGGCATTGGCGTGATAGAAGCGCCGCGCGGTACCTTGTTTCATCATTATCAAGTCGATGAAAACGACATTGTTACCAAAGCCAACTTAATCGTCTCAACAACCAGTAACAACATGGCGATGAATGAATCGGTACGGCAAGTAGCTGCGGAATATTTATCCGGTCGGGAGCTGACCGAGCCGTTGTTGAACAACCTGGAAGTGGCGATACGCGCTTATGATCCGTGCTTATCCTGCGCTACCCATGCCGTCGGCAAAATGCCGCTGCAGCTTGAACTGGTTGATGCGAAAGGCCAGTTGATTGATAAATTGATTAAGCACAGTGACGGCCAAATTGATCGACTTGATGGTTAAACCTGTTTTGCTGTTTGGTTATGGCAATCTTAGTCGCGGCGACGATGCGCTGGGGCCGTTGTTGCTGGAATATGTCGAAAGCCATTGTGATTTGACCGACATCGATTTGCTGACCGATTTCCAGTTGCAGATTGAACATGCGCTGGACTTGGAAAATAGACAGTTGGTGTTGTTTATCGATGCCTCGGTTGCCTGCGTTAGTGCCTTTGATTTTTCCGAACTTACACCCGCTAAAGACGACAGTTACACTACTCATGCGATGAGTCCCTCCGCGGTGTTGGCGGTATATCAGTCGATAAAAAAACAGTCGCCGCCACCGTGTTTTTTGCTTGCCATTAAAGGGGAAAGTTTTGAGCTTGGCGAGGGCGTGAGTGCAAATGCTCAAAACAATTTTGCGGCTGCCTGTCAGTTTGTTGAAAGATTATTAGACAGCCCAAGTCCTGATGCATGGAGGAATTTCATCAATGTATGACAACAAATTAGCAGGGAGCATACTTGCCTATAATCTAAGGTGCGCTGCCATTAATATTAGGATTTTTCCGTTCGCCCTGAGCCTGTCGAAGGGTGAATGGAAAAATCCTAGGCGATTAAGTTAAGCCGATCATGCTTCGACAAGCTCTCGGCAATTGCTCCATGCATAGCTCTACCTCCTGCCTCCATGCAGTCGAGCACGAACGGCTTAACTTAATCGCACTTTCCCGAAGGGTACCTGGCAGGGATAGCCATGCATGACAAATCTGCCGGGAGCAAATTTGCATTTACCCGAAGGGTGCATGGCAGGGATAGCCATGCATGAACTCTCTCTGTTAGAAAACGTGCGGGAAATTTTGGAAGACCACGCGCAAAGCCAGAAGTTCAGCAAAGTAAGCCGAGTGACCCTGGAAATCGGCAAGCTTTCTTGTATTGAACCTGAAGCGTTACGTTTTGGTTTTGATGTCGTGATGAAAGGCTCATTGGCGGAAGGTGCGGAACTTATTATTACTGAGCTCAATGGACTGGGACGTTGTCAGCAATGCGGGCAAAACACAGTAATGGAAGTCTTGTACGATCCTTGCAGCCATTGCGGCAGACCTCTGACAGTGGTGCAAGGCATGGAAATGAAGATTAAAGATTTGGTTGTCATTTAACGGCGGATTAATTATGTGCGGAATATGTGGTTGCGGCTCACCTGAACAAAAACAGAGTCATAAGTTTGTTTTTAAGCGCGAACATCAACATCATCATGACGAGCTGGACACGGGGCGTCTCATACAACTTGAGCAGGATTTACTAGGCAAAAATAATACCTATGCCACGCAAAATCGGGAATATTTTAAACAGCATAAAATTTTTGTGCTGAATTTGGTTTCAAGTCCCGGGGCGGGTAAAACCACCTTGCTGGTCGAGACCATTAAAGCTTTAAACGGTCAATTCCCAATTGCAGTGATCGAAGGCGACCAGCAAACCGAGCATGATGCCGATCGCATCCGAGCTACCGGCACGCCAGCGCTGCAAATCAATACCGGCCGCGCCTGTCATCTTGAAGCGCTGGGTATTGGTCAGGCGTTATTTGAGTTGGATGTAAAAGATAACAGCCTGCTAGCTATCGAAAATGTCGGCAATTTGGTCTGCCCGTCTTCGTTTGATTTGGGCGAGGCGCATAAAGTGGTGGTGCTGTCGGTCACCGAAGGCGACGACAAGCCGCTTAAATATCCGGATATGTTTCATGCGGCGGATTTAATGCTGATCAATAAAACCGATTTATTACCTTATGTGGATTTTGATGTTGAACGTTGCATTGGCTATGCAAAACAGGTCAATCCGGATATTCAAATCATCTGTTTGTCATCCACTAAAGGCGATAATTTTTCAAGTTGGACTGATTGGCTTGCTGAGCAAATGCACTCGCAGATATAGGTCGTGCTGCCTATCGACAGTAGGCACTTTGCCTAATGCGTCTACAGTGTTGGTAGGCGACCAGACCGGTCAATTCTTAACCAGCAAACTCACCCAACATAACGTTGTCACAGCTGACTTTTAGTGTGGTTAGTAGGGTTTTATTCTCTACTGATTCGCTGTCAGGGATGATGTTAGCAACGCGCAGATAATTGGGCGTGTAACCGAATACCCTGTGTTGATTATTGGGTAATGGCTCACTGTAGCCTTCCCAAAGTACTGAAAAAGTCTGGCCGATGTTGGCTTTGTGAAACTGTTGTTTCATTTCGTTGGCGAGTTCATGCAGTTGTTGGCTGCGTTGTTTTTTAATCGCTTCCGGGATTTGCTCGGGCAATCCTGCGGCTTTGGTGCCTTCGCGGCGAGAATAAGTAAAGATATGAATGTGACCAAATCCAGTCTGTTTGATGAAGTCAAAACTGTCTTGCCATTCCTGCTCAGTCTCACCGGGAAAGCCGACAATAATGTCCGTGGTGATATTAAAGTGCGGAATTTGCTGTCTTAATTGACTGACGATGGCGGCAAATTCTTCGGTTTTGCAACGACGTGCCATGCGCCGTAACACAGTATCCGAGCCGCTTTGCAGCGGTAGATGTAAGTGCGGCATCAAACGCGGGTTGTCGAATAATTCAAAAAAATCAGCAGGCAATTCCCAAGGTTCAAGCGAGCCGAGTCTCAGCCTTGGAATCTCAGTATCGGCAAGGATGGCTTTGATCAAATCGGACAATGTGTTGTCCAAGTCACTGCCATAGCCGCCCAAATGCACACCGGTCAGGATGACTTCGTTGATGCCTTGACTGTGTAGTTCGTTGATTTCATCAATCACAGCTTGTACCGGGCGGCTGGATTCTTCGCCACGCGCGACAGTGACGATGCAAAACGTGCAGCGATAGCGGCAACCGTCCTGGACTTTAACAAAAGCGCGTTGCCTGCCGCGGGTAAATAAGGAAATTTCCGCCGGTTCGGTCGACATGACCGGCATGGTCGACATGTTTAATTGGCTTAAAGTGGTTTCGACCAATTGGTCTTTGTCTTTATTGCTGACCACTAAATCAACACCCAGTAACGACGCGGCTTCATCCTGATTGAGCGTGGCATAACAGCCGCTGACGACCAGTTTGGCTTGGGGATTGTCGCGGTGGATGCGCCGTATCATCTGGCGTGACTTTCTGGCGGCGTCCTGGGTGACGGCACAGGAATTGATGACGACTACATGGGCATTTTCGGCTTGCCGGGTAATCTGGTGACCTTGTTTTTGAAAGGCTTGCGCCCAGGTTTCCAGTTCCGCTTCATTCAGGCGGCAGCCCAGTGTTTTAAGGTGTATTTGCATTTATCCAAAGAAGGCGTAAGTAATAAAAACGGCGGCGATCATGCCGCCTAGGTCGGCTATTATCCCACACGTCGCCGCATGACGAATACGCTTGATGCCCACCGCACCGAAGTAAACCGCCAACACATAAAAAGTCGTTTCTGTACTGCCCTGGATAATACATACCAGACGACCGGCAAACGAATCTGCACCGTGCGTGGTCATGGTGTCTATCATCATGGCCCGGGCACCGCTGCCGCTAAAGGGTTTGATTAACGCTGTCGGTAATGCATCAATAAAGCGGTCATCCATTCCCAGTCTTTGCACTAAATATCGTGCGCCATTCGCCAATAGCTCCAACGCACCACTGGCACGAAATACTGCAATTGCCACCAGCATCGCCACCAGATAAGGGATCAGTTTAATGGCAGTCTGGAAGCCTTCTTTGGCACCCTCAATAAACACTTCGTAAGCATTAATGCCTTTATTGATGGCGCCAATAAGAAAAGCGATGATCAGCGAAAACAGAATGATATTGCTGGCGGCGGCCGATTGTTCAAGCATTTGCTGTTGCGGCAAACCGGAAAAATACGTCAACAAGCCGCCAACCACGAGGGTGATACCCCCCAAGTAAGCCAAAACCACTTTGTCTAAAAGATTGATTTTTTGGATCGCAGCAACAGCAAACAAGCCCGCCAGCGTTGAGCAGTAGGTGGCAATCAGGATCGGGATAAATACATCGGTGGGATTGGCCGCACCCAGTTGGGCCCGGTAAGTAAAAATGGTCACCGGAAATAGGGTGACGCTGGAGGTGTTGATCACCAAAAACAATATTTGCGCATTGCTGGCTGTTTCCGGCGTGGGGTTGAGTGTTTGTAACTCCTGCATCGCCTTAATGCCCATCGGCGTTGCGGCATTATCGAGGCCCAGTGCATTGGCGGAAATATTCATCATCATCGCACCCAAGGCCGGATGATCTAAGGGCACTTCCGGCATTAAACGGCTAAATAACGGGGTGAGGGCGCGAGTCAATAAGCGGATAAAGCCGCTTTGTTCGCCGATGCGCATGATGCCCAGCCATAAAGACAACACGCCGGTGAGCCCCAGCGCAATTTCAAATGCCGCTTTGGACTGGCTGAACAAAGCCGCCATGATGTCGGCAAATACATGGCTGTCACCCAGCACCAATAGTTTGAACAAGGCGATAATGAAGGTAGTAAGAAAAAAACCAATCCAAATGATATTGAGCACGATAAGCGAAAGAGGAATTATAAGAGCGGTAAATACGAGGCATTGTCGAGCTATATGTCGTTAAATGTAAACGCTGTATTTACCTTTGACTGTACAGGCAATCACGTTAAGTTGATGTGGTTTGATGGTAAACTGCCCGCCTAGGCTTAGGCAATAAGCCATTTTCTTATCTCCAATCACCCTGAGTGAACGCTATGACCTCAAAATACACTCCGCTAAAAGATCACGATACCCCGGTTAAGGTATTGTTTACCGGCTACCTTTGCACCGTGGGTGTAGGTTATTTGTTTGCATTGATTCAAATTCTATTCACTCACGGTATGGCCGACGGTAAATTCGGTCTATCAGTTGATGATATTGTGTATAGCTATTACGGCAACCGTTCAGGTACGGTGTTGGAGCAAAAATTAAACGGTTCCATGAAAGAAAATGCGCCGGAACAAGAAGGTTTTGCCATTATGCAATGGGCTAGAGATGGCGCGGATTTGGATGACTATAAAGATGATGGCATTGATAAAATCATCGAAACACGTTGTGTTATGTGCCATAACGCCAGTGCTTCTGGTATCCCTGATTTATCCACCTATGAAAAATTAAAAGAGTACGCCAAGCAAGATGAAGGCGCGACTTTTGCGTCACTGACTCGCGTTTCTCATATCCATTTGTTCGGTATCAGCTTTATCTTTATGTTTGTCGGCGTTATTTTTAGTTTTGCCGAGACCACGACTACCAAAATTAAATGTATTGCAGTCGGTATGCCTTATATCTTTTTGATGGCTGATATTTTGTCGTGGTGGCTCACCAAAATTCACCCAATGTTTGCCTGGCTGGTGATTATTGCCGGTATGGGCATGGCCGCTTCTTTTATATACATGTGGGTAATTTCTCTTCTGGAAATGTGGCTCTATAAACCTGTATTTGTCAGCGGCTTAGGGATGCATTATCTGCAATGGCGAGATAATTTTGAATCTGATGAAAACAAAGCGCGGTTGGATAAAGCCTCGGCATTAATTAACGGTACGGCTAAGCAATTAGAGCGCTTGGCGAAATTGGGATTAGAAAAATGGTCGTCAACAGTGTGGCCATTTCTAAAGAGCTTGATTAAGAAATAAAGTTTGGTCGGCACACACTTTAAGCCAGTCCTTGCAACACCCCTTCGAAGAGGGAGGTTGCAAGGACTGCGCGCATTTTATTTTCCTTTGTTACTGCTGGTGCTTGGCGGTTGCGTGCCCAAAGAATATGGGCCCGGAGCGCCAATCACTTCAGCTCATCTTGTCGATAATATTCTGGTAACTGAAGATGGCGCCCATCTGCCGCTGCGCCATTGGTTACCCAAAACCGACCCCCATGCCGTTATTGTGGCGTTACATGGTTTTAATGACTACAGCCGCTTTTTTGAACAACCGGGGCAATTTTTTAGTAGCCAAGGCATAGCCTGCTTTGCTTACGATCAACGCGGATTCGGCGCGGCACCCAAGCGCGGCTTGTGGGCAGGCACCGATGCTTATACCGATGACTTGCACTCACTGGTGCGCTTACTTAAACAACGCTATCCGCAACAACCTATTTATTTGCTGGGCGAAAGCATGGGGGGGGCGGTAATAATGGCCGCGCTTAGCAAGCATCCAATACCTGAGTTATCCGGCATTATTCTGGCTGCGCCTGCATTGTGGGCACGATCTACCATGCCTTGGTATCAAACCGGATTGTTGTGGACACTTGCACACAGCGCGCCTTGGTTAAGGCTTACCGGCGAAGGTGTTGTTAAAGTTACGCCTTCCGATAATATCGATATGCTGCGGGCGTTAAGTCGAGATCCTTGGGTGATCAAAGCAACGCGCGTCGATGCCTTGTATGGCTTAGCAGATTTAATGGATCAGGCTTTTGCCAGTGCGTCCTCATTGCAGGGCAATGTGTTGATGCTTTATGGCGAAAAAGACGACATTATCCCCAAACAACCGACCTACGCTTTTCTGCAGCAACTTTCCGCAGTCAAAAGCACCAATAAAACCGTAGCGTTTTATCCGCAGGGTTATCACATGCTGTTGCGTGATCTTCAGGCAAAAACTGTCTGGCAGGACATTAAGGCGTGGATTGATAGTCATCAAACACAATTGCCGTCGGGCGCTGAATTACGCGCAAAACAGGTGCTGGCAAAGTCAGCTTCTGACATTAGCGTGGAATAAAACAACCGTCTTAAGCAAGCTAAGCAATGACTAATAACCTAGTAATATAGTAAACTATAAAACATAAAATAAAGGCACAGTACGATGACAGCAAAAGAAAACGTAAATCTGCATGAAATTCATAAATTCGGCTCAATGGCTGAACGGTGGTGGGATCCACAAGGCGAGTTTAAAACGCTGCATGACATCAATCCGTTACGTATTGAATTTATTCAGCGTTACGCCGACATCGCCGGAAAACGCATTGTTGATGTCGGTTGCGGCGGCGGTATTTTGACTGAAGGTTTGGCCAAGCAAGGCGCAGATGCGTTGGGTATCGATTTAAGTGAAGAGCTGATCGACATCGCAGACTTACATGGCCTCGAGTCAGGTGTTAACGCGCATTATCAAAAAATCAGTGCGGAGGTATTGGCCGATCAACAAGCTGAAAGTTTTGATCATGTCACTTGTATGGAAATGTTGGAACATGTACCTGATCCAGGCTCGATTATCTCAGCCTGCGCCAAGATGGTTAAACCCGGCGGCATGGTGTTTTTTTCTACACTAAATCGAAAACCTAAAGCCTATCTATTGGCGATTGTTGCTGCCGAACATGTATTAAGAATGTTGCCCAAAGGCACGCATGATTTCAAAACGTTTATCAAACCATCCGAGCTTAGTCAGTCGGCACGTGCCTCTGGACTAGAGCTGCAAGGTATGGTCGGTATTGAATATAACCCATTTAACAAGCGTTTTAGTTTGGGTAAAGATGTTGATGTCAATTACATCGCCGCATTTAAAAAAGCGAATTAAAAAATCCGATGGCCACGACATTTAAATTATCCTGCGTGTTATTCGACCTTGACGGCACCTTAGTCGATACCGCGCCTGATTTAATTGCTTGCCTAAATCACGCCTTAGCTCATCACGGATGTGCTGCGGTGTCTGCTGATACCATCAAACCGTTTATTTCTTATGGTGCAGCGGCAATGATTCGGGCCAGTATTCCCGGGCATGATGCTAAGTTAATGACTGAAATTCTGGCAACCATGCTTGATCATTATCAAGACAATATTGCTGAGCACACGGTGTTCTTTCCCGGCATGCAAAATACCTTAGCTACCATTGAAGAACGTGGACTCAAGTGGGGCGTGGTGACCAATAAACGTGAACGATTCACTAATCCGTTGATGGATGCTCTTAAGCTGACTGAACGGGCTGCCTGCATTATTAGCGGCGATACCACCGCAAATCCTAAACCGCATCCTGAACCTATGCTGACAGCTTGCAAGCGTATTGGCGTAGAACCGCAAGAATGCGTTTACATTGGCGATGCTGAGCACGATATTGCAGCCGGAAAAAGCGCAGAAATGAAAACTCTGGCCGCGCTGTATGGTTACATTAAAACTGACGATATCCCGCAAAATTGGGGGGCAGACGCCCTAATTATATCTCCTGATCACCTGACTACCTGGATAGCCGCATGCCCTTAACTAATCAAGTCATTCTGATAACTGGCGCCGGTGGCGGGTTGGGTGGCACTGCTGCGCTGACATTGGCCGGGCAGGGCGCGCACATTATCTTACTGGACAAAAGCATTGCCAAATTGGAAGCAATTTACGATGCCATTACCGCTACCAAAGCGCCTGAACCGATTATGTATCCATTTGATTTAGCGGGTGCAACCGAACAGGACTATCAGGAACTGGCGGATAAAATCGACCAAACCTACGGCTCATTACAAGGTTTACTGCATTCAGCGGTTGAATTTAGTTCCTGTGCACCAATGTCGATGACCAGCACTAAAGATTGGGGACATAGTCTCAACGTCAATCTCAACGCGCCGTTTTTGCTGACACGAGTGCTATTACCTGTGCTGCAAAAAAGCGCTCACGCCAGTATCGTGTTTACTTCTGATTCTTCAGCGCGGACAGCTAAAGCATTTTCCGGCGTTTATGGCGTTGCCAAAGTTGCTCTGGAAGGCTATGCAAATATATTGGCAGACGAATTGGAAGCTAGCGGAAAAATCAGAGTGAACACCTTGATTCCGGGACCAATCGATTCGCCGTTAAGAAAACGCGCTTATCCTGCAGAAGACAAAAATAAGCTGCCGAATATGAGTTCAATGGCACCTGTATATAGTTATTTATTTGGCTCAGAGAGCATCGGCATAACCGGCCAAGCTTTCGATGCCCGTTCCTTTCATTTATAAAAAAGAACTGTCATGTCGGAAAGAGAAACTGTTGTATTAACCCGGAATGTCAATATCATCACTATTCCTGATGGTGCGGCTGGAACTTTAAGTAAAGGTGAAATAGTCACTATTCATCAAGCGCTTGGCACCAACTATACCGTGGTAACAGATCACGGACACATGGTGCGGATTGCCGGTGCCGATGCCGATGCGCTAGGTAAAGAAACGCATGAGTTATATACCTTAGTCTCTGAAACCAGCCCGGAAATGGTAGAAAAGAATTGCTGGGAAGTGATGAAAACAGTCTATGACCCAGAAATTCCTGTCAACATTGTCGACCTTGGCTTGGTTTATCAATGTAAGGTGACCCAGGTCGATGAAGATAAAAATGATGTCCATGTCAAAATGACGCTGACTGCGCCAGGTTGCGGCATGGGGCCAGTGATCCAAGGAGATGTCGAAAAAAGTATTCGTGCCTTGCCTGGTGTAGATCATGTTAACGTTGAGGTTGTTTTGGATCCGCCCTGGTCCAGAGAAATGATGTCCGAAGTCGCCCAAGTACAATTGGGTTTATATTGATTTAGTTCGCGATAACAACTGACAAGTCCAACTGGGCCGTTGAGCGGTTATGGTGAGTATCGTCGAACCATAACCGTTTAAGGTCAGCCCATGAATGATGATTCCAATCAGCAATACTCACACTTTCTATTTCTAATACCCGGCATACTGCTGGCAGCGCTAATTCTGCTTGGTTTTATGGTATTGCGGGAATTTTTGTTTACCCTGGTCTGGGCGTTTATTTTGGCCTATGTGATGTGGCCGCCCTATCAATGGTTAAAAGTCCGGCTAAAGGGTAAGGCAACGCTTAGCGCCGCAATTATGACGGTGTTTATCACGACAACGGTATTACTGACAGTTTTTGGACTTGCATCAATACTGCAAGATGAAAGTAAAATTGCCTACCAAGTCCTTATTGACAATTTCACCAACGAATCATTGCGCCTTCCTGACTTTGTTCGTCGAATCCCCGGTTTAGGCGATTATTTACAAAACGGCTTAGATAAATTAACTAATAACCGCAGTGAAGCCACCGCCCAGGTATTGGGTTGGGCAAAACAATGGTTAGGCGAATTTGCTAATTTTGTGGGTGGCATCGGTCGTAACGTCGTTAAACTCGCGGTAGTGTTAGTGACGGTGTTTTTTTGTTTTCGTGATGGCGAAGAGGCCTTTAAACAATTGCATCAAGGGCTGATTCATTTTCTTGGTAAATATAAAAACGTCTATTTGCAAGCCGCTGGAAATACTACGCGAGCGGTTGTTTATGGTCTGGTGCTGGCCGCCTTGGCACAAGGGTTGTTGGCCGGTATAGGTTATTCGGCGGCCGGGGTTAGGGCGCCGGTGCTATTGGGTACACTCACTGCATTACTGGCCATGGTACCTATGGGTGCGACCTTGATCTGGGTGCCGGTTGGAGTTTCACTGGTTCTTGCGAATCAATTTTGGCCCGGTATTGGGTTGTTGCTCTGGGGCTTTTTTGTGGTTAGTACTGTTGATAATATTATTCGACCGATCGTTATTAGTGGTGCCGGGCGAGTGCCATTTTTGGTTGTGTTGTTTGGTGTATTAGGTGGTCTTACTGCGTTTGGTGCTGTAGGGTTATTTTTAGGGCCAGTGATTTTGTCAGTGTTGCTGTCGGTCTGGCAAGCCTGGTTAAAGCAACAGCAGATAGCTATTGCAGCCGAAAAAATGCTCCAAGAATCGCCTGAAAAACCGCTGGAATAAAATTTATAGTAATCCCCTTTTCCTCAAGCGCTGGGTAACTTGCCAGTGATAAAGTTTGGCTAACAGCGGACGTATCACTGGCAGTCCAATCAGCCAAGCAAGTGGTTTCAATAACGGTATTTTATTCAGCAACAGGATGTAAGCGTCCAATTCCGAAACGATCCGGCCGCTGCTATCGCGCACATGCAGTTCCGATAAAGCCTTTTGTGGATCGATACCCAAATTTTTTAACTGATCTTCTTGGTCAGTAATATCGAACCAGCAAACACTGTCAGACTTTGAGCCTACGAGTTTTTCGTAATTTTCTCTATCGCGGATGCATTTTGGACAAACGCCGTCGTAATAGACGATCAACTTGTCCGCTGCAACTTGCGCATTTTTATCGGTCGCTGGCATAAACCCAGCTTAAGATTTGGAACAGCCTATTTACTTAAGTCCGCCATGGGTGTGAGGGCAAATCGGTAAGACCAACCACATCTCCGCCCGCTTTGGCGACCTGGTGATCATTTTCCACTGAGCTGCCACTGACACCAATTGCGCCAATCAATATGCCGTCTTCATCGACAATCGGCACGCCGCCGGGGAAAGTAATCAAGCCTTGATTGGAATGTTCAATGCCGAAAAGTGGTCCACCCGGTTGCGATAACTGACCAATTTGCCCCGTGTTCATACCGAAGAAAACCGCCGTTTTGGCTTTTTTAATGGCTATATCGATACTGCCAACCCAGGCACCGTTCATGCGGGTAAATGCTTTTAAATCGGCACCTGAATCGACCACGGCGATACACATTTGCGTGCCTAATTTGTTAGATTCGGCTATCGCGGCCGCGATGGCTTTTTCTGCTTGTTCATAAGTGACGTGCATGGTGTAACTCCCAGGTTATTGTTGTAATTAAAATGTTGTCTTATACCAATCCCAATAAGTTTTTATTTAAAACCCTCATCCTAACCTTCTCCCGTTGGATAAGGGATAGTAGGTGAACTTATTGGGATTGGTATTACTTCGGCGAGAGCATTTTTTCCGGCCGGACGATGGCATCGAATTCCTCTGCAGTAACCAGTCCGCTGGTTATGGCTTCTTCCCGCAAGGTTGTGCCATTACTTAAGGCTAATTTGGCGATATGCGCTGCTTTGTCGTAGCCGATGTGCGGCACCAATGCAGTTACCAGCATTAGCGATTTTTCCAGCAGCTCGGCGATTCGTTCGTTATTCGGGGTGATGTCTACTACGCAATGATCGGTAAAGCTCACCACGGCATCACCTAACAAACGGATCGACTGTAGCACGTTATAAATAATCACCGGCTTAAATGCGTTAAGTTCAAGTTGACCGTGGGCTCCAGCGAACGTGACAGTGGTGAGATTGCCCATCACTTGAGCGCAAACCATGGTCAAAGCTTCGCATTGGGTTGGATTGATTTTTCCTGGCATGATTGACGACCCTGGCTCATTTTCGGGTAACATCAGTTCGCCAAATCCGGCTCGAGGTCCGGAACCGAGCAAGCGAATATCGTTAGCTATTTTATTCAGGCTCACCGCCAGCGTATTTAATACGCCGGAGATTTCAACCATCGAATCATGCGTAGCCATTGCCTCGAATTTATTGGTAGCTGAAGTAAATGGTAGTCCGGTAAAGCTTGCTACTTGTTCGGCAAACAGTTCGGCAAAACCTGATTTACTATTTAAGCCGGTGCCGACAGCGGTGCCGCCTTGGGCGAGCGGATACAACCGGTTGAGACTGTCGTGAATACGGTCAAGGCCAAACTGCATTTGAGCTGCGTAGGCTGAAAACTCCTGACCCAGTGTCAATGGTGTTGCATCTTGAAGATGGGTACGGCCGACTTTGATGATGTCAGCCCAAATCCGGGATTTCTCAAAAAGCACTTGATGCAAATGTTGCAACGCCGGGATCAGACACTTATGAAGCTGTTCAACCGTAGCAATATGCATTGCAGTTGGAAAGGCATCGTTGGTTGATTGGCTAAGATTGCAATGATCGTTGGGATGAACCGGCGATTTTGCTCCAAGTACACTGCCCAGCCGCTCATTAGCCAGATTGGCAATTACCTCATTGGCATTCATATTAGATTGGGTACCGGAACCAGTTTGCCAGATTACCAGTGGAAAGTGCTCGTCTAACTTGCCGCTGATCACATCCAGCGCGGCATCGGCAATGGTATTGCCGATAGTTTCATTAAGGTCGTTTAAGCGGATATTAGTAAGCGCTGCGCAGTGTTTCACAATGCCCAGCGCTCGTATTAAAGGTCTTGGTAGGCGTTCATCGCCGATTTTAAAATGCACCAACGAACGCTGGGTTTGCGCGCCCCAGTATTTGTCAGCGGGCACGGCAATGGCACCTAGTGTGTCGGTTTCCAGTCTCGTTGGGCCAGTGTCATCAAGCATGAATGTCTAAAAAACCAAACTTACTCGCCTGGTTTTTTTAACATCTTGAGAACCTCTCCCAGATGGCCTTCTTCCTGCGCTATTTTTACGCGAGCATATTCTTCAAGCAAAATATTCCGACCGTTAACCAGTTCAAGCAAACGATGATAGTGGCTTAATGCCAATTTTTCATGCTCCAGGGATTCACGCAGAATATCGCCAATATCGTGGCGATGCGTTTCCAATAAAGGGCCGATTCCTAAAGAAGGATGACCGTCCAAGTGGGTGATCAACTCGCCAGCCTCATTAGCGTGGGCCAAAGATTCATTCGCTTGGCTGCGCATCCAGGAAACGATAGGGATGCGATTGTAGCCAAAAACCATTAATGCATAGTGCGTGTAACGAACCACTCCTGCCAGTTCGGCTTCAAGAATATTGTTCAAAACCGAAATAACTGCGTTTGTATCGATGTCGATGTTACTCATGATCGTCTCCGGTGATTGTATGAAGCAAAAGTCACTATAAGACTTTTGCATGAATAAGGAAACCGATTAAAGCCAATAATAAAGCTGCATAACTAATTGGGATACATGAAATTTGGTAAAAAATAGCATTCATAACGTAATGTTGAATTGAGGCAGAATAATTGATACTAAAATTCTTCCCAATCGGCAACGCCGATGGCTTTTTCAGGTGGATTTAGTGTTTTCTCAAGGTAATTGCTGGAGCTGTTCACAGCACTTGCGTGCTCAATCGCTAAACGCGCAAAACTCCGATTATCAACTTTAAATTGCCCAACCATGCCAGCTAGATTTTGAGTTTGCTCTTCCAGCGATTCAGCCGAGGCAGCGGCTTGTTCGACCAGAGCGGCATTTTGTTGTGTCACATCATCCATCTGGCCGATGGCTAGATTGACTTGCTCAATACCTGATGTTTGCTGCAATGACGCGGCGGCTATGTTTGACATGATTGCCGATACACCTTGAATTGAACTAACGATTTCTTCCATGGTTTTGCCCGCATGAGTGACTAGGCGAGCACCGTCTTCAATTTGATTGACGGAATCGCCAATCAGTCCTTTTATTTCTCCGGCCGCGGCGGCCGCGCGTTGCGCTAGGTTGCGTACTTCTCCAGCCACTACGGCAAAGCCCCGACCTTGTTCACCGGCACGAGCGGCTTCCACGGCAGCGTTAAGCGCCAGAATGTTGGTTTGAAAGGCAATGCCATCAATGACGGCAATAATATCTTCCACCTTGCGTGAAGAGTCATGGATGGATGCCATGGTGTCGACCACTTGAGTCACTACAAGCACGCCTTTTCCGGCAATATCACTGGCTTTAATTGCCAGTTCATTGGCATGTTGGGCGTTTTCGGTAGTGTGCCGCACGGTGGAAGTGAGCTCCTGCATGCTGGCGGCGGTGCTTATGGTTTCGCTGGCTTCTTTAATTTGCCCAATAATCTCTTTTAGCTTTGCAACTGTAGTATTGGAATCATCTTTAAGTTGACCGAAGGTGCCCGAATAGTCATTGACAATGGTTTCGGTCAAGTCGCCACGGGCAATGGCCTCAAGTACACGCACGACTTCATTCAGGCCGGTAGAACTGGTATCCATGAGTTTATTGATGCCCTGAGCCAGTTGCAGATAGAAGCCTTCCTTGCCTGCCTCATCGATACGCTGCATAAAGTCACCCAGCACTGCGCCATCCACTACCTTGGCGACTTCTTGCTCGATAGCCACTTCAGCGGTTCTATCTTTCCATTCCACCACGGAGCCAATTCTTTGGCCTTTGTCGTTATTGATGGCGTTGGCTATCAAGCTAAAGGTGCGGCCGCCTACACTAATTTGAGTACGATAAGTTGAACTTAGTTTTGCCAACAAGGCTTGTTGGTGTGCAGGGTTTTTGTGGAAGGAGTCCATGTTGACGCCCAATAACTTTTCGGCAGAAAAGCTGGGCAACACTTTGCGCAGATCCGCTTCGGCGTGTTGCAGCATCGTAATCGCGGCGGGATTAATGTAAATAATGTTGCGCTCATTGTCCGCGACCATCACGTTGGTCGTCACGCTATCCAGTGCGATTTTGATACGAATAAACTCGTCACGCTCTTGGTATTCCTTGGTTTGGCGAGTCATTAATTGCTGTTGCATAAAGCGCAAATTGGCCAAGATGCTTCGATCATCGCTAGCATTGACGAGGATGACATTATCCAGTTTGCCTCGCGCAATCATCGCCAGTAGATCAGCAACTACTTTAGGTTCTGCGCCCAATTGCTGACTAAGGTTGCGTATAAATGCCAAGCCAAACACAAATGACAAGGCAATGCCTAGTAAAATCAAACCAAGCTCGAACACAAACGTCCTGTCTAAATCAGCAGAGGCATGTTCATATTCTTGTTTGGCAACATCGGCTTGTAACTGTTTCAAGTCATCCATTACCACCATAAACTGATCAAGTTTTGGTTCCAGTTCAGACACCATGAATCGATTGGTTTCGGCACCTCGGCCCTGGTTAGAAAGCTGTATTGCTGTTAATAAACCATTCTTTTCAACGTCTTGTAATAACAAAGAAAACTTATCCGCCAAGACTTTTTCATCCGGCGTTAAGTAGGTGGCTAGGTAAGCATTCCAAAGCTTGGTGATACCCGTAATGTTTTTATCAATAGCCTCTGTGATGTTGGTAGGTTGAGTACCATCATGTACGCGCGGTTCCTGACTATTCACCAGATATAACTGACGAACGCTGTCGTTGACTAAATCCATGATTTCGGCCAACTGAATGGCTGGGATAGTGCGATCCAGGTAGACAGTGCGTAATCCTCCATTGGAATCATGCATCCCTTTTAAGCCAGCAGCACCAATAACAATGAGAACGACCGACAATAACCCTATGAGTGTTAATAAACGGGCTTTGATAGTTAAGTTGTTAAACATGATGAGGCTCCACAAATTGATCAAGTAGTAAGTAAAAGCTGAAAGTCCAAAAATATTTATCAGACGCTCTGATCGTGAATCACTTTATTGCGCCCGGTTGCTTTGGCTTGATAAAGTGCATTGTCTGCACGAACGAGAAAGCTCTCCGTTGTGTCGCCAGCTTGAATTTGAGTGATGCCAATGGATAGGGTGATTGTGTTTAACGGTTGATTATTATCCTTGCGCTTTAAACGACTGTTTTCCATGGCTACGCGGATGTTTTCGGAGATCTCCAGGGCTTTTTCTTTGCTGGTATTTGGCATGATGATGGCTAATTCTTCACCACCATAGCGGGCAACGTGATGATAGTCTTCAGCGTGTTTTTTCATCAGTGTGGCCACATATTTGATGACGTTATCCCCCACGATATGTCCGTAGGTATCGTTAACGCGCTTAAAATGATCAATGTCCAGCATCGATAAAAATGTTTGGCCGGGTTCTGATTGTTCAACGACTTCAGATAATGTCTGATCGAATGCACGACGATTCAATAAACCGGTTAATCCGTCGGTAGCGGCCGATTGGCGAACTTGATTCAGTTCGTTTTTTAATAGCTGCATTTCATTATTAGCTTCGATTAACTTAGCTTGCATTGCATGACTGGTTGCTGCAAGTGCCTGAGTTTCGTTAATAATCTCTTGCAAAATTGTTTTTATATCGGTCGCCGTTGATAAATTTTCCAGAACTACCGTTTTTTTCTGAAAACTATCGTTGGTTGCTTCAGCTTTGTTATAGGTATCTGTAATTGAACTGGTTGCTTGTGCAATCACTTTTTGTATGTGGCTATTAATTTTTTCAAATGATTCAAGCGAGGCGTTACAAATATGCTTTCTATACAGATCAATACTGGTGTCACTATCAAAAGGCTTTTGTTCGCTTATTAAGGTATCAACCACTTCAGTTAACTTGGTGTTGCTGCCAGTGACATAGTCATACCAAATGGCGTAATTGACAGGATTGGCCGCAATGTTATGACGTATCATCAACGGCACAATTTGTTTTAGGTACGTTGAATTCAGGGTTATTGAAAAGTCGTAACAAGGTATAAAAGACGTGCTATCAATCATTTCGGATTCTCCTAATATTTTAGAAATCATTATCGTTAGTTAATTGGAAACCTTGAAAAACCATGCACTTCGATAAACTCAGTGCGAACGGACCTATACAAATCAATGAGTTCCGTTCGTGGTGAGCTTGTCGAACCATGATCGGAATGGGTTTTTCGAGATTCCCAATTAATTTGACTTGGCACTTTGCTGAACAGAAAAACCCTAAACATGTTTATGCTTATGTTGATGACGATGGGTTTTTAATGAGCTGTTTAGGTATTCAATGGTTTGTTCGGCTTTGATTTGTTGATCTGCACGCAATAACGCGGCCTCAATAGCTAGGACTATCCTAGAAATTTCTAGTGGCTTGACAAGGTATCCAAGAGCACCGGCTTCTGTAGCCGTTTTGACCATTTCCTCATCACAATATGCGGAAATATAAACAAAAGGGATAAGTTGCTCGTTGAGTAATACCAATCCCAACAAGTTTATATTTAAAACCCTCATCCTAACCTTCTCCCGTTGGAGAAGGAATAGTATGTGAACTAATTGGGATTGGTATAACTTGGCGAGTTCGAAGCCGTTCATTGTGGGCATGCGAAAATCAACCAGTACTAAGTCAGGCCTCAGCTGCTTACAGACTAACATCGCATCAGCGCCATTATCGGCTTGCATAACCTTGTAGCCGCGCTGTTGCAATCCCATAGCAATGGTAGCCATTACCAATAGCTCATCATCGACAACGAGAATCTTGGTCATGACTTAGTAGCTTCTATTTCAATAGCTTGAAATAGAATTAAGTACGTCGCGTACCTTTGCTCTGTAGGTGTGAATTCAGCGGAAATTAAAAAATCTTGCACTGTAATCAAGATGGACTTGATCCAGTTAACGCCGGAAGGCAGATGGATTATTTGGACAACGAGTGGGAAAAACATTGGCAGACACCCTGGGCATATTAATTTATGCAACAGGGGCTAGGTTGCAACTAAGAATCTTCAGGGCCAATCATAGACAATAATTAGAAAAATGCACTAAATCCAGCAACCGCTCGAGTAAATCAGTTAACTGGATACCATCGATATAATGGGCGATGCTAAAGATAGTTGTGCGCAGACATTATCTTGATCCTGCACTAATGATAAACAAGCGCCGTTTTTGGGTAACATTGATCGAACCAAGGTTAAGCCAACCCCTAAACCAATGCCCTGCTCAAACCTAGGAAAAGCGTGTTGTTGGTTACTGTTGTTTTGAATCGTTAACACGGCGGAATGTTCTTCACAACAAAGAGTGACGGCAACGTGTTTGGATAACAGATTACTATTATGTTTGATTGCATTGATCACTAGTTCATTGATGATCAATGCGATTGGAACAGCTTGTTCTGAAAGCAACAACGCTTTTTTCTCATCATTAACTGTAAAAGTGATATTGATATGTTCTTTACCAAATATTTCCAGGCACTTACATATTTCAGAAGTAATTTCGCACAAATACGACTTATCTTGATTGTTTGCGCCTTGCACACCGTAAACCACTGCGATTGATGAAATTTTTGTCGCTATATCCTGGATTAGATCTTGTTCATTGGGATTCTTATAAGAATAAAGCCCCAGTAACCCGACCATACCTTGCAAATGGTTTTTTATACGATGATGAACCTCCCGAATTAAGGTGTCTCGCTGCTGTTTCAGTTCTTGTATACGCAGTTGTTCGGCTTGTTTGCGTTGGGTAATATCGCGTGTAAATGAAAAATATTGTTTCTTGTCAGAAAGATAAGCGACGCTAACTTCGACATCCACTAATTTGCCATCCTTGGTTTGCATGATGGTTTCAAAGCGATCAAAACTCTCTGTCGTTATTTTTTGTAAATGTCTGGCAGTCTGTTCGGGATTTTCAAGATACTCAATATCATTAACGCACATATCCAGAATTTCAGCTCTTGTATAACCGAGCATTTGACAAAACGACTCATTGGCATCAATAAAGCGACCATTCAAGTCGACAAAGTTAAAGCCTTCAATAGAAATATCCAGCATCATGCGACTCATCTGCTCGCTTTTTCTCAGCTCAATTTCTGCCTGTTTTATTTGAGTAATGTCCGTGACCAGTACGTAAAAGCCATTTACTGAATTGTTATCAATATCGGGGATATAAGAGGCTAAGGTAAAATGCACTTTTCCCGATGGATCGGTGATGGCCCGTTCAAAGAGTTGGGGTTCGCCATTCAGTACTTTCTCAATATAAGTTAAATTAAGGTTATATAAGTGTTCGCCAATAACTTCACGAATATGTTTACCTTTGATATTAACCGGGTCAATACCGAACATTTCAATATAGGCATTGTTACCAAATTCGTTAATTAACTGGGCATTCCAATAGCCAATCAGTGCGGGCATATTGTTGAGAACTAGATTTAATCGGCGCTCACTGTTGCGTAATGATGCTTCGGTTGCTACTTGTTCAGAAATTTCATTGTGAATCACCATGGCATGGCGCGATCCTAAGTAATCTAAGGGCACAACATGCATCTGAAACCAAGTGTTTTCGGTCAAGCTGTGACATGGATATTGACTAATAAATTCATCTTTGCTGCCAGAAATAACGTCATTAATGCCTTGCTCAATCAAGTTGGCGTTTGGGCTTTGCTTGACTTGAGCTTGCTCGCAAAAATCAAGATAGTTGTGTCCGACTCCATAGTCAGGCATAGCAAAATTGTTACTATCAGCGAATCGTTTCCATGCTTGATTAACGTAGATAATGTTACCTAAGGTATCTAGGATAGTAAGCGGTGACGGCAATGCTTCAAGTGCAGAGCCAAGCAAGTTAAACGGAATGCTAAATAATAGTCCCAGAAATTTGTACTTATTGATTTTCAATGTCTTGCGGGTATTTTCATTGAAAACGGGTTAACACTTCAATCTAAAAGTCTCGCTAGCTTTCGCCTTGGACTCTGGTTTTTAAGTGTTCTGCGAGTCGTTTCATCGCCGAAGAAGCATCCTGAGCCAACAGATGAACATTAATAATACTTGGCTGGGTTTGGCATTGCAGGGAATTAGTCAGGGCCGCTTCAAACTCTTCTTCTGTGGAGGCATTGTAGCCATTTAACGGACCGAAGACCTCGCCGAGCCGGTCAAAACGCCAAGGGCTAATATCATTGAACGGACCTTCAAGAATAAAGCGCTCGGTGCTGTAACCTGAATTGTTAAAAACGATCACAATCGGATTCAGGCCAAGATGTGCGTGTGTTGAAAGCTCAGTGCCAGTCATCTGAAATGCGCCATCGCCGACTAGAATCAGTGCGCGATGATCTGGACGGGCGATTTGCGCTCCCAGCGCTGCTGGGACTGCAAAACCCATGGTCGCGTAGAAACTGGAAGCCAGAAATTCACTTTGTTGATGGACTCGTAAATCAATGGCTGCAAACAGGCAATCGCCGACATCACACACTACCATCATTTCCGGGCTAAGTGCCTGATTGAGACGTTCGATTAAGCGGATAGTCGACATTTGCCGGTTGGGTTCGGGAAATCGGCTTGATTGTATGGTGATCGGCGGCGATGCGTAGGCTTGATTGCTGGTTTTGACAGCGCATGCTAAGGCCGATAAAAAATCGGCTAACAAAACGCGAGGATAGCGATGGGCGCTGATTACCACTTCATCCTGTGCAGCGCGGACCATATGATGGGGATCAAGTTTGGCGGTATAGATGCCAGTATCTATGTCATTCAAGGTGACGCCCAGCATCAGTAGTAAATCGGATTGCTCAACCATATACCGCGCATGTTCGGAGCTCATCGCGCCTTCGTAAATACCCAGATAAGCAGGGTGACGTTCTGCAAGCACTGATTTGCCTGTTAATGTAGCGGCGACCGGTAAACGCGCGCGTTCAACAAGATCAAGCAACTCACTCTGTAGTCCACGTCGATGACATTCAACGCCGGCAATAATCATTGGTGACACAGATTTGGTCAATAACTCCAATGTTTCCGCCACGGCTTCGGCCAGGGCGCTTTCATCACTGGTAAATTTTTCCAGTGTCTCAGAGGGTATGGGATAGCCTTCAACCAGCACCAAGTCGCGAGGAATTTCTATATAGACCGGTTTGCAATATCTGCGAGCGGAGGCAATGGCATGGTCAATCTGCCGAAAAGCGATCACTGGGTCATTCAGGACCACAGTTGCACAAGTAATGCGTTCAAAAATTTCGCGTTGGAAAGTGAAGGGGCCAAAACGGTGATGAATTAACGGGTCATCTCTCTGTTCAGCGACACCCGGTGCGCCGCTAATCACAATCACAGGCGAAGATTCCGCATACGCACCAGCGACTGCATTGACGGTATTTAACGCGCCCACGCCGTAAGTTACCGCCAGCGCCCCCAAACCTTGACAACGTGCATAACCGTCAGCCGCAAATGCAGCGCAATCTTCCCGCGTTGTGCCGATATGCTGAACGGGGCTTTTGACCATCAGGTCATAAAAACCGAGTACATAATCGCCCGGTACGCCGAAGATGTGCTTAACACCTTCTTGATATAAGCGTTTTAAAAGGTATTGCCCAAGAGTATCGAACTTAGCCGTGCTCATAACGATTTATCTCCTGAAAAATGCTAATTAAACAAGCCTAATGCATTAGCGGCCTACACGCGCGATTTTTCATGACGCCGGTAGAACCAAAGCATGATGACAGTTTAAACATTACATCCTAGATTTCTAGATGAGCAAGAAATTTTACGGGTATGAGCGGCTGTTTGTTCGCTTGTTTACAGGTCAAAAACCGATAAATCTCAAAACAGGCCAGTCAGCCAATCCATATTTTGTGAGCTGGAGTACTACAAAGCAGTCATTGGCGACCTCACGCAATCGACCCTTAGGAGTCAGTAGACTAACTAACTCTGTTTGGTCGACTATTCCAATGCTGCGTAGTACGCTACAACGCAATTCCCCGTGGTGAAGTTTCAATCGGTACGGGTGGTCAATTTTCAATTGGAGCCAACACGCAGTTGGCCTTCGGCAAACCATAATGGGAGGGTAAAAACATGGCAAACTGGAATCATCCGTTTACAGGGCTAATTCGCAAGAGTCGGCCGGCATATTGGGGGAACTGGGGACTTAACATGCAGATCAAGCCGGGGGCCGTTGGGATCGTCGATCCTACCGTTGGTGACTTCCGTCTGGTAGCAGAAGCTCTCCCTGGGGTAAAGGTGATCGACGTTCCCGCATCGAGCACATGGCAGTTGTCGTCAGAGCATGTCTCCCGGCAGGAGGCGACGGTCAACATCGACGGCTCAGTTGTAGATCCAGAATCTGGTACAAAGATCGAGGCCGGTTTAGAGGTTAAATGGGGGTTGGAAAAGGCGGGGGCTATCGCCTCGGAGTTCTCACTTTCGCACGAGTCGATAATAGATGACTTCGGAGCGGCAATGCTCCAGAACATGGATTTTCTTGCGAAGAAGGCAAAGTCGGTCAGCATGGGGCAGGAAGGGCAAATCGCCCAGGGTTTCGGTGTGGTAACCGGCGTTTTGTGGGCAAACAGCGGCCTCAACGTTGGCTCCCAGGAAGACAAGGGCATGTTCTCCATCTGCGGTTCAGTCAGTGGCATAAAGGAAATGCTTGGCAAGGCAACGGGCAAAGGTTCCTATGTCTCGACCAACCAGGACAAGAGCCTTGATCAGCACCTTTGGCCGGAAAAGTCGGGCAGAATTGCACCAACCCCCGTCCCGATCGCTTACACGTTCGCTTCATTCGATGGGCGTCTTATTATTCCAAACTGGATCATGCAGTTGGGATCCTTCGAACTCGTTCTGGTCAACAAGCTTGGCTGCACCTACATCACGAAAGTAGCGTTGACATACAACACGCCAGCAGGTAGCAAAACCGAGAAGTTGCAGATCAGCGGTGGCCTGACGAAGACTATCGGCAATATCCCATTGAACGCCACAAGATTGAAACTCGACATCACGTTCATAGGCATATTAAACGACGACAACTACAGTTTCCATTGGGACAATCCGCTGGGTCAGTGGCTCACGGGTCAACGTCACATCGACATGGACGGCGTATGGCCAGCCAAGACGTATTGCGTCGAACGTGAGGCACATTAAGAGGGTTCCCGTAGATGATATGCCGAACAATCGCTTGAAGATGACGCGAGGGGCAGTCCGCTTACAGGATGTTGTCAGATCCCGCCCCTCGCACACCTGAAGCGTGTCGTTGAATGTCAGCTAATTGAATCCCTGTCGACATTGAGCCCGCGTAGGTACGATTAGCGTAGCGTAATCTTACGCAAATCTTGACGGCAACTTATCTCTACTCGGAGCTACTCCGCTACTGGCGCGGCAGATTTTGAATTTTGCATTGGATAATTTTTTTAAAGGTCCAGATACCCCCAATCTCCAAAAGGTACGCGATGCGTGACCTATATTGCTTGGACTGACAACAAGCATTCAATATCGCCTAACTGGCCATTGTGAAGTAATATCTTACCGATGCTGCGACGCGCTACGGCAAGTGCCAATTGCGTCGAAGCATAAAACCTAGGTGCCGTTTCGTTGACCTGCACCATTCCAAATTTTAAGGAGATTTTATGTTTAAACACACGCTATTGATGGCTGCGGTCATTACCTTTATGTCATCGGCTTATGCCAAAACCTCAGATACCGTCACAGGTCTTAAGAACCCGGAATCTGCGCTGACCGGTCCGGATGGCCGAGTCTACGTTTCTGAGATCGGTGAATTCGACAAGGATGGTGACGGTAAGATTACCGTTATCGATAAGGATGGCAAGGCTCAGGATTTTGTCAGCGGTCTGGATGACCCCAAGGGCTTGGCCGTATCCGGCAAGCATATTTTTGTTACCGACAAAAAACGCGTGCTTAAGGTGGATAAGGATGGCAAGTGGACTGTGTTTGCCGCTGCTGACGCTTTTCCTGTAGCTCCGCAATTTTTGAATGATCTTGAAGCTGACGCACAGGGCAATATTTACGTTTCTGATAGTGGCGATACCGAAGGTAAGGGCGGTGCGGTCTACCGTATCGATAAAAACGGTAAGGTGACGTTGATCACCAACAGTGAACAGGACGCGCAGATACAAAGTCCTAACGGCTTGCTGGTTGATGGCAAGGATTCTTTGCTGGAGCTGGATTTGCTATCCGGCACCCTTTATCGCATCAAGATTAAAACCGGCAAGCTTGAAAAAGTTGCGGAAGGCTTTGGTGGCGGCGACGGTATAGTTCGCGGTGCCAAAGGCGTGCTTTATGCCAGCGACTGGAAAAATGGCAGTGTCTTTACCGTTAGCAAGAAAGGCGAAGTAAAGCTGCTTAAGAATGGCTTCAAATCCGCGGCAGACATCGGTTTAAGTGGTGACGGCAAGTTCATCCTAGTGCCGGATATGCTGGCGGGTGAACTGGTGTGGTTGCCTATTAAATAACTGCTTTTTTGGATTTCTTAACCCAACATTGCAAACGTTTGTAATGTTGGGTTAGCTATAGCTAATTACAACTTATACCAATCTCAATAAGTTTTTATTTGAAACCCTCATCCTAACCTTCTCCCGTTGGAGAAGGGATAGTGTGCGAACTTTTTGGGATTGGTATTACTCGATAGTTCTGCAACAAGTTGTTATTCCGCAGTCAATACCCCCGTCTCCAACTTTCAATCAAAAAAGTCAAAACTCATTTGCCCGTCTAAGTGCGGTTTTCTGAATAAATCTGTACGTGGCGTCGGTAATGACTGAGCAAATTTTAGGCGTTTGCTTATTAGCCGAAAGCGTTGTCCAATCAGTTCGGCATAGCTTCCGGTTCCGCACATGCGTTGGTGAAATGCTGGATCATAAGATTTACCGCCGCGGCTTTGCCGAATTAGATTCAATACATGATCTGCCTTAAGCGGGTAGTTGTGGCGCAGCCATTCTTCGAACAAGTCTGCGACTTCCAGCGGCAAACGCAGCAGGATGTATTCAGCGCTGGCCGCTCCTGCGGCATGGGCGGCTTTGACGATGTTTTCCATTTCGTGATCGTTCAACGCCGGAATGATGGGTGCGACCATCACGCCGACTTGAATACCGGCTGCGTGCAATTTAGCGACTGTTTCCAGACGTCGTTGCGGTGCGGCGGCGCGCGGTTCCAGTGTTCTAGCCATATTTCGGTCCAGTGTGGTGATGGATAGATAGACGGAGACTAAGCCTTGCTCAGCCATCGTCGTCAATAGATCTAAATCGCGTTCGATCAATGATGACTTGGTGACGATGCTGACTGGATGGCGAGTTTCTGCCAGTACTTCCAAAATCTGCCGCATTAGCCGATGTTGTCGTTCCAGCGGTTGATAGGGATCGGTGTTGGTACCTAAGGCCAATGGCGCACAGCGATAATTTTTTTTGCTCAGTTCCTCTCTAAGTAGGCGCGCGGCATCGGGTTTGATCAGGATGCGGCTTTCGAAATCCAGTCCGGGTGAAAAACCTAAGTACGCATGCGTTGGCCGGGCAAAGCAATAGATGCAGCCGTGTTCACAGCCGCGATAAGGGTTGATGGAGCGATCGAATGGTAGATCAGGGGAATCGTTGTAATTAATCAACGATTTGCTACTGTCGATAATGACTTCTGTTTTGAGCGGTGCTGGTTCTGCATCCAAACTGCCCCAGCCGTCATCGGCGGCTTCGCTGTGTTGTTTTTCAAAGCGACCTGGCGCATTACTGACGCTGCCACGGCCTTTGTAAACCAATGGTTTTTGCATAAATTAACCGTTTAACAATTCGAAAATGGCAAAGGTTATATCGGCAATTTTGGCAAGTTGCAAGGTTGGAGGAGTAGAGCTGGAGATTCAGGACAAAAGCATTGCGCTTTTGTCCTGAAATGAGATTTAGCTGTTACTTAGCGGCTTGTTGAATGCCTGCCACAGCACGTAGATCAGACAGTGCGGCGACGCGTGGTCCATGTAAGGCAGCAATCTTTTCGACATTCAGGTTTAATTTTTGAATGTTTTCATAAAGATTAACGGCGTATGGATTCAGTGCTGTTGGTATTGGCGCATTCGCAGCAGTAGGAGTGAATGCGTCAGCTTCAATAAGAATCTTTTCGTTAGGCAGAAACACAAGTACAAAGGCATCGTTATGACCGTTGCCAGCGATTGAGTGAACCTCTATCGGACGTTTGCCGTCAGTAAGCACGTGTTTGCTGGTAAAGCTCTCAAACTTAGCTGCTTTCTTGGAGGCTTCCAATTTGTCAGGATTGAGGCTGTGCGGAGTTGCCCACACTTTCTCGTAGTAGGCCTGATTGGGTGCATGGGTCACGATTGCCGCGCCTTCGTCAACAAATGTTCGCAGGCCGCCGGCATGGTCAAAATGCGCATGAGAGTTGATTAAATATTTGATTGGTTTGTTAGGAATAAGTTCTTTGGCTTTGGAAATCACCGCCAGTGAACGTTCTTCATTTAAAGGGGCTTCGATAATTGCAATGTGGTCAGCTTGGTCGATAGCCAGACTGTGATGTGTACCGCCTGTTAAATAATAAACGCCCTCAGCCAATTTTTCAGAGGTTACGGCAACTGCGGGGGCTTTAGCCAAATCTTGAGGAACTTTAATGTCAACGCCAGGGTTAGCTCTTGCTGAAGTGACGTTTATATCCAGCACTGGATAGCCGCCTTGATTTCGGACGATGTGCGATGGAAATTGAACGCCACCAAAATCTTTGTAATCGGAAAATTTTGTTTCAACTAACGTGTCGCCAAGTACCGGATTATCTATCCATGTATCTACTTGTGCCACTTGGTTGAAAGCATTGATTTTACCAACATAGCGATATTTGCCTCCGACGGTGAATGATACTTCGGTGCCGCCTTCGACTGCTTTTGTTGTCGCGTTATTAGCTGCTGCGGCTTTTAGAAAGCCTTGCGGTGTTGACCAAATTTCTGCAGCGCGTTCTTCAACTGCTGCTGGTTGCTGAGTTTCCGAATTACCGGTAATCGATTCGTTCCAGGCGGTATTGCCGCTAACAAATTGGATGCCGCGTTGCTCAACGGGTGCTGGACGGGCACGACCGGCTTCGACAACTTGGCTGCGTAAGTACTGGACGCGCGAGCTGGCCGTTTCGTAATTTATGTCGGCGATATAATTTTTAACATCAAATGCTGGCCAAGCAGAATTTGGGTTAGGGGCTTGGCCAAATTGAAACCAGTTACCGGTGCCGGAAAATTCAATGGATTTAAGTTTGGCTACGCCAGCGGCTTCGCTTGCTTCTTGCAAACCTTGGGCTTGTACGGCAACAGAACCGAACGCAGTTAAAGCAATGGTCAAACCGACGACCGATGTATGTATAGATTTACGCATGAAACCTCCTTAGGTTTTCTAGGTAGAGAGATAAAACTAGAATTAACAACCAAAGATCAGCAATCGGCATGCCAGCTTAATTTAGCAGGGTAGGGTGGGGGCTTAGGGCTTGGTAATACTGAGAAGTGGTAGGTAAAGCCAAGATGTTGAGGATGGCATTTTGTGTTGATGTAGCAACAGTTTCTGCTTTGCTTCTGCTGGCTGATAAGCAGGTCAACCGCACTGGGCAAGTTGACCTGCTATTTTAAAAATGGATAGGTAACAATGAAAATGCCTTGGGTCACATGCTTTTGTAACTCCAGCGGTCCGATTAGGATTTACGTTTAAATTTGCTAAACAGATTTTTGAGTTTGCTGGTTGGTTTATTGTCTGAGTCTATTGCACTTGCTGGCGCTTTGGCAGCTTGTGCTTCGACTTTGGGCGTAGCCGCTTGCGGAGGTCTTCCACTTAACGTTAATGTGGTTTCGTCTGACCATGCTTTCGGGGCAAATGAATTTGTCTGCTCTGGTGCTGGAGCAACCACGGCTTCTTTAACAGCAGTTTCTGGTTGATAGTTAACGTTTGCAACCACTGGTTGAGCTATCACCGGTGTTTCTGCTGCCAAAACTTGGGGCTCAGCAGTAATTTGTTCGATTTGAGCGGGTGCTTCCGGCGCTGTATGAATGTGTTGCTCGACGAGTTTGCCGTCCAGTTTGTCAATTTTTTGCTTGGCACTGGAAAAGAAGCTTTTAAATTTCCCGCCTACGCCAGCCGTGTCTGTTTCTGGGGCTTTGATTGCTTGTGGTTTTGGTGTCTCGGCGACAATTATTGTCGGCTCTGGTGGCTCAACTTTGCTGATAACGGCTTCCTGTACGGATGAAATTGTTGGTTCGCTAGGTGCTTGCTGTTGTGGCTCAGGAGCCAGGAACACTGCTTGAGGTTCTACTGCTTTTATTTCGACCGCTTTGGCTTCTTCAAGTTGAGAAATGACTGCATTTTGAGCAGATAGGGTTTCGCGTAACTGGGCTTGTTGCTGGTTAGCTTGTGTCAAATCAACGGCCTGTTGTTCCAAGGCATTAAGACGCGCTAAATCGGCTTGATGTTTTGCTTCGGATTCCGAAATACGTTGCTGAGCGCTTGCTTCTTGCTGCGTCAACTGATTTTTGTGTTCAGCAACTGTCAATTCCAATTGAGCAAGTTGTTGGCTTTGACTGTCGACATGAATTTGTAGAAGTTGTAGTTGTTGATCTTTTTCGGCTAATTTTGCGGTCTCGACTTTAAATGCTTGTTGCAATTCGTTGTTGGTTTTTCGTTCCGCTGCCAAATTGGCGCTTAATTGTTTGTTGATTGCGCTGTAGCGTTGCCACAAATCTTCTGTTTCTAATCCCGACGCGTTTGGCGAGAATTGTTCGCTTAAATCAGCATTAGTGGTTAGCGAGCCGATGCTTTCCGATAATTGATTGTCGAACCAAGAGAGTCGCGATTGCAATGCGGTTGAACGATTTGCCAGCTGTTCAGATTCAGCTTTGCTCTGTTCGAGTTGCTCATTGGCGGCAGTAAGTTCAGCTTGCAATTGCTGAATTTGTAGTTCGGCAGCAGCCAAGGCAGTTTGTGTATCAATCAGGGCTTTGATATTGCGACGGTTACGACCGTTTAAGAAGCCGATTCTGATGCTATAAAATATGGTGGTTAGTAACCACACAGCAGCCGCCAGGCAGGCGGCATAAGCCGGATTTTCAAGGGTGAATTGGTAATATTTGAGCGCTAAACTTTGAAAAAACGGCAAATAGTCTTGAACTTGCATATCAATAATCCTTTTTAAGTATTGTAAGTAGATTGTTTAAATGTCTTTAAGCAAACGATTTTGCTCTGAAGTTTCCAGCCATTTTCCTAAATTATTAAGCATATTGACATATAATTTTTCTTTTTTAATGTCCGGAAGGCTATTCTGTCCGCATAGTTCCAGGGCATTGATCACATAGGCGACGGTTAAGATATTAATATCTACAGCAGGTAAGTAAACATCCTCATTCTCTTCAGTTTTTAATTCAATAATAATATGACTTGCCACTAGAAATTCTAACAGTCGTTGCACAATGGCGACTGAAATTAATAACTTTAAAGCGATTTTTTCGGCGGTTAAAGGACTGCCTAATTTGACAAGATTCCTAATAATTAAATGGCTAATCTGTAGCGCAAGAATCTTTTTAAAAGAAAAACTAAATTCGGAATAGTCATAATTATGCCGATGGCTTTCGTAATTTTGAAAATAAAAAGCTATTTCACAACCGAATAAAACAATCATCCAGGCAATTTGCACCCAAACTACAAATAAGGGTAGCGCGGCAAAACTGCCGTAGATAGCGTTATAGCTAGATACGCCAAACTGAAGGCTTAGGTAAAGCCACTGCAAAAAGTGATACAAAACACCGGTAATACCACCGGCAATAATGCCTGCTTTATAACTAATCTTATGATTAGGCATAAAAATATAAGTAATCGAGAATAAGCTGACCATTAGTATTAACGGCGAATAACTTAATGCGCCAATCAATAAGCTTTCTCCAAATTTAGGCAAGGTAATTACCTTGGTCAGCCAGGTTACTTTAGTATTTAAAAAAACGGTAATACTACTTGCAATTATTAATAATACTGGCGCTAATAACATTAATGAAAGGTAATCGCTTAGTTTTCGAGAGAATGACCTGCCTTTATTTATTTTCCAAATATAATTGAATGATTCTTCAATATTGCTAATCATGTGTATTACTGACCACAGCAATACCACCACACCGATGCCAGCAACCACCTCACCTTTAGTGCTGTCGAGGAGATTTTGGGCAAAGCTGATTAACGTCAGTACGGTAGTGTCTTGATGCGGTATTTGCTCAAGTAACTGCTGTTGGAGCATTGCTTCAAGACCAAATCCTTTCGCAATCCCGAACAACATGGCTATGACAGGCACAACAGCAAGCAATGTATAAAGTGTGAGTGCAGAGGCGCGTAACGGGCAAAGATCTTTTGTGAAGCCTTGATAAGCTAATAACGCTATTTTTAGCGATTTTACGAAGGCTGCTTTAACAACCGGCTGTTGGTGCTCGGGCAGCGACCAAATATCGGTTTTTAAAAAGGTTAAGATTTTTATCGTCATTACTGTTCTTGCTATCACCTTACTTAACTGTTTGAGCAATCAGCGCATAGCATGGGCTGAAGCGGCTTTGCCATTTATTGATAATAATGGGATTTTATTCGTCGGGCTATTCTATAGAACAAGCAGTCAGGATTAAATGCAATCTACTCCCTTAAAGTTCAATACGAATACCCAGCTCAATCACTTGGTCCACGGGGATTTTGAAAAACTCTATCGGGCTTGAGGCGTTATGAAATAGAAATTTGAACAGAGGCCGACGCCATTTTGGCATTGGACTTTTGTTTCTAAACGATAAGCGCTCACTACCTACAAAGAAAGAAACATCTTCGGGAACGATAGGCAAACCTTCTTGGACGCATAATTCTAAAGCGCGGCGCACGTCGGGTGTTTGCTTGAAGCCAAAATAAAGTTTTACTCGGTAGTAAGTCCTATCTTGTCCAAACTCCCTGATTTTGACCCGATGCGCTTCGTTCACATAGGGGTCTTCTTTGGTTACTATCGTCAATATGATGATTTGCTCATGCAAAACGTGATTATGTTCAAGATTGTGCAGGAACACCTGCGGGACGCCGTGTAAGCTTTTGGCTAAATAAATTGCCGAGCCTGGGACCGTTGTTAATGGATTATCGTGCATTTTGTCGCCCAGCTCTTCGAACAATATTCTCCGGTCATCCATGTATTCTGACAGGAGTTCGCGGCCTTTGATCCATGTGGTCATTATCAAAAATAACACGGTGCCAACGGCCAATGGCAGCCAGCCGCCTGATGGAATTTTTAGGCTGTTGGAAGAAAGAAACAGGAAATCGATAACTAAAAAAATCGACAAAAACGTGAAGCTGGTGAATTTTGTCCAATGCCAAAGCGCTTGAATGACAATAAACGCTAAAACGGTATCAACAATCATGGTGCCGGTAACCGCAATACCGTAAGCCGAAGCCAAGGCGGATGATGACTGAAATGTCAGTACCAGCACAAATACTGAGACCATAAGCAGCCAGTTGACGACAGGAATATAAACTTGGCCCATTTCATCGCCGGAAGTGTGAATAATGTTCATGCGCGGGCAATACCCCAGTTGTATTGCTTGTCGTGTCACTGAAAAAGTACCTGAAATCACAGCTTGCGAGGCAATGACGGTTGCCAATGTCGATAGTATCAGCAAAGGGTAAAGTGCCCAGGTCGGAGCGAGCAGGTAAAACGGGTTTTTTATCGCTTCCGGGTGTTCGAGTAAAAGCGCACCTTGGCCAAAATAATTCAGCAGCAATGCCGGAAATACAAAACCGAACCAAGCATAGCGAATCGGTTTTAGCCCGAAGTGGCCCATATCTGCATATAAGGCTTCAGCACCCGTAATTGCCAGCACAACTGCGCCCATAATCAGAAAACCTTGCCAACCCAATTCAAAAAGTAAATGCACGGCGTAATAAGGATTGATCGCCATTAACACATCAGGCGCAGCGATAATGTTGACGATGCCCATTACAGCCATCGTTGCGAACCAGAAGCACATAATCGGCGCGAACATTTTGCCAACAGCCCCTGCGCCTTTGGCTTGCAAAATAAATAGCAGGCTTAATACGGCGATAGTAATTGGTAATACGTAATGCTCTAACTTTGGAGCGGTAACTTTTAGGCCTTCAACTGCACTAAGCACCGAAATGGCAGGTGTGATCATGCCGTCGCCATAAAATAATGCGGCACCGAGCAAGCCGATAATCACGATAAAGCGCATTTTGCCGGCGTTGTCTTTGGAGCCGTTTAACGCCAATGCCATCAAAGCCATGATACCGCCTTCACCCTTGTTGTCGGCGTGCATAATAAATATGACGTATTTGGTGGAGACTACCAACGTTAACGACCAAAAAATAAGTGACAGCACACCAAGCACGTGAGATTGATCGATCGGTAATCCACCGTGAAATACTTCCTTTAATGCGTATAAAGGACTGGTGCCAATGTCGCCGAAAACCACGCCGATTGCACCTAATGTGAGGCCTGCTAGTTGTTTTGTGGAGTGATTTTGGGTTGCGGACATGTTTTAAAAAGAGCCATGAAATGGCTGATGGTCAGAAAAAACTATTGTTAATAGAGGGGGTTTAAAAAAACATATTCGGCTCATGGATCGACAAAATCACCACGAATGGAATGTATTGATTTTTAAGAAGCCGCTCGCACTGATTTTATCAAACCGTTTTTTACGTGGTTCCCTGTCGTTTAACTTCCAGAGTAATAGATATACTCTGACTGTTTGAATCGGTTTTTTTAATCATTTAGGGGCGCTAGTTTAGCCAGATAGAAATTTAATCGGTAAAGTTTTTAACTTTTTTCAACTATTTATAAATACCCGTCATAGCAAGTAGTAAAGCAACACATTGTATTGTAACAATTTTATAGAGTTAGTTAATTCTTCCTGCTTGCGTTGTAACTTCACTGGCTTAAGAAGTAAAAAGGCCGGATAATTCGAGGCTTTTGTTGCTTGTTAAATTTCGATGGAATTCAAATTAAAAAACACCGACGGACATGCTCGTCGTGGCCAACTGACTTTTGCGCGAGGTGTAGTGGAAACGCCGATTTTTATGCCAGTCGGCACTTATGGCACAGTAAAGTCATTAACTCCCGAGGATTTAACCGGACTTGGGGCGCAAATTATCTTGGGCAATACTTTCCATTTAATGCTTAGGCCAGGTACCGGTGTAATTAAAGCTCACGGCGATTTGCATGACTTTATGCGTTGGGATAAACCGATTTTGACCGACTCGGGCGGCTTTCAAGTGTTCAGTTTGGGCGCGCTCAGAAAAATTACTGAAGCTGGTGTGACCTTTAAATCACCGATTAACGGCAGCAAGATTTTCATGGGGCCGGAAGAATCAATGCACGTGCAGCGTGATTTGGGCTCTGACATCGTGATGATTTTTGATGAATGTACCCCATATCCAGCTACTGTTACTGAGGCGGCTGATTCAATGCGACTATCTTTGCGTTGGGCAGCCCGAAGCAAAGCGGCACATGAAGGTAATTTGTCGGCACTGTTCGGCATTGTGCAGGGGGGCATGTACGAGCATTTACGCCAAGAATCGATTGCCGGGCTGGTCGATATTGGCTTTGACGGCTACGCCATCGGCGGGCTCTCGGTGGGTGAACCCAAGGATGAAATGATGGCAACGTTGGATGCAATTCACAGCAAAATGCCGACTGACAAACCGCGTTACTTAATGGGAGTAGGCACGCCCGAAGATTTGGTGGAAGCGGTTCGGCGTGGCATTGATATGTTTGATTGCGTGATGCCAACCCGTAATGCTCGTAATGGCCACCTTTTTACCAGTTTTGGTGTGGTAAAAATCAGGAACAGTCAATACGAGTTTGATACCCGTCCAATTGATGAAAGCTGCGGCTGTTATACCTGTCAAAATTATTCCAGAGCTTATTTAAGACACTTGGACAAATGTAAGGAAATGTTGGGTTCAAGGCTTAACACTATCCACAATCTTTATTATTATCTGAGTCTTATGCAGGGTTTACGAGATGCTATTGAAGCGCAATCTCTGGATGCCTTTGTCAAGCAGTTCTATCAACAGCGAGAAAAAGCGGTACCGACTGTGGCATAATGCCGCGCTTTGTTTAAACAATAACAACCGAGGATAACAATGAGTTTGTTTATTTCTGATGCAATGGCAGCGGCAGCTGCGCCCAGTGCTCAACCAGGCATTGAAGGTATGCTGTTTCCGTTAGCAATTTTGGCGTTTTTCTACTTCTTGTTTTTGCGTCCGCAAGCTAAAAAAGCAAAAGAGAAGAAACAAATGATTTCGGCGCTAAATAAAGGTGTTGAGGTGGTAACATCCGGCGGTATTTTAGGAAAAGTAGTTGATTTAGATGATAACTTCGTCAGGCTTGAGGTAGGCGATAACACCTTTATACAAGTACAAAGACAAAGTATCGAAACCTTGTTGCCCAAAGGCACATATAAGGCAGTTACAAAAAAAGGTAGTTAATATCTACTGTGACAGTCACGTAGCTGGTCGTGGATGACTAGTGAGTTGTTGATAATCGTTGGAATAGAAAAATGCAAAATCATTTCCCACTTTGGAAAAATATCCTGATTCTGGTCATATTTGTTGTCTCGACAATTTATGCGTTGCCTAATTTATATGGCGAAGATCCCTCCGTTCAGGTCTCCCCGCTTCGAGAAGCTAAGCTGGATCAAAATCAGACCAGTAAAATTGAGTCGATTATTAAAGCATCTGGCGTTAACGTTAAAGCGTTCGAAGTTAACGGTAATCAGGTTTTAGCGCGTTTTAATAATACCGATGACCAATTAAAAATTGCTGATTTGCTCAGAGACAATATTGGTAATGATCACACGGTTGCATTAAATCTGGCGCCGACCACACCACCATGGCTGCAGGCTTTGGGTGCTAAAGCCATGTATTTAGGTCTTGACTTACGAGGTGGGGTGCATTTTCTATTGGAAGTTGATATGGCCGCCGCAGTTAGGCAGGCTGAAGATAGATACAACGAAGACGTGCGCTTAGGGTTAAGGAATGAAAAGATTCGTTATCAGTCTGTCACTAAAGAAAATGGTTATATCAAAGTCACACTGAATTCTATTGACGACAAACCAGCGTTGATGGCGTACTTAAATAAAGAATTCAGAGCATTGGATATTACTGAGCAAGAAGCACAAGAGCAGGTCTGGTTAAAGCTTTCCGAAAAGGAAGAGCGGGAAATTAAAAAGTTTGCCGTTGCACAAAACATGACCACCTTACGTAATCGCGTTAATGAGCTTGGCGTGGCCGAGCCGGTGATTCAACAGCAAGGTGAAAACCGTATTGTTGTGCAATTGCCGGGTGTGCAAGATACGGCTCGCGCTAAAGAAATCCTGGGTACCACGGCAACTTTAGAATATCGATTAGTGGACGTTGAGCATGATGTGCAAAACGCTATTGCCGGACGTGTGCCGGTTGGCAGTCGCTTGTATTACGATAAAAACGGCAGTCCCGTATTATTGGATAGGCGAATTATTGTCACTGGTGACCAAATCGTTGATGCTTCTTCGGGCATGGATCAAGATGGTCGGCCGTCTGTGTCAATTACATTGAATGGTGTAGGTGCTTCAAAAATGGGCAAATTGACACAAGTCAGTGTTGGTAAGCCGATGGCTGTGGTTTTCATCGAATACAAAAATGAAACCAAAATAATTAATGGTGAAAAAGTTCGTCAAAAAGAAAAAGTAGAAAAAGTCATCAGCGTTGCAACTATACAAGGTGTATTTAGCAAACGTTTTCAAACAACCGGCTTGGATAGTCCTCAAGAAGCTAGAAATTTAGCGCTCTTGTTAAGAGCAGGAGCCTTGGCTGCCCCGGTTGACATAGTTGAAGAACGTACCGTTGGTCCCAGCTTAGGACAAGACAATATCGATAAAGGTATGCTGTCTTTTGTGGTGGGTTTTGGGCTGGTTGTGTTATTTATGATCGTCTATTACCGGTTGTTTGGCTTGTTGGCTAATTTGGCGTTGGCATTTAACGTCGTTATCATCATCGCTATTTTGTCGATGCTGCAAGCCACCTTAACTTTGCCGGGTATTGCTGGGATTATTCTTACCGTTGGTATGTCAGTGGATGCCAACGTATTGATCTTTGAGAGAATAAAAGAAGAATTAAAAGACGGCAATAGTCCACAAGCCAGTATTTATGTGGGCTTTGAAAAAGCATTTGCGACCATTCTCGATTCCAACATAACAACATTGTTAGTTGCTGGGTTCTTGTTTGCGTATGGTACAGGCCCGGTTAAAGGTTTTGCAGTCACTTTGATCATTGGTCTTTTATCATCCATGTTTACCGCAATTACCGGCACACGGATGATTATCAACTGGGTATATGGAGACCGTAGGGTCGAGAAGTTATCTATTTAAGGCTCGCGCCGCGGCTTCACTTTTTTGAGATTTACGAGATGATTAAACAAAGTATAAATTTCATAGGGAACCGGAAAATAGCCTTGGCATTTTCTGGTTTATTAATGATTATTGCCATTGGGTCACTAGCTGTTCGTGGTCTGCAAATGGGTATCGACTTTACCGGCGGCACCTTGATTGAAGTGGGTTATCAACAGTCTGTGGATTTGACTGCACTTCGCAAAACCTTGGATGATTCTGGTTTTGCCGATGCAACTGTACAAAATTTCGGCACCACTAAAGATGTATTGATTCGTCTTAAAGTCGAAAAAGATGTCAGCAGTGCAGATTTAAGTGCAAAAGTGCTTGAGGCTATTAATAAAACGACTGCTGAGCCTGCAAGTATTAGGCGTGTTGAGTTTGTCGGGCCTCAGGTTGGCGAGGATTTGGCCGAAGATGGCTTTTTAGCATTGCTGTATTCAACCATCGGCATTCTTGTTTATGTTGCATGGCGTTTTGAATGGAAATTTTCCGTGGGTGCTGTTGTCGCGACATTTCACGATGTTATCGTGACACTTGGATTATTTTCAGTGCTGGGTTTGGAGTTTGATTTAACCGTGCTGGCAGCCATTTTAGCGTTGATTGGCTATTCACTGAATGACACTATCGTTGTTTATGATCGGATCCGGGAAAACTTTAGAACATTAAGAAGTATATCGACAGAAGAAATAATGAATATTTCTGTCAATGTTACTTTAAGTCGAACCATTATGACGTCGTTTACAGTGTTTTTAGTGCTGTTAGCGTTGTTTTTCTTGGGTGGCGAAGTGATTCATAACTTTGCTATTGCACTATTGTTTGGAGTCGTTTTTGGAACCTATTCATCCATTTTTATTGCCAGTCCAATGGCTTTGATTTTGGGGGTTAGTCCAGCCGACTTGATGATTCCTGTCAAAGGTGATTCTGAGTTAGATCAAATGCCTTAAAACTTAGATGACGCAGTAAGCTAAAACAGCTGCGTTGTACTTGATACTTTTTAATCAGATATAATCTGCAATCATTATTTATTCACTAGGAGTTTTAAAAAAATGGCGATAGAACGCACTTTTTCCATCATTAAACCTGATGCAGTAGCTAAAAATGTTATCGGTGATATTTACAGTCGTTTTGAAAAAAATGGTTTGAGAATTGTTGCTGCAAAAATGCTGCACCTAACTAAAGAGCAAGCAGAAGGCTTTTACGCAGAACATAGCGAACGCGGCTTTTTTAACGATTTAGTAGCATTCATGATTTCAGGTCCTGTGATTATTCAGGTGTTGGAAGGTGAAAACGCAGTGCTTAAACATCGCGAAATACTAGGCGCAACTAACCCCAAAGAGGCAGCTCCAGGGACTATTCGTGCTGATTTTGCCAGCAGCATTGATGAAAATGCCGTTCATGGTTCAGATTCTTTAGAATCAGCTCAAAGAGAAATTGCTTATTTTTTCTCGGATAACGAAATCAGTGCACGCACACGTTAAATCCAAAACTATTAACTTGCTTGATTTCGACAGAAAAGGCTTAGCTGCCTTTTTTGTCGGTTTAGGTGAGAAGCCGTTTCGGGCGACACAATTGCTTAAATGGATCTATCAGGAAGGAATCGAAGATTTCGACCTGATGACCAATTTAAGCAAGTCTTTGCGCGAGTATCTAAAAGAAAATTGCACGATCATTACTCCTGAAATTGTCGTTGAGCAAATAGCTTCCGATGGCACCCGTAAATGGGCGTTACAAACCAGCTGTGGCAATCGCGTAGAGACTGTTTTTATTCCTGAAGAAGGACGCGGCACTCTGTGTGTTTCCTCGCAAATTGGTTGCGCGTTAGCTTGTACTTTTTGTTCCACCGCACAGCAGGGATTTAACCGTAATCTGACCACTGCCGAAATTATCGGTCAAGTCATAGTTGCCCAGCAGCGCTTAGGGTCTGAGAAAAGAATCACCAATGTGGTCATGATGGGTATGGGCGAACCTTTACTCAACTTTGACAATGTGATTGCAGCTATGAATCTGATGATGGACGATTTTTGTTTTGGTTTATCGAAACGTCGGGTGACGATCAGTACTTCTGGGGTTGTGCCCGCTATCTACCGATTAACAGAAGTATGTGATGTTAGTTTGGCTGTGTCATTGCATGCGGTTACCGATGAGTTAAGAGATGTGTTGGTGCCGATCAATAAAAAATATCCATTGCAAGAACTAATGGAGGCGTGTCGTGAAAATGCCAAAATTGCACCACGGCGCACTATTACTTTTGAATATGTGATGCTCAATGGCATCAATGATTCAATGGACGATGCGCGTGGGTTGGTCAAGTTATTAAAAACTGTACCTGCCAAAATCAACTTGATTCCTTTTAATCCATTTCCGCAATCTTCTTATCAATGTTCAAGCAAAGCCACCATTGAGCGATTCAAGACATTGCTGAATGACGCCGGTATTGTCACGACAGTAAGAAAAACACGTGGTGAAGATATTGACGCAGCTTGTGGTCAGTTGGTTGGTCAAGTCGAAGACAAAAGTCGTCGGCATCTGAAGTTAAAATTACAAAATGATGAGCGAGCAGCTTAGTAATGATTATTAATAGTCGCGCTTTAGTTGCTTTACTGTTCATGATGTTGACTGCTTGTACGTCGGATAGCAATGTTAAAAGTGAAAATCCTGCAGATGTGCATTTGCAATTAGGTGTTCGTTACCTAAGTCTTAACAAATTAGAAGTTGCTAAAGAGAACTTGCTGAAAGCGTTGGCTATTGAGCCTAATAATGTTCAAGCTCATAACGCCTTGGCTTTTTTATACGAAAAGTTAAATAACTCTGATGATGCCCATGATCAATATGCCAAAGCAATTGACCTGGCACCAGATGATCTAGGTGTACAAAACAACTATGGCCGTTTTCTTTGCGAACATGGTGAATACGAAAAAGGCATGGGCTTGTTGGTGCCTGCCAGTGCAAACCCACTCAATGACAGACCATGGTTAGCGCTGACTAACGCAGGTCGTTGTCAATTAGGTATGGGACAAAAGCAACAAGCTGAAGCTTATTTAAGGCAAGCATTACAGCTTAATCAAACCTATGCGCCGGCATTGTTGGAGATGCAAAAATTAAGCTTTGAAAAAGGCGATTATTGGGCTGCAAAAGGCTTTTTACAGCGCTATTTAAGTTCTGCAGAGCATACGTCAGAAACTTTAGGTATTGCTATCCAAACCGAGCGGGCTCAAGGCAATAATGAACTCGCAAACGAATACCAAAAACTACTCTTAGAAAAGTTTCCACTTTCAAACGAAGCCAGAAACATAAAGCCTTAGCTGCACGCAACGGCCCATAAAACTCATGACAAATAATATACAAGCAATACGCGGCATGCACGATGTCCTGCCGGAACAGACGCCACTCTGGCAATATGCAGAAGGCATTATTAAAGAAGTGCTTGCGGCTTATGGCTACAGCGAAATACGTCTGCCAATTGTCGAGAAAACTGAATTATTCAAACGCTCTATCGGTGAAGTTACCGATATTGTCGAAAAAGAAATGTATACCTTTGATGATAGAAACGGCGATTCGTTAACCTTGCGTCCCGAAGGAACAGCAGGTTGTTTGAGAGCCTGTCTGGAGCATGGTTTACTGCATAATCAAGTGCATCGCCTGTGGTATTACGGACCCATGTATCGCCATGAACGCCCGCAAAAAGGCCGTTATCGTCAATTTATCCAGTTAGGCGTCGAAACTTACGGCATGGCCGGGCCTGATATTGATGCCGAATTAATATTACTGATTGATCGCCTCTGGAAAAGGCTGGGTGTCCGCGATAAGGTGACGTTGCAGCTGAATTCACTAGGCACCATTGCTGAACGCTTGGACTATCGCAATAGTCTGGTGGAGTATTTCCAAAAGTATTTGGAGCAATTGGATGAAGACAGCTTGCGCCGCTTGCAAACTAACCCACTAAGAATTTTGGACACCAAAAATCCGGCTATGCAAGAAGTGGTCAAGAATGCTCCAGAATTAATGGCTTATCTGGGCGAAGATTCGTTACAGCATTTTAAAGCGATTACTTCAATTTTGGATGACTTAGGCATCACATACGCTATCAATACCCGTTTGGTACGTGGCCTGGATTACTATAGCAAGACAGTTTTTGAATGGGTAACTACCGAGCTAGGTTCGCAAGGGACAGTGTGTGCCGGTGGGCGATATGATGGACTGATTGAACAATTAGGCGGCAAGCCTAATCATGCCGTGGGTTTTGCCATGGGTATGGAGCGTTTGCTGGCATTGATGGAAACGCTCGAAAATATTCCAGTCGCCAGAACAGTAGATGTTTATTTGATTATGGCTGGGGAGCAAGCAGAACGTATCGGCCTGCGTCTGGCAGAAACCATAAGAAATGAAATTCCCGGCTTAAAATTGCAGGTTAATTGTGGTGGTGGCAGTTTTAAAAGTCAGTTTAAAAAAGCAGATAAAACCGCCGCTGAATTTGCCCTAATTTTGGGTGATGATGAAGTAAGTCGTGGTGAAGTTGCTGTCAAAGCATTACGTGACGATCTTCCGCAAAAAGCGCTCTCCCAAACTGATCTGATTACCTTTTTACGCGATCAATTTAAGGCGTAATGATATTAACGCCATATCTTGGCAACTTTGTTAAAACCATTAACTTTAGAGAAAAACAGTGGAAATTTACGATACAGAAGAAGAACAGGTCGAAGCGTTAAAACGTTGGTGGAAAGAAAACGGTACTGCAACGCTGGCTGGCTTAGCACTGGGGATAATTGTCATATTAGGATGGAATTATTGGCAAGATCACCAAAAAGAGCAAAAAGCCCAGGCGTCTGCACTTTACCAAGAGTTATTAAAAGCTGTTGATGCAAATAAAAAAGACAGTATTGAAAAACTTAGTTCGCGTCTACAAGAGCAATACCAATCGACTGAGTATTCAACGTATAGCCAATTGTTATTAGCTAAAAGCAAAGTAGATCAAAATGATTTACCTGCAGCCAAGCAAATTTTGCAAACCGTTGTCGCAAAAAATGACGCTCAGTTAAGTCACATCGCCAGAATAAGATTGGTGCGACTGATGCTGGCTACCGGCGAATTTGAACAAGGTTTACAGCTGATCAATGCTGTTGATGCCAAAGCTGAATCCGGGTTTGCAGGCAGTTACGATGAGCTAACCGGTGATTTATATGTGGCATTAAATCGCCTCGATGAAGCACGGTCGTCATTCCAAAATGCCTTAAGAAACGGCCAGCAATCACCGTTGTTACAGTTCAAAATAGATGATTTGACGGCTCCAGAAAAGGTTGAAATTCAGAAATAATGCGCTTTATTACGCTTATATTAATTGTTATTGGCTTGACCGGTTGCGCGGCAATGGATGCCGTTAGTGAATCAGTCTCGGGTATTTCCGATTATTTTTCAGGTGGTGAAGACAATGCTGATCCGCCCAGTCCATTGCTTGAATTCACACCGGAAATAAAAATCGAAGAAGTCTGGCATGAAAAAACAGGTGTCGGCACTGACGAGCAAAGCCTAAAACTGGTACCCGCTATTGGTGCCGGAAAAATTTTTACAGCTGATAGAGACGGTTTAGTTCAAGCCAGGGACTTACAAACCGGACGCTTGGTTTGGGAGGCAGAAACAGATGTGCAGTTTTCCGGCGGGCCTGGCCTTGGGCGCGATGTCGTGATTTTAGGCTCCAGCAATGCTGAGGTGTTGGCCTTAAATATCGAAAATGGGTCTGTGCTTTGGAAATCTAAAGTATCCAGCGAAGTATTGTCCGTACCGGTCGTTGGCAAAGATGTCGTGGTCGTCCGTTCAACCGACGGTGAAGTAGTTGCTCTGGATACCCAAACCGGCGGCAAACGTTGGGGTTATGAGCGTAATGCGCCAGCCTTAAGTTTGCGTGGTACCGGATCGCCGTTGATTTCGGGTGAAAACGTGATTGCTGGTTACGATAACGGCAAATTGATCGCCTTGCGTTTAAATGATGGCAAGTATGTATGGGAAACCAGTATTGCTATCCCCAAAGGGCGGACAGAAATTGAAAGACTGGTCGATCTGGACGTTGATCCAATCGTCAATAACAGTGTGATTTACATCGCCAGTTACCAAGGCGGGATGGCGGCTATTTCTGAAGCAGATGGCGATGTGTTATGGCGCAATGACACCGCTTCATCGCACTCAGGCTTAAGTAACGATTTTAGTTATTTGTATTTAACTGATTCAGAAAGTCATGTTTGGCAGGTCGATCAACATAATGGCGCCTCATTATGGAAACAAAAAGATTTACATCAGAGAAAACTGACCGCGCCAATGGCTTATCAAAGCTATGTGGTGGTAGGTGACTTTGAAGGTTATGTGCATTGGTTGAGCAGTTCAGATGGAAGAGAACTTGGGCGCATACAAATTTCCGATAGTGCAATCGAAGCCACACCGGTGATGTTTGACGGCACTGTTTACGTTTACGCCAAAGACGGCACTTTAGTCGCCTTAAGAGTTAGATAATTATGTTACCTGTTATTGCCCTAGTCGGGCGGCCCAATGTGGGCAAATCCACTCTTTTCAATTACTTAACACGCAGTCGCGATGCCTTGGTGGCGGATTTTTCCGGCTTGACACGAGATAGACAATACGGCCGGGTAAAGCATGGCGATCGTCCCTGCTTAGTAGTTGATACCGGCGGTATCGCCGATAATGCACAAGGCATTGAAAGCGTCTCCAGAAAACAAGTTCAGATAGCCTTAGAAGAAGCTGATATTGTGTTTTTTATGGTGGATGCCCGCGAGGGCCTGAGCGCCTCAGATAAAGTAATTGCAGATACTTTAAGAAAACTCGATAAGCCTATCGTGTTGGTGACTAACAAAGTTGACGGGATTGATGCCGATGTTGCAGCCACTGATTTTTATTCACTGGCGTTGGGCGAACCGGTAAAAATTGCTGCATCTCATGGCCGAGGCGTTCCTGAACTACTGGAAAAAATTAATCATTTATTACCTCCAGCCAGCGAAGATGTTGATCAAACACACTCTGGCATTGGTATTGCCGTTGTCGGTCGACCTAATGTTGGCAAATCCACATTAGTTAATCGATTATTAGGTGAAGAACGCGTTATCGTTTTCGATGAACCCGGCACAACCCGTGACAGCATTTACATCCCTTTTGAACGTAATGGCAAAACCTTTACTCTGATCGATACGGCTGGTATGCGCCGCCGCTCAAAAATTGGGGAAACCATTGAAAAATTCAGTGTCATTAAATCGTTACAAGCCATTGAAAAAGCCAATGTCGTCATTTATTTAATAGACGCGCGCGAGGGTATTACCGATCAAGATGCACACTTATTAGGCTTAGTGTTGGAAGCGGGCAGAGCTTTAATTATTGGTCTTAATAAATGGGATGGCATCACTTCCGATCAAAAGGAAACCATCAAGCGTCAGCTGGATGTTAAATTGTCATTTCTTGAGTTTGCCGAAAAACATCCAATCTCTGCCTTACATGGCAGCGGCGTGGGTAAGTTGTTTGACATGGTGCAACACTTGTACAACTCGGCGATGATTGATATGTCAACGCCAGTGCTGACTAGAATTCTTAAAGAAGCCACTAGCACCCATCAACCGCCGTTAGTGGGTAACCGTCGCATCAAACTTAAATACGCGCATCAAGGTGGTCGTAATCCACCGGTAGTTGTTATTCATGGTGTGCAAACCGATTCCTTGCCTGAATCCTATAAACGGTTTTTGGTTAATTATTACCGCGAGAAGATGGGCTTAGCAGGTACGCCTGTTAGATTGGTGTTTAAATCACCGGTTAATCCTTTCCACGGACAAAAAAATAAATTAACCGAGTGGCAGGTAAAAAAACGCGAACGCTTAATACGCCGAGCAAAAAGTAAAGACAAATAAATAGATATTTTAGGAGTAAACAATGGCAACAATTACATTTTTGGGTAAACCTTTGCATACCTCAGGTGATCTACCTGCAGTGGGCAGCAAAGCGCCGGATTTTTCACTGGTAAGCACTGAGTTAGTCGATGTTAAATTGGCGAACTATGCCGGTAAACGGAAAGTGCTAAATATTGTACCTAGTTTGGACACTCCGACCTGCGCAGCGTCTACCCGTAAATTCAATCAAAAAGCATCGCATCTGGATAACACCGTTGTGTTAGTTGTTTCTGCTGATTTACCTTTTGCACAAAGTCGTTTTTGTGAGACTGAAGGCTTAAAAGATGTGATTCCCTTATCTACTTTTCGGTCCAATTTTGCTGAAGAGTACGGTGTCAAAATTGCCGATACCTTGCTAGCCGGACTGACTGCGCGCGCTGTTGTTATTATTGATGAAAATGATCAAGTAATTTATACGCAGCTAGTGAGTGATGTTGCGCAAGAACCAGATTACGAAAGCGCGTTAGCAGCACTTTAAAGCTAGGTTGTTAAATAAATATTAATTTGTTATATGCGTGTTCCGGCATATCCACGACTCTGTGGTTTGCCGGAATTCATTGCCTGTTTAGTTTAAATTTCTCGAACTAACCCTTTCTTTACGTTATTTTTGGCTCAGCGTAGTCGAAATACACTATAGGGAACCTCTAAAAATTATCCGTTCATGCTTCGACACGCTCTCGGCAAGAGCTCCTGCATTGCTCTACCTCCTGCATCCATGCAGTCGAGCACGAACGGATAACTCACTGATTTAAATAGACCACCGTTCGCACTGAGCTTGTCGAAGTGCAATTTTTAGAGGTCCCCTTTAGTTGTTCCCTTAAAACTCCTCCCACTCTTGATTGCTGCTGGCTACTTTTTGTGGTTGTGCATTGGCTTTGGTAGGCGTCGTCGCGATGTTTTTGGCTGTAGGATAAGTAATAATCTTAGATTGTCCAGCGCCATGGCTATCGACTATAAATTGTCCGACGGTGCTGTTTAAATTTTGGGTTTGTTCCTCCAGCGATTCAGCAGCAGCGGCAGCTTGCTCGACCAAAGCGGCGTTTTGTTGGGTGACATCATCCATTTGGCCGATCGCCAGATTGACCTGCTCAATACCCGATGTTTGCTGAATTGATGCCGAGGCGATTTGGGACATGATGACTGTGACGCCGCGAATGGAATTGACAATGTCTTCCATGGTTTTACCGGCGTGAGTTACTAGCCGGGTACCATCTTCAATTTGTTCTACAGAATTACCAATCAGGCCTTTAATTTCGCCAGCTGCGGCCGCCGCACGTTGTGCCAGATTACGTACTTCTCCAGCCACCACGGCAAAACCACGGCCTTGCTCACCGGCACGCGCGGCTTCTACAGCAGCATTTAGCGCCAGAATGTTGGTTTGGAAGGCAATGCCATCGATTACCGAAATAATATCGACAATTTTGCGGGAAGATTCATGGATCGATTCCATCGTATCGACGACTTGTCCAACCACTTGCACACCTTTTCCGGCAATTTCGGTGGCGCTGACGGCAAGCTCATTGGCGTGCTTGGCGTTATCTGAATTGTGCTTCACCGTTGAGGTTAGCTCCTGCATGCTGGCGGCGGTTTGCTCCAAACTAGAAGCTTGCTCTTCGGTACGATGCGATAAATCATTATTACCGGCAGCGATTTCTTTAGAAGCCATGCTAATACTGGTAATGGAGTCTTTAATTTCGCTAATTGATTGTCGTAAATTGGCGACCGTGGCATTGGTACTGTCCTTAAGCTGCCCATAGGTTCCTGCGTAGTCTTCATCAATGGTTGAAGTGAGATCACCAGAGGACAGAGCATCAAGTACTCTAGCTAAATCGGCCAAGCTGGTGGCATTAGTCGCTAATAGCTTATTGATGCTTTGAGCTAACAACAAAGAAAAACCTTGTTTATTTTGCTCAGACACTTGATGGGTGAAATCGCCGGCAACCGCAGCGCTCACTACACTGGTCACTTCTTGTTCAACCAATATTTCAGCGGTTCGATCCAGCCATTCGACCACGGTGCCAAGCCGTTGCCCTTCGGCATCAGTTATAGGATTAGCTGTTAGAGAAAAAATATGTCCGGCAATGTTAATTTCAGCTTTATGCGTGCCGCTTAGATTTGCCAGCATGCCTTTTTGGTGCGCAGGATTTTTATGAAAGCTATCAATATTGGTGCCCATCAGCTTATTGACATCAAAATGGGGTAGTGATTTTTTTATATCTGTTTCTGCAGAGTGCAGCATTCTTAGCACCGCCGGATTCATATAAATAATATTACGTCCACTATCGGCTACCATGACATTCACGCTGATGTTATCCATCGCCATTTTTAGACGAGTGCTTTCGTCAATGAGTTTTTGAGTTCCCGCGCTACGATCAAATAACTGCTGCTGTAAGGCATTCATGGAGCGAAATATCTCACCAATTTCATGTCGTTGAGTGGCATCAATTTTGGAATTTAGATCGCCGCCAGCAATAGAATTAGCTAAGTCGCGAACTGAGCGTAGAGAGTTCAAAATACCATGTGTGATTATCAGCGTTACTCCAATAGCTAAAAAGATACTAATAAGAAAAATACTGAGCAGGGCTACGTTATAGCTAGTAATAGTCTGGTGTGCTTGCAACTCGTCTTGGGCGTTGCGCTTACTGGTATAACTTACAACTTCGTCGATTCCCAGGCGATGCTGTTCATAAGATTTACGCATGTTTTGTAGGCTGGCTAACCAGTTTTCTCTGTTACCCGCTTTAATTGCTGGCAGGAAATGTTGGTCAGCTTCGGTATAAAAATTTTTGGCCTCCTGATAAGACTTATCAAGTAGGGTTGCTTTGAGTTCTTGCTCTAGTGATTGTCCCAGCCAATATTGATGTCGGCTGTCATATTCAGTTTTAAGTGCCTGAAAACGTGTGATTAAGGTTTCAATTTCCAAAGGAGTAGTTACTACGGATAACTGCAGGGCTACTGTATAGGATTCGAGTATATATTCGGGTGGCGGTAACACATCGGCAATAATGTCTTTACCTTGAACGATTCGCTGGTAAATAGGGCCGTTAACATTTAGCGTGTTCATTGCCTTGTGTGTGGCATAGCCAAAAATAGCAAATCCTAATACTAAGGTAGTCAGAATAAAAAACAGACGCATTTTAATGGATAATTTTGTAAAGCTAGTGTTAGTAACAGACATAGATTGGCTCTCCTAATGAAAAAATTTACAGCATCCTGAACTTCATATAACTAAACTACAGCAGCGTAAAAATTGTCGTTACAACGCTAAGGTAATAAACCGAGGTGACTTCAAAGAGTGTGAAACGATTTGGGGAAATAGTAGTTTTCTAACGAATTTATCGAAACAACTAAGTCGTTTGGCACTCTAACTTTATTGGACTGGGACTTCTTGTTTAACTCTTAAGCCCAGGCCATTGATACAAAAACTTTGAAAATTCCTCCGCTGGCATGGGACGGCCGAATAAATAGCCTTGGACTTCGTTACAGCCATGCATTTTAAGAAACTTTAATTGTTCTTGGGTTTCCACACCTTCGGCGATGACATCAAGTCCCAGGCTATGAGACATGGCGATAATAGCCAACACGATAGCGGCGCTATTGGGATCGGTGGCAATGTCGGCAACAAATGATTGGTCAATTTTTAAACGATCAATCGGGAATTGTTTTAGGTAACTTAAAGACGAATAGCCGGTGCCAAAGTCATCAATAGAAATTTGTACACCGGCTTGTTTAAGTGTTTTGAGTGTTCTTAATGAGGTGTAAACATCTTGCATAGCCACGCTTTCGGTCAGTTCTAAATCCAAAAACCTTGGATCCATTCCTGTCTCTTTGAGGATGTTGGTAACCGTGGTGCTTAAGTTGGCCTGTTTAAATTGATGGCTGGATAAATTTACGCCCATACGCAAATTTAGATTTCGAGTGTTTTTCCACAATTTATGTTGTTTACAGGCTTCTCTTAGCACCCATTCTCCAATGGGTAATATCAGGCCGGTATCTTCTGCCAACGGAATAAACTGATTGGGAGGAATTAAACCAATGCCGGGACGTTGCCAACGCAATAAGGCTTCAACACCGACAATTCGACCACTATTTAGATCGATTTGCGGCTGGTAAAACACTATAAATTCGTTTTGTTCCAAAGCGATACGTAGATGCTGTTCCATCGCTACGCGGTTAAGTGAATAACCTTCCATGCTGGCCTGAAAAAAATGCAGGCGTCTGCGACCGTCATTTTTGGCGCTGTACATGGCGGTATCGGCACGCTTCATCAATTCAGATGCGTCATTGCCGTCGTCTGGATAAAAACTGATGCCAATGCTGGCGGACACATATAACGCATGATGCTCGACTAAAAATGGCGTATCCAAGGCATCAAGAATTCTGCGGGCGGCCATTTCGACATCTTGCCGGTTGTTAAACTCTTGCAAAATCACTGTGAATTCGTCGCCACCCATACGCGCCAAAGTATCTTCTTCGCGCAGGCAGCTGGCCAGCTTTAGTGCGACTTGCTGTAATAATTGATCGCCGGTGGCATGACCAAAGGTATCGTTGATGTATTTAAAATGATCGAGATCGATAAAAAGAACAGCGATGTTTTGTTGACTGCGGTTAGCTTGTAAGACCGCCATGTTGAGACGGTCATGGAATAATTCGCGGTTGGGCAATTCAGTCAATTGATCGTGATATGCAAGATAAGCCAAGTGCCGTTCGGCGGCTTTTTGCTTGCTGATGTCGATAAAAATACCGATGTAATTCTGAACCTGTCCCTGTTCATTTTTTATGGCTGAGATACTTAACCATTCTGGATAAACTTCACCACTTTTACGTTTATTCCATATTTCGCCTTCCCACTGATTTTGTTGGCGTACGGTGTTCCATAAAGCGGTATAAAACTCTTCGCCATGATGGAGAGACTTAAATAAGCGTGGATTTTGACCAATAAGCTCTAAATGCTCATAGCCGGTGATACGGTTACAAGCGGCATTGGCTGCCATAATGGTGCCATCGGTATCGGTGATAAAAATACCTTCCAGTGAGCTGTCAAATACTGCGGCGGCTAACTTTAAATTACCTTGATCGTTATCTTTAGAGACAAAAGAACGCAGCATTCCCAGGGCAAAGCCGGCATGTTGTGCCGTCAGTTGCAACAATGCTTGCTCATGTTGTTTTTGCTGTTGCGGCTTTTTAGTCGAAATGCCCAATATGCCAACGCAGCCACCATTCAATTTTAACGGGTACAACACGGTCGGCAAGGTGCGGGTTTGTTCTGGTAATTGATCAAATGCCTGGCTGTTTAACGCAATAAGTCCTTCGGTTACCGACACAGGGACCATATTGTCAATGCATTGTCTTAACCGGCAAGGTTCGAATTCATCAGAATAAGTGAGCAGGGTACCGGTGACTAGTTCAGCATCGACACCAGCGGCGGCCGAAATTGATAAATTATTATTAGGACTTATAAGCCCGCCCCAGACTAAATCAAAATGCAGGGAGGAACGTAATTTTTCACACACTTTTTGGAGAACTGTAAGCTCAGAGGCGTTCCAGGTCATTAGAATGTCATGTATATCGAGCAATACGGCCATGCCGTCTTGATCAAGATTGAGAGTGCTAGTCATTGCAAAGTTGAGTCCTAAAAAACTTTGCGAAGTATGGCGTAATAACTGCTTGCTTAAAATCAGATGCTAGCTATTGAGAAAGTAGGAATAAGTCGTGTTTTAGTAGGATAAACGGCATTCATGCCTCTTGCAGTGATGGGTTTTGCTATGCGCTACGCATTTTACGAACTTGGTTTTTTTGAAGATCTTGTGTTTTTGTAGGAGTGGGCCTTACCCGCGACAAGCCTGCCATCTTTAGGACACTATCGCGGGCAAGGCGAGCTCCTTCAAATAAACAATTGTAGGGGCGATTTTAATCGCCTTGGGCGAATGAATTGAATGAATTCGCCCCTACAATACAATCGTAAATAAGGAAGTTAATTTTGGCGAAATCCCAAACAACCAAAGTTTTGTAATCTTATTGGTTCGACGAATAATCCGAGTGATCAAATAATTGGTGTTTGAGGGTGTAATGAATAATGTCGGCGTTGCTGGTCAGACGCAGTTTTTTCAGTAGTCGTGTGCGGTAAGTGCTGATGGTTTTGATGCTTAATGACATTTCTTGAGCAATATCAGTGAGTCGTTTGCCTTTAGCAAGGGCACTAAATACCTGAAACTCTCGGTCGGTCAGTGTGGTATGAGGCGGTTTTTCAGCATCGGTGAAAAGTTCCGCCACCAGTTTTTCGGCGAGTAATGGGCTCGCGTATTTGCCGCCTTCGGATACTTTGCGTATTGCGGTTACTAATTGTTCAGGAGCGCTTTCTTTGGTGAGATAACCGTCGGCACCTGCACGTAACATTCTTACGGCATATTGGTCTTCCGGGTACATGCTTAAAATAAGTATTGGCAGGTGCGGAAATTGTTGCTTGGATAGCTTGATGAGTTCCAGCACATTTTTGCCGGGCATGGATATGTCCAACAAGAGCACATCCCAGCCATCAGTTCGAATCATCGTCAGTGCCTCATTACCTGAACTGGCCTCGGCAACAACTTCCATGTCAGGAATGTCGGACAGAATTTGTTTGAGCCCTTTACGAACTATGGCGTGATCATCTGCGATGGCAACTTTTATCATGAGTTTTTACTGTTTCTTAAGTGTTGAGGCATACGTACTTTAATGCGGGTTCCTGCATCTGGTGCGCTATCAATCGTGAGGGTGCCGCCAAAATGGCGAACCCGCTCATGCATGCCAAGAATGCCATATCGGCCGAGTTTGTGCATCTGAGATTGATTCATACCACAACCATTGTCAGTAATTGTTAACAGTAAATCTGCATCAAGAGTGTGAATATTGACGTTGACCTCAGTCGCATGGGCGTGCTGGCTAATATTGGTTAATGCTTCTTGCACAATGCGAAAAATAGCGGTGGCAGGTTGCTCATCGACTTCAATCGTATTTTGGGATGTCAACAACGTACAGTCAATGCCGGTTTGCTGTTTAAACTTGTCCAATTGCCAGTCAATAGCGGCGATTAAGCCGAGATGGTCCAAAATACTGGGCCGGAGTGCTGTGGCGATTTCTCGGACGGTTTGCATAGCATCGTTAATATGCTGTTTCATGGTGCTGATTTTTAAATGACTCTCGGTAAGATGTTCTGGTAATTGTTTTTTAAGCCAGCTTAGGTCCATTTTTAAGGCCGTTAAAATGCTGCCCAGTTGATCATGAATTTCTCGGGCGATTCGGGTCTTTTCTTGTTCGGTGGCGGCTTCTAAATGGCTGGAAAAGTTGCGTAATAGTTGCTCGGAAAGTTTAGATTCGCTGATGTCATGAATGGTGCTGATGATTAATTTGCGCTGGTCAATATCAATTTTGTTGAGCACAAAATCTATAGGAAATGTTGACGCATCTTTTCTTAGACCATTGATGTCGTTACTGAGCTGAATGGCAACGGCAGTTTGATCGGACAGCTGAGTTAAGCCAAGGTCGATTAGCAGTCGATCTGACTCAGGTAACAGCTCACGAACATTTTTTCCGGTGAGTTCACCCGCTGCAAAACCAAATGTTGTTTCTGCAGCAGGATTAAGCAATTCGATGACGCCATGGTCATCAGAAATGATGATGGCATCGGCAATGTTATTCAAAATTGCACGTAACTTAGCCTCACTTTTACTCTGCAATGTTTCAACTTCTATTCTGCCCGTGACATCGTTTTGTATGCCGACGTAATGAGTGATTTTGCCTTGTCGGTTACGTATTGGTGAAATGTTGATTTCGTTCCAGAACAAACTGCCGTCTTGCCGGTAATTTCTTAGTACCGCATAGCCATCATGATTATTTTTTAAGGCCATTCGCAGTTCGTCGATGTCGGGTTGCTCTCGATCGGTTTTTTGCAGAAATCGAGGATTGCGGCCTAGTATTTTCTCCCTGGTATAGCCAGTCATCCGGACAAAAGCATCGTTAGTATAAATAATGGCATAGTCGCTATCGGCCAGATCGGTAATGATAATGCCGTTATTACTGGAATCCATGGCATGTTGCATCAAATACAACTTTTCTTCGGTGAGAAGTCGATTGGTAATATCTTGTATTGCGCCATAGATACGGACTACTTGCCCTGTCTGCCAATCACGAATTGGTAAGGCGTGATCGTTAAACCATCTGATGTCTCCTTGCGCGGAAATAATTCGATATTGGCTGGTATCTTCATTGCCTGCCAATAAATTTGCATAGCGTTTTTTAACGATGGGAATATCATCGGGGTGTACCGGTAAGCCAAATATGCTCAGTGGCTCAGTCGCATTAAGTATGGATTTGTTAGTGTTGGGAATAAGTTTTTTAAGCGGCGAGCTACACCATTCAAAAACGGGATTTCCGCCGCCTGCTATACGCATGGAATAGGCAAAATCTGAGGTTAAGCGGGAAATGGCAAGATCCCATTTTTCGCATAACTGTATGTTGCCGACAGAGTTTGGACATTCATTATTGCTTGCCGACTCAACTAAACAGCGTTCTACAGACTCCGCCAGCAGGTGACGGTTTTGTTTGTTAAGGTAGTCAGCAAAGCCCATTTTGATGGCGGCAACAGCAATTTCTTCGTTACCGGAGTCGGTCAGCATAATCACAGGTATACAAGCAAAACGACTGTGAATTATTTTGAACAGCGCCAGACCGTCGGTCCATGCTAAGTTAAATTCACAAATAACCAGTTCAAAATCAGCTTGGTTGAGTACTTCCTCGCAACTGATAGCCGTACTGACGGTGACGATGTCAACATCGTTAAACTTGCTGCGTAATGCGGCAATGGTTAATGCGCATTGATCGGCATTATCATCAATAATCAATAATTTCATTTTTACCCTGCCATGTTACTGACCGCTCAGGGTAAGCATTAACCGGGCTTTTATCAAACAAAATACCAAGGCATGGATGAATCACCGTTGACTGAGCAAAGCCGAAGTAAACAAACGACTCAATTTTCGGCTTCGGCTCCGCTCAGCTAACGATTGCCTTTGAAAGCAGAGTTTTTGATTATGAGCAGCACTGTGTGCCAACGCCAAGGATGTTGATAATTCCTGTAAATTTCGGCAGGAATTTATTTTTCTGTTAGGCTTTTGGTTCACGACAAAACAAAAGAGCTCACCTTTGTTAGGAATAGATCGTTATCAAATCAACGAGTGCATCCAGGATGGAGGCTGGTATAGGCTCTATCGCGGTAAGTGCGTGCAGCATCGCCGCGAAGTCGTGGTCAAGTATCTGGCTGACAGCCATCCTAGCCCGGCGATGCTCGCCAAATTTCGTTACGAACATCAAATTTTGCAGCAATTAGCTATGCCGACAATTATCCAAGCATTGGCCTTGGAAGATCACGGTAGACGCTTACTGTTAGTGCGTGAATATTTTCCAGGCAAAACCTTACGCGCTTATGCTGCTGGACGCATGTTGCCGTGCCAAGAGGTGTGCCGACTGGTGACGTTGTTGGCTGAAACTGTTGCGGCGATACATGAACGCGACATCGTCCATGGTAATCTCAATCCCGATAATATCGTGATAGACCCTGAGTCTTTTCAACTTAAGCTGATTGGCTTTAGCTATGCCATGGCTAACTCACAATGTGGCAACGACACAGCACATGAGGTGGGGTCGGCACGAGACATCGATTATCTGGCGCCGGAACAAAGCGGGCGGATGAATCACGGCATTGATGGCCGAGCCGATATTTATGCGTTGGGAGTGATCTTCTTTGAGTTATTGACAGGGCGGGCACCGTTTAACTCGTCCGATGCCATTGGTTTGATCCACAGACATATCGCCCAAAACATTCCCGATCCACGAAAATTTAACCCGCAGGTGCCGGAAATTGTGGTGCGTGTCATCAGTAAAATGCTGGCGAAAGACCCCAGTGAGCGCTACGCGACCGCTAGCGAATTGCTGTTGGATATCAACATTTGTCACCAAATATTGATGACAGGTGAGCCTGTTGATAGATCGTCGCTGACTGAATCAAGGCAAACGCTATTGAAGATGTCCAAGCGGATATATGGACGGGAGGCCGAGCTTGCGCAATTGGCAGGAGCATTTGAACGGTCACGGCGTAACAAAGCGGTTTTATGCCTCGTCTCTGGGCGTTCGGGTGTCGGTAAATCGCGATTATTTGATGCTTTTAGCCGGGAAATTTTGCCGGCTGACTGTTATTTCATCACCGCAAAATGCGATCAATATAAAGTTAATCCGCCCGCACAAATCTTTCATACCGCCTTTACAGGCTTGCTGCAGCAATTGCTGGGTGAAGATGCGTCAACCTTGACTATGTGGCAGCAACGTTTGCTCGACCACTTAGGGGCTGAAGCCCAGCCTATCATTGAACTTATCCCCGAACTTGAAATGCTGTTGGGTCCGCAGTCGGCGTTGCCCAAGTTGCCGAGCGCCGAGACTAAAACTCGCTTATTACGGTTATGGGTGCGCTTCGTACAAGCATTTTGTCGGCCTGATCGACCGCTATGTGTGTTCTTGGACGATTTACAGTGGGCCGATCCAGCCTTGTTTGAGTGGCTGCAACAAATGTTGTTAGATGTTAAACATCTAATGCTGATCGTCGCCTACCGGGATGATGAGATTGTTGATTTGCCTAAAATGATGAGCAAGTTATGCGCAGACAGTGGTCAAGTCGAAACCGTAGAACTGGCCCCGTTACCCGTATCAGCTTTAGTGGAGTTGATTAACGATTCAATAGTGCTGGAGGAGGGCTCGGCCATAGAGCTTTGCGGTGCGATAGTCGATAAAACACATGGTAATCCATTCTTCTTTATTCAATATTTACGCGAGTTGCAGCAAGACGGCATTTTGAGATTTCATGCCGCGACTGGCAAATGGCGCTACGACAACGACAAGATCCGCGCCGTCGCTATCAGCGACAATGTCATTGATTTTATGCTGGCGCGGATAACGGCGTTAGCTCAGCCGGTGCGCGAGTTATTGAAACTAGCCGCCTCCATAGGCACAAGCTTTGACGCCGAGCTGATGACAGCGGCCTTCGGTAAGCATTTTTCGGCGCATGAAAACTTGGCGATTGCCGAAAAAATGGGCTTATTAATAAAGCGTTCCGGTAATGATGTAACGGAATCAACTGACTATATCTTTGCGCATGACCGTGTCCAGCAAGCTGCGCACTCTTTGATGGCAGAACATGAGTTACTAGCCAATCGGCTACAGATTGGTCGCTATTGGGCAAATATCGCCCGGGATAATCAAGATAGACAAATATTGCTGCAAGCGGTCGAGCATCTTAATGCAGCCTTGGTTTTGATGGTCGACGCTGACGAAAGAGGCCGTTTGGGGGCCGATAACTTTAAGCTGGGCTTATGGACTAAGTATAGCGGTGCGTTTGAACAGGCCTTGCCTTATTTGCGACAAGCCTCTGAGTTGTTGGAAGCATCGCTGCATCAAGCCGGTGGTCTGGCAGCTATCTATCGCCATCGTGCCGAATGCGAACATCTTTGTGGTTATCATCAGCAAGCCAAGCAGTTTTTCGAGCAAGCCGTGACCCATGCTAAATCCGATGTGGAAAAAGCCCGCATCTTTGAACTAATGATCCAGTTTTATGCGGATTTGGCGCAATTTGAACAGGCTTATCAAGTCAGCAGGCAGGCAGCGGCGCTGTTCGGAATTGATTTACCGGCGCGATTTAATCGCTTGGCTTTTGTTGCCGATTTTTTGCAATTGCAGTATTGCTTGCGACGATTTACTGTCGATGATTTGCTTAAACTACCCGAGGTGACCGATGCCAGGATGGACATTGCTATCCGCTTGTTGTCTGCCACTTTAAAAGTGGCTTACCAATTGCAACCGGAGTTGTGCGCGGCCATATCGGTTAAACAGGTCAGGCACTGTCTGCAATACGGCAATAACGCCGAAGCGGTGATTGGTTATATGGTGTTTGGGGTGATTTTTCTTGGCGGTGTGCTAGGTAATCATCAGGCGGGCTACGATTATGGGCGCTTGTCTTTAGGGTTATTAGATAAGTTTGCTAATCAGCGGCAACGGGCGGAAGTTAACTTCGTCTACGGTTATTTTGCTAATTCTTGGACGCATCCCGCGGCAGACACCGAAAACTATTGGCGCGCGGGGCTTGAGTCCGGGCTGGAAATGGGCGATTGGTTTCATAGCGGCTGTGCTTGCTGTGGACTGGCGCAAAGCCAGTTGATGCGCGGTGTACCGTTAGATAAGCTTTGGCATGATACCGACACGATGCTGACAACGCTTAAGCGCATCGATACCCACGAGCATTTGGGGGTGTTGTTGGGGGTTCGGCAAGCGATACAAGCTTTGCGCGGCAATCTCGATACGGATTTTGATGAGGCGGCGTTTGTTGCGTCATTGTCTGGTTATGGATCTCGGCATTTTGCGCACTATTATTTCGTCAACAAAATGCACTATTTATATTTGTGGGGCGAGTATGACAGCGCACTAAAATTGAGTCGGCTTTCCGCAGGCTATTTGAAAGATTCTGCGGGTATGCTGCATGGCGTTGAACATCACTTTTATGACGCGTTGATTTTAGCCAAGCTTTATCCGAGTCTGTCCAGGCTCGAACGTTTTAAGGCCTTGCACAAAATCCGGCGCACCATCAAAAAACTGCGCCACTGGGCGCGGCGTTGCCCACAAAATTTTCAGAGTCGTTACCATTTGCTGGCCGGAGAGACGCAGCGATTACGTCATCACCCGGAGCTGGCGTTACGAGCTTATCAGCATGCCGCAAGCGATGCAGAAGCTAACGGGCAATTACACTTGGAAGCTTTGGCAAATGAGCTGGCTGCGCGACTACATGCCGATTTAGGTCAAGAACGCTTGGCTAGATTTCATTTTGAAGAGGCTATTTATTGTTATCGGCGCTGGGGAGCAACCGGTTATTTACATCGGTTTAAGATAGAGTCGAACCAAGTTAAAGTGATCCGTTTGAGTAATGATACGGTGTCAACACGGCAAAGCACACCGTTAGCGTTAGATACTGTCACGCTCATTAAAGCGGCTGAAACCATCGCGGCAGAACGACGCTTGCCGCAATTGTTGCAAACCATGATGCATATTGTGATCGAGAATGCCGGTGCTCAGCGTGGCGTTTTGTTGTTGCAGGAAGACGAGAGTTTGTTGATTCAGGCAGAAGTCCAGATTGATGTGCCAGAGGTGGCGGTGATGCAGCGCTTGCTTCTATCTGCGGTTAGCGGTCTGCCACAAAGCGTTATTAATTATGTTTCTCGCAGTAAAGAATCTATCGTACTGGAAAATGCCGGGCATAGTGCCGTTTACGGCCGGGATAAAGATATTATCGAGCGCCAGGTGCGTTCAGTGCTTTGTGCGCCTTTGTTGTTGGGCGGCAAGCTGCAGGGGGTGCTTTATTTGGAAAATAATGCCGCAGATGCAGTGTTTACCAGCGAACGGGTATTTTTGTTGCAACATTTAAGCGGCCAAATCGCTATTTCTATTGATAACGCACTTGGTTACCAGTTATTAGAAGACAAGGTTGCTGAGCGAACTAAGCATATCGAAACTCAAAAAGTAGTTTTGGAAGAAAAAAATTCCGAATTGGAAAGCCATAACACCACTATTCAAGCACTTAATGAACGCTTGCAAAGTGAAAATTGGGAGCGCCGGGTAGCCGAGCGAGAATTACAAAAAGTGAATGCGCAATTACAGCGCTTGGTGTTAATCGATGGCCTGACTAAAATCGGTAACCGCCGCCATTTCGATGAATATCTGGAAACTGAATGTGGACGCTTATCACGAGGTGGAATGGCACTGTCGATGATTTTGTGCGATATAGATTACTTCAAAAAATATAACGATTACTACGGACACCAAGCAGGTGACGATTGCTTAATTAAAGTGGCGCAAGCGATTGCAAGCGCATTGCAGAGACCTACCGATTTGGCTGCTCGCTATGGCGGCGAGGAATTTGCTGTGATTATGCCGAACACTGATGAAGAGGGTGCGCTAAAAGTCGCTGAATTAATCAGGCAAGCGGTGCTTGATTTGCAAATATCTCATCAAGATTCACAAGTTGCAGAATTTGTAACCCTCAGCATTGGTATTGCTATCGCCATGCCAAATCAGCAATGCTCGCCAGCCTTGTTAATCAAAACGGCCGACGATGCGCTTTATCACGTTAAAGAAAACGGCCGTAATGGCATTCTCCAAAAACTGGTCGGCTGACCAATCATTTTCCTGAACATTGCTAAGCTTATGGCTGGCGATGTTTGAGTGTATCAGCATCGACTTTCGCGATTTTTTCAGAAAAAATCTATCTATCCTTGGCTGAGCTGAAGCCGACATATCGGGAGATTATTGATGCTGTTTATAAACAACAAGCCATTAAGCATAGTTACCACCAGCTTACTGCTACTGATTAGCGGGGCTGCACAGGCCCTGCAATCAGCGGCAACCATTGATCCGTATGCAATCAATGACGGTCAAATTCCGTCTAAAACCGAATACAACGGGCCGCTTTGGCGCTTCAATCATGATTATTCGCAAACTGCAGCTCAGTCAGATCGCCCATGGACCAAAGTATTGAACGGCAAGCCGCTTAATAAGGATAACGCTCAAGCTTATATCGAAGCCTTGAAGCAAGCAGTCGCGAAAGATATGCGCATCATGGTCACCAAGCCTAAAGAATGGAATTCCGCAGATCACAATTGGTACAGCATGCTATGGGCAGGCGAAGCGATAGAAAAATCCGGCTGGGAAGGGCGCGAGGCAGTTTACGGCACGTATACCGGACAAATTCTACCGGCAGCGACCTATGCCAAATCCGGGTTAAAAGTCGATATTCGCAATCATGCCACTATCTATTACAACGACGTTGCCGCAAATACCTTACAGCGCGTCTGGCAAAAATGTCATCAAGGCCAGAAAGACTGTACGCCGACATTAACCAACAATGCCGCTCAATTTGATGAAGGTTCCTTAGTTGTCAAGTCCGCTGGCGTTACTGCATCAGGAGAACAATGGCCGGTAATGCAGGGCGCGGCGACATGGCAAATCTATCGTCCACCGTTTGATTTACACGGCACCATCCCCGGCAAACCACCGGTAGTGACGAATATTTATGTCGGTATCTTCGACATTATCGTCAAAGACAGCGTTGCCGCTCCGGAAACCGGCTGGGTATTTACCACATTGGTTTACGATAAAGATGCGCCCGGTAACGACGCCTGGGACCGAATGGTGCCGTTTGGGGCGATGTGGGGTAACGATCCTGATGTTAATTCCGCTCAGCATCCGGAGCAAGCGTTGCAGCAAACCTATGTCAATCCGGCAGCGCCTGCGTATTCAAAAGTGACTTTGGGGTATGGCGGGCGCTTGTCAGGGCCGTTCGACATTGCCGTTAAAACCAATGTCAGCGTAGACGGCAAGATTGTCCCCAAACTAGCCAGTTCATCCTGCCTAAGCTGTCACGGCACGTCCAGTTTTCATCCAGGATCGTATCAAGCCCTGACTTTTTTCTATCCGGTAAAAATGCCGTTGACTACGCCTTGGACAATGTACACTCCTGGCTCAGTCGAGTGGAATGAGTGGTTTCAAAACCAGCCCGGTACTGTTCCGCAAAGCAAAGAGCCGGGTGCGATAGCGTTGGATTACAGTACCTTTATGGAAGGGGCGTTAATGAATTATGCCGCCGTCGAAACCGACAAAAATCCGCATTTGTTGCAAGGTGCGAAAGAAGATTTTTGGGAAACTTGGCGCAATTGGCAAAAAGCTAGAAAGCATTAGGAAACCGATAAAAGCCTCCCTCGAGTTAAACGAGGGAGGCTTTTAAGTTTATTAGTTATTAAACCTTATATTCAGAAGGCTCAGTCGAAGCAGATGCTTGATAGGGTAAGTGTTGAATATAGTGTTCAAGCGCGTCAATCGAGTTAAAAAACAACCAAGTTAATACTGATTCTTTCACCAGCCAGCCATTGCCGACAAACCAAACGCTATAACCCGATTCAGTCAATGTTTGTTTGTATTGCTGGGCTTTAAGTTGATTATTAACCGATAAATTCAGCTTGGGATGAAGTTGGTATCGGACAATGTGATACAAACTCAGGCTGACTTGAACCGCTGCTACGCGAAGTTGCAGCCAAATGATGGGGGCGAATTTCAGCACACAAGCTTTGCTGGATGAAACTATAGGTGATGCTATTTGCTCAAATGAGATGACGATTTTTTTCAGCAGTTGTTGCTGGGATGCAGAGAGCCAAAGTTTGGGATGAAAAGTCTCCACCCACATTTGATACAAGCTGATAATAATTTGCGCTCCCATCGATAGCCCCATCAATGCGCCAGATGCCACGACGACATAAGCAAAGCTGGGATTATTACGAGTGATAAACCAGGACAAGGTATCAATCAGCATCGATAAAAACGGAATCACCACAATGATGCGTTTTAAAGTGACGTTCATTCGGCAATAAATAAATATTCTGCCCACAAACAGCAAAATGAAGGCGATGCCGAACAGGTGTATGTGGGAGACTTTCACCAATCCCGGTATCGATGCTGCTTTTGATGAAGCGACTTCCATCACACCTTCGTAGTTAGTCAAGTTGGGCAAGCCGGGATTAGTTTCACCATTGTGGCAAAGGGTACAGTCTCGATTGAGGATTGGCGCAATATCCTGTTCGAAAGCAGCTTTTGATTTACCGGTGCTTAGCCAAACCAGAATTTTTTCTTTGTCGTTAGCAGACTTTAGATTTGGCTCCATAGGGCCGCCATTGATGGCAGACCCCAGCCGGGTTTGATCTTGCGAGCCGTAATACGCAATCATCACATCTTGAATGGACATGCCGGGCTCACCGTCACGCATTTGATGGGTGTAATACATGTGGGTTAGCGCGAACAAATAACCGATGCCGATGGTCATTAAAAACAGCGAATAAAGCATTTTCTCGCTGACTGAAATATCTTGAAATCTTAAGCAACGCTTTTCCATAACCCACCTTCCTATTGCGTGAATGTATTCGTTCTGATTCGGTTACAGCAATGCTTTAGTGTAGTGGTATGCACTTGCCGTCCCCATAACCAATACAGCAAACGGTATGCCAGAATAATTGTGTGGCTGTTTTGTTAATCTTTTATTTTTAATTACAATGGCTTATGTTGAATTTTTGGTTATTTTAGCGGGCAGGGCAGTATTGAATCCTGCCTTATTGTTGTGCAGACGTTAAGTGCTTTGCACTGGATTGGATGGATCTGCATTGACAGATAAATAGCCTTGGGTAAGGTTAAGGTGCAGCTTAAATGTTATTGTTTTTGTTGTGCTTCGCGTAAAATTGCCCACAGTTCATTAACCCTATCGAGGAAGAGCATGAAACAAATTATTTTTTTAAGCCTATTGCTGTTGTCGGCAAGCGCTTATGCCGAAGAAAGCAAAGATGAGTGGCAAAACACCACGTTGTCTGAAGACACGATGAAAAAAATTCAAGAAGCCAGATACCAATACAAACGTTGTGTAGGTGACGAAATGCAAAAACCTGAATATCAAACCAAAGAAAGCCGTGTCTCAACTGAGGCAATCATTAAGCATTGCGAGCCGGGTCTGGCCAAGATGCGCGAGATTTATATCGCTGAAAAGGTACCTGAAGTGATTGCCGACCGGCATTTGAAACAAATGCGCATCCAAACTACACGTACCGCTTTGCAAGGAATGATGTTCTCGGAAGCCGCTCGTAAAGGTAGTCAACAACAATAAATAATCAGCGCAGCCTCCTGCATTCGCCTGGATGGGCGGGGTAGGGGGCTTTTTGATGCGCCGCGTGACAACAATAACAAAGGTATTTGCAATGAATAATTACACGATTGATTTATCACTTAAACCGACCACGTTCGATTTATGGCATGTGTGTTTGGCAGGCACGGTTGCCGTATTAGCGCTGATTTTGATTGTTTTGTTGCTGTCTATGGTGATCAGTCTTGCGCGCAGCAATAAAAAACCCGCTGAATCTGCCGCGCAACCCTTGGCGGCAGCGCCAGAACCGGTGATTAAAGTGGTAGAAAAAATCGTCGAAGTTGAGAAAATTGTCCAGGCCCCTGCACCTGAGCCGTTGATTTTAAAAGAAGCAACGCCAGACGCAGCACTGCAATTACTTGGCTTGTTGCAAAAAGAAGCCCGCTTTATTGATTTCATCAAAGAAGACATTGGCAGCTATAGCGATGCCGATATTGGTGTGGCGGCAAGGGTGGTGCATGAGGGATGTAATAAAGCCATTAACGAACATTTTACTTTGGCGACTGTGCGCTCCGAGTCGGAAGGCAGTAAGGTTACCTTGCCGTCAGGTTTTGATGCCGGCAGTGTGCGCCTGACCGGCAATATTGTCGGCTCCGCGCCGTTTACCGGCAGTTTGGTACATAAAGGCTGGCAAGTGACGGATATTAGGCTGCCCAAATTAACGCAAGGATATAACGCCAAGATTATCGCCGCTGCAGAGGTGGAGTTATGAAGGGATTATTTGGCCATGTGTCTGGCGAAGACACCCAATCGCCGCCATCTGTTGCGCCAGAAACAATTGTATCGACAACTGCGTTCGAGTCGCAGCCCAACGTCGATAATTACGCACAACCGCAATTTTCTGCTGACCATGGCCAACCTTTGTTTTCGGTGGGTATTGACTTAGGCACTACGCATTGCGTGTTGTCTTATGCAAAGCTTGATGGCGTTGACGATGCTGAATTTTCTCAGCAAGTGATGGCTATTCCGCAATTGACTGCACCCGGTAGTGTCGAAGAGAAATTGCAATTACCGTCTTTTTTGTATTTGGCTCATTCTGCCGAGATCGCCGAAGGTTCAACCGCCTTACCCTGGACGGCAAAGCCTCAGTATTTGGTTGGTGAGATTGCCCGTAATCTTGGCAGCAAAACACCTATTCGTTTGGTGTCCAGTGCTAAAAGTTGGTTGTGTCACGCTGGGGTAGATTGCAAGGCGCCGATTTTGCCCGCCGATGCGCCGGACGAAATCGAGCGTGTCTCGCCGTTTCAGGCAACTACGGCCTATTTGCAGCATCTTGTTGACGCTTGGCACAGCCAGCATCCTAATGCGCCTTTGGCACAGCAGGATGTAGTGATTACCGTACCGGCTTCGTTTGATCCGGCAGCACGGGAATTAACGGTTGAAGCCGCGCGCGCGGTAGGCTTGAATCAGGCCATCTTATTGGAAGAGCCGCAAGCGGCGTTGTATAGCTGGATTGAAAAAAGTCACGGCGATTGGCGCAAGCAGGCGGAAGTCGGCGATATTATTTTGGTGATTGATGTTGGCGGCGGCACGACAGATTTATCGTTGATTGCGGTGACTCAACGAGACGGCAATCTGGAGCTAACTCGCGTTGCGGTCGGTGATCATATTTTGCTGGGCGGCGACAATATGGATTTAGCGTTGGCATACACGGTTAAGGCAAAGTTAGAAGTCGACGGTAAACGTCTGGAGCCTTGGCAAATTCAAGCCTTGACCCATAGCTGTCGTGATGCCAAAGAAAAAATCTTCAATCAACAGGATATTGATAATGTACCGATAGTTGTTGCTAATCGAGGATCCTCGTTAATTGGTGGCACTTTGCGTACAGAATTGACCCGTGACGAAGTTAATAGAGTGCTGGTGGAAGGTTTTCTTCCTCATGTATCAGTGGGCGACAGGCCGGTAAGTCGGCCACGCTCAGGCTTGAGAACAGCTGGTTTGCCGTATGCGCAAGATGCAGCTATTACTCGACACCTAGCCGCGTTTTTGACTAAACAGCTTACTGCTACAGATGAACTAAGCGATATAAATCTGCCGATCCATGCCACTTTTCTGCACCCGACAGCGGTATTGTTTAACGGCGGCGTGTTAAAGGCCGAAGGCTTGGCGCTGCGTTTAATGGATGTGTTGAATAATTGGTTGCGAGCTGAACAGGCACCGGACGCAAGATTGCTGGAGGGTGCCGATCTTGATTTAGCGGTTGCCCGTGGTGCGACCTACTATGGTTTTGTTCGCAAAGGTAAAGGTGTTCGTATCAAAGGCGGTACTGCGGCGTCTTATTATGTGGGTATCGAAAGCGCGATGCCTGCAGTCCCCGGTTTGCCGCCGCAAATCGAAGCATTGTGTATCGCGCCGTTCGGCATGGAGGAGGGTACGCGCCAAGAGCTGCCTGATGACGAATTTGGCTTGGTGATTGGTGAGCCGGTCAGGTTCCGTTTTTTTGCCTCGACCAGTCGTCGTGACGATATAGCGGGTACGCGTTTGGATTATTGGACTGAACGTGAACTTGATGAGCTTGATGAGATCGAAATCACGCTTCCTGAAGAAGGGCGTAAACCAGGGGAAGTAATTCCCGTGCATTTGGGGGCCGCAGTCACTGAAGTGGGCACATTGGAGCTAAACGCAGTATCACAAACAGATGGTACTAACTGGAAGATTGAATTTGATGTCAGGGCAGGGGAAAGCGGTTAATTGCGAGTGGCAATGCTATGAGACCTGATTCGTATATTGATATTTCAATCAGCGGTCAACGCTTATCTTTGATGAAAGAGGGACAGCTGCTACAAAGTTATCCAATCTCCACAGCCAAGAACGGTCCTGGAGAACTGATGGGCAGCGAATGCACGCCTACTGGTTGGCATCGTATCAGGGCAAAAATTGGTGCCGAGCAACCGTCACAAGCAGTGTTTGTCGGCAGACGCCCTACTGGAGAAATCTATAGCGCCGATTTGCAACAACAAAATCCTCAACGCGACTGGGTGTTGACTCGAATTTTATGGCTAGGCGGACTAGAGCCCGGCCTTAACCGGTACGGCAAAGTCGATAGTACCTGGCGCTATATTTATATCCATGGTTGTCCGGATGAAAAAATCGATGGCACGCCGGGTTCGCATGGTTGCGTGAGAATGAAAAATCTCGATTTGATTGAATTGTTCGATCGCGTGGATACTGGGCTGAAAGTTTATATTCATGAGTGAATTATTTAAAACGCGCTTAGTGTTGGGCGTTGAGTACGATGGCAGCGGCTATAGCGGCTGGCAGTGGCAGGCCAATCGACAGAGCGTGCAGCAAGTATTGGAACGCGCATTGTCGAAAGTAGCCAATCATCCTGTGACGGTATTGTGTGCCGGCCGAACCGATGCCGGTGTGCATGCGCTGGAACAAGTGGTGCATTTCGATACCAGCAGCCATCGAGACTTACACGCTTGGTTATTGGGTGGTAATACCAACTTGCCGGACGATGTCAAAATCACCTGGGTTAAAGAGGCGGTGGGTGATTTCCATGCTCGGTACAGTGCCATTGCCCGTTTTTATCGCTACATCATTCTAAACAGACCGGTTAAATCGGCATTACTACGCAAGCAAGTGACGTGGTGTTATCCATCGTTGGATGCAAAAAAAATGCATCAGGCGGCGCAATACTTAATCGGGCAACATGATTTTTCTTCATTTCGGGCACAGGGTTGTCAATCTAAAAGTCCTTTTCGAAACATGTACTTTATTGACGTGTATCGACAAGGTGACAACGTTATCATAGATATTTCTGCCAATGCTTTTTTGCACCATATGGTTAGAAATATTGCCGGTGTGTTGATGGATATTGGCTCAGGAAAACAGCCTATAGACTGGACGCAACAATTACTTGAGCTGAAAAGCCGCAAACTGGGAGGGGTGACAGCCTCACCAGATGGCTTGTATCTGGGGGCTGTGTATTACCCTGAGCATTACGGCATTACTAAACATCCGCTATTTGAAAAATTGCCACTAGATGCAAAACGCTTTGATTAGTGGCATTTTTAATGATGAGTTAGAAATGAGCGCTGGATTGGATTTGTCATTAAACGAGCTAGTACGGCTTGCTGAGCCGCTAAAACTGTTCAGAGATAATAGGCTGACGCCTTGTCAGTAAAAACTTTTTAAGTTATAACGAGCGGACGTGGCCGGTTAAGATGACCGGCCGAATTTTTAATATAGATTAGAGATGGTCTTAAACCATCCGAGGAAGCTGTGATGAGTGCATTGACTGCAGAAAACTTGGGCCTGAAAAGCGTCGGGAAGATTTATTACAATATTAGTTACGACGATCTTTTTGAACACGAACTTCATAACAGTGAAGGTCGAGTCTCTAGCAACGGGACCATGATGGTCGATACCGGCAAATTTACCGGTCGATCGCCAAAAGACAAGTATTTTGTACAACAGACACCGTCCAGCAACCATATCGCTTGGGGCAATATTAACAAACCTATTTCACCAGAGATTTTCGATGAACTATATGCTGACGTTATCGAGTATCTTTCCGATAAAAATGTGTATGTAACCGATGGTTTTAGCGGTGCGCATCCTGATACTAGAAAATCAGTTCGATTTATCACTGAGTTTGCGTGGCAATCACATTTTGTAAAAAATATGTTTATCCGGCCAACGGACGAACAACTGGAAGGTTTCTCACCTGACTTTCGTGTTTACAATGCCAGCAATTTGACTAATGAAAAATGGCAAAAACAAGGCCTAAATTCTGAAGTATTTTGCATTTTCAACGTCGAGAAAAATATCGCCATTATTGGCGGTACTTGGTACGGCGGGGAGATGAAAAAAGGCATCTTCACAATGATGAATTACTGGCTGCCACTGGAAGATATTTTGTCAATGCATTGCAGCGCCAATGTCGGTAAAGATGGCGATGTAGCCTTGTTTTTTGGTCTTTCAGGTACTGGCAAAACGACTTTATCAACGGATGCCAACCGCAAGTTGATCGGTGATGATGAGCATGGTTGGAATGGTCATGGTGTGTTCAATTTTGAAGGCGGCTGTTATGCCAAATGTATTGGGCTGACGCCTGAAACAGAACCGGAAATTTTTAGTGCTATTAAACGTGATGCCTTGCTTGAAAACGTGGTTTACGATGAAGACGGCGTGGTAGATTTTTTTGATAGTGCCAAAACCGAAAATACCCGTGTGTCTTATCCCATTGAACATATCGATAATCATGAGGCTACCTTAATAGCCGGACAGCCACGCAATATCATCTTTTTAAGTTGTGACGCTTTTGGTGTTTTACCACCGGTCTCTAAGCTGACTAAAGAGCAAGCGATGTATTATTTCTTGTCTGGCTATACCGCCAAAGTTGCCGGTACTGAGCGAGGCATTATCGAGCCGCAGGCTACATTCTCTGCCTGTTTTGGCGAAGCTTTCTTACCGCTTCATCCTACTGTTTACGCTAAGTTGTTGGGCGAGAAGATGGAAAAACACGGCGTAAATGCCTATTTGGTGAATACCGGATGGGCGGGTGGTGGCTACGGTGTTGGCAAGCGTATGAGTATTAAAGCGACTCGTGCATGTATTAATGCGATACTTGATGGAAGTATTAATGGCGCTGAATTTGAGGTTGTGCCGTTTTTTGGCCTGAATATCCCCAAACAATTGCCAGGAGTTGAAGATTCTTTATTGAATCCTCGTGACGCTTGGGCAGACAAAGCGCATTTTGATGAAATAGCAGCAAAATTAGCAGGCATGTTTGTCGATAATTTTAAGAAGTATATCGTCGCCAATGATGACTTTGATTTTACTCAAGCTGGACCGAGTATTTAATTTCAAATACCACTCGAGTGGTGTAGGCTGATTTTTTACAAGAATCAGTCTTATCACTCTTTCAACATCATGATTTTTTGGAGAATTTAACTCTTCGAGGCATAGATGAAAACATACCGTAAGCTATGTTGTGGGTTTTTATCTTTAATGATGGCTATGCCAATGTCGACAGTGTTTGCCAATAATGAAAGTGATAATTCTAAAAAATTCAGTTCTGTAAAAAAAACTAACGGCATTAAAACAACTGTCAGAAAAAACTCTAAAAGTAAGTCAGATAAGAATTCTCAGCCAAAATCTGTAATTCCCGTTATCGATAAAGAGCAGCAAAAATCACTGGATTTATCTTTGTCTGTTGATGATTTAGAAAAAAGTGCTCTCAAAAAGCAAATAGATCATACCTTTGAAACAGCGCCGGAGGGTATTTTTGCAACTCAAAAAAAACCACCACGGTCATTGACGTTAGATGGACAGATATTGATGTCTCAAGAGCCGGAAGCAGATAAGAAAAAATCTATGGATGGTGCGGGTATCATTATCAATTTGAAGCGGTGAACGACAATCTCAATACTGTTGCTGCGAGATCATTTTTGAATTGGGCTATTTAGGACAATTACCAGGTTTCTTCCTTCCCTTTTCGCTTGATACATTGCCTGATCGGCGATTTCTATCATTTGCTTATGATGGCTGTATTGTTTGTTAAACATTGCAACGCCGATACTTGCTGTCAGCAAATGGTTATTAAAGCGCTGACTTAAAATTTTGCCGCGACGTTCAATCTCCTTCCTTATTCTTTCAGCATAGCCGCGCGCACCATTTTCATCGGTGTTTTTGAGTACAAATAAAAACTCTTCACCGCCGTATCGGCCGATAAAATCTGCTGGTCTGGTTAAGCTTCTTAAAATATCGGCGACAATTTTTAAGGCATCGTCACCAGCTTGATGTCCGCAGAGATCGTTGAATAATTTAAACTTATCAATATCGATGAAACCAATGGCAATTTTGTCCAGGCTGATTGGCTCTCGTTGGAAAATTTGCGTCAAAAACTGATCAATCATCCTTTTGTTGAATAGCTGTGTGAGAGGATCAAGTTGGGCGCGTTTTTTCTCCATATCGTATTGTCGGGCATTAATGAGGGCGATGCCAAGTTCGTCGGCGATAGGCATAAGCTCAGCTAATAAATGTCGGTGCATTGGTCTTTTTGACAGCGCATTGTCGGCATACAGCAGACCCACCAAGCTGTTGTCACGTAACACTGGTACGATAATAAATTCTTCAGACTGAAGGTGTTTATGAAATGGATTATTACGTTCTGATTTTGTATCAATCAACACCGCTTGTTTATCCCGCAGAGCAGTCAATAATTTTCCTGAAACACTACCAATGTCTATTTCGAACGGCTGTTGTTCAATAGTAAGTGCCAGTTTGGGCCACCAATGTGAGGCAACAAGACAACGACGTTTGGCATCAGAATTAAACATGATGCTGCGATCAAACGAAAATTCATTGTGAATGGCTTCCAGTGTCTTTGGGACAAAATCATCAGGATTTAAGCTTTGATGCGGCGCTGTCAGGCTGGAGGCGACTCGTCTATTTGCTTTAAATTCAGTGTCGGCTTGTGGTTTGGCGCTTAGCTGGCTTAGGTTGATAGTGGCTTTGATGAGTGTCGCCCTTAATTTATGCAGGGTTGGAAATTCAATACCGTAAAATTCGCGGGTATTTTGCATTTCTTTATCGACTTGCTGCAACAGGCTTTCGATGTCTAATCGATCAATATTTATGGTTTCCAGAACCGATTGTTGTAAAGCGGGGTGGCTATGATTGGCAATTGAACCAATACCTTGCACCCAAGCGATATAGTTGGCGAATGAGACGATTGCAATTTCGGTATTGTATTCAGCGAACGGCGAATCTGATGTTGGTTGATTGTGATGACAAGCAACTACCGCTTTGATGGCTTCAGGCAGTTGCCACTCCAGACAAAAAACATGGCCAATTTCAGTATGAGTGAGGCCAAAAAAATTATGTTCTTCAGCCAGGTTCAATTGTCTGTTGTTACCCATGACAGCAATAAAGTCGCTGTAGGTAACTCGTCCATAAGTTTCCAGAACCACTTTGCCAATGTCATGAATGAGGCCACCTGTATAAACAAGGTCGGGATCGGGATGTTTTATAGTGACAGCAATCGCCCGGCTTAAAGACGCGACAAATAAACAATGTTGCCAAAAAAACAATTGGTTGAATTGCTGTTTCGGGTCATGTTTGATCATTTTGTTGTAAAACAACAAATTAAGAGCAAGTTGACGAACAGCAGAAAACCCTAGGATATTAACTGCGCGTTTAATTGATGTGGTTTTATTGGGGATGTAATAGGCTGCAGAATTAACATTGCGCAGAATTCTTGCGGCTAGCGTAGGTTCTGTTTCAATAATACGTGTTAAATCTTCGGCTCTAGCATTGTCGTCATGCGTAAGTTTAAGTAATTTGACGGCAACAGAAGGCACTAATTGTAGGTAATTAATTTCCTGCTTAAGAATGGAACGGGCTGCGCTACGTATGTTTTCCAAAGCGTCCCTGTCATCATCAGTCATTGCGTTACCTTATTCTGCTTATTGTAAATTTACGCTACCATCATCTTGCATTGACATCGCAAAGCTTAATCAATAGCCATATAAATTCCGAGAATTATCGTGCAGAATTTTTAATATTTTTTATTGCTTGCCGATTTGGCTAGCCTTTAAGAACTTACAAAAACTTAAAGGCGGGGCGAATAGAGACCAGCAAGTATAGTTAAGCCATGATATTGATTCAATACAACCTATGCATATATTCAGCAGGATAGAGCAATGCAAAAGTTTCTGAATGATGCCGGATGGATTACAATGCACGGCCTTAACCACGACAGAGCAGAAAATAAGGGGCTTTAATCCTACTTTTTTGTTGGGTTGTTTTGTGAACTAGTCCTAAAGTGAGCAGATGAAAAAATTAAAATGCGCTGTTATCGGTACGGGTTATCTGGGTAAATTTCATGCGGAAAAATACGCCTCATTACCTGATTGTGAATTGGTCGCGGTAGTTGATACTAATGAAATCGCAGCGAAAACCGTTGCTGAAAAATTTGGCGCGCAAGCGTTGACCGATTATAAGTCCTTGTTAGGTAAAGTCGATGCCGTCAGTATTGTTGTGCCGACAACTTTGCATCATGTAGTTTCCAGAGACTTTCTAAATGCCGGTGCGCATGTGTTAGTTGAAAAGCCTATAACAGTGACTGTTGCTGAAGCCGATGAACTGATCGCGATTGCTAAAGAGAAAAATTTGATTTTGCAGGTAGGGCATCTGGAAAGGTTTAACCCGGCTGTGTTGGGTTTAGACAAGGAAGAAAAACCTTTATTCATCGAATCACATCGCTTGTCACCGTTTAATCCACGGGCCAATGACGTCAGTGTCGTATTGGATTTAATGATTCATGACATCGACATCATCCTGGCGCTGGTGGATTCTGAAGTGGAACGTATCGATGCCAGCGGCACCCCTGTTTTGACTCAGGGTACAGACATTGCCAATGCCAGGATAACCTTTAAAAATGGCTGCGTAGCCAACGTCACTGCAAGCAGAATCAGTTTGAAAATGGAGCGCAAAATGCGCATGTTCAAACCAAACTCTTACGTTTCTGTGGATTTTCAAAATCGTGTATTGGTTAAACACCGCACGGGTAAGAAGGAAATGTTCCCAGGGATTCCAGAAATTGAAACCGAAGAATCGGTTTTTGAAAGCGGAGATGCTTTGTTGGAAGAAATTAAGCATTTCGTTGATTGTATCCATACCGGAAAAAATCCTCTGGTTTCCGGTGAAGCAGGGAAAAGAGCATTGGAAACTGCAATTCAGATTACTCGATTATTAGGCGATAAAGCCTAGTTCATCCCTATTTTTTTGATTCATATAAAGGCAATAAAAGCATGATACCGATGGTAAACCTTAAGGCTCAATACGCTGATATTAAAGATGAAGTTGAGCGCGGACTAGCTGAAACAATTGAGAATTGCTCGTTTATTTTAGGTCCCAATGTCCAAGCGTTTGAAAAAGAAGCGGCTAGTTATTTAGGTGTTAAACATGCTATCGGCGTGGCTTCAGGTACTGATGCACTGCATTTGGCATTAATTGCAGAAGGTATTGGTGCTGGTGATGAAGTGATCACCACTGCGTTTACCTTTATTGCTACCGCAGAAGCGATTAAATATGTGGGCGCAATTCCTGTCTTTGTCGATATTGATCCTAAGACTTTTAATATTTCCCCAGAAGCCATTGAAAAAGCCATAACGCCAAAAACCAAAGCGGTGATGCCTGTGCATTTATTTGGACAACCGGCTGATATGACTAAAATTGCTGCGCTGTGTGAACAACATAATCTCAAATTGATAGAAGATTGCTGCCAGTCATTTGGTGCCACTATCAATGGTAAGCAAACCGGTGCGATTGGTCATGCCAGTGGCTTCAGTTTCTTTCCCAGCAAAAACTTGGGTGCATTTGGCGATGGCGGCCTAGTCACTACCAATTCAGATGAAAGCGCAGCAAAGATTAAGCAATTGCGTAATCATGGTTCAGACGTACGTTACTACCATGATGTGATTGGTTACAACAGCCGTCTTGATGAGATGCAGGCGGTAATATTAAGAGCTAAATTAAAGCGTATTGATCAATACAATCAAAAGCGCCGTCATGTGGGACGTTTGTATTCACAACTAATGGCGGATTTACCGCTGACTACGCCTTTTGAAGATGGCCTGGGCGAACACGTTTATCACCAATACACGTTGTTATGTGATCGACGTGATGAGGTATTAAAAGCCTTGCAAGATAAGCAAATCGGCTGTGCCATTTATTATCCAGTACCGCTGCATCAACAAAATGTCTTCAAACAAGAATGCGAAGGGGTAAGTTTGCCGGTGACAGAAGCCGTTGCCGCCAAGTGTTTCTCATTACCTATTTGTCCGTATCTTGAAGATGACACCATCAGAGAAATTGTTGCTGTTATTCGCGGTGTTTTGACGGCGTAAATTAATTTGCGGTGATGTCATTAAGGCCGACTTTATGTCGGCCTTTTGTTTGCTTCTCTTTATTAAAGGCTTTTGTTTTGGTCGATCACACCCCCCTAACTGTTATGTTCAGTGCTGGAGAGTCCTCCGGTGAACAGCATGCTGCCAATATGTTTCTGGAACTAAAAAAGCTATGTTCGGACATTAAAGGTATCGGTATGGGCGGTGCCAAGATGGCTCAGGCAGGGATTGATATTCGTTATGACTCCGCCAATATTGCAGTCATCGGTGTCATTGAGGTGCTTAAACATTACGGCGAAATTCGCCGGGCTTTGACGGCGATGAAGCAGTTGCTTGCTGAGCAACGGCCTGATTTATTGGTGTGTGTCGATTACAAAGAATTTAACTTTAAATTAGCTAAATATGCCAAAAGTATCGGCATCAAAGTGCTGTTTTATGTCAGTCCGCAAGTGTGGGCCTGGCGACCGGGACGAGTAAAGGCTTATGGCGAAGTAATCGACATGATGGCGGTGATCTTTCCATTTGAGACAGCTTTTTATGATGCTGAAAATGTACCTGTGCGCTATGTCGGGCATCCATCGGTGGATAAGGTACGGCCACTTCATACCAAAGCCGAAGACTTGCTTAGTTATAAATTAAATCAAAATAATCCTGTTGTAGGATTGCTGCCGGGCAGTCGTGCTAATGAGATCAAGCGTATGTTGCCGGTCATGCTGGCGGCCGCTGAACAATTGCAAGTCAGTTTTCCAGGGATTCAGTTTGTTTTACCGCAAGCTGATTCAATATCGGATGCTTTGCTTCAGACTTATTTAAAGTCATCAAACATTAACGTCACCGTAGTTAAAAATCAGCCTTATGATGTAATTCAATGCTGCGATGCGGTAATGACCACTTCCGGGACTGCGACGCTGGAAATTTCTTTGTTGACCGTGCCCATGGTGATTGTCTACAAACTGGCACCAATTACTTATTGGTTAGGGCGGTGGCTGGTAAATATTCCTTTTATTGGTTTGCCTAATATTGTCGCCGGTAAAGCAATCGTCAAGGAGCTTATTCAGCATGAAGCTACTCCGAAAAATCTAGCTGTAGAAGTGCAGCGCATTCTGTCGGACGTTCAATATGCCGCACAAATGCGTGAAAACTTAAGTCAGGTTAAGCAGCTATTAGGGCAGGGTGGTGGTTCGAAAAATATGGCGGAACTGGCTTTGGAAATGTTGCAACAAGGATAATATGGGCTTGCTTGCAAGGAAAATCAAAGCTACCCGAAATATTGGGCTCTATGTGATAATAAAAAGATAGAAATGACACTTTTCCCACGTTAACTTACCGGTCAAAAATTATGGATGAAAATAAAAAGAAAGCTTTAGGCGCTGCGTTGATGCAGATCGAAAAGCAATTCGGCAAAGGTTCTGTCATGCGCATGGGGGATGTTACTGCTTCGCGTGATATAGACGTAGTTTCTACCGGTTCGTTAGGCTTGGATATTGCCTTGGGTGTGGGTGGACTGCCCCGTGGTCGAGTCATTGAGATATACGGCCCTGAGTCTTCAGGTAAAACCACGCTGACTTTGCAAGTGATCGCGGAAATGCAAAAACTCGGTGGCACTGCCGCATTTGTTGATGCCGAGCATGCGCTGGATCCGGGCTATGCCGAAAAAATCGGCGTCAATGTCGATGATTTGCTGGTTTCCCAGCCTGATACCGGCGAACAGGCGCTTGAGATTACTGATATGTTGGTGCGCTCCGGTGCAGTAGACGTGGTTGTCGTTGATTCCGTGGCGGCCTTAACGCCTAAGGCAGAAATTGAAGGCGACATGGGAGATTCGCACATGGGCCTGCAAGCAAGGCTAATGTCGCAAGCGCTAAGAAAGTTGACAGGTAATATCAAACGTTCAAATACGCTGGTTATTTTTATCAATCAAATTCGGATGAAAATCGGCGTGATGTTCGGCAGTCCAGAAACTACCACAGGCGGTAATGCACTTAAGTTTTATGCCTCGGTACGACTTGATATTCGTCGTATCGGGTCAGTCAAAAAAGGCGATGAAGTCATTGGTAATGAAACCCGCGTAAAAGTGGTCAAAAATAAAGTCGCCCCACCGTTTAGACAAGCCGAATTTGAAATTTTATACGGTGAAGGTATCTCTTTTCATGGTGAACTGGTCGATTTAGGTGTCAGCTATGGGTTCATTCAAAAAGCAGGTTCTTGGTACAGTTACGGCGATGAAAAAATAGGCCAGGGCAAGGACAACGTTAAGATATTCCTCAAAGAACATCCGGATAAAGCCAAAGAAATTGAAGCGAAAATAAGAGCCGAGGCATTTAGCAAACCTCCGGTCATTACCCAGATTGAAGAACTGGACGACGTCGAATAAGGATTGACAGGGCTTGTGGAGGAAAGGGCTAAGCAAATAGAGGACGTTTGTTTGCGGTTGTTAACACAACGAGAACATAGCCAAAAGGAATTGCTGGATAAATTAGCTTTACGAGGATTTACCAAGGAAGACGTGCTGCCAGTTGTTGAAGATCTAGCCGATAAAGGTTGGCAAAGCGACATCAGATATGCCGAAAGTTATGCCCGCTCTCGCATTATGAAAGGCTACGGACCGGCTCGCGTAGCTTATGAACTGAAACAAAATGGCGTTGAAATAAACACTCTCGATCAAATTGTTCAAACCGTTGCCGACAGCTGGATGAGTTTGATTGAGCAGGTTTATGACAAAAAATATCAGCAAGAGAAATTGTTAAGTCGCGGCGAGTGGGCAAAGCGTAGCCGGTTTTTGTTACAGCGTGGCTTTTCCTTTGAAATGATTAATGCCTTATTTGATCAGCTGCAGATTAAATTTTTATAACATTGTTTTAAAAAATCACTAAACACTATGAAGAACATGACCAGCGCTCAGCTGCGCGCCGCATTTTTGGAGTTTTTTCGCGAGCGCGGCCATTCTATACAACCGTCAAGCTCATTAATTCCAGGCGATGATCCAACTTTGTTGTTTACCAATGCCGGTATGGTGCAGTTTAAGGATGTGTTTTTAGGCAGGGATCATCGCGAATACAACAAGGCGGTGACCAGTCAGCGCTGTGTCAGAGCCGGTGGCAAACACAATGATTTGGAAAATGTTGGTTATACCGCCAGGCATCATACTTTTTTTGAAATGTTGGGTAATTTCAGTTTTGGCGATTATTTTAAAAAAGAAGCCATTCATTTTGCTTGGGATTTTTTAACCAAAGAATTGGAAATTCCTCCCGAAAAACTTTGGATTACCGTTTTTGAAGAAGATCCTGAGGCTGAAAAAATTTGGCTGGAAGATGTTGGTGCCGATAAAACCCGGTTTTCCAGAATCGGCGCCAAAGATAATTTCTGGTCCATGGGTGATGTCGGTCCTTGCGGCCCCTGTACCGAAATATTTTATGATCATGGTCCGGAAATAGCAGGTGGTCCTCCGGGTTCACCTGAAGAAGATGGCGATCGTTATATCGAAATCTGGAATCTCGTGTTCATGCAATACGACCGTTCTGCGGACGGTACCTTAACGCCATTGCCCAAACCTTCTGTTGATACTGGCATGGGTTTGGAGCGTATTGCCGCTGTGCTGCAAGGCGTTCATAGCAATTATGAAATCGATTTATTTCAAAAGCTGTTGAAAGCAGCGGCTGCGTTAGTCGGTACCGATGATACAACGCTAAGCTCGTTACGAGTGATTGCCGACCATATTCGTTCCTGCGCTTTCCTGATTGCTGATGGTGTGCTGCCTTCCAATGAAGGTCGCGGCTATGTGGTGCGCCGCATTATTCGCCGGGCAATTCGTCACGGTTATCAATTAGGTATTCGCGAAACTTTCTTCTACAAGCTGGTTGAGCCACTAGCTCAGGAAATGGGTCAGGCTTATCCCGAGCTAAAACAAGCTCAAGCCCAAGTTGAGCGTGTGTTGAAAAAGGAAGAAGAGCGTTTTGCTGAAACCTTAGAGCAGGGCATGAAGATTCTGGAAGCTTGCATTGCCAAGCTGGATAGTTCGGTCATTCCTGGGGAAGTCGTTTTTCAGCTGTATGACACTTACGGTTTTCCGGTTGACTTAACTGCCGATGTGGCGCGCGAAAACAATTTAACCGTCGATCATGAAGGCTTTGAAATTGCCATGTCCGCACAGCGTGAACGGGCTCGCTCAGCCAGCAGTTTTGGTGCTGATTACGATCAAGACATCAAGCTGGACAGCCAAACCGAATTTACCGGTTACGATCATTTACAAGACCAAGCAAAGATTGTCGGTCTATTTAAAAAGGGCCAGCCGGTCAAAAGTTTGGAAGATGGAGATGAAGGCATTGTCGTTCTCAACAAAACTCCGTTCTATGGTGAATCTGGCGGTCAGGCGGGTGATAACGGGACCATCGAGGCCAATGATGCGGTATTTAAAGTGTCAGATACCCAAAAACAGGGCGGTAATCTGTTTTTGCACAAAGGTAGATTGGTATCCGGCAGCTTGCAGCAAGATCAATCTGTTGCCGCGCATGTCAATGCTGAGGACAGAAAAGCTACCGAGCTAAATCATTCCGCAACTCATCTCTTGCATGCAGCCTTACGACAGCTGTTGGGCGAGCATGTTACTCAAAAAGGTTCATTAGTGAATCCTGAACGCTTACGTTTTGACTTTGCCCATTTCGAACCGGTAACGGCTTCGGAAATTGCGACGATTGAGCGCGTGGTCAACGAACAAATTCGATTGAATAATCCGGTGGCTGCACAAGTTATGGCGAAAGACGATGCGGTAAAAGCTGGGGCAATGGCGCTATTCGGCGAAAAATACGGCGATGAAGTCAGGGTCTTGAAAATCGGTGAGTTCTCTACCGAGCTTTGCGGCGGTACGCATGTCGATCGGGCCGGGGATATTGGTAGCTTTAAAATAATTAGCGAAACCGGTGTGGCTGCTGGCGTACGCCGTATTGAAGCAGTGACCGGTGGAGCATGTATCGAATGGTTGGAAAGTCGCGATAAGGCGCTTGCTAGTATCGCGGGGCTCGTTAAAAGCTCTCCGGATAAGGCGCCGGAAAAAGTCGAGCAATTGTTAGAGAAGAATAAGTTGCTCGAAAAACAATTAGAACGATTACAGGCAAAACTTGCAAGTACAGCGGGCGGCGAACTGATTACCAAAGCGGTTGATGTCGATGGCATTAAAGTATTGGCTGTTAAGCTTGATGACGTCGACAGCAAGTCTTTACGCGACCTGGTCGATCAGTTGAAGAATAAATTAGGCAGTTCTGCGGTTGTGTTGGCCGTCGTTGATGGTGACAAAGTAAGTCTGACTGCCGGTGTTTCTAAAGATGTGATGGGGCGAGTTAAAGCGGGCGACCTGGTCAACTTTGTGGCTACTAAAGTCGGCGGCAAGGGTGGCGGCAGGCCCGATTTGGCGCAAGCGGGTGGAAATGATCCGTCAGGGCTTGCTGTAGCATTGGACCAAGTATCTGGTTGGGTAAAAGAACAATTAGGTTAATAAACGCCAAAGAAGGTTAAAAAAACATGGCATTGTACGTTTATAAATTTGGCGGCACTTCGGTCGGTACGGTCGAACGTATTAAAGTAGTCGCTGAGAAAGTTAAAAAAGCCCACGACGCGGGCGATCAAATTGTGGTCGTAGTTTCAGCGATGAGCGGCGAGACTAATCGATTGGTGGGGTTGGCAAAAGAAATGCAGGCGCAACCGACCGAGCGGGAATTGGATGTACTGCTATCTACCGGTGAGCAAGTCACTATTGCTTTGTTATGCATGGCACTGCATAACGTTGGTTGCGAGGCGAGCTCCTACACGGGTTCTCAGGTCAAAATTCTGACCGATAGTAGCTTCACCAAAGCCAGAATTCGTGACATTGAAAGCGCCAAAGTGCATGCAGATCTAAATGCTGGCAAGGTAGTTGTGGTCGCTGGATTTCAAGGCGTTGACGAATTAGGTAACATTACTACTCTGGGAAGAGGTGGATCTGATACCACAGCTGTTGCATTGGCTGCAGCATTAAAGGCTGATGAGTGTCATATCTACACTGATGTTGATGGTGTTTACACTACTGATCCTCGAGTTGAGCCTAAAGCACGCAAGCTTGATAAAATTACTTTTGAAGAAATGTTGGAACTGGCCAGCTTAGGTTCAAAAGTTTTGCAAATCAGGTCGGTTGAGTTTGCCGGTAAATACAATGTTGCTTTAAGAGTTTTGTCATCATTTACAGAAGGTAAGGGCACGCTCATTACCTATGAGGAATCACAAATGGAAAGTGCTTTAATATCTGGAATAGCTTTTAATCGCGATGAGGCGAAGTTGACAATTACTGGTGTACCTGATTTACCAGGAATCGCGTTCAAAATTTTGGGTCCTATTGCTGATGCTAATATCGAAGTCGACATGATCGTGCAGAATATTGCTGATGATGAAACCACTGATTTTACCTTTACAGTACACCGTAACGATTATCAAAAGGCTAAGGCTTTACTGGAAAATATCTGTACTGAACTAGGTGCCAGGAAAGTGACCGGCGATGACAACATCGTAAAAGTTTCGATTGTCGGGGTCGGTATGCGATCTCATGCCGGCATCGCCAGTACCATGTTCAAGGCGCTTGCTGATGAAAGAATTAACATTAGAATGATTGCAACATCGGAAATTAAAATATCCGTTGTCGTTGATGAAAAATATTTAGAGTTGGCGGTCAGGGTTTTACATTCAGCATTTAACTTGGATAAACAAGCAAACGTATAAGTTTTTTTATTAAACAAAGCTGTTATAATTGCCAATCTTGGTTGTGTGCCGACTTATAATGTGAGCCGGTGTTTAATAAATAATAGGGAGTTACCATGCTTATATTGACTCGTAGGGTGGGGGAGACTTTAATGATCGGTGACGAAGTTACCGTCACTGTTCTTGGTGTCAAAGGGAATCAGGTTCGCATAGGTGTTAATGCACCAAAAGACGTTTCTGTTCATAGAGAAGAAATATATGAAAGAATCAAAAAAGAGCAGTCCGGATTATCTGATATTCAAGAATAAAATATTTTGATTTAAATTTAATTTGTTTAAATAATAAATTTAAATCTAGCAAAAAAACTAAAATTAAGAGAAAATAGTAATCCAATTTGGAGGGATGGCCGAGAGGCTGAAGGCGCTCCCCTGCTAAGGGAGTATGGGCTTTAACTCCCATCGAGGGTTCGAATCCCTCTCTCTCCGCCAATAGATAGAAAACCCTTATATCCCTCTTAATTAATAAGTTGAGGATATAAGGATTCATGAGTTCTCAAATAAATTGCTATATGATTCAATTCTCTAAGGATCGAATCAACTATAAGTTCAATTAAAATTCCCGCGATAAAGCATCGGCTTCCAGCAAGAATAAAAGTCCCGTTACCTATTCTTGTTGTTCCAAAATGTTCTGCTGTAGATTCTGATCTTGCATTGTATTCACCGACACTCAACTAAGCTAATTTGTTTAGTTTCAAACGCCTCTGAAATACTTGATGCTTAACTGCTGATCGATTTTAAAACTGCTCCCCATGAATCGCTTCGACTTTAAAGCTATGATTCCAACTTTCCATTGCCGCGTTATCGTAGCAGTGACCTTTTTTACTCATGCTACAAATCAATTGGTGTTAGCTGAAAAGCGTTTGGTAGTCTGCTGAACAATACTGACTACCAAGATCAGAATGGACTGTAACGCCTTTGGGCATCTAGTGCCATCATCAATGCCTCACACATTAACGCGGCCGTCATACACTTATTGATTGCCCAGCCAATCACCCGCGAGAATAGAGCTCGAGTACAACTGCCAAATGCAACCAGCCTTCTTCCGTCCGAATATAGGCAATATCCGATACCCATTTTTGATCAGGCGGGTGGGCGGTGAAATCCTACTCCAACATATTAGGGGGCAACTAGTAATAAGGGGTTGCTGTTCGTAGTGGCATTGTATTTCTTAGCGGTTTTCGCTCGCAACCCATGGCTTCTCATAATTCTGGCGACTCGGTGCTGACTTGCCGATTTACTTTATTCTTGCAAGTCGACTTGGGCTGTTTGGCAAAGTACGCTGCCAATTTTTTTTAAAAAGCCATTTCCTTTTCTAAACGGGCATTTTCTCGTTTTGGGCGACCATTTCAGCCTGTTGCAGCTTTTGATTTTCGAAGGGCGGACCGTTTGGAGATGTTTGGCACATCAGTTATACAATATCGATTCGGCAAGCCTTAAATCTTTTACCACCGTGGAAACGCCACTCTTGTCGGCAAGTTACAAAGCCTTTTCTTTAAACTGTGCAGTAAATTGGTTGTGAACAACCGGAGTTTTTAGTTCTTTTTCGGATTTCATGATTTTCCTCGGAGTTAGAGATTATACCAATCACAATACGTTCACATGCTATCCCTTCTCCAAAGGGTGAAGGTTAGGATGAGGGGTTCAAAATAAAAACTTATTGGGATTGGTATTACTCTCTTAGCCGAGTGTCCGCTAGACTGGGGCAAGATTAGTATTCAATATTCCGCATAACCAACACAGGCAAACTAATGTCTAAAGATAAAATAAGAGAAATCAACTGGTTAACCGATGTTGATGATCATAATTACCCGGCAGCTGCATCTTATCTTGCGATTCTTTATAGTCAGGAAATTGTTGCGGACATGATAGTGAGGTTAAAAAACACCGGCATTGTGCAATTCAAAGCTAAGGACATTTTTAGAGCCTCCCAACTTTCATTATTGGGCGTGAGTAATTCGCATGTTGAAAAGGATATAGACAAGATAATGTCAGGGAAATCCCTGTCGCCCTTGCTTTTGGTGAGAGATCAACAAAATGGCAAGGTAATCATTGCTGATGGCTACCATCGTTTGTGTGCGATTTACAGATTTAAAGAAGATGCTTTTATTCAATGCAAGATTATCTGAGTATTAAAACGCAATTATTGGCGGCAGTTAGGCGCTTATCAGCGGCCGATGCGCTGGCGGGGTTATCAGTAGCCTTTATTTTATTACCTGAGGCGGTCGCTTATGCCGCTATCGCACATTTGCCTATTCAACATGCCATCACTGCCGCTTTAGTGGGGCTTATCTGTTATGCCTGCGTGGGAAAAAGTCATTTTGCTATTGTCGCTCCAACGTCATCTGCAGCCGCGCTACTTGTAGCGGTTGTTTTATCTTTACACCCGGTTGATATGAAAACAGCACAAGACTTTGGCGCTGCTCTGGTTATCTTAACCGGACTAGGTTTAATCGTGGTTGCCAAAGTAGGCTTAGGGCGGCTTTCTGCATTCGTCTCACGCCCGGTACTGCACGGTTTCTCGTTTGCTTTAGCAGTGACCATCATCATTAAACAGTTACCCGTTGTGCTGGGGCTGAAGGTGGGTGCGTCTGATTCATTTTTAATTATTGTTGAGGTAATTCAGCACGCCCATGAATGGGGGCTTTGGAGTACCGTGATAGGTTGCAGCGCACTGATTTTATTGTGGATTTTGAAACGTTGGCGCAATGTGCCTGGTGCTTTTGTGGTGTTGATATTAGGAATTGGTCTAAGCGAGACAGTTAATATAGCCGATTTTAATATCACTACTGTTGGCACATTGTTGCTTACTCCGCCCGGCTTAAGTGTGCCGCAATTACCGATGGAAAAATGGTTGCAGTTAGCAGAGTTAGCATGTGGCTTGCTGGTGATTATTGTCGCCGAATCCTGGGGAAGTATTCGTAGCTTGTCGTTGCTTCACGGTAACGTGATTGAACCGAATCGTGAATTGCTGGCACTTGGCACGGCCAATCTTGTCTCAGGACTATTTCAGGGAATGCCAGTAGGCGCAGGATTTTCAGCCAGCACAGCGAATGAGCAAGCCGGTGCGCAAAGTAAAATGGCCGGATTGATTGCGGCGGCCGTTTTGTTGTTAATGGTTGTTTTTGGCAAAGGCTCGATAGCGCACATCCCCGCACCTATTGTCGCAGCAGCTGTGATCAATGCTTTAAGTCATGCGTTAAATCCCCAGGCGCTAATACATCTGTGGCGAATGGATCGGGATCAGTATTTGGCATTGGCGGCAATCTTGGCCGTATTAGTATTTGGGTTATTACATGGCATGCTAATTGCGGTTGGACTGTCACTAGCCTCAGCTATTCGATCATTCAGCCAACCGGTAGTTAGAGAATTGGCCGAGCTTGGGCATTCACGCGATTATGTGGATAGAGAAAATCACCCCAATGCTAGGATCCATAAAAAGCTATTGATTTTGCGTCCTGAGGAACCGTTATTTTTTGCCAGTGTCGAAGGTATTTTGGCAGAAATCCAACGGCGATTAACAAGCGTATCCGATGTGGAGATACTGATTATTAGTCTTGAGCAAAGTGCCAATTTAGATAGCACGGCGGCTGAATGTTTGATTGAGCTCGCTGATGAACTTAAAAGGCAAAATAAAGTGTTGTTATTGGCACGGGTTAAAGACCGAATAAGGCGATTATTATTGAAGTTGGCTAAAGAGCAATTTAAGGACAAGCTTTTTTGGAGTGTAGAGGATGCTGTGGTAACGGCTAAACAAATACGTCAAGTATCGGTTAGTCGCCATTGGCCAATCAAACAAGGTATGAAACGCCTAAAGCGAAAGAGATTTAGGGTCAGATTTTTAGGTAACAAAAAGAAATCACAACGTAGATAAATTAGAACCGGACTTAATTCTGCAACAAGGTTTTGACATGTACGGCAACGCTGGCAGCCAGCGCCGCCAGATGATAGCCGCCTTCCAATGCGGAAATAATACGGCCTTGGCAATGACTGTCGGCAATGGTCATTAATTCCTGAGTCAACCAGCGGAAATCATCTTCAAGCAATAATGTAGATGATAATGGGTCATCCTTATGGGCATCAAAACCCGCTGAAATCAGCAAAAATTCAGGTTTGAAATGATGTAGAGCCGGAAAGATGATGTTGCTGTATTTTTGTCTGACACTTTGGCCGCTCTCACCGTGTGACAGCGGCACATTAATGATGTTGCCTACGCCGGTTTCAGTGGGGTAGCCAGTGCCGGGGTAGTGCGGCATCTCATGGCTGGAGGCATAAAGTACGAAGGGCTGATTATAAAAAGTCGCTTGTGTACCGTTACCGTGATGAACGTCAAAATCAACAATTGCAATGCGTTTAAGATGGTAATGGCGGCGCGCATATTCTGCGGCAATGGCAATGTTATTAAACAGGCAAAAGCCCATCGCTTGATTAGGTTCGGCATGATGTCCAGGTGGTCGTATCGCGCAAAAAGCGTTATTTGCCTGATTCGACATAAGCTTATCAACCGCATCACACACCGCACCCACGGCACGTAATACCGCATTTTTAGAGCCTGGGGAGACGATAGTGTCGTCATCCAAATAATGTTCGCCGTGTTGGGGAATTGCTGAGAAGATTTGCTCGATATGCGCATGCGGGTGAATCAGCTGAATTTGCTGTTCTGATCCCAATGGTGCCGAGAGTCTAATTAACTCAGTAAATTCAGGTGTACTAAGCGCCGCTTCGATCGCTTTAAGACGCGCTGCGCATTCAGGATGACCGACACCGGTATCGTGTAGTAAAAAATCCGGATGCGAGTAGTAAAGGGTTTTTTTCATAGGCGCTTATTCGGCGTTTTGTCGATTAATTATTTTCTTGCAGCAGATTTGACAGCGCAAAGCGGGCAAATAGCAGCGTCATGATAGTTGGAAACAACAGGTAATTGTCATACCACGCCAAGCTACCTAAAACGCACAGCATCACTACCCATGGTTGTAAACGGCTGCGTTTGGAAATAACCTGCATTTGCCGGAATGATTCGGCATCGAACTGTTGTTTTTGGCTGCTAAAAAATGCCGAGACAAATGCCGCCATTAACGAAAAATAGACCGGGAAAAAGAAAAATATCGGTGAGTCTTCTTTAAATAGGGGTATCGATTTCCAGTAATAAAACCAGATGATCAACACCGAACTGGAAAAAACATCATAAATAAGCGCCAGTGGGATTTTTTTGAAAGCGCTAGCGATAAGACTTACCGCCGCCAACGTCGCGCTGATATAAAGCACCGCAGGTGAAGAGATCAGCATCTGTTGCCAATGGCTGTCGGTATGAACTAAATAAGTTAAGGCAAGGCTTAGGATTATAAACAGTGGCATGTCAATTTGAAGTGAGTGAGGTGGGATTAAATAGGATCCTTAAAGGCATAGACGATTATTCACACAAAATTATTTTTGCGTCAAAAAAGTTGCAGCTGGTTTTCAGCTTACAAGCCTAAATATATATGGCAAATCGATTTATTCGTTAACAATGTATAAAAACTAAGCGATCTATGCGCAGCAGCCGTTTTATAAAGGCTCAAGCGACTTATCTTGATCTTTTACACAAAGTTATCCACAAAAATTGTGGATAACAATTCCAACGTAAGAAATGGCTGACAATGCTGTAATATTTAGCCAATCGCGTATTTTAATTTTATTAACTTATTGATAATTAACAATATAATTACTTTGTATAAAAGTAAGTCAATTTAATGACAGGCCTGATTTTACAAGGGCTGAGCGGACTTATTTTTTACTTATGCACAAAGTTATCCACAGTTTTTGTGGAAAAGTCGCTATGTCATTGATTCTTTGTTTTTGATGGCAAAAATTAGCGCGATGCATGTCATGTCAAGTCCTATTTATGCCCGGACTAAGATACAATGCCGGTCATTAATGATTAATGCCAAGTGAGGATAGAAGTGGACATTAAGCAGTACATGCAAAACCTGGGTGAACAAGCCAGAAAAGCTGGGCGTGAAATCAGTCGCGCCGAGTCAGGTAAAAAAAATCAGGCACTGTTGAAGATTGCCGAAATCATCAGTAACAGCAGCGACCGGTTGATTGCCGAAAACGCTAAAGACTTAGCGGCAGCCAAGCAAAGCGGGCTGGATGCGGCGTCATTAGACCGTTTGGCATTAACACCTAAAAGTATTCAGGCCATGGTTGAAGGGTTGAAACAAGTGGCTGCATTGCCGGATCCTGTTGGTGAAATCAGCGACTTGAGCTACCGACCCAGCGGCATCCAGGTAGGGCAAATGCGCGTGCCCTTGGGTGTGATCGGTATCATTTACGAATCCCGCCCGAATGTCACTATTGATGCCGCGGCGTTGTGTCTTAAAGCGGGCAATGCTTGTATTCTGCGCGGCGGTTCGGAATCAATACATTCTAATCAAGCGATTGCTGCCTGCATTAGCGAGGGCTTGGCAGCATCCGGTTTGCCGACGACCGCGGTGCAAATCGTCGCCACTGCAGATCGTGCCGCAGTGGGCGAGTTGATTACCATGAACCAGTATGTTGATGTGATTGTGCCGCGCGGCGGCAAAAGCTTGATTGAACGTATTTCCAATAATGCGACCATTCCGGTGATCAAACATCTGGATGGTATTTGTCATGTCTATATTGATGACAAAGCTGATATTGATAAGGCGATCGCGATTGCCATCAATGCTAAAACGCATCGTTACGGCGTCTGTAATGCCATGGAAACCTTGTTAATAGCGGAAAGCATTGCTCCCAAAATATTGCCGTTGCTGGCTGCGCAATATCTGGAAAAAGGCGTGGAGTTACGGGGCTGCGCAAAAACCTGTTCATTGATTCCACAGGCTATAAGAGCCACAGAAGCAGATTGGCATACTGAATATTTGGCGCCGATATTATCCATTCATATCGTTGCCGGTATCGACGAAGCGATTACCCATATCAATCAATATAGTTCCGCGCATACCGAAGCGATTGTTACTGAAGATTACACACTGGCAAGACGTTTTCTGCGTGAAGTGGATTCCAGTTCAGTAATGGTCAATGCCTCAACCCGTTTTGCCGATGGTTTTGAATATGGCTTAGGCGCTGAAATCGGAATTAGTACCGACAAACTGCATGCGCGCGGCCCGGTTGGATTGAAAGGCTTAACTTCACTGAAGTACATCGTCCTGGGCGATGGGCATATCAGGCAGTAAATGGGTACTTCGAAAAACTCTGCACTTCGACAGGCTCAGTGCGAACGGTATCTTATAACTCAATCCATAACGTTCGTGGAGAGCTTGTCGAACCATGAATGGAACGGCTTTTTCAAAGTACCCAGATGATCGGTATTTTTGGTGGCACCTTTGATCCTGTGCATTACGGTCATTTACGTTCAGCGTTGGAAGTCAAAGAGCTGTTCGGTCTGGATGAAGTCAGGCTGATTCCTTGCTATCAACCGCCGCATCGAGATCAGCCCAAGGCATCTGCAACCATGCGCTTGCAGATGTTACAACAGGCTATAAATCATGAGCCTGGCTTGGTTGTCGACAGCCGCGAGCTGAATAGGACTGGGCCATCTTATATGGTCGATACCTTAAAATCTTTGCGTGAAGAATTTTCGGAGCAAACATTACTATTGTTTATTGGTAGCGATGCTTTTGAAAACTTAACCAGTTGGCATCGTTGGCAACAGCTATTTGATTACGCTCATCTTGTGGTGCTGACTCGGCCGGGTTATGCGATCAAATTGCTCGATTCTTTTTTTAACCCCCGCTTGGCAAATGCTAAAACCGAGCTGAGCAAAACACCCGCGGGGTCGATATTTTTTCAGCCGGTCACCCAGCTGGATATTTCTGCCACTGCGATTAGAAACATGATTGCGCTTAAGCAGTCCCCACGTTTTTTATTACCCGATGCTGTCATAGAATACATACAGCAGCATCAACTTTATCAAACTCAATAACACTAATTTTTCAGGAATTTGAATGCAAACAGAAGAAGTTTTAAAAATAGCTCTAACAGAACTGGACGACCATAAAGGACAAAACATCGTGACACTTGATGTGCGCGGCAAAACCAGCTTTACCGATTATATGATTGTAGTAACAGGCACATCGGACAGACACCTTAAAGCCTTGTGCGAATATGTGGCGGTAAAACTCAAAGAAAACGGCGTGATTCCATTGGGCGTCGAAGGTGATTTGGGTTCCGATTGGGTATTGTTGGATATTGGCGATGTTATTGTTCACGCCATGACTAATCAAGCCAGAGAGTTTTATCAATTGGAAAAACTGTGGTCGGTTGAACACGCCAAAGAGACCGAGCAACAAGCTGGTTAACAGGGGATATTTACGCCCTTAACATTGGATTTTTGAGGAAATCACCATGACAGAGCCGCTCGTAATCGCTAAATCCGGCGTTATTGATTTGAGTTTATTGCCGGCGATGGCCAACCGTCATGGTTTGATTGCCGGAGCGACAGGTACTGGCAAGACCATTACCTTGCAAACCTTGGCCGAAGCTTTTTCGCAAATTGGTGTGCCGGTGTTTATGGCCGATGTTAAAGGCGATCTGTCCGGTATCAGTAGGGCAGGCGGCGGCAATGCGAAAGTCGAAGCGCGTGTGGCCGAACTGGGTATTGATGCTCTCAATTATGCTGCCGCACCGACAGTATTTTGGGATGTGTTCGGTAAAAAAGGCCACCCATTACGATCAACAGTATCGGAAATGGGGCCACTGTTACTGGCGCGGATGCTCAATCTTAATGACGTTCAAGCCGGTGTGCTGACGGCAGCGTTTAAAATCGCCGACGACAACGGCTGGCTGTTGTTGGATTTGAAAGATCTGCGCGCGTTGTTGCAACATGCTTCGGAAAATGCTGCTGAGTTGGCTGGTGAATACGGCAATATTTCCGCGGCCAGCGTCGGTGCGATTCAACGCGGCTTGTTACAACTGGAACACGAAGGCGGCGAAAATCTATTCGGCGAACCGGCGTTAGATTTTAATGACCTGTTGCAAACCGACGGCGGCCGAGGCGTAATCAATATTCTAGCGGCAGACTCTTTGTACAATTCGCCGCGAGTTTACGCTACGTTATTGTTGTGGCTATTGTCAGAACTATTTGAAAATCTTCCTGAAGCCGGAGATTTGGACAAACCCAAACTGGTGTTCTTTTTTGACGAAGCGCATTTGTTGTTCGATGATGCACCGGCTGCGTTGCTGCAAAAAATTGAACAAGTGGTGCGGTTGATTCGTTCTAAAGGCGTCGGTATTTATTTCGTCAGCCAGAATCCGTTAGATATTCCAGATGCCATTCTCGGTCAACTCGGTAACCGCGTCCAACATGCCTTGCGAGCCTTTACTCCGCGTGATCAAAAAGCCGTAAAAGCCGCGGCAGAAACGTTTAGAGTTAATCCCAATATAGACGTGGAAACCGCTATTACCGAACTAGGCGTCGGCGAAGCCTTAGTGTCGTTTTTAGATGAAAAAGGTATTCCGGCGCCGGTTGAACGAGCCCTAATCAAGCCACCTTGCTCTCGTGTTGGTCCCGCCAGCGACGCTGAACGCCAGGAAACCATCCAAAACGCGGTAATTTACGGGCATTACGAAAAACAAGTCGACCGCGAATCGGCCTACGAAATTCTTAAAGGACGTGCCTCACAACCAGCTGCCGAATCAGGCAACACGGGTAATTCCGGCTTCGATTGGGGTGGTGTCCTGGAAGGCGTCACAGGGTCTGGCAAAGGTCGAGGACGCCAAGGTGTTTTGGAAACTGCAGCTAAAAGCGTTGCCCGCAGCATCGGTCAGGAAGTCGGTAGACAGATTATTCGAGGGGTACTGGGGTCATTGTTAGGCGGCGGGCGTAGACGATAGATTGATTATGTCTAAAAACTTCTTGAACTATTAAATCCTTACTTATGCCCGCTTCACTTAGTGTCGATGTATTGTGTGTCGGCCATGCTTCTTACGATCTTATTTTCGCAGTTCCGCATCATCCCAACGCAGACGAGAAGATTTTTGCCGACAATTTATTAGCTTGCGGTGGCGGTCCTGCTGCCAATGCCGCTGTCACCGTGGCGAGGCTAGGTTATCAAGCTGCATTTGCCGGTTATTTGGGGCGCGACCTCTATGGCGATAAACATTATCAAGAGCTGGTCGAGGAGGGCGTCGATACGCAATTGCTAGTAAGAGGCGCAGCACCAACGCCGCTATCGACTATCATCGTTAAGCCCGACGGCAAAAGAGCGTTGATTAACTACAAAGGTGACACCAAAGCGTTACCCGCAGAAGCTATCGATTTCTCTTTAATCAAAGCCAAAGTAATTCTATTCGACGGCCACGAGCCGCATATTTCCCTGCCGCTGGCTGAGCAAGCGCGTAAGCAAAATATCCCTACCGTGTTAGATGCCGGTTCTTTGCATGACGGCACCCGCGCATTGATGGCCAAGGTCGATTATCTCGTCTGTTCAGAAAAATTCGCTTGCCAGTTGGCTGGCGATGAAAACGCTGCACTGAATCAAATGGCAAAAATCGCCCCCGTTGTCGTCATCACTCTCGGAGAAAAAGGTTTAATTTGGCAGCGGGGCAATCAACGCGGCGCTATGCCGGCCTACCCAATTACTGCCATCGACACTACTGGAGCAGGCGATGCTTTTCACGGCGCTTTTGCCGCTGCCATTGCTGCTGAGTGGGACTGGCTTGAAATTCTTCGTTACGCCAGTGCCGCAGGCGCGTTTTGCTGCACCAAAATTGGCGCCAGGTTAGGTTTACCCACTAAAGAACAACACTTGCGGCTATCTAAAAGCGTTATTTAAAAATTCATGTTATGAATAAAACATTAGTGTTATATTCATAACATGAATTGGATTATTTTGATTATTTCCTTACCCAACGAAAATGCTTCGATAAGAATGCGCGTTTGGCGAGCGGTCAAAGCATCCGGCGCTGCAGTGCTCCGAGATGGCGTTTATTTGTTGCCGGAACAGGACAGCTGTCGTTTGTTGTTAACTGCGATAGCCTCCGATGTGCAATCGGGTGGCGGTTCTACCAGTTTATTGCGGGTTGAATCTTTGGATGGCAGTGATTTTGCTGCTCTTTTCGATCGTCAAGAAGCTTATGCCTCGCTACTGATCGAAATCGAAAAAGCCGCCGATGCGCTAAGCAACAATATTCAAGATGCTATCAAGCAGCTACGCAAGCTGCGTAAAACCTTCACTGTCATTGCCGAGATTGATTTTTTTCCTGGCGAAGCACAAAAACAAATCGATACCGCCTTGCTTGAATTGGAAGTCAAAGCTAATCGGTTGCTGTCGCCAGATGAGCCACATGCCATTGATGCATCATTACCCAATTTATCCGTTAGCGATTTTCAAGCTCGAGTTTGGGCTACCCGCCAGCGGCCTTGGGTGGATCGTTTGGCTTCTGCTTGGTTAATTCGTCGCTTTATCGACCCGCAAGCCCGTTTTGTTTGGCTGGCAGCAATTACTGATTGCCCAATTGATGCGCTGGGTTTTGATTTTGATGGTGCCAGCTTTAGTCACATTGGGGCCCGTGTGACTTTTGAAGTGTTACTGGCGAGTTTTGCAATCGATCATCCAGGTCTAAAACGCTTGGCTGCATTGGTGCATTATCTGGATGCCGGCGGAATTCAGCCGCCTGAAGCTGTCGGTGTTGAAGCTGTATTGGCAGGATTACGCGACGCAATTAGTGATGATGATCAACTGTTGGCAGCTGCCGGTGCTGTATTTGATAGCTTGCTGGTAGCTTTTGAAAAAGGAGTGACCACGAATGATGCAACCTAAACGCCCAACCGAGCAGGCTTTAGTCCGGCCCGAGCCAGTGGCTTTCTGGCAAGCATTTATTTTTTGGCTGAAACTCGGTTTTATCAGCTTCGGCGGCCCCGCCGGACAAATTGCCATCATGCATCAAGAATTAGTGGAAAAACGGCGCTGGCTTTCCGAGCGGCGTTTTTTACATGCGTTGAATTACTGCATGCTGTTACCGGGTCCGGAAGCTCAACAACTGGCTATTTATATCGGCTGGTTAATGCACAAGACCTGGGGCGGAATTATTGCGGGGGCGTTATTTGTATTGCCGTCGTTGCTGATTTTGATAGTGCTGTCCTGGATTTATGTTGCCTTTGGCGATGTAACTTGGGTGGCCGGGGTGTTTTACGGCATCAAGCCTGCGGTAACTGCAATTGTGCTGCAAGCGGCGCATCGCATAGGCTCGCGCGCACTAAAAAACAATCTGTTGTGGGCGTTGGCCGGACTCTCTTTTCTGGCAATTTTTACTTTACAGATGCCTTTTCCGGCGATTGTTGTTACTGCGGCATTGATCGGTTTTTTCGGCGGTCGCATTTCTCCTGAGACCTTAAAAACCGGTGGTAGTCACGGTAAGTCAGGCCAGTCTTTTGGTCCGGCATTGATTGATGATGACAGCGCACGGCCTTTTCATACCCAGTTTCGATGGTCGCAGTTCAGTTTAATTGTCGGTGTTGGAGCCTTACTTTGGGCTGTACCGATGGCGATACTTACTGTTAATTACGGCTGGAACCATGCCTTAACGCAGATGGGCTGGTTTTTTACCAAAGCGGCGTTGCTGACTTTTGGCGGCGCGTATGCGGTGCTGCCTTATGTTTATCAAGGCGCCGTCGAGCATTATCAGTGGCTACTGCCGCAACAAATGATTGACGGTCTGGCATTAGGAGAGACCACGCCGGGGCCGCTGATTATGGTGGTGACGTTTGTCGGCTTTGTTGCCGGGTGGTCGCAAGCGCTATTGGGTGCCGACCAGCTATTTATTGCCGGTGCCGCGGCTGCAGTTGTCGTGACGTACTTTACTTTTCTACCGAGCTTTTTATTTATTCTCGCTGGCGGGCCGTTGGTGGAATCGACGCGAGGCAATCTTAATTTTACCGGGCCGCTGACTGCGATTACTGCGGCGGTGGTCGGTGTGATCTTAAATCTGGCGGTTTTTTTTGCCTATCACGTGTTCTGGCCGCATGGGCTAAGCGGTCAATTTGATGTGGTAGCTGCATTCATATGCTTGTGCGCGCTACTGGCGCTGTTTCGTTACAAAATTGGTGTTATTCCAGTCATCGCCGGTTCCGGCGGATTGGGGCTGTTGTTAGTCGTTGTCAAACCCTGGCTGGTTTAGCAGACATTTATTTTGTTATGGAGAAAAACTATGTCATCACAAACGCGTCGCGATTTTTTAGTATCAGCTTCCAGCGCAGTGGTGCTGGCGGCCTTGGGTTCTGAGGCTCAGGCGGCAGATTTAGCCCCAGCCGCTGGTCTTGTTACACCAATCCCAGCGGCATTTGCAGCCAGCCATGAAGTCAAAGCCTTACCGTTTGATCCAGCCAAATTAGATGGCATTTCCGAAAAATTGATTCGTTCTCATTGGGAAAACAACTATGCCGGATCGGTTAAGGCCTTGAATGCCGTCAAACTAAAACTGACGAGTTTTCTGGATGATGCCAATCTGCCCGCGTTTATCTACAACGATCTTAAGCGCGAACATTTACTGCGCACGGGTTCGGTGGTGTTGCATGAACTTTATTTCGGTAATTTGGGCGGGGCAGGTAAAGCCGATGCCGCATTGCAAAAGGCACTGACGGAAGCATTCGGTAGTGTGGAAATATGGGAAAAAGAATTCCGCCGTTTGGGCGCAGGACTAGGTGGCGGTTCCGGTTGGGTTGTACTCGGTTATAACCTGCACACCGGTTTATTGGAAAACTATTGGCAATGGGATCATGCGCATGCGCCGACCGCGACGCTGCCGGTGTTGGTGCTGGATATGTATGAACATTCTTATCAGATGGATTACGGCGCAGCGGCGACAACTTATGTCGATGCGTTCTTCCGTAATATTCATTGGGAGACAGTGTCAGCACGTTTGGAAAGGGCATTAAAAGCCCGGGCCATTTGGCAGGTGGCTGGCGTTCGATGAGTTGGAGCGTCCAAAGGTAGGAGCGGGCCCTTGCCCGTGATATGAGCGATGCCGTAACCCATTCGCGGGCAAGGCCCGCTCCTACAACGCGTCAAACAGCTAAACGACCGTGACGAAAATCGCTAACTGCTTTGATGATTTCCTCTTCGGTATTCATTACAAACGGGCCATGTTGCACGATCGGCTCCTTTAAAGGACGACCGGCAATCAATAACACGCGGGCGGCTTGTTCGGCTTGCAAGACCACACCATCGCTAGCGGCGTTGTTTGCCAGAATACCTAGTTGTCTTTCCGCAACGGTCTTGTCGCCAACACTGACCGCACCGCGATAAACATAGATAAAACCGTTATAGCCATCGGGCAACGCTTGCTCGAAACCGCTGCCTGCTTCCAGATGTAAATCAAGATACAACGGCTCGGTGACCGGCCTGGTCACTGCGCCCTCAATGCCATGACTGGCGCCAGCAATCACATTAACCGTTACACCGCCGGTTTCGAAGGTGGGAATCGTCTCCGCTGCAATATCCCGATACCACGGGGCTGATAGCTTGTCTTTGGCAGATAAATTAAGCCAAAGCTGAAAGCCTTCCATGACGCCGCCTTCTTGTTCCGGCATTTCCGAGTGGATAACACCGGCACCGGCGTTCATCCATTGCACGCCACCGTTTTGCAGCAGGCCTTCGTGCCCGGCGCTATCGCGATGACGCATACGCCCGGCGATCATGAAAGTCACGGTTTCAAAGCCGCGATGTGGATGATCGGGAAAGCCCGCCAGATAGTCGTTGGGATCGTCGCTGCGAAACGCATCCAGCATCAAGAAGGGATCAAGGCGTCTGTGTAGCGGTTGACTGACCAGCCGGATGATTTTTACTCCGGCACCTTCAGTCACAGGCTGACCGGTAATGATTTGCTCTATGTTACGCGGATGTTGCACGGTTTTGGTGATAGTGGTGTTCATGATCTGCTCCTGTCTAACAATAAGTTCAGGCCAAGGCGGCTATGTCGGTTTCAGCTTGAGTAAATGCTTCTTCCGCAGCACCTTCACCCATCGCCAGCCCTTCGGCATATATAAAATTAAGATCGGTCAATCCTAAAAAGCCGAGTACGGTTTGCAAGTAAGATGCTTGCGAATCACTGGCAGAATCACGATGCACGCCGCCGCGCGTCAACGCAATATACACTTTTTTGCCGGTAAGCAAGCCTTGCGGACCTTGCTCGGTATAACGAAAAGTGACTTGAGCACGGCAAATTGCATCAATCCAGTTTTTTAATTGCACGGGTATCCCGAAGTTGTACATCGGCACCGCCAACATCAGAATATCGGTGGCCTGAATTTGCGTAATCAAGGCATCGTCCAGCGCTACTCTGGCGGCTTGTATTTGGGTACGTTGCTCTGCGGGTGTCGAAAGAGCTTCGAGGGCATCTGCATCGAGCATTGGCTGCGGATTGCTCGCCAAATCCCGAATCGTCAGGCTGGCTGCAGGGTTAACTGCTGTTAGTCGTTCGACAATTATTTTTGCTAAACGGCTGGATTGCGAATCGTTGCCGCGAATGCTGGTGTTGAGTTGCAGAATATTCATGATTGTTCTCCGAGTGGTTATTGAAAAGCTGGAGGTACTTTATTCCTTCCAAAAACACCACATAAGCCCCTAAAATGGATAACATTGTTCTACTGACGGCACAATCTAATGAATATTGACGCAAATGATCTACTGCTTTTTGCTCGAATTGTTGATAGCGGCAGTTTTAGCCGCGCTGCTGAACGGGTGGGTTTGCCTAAATCGACTGTTTCCAGGCGCATAGCGGAATTGGAAAGCAGAGTGGGCGAGCGTTTGCTGCAACGCACCACCCGCAAACTGATCTTGACCGAGTTTGGCACGAGCTTGCTTGAACACGCTCGGCAACTGGTGGTGGAGGTGGAGGCAGCCAACTCTGTGGTCCAGCATCGGCAGGCCGTGCCGAGTGGTCGCTTACGGGTATCGATGCCCAGTGATTTCGCCACTTCCTTTTTAGCGGCTCACTTACCGGATTTCATGCAGCGTTATCCGGCGATTAGTCTGGAAATGGATCTGTCGCCGCGACGCGTCGATGTCTTGGGCGAGGGCTTTGATTTAGCCATTCGCATGGGCGATTTACCCGACGATGCCACCTTAGTGGCGCGGCGTATTGCCTTATTTACTACCGCACTTTATGCCTCGCCAACCTACATCGCCAGTCACGCACATCCAGAACATCCCGATGCCTTGATAGACCATCATACTTTATGCATTTTAAGCCAGAGCGGCGGCGCGGCGACTTGGACGTTGTCGCGCGGCAATCAGCAGTGGCAAGGTAAGCCGTCCGCGCATATTATCGCCAATTCGCCGGATTTGCTGGTGCGGCTGGCTAACAGTGGCTTGGGGATTGTTGCGGTACCCGATCAGTATGCAGCGTCTTATCTTCGAACTGGCGAATTAGTCAGAGTATTGCCGGAATGGTGCTTGCCTTCGGTGGCGGCCTGGGCAGTATTTCCTGGACGGCGGCTGATGCCTGCTAAAACACGGGTATTTCTGGAAATGCTGGATGCGGTGCTGGTTGAGGACAACGGCTAACATTGCGATGCCAACGCTATCGTTTAATTGGTGGCAAGTTTGACAATCTCTGGAAATCAGTTAAGCGGTGTAGGCAGCTAATAAAAATAACAACCGACGAGGCATGATAATGAAACGATACAGCAGCTTATGGATTCTAACTCTGATGATTTTTACCAGTACTGCTTGGGCTTACGGTGGCGGAAGTTCCAGTAGTTCAAAAGCGTGCACCAAACCCAAATTTACTGAATGGGTGCCGACTGAAAATGCCGAAGTTGCTCCGGGCGCCGCTTTTTCATTTACCGCCTCTGCTAATACCTATCCTGACAGCATAAAAGTGTTGGTAAAAGGCCAGCCAGTGGCTATTAAAGTCACGCCAAGAGAGTCGGGCAGTTTTGAGGTAAGTGGCGAATTACCCAAATCCTTAACTGCTACCTACGCCAGAATTGCCATCAGCGCAGATGGCCAAAGCAATTGCAAAGGCGCTGATGGTTGGCTGGTGAAAATTGCTGAGTGATAAGCTGTTAAAACGGGTGAAGCGAGGCTGAATTTGATAAAAAAAGCGCAAGTTTCAAGGCGAAACTTGCGCTTTTTACATTAATGGATGCCTTGTTGACTTTGTTGTGCTGGAAGAGATTTGTATAGCTTGAAAACTGCGTAACCAGCCAGGATATAAATCAGCGCAGAAGCGGTATAGGGCGGATAGTATTTGGCTACTCGTTCTATGTACTGTGCCCACGATGTATCTGGGTAGCGGCCGGACAGTAGATAAAAGCTGCCATTAGAAATAAGAAATGCTGTTGATGTGGCGAGTGCGGCTGAAGCGAACGATTTTGCAAACTCTAGTGTTGTCAGGGTTTTGAAGGCGGCACTGTAGCGACCCGCGAGCCACATTGCCGCGTAAGTAGGAATTAAAAAAACATAGGCGGGTGAAACGCACCAGCTGCTGGTGCCGCCTTTGATGGCGACATAATCAATAAATGCGGCTAACGCCAGCAAAAATATAAACAATATTTTTTTACGATAAAAACCGGCAAAGAAAAAAGCCGCTAATGAGGCATCAGGTAAATGTAGGAAATCACCAAAGTGGTGAAAGCGAGTCAGAGCCATCAGCGCGATTAACGCGACGGGTAAAAAATCGATTTTTGGTAATTGGTTAGCGGTCATATTGGTATCTCTAGTCATGTTTTAAGGTTAAAGCCATCCATGGCCATTGTTTTGTCAGTTATTGTAATGCACTGAGACAAAAAAGTTTCTATCGGCGGTGTTGTAGGTATCGACAGTCTGATAGTTTTTGTCCAACAAATTACTCAACTTTGCGCTTAGCATCCAGTTGTTATTGATGTGATAAGCAGAGCGAAGGTCAACGGTGACAAAACCCGCGACCTGATTTTTGTTTTTAACATCGTCATACCGATAATCTTGCGCCAGCACATTAGCCCCCACATCAATAGCGCCAAAGCTTTTGGATAAATCGAATGACAAGGTTTGTTCGGCGCGTCTCGGCAGTTGCAAGTTAGTTTTTCTATCAACAGGGCTTAACAGATTCATCCCCAGCTTGCCGTTCCAGCCCAACAGTTGGGTGGAAATTTCCGATTCGATACCGTCAATTTGGGCATTGTTGACGTTTTGAGCGTTGGGTAGTTTGGTTATTGGATTAGTGACGGAGATGATTAAATTGTCAATATTGGTGTGGTAAGCCCGAATCTCCCATTGTCCCCAGTCATGATTACCGGCAAGACCGGTCTCTACTGAGGTTGATTCTTCTGGCTGTAGATTTGGGTTGCCATAATTTGGAAAGTACAAATCATTAAACGAGGGGGCTTTAAAAGCATTACCAAAATTTGCCAATAAACTTACGCCGTAATTCCAGTTATAACGCCAGCCCACATTACCGGTGACATAGTCGCCAAATGCTTCGTTTTTATCCCAACGCACCGCCGCGTTAACAAAATGATCATCGAAAAGTTGGCTGTGCAGTTCGGTAAATACGCCTACGTCATAGCGAGACCGTTCGTTGTATTTGGTTGAGCTTTCAACTTCATCCAAGCGGTAGTCCGAGCCTATAACAAGCTTGTGTTCCTCAGATAAAGCAACTTCATTAAGCCAGCTGGTATTCCAACGTGTGGTATTAAAACGGCTATAAAATAAACCAGACGGTCTAAAGTTATCGCCATCATCGCGGCTTTGACCAAAACGTAAAGTTGAACGCCAGCTATCCAGTAAATTCATACTGCCGGATGCCCCAACAACCTGTTCGACAAAGTCACTTTTGTTGCCGGTGTTATCTTGTGGTTTTCCATTTTTATCAAGCGTGCCGTCATATTTATTTTGGCCTTCCGAACGCAGAAAAAACGCCTCAACTTCGGCATTGTTATCGAAACGATGGCCAACTCTGGCATTAAGTCCAGTGTTGTAATAACCGTCTTTATCCGGCTCATTAGTACCATATGGCCCATATACCGGCTGTCTTACGTTAAATCCTTTCGTATTAATATGCGATACACCCAAGTTATACCAACTGTTTTGCCAACTGCCGTTGATGGTACCGGAGGTTTTGAATGTGTCATAAGAGCCGCCGCCTGCATCCAATGTAACGCGCGGCTTATCTGAAGTATTGCCTTTACGAGTAAAAATCTGGATGACGCCGCCAATGGCTTCTGAGCCGTATAAGCTGGATTGGGGGCCTTTGATTATTTCGACGCGCTCGATTTGATCGATAGGAATAAATTCAAAAGCTGATTTACCACTGGTGGCAGAACTAAACTTAATTCCGTCGACTAATACCAAGACGTGATCAGAATTGGTGCCACGCATGAACACACTGCTGGTTTTACCCAAGCCGCCATTCTGAGCGACGTCTACGCCAACAGTGTTTTTTAATAAATCGGGTAGGGATTGAACTTGCAGCCGTTCAATATCTTTGCGGGTAAACACGGTAGCCGCCGCAGATAATTGCTCTTTGGCAACAGCAGTTCTAGTTGCTGTTACCACCAGATCAGGAAGATTAACTGAGTCAGTAGATGTTGTGTCGGTTTCTGATTGGGCATTAAAGCCCGTCAGCAATAAGCTGCTGAATATGAGTGTTTTTTGCATGATTGTTCCTTTGCGCCGCCCACGCAACAGGTTGAATAAATCACAGAGGAGAACATGCAGAAAAACGATAAGAGGCAACGCAAGATTGAGCTATCGCTTCGCCGACAGCCCGCCGCTGTGCCGAATTGTCTTTCGGGCCGGTCTCCGGGCTTGTAAGTGGTGTTTGCCTGAATCATCACCTTCCCATGCATAAAACACAGTGGCTTATTAAAGATGACTCTTTACTTACATACCGTTGCGGGGGCAGCGTCGGAATTGGTGTAGACCTTACCGACTTCCCGTTTAACCATTGATTTTAAAGGGTCAATGGAACCTGAAAGAAGCGGCGATTATAGAGACTTGAGTCGATAAGGCAAGTTGCAATCGTTTTAAGGCAGTTTAAAATTTGAGCTTTTAGGGTGTTACGGGTAACCAATTTATAGCGGCGTTTAAGGTGCGACAATTTGTCGCACTTTTGCTGGACAATGGGTTTTAAATCAAATAGACTTGCCCCACCTTGAGCAAGGCTGTTACGACTCGCAAGAATCGTGATTTTTAAACGGGGGAGGAAGGCGACCGGTAACGCGGTAAATTTATAATAATAAACGCAACAAATTAAACTGCCATTCTTAATGGCAGGCGTCCACATAAAAATATAAAAAATACTGGACGAAGCCCACTTTAAGTGGGCTTTTTTATGCGTGTAATTTTGCCAAAATAGAAACGTACAGCACACTTAAGTTTAGGTATGAAGGGTCGCTTACTGACAGTGAGCCCTAATTTAAAAGTACATCAAAGCCGCTAAATCGGTATTCAGTGCCAATACGTCTACAAAATATTTATTCCACGGCCAGATATTGCCCGGCCCCCAGAGGCGATTCATATTGCACTCCTTCTGCGAAATACTGTTTCGGATTGCTTGCAATCTCGCGTGCTGCCAGAAACTGGGCATAATAATTACGAGAAGCAAATCCGAACGCTGGTCCGTTGTAAGCCGTAACGATATTGGCAAAATTGCGACCTGTTTGGCTTTGTGCCCGTTTCATACCACCAATGCCGTGATTATAGGAAGTGATTGCCGTCGGCCAGTCGCCCAATTTGCCATAGGCGTAACTAAGATAACGCGCAGCACCATAGGCAGAAGCAACAGGATCAAGGCGTTGATCAACCCGACCGTTGCCAGGCATAAAGGTTTTTGCCGCAGATTTAGTAAATTGCCACATCCCAACCGCGCCAGCGGAGGATTTTGCAGCCGGTTGAAACGAGGATTCAACATGAGGAAGAAGAGCCAGTTCTTCCGGCAAACCGGCGTTACGGAAGATTTTTCGAAATTGCGTAGCGTAGCGTCCACTAATCTCAAGGCCGCGTTTGAAGCGTTCCCGTGTACCTCGTTGTGATCGTACCCGCTCGGAAGCGCCAATCAATAATTTATTAAGCTGATGGCCGCTACTTTGCAGTTTGGCGATCAATTGCCGGTCGCTTGCATTTAATGGTGTGTTATAGCGCAATTTATTTTCCAGACCTGCTAATTGAGCTTTCCAAAAATCGCGGCGTTGGCTGACGATGGCTTTTTGATCACTGGTCAGGCCTTCAGCAACATACCCTGGTAATACCATCACTTCATAAATTACATCCATGTAGCGATCATCATGAAATGCTACTTCAGAGCGATGCCAGACAGCATAGGTTTTACGCCAAAACTCCACTGCCGGTTCAAGCTCGCCAGGTTTTTGAAACATCCCTGAGTAAGTAGTTGGTGGGTAGACTTTTTGCGATGAGATTGTGTTTGACTGGGTGGTGGTTCTATAGGCTGCGGTACTTTCGTCATTAACCGAAGGTGATGGACCGCTACAAGCATTTAATACCAACGCCATCATCAGTAAAAGACAAGCCTGTATAAGTAAGCTATTCATTTTTGTAATTAAGTTAAGTTGCGTTGATGGACATTGATTAATTGTTGGAAAACAATAACCAACTCATTTTCATGAATAATAGTGGTGATTTGTGCTAATTGAAATAGTTAACTGAAAATGAAAAAAGTGTCCTCGTTAAGCAATTTAAATAACCCCTATTCAAGAATCACTCCCCGGGAATTTCCTCACCGAATTATTCAGCAACTTGGCAAGGTTGGCGGCTCGACCAGGTGGTCCAACGGTAGTCGCGCACTACAAAAAATATGGCCGTGATGAGTGTATGAAAAAAATTTTTGCTGAACTGCGAAAGGCTGATCTACTTAATAAAGCAGTCATTTTGATAATAAGGTCAAGGATTGGATAGGTGTTCTTCTTTCTTGTTCCTCTTGCTGAGATGGTATGATCAAAAGCTAAATAGGATGGATTCTGACCACCCGCTTCGATTCAACTTAAAGCCTAGAGCTTTTCTGTTGGGCTGATATACAACCACTTGCTCACCGTCAAGCGCTCAGACACTTCTCGGCAGTCTTGAAAAACGGGCTTAAAAATTGCGCTTATTTTGATAAATAAGCGCGTTTATAATTAATTAAACATAAAATACTGTGAAGAAATACTTAGGAGCTGTTGCACAATGACTGCCGAATTCTTGATTAACTTAGTGGTGCAACTGCTTGGAACCGGGGCAGTATTCTTCCTCGCCTATCAGTCCTTCCAAAAACGCCGCATTCAACTTGGCAATGAACCAACACTACCCGAATACTTTGTCCGCAGAAGTATTTACTGGATAGGAATCGCATGTTATTGCATGCTGATGGTTGTACTTTACGGGTTACTTACTTGGCTGTGGCTGCCATTGACACCGTTGGTGACACTCATTGTCAAAAGCTTTCAGTCTGGGGAGTTGGTAAGCCTCATCAATAGCTTGGACGGAAGCACGATCATGCCTTTGATTGTTGTCGTACTGTTTCTATTTCTTATTGCTTGGGAAAGCAGGTTTAATCCTTTACTTGTTTTGAGGGACAGTATCCACGATGCTTTCGCAATTCCGACCAAGGCAGTAGAGGTCTATAACGCTCTAATTACATCGAGATTATCGGCGGTCGACGATGGACTCAAAGCTCAAATCAACAATCGTCTATTGGTGCCTAGTATCGACCCGGGAGATTTCGAAAAATCCAGCGCCACGGTCGAATATAAATGGGCTCATAATTGCCTTCTTTTTGACCAGATACAAAATTACGCCAACCAATCGTCGTTTCGGCGCTTGTTCAGTGAGCCGTCTTTAAAATGGGGGGAAATCTGTATTTCCTACAATGCGATGTCGGAAAAAGTGGTTGTTTGGAAGAAAGCCGAACCGCACTACACCAAGACGGTAAACTTGATAAAAGAACTGGATCATCTCACCGGTTTACTTTGTCGCCTACTCGCCTCGCTGGTCGTATTTGGGAGCGCAAGCGAAAACGAAATCTGGGCAAATGTGAAGCAGCTCGGCGGTAACGTCCACGAGACTCGTCTAAAACACAGCTACAAATATATTCTGCAATTCACTGCTGCTATCGCCATCGGGGTTATGTTGGGTCGAGAGATTTCGGTCTCGCTACACAATGCCTTCCTGTTTCCCGATAAACCGCTGGCGCACTTTAGTTACACAACGCTCAGGTGGATCGCCTATGCCATTCCGATGTGGGTTGTTCCAATAGTGCTTGTCTTTATTGCACGGACGCTAGCTTTCAGGCGCCAACGGGAGCAATCCGATCGATCCTATGGGTTTTACATGACGATGATGATAATGGGTTTCATCGTAAGTGCCACGGTATCGACCTATGTTCTTGAATTAACGTTCTACCACAGAGAGTCTTTCGATTTTTTTGAAAGTTTTGTACAGCACATGCGCTGGGGAATTCTACCGGCACTCGTGTGCGGTTTTGTGGCTTATCGAATGGACACGCCCGTGAGCGAATCGGAAGCGTTAGGTAAACTGATTACAGACGCCGCGTTGCGTTTTCTTGGCTGGGGATCAGTCGCCGTCATCATCATGCTTTATGCTACTGACGATTTGACCATTCAAGAAACTAACCTGCGTTTCACCCTTGTCGTCACGGCTTTCTTCGTAATCGGTCTCTTAGGGGCGTCAGCCCGTTTTAAAACGTCTAGGCTAGATGATTAGCGAAACTATATTCCGATATTCGCGCCAGGAAAAGCGACCCGGATACCGTCATGTTCACCCGGCACCTCCATCTGGCTCACCCTTCGAAAATGAGCAGCATACCCGATAAAGCGGGGCAGCCTCCCAGTTGCTCCCCTTGCGTGCCTATTTCACCAAATATCCACAGGGCACAAGAGCTGCGATGATCTGGGCAGATAACGGGATAAAAGAAGCTCTGCGTAACACCAGTTAATAGCCTTTTAGCGGGTATATCGATGTTTTACACCCACAGGAAAATACTCAGCGTCTGCAAAATAACGCAGAGAAATTTCCGGCAATTGCCGTTCCGCTGGCGTGTAGTTGGTGAATTCGCTATTCAAACGCAATAACTGATTATGAATGGATTTGGCGATGATGGGTTTTATCGTTGCATCAGGCTCAATGCCGGGTAACAGCTCCACGGTAATGTGCAGAATCTTGTCGCCATTGTCGGTATCCTGCGTTTCCAGTACAAATTTTCCGGTCAGCCAAGCCATGATTTCCGGCTGCTCCAAACCGACGGTGACGTTCTCTGGATAAATATTGGCACCGTAATAAGACACAGTGAAATCCGCCCGGCCGAATACATACACAAACGGCAAGTGGCGCGGCTGAAAGTCGTTAGGCAGGCCCAGTTCGTCTAGCGATTGGATCCCATGCTCTTCCAGGAAAGTCCACATCTCTTCAAAGCCCAGCACACCGCCTTTGTCGGCAATGTGATAGCGCACCAACGGCACGCTGTTTTCTCCGGAAACCACCAGCGTGCCTTCGTGGACTTCAAAGAACCGGTTAGCTGGATCGTATTGCACCAGTGTCGGCAGCCGTGATTCACCAAACAAGCGTCGGGCCGCATCAGGATGCTTCGCCAGCCAGCGGCGAATGGCGATGCTGAACGGTGTTTCGTTACCGAGTACACCGCCGTCGGCCGTACCGTACAGCGAAGCGGAATCAAAGCAAGGCGCCGTCGAGCCGGTGCGCTGCCCGATCAATTTGCGCCATTCTTCGCTAAACACCTCACCGGCAAAGACCAATTTGTGGTTGTAGCTCGCCCAGTCGATCCCTTCGGCGGTACCCGCATCGATTACGTCTTTGACGAAAGGCGGATAGCCCAGTAGTACCGTTTGTTCGAAATGCGGAGACATTTCCCGTACCACCCGCAAGATTTCCGCTTTATTGTTGCCGGGCGTTGCGACCATCAATGAATAGCCCTTACGTGCCAGATGCCAACAACAGGACGTTGTATACAGGCCGCCCACCCAGTTGCCCAAGGCAAAACAAACCACCGCCAGCGTGCTGCGCTCATCGGCACGGAAACTATCAGCAAATACCTGTTCAAAACTTACAGCGACGTCCAGTTCATACGCAACCGAGCGCGGCCAAAAAGTCGGCTGACCGGTGGAGCCGGAAGACACCGCCACCCGGTCTGAACTTTTCAGACTGCCGCCCAAGCAGCGCTCCGGTAGCGGATAAACTTGCATGTAATTGGCCTTAGCCATCAGCGGTAATGTCTGAAATGCCAGGTAAGAGGTAATCTCCGCAGGGTTTATGTCGTGTGTGTCCAGAAACTTCCGATATGCGGGTACCTCAGCCACGCAGCGGTGAAATAGTGCCAAAATCTTATCTTCGGGATTGATGGCTTGGTGTTCCGCCAGAAGCGTATCCAGTGGCGTGGCGATAAAGTGTTGGAAAACGTCGTCGGCTGGGGGAGTAAGCAAGTTGGACATGGCAAGTTACCGGATAAAAAACAATCAACGTGTTTGCACGGTATATCTAATAGGCTAGACGAGTCAATTATGGCCACGATAGATTAGGTATATCTACCAATAGATAGGGTGATTTTTGAGTGTTAAGCACAATTTTGTTATAAAGCACGTAGTCGGCTGCCTAAATACGAACGGATGAAAAATCTCAAGTCGTGAATTCACCGGTTACAGTTTCTTGGTTACATAAAAATCAGTCAGTGGTGAGCTGAAAACGTTTTGTTCAGTATTAATAGCGTTAAAAGGGTGTGCCGAGGAAGCCCACAGATCAAAAATACCTTGTTAAGCACAAAATACCTTTGCGAAAGCATAGCGACCGTCTAGCTTGACAGTCGATATGGTTAAAGCAGTTATTGTGTCCCTATCCACAAAATATGCTGGGTTTCTAAAGGAATCAAGCAGTCTGGATGCTTGGGCCTGATCCTGGGGGTGTAATCGGAAATCGGCCGGGTTGCAGGTATGGTAAGGCTATAGGCAAAGCCGTTAACGGTACCCGGCAGGGGATGATCAATGTGCATTTCATGGGCGTTGTCTATATCGCTTTTAATAGGTTCTGAAAATACTTCAACATTGACATCTTGCGCAGTTAAATCGCCAAGATAAATCTGTAAGCTGAAAAAATGCATGGCCTCACGCGTCTCGATCTCGACATGGACAACATGTATTTTTGACCACAAATCATCTAGGCGTGCCAGCCATTTAGCCAGTGAACGACCCAGTTCGGCATTGTTGGCGACGCGGTGATGAAATTTATCCGCTAGAGGAAGGTAAAATCTTTCAGTGTATTCACGCACCATCCGATTGGCTGAAAAATAGGGCGTTAATGTAGTCATGCTTGCGCGCATTTTAGCTACCCAGCGCTGGGGAATTCCGCTGTGATTACGATCATAAAATGCCGGTATAATTTCGTTTTCCAATAACTCAAATAGTCTGTTGGCCTGCTCTCCGTCGTTTTGTTCTGATTCTATGCCATCCAACGACCAGCCGACTTCAGGACGATAGGCTTCTGCCCACCAGCCATCAAGCTCCGATAAATTTAGTCCACCATTAACCAGTATTTTCATGCCGCTGGTGCCGCAGGCTTCCCATGGGCGACGCGGTGTATTGATCCATAAATCAACGCCTTGCACCATAAATTCTGCGGTGACCATGTCGTAATCGCTAATGAAGATGGCGTATTCGCGAATATCCGGTCGGCGCATAAATTGATGCCAAGCTTTAATTAATCGTTGTCCCGGTATATCGGCCGGATGCGCTTTGCCCGAGATGACTAATTGCACTGGTCTAGTTTTATTGGTTAATAACCGGGCCAGTCTGTCGGGATCGGTTAACAGTAAATTAGGCCGTTTATAAGTGGCAAAACGCCGGGCGAAACCAATCGTCATGACATTCGGGTCAAACAGGCGCAGAACCAGATTCTCCACATCGCTTTCGGATAAATTGCTATGTACATTGAGTTCTCTGGCATATTCATCCCTGACATATTGCACCAGTCGGGTTCGATTTTTGGCGCGTAAACGCCATAAATCTTGGTCGGTCACTTGCTGGATTTTGTGAGCGGTAACTTCCGGATCGCAAAACCAGCGATCCTTGCCGCATAGTGTCGTCCAAAGATCATCGGCGTCGACAGAATCCCAGGCAGGTACATGAACACCGTTGGTGACATGCGTAACCGGCACTTCATATTTTGACCAGTTGGGAAACAATGGCGTAAAAATATTCCGGCTGACTTGGCCGTGTAACTGACTAACGCCGTTAATTGCAGCGCTGCCGTGTATGGCTAGATAAGCCATGTTAAAAGCCGCAGTTGGGTTGTTATTGCCGGGACTTCTGCCCAAACTCAGTAGGGTATTGATAGTAATATCCAGTGCTTTTGCATACAGACCTAAGCTATTAATTATTAACTCTGGGCTGAAACGGTCGAATCCAGCCTCCACGGGTGTATGGGTAGTAAACAGATTGCCTGTGCGGCTAATCGTTAATGCGGTAGCAAAGTTAATATTTTTTTCGCGCATCAAGTCCCTGGCGCGTTCCAGAACCAAGAGTGCGGCATGGCCTTCGTTTAAATGGCAAATTTCAGGGCTTATGCCTAATGCTTGCAAAACCCGCCAGCCGCCAATACCGAGCAGAATTTCCTGGGACAAACGTTGTTCTGAGCCGCCACCGTATAATTGCGTGGTGATGCAGCGATCTAACGGATGATTAATTGGGTCGTTGGTATCAAGTAGATAGAGCTTGATGCGGCCGATCTTCGCCTGCCACACTCGCACCCATAATTTAGAGGGTGTTTGTAAATGCACCCGCAGCCATTCGCCATTCGCGCCACGCACCGGGCTGACTGGTAAATCGCTGGTATTGCTGGATGGATAAAGTGCAATTTGATTGCCGTCGGCATCGAACGTTTGGCGAAAGTAGCCGTTTTGATACAGCAGCCCAACTCCGACCAATGGTAAGCCCAGATCGTTTGCGGCTTTCAAGTGATCCCCTGCAAGCAAACCAAGTCCACCGGAATAAATAGGTAACGCTTCGCTAAGCCCAAACTCCATGCTGAAGTAGGCAATGCTATTTAGGTTAGTGTTTTGTTTTTGTTGAAACCAGCGTTGTGCAGATAAAGATTGTCGATGCGCCGACACGATGGCTTGAAGTTTTTCACAGAACACCTCGTCTTTGCTTAACTCTTCCAGTCGGGCGCGTGATATTTCTTGCAGCACCAGCCAAGGATTGCGGGTCTGCGTCCAAAGCTCGGCGTCCAATTTGGACCATATTTCATCGGCACCATGTGCCCAGTAAAAGCTGCAATCAGTGGCCAAGTCCAATAAGCCATTGAGCTTTTGTTCAATAGCTGGATGAATATCAGCTCGAAAGCATCGTGGTGTGTTCATGAGTCATGTCCTCTTAAAGGAACTATTGGATGGACGTTAAAATGGTTGGGATTTAAAGGGTGAGGTGGGGAGAGGGCCCCATAAGTAGATATTGTGGGTTTTAAACTTGCAGGCATTTGCTTTCCTCATTAGATTGAAAGAAATACAGGTTTTTGATTTTACGGCTAAACATTTAACGGATCTTCGAAAAACCCATTACGCTCATGGATCGACAAGCTTGCCGCGAACGGAACACATTGATTTGTAAAGTACCGTTCGCATTTATGCCCTTTGGGTACTGAGTTTATCGAAGTGCATGGTTTTTTGAGATTCCCTTAAGTAGCTTTTCGTATAAATACTTATTTGCCATAAAGTTCTGTATGGTGTGCTAGAACAAAATTAATCCTGATAATTTTTGCCTGCTTAGTTTGTTATGAATCTGATTTTATCTGTTATGTACCTTAGAGAATTTGAATATTTAACAAAGTGCTTTCAACATTAGATGTTTAAGCTTGCAGATCTAACCTAATTAAATGGAGATTTTTCTGAAGAATATCGTAAGTATCCGATTTTTGGTCTCTTTAACGTTACTATTGATGTCTGCAACACAGGTTTACAGTGATGTAAATCATCTTGTCTCGTGCCAGTCCTATAGCCGCTTAACTGACTTAAATCTGCAGCAACCGCCACAGCGAGTGCTGCTGGTGCCGTTATTGAGCAAGGAACCGCACTCGACTGAAGGTCCTCGGTGGTCTGAGCAACCAGCGCGTACGCTGGAAGCCTTTTATCGCAAACGGTTTAATGCAAAGGTCGAGAAACTGCGGGATATTTGGAACTGGACGGATTATTACCGGCAGATCGAGCAAATGGCGCAGCAGTCGCAGCCTTTTGATAGGATTGTTTTCATCAGTCATGGTGGTTTCGATGGTCCGGTACTTACCAATGCGTTGTTTGAGCATGAGCTTCAGGTAACGGGTAACAGAAGCAAATTAGTATTGTTTTCGGAAGAACAGCCTGGGCTCAGAAATGTGTTGTCCATCACCTACGATACCGACAAAAACCCCGTGTTCAACGACTATTTGGCCGCCCATTGGTCAGAGTTTGTCGATATGGAGCCAACAGATGTTTGGCATCAGCTTAAGGGCTTGGAAAAACAGGTGCAGCCCTTGGATAATGGGTGTTTTCAACGTTATTGCTCGCCCGATAAACTACCTGCAAGTCCATTAGAACTGCGTGAAGCTAAGCTTAATCTCTGTGAGCTTATTTGCCGGGAACCACTGTTCGAGCAAAAGACCTCTGTTGAAATATATCCGGAACGGTTCTTTAAATTCACAAAAACCTTAAGTTCATTGGTAACCTCAGACGGATTGATTTTTTTCGGTGCTTGCAACCCCGGCAGTGCGGCTCCGGTAAAATTGGCGAATGATAAAATTAAGCTGTTAATCAACTCAACACTTGTCGGCGGTCCGCACAATAGCTATGTGCATTTGGTTAGCGCAGTAACCGGTCGTATCACAGCCGGCCCGATAGGTAGCAGCAGCGCTAAAGATATTGTCGATCGAGTTATCATGTTTGAGAGTGGTCACCCGCAACGCAATTTATGCATCGTCACTCCAACTGTGACATGGCCCCAATAACCATGACCTATAAATAAGACTCGGCCGATTGGGATGGTATTTTCCATTTATCGGACAAAACTTATTCGCTCATGCTTCGACAAGCACGAACGAATAAGTTACTAATGGAATTCAATATTCAGAAGATCCTTTAGTAATGCCTAAAAATCGAAGCTTTCAACTTCTGCGATCAAAAACGTCGGTGTGCCGCCTGTGGAGATTTCCACGGCGTGACCGGCTGTTTCTTGTCCACCGGGTGAATTTAAACACTCTTCCAGCGCTTGCATAGACGGAAAATAAACTTCCGCAATACGGTGAAACGGCGCCGGATGTTGACCAACGCTGCTGGTGATTAACGACGCCACAAACTTAGTTTTACCGGCCAGTTTTTCTACCGCCATCGGCACATGCTCACTTGCATAGCGATGCTCAAAAACTTCCTGGTCAGTGGGTTGTGGATACATGACGATCAATTTTGCTGTTTTCATAGTTTTCTCGAATGGTTGTGGTGGATGTGGCGGCCATCTTATTTGTTTTATTGGGGCTTTGTATAATACCGACTTGCTATGAAACAATAGGCTTTGCCTATGCAGGAGCTTGTTTTATGGAAATGCACCAAATCCGCTACTTTTTAGCTGTGTGTGATCACAGCAATTTTACCCATGCGGCACAATTTACTTATGTGTCGCAGCCGTCTTTAACGCAGGCAATTAAAAAACTGGAAGATGAACTGGGCGGGAAATTGTTTGTGCGCAATCGATCCGGCTGCCAATTAACGCCACTAGGGTGCCTGGTGGAACCCAAGCTACGCAAAATTTACAAAGAAAGTCTGTCAACAAAAGCCGATGCGCTTCGCTTTACGCATTTGCAAACGATCCCAATACGTATTGGCCTGATGACCACGATTGGTGCGCAACGGTTAAGTCCGGTGTTTGCCCGATTCCAGCAAGAATACCCGCATATCGAACTGGAATTACTGGTTAACAGCGAGGCACTTTTGCTGGAACAGCTGGAGTCCGGTCAACTGGATATGGTTATCAGCGCCCCCACGCAATTATTGAGACAACCTTACCAATCGACGCCGCTGTATCAAGAAAGATATGTGGTCGCATTTAACCCGGCACACAGATTTAATCAGCTGATTAACATCACCTTAAAAGATATTCAGGCCGAGCCTTATCTGGATAGATTGAATTGCGAATTGCGCGAAGATTTGCGTAGCGTATGCCAAGACCGGGAAATCAATCTTTATGCGACTTATCGAAGTAATAGCGAAGAATGGATTGTGAATATGGTGCGTGCCGGTATTGGTGTTGCGTTGCTGCCAGAATTCACCTTGCCCAAGCATGCGGATGACTTAAGTTTTCGTTATCTTTCGGAGCCGACGATCACTCGCCAGGTTTATGCTATTCATGCCTCAGCACTGTTACAAAAAAATGAACTTAAAGTGTTAATTGCGGGGTTAAGCTTTGGTGCTTAGGGTTTCTCGGCAATGGTTGGCAGGGGATAACAGAAGTGGGTTGATTGAATACTTCATGACTATGCTCAGGAGAGAGCCTTATTGAACAGTCAAAACGGCGCCCTAAGAATTCTTAGCAGCAAGTGCTTCAATATTACGTTTAGCCAGTGCATCAATAACGGCGCTAATAGAACCTTTGGTTTGAATTTCCTCATTAAAGGTTGAGCGGTAATTCGTCACCAGACTCACACCGGCAATCACAATATCGTAGACCTCCCATTCGCCTTTACTCAGGAACATGCGGTAATTAACCTCAACAGGTTGCTGACGGGGCTGTAATACTTCTGTTTTAACAACGATTTTGGTTGCTTCAGGGGAGCGTTCAAGAGGCAAAAAACGTATTGTCCAGTCGTTATATTCAACAAATGCCCTGGAGTATGTCCTTACTATCAGTGTTTGAAACTCCTCTTTAAATCGCTGCTGCTCTGCAGTTGTTGCGGTTCGCCAGTGTTTTCCCAAGACTAATGGGGCGATTTTGTCGAAATCAGTATGTTGGGCAATAACGCCATTCACAAACTTCACCACTTGCGCAAAATTTTGGCTAAAGGCTTTGTCTTTAAGTTTTTGCTGCAGTTGGGTCGACACACTTTGGATGACTAGCTGCGGAGCTTGTAAATTCTCGGCTGTTGCCGGGCCGCATAATACGCCAAGTAATATGGTCAAAAAGCCAGCTATGGCAAAGTATTTAGTTCGATTTGGCATATTGATTTGCTTCCGCGTTAGCGAATGTGTCGTTAAATTAAAGAATACGGACTAACAAAACTAATCTTCTTCTTGAAACCAGTAAAAGCAGTTATTTTTAACCTCGCATTCGGCCGCAAGCCAATCTTCTAATTCATGACCTGCAATAAAGCCTCTTTTTTCAGCTTTATGGTAAGCAAGTTCTGCAACCAGTTGTCTGAATTCCTCTGCATCAATAGGGGGGTTATAGGTAGATGTTGTTGGATTAAAACTTGCAGACATTTGATTTCCTCACAAGATTGAAAGGAATAAGGGATCTTGATTATCGTATTTTAAAATTAAAGAAACTATCCGTACAAATACGTAGTTGAAGTGATAATTGGAAGGTTAAGAAAATTACCCATTGACATGATTCGCCACAAGTTATTTTGAGGTTAGCGCAGCTATTATCACGGCATTGCTTTTAAAAACGCCATGGACCGAAACGCCAGAGCTCAATCCCAGTGCTTCGGCACTGGTTTGGGTTATTGTTGCAGCAAGACTGTCGCCGCCGCTCAATTGAATTACGATCTCTGACTCTACAGCGTCTTGCCGAACGCGAATCACTTTACCCGATATACAGTTTCGAGCTGAAAAACTGTGATGATCGGGAGCAGTGACGACTCTAATCTCCGAGGCATTGATCAGCAGCAGCACATCGCCACCGACGGCAAGCTCAAGCGATTCAAGCATCGCTAACGTCTGCGAAGCAACAATTCGTTCGCCGCCTTTTAATTCGATAAACACTTCGGCATTGACGGCACCGGCTTTAATGGCCGTGATGGTTCCGAATAGTTGATTAGTGGCGCTGGTTTTGATGGTCAATGGTTTAAGAAGCAGCAACATTTCAGGATCATCAGCCAGACCTTGGTTTATTTTCTGCAAAAACTGCCGATGCTGGTGCTCCAGCCGGATGAACAGCGATAGCAACGCTTGGCCCGCGGCCGTCAGGCTAGTACCGCCACCCTTGCTGCCGCCGGTTGCAGTGCTAATCAACACTTTTGGTACCAGATTGTTGGCCCGCTCTATGATCTGCCAAGCCCCCTTATAGCTTAAGCCTACTTGTTTGGCGGCTTGATTAATGGATCCGCTTTCATTTACAGCCTTCAACAAGGTAATCATCCGATTATCCAGCATACCGGCCAGCCGCAACTCACCCTCTACCCAGCTTGTCGTTATACCGATATTGGTTTTTTTTAGCATTTTCATACCTAAAGTGAGATGTTTTAAAAGCGCCTAAAGACTTTTTGGGTAGGCACGTGACCAATCATGGACACATAAATCATACTGATTGCAGTGCGTTGCAATACCTTGGTGGACGGCGAGTAATAAGGGTTTGTGCAATTTTGTTAAAGTACCCCGGTCATTTTTATAAAATCGCCACGCTGCTTGGGTACTGGCAAAACTCGTGCTTTTGTGAGGCAGGGCTCGTAACTCCGCAATTAATTATCCATGGCATATGTTACTTTTTTTGCTGCTTTAAGTTGTGTAGATAGCTATGCTCAAGTACACAGCATAGGGCTGTTATTCGATTATTAAAATGGACAAAATGAACCCAAGCAAGCCTATCGAGCGTATTCCTGTCATTGTTATTAGTGGATTCTTAGGCAGCGGTAAAACTACCTTGCTTAATCGCTTGTTACAGCATGCGCCAAAGTCGGCGGTGATTATCAATGAGTTTGGCAGTACTGCCATTGACCAACAACTGCTCAGAGAGCACGATGTGCCTATGTCGGTATTGGCGGGCGGTTGTTTGTGTTGCCAAGTGCGCGGTTCGTTAACGCCGGTCTTAAAAAATCTACGAATGGCCTGGGAGACCAGTAATTACTCTGCCAGTACCCGACTGAATGATGGCATAAAAAACCTGCCTGGCGATAAACCATTTGAGCGAGTGATTATCGAAACCAGCGGCGTTGCAAATCCTGAACCGGTGTTGGACATCCTGTTGCGAGAGCGTTGGCTTGCCGCTCGCTATCATCTGCAATCAGTGATTACGACGCTATCAGCAGTCAGCGGTGCCGAAACGTTGGCGCGTTTTCCCGAAGCGCAAGCGCAGATCGCTTGGGCCGATGTAGTAGCGCTTACTCATACAGATCTTGCCAGTCCACTACAACTGGCGGCAGCCAATGCTTGGTTAAATAAACTTGCGCCAACGGTAGCTTGCTTAAACGTCATTCAAGGTGCGGTTGCACCGGAATTAATATTGGGGGTTGCCAAAAAAATTCGCCAGCTTCCGAACACGCAAACTCCAGTGGAACATGGTTTTAATAGTATCAGCGTGCAATTTGATCAGCCGATCAGTTGGCCGTGTTTGCAGTTGGCATTAGAGCAGTTGCTTAAGCAATATTCCCAGCAATTAGTCCGCATTAAAGGAGTTGTGTTTGCCCATGAGCACCCCGAACCGTTATTAATTCAAGCCGCTGCCCAGCGACTTTATCAGCCGGTTTTGTTGCCTGTTAGAACAACCGATGATGGTAAAAGTCGCCTGGTATTGATTACACAGGGGGAGATTGCAAATTTAGCGGATGAGTTAACGACAGCCGTGCAACATCATAACAATGCAATGGGCTGCTGAAGGTAATTGTATCGACTAATACCAAACTCGCATCCCGACCACAAAGCGCACGCTGTGATGATGTTCGAGTAAGGATTCTTCTTCGACGTAATCAAAGCCCAAGTAGGGTGCAAATTCGCGTTCGATCTCGTAGCGTAAACGCATGCCGGTTTCGAATTCGGTAACGCCAGACTTAACGCCACGATTTTTAATATCATTGGCGGCAACATTAACTTCAATGCGCGGTTGTAAAATTAGTCGTTGCGTGAGTAGGAGTTCATAGCCTAAGCCTAATCGACCCAAGACGTTGCCATTATCGGTGATGAACATGGCGCTTTCGACTTCGATGAAATAAGGCGCCAAGCCCTGAAAACCTATGACGGCATCATAGGTGCGTTCGGGCTCAAACGCTCGTCGCGCGCCGATTTGAAAATCCCAAAAGGTACTGATGTTGCGGCTGTACAGCAGTTGCAAATCGGCGCGGCCGAAGATGTTTTGCTCGCTGACATAATCACCTTCGGTTTTAAGCCATAACTTGTGTTTGTCATTACCGATCCAATTTTGCACATCCCATTTGAATAAACTCAGGTTTTCGTTGCCTTCATATTCCAGGCGCTCAGCTTTGAAATGGTTGAAAATCATTGGGTCTTCTTGCGCTTCAGCAACGCTAACAGTCATTGCCAACAGCAGTAATATCAAGCGGCTAGTCATGATGATGCTCTGCTTTTTCCACAATCAACTTGCGGAACATGCCGGTATCCATGTGGTACAGCAAATGGCAATGAAACGCCCATTCGCCCTCGGTATCTGCAAGCACATCGACGATGGCTGTTTGGCCGGGTTTAACGCTGATAACGTGCTTTTTCGGGTTGTACATGCCGTAGCCGTTATCCAGGTACTGCCACAGGCCGTGGATATGAATCGGATGATTCATCATGGTCTCGTTGACGTAATGAAAGCGAATACGCTCGCCGAATTTGACTCTGATCGGCTCGGATTCGGAATATTTAACATCGTCGAACGACCAGATATAGCGATTCATATTGCCGGTGAGCCGTAAGGTGATTTCACGATCCGGCTGCCCCATTAAATGGTGCTCCGGTTCGACTGATTTTAGAGCTTGATAACTTAGCACGGGGGAAGACGTTATCTTCTGAGGCATCGGCATTTGATGACCGGCATGAGGATCATTTTCCGAAGGTGTATGTCCTGCGTGACTGGTTGCCGGTTCGGCGGCTGGACTATTATGTCCGACATGCTGTTCTGAAGCGTCGGTAGCGGTGTGTTGATCATGTTGCTGATGCTCAGCATGACCGCTATGTGCGCCGCCCATGTCTGCCATCGTTAATAAAGTCCGGGGTCGCATGGGCGGCGGCACTGCTTGCAAATCACTGTGTGGCGTCAATGATGCGTGGGCAAAACCGCTACGATCCATAGCTTCGGCAAAAATGCTGTAAGCCTGTTCAGTTTGCGGCTCGACTAACACGTCATAGGTTTCAGCCACTGCAATGCGAAATTCTTCAACGTCGACTGGCGCCACTTGCTGACCGTCGGCGGCGATTACCTGCATTTTTAAGCCGGGGATACGAATATCGAAATAACTCATCGCCGAGGCATTGATAAAACGTAAACGCAGTTTTTCACCGGGCTTAAACAAGTAGGTTTTATGCATTTCCGGCGTTTGGCCGTTGATCAAAAAATGATACGTTGCGCCGGTGACATCGGCCAGATCGGTCGGCTCCATGCGCATTTCACCCCAGACCAAGCGGTCTGCGACGGTTTCCCAAAAGCCGAGATTTTGAATATCGGTAAATAAATCGCCAACGGTGCGTTTCTGGAAGTTGTAATAATCGCTCTGCTTTTTTAAACGTGCCAGGGTGCGATGCGGGTCTGCTTCCGGCCAGTCGGACAGCATCACTACATAATCGCGGTCGACCGGTTGCTGCTCATGCTTGGGAGTTATCACCAGCGCGCCGAACAAGCCTTCTTGCTCCTGCATGCCTGAATGGCCGTGATACCAGTAAGTACCGCTTTGTTTGACTGGAAATTGATAGGTAAAGGTTTGGCCCGGTTCAATACCGTCAAAACTGATGCCGGGCACGCCGTCCATTTGATAAGGCAGCACAATGCCGTGCCAGTGAATAGAGGTCGGCACTTTTAAGTGATTGGTAACATTTAATGTGACCAGTTCACCTTCTTGCCAATGCAAGGTTGGTGCAGGCAAGCCGTCATTACCGACGATGGCATGTTGTTCTTCACCAATTAGATTGATGGATTTTTCAGTTACACTCAACTGATAACTGCCTGCAAAAACCTGTTGCCAGCTTAGAAATAAACTAAAGCCAACGATTACAAAATATGAAAAACGACACTGCCGATAATCACTCATTTATGCGCTAAACCGGTGAATTGAATACATTCTGATTAATGTGGATTTTATGCGCGGAGAATATCAAAAGCATAATCGTAGCATTCAAGTTTTCTACTCAAGATGATCAATGTGGGTTGCGCTTGCCAAGCCGGTTGACTTTTGTGATGTGCAAGCATGTAATCAAATTGTCGCAAATTCACACTAAGAACAGATTCGTTAAAAATGCTATTTTTAACACAGTCGACGCTTTTCAACAGCTAAGTTCTATTTCGCAAATAAGGTTGTTCTATGAAAAATCAGCAAACTATCACTATCGACGGCAACCAAGCAGCGGCCAGCATCGCGCACAAATTGAACGAAGTTATCGCCATTTACCCGATTACGCCATCATCGGCGATGGGCGAATGGGCCGATGAGTGGTCTTCGCGTGGTCAAGTCAATTTATGGGGCACGGTGCCTAAGGTTGTCGAAATGCAGAGCGAGGCCGGCGCCGCGGGTGCTATCCATGGTGCTTTGCAGGCCGGAACTTTGGCGACGACCTTTACCGCTTCGCAAGGTTTACTGTTAATGCTGCCGAATATGTACAAAATCGCCGGTGAACTGAGCCCGACCGTGTTTCATATCGCCGCTCGCTCGTTGGCTTGTCAGGGCCTTTCGATTTTTGGCGATCATAGCGACGTGATGGCGGCGCGGATGACCGGCTTTGCGATGCTGTGTGCCAATTCGCCGCAGGAAGTGCAGGACTTTGCGCTGATCGCCCACTCGGTAGCTTTGCAAAGCCGGATTCCGTTTATGCATTTTTTTGATGGTTTCCGCACCTCGCATGAAGTCTCGAAAATCGTAAGTGTCGATGATTCGGTGCTTCGCGGCATGATTGATGATGCTTGGGTGAGCGAGCATCGCGACCGAGCCTTGACGCCAGATCATCCGGTACTACGCGGCACCGCACAAAATCCTGATGTTTACTTTCAGGGCCGGGAGTCGGTTAATCCTTACTACGCCGCATTACCCGAAATTGCCCAGCAAGCTATGGATAGATTCGCTTCTTTGACGGGTCGGCAATATCGGTTGTTTGAATACGTCGGTTCGCCGCAAGCCGAACGGGTTATCGTATTGATGGGGTCGGGTGCGGAAGCGGTGGAAGAAACGCTGGAGTATCTAAATCGACAGGGCGAAGCGGTCGGTTTGCTGAAAGTGCGGCTGTTCAGGCCGTTTGCCCCGGAGCGATTGATAGCAGCGTTGCCTGTCAGTTGCCGAAAAATCGCCGTATTGGATCGCACCAAGGAGCCGGGTGCTGACGGTGAACCTTTGTATAAAGACGTGCTGACGGCTTTGGCGCAAGATTTTAGCAACGGCGGCAAGTTTGCCGGTTTGCCGAAAGTGGTGGGTGGCCGTTACGGCTTGTCATCCAAGGAATTTACCCCCGGCATGATCAAGGCGGTTTACGACGAGTTAAAACGCGAACAGCCGAAAAATCAATTTACCATCGGCATTCACGATGACGTTAGTCATACCAGTCTGGATTGGGATGCTGGCTACCGTACCGATGTTCATGAGCAAACCTTTCAGGCGATGTTTTACGGTTTAGGCAGCGACGGCACGGTTGGCGCTAATAAAAACACTATTAAGATCATCGGCGAAGAAACTGATTGCTATGCGCAGGGCTATTTCGTTTACGACTCGAAAAAATCCGGCGCAATTACCGTCTCGCATTTGCGTTTTGGTCCCAAGCCCATCCAAGCCACCTATTTGATCGCCGAAAATGACGCTAAATTTATCGGCTGTCATCAAACTGTGTTCCTGGAGCGCTACGATATGCTGGTCAATGCCGCAGACAATGCGGTGTTTTTGCTGAATAGTCCGGTGCCGGTCGATCAGGTCTGGAATACCTTGCCACATAAAATGCAAGAGCAAATGCTGGCGAAGAAAATTCGCTTTTATCTGATCGACGGCAATGCGGTTGCTGAAAAATCCGGCATGGGAAAACGGATCAACACCATCATGCAGACCTGCTTTTTTGCGATTTCCGGCGTGCTTCCGCCGGATGAGGCTATTGCGGCAATTAAGCACTCCGTGCAAAAAACCTACGGCAAAAAAGGCCAGCGTATTGTCGATTTAAACTTTAAGGCTATCGACGAAACCTTGGCCGGTTTACAGCAAGTGCCGCTGCCTAATCAGGCTGACAGCCGCTTCGACATCGTTTCGCATATTGCAGACAGCGCGCCGGACTTTATTAAGCGCGTCACCGGCGAGATCATTGCCGGCCGGGGCGATTTGCTGCCGGTCAGTGCGCTGCCTGTCGATGGTACCTATCCGACCGGCAGCGCAGCTTACGAGAAACGTAATCTGGCGTTGGAAATTCCGGTTTGGGAAACCGATCTATGCACGCAATGCGGCAAATGCCCGATGGTATGTCCGCATGCAGCGATCCGAAGCAAAATCGTGGCAAACGATACCTTAAACGATGCACCGGCAACTTTTAAACATGCGGCTATGCTCGGCAAGGATTTTCCGGTCGGCTTGTCGATCAGTTATCAAATAGCACCGGAAGATTGCACCGGCTGTGGGCTGTGCGTGGACATCTGCCCGATTCGTGACAAGTCCAACGCCAGCCGCAAAGCCTTGAACATGCAGCCGCAAGCGCCGCTGCGGGAACCGGAAAGCAAAAATTGGGATTATTTCTTGTCCTTGCCGGAATACGATCGCAGGCTGTTAAAAACCAACACCATCAAAGGCGCGATGGTATTGCAGCCGCTGTTTGAATTTTCCGGCGCTTGCGTCGGTTGCGGCGAAACGCCGTATGTAAAATTGGCTTCGCAATTATTCGGCGATCGGATGATCGTTGCCAATGCCACCGGTTGTTCCTCGATTTATGGTGGCAATTTACCCACCACGCCGTGGGCCAAAAACGCCGAGGGCCGAGGTCCAGCCTGGAATAATTCCTTGTTTGAAGATAACGCCGAGTTTGGCTTAGGGATGCGCGTTGCTATTGATAAGCAAGCCGAGCACGCCACCGAGCTGTTAGTTTCGCTACGCGAGACTTTGGGTTACGAACTGGTCGATGCAATCTTGCAAGCTGATCAATCCGACGAAGCCGGTATCTACGAACAACGCCAGCGCGTTGTCGAATTAAAGCAGCGCTTGGCATCTTTGAGCCAACCAGCCGCGCAAGCTTTGTTGCCGCTGGCTGATTATCTATCTAAGAAAAGCGTTTGGATCATCGGCGGCGACGGTTGGGCTTACGACATCGGTTATGGGGGTTTGGATCATGTGCTGGCCAGCGGTCGCAACGTCAATATCTTGGTATTGGATACTGAGGTGTATTCCAACACCGGTGGACAGACGTCCAAATCCACGCCGTTGGGTGCGGTGGCTAAATTCTCGGCTGGCGGCAAGGCTACTGCCAAAAAAGATTTGGCGCTACTGGCGATGGATTACAACAATGTTTACGTTGCTCATGTCGCCTATGCAGGTAAGGATACGCAAACGCTTAGCGCCTTTTTGGAAGCCGAAGCACATGATGGTCCGTCCATCATCATTGCTTATGCACCGTGTATCGCGCACGGTGTGGATTTATCCAACAACCATCGTCAACAGAATCTTGCTGTAAAAAGTGGGCATTGGCCGCTGTTTCGCTTTGATCCGGGCAAGATCACGCAGGGCAAAAATCCAATGCATCTGGATTCTGCTGAACCATCAATTCCTTTACGCGATTTCGTGATGAGCGAAACTCGTTTCAGCATGCTGTGGCAAAGTCATCCGGAACAGGCCGAAGCGTTCTTAAAGCAGGCTCAGCAGGATGTAAAAAACCGTTACCGGTACTATCAACAATTGGCGGCGCTGGAATGGAGCGATGCCACTAGTGTGGCGGCGACTAAGGCCCAACTAAAAACCGATCTTGCTCAGGAGAACCAACATGGTTGATTTAACAACGAATTATTTGGGGCTGAAACTGGCAAATCCCTTAGTGCCGTCGTCATCGCCTTTAAGTAAAGATTTGGATAGCGCCCGCCGACTTGAAGATGCCGGGGCCTCGGCCATTGTCATGTCTTCGTTGTTTGAAGAAAAAATCGAGGCTGAGCAACAGCAGATGGAGCGGTTTTTTTACGGGCAGGGCATCGGTTATGGTGAGGCTGATTCTTTTCATCCGGTACCGGAGCATATTTTGACTTATCAGGAACAGTATTTGGAGCATTTGCAACGGCTGAAAAGTAGTCTGAATATTCCAGTCATTGGCAGTTTGAACGGAATTTCCCGAGGCGGTTGGATTGAATACGGACAAGCGCTGCAGCAAGCAGGGGCCGATGCGCTGGAACTGAATATTTATCATCTAGCCGCTAATATCGAAGACAGCAGTGAAACCGTGGAAAATCGTTATTTGGATATTTTGCGCGAGTTGAAAAGTCGGGTCAGTTTACCGTTGACTTTAAAATTATCGCCACAGTTCAGTTCGCCGATAAATTTTGCCCAACGCCTGGAAGCGGCCGGTGCGGATGGAATCGCACTATTCAATCGCTTTTATCAGCCGGATATTGATCTAGAAACGCTTGAAGTGCTGCCAAAATTACATTTGTCGACACCGGAGGAAGCTTTGTTGCGCATCCGCTGGACGGCGCTGATGTATGGCCGAGTCAAATTGTCATTGGCGGTGACTGGCGGTTTTCACCAAAGCGCTGATGTGATTAAGGCTCTATTGGCAGGTGCCGATGTGGTGCATTTATGCAGTGTTTTATTAGTGCATGGCGTGGGCAAGCTTGGTGAGATTCGCGCGGAACTGGAGCAATGGCTGATCGAACATGATTACGAATCAATCGATCAGCTAAAAGGCAGCGTCAGTCAGCAACATGCCATCGATCCAAGCGCCTATGAGCGGGCCAATTATGTGCAAGTGCTTGATAGCTATACCCCGGCTAGCGGTGTTTTGAGGTAATTAAAACCATGCGGGATTTAGACGAACTATTTACCGGACTGGCCAAATCGGCATTTCGCGCCAAGTTTCATTTACAGGGCAAGGATCTGCAATATTTACATCAAAAAGGCATGGATACCGTGCTTAGTCATGCAGCAGACTTCATAGCCAAACGACTGGCGGTCGTTCAACCTTTAAACGACGGCAAACAAACCCCTTTTCGAGGTCATCCTGTTTTTGTTGCGCAGCATGCCACGGCCTGTTGCTGTCGAGGTTGCTTAGAAAAATGGCACCGTATTCCGCAGGGCAGAGAGCTTAGCAGCGAAGAGCAAATGTATATTCGATCTGTGCTTGAGCGCTGGCTAAATTTGGAGGATGGCTGCTCATCAAATTAATTAAGGATTTTGGTGAACATCCAATTGTTGGTTAAGTTGAAAGGTGTCTAGTTTTGTTTCGTATTTGTTTGGCTCCTGGAAAGGTATGAATAATTAAACTCACCAGTAATTTTGTAGGAGTTTTTGAACTCTTACTGAAGTCTTGAAATGAAAGCAATTCATTATATATAGCGTGGGACGATGAATTGATGTTATCCATAAGTTATTATTGATGGTAAATGATTAATAATTAAGATTTGGTTATCTTTAGTTTGTCTGTCATAGTTTTTTTATGGATAATGCCCCAACTATTTCGCAAGTTTTAATGTAGCAGGTTTGATGAAATGTCAGAATTAATCAGTAGTGGTCTCGAATTATTAGTGGCAGGCATGGGCATCGTGTTTTTGTTCTTAACCATGTTAGTGGTCGCTATCAATCTCATGTCTGCAATGGTGTTACGTTTTTTTCCAGATGAACCGAAGACATCCTCCTCATTATCATCTGTTGTAAGCAGTAACGATAAGCGTATTGTGGCTGCGATTACAGCAGCAGTTCACCAATATCGTCACGATCATAAATAACCCCTACGTTCATCCCCCAAAATTCTATTAATCCGACCCATAAGGTCAAAGTTTTAAAACCCACAAAGGTTCTAGGAGATACACAGAATGGCCACCGACAATAAAAAGAAAAAGAAGCCTTTGGGCATTACTGAAGTAGTTCTGCGTGATGCGCATCAATCTATATTAGCGACACGCTTACGCATAGAAGACATGTTGCCTATCTGTGACAAAATCGATCAAATTGGTTACTGGTCAGTTGAATCTTGGGGTGGCGCTACTTTTGATGCATGTATTCGTTATCTGGGTGAAGATCCTTGGGAAAGATTGCGTTTATTGAAAGCAGCTATGCCCAACACGCCACAACAAATGTTGTTGCGTGGTCAAAATCTATTGGGTTACCGACATTATGCTGATGATGTTGTAGATAAATTTGTTGAGCGCGCTGCTATAAACGGCGTTGACGTGTTTCGTGTATTTGATGCGATGAACGACATGCGCAATATCGAGCATTCAATCAAAGCGGTGCTGCGTACCGATGCCCATGCACAAGGCACAATTTCGTATACAACCAGTCCTGTGCATACTATTGATGTATGGGTTGCTTTAGGCAAGCAAATTGAAGATATGGGCGCGCATTCGATTTGTATTAAGGATATGGCAGGTTTGCTAAAACCTTATGATGCCTTTGAATTAGTGTCACGGTTGAAGAAAAGCACCAAAATCCCTATACATATGCAATGTCATGCTACTACTGGCCTGAGTGTGCCTAGTATCATTAAAGCTGCCGAAGCCGGTATCGATAATGTCGACACAGCTATTTCATCATTAAGTATGACTTATGGTCATAGCCCCACTGAATCGATTGTTGCAAGTCTTGAGGGTACCGAACGCGATACTGGTTTGGACTTAATCAAGTTAGAAGAAATCGCTCATTATTTTAGAGACATCCGCAAAAAATATGCGCAGTTTGAAGGCAGTTTGAAGGGGGTAGATGGACGGATTTTGGTTTCTCAAGTGCCTGGCGGCATGCTGACGAATATGGAAAGCCAGCTTAGAGAGCAGGGTGCAGCAGATAAATTTGATGAAGTAATGGCTGAAATTCCGCGCGTGCGTGAAGATTTGGGATTTATCCCATTGGTGACGCCAACTTCGCAAATTGTTGGCACCCAAGCAGTGCTTAATATCATTAATGGTGAACGTTATAAAACCATTACTAAAGAAACTGCCGGTGTCTTAAAAGGTGAATATGGCGCTACTCCCGCGCCGGTTAACAAAGAATTACAAGCCAAGGTGCTTAATGGCGCTGAACCCATAACTTGTCGCCCTGCCGACTTAATCGAGCCGGAAATGGACAAGCTGATTGCGGATGTTCAACAAAAAGCATTAGCAGAAGGTATTACTCTGGTTGATCGTGTCGAAGAAGATGCATTGATTAACGGTCTTTTTGCTCAAATCGGCTGGAAGTTTTTAGTTAACCGTGGCAATCCCGCCGCTTTTGAACCTGCACCGGATGCACAAGCATTTGCAGCAAGTCAAAAACCGGAGTTGAGTAAATCAACTGCCAGCCAGGTTGTAGAGAGCTATACCGTTAATGTTGATGGTAAAAATTATCACGTTGCGGTGGGCCCAGGCGGTAGCGCTTTAAGTATTCAACCTTCAACCGCTTCTCCTGTCATTTCTTCTGAACAGCTAGGTGGAAACGGTGAAGTTATTGAGTCACCTATGGCAGGAACTATTTTAAAAGTGTTGGTCGATATTGGTAGTCAGGTTGCTGCAGGTGATGTGGTCGTGGTTATGGAAGCCATGAAAATGGAAACTGAGGTGCGCTCTAAAGTTGCAGGTACGGTCAGCGCCATTAATGTCAAAGAAGGTAATGCCATTAGTGGTGGCGATGTCTTAATCAGTCTGTGAAGGATAAACTTATGGAAAATTTGCTTTCACTTTGGCATAGCACTGGCTTGTATAACTTTACAGCCGGTCAGGTTTTTATGATGTTGGTGGGTTTTTTGTTGCTGTTTTTAGCAATAAAAAAAGGCTTTGAACCTCTATTGCTGTTACCAATAGGCTTTGGTGCCATTCTAAGTAATATTCCAGTTGCAGGAATTGCGGAAGAAGGTGGATTGCTTTATTTCCTTTACTACGGCATCAAACTGGGTATTTTTCCATTGCTTATTTTTATGGGTGTTGGCGCAATGACCGATTTTGGTCCTATGTTAGCGAACCCCAAAACATTGCTTCTCGGTGCGGCTGCGCAATTTGGTATTTTTGCATCATTAATAGGTGCTCTGGCACTAAATATGGTTCCCGGTTTGGAATTTACGCTTAAAGATGCAGCCGCTATTGGCATTATAGGTGGAGCCGATGGCCCAACAGCCATTTACGTTGCTTCAAAACTCGCTCCTGATTTGCTCGGAGCGATCGCGGTTGCCGCTTATTCATACATGGCTTTGGTGCCCTTGATTCAACCGCCAATCATGCGCGCATTAACCACAGAAGCTGAGCGGAAAATAGAAATGCAGCAATTGCGGGTGGTGAGCAAAACCGAAAAAATCGTTTTCCCGTTGATGTTATTAATTTTGTCTATTTTATTGTTGCCTTCTGCTACGCCTTTAGTGGGTATGTTTGCACTAGGTAATTTGATGAATGCCAGTGGCGTTGTTGATAGGCTGAGTCAAACTGCGCAAAACGAATTGATTAATGTTGTTACTATTTTCTTAGGATTGGCTGTTGGATCCAAACTTAGTGCGGAGGCGTTTTTGCAGCTGGAAACTCTCGGAATTTTGGCGTTGGGTGCAGTAGCTTTTGCTATTGGTACCGCAGCCGGGGTGATCATGGCAAAGATAATGAACAAATTCAGTGATACTCCTATCAATCCATTGATTGGTGCAGCTGGGGTTTCAGCAGTGCCTATGGCCGCAAGGGTAGCTAATAAATTAGGTCTGGAAAGCAATCCTCATAATTTTTTGTTGATGCACGCCATGGGGCCGAATGTAGCTGGAGTCATAGGTTCTGCAGTGGCTGCAGGGGTATTGTTAAGCTTAGTTAAATAGTTATTTCAATAGCTTTTAAGGAACCAATAAAACCCGCCTGGATTTTCTTTTCTTGGCGGGTTTTTTTATGCGTTTAAATAATTATTTATGAGTATTAGTTTTATCTAAATGAGCGCGTTAAGTAAGTTTTTTTAAAATTATTTTTCTTTTAACTATAATTTCGAAGCTGTATTAATTAATAATTTTAATAGATACATTAAGTCAAATCTGAACAATACAATTACGAGGTAATATTAGTGAATCAAGATAATACTAGCGCTGAGGAGCGACGCCGGTTCTTTCGAATTGATGACGAGGTTAATCTTTTTTATCAAAAAGTTGATGAGAAATTGGTGGTAGAGCCTAGTCATCTTTCCGATAATATTTTAAGCAATTGCTCGTTATCATCAGCGCTAGAACTAATTTCTCAAGACTCGGCTCAGTTGCTATATCGTTTAGAACGTAATCAACCAGATGTAGCTGAATATTTGAGGCTAATAGACTCTAAAATTGATTTGTTGTCGCAAGCAATTATGTTGCAAGGTGGCCAGTTTAAAGAAAACAGTACGCGTAACGCTAATTTAAGCGCGGCTGGTATTGCCTTTGAAGTTGAGCAGCAATTGGAGCAAGGCGATTTTTTGGAAATCAAAATGCTCTTGGTGCATTGCATGGCGGTGATTGTTGCCTATGGAAAAGTTGTCTATTGTAAAAAAAGTCAGTCGGGTGATGATCAATATCCTTATCTTGTTGGAGTTGATTATGTCAACTTGAAAGATCAAGACCGCGAATTACTAATCAAGCATGTAGTTAAAAAACAACTTCAGCAACTGCGTGACAAAAAAGAATCTAATAATGCTGCGCGTATTTGAAATTTTCATAAATTTAATCTGCCAATGTTAGTCGGATTGTTGTGCTGGGTGTAGTGAGTGTCTATTTCAGATAATCAAAAACAAATTCTTTCTTTGTTGGCCGACGGCCAATTTCACTCCGGTACTGAATTATCAGACATTTTAGGCGTGAGTCGTTCAGCAATCTGGAAACATATGCAATTCCTAGCTTCTGTTGGCTTGCCATATTCGGCGGTGAGCGGTAAAGGTTACCGGCTGGAAAAACCTCTTGAATTATTGGCAGCACATAAGATTGATCAGATACTCAATAATCAGGCTAAAAGTTTAATTTCATCACTAGAAATTCATCAGCAAATTGACTCGACTAACAGATATTTATCTGAACGAGCTCAAAATCATGCGCCTTCAGGATCTATTTGTTTAGCCGAACATCAAACCGCCGGTAAAGGCAGGCGAGGGCGGCAATGGGTTTCACCTTTCGGCAGCAATATATACCTTTCAATACTTTGGCGTTTCCAGCAAGGTCCAGCGGGTATTTCCGGTTTAAGCCTTGCTATTGGCGTCGCAGTTATCCGGGCATTGAAAATTTACGGTATTGATTCGTTAGGTCTTAAATGGCCCAATGATATTTATAGCCTAGGTAAGAAGTTTGGCGGTATTTTGGTTGAAGTTTCTGGCGAAACAGGTGGTCCTTGTGTTGCTGTAATTGGTTTGGGCTTAAATATGTATTTACCTGAATCTGAAGCGGAGGGCATTACTCAGGCCTGGACTGATTTAAATAAAATTACCGGGCGCAATGATCTAGCAAGAAATAAATTGGCTGGTTTGTTGTTAAATGAGCTAATGCCAATTATTGCTGAGTTTGAGTCATTAGGCATTAAAGCCTATCTTGATGAATGGCGTGACTACGATTGCCTTAAACAAAAAGCGGCTACATTGTATATCGCAAATCAACCCTTTGATGGCATTGTGCAAGGCATTGATGATAATGGCATGCTTTTGATTAAACGCCCCGATGGAAGTGTGCAAACATTTGCGTCCGGTGAAGTCAGTTTCAATGATTCTTTGTCATGAATTTATTGGTTGATATTGGCAACAGCCGATTAAAGTGGGGTTGGGCCAAAGATAGGCAAATAATTTCAGGTTCCCCTTTAATCAATCAACAAGTTAATCAAGCAACCCTACATGATCTATGGCGACAAATACCCGCGCCTGACAGGCTGGTTGTTGCTTGCGTTGGCGCAAGTGCCCAATTTCAGCAGATAAGAAAAGTAGCAATGCTGCTTTGGCCTGAGATTACAGTTACTAAAGTTACCTCACAGGCTAATGCATTTGGAGTAATTAACGCTTATCTACAGCCAGAAAAGCTGGGAGTAGACCGTTGGTTAAGTTTAATAGCGGCCCGTAAACAATATCAAAATGCTATCTGTGTAGTTGATTGCGGCACGGCAATAACTATCGACTTATTAGCTGCAGATGGTCATCACCAAGGTGGATTTATAGCGCCCGGCCTTACGCTGATGAAAAAATCCTTGGCTGAAGGAACGTGTCAGTTGAATTTCGATAATACTGAGCATGATTTTGAACCCGCTAATAATACTGAGGCGGCAATTTACAACGGAACATTAGCCGCCTGTTGCGGTTTGATTGAACATGTTTTATCAGCACAACCTGAAAATATTCGTTTGATACTTACCGGTGGAGACGCGTTTACTATTGCGGGTCAGCTTGATGTCGTGTCAGTAATTGATCAAGATTTAGTACTGCGCGGCTTGTTACGTGTGGCAGAAGAAGGGGCTGAATGAAAGCACTGTTTTTTCTGATCATTACTGCGAATGTCGGCTTATTTATGTGGGAGTACCACCAGGGGGCTTTTGAGCCTGTAATAGAGGTGGCGCTTGTTAATAAAGAGTATATGTTGTTGCTCAGTGAAGTTGAAAAAAATCTTCCGCTTAGTGAGGAACTAGCCAAGAAAGAATCGTTAGACGATGCAAACGGTATAGCTCATGATCTAAACATTCCACTTGAGCAAGCAAAATTGCCGGAACCTAATACTGAGCAGCAAGTAGTTCTTGAACAAGAAAAGCAGAATTCAATCGAAATAAAACCATCCACTGAAGTGATTTGCTATGAAGCAGGTCCTTTCGATGCAAAAGCGTACAAAACTTGGCGCAGCTTTTTAAACGATACAACAGCAAATATCAAAATGTTTGATCGAGATGTGCCCGTAATAAGTTCCTATATGGTTTATTACCCGGCTGAAAAAAGTCTGGAGCAAGCAGAAGCCGTATTAAAAATGCTTAAAGATCATGGGATAAAAGATTTATTGTTACAACGGGGGGGGCAAGATCAAGGGGAAATTTCTTTAGGCATATTTAGTAGCAGAGAACGCGCTTTAGTTTTAAAAGACCAGCTGCAAATTAAAGGTATTTTTGTTGAGATCAAGCCGCGGTATAAAACTGCGGCAAGAAAATACATAAATGTTATTGGTCATGCGACGATGTTGGAAAGGCTACAAAATATTCAAAAAATCGATCCTGAATTTACTATCAAGCCATTAGAATCATGTCCTTAAGTAATACAGATCTTTCCAACATAAACAGTGTGCGTGTGTTGCTATAAATGAAGATTTTATCAATTAGTTACAGCAAGTTGACGATAAGCGCCTCGGTAATATAAAAGCGGCTCTCCAGAGCCCAAAATGGTCGCCTGGACTTCACCAATAACAATCCAGTGTGTACCAGCGCGAATCCTTTCAACCACTTTGCATTCTAGCGACATTAAGCTATCACTCAAGACTGGAGCACCGGTAATGCCTGGTTTCCAAGAGGTATTTTCAAATCGTTGTTGTTGACTGCTGCCACCTGCAAATTCGTTGGAACTTTCCTGCTGATTAGCAGTTAATAAATTAACCGCGAAATATTGGCTTTCATGAATACCCTCGCCAGTTTCTGCAGAGTCATTAAGGCACACTAAAATTTGTGGCGGTTCAACTGAAACGCTGGTAAACGCAGTTACAGTCATCCCTTGAATACCCATTCGATCAGATTGCGTGGTAACCACACATACGCCACTCGCCCACAATTGCATAGCCTTTTTAAACTCGTCCGCAGCAACAGTCATTCAGTTCTCCAGTAAATTAAAAGAATCGTTTAGTCATTGAAAATGATAAATACGATGTTGATATAAAATGTAAGCAATATATTACATTGCCAATGATAGCTTGTTAAATATTACCGGCTGAAATCTAATATTCACTACTTTTAATAAAACGCAAATTCAATTTGAAGGGTAGCTTTAGAAATCATGCGGCTGATTTTTACTTAGGATTCAAAAAATCGGAACACCCTCTAACGATTCAGTGAGCTCTCTTGATTGAGTGTTGATCCGCAGTTCTGACAATAATTCTGTCCCTCTGAAACCTTCGTTCCACATTCAGAACAGCAAACATAGTCCTGCGTTTTATGACCGCATTTGTTACAAAAATGGGCATTAGTGGAAATTTCTGCACCACACTGAGAACACGCAGTTTTCTGCTGAGGTATTAAACGAGATAAATATCCGCCTACTTTTTCTACGGCATCTACTAAATAAAGTGCATGTCGATAAGCTCTTAAAACAAACCATACGCTAATGCATACAATTACAATAATGGCGGCGCTATAGTAAATTGCCCTACCTTGTGAATCGACAAACGGAGCTAATAATTGCCAAAGTAACGCTTGGCCCATAATAACAAGTAATAACGCAGTTAATGGTTCAGCGACCCCTTTCACAAAAGACAAAGCACCATCATGATTCGGGATGGCTGCTATTAAAAAACGTGCAAAATAATAAAATACAATTAATGCCGCTGACTTGGCGAGAAACCAGATTATCTCAGCGGCACTGAAAGTATCAGCCACTTGTAACTCATGCATCACTGGCACCAGCATTATTAATTTACCCAATAACAGTATTGTCAGCATTGTGATCAATAACTGCGATGCACGACGACCGGCATTGTTTGATAAGGACATTAAAGAAAACATAATAAAAACTCCAACTGCTATTGACCGGGACGGTACTGATTTTAAAAATACTCTCTAAGCGCTTAGTGAGCAATAAGAACGGCATCTTAATTTTAATCCCTTGATGGTTTGAGCTTTTAACGCGCTGCGTTAAGAAGATAAGATACCTTTTTCTGTAATCTCCCGGAGTTCAAGTTGAATAAAATTGAATCGTTTTGCGTGTTACACTCAGATTTGATTTAGTTTGCAAAAATAAAAATCGCATCGATTTACAACTCATCATTCACTTGGAATACTTTTTATGTCATTAACCATGTATCAAGCTTCAATCCCCGTTTTTGTGCGTATGTTAGGGAATTTATCCGCGATTCTCGATAAAGCTGCCGCGCATGCGGAAACGAAAAAAATCGACCCGGCCATTTTTGTAAACGCGCGCCTAGCGCCTGATATGTTTCCACTTAGTCGCCAAGTACAAATTGCCACAGATATGGTTAAAGGCTGTGCTGCACGCCTGGCAGGGATTGAAGTTCCCAGTTATGAAGATAACGAAACCACGTTTGCTGATTTACAAGAGCGTATCACCAAGACAGTAGCGTTTTTACAAAGTGTAAGCGCTTCGCAAGTTGACGGCAGTGAGGATCGTAAAATCACCCTTAAATTTGGCAGCAAAGAACTCAATTTTTTAGGGCAAGCTTACTTACTTGATTTTGTGCTGCCCAATTTCCATTTTCACCTCACCACCACCTATGCCATCCTGCGCCATAATGGTGTGGAAATTGGAAAAAAAGATTACGTTGGGAACTATTAATCTGCGCTATTTCAATACGAAGCAATACTAGGTTTACGGATGATAGATACACATTTAGATCTCACCCAGCTGTTATGGATTGCTCTTGCCGGGCTTTATGCAGGCACCCAAAATACGCTTGCAGGTGGCGGCTCTTTTATTACCTTTCCGGCGTTGTTGTTAGCAGGTCTTAATCCTTTAGCAGCAAACATCACCTCGACGGTTGCTTTATTTCCCAATCAGATTACGTCCTCATTCGGCGGTCGTAAGCTTGCAGGGGGCTTAGGCACGTTGAGTTTAGGCAATCTATTTGGTCTTAGCATTGCAGGGGGGCTTGTTGGCGCATTATTGCTGTTAAATACCCCGGTAACTATATTCGCCCGGTTGGTTCCCTGGCTGGTGCTATTCGCTACGTGTGTTTTTACTTGGGGCAGCTTTCGCAAAAAAACGACTCATTTAGCGAGCGTGACTCCAGATCCAATTTTGGCTATAGCGCAATTTTTGATCGGCATCTATGGGGGCTATTTTGGCGGCGGTATTGGTTTTTTGATGCTGGCAACCCTAACCATTGCCGGTCAGCAAGTGCGTATGGCGACCGCCACCAAAAATGTGTTGGCCATGGCCATGAATGCGTCGGCGGTGGGGCTGTTTGTTTTTTCTAATCAAGTTGACTGGCTGGCCGCGTTGGCCCTGTCTATCGGGGGTATTGGCGGCGGTTTCACAGGCAATTGGCTGGTTTACCGATTACCCGAAAAAATTATGCGCGGCTTTGTTGTGTTGGTGGGAATCGCACTGACAATTTGGCTGTTTGTGCGTTAGTGGTAATCGCTCAACTTAACTTTCTGCCGCAGAAGTAGGGATTGCGATAACTGACGGTAACTTATCGAATTCATCAACAGGCACTGGTCTCGAAAACAAATAGCCTTGTGCATAATCGCAACCGGCGGCAACTAATAGATCGCGTTGCTCTATAGTTTCCACACCCTCCGCAATGACCTTAATGCCCAGTTTATGGGCCATCACAATGATAGCCTCGCACAGCACCATATCACTTGAGTGTGGCGTCATATTTTTTACAAACGACTGATCAATCTTGATGTAATCAATGTCGAATTTTTTAATGTAGGACAGAGACGAATAGCCCGTACCAAAATCGTCTAATGCTACCTGAATACCGGCATCACGAAAATTCAGCAGTTTATTGTCAGTAAAGTTGCTGGCATCCAGCAGCAGGCCTTCAGTTATTTCCGCAACAATACTATCACCAGAAACGCCTAGTTTATTAAGTAACGTCGGCCAAGAATCGTAACTTGAGCTTTGATGACTAAACTGCACTGGCGACTTATTGACGCTGATCTGGAATTGAGGATGAAGCGTCGACCGCCAACATTTTGATTGCTGCGCAGCTTCACATAACACCCAGTTGCCGATGTCAATGATCATGCCGGTTTCTTCGGCAACTGGGATAAATTCTCCTGGACTGACCAGGCCGCGCGCGGGATGTTGCCATCGTATTAAAGCTTCGGCTTTATGAATCGCACCAGTCGACAGTTCTACGATAGGTTGGTAAAAAACGCGGAATTGATTATCGGCAAGTGCGCCGCGTAAATCATTGACCAGCTTCATGCGCGTTTGGGCAACTTCCTGCATGGAGGAGGTAAAGTATTGGTATCGGTTGCGGCCAAGGTTTTTGGCGGCATACATCGCTTGATCGGCATTTTTGAATAATTCGTCAATATTAGCGGCATCATCAGGATACAGAGTGATACCGATACTAATCGAAACATATACCACTTCTTCGCCTAAATGATACGGTTCGGAAATGCGCTGCAGTATGCGTTGGGCATGGCTTTCCACATTGTTGCAAATATCCGCGCCAGTCAAAATGATGGTGAATTCATCGCCGCCTAAACGCGCAACCGTATCGGTGTGCCTGACAGATGTCTGTAGTCTTTTTGCTACATCCTTAAGCATCTGATCACCAATACCATGCCCCAGCGTATCGTTAATTTCCTTGAAATGGTCTAAATCTAACAGCAGTAATGCCAGAGACTGTTGGTTTGAATGTGCTTCTTTGATCTCTTGATTCAAGCAATTACGAAACATGTGCCGGTTAGGTAATTCGGTGATGTGGTCAAAATTGGTTTGGCGCCAGATCAGTTCTTCGGATTGCTTTCTCTGGGTAATATCGGTAAATAGGGCCACTCGACGATGCACCGAGCCATCTTCGTTGTAAACGCTATTGATACTAAGCCATTCGGCATAGATCTCGCCGTTTTTACGCCGATCCCATATTTCGCCTTTCCAGCAGCCGGTGGTGTTGATTTGTTGCCACATCTGCGCATAGAACGTCCGATCGTGATGGCCTGAGCTGAGAATATTGGCATTTTTGCCTAGAACCTCATCGATGCTGTATCCCGTCATCTTGGTGAAGGCCGGGTTGACGGCAATAATTTCACCATTAGCGTTGGACACCATAATGGCTTCGCCGCTGCTTCGATATACCAGCTCGGCTAGTTGCATCGACTCCTCGGTTTTTTTGCGCTCGGAAATGTCTTCTATTATCGACCAAATGCATTTTTCACCGTCGCTGCCGGTAATTCGTATACCACTGAGTCTTACCGGAATATGGTGCCCGAGCGATGGATATACTCCTTTTCGTAGGGGCCGTAACGCCCGGTATCTTTCAAAAGTTGTAGTTGATTGGCTTCCTGTTGATTGTATTCTTGGGGAGTAAGATCCCAATACGTCAGGGTGTTGAGTTCTTCGAGTGTATAACCAACCATGCCGAGCAATGCGACATTTGCTTCAATGTAATGACCATCCATTGAATTACGCGCCATGCCCAGCGGTGACATTTCGAACATGGTGCGAAGTTTTTCTTCACTGAGTTCCAGTGATTTTTCCGAGCGGTTGCGCTCGAAAACGAATAAGGCCAGCGACATACCGACAGCAGATAACACCAGAATATAAAACCAGAAATTAAGCAGTTCGGACTGAATGTAGTTATTTGCGCCAAAAAATCCTTTGTGCTTAACCAGTCCATATAAACCTTGAATCATAGTCATGACCATGATTAACATGGCGCCATGGCGTCCAAAACGCACCGCCGCCCAGACGAAAAACAAAAACATCCAAAATCCCAACACTTGCCCGAGTTGGTCGCTGAACCATTCCAGGAAAATGGCTTGGCCAAATAAAAACGCCAGCCCGAAACAAACCAATGTTTCCAGAATGCGATCGCGATTTAACCAGTCACGAGGTTTTTGTCGCCACACCAGTACAAACGGCGTAATCAGTATGATGCCGAGTACATCGCCCTGCCACCAATGCAATAAGTTCAAGGCAATTGCTTGTTGAGGCAATAAACCTGAGATAAATAAGCTGGAAACGCCGATGATGGCGCTAACGCCTGCGCAGACAGCACCGGCTAGCGCTAACCATAAATAATGTCGAGGGTGTGTTAGAGCAGGGTTAAATTGCCCAAATCTGTTGAGTAACCAAACGCCGGTAAGCGCTTCCAGCGTGTTGCCGATTGCAATAAAAAAGGATATGGCAACTGAACTACCGGCAAGCATATTACCGGCAAGTGCACCTATAAATACACCAGGCCAATATTTTTTGCCACCCAGCAGCAAGGCCGCCATTGCTAAACCATTAGGTGGCCATACGATTGAAACAACGGTGTTGTCAGAGAAAAAATCAAGTACGCATTTAGCAAGCAGAGCGTAAGCCAAAGCCAAACTAATCAGCCAAAATACATTCGGCCAGTGATAATTGCGGAAGCGTTGGAACATGGATGTGAGTAATAACTTACAAATAAAAGGTGTTTATCTTACCATCTGGAGCTTTTTTGGCGATTCGTAATATTTTGACTTAACTGATTTATGGGGAGATTTCTGTAGGAATGTCGCTGAGTCAGCGTGCCCCAACCGGTAAAAGAAGGTTGTTGAGGTATCCATCATTGAACGCTTGCCCAATGATGAATACCTTTCAGGTATTTTTAATCCGCGTGCTTTAGCACCAATTTACTCAGTGCCGGCAAGATAATGAAGGTGCTGGTCATAATCCAGAAAATACCTATGGTAATAATAAGTCCCATGCTGGCAATGCCTTGGTGTGGCGAAAAGGCCAGCCCAAGAAAGCTTGATGCTGTGGTCAGTGCGCCGTAAAACATCGCTCTGGCGGTGCTCGATTGATAAATGTTTTGCTCTTCAGACATTGAATGATGCAGTTTTTCTACCATGTGTATACCGTTGTCGACGCCTAAACCCAAAAGCAAGGGCAGAGCGATGATGTTGGCAAAGTTGATAGGTGTACCGGTAATAACGGCGCTGGCCATGGTGAACAAACCGGCCAAAATTAGCGGCGCCATGACCAATAAGGTATCCGTTACATTGCGACGAATAGCGTAAAGCAACAGGGCAATAGTTATCAGGGCGATAATAATGGCTTGCTGAAAGGCGGCGATGACTTCTTTCATCGATTCCCAATACAAAATTGGCAGGTCGGTAGTTTCCGGGGCGATGGTTTGCACCTCGGTAATGAAGGTTTGCAAGTTAGTTAGGTCATCCAAATTATGTTTTGGGAATATCTGTATGCGGTAAATACCTTCTTTACTTAACCATCTTTCTCGCAGTTCTGAGGGTAAGCTGGCCAGAGTGATTTCCTGGGCATTCAGGCTGTCCAGTAGTTCGTTAATGGCATTGGGCAGTGTTCCCAGCAATGCGGTTTGTATGTTTTCAATAAACAGGCGGCGATTAGGTTGTAAACGGGTATCTAGTTCAAGCGATACGTCTTGTAATTCTTTTTTAAAGCGAGTCAACGACAATATTTCGTGAGCATCTGTTTTAGTCGGCAACACCTTATCGATAGTATTGATAAGGCGCTTGATAGCAGCAGTCGGGTCAACATCGTATCTAAGTGGAGGAAATCCTTGTGCCTGCGATCCCAGCAATAAGGCCATCTCTTCGATGATGGCTAATTTATCTTCTTGATTCGAGGGGATAAAATTAAATAGGCTGATGGTTTTATCAACAGACGGTAATTGTTCAATTTTTTGTTGGAATTCTTTAGCTTTTTGCTCATTTTCAGCCAGGACCGTTAAAGTCATCGGTGAGGTGTCCGGATCTTTAAGCAGGTTTTTAAAAGCGATGACCGATTCGGTATTTGGGTCGCGCAGGTTGATAGGGTTAAAGTCGGTTTTTACCTGCAACACCAGTATGATCGAAACTACAGCAAGCACAGCAGTGCCGATAGTAATCGGTTTAGCGTAATGCAAAGTGAGTGCGGCCATCTTTTCTGACAGTGTTTGCAGAAAAGGATGGTTTGTCTTAGCTTCTGATTGAGTCGTTGCCGGTAATAGTTTTAACAACGCCGGTAATAGCGCTAAGGTAACCATAAGGCAAATAAATAAGCTGGTTCCAGCCAACAAGCCGAGTTCAGAAACGCCTTTGTAATCAGTTGGAATAAAGGCGTATAGACCAATCGCAGTTGTGCCTGCGCACAAGAGTAGGGATGGTGCGGTGGAAACTAAAGTACTGCGTATGGCTCTTTCCTTATTGACATGAAGTGTCAGATTATCACGATAGCGCAAGCAAAAATGAATGGCATATTCAACGCCAAGTCCCATGTTGGATACGGCAAAAGCGACAGAAATCAAATTGAGCTCTTTTACCGAAAAGGCTGCAAATGCCCCGCAAAATATCATGCCCATTGCCAGCGTGATAAATGTGGCGACAGTGAGTAACACTGATTGGTAGGCGACCAGCAAAATGGCTATTACCAGTACAATCGAAAAGATGCTGGCGGTAAATGTGCCGGCACTCATCCCTGCTAGTTCGTCATCTTCAAGGCCGACTTCGCCGGTAATCCAGACTTTAACTTCAGGCAAATTAGGTTCCTGAATACTGGCTATTGCCTCGCGTATCCCAAGAATGGCCTTTTCTGCAGGGCGTATTTGGGTGAAATCAAGAACGGGGGTGACCAAAATAAAGCCATTATCGGAGTGTTTTCCTGTCATTTTTTTTTCAGCAATTAATGTTTCCCAGGACATTAATCCTGCGCTGGCGTTGATGCTTTTATGCAGGGTGTTTGACACTTTATCGATCAATGACGATATGTCGGTCGGTAATTCTTGGGTTTTATCGGTCGAGCCTAAGGCATCTTCAAACACCGAGAAAAAACCATTTAGGTCTGGTTCTTGGGAAATTCGGCCAATAAACGGCTGAGCTTGAGACAGGCTATTGGCAACGGTCTGTAGATCATTGTTATCCAGGTAAAGCAAACCGTTACGGTGAAAAAACTCGGTGTCATTCGGTGCGTAAACGGATTTGATTAGGTCTTTATTAGCGCTAAGTAACCGCTCAAGTCGGCTGGTGGCGGCTTTGGTTAATTCCGGCGTTTCAGATTCCAATACCAGTAACAATGTGTGAGTATCTTGGGCAAATAACTTTTCGACTTTGCGGCGATTTTGTTGAAACGGCGCATCGGGAGCAATCAGTTCAGTAGTATCGGTGTTTACACTCAAGTTATTAGCGGTGTACTGCAAGGCGACGCCAGCAAGTAATACAATGAGTACGACAATTGTAAAAGGATGACCAAGAGCCCAGTTGCCCCAATGAGACAACAGATTTTTTGACTTGAGTTTTAACGACATAGCTTGAATTCGTTTGGTGTTATGTATTAATGGAAAGTGACAGTGTCCAAAGCATTGAGAGCGTCGCTTTGAGATTCGTTGAGATTATCGCCTTGCTGTTCAATAAACAAAGCAGCGATGTTGGCAGTATTTGCAGCTTTTAACCCGTCTTGCTGGCCCAAGCAAAGCAGGGCGGTTGACCAGGCATCGGCAAGCGTTGGATTGCTGTCAAATACGGTTACAGAGACCAAATTGTGAATGACCGGACGACCGTTACGGGCGTCAAGAATATGGCTGTAGCGTTTGCCATGGTCATCATAATAATGGCGATAGGTGCCGGAAGTCATTACCGCAAGTGGCTGTTCTTTGGGCATGGTGATGATTTTATGCATCACTTTTTGCCCTGGTAGCGGTCTCTCCAGGGCAATGCGCCACGCGGTACCATCCGGCTTTACGCCTTGGGTTTTTAATTCGCCGCCAATTTCTACCATGTACTGCTGAACACCTTGTTGTTCCAATAACTTGCTGATTCTTTCCACGCTATAACCTTGCGCGATGGATCCCAAATCGATTTTTATAGTCGGCAATTTTTTTCTTAGGTGGTTGTCATCAACAATTTCCAGCTTATCCAGACCAATATTGCTAAGGTTCTCGTGAATAGCAACATCGCTGGGAATAGTCAGGGTATCGCCTTTAAATCCCCATAATTCAAACAATGGTTTAATCGTCAGGTCGTAACACCCGTGACTGGCTTGGAAAACTGTTTTAGCAATGCGAATCAGCGATATTATTTCAGTGTTTACTGTCTGACTAGTCGTGTTTTCGGCTTGATTAAATGTTTCTATGTCCGAATCGTTACGGTAATTGGACAATGCTTTATCGATGGCGGCAATTTCATTTTCGATGCTGGATTTAATCTCAGCGGGATTTGTCGGCTTTTGTGACCAATAACTGATGTGATAGGTAGTGCCTTGGGCGGCACCTTCGAGTTTTTCAATAACTTGTTCAGAACAACCAGTAAGCAATGCAGCAGCGAGCGCCAGGCTAAAATAGTCGGGTAATTTCATGATTGACTCAGTGGATTAATCTGCCACATGGTCTTGCCGGTTAGAAGCAAACTAACAACAAGAATGGGCAAGAGAATTAAAATTTGTGAATTGTCATTTCGGCAAAGCCGCCTTTTGACGAAATACAGCGGTTATTATAATCGTATTGAGGGGATGGATTTTAAAAAATAACCCGATGTTGGGTTAACTCCGCCGCATTACCCAGCCACGTAATAACAACGCTGCAAGCAAAGCGCAGCAAGTCGCAAAGCCAAAAGCGGTCAGTGGATTGGTCATTTGCCACAACCAGCCAAAGATGATGGAGGCCGGCAACAGCATGATGCCGGCAGTCAGGTTAAACCAGCCGTAAGCTGTGCCTAGCACCTCGCGCGGTACGATGTCAGCGACCAAAGCTTTTTCCGCACCTTCTGTTGCCGCCATAAACAAACCGTAAAAGGCAAATAACGGCCACAGTAGTAAAGGCTGGCTGTTGAAACCCAGCAGCAAATAGAAGATTCCATAAACACTCCAGCCGCCAACGATCAGGCGGATACGGCCGACTTTATCGGAAAGCGCCGATAACGGTGTAGAGAATACTGCCGCCGTCAATGATGTCAGTGCCCACAGTAATGGGATTTGATATTCCGGAAGCCCTAAGTCTTTCGCCCGTAACAACAAAAACATATTCGACGCATTGCCCAATGTGAACAACGCCAACACCAATAAATAGCGCTTAAAAGCTAAGGGGAGGGCGGTCACTCGCCAGCTAAAATGCTGAACCGGATGCTCAATGTTGCGACTGGGTTCTTTTATCCATAGAGCAAGGCTGACGGCTAATACGCCACCCAACGCAGACCACAGAAACACTTCTTTTAATGGTATCTGCTCAGCCAATAACCAAGCAGCCAGCAGTGGGCCTACTACCGCACCGGTATTATCCATGGCACGATGTAGGCCGAAAGCCAGACCTCGACTCCCTTCATCGACCGTCAATGCCAATAGCGCATCCCGTGGTGCAGTTCGCAAACCTTTACCAATCCTATCGGCAAACCGCAACGCTAATACCATCGGCCATATACTGGTAAATGCCAATAGCGGTCTGGCTATGGCGGCTATCGTATAACCGCCCACCACCCAGCGCTTGGTTGAACCCAAACGATCGGACATCACTCCGGCAAATAACTTCAACAGACTGCCGGTTGCCTCGGCCAAACCTTCAATCAGCCCCAATGCTTTCGGGCCAGCCATCAGCACCGACGCCAGATAAATCGGTACCAGCGGATACACCAACTCGCTGGCTGCATCGTTAAAGAAGCTGACTAGGCCGAGTAGCCAGATGGTGCGAGGGAGAGCTAGAAGGGGGCGTAGCATAGGGATCGTTAAGCTTGCACAACTACCGGAATCTTACCAATTTTCGATTGCCATAATTTGGGTGCGGTGTCGTGGATGGAGACGCCTTGAGTATCTACAGCGACGGTGACTGGCATATCCTCAACTACAAATTCATGAATTGCTTCCATGCCTAAGTCTTCGAAGGCAACGATACGGGCTTTACGAATGGCTTTTGAGACGAGATAGGCGGCTCCGCCCACTGCGATTAGATAGACTGCTTGGTGTTTTTTTATTGCGGCGACACCGATAGGGCCGCGTTCGGCTTTGCCGATCATGCCCAGCAAGCCGGTTTTATCGAGCATGGTTTCGGTAAATTTGTCCATGCGTGTGGCGGTGGTGGGGCCTGCGGGGCCAACAACTTCATCTCGAACAGGATCGACTGGGCCGACGTAGTAGATAAATTTGTTGGTGAAGTCGACGCTGTCCGGTAAGGCTTCGCCGCGATTGAATAAATCTACCAAGCGTTTGTGCGCGGCATCGCGGCCTGTGAGCAGTGTGCCGTTCAATAACAAGGTTTCACCGGGTTTCCAGCTGGCGATGTCTTGCCGGGTGAGTGTGTCTAGGTTAACGCGGCGTGCGGTGGCGCCTGCATCCCAGTTAACCTGCGGCCAATCTTCCAGTTTTGGTGGATTAAATTCTGCCGGGCCGCTGCCATCGAGTACAAAATGCACATGACGGGTCGCTGCGCAATTGGGGATGAGCGCGACGGGGAGGTTGGCGGCATGCGTGGGGTAATCCAAGATTTTAATATCCAGCACAGTCGTTAAGCCGCCTAAGCCTTGCGCCCCAATTCCTAGAGCGTTGACTTTTTCATATAGCTCCAAGCGGAGTTCTTCCAGCGCATTGGTCGGGCCGCGGGCGATGAGTTCTTGAATATCGATACTGCCCATGCAGGCTTGTTTGGCTAACAGCATGGCTTTTTCAGCGGTGCCGCCGATGCCGATGCCTAATATGCCGGGCGGACACCAGCCTGCGCCCATAGTGGGCACGGTTTTTAATACCCAGTCGACAATGCTATCGGACGGATTGAGCATAATGAATTTGGCCTTGGCTTCAGAACCGCCGCCTTTGGCGGCAATTTCGACATCAATGGTATTGCCGGGGACAACTTCCATGTGGATCACCGCCGGGGTGTTGTCTTTGGTATTAATGCGCTTACCGGCCGGGTCTGCGAGGATAGAAGCGCGCAGTACATTATCCGGATGCAAATAAGCACGTCTAACGCCTTCATTGACCATGTCAGTGACACCCATGGTGCTCTGCCATTGCACATCCATACCGATTTTTAAAAACACGGTGACAATGCCGGTATCCTGACAAATCGGTCTACGGCCTTCCGCACAGAGTCTTGAATTGATCAAGATTTGCGCCATTGCATCTTTAGCGGCCGGGCTTTGTTCCTTTAAATAAGCCTGATAGAGGGCATCGATGAAATCTTTCGGGTGGTAGTAGGAAATGAATTGCAGCGAGCCTGCAATGCTCTGGATAAAGTCGTCCTGGCGGATAATGGTCATGTAGAGATTCTTGATAGTTTTGTTGATTCCATTCATGGTTCGACAAGCTCACCATGAATGGAATTAATTTGTTAATTGATACTTCAAACGCGGCCGTATGAATCATCAATCCGAACGATGTCATCTTCTCCTAAGTAGCTGCCTGATTGCACTTCGACAATTTCCAGAGGGATTACACCGGGATTTTCCAGGCAATGGATGATACCCAGCGGAATGTAGATAGATTCATTTTCGGAAATCAGTAGTTTCTCCTCGCCTTTAGTGACCAGCGCTGTGCCTTTGACTACTACCCAATGTTCTGCACGGTGGTGATGTTTTTGCAGTGATAACCGTGCGCCGGGTTTGACTACGATGCGTTTGGTTTGGTGGCGTTCGCCGTTGTCTACCGAATCGTAATGTCCCCAAGGTCGGTAGGCTTTACGGTGAATATTGGCTTCTTTTCGTCCCAGGTTTTTAAGTTGCGCGACGATGTCTTTAACTTCTTGCACCCTATCTTTAGGCGCAACCATGACCGCATCGGCGGTTTCAATAATGACTAGGTCTCTTACTCCAATGGCAGCGACTAATCGGCTTCCCGCGTGAATGTATGAGTTTTGAGTGTCAACGGTTAACACATCCCCGTTGATGGCATTGCCGGAACCGTCTTTGTCAGTAACATCCCATAAGGCTGACCAAGAGCCAACGTCATTCCAATCAGCATCAAGGGGGATGACGACGGCTTTGTCGGTTTTTTCCATCACCGCATAGTCAATGGAGTCAGACGGACAGGTAGAGAAAATTTCTTTGTTTAAGCGTACAAAATCCAGGTCGATTTTTGCAGCAGACAGTGCTCGCTTGCAGGTTGCAAGCATCGTTGGGTGAAACTTTTCCAACTCTGCTAAGTACACACCGGCTTTGAAAGCAAACATACCGCTGTTCCAAAAATAGTCGCCGGTTTGCAGATAATGTTTGGCAGTTTCTAAATTTGGTTTTTCAACAAAGGCTTCGACATTAAAAGCCGCTCCTTGTGGCGATGACGCGCGTTTAATGTAGCCGTAGCCGGTTTCCGGTTCTGTAGGGACAATTCCAAAAGTTACTAAGTACCCTTGTTCTGCTAGTTCGCGTGCTTGGTTGACCGCGGTATGAAAGGCTTTAATATTGTTGATGACGTGGTCAGCCGGCAGTACCAAGAGAACATCATCCGGGGATTGCGCTGATAATGCCGCGAGTGCTACGGCAGGAGCAGTGTTTTTGCCGATGGGTTCCAGAATAATCGCTGCAGGTTTAGAGTGTATTTCCCATAATTGCTCTGCCAGCATAAATCGATGATCTTCATTACACACTGCAATTGGGGGCTGCAATTGCTCAAGGCCGGATAATCTGAGCAGGGTTTCCTGCAACATGGTGTTATCAGAAACTAATGGCAAAAATTGCTTAGGATATTGACCGCGAGATAAAGGCCAAAGTCGGGTGCCTGAGCCGCCAGATAAAATAACAGGGATCATGAATTTTTTCCTTATGTAGGTTTAGTTGTTTGGGTATTGATCAATTGCTGGGCTAGGGCAGCAACTGATTGAGTGAAATCTTAGCGTATATTTTGCATTGTTTGATGTTACAAAACGCCTGCTAAATACCTAATTGGTGCATTTTATCTATTGCGTAATTGTCGAGGGCATCAATAATCGATATGTTGGTATTTTGGTCGGCGCGTAATTCTTTTAAGCGGGCTAAGTAACTATCAAGGGAAAGGCTTGCTCCTGACTGGCTTCCTTTTAATCGGGCAATGCAAAATTGCTTCCAACGCTGTTGTTCGTCAGCATTGAGGGTTTCTGGGAAATTACGTGCTCGGTATCTAAAGAGCATTTGTGGTAATCGAGGATCTTGAAATTGAATGCTATTAGTTAATTGTTCTGGCGACATGACTCTGATTTTTGCCATTTTTTGCTTATCGGTATCAGAAAAAAAGCCACCACTGTAAATTGCAAGATCAGGGTCTAAATCAGAAGATCCTAAATGGGTATCACTAAAAACAGCTGCTAACTTTTCAGGTAGGCCGCTTGCTGCTTTGATTTGTTCAATGTTTTTATTGCATACGTCTATGTCGATGTTAAGACGTTGTGCATCTTCAGGTTTAATCACTGAAATAGGGGCTAATACGGGACACTTGTTAATGTGTACGGTTTTCAGCGGGATTCTTTCAACACCGTCTGGTAAATCAGCGGTGGCAGTAAAAATACGTTGTTGGATTTCTTGTACTGATAAAGAAAGCAGAGGGGTAGGGTCGACAGACAGGTCGTAAACAATCACACCATTGCTATTGGTGGGGTGTTTGCAAATAGGAAGAACTATGGCCAAGCAATTTTTTGCTGCGGGATATTTGCCTGAAATGTGTACAACTGGATTAAAACTACCCAGTTTTAATAACTCTAACGCTTTGGCTTTTACGCGGTGTTGAAACAGAAATTGATAGAGCTTGGGTTGAGCATCTTTAATCAATTTGGCGCAGGCAATGGTTGCATATACGTCAGATAATGCATCGTGCGCAGATTCATGTGCAATGCCATTGGCTTGGGTTAGTCGCTCAAGTCTGAAACTGGGTTTGCCGTCTTCATCATCAGGCCATTGAATGCCTGATGGGCGTAATGCTCTGGCGGCTCTGGCTACGTCGATAATATCCCAGCGTGAATTGCCGTTTTGCCATTCACGGGCATAGGGATCATAGAAGTTCCTATACAAGGCATTGCGGGTGACTTCATCGTCAAAGCGAAGACTGTTGTAGCCTAAAGTACAGGTATTGGGTTGTGCCAGTTGTTCATGAATTAGCTGTACAAAATGTGACTCAGAAACGCCCTTTTGTTCGGCAGTTTGTGGCGTGATGCCAGTGATCAGGCAGGCATCTGGATGCGGCAGGACATCAGGGCTGGGTTTGCAATAGATTATTAACGGCTCATCTACGATATTAAAATCATGGTCGGTTCGAATGCCGGCAAATTGAGCCGGTCTATCCATTCTAGGATCTGCGCCCCATGTTTCATAGTCGTGCCAATATAGGGTATGGTTTGTCACTCACTACATCTCATCAGGCTATCAATGGATAGACGCCAATGCCCTCAACACATCTGTGCGACTGACAATGCCAACCAATTTGTTATCACTAAAGACAGGGAAGCTTCGAATCGAGGATTTTTGGAATTTTTCTGCTAAATCGACGATGCTGTCATCGGCATTAACACTACTAATTTCCGTAGACATGTATTCTGAAACTAATCCGCTTTGGCTCTGGTTGTAAACGGTTTCCAAAACCACACGCATGACATCCTTTTCAGAAAATACCCCTAATAATTGGCCTTGTGGATCGACAACCGGGGCACTGGTAATTTTATGATCTAATAGGATTTTTATTGCATCAACAACATTTGTTTCTTTGCTGAGTTTAACCAGATTTTTTGACATGTAATCTGCAACAGTAATTTTTGCTAGCATGACCAACTCCAGATTTACAGTTGAGGATAATTTAAAAATACCGACTAATGATTTAAACCTTCAGCTTCAAATTTTTTGCGTTTATCGCATTTTTCTACACAAACACAGTTGCTATTGCTTACGCCACCACAAGATCCTTTGATGGCTTTTCTCCCGAATATTACGCCTATTGCCATAATGGCGATGATTATCAGCATAAATATAAACGTCACTACAAAATAAGTCATTGGGACTCCCTTGCGAATAAAATGGATATGATGTTTGTCACTATATCAATTTAATAACAATAACGCACACAAACTCTAATCCGGTTGTGGATAAGACTGCTTATCAGATTTTGATATTAAATAGTGATGTATCTTATTTGGATTTGAACATAAAAAAACGGGAAGCAAAATCGATTTACTCCCCGTTTATATTGCTTGATATGCTCTTAAGACTAAAAAGTCACTTAGATTTCAAGTATTAGCCGCCAAAGTCATCAAGGGCAATGTTTTCAGATTCAACGCCATTATCCAAAAGCATTTTGATTACTGAGGTGTTCATGATTGGAGGTCCGCACATGTAAAACTCACAATCTTCAGGGGCAGGGTGCTTTTTAATAAACTCTTCGTAAAGAACATTATGAATAAAGCCGGTATAACCTTCCCAATTATCTTCAGGTAATGGGTCTGACAAGGCAACATGCCACTCAAAGTTGTCATTTTCTCTTGCAAGCATATCGAAATCTTCGACATAAAACATTTCACGCTTACTACGAGCTCCGTACCAGAAGGTGATCTTACGTTTAGATTTTAGTCTACGGAGTAGATCGAAGATATGTGAACGCATAGGCGCCATACCCGCACCACCACCTACAAAGACCATTTCTGCATCAGTATCTTTGGCGTAAAACTCGCCATAAGGACCAGACACAATACATTTATCACCTGGTTTTAAGCCAAATATAAAAGACGACATAATACCAGGCGGAACGCTTTCGGGAGCACCAGGAGGCGGTGTCGCAATACGCACGTTCAGCATTATTTCTTTTTCTTCTGGATAGCTTGCCATTGAATAAGCACGCAAAGCAGGTTCTTTCACATCAGAGACGTAACGCCACAAGTTATATTTATCCCAGTCTTCGTGAAATCTATCTTCAATCGCAAAGTCGCTGTATTTAACAACATGTGGTGGACATTCGATTTGAATGTAGCCACCTGCACGGTAATGAATTTCTTCACCAGCAGGTAAATTGAGAACCAACTCTTTAATGAAAGTGGCAACGTTGTTATTTGATTTAACAGTACATTCCCATTTTTTTACGCCAAAAACAGAGTCTTCAACTTCGATGTCCATGTTGTGTTTAACAGAGACTTGGCAAGCAAGACGCTCACCTTCTGCGGCTTCACGTTTGGTGATGTGGCCTAATTCAGTTGGGAGGATTTCACCACCACCTGAATGCACCTTAACCTTACATTGCGCACAGGTCCCGCCGCCACCGCAAGCTGATGACACAAATAAACCATTGTCCGCTAGTGCAGTTAATAGCTTTGAACCTACAGGTACATGGATTTTCTTTTCATGATTTATCAGGATTTCGACATCCCCTTCAGCAACCAATTTCTTTTTGGCGCCAATAATCACAAACACAAGCGCTAATACAAAGGCCGTGAAAATAATAATCCCTAATAAAATTTCCAGCATTACGTTACCTTCTTAAAGTTGGATTCCAGAGAAAGCCATGAAGCCAAGAGACATCAAGCCTGCGGTAATAAAGGTAATACCCAGGCCTTGTAATCCGGCCGGTATATCACTGTATTTAAGTTTTTCTCGCACGCCAGCCATAACAGTTATAGCTAATGCCCAACCTAAACCACTACCTACACCATAGGTAACGCTTTCGCCGAAGTTATAATCACGTTCGATCATGAACAAACTACCACCGAGAATGGCGCAGTTTACTGTGATTAAAGGCAGGAATACCCCTAATGCGTGGTACAGAGCTGGAAAAAACTTATCTAAAATCATTTCCAGAATTTGTACTAAAGCGGCAATCATGCCAATACAACTTAGTAATGCCAAAAAGCTCAAATCGACGCCGGTAATTCCCAGCCAAGACAGTGCATCTTCTTTAAGTAACGTATGATAGACAAGGTTGTTAGCGGGCACAGTAATGGTTTGCACCACCATGACCGCAATGCCCAAGCCCATCGCGGTGGAAATCTTTTTTGAAACAGCAATAAACGTACACATTCCCAAAAAGAAGGAAAGTGCCAAGTTTTCAATAAAGACTGCCTTAACAAATAAACTGATATACGCTTCCATTAGTGATGTCCTCCTTCACCATGAGTAATCGACATGATTTTGAAGTCTGCCTTTTCAACTTGATTTGGTTTCCATTGGCGAACGCCCCAAATAATCAAACCAATGATGAAAAATGCACTAGGTGGCAGTAGCATCAAGCCATTTGGATCATACCAACCGCCGTCTTTTGTTAATTTGAAGACTTCGATTCCCAACAGCTTGCCAGATCCTAGGGTTTCTCTAAAAAAAGCCACTATGATCAAAATTAAACTGTAACCCAAGCCGTTACCGATACCATCAATGAAACTTTCCAATGGTGGATTTTTCATTGCATAGCCTTCAGCGCGACCCATCACGATACAGTTGGTAATAATTAAACCAACAAATACTGATAGCTGTTTACTGACGTCATAAGCAAACGCTTTCAAAAGTTGATCAACCACAATTACCAATGACGCAATAATAGTCATTTGAACAATAATCCGGATGCTGCTTGGAATATGGTTACGAATAGCGCTAATTGCGGCACTTGAGAAAGCAGTAACTAATGTTAATGCCAACGCCATAATCAGTGATGTAGACATTTGTGAGGTAACCGCTAAGGCCGAACAAATTCCCAATACTTGTAATGTAATTGGGTTGTTTGTGACTAAAGGGTCTACTAATACTTTTTTTGTTTCATCATTAATAATTGAACTATCAACTACTGCACTCATGATTTGGCTCCTTTAACCGTTCTTACTTTGTTCAAATACGGAGCAAAACCTTCTTTGCTAGTCCAATATCTGATCAGATTGGTTACACCTGTACTAGTCAAGGTTGCACCAGCTAGGCCATCAACTTGATATTGCGCGCCAGGTTTGCTGTTATCAACAACCCCTTTAATTAAACTTAATGTAGGCTCGTTCGTATCGGTCTCGGCATAAATTTTCTTGCCTTTCCACAAAGCGCGCCAATTTGGATTAACTACTTCACCACCTAGTCCCGGTGTTTCAGCTTGGTCATAAAAGTTAATGCTTTGTACGGTCTGTCCATCGGCATCAACCGATAAAAAGCCATATAAAGTTGACCACAAACCATAACCGTTGATTGGCAAAATAATTGATTTAATTGCTCCCGCTTCTTTAACCAAAAACACCTTGGCATATTTAGCTTTGATTCTGATGTGAGCAATATCTTTATCTTTAGGAATTGCGACACTTTGTGCAGGATCTTTTGCGGCTTTTCGTTGATCATAGTCGGCAGCGTTAATGTTCTCGACATAATCACCAGTTTCTAAATCAACAATTTTAGCTTCAATTTTTTCTGCAAAAGCAGCGTCAATATCTTTGCCTTCTTCAAGCAAGCCTGCCACATCAAGGATATTTTGCTTCATATCCTGTTCTTTGTTGTTAATCTGCAATGGTTTTAATGCAACTGCAGCCAATGAAACTAATACTGCGCAGACTAAACAAAGTGCAACAGCAATAGCGATAGTTTTTTCTAAACTATTGTTGCTCAGGCCAAGAATATGCTCGGCATACACTTTAAATTTTTGATAATTTTCATTTTTTTCGAGGACAGCACAAAGTTTTTCGTAATGCCCGCATTGCTTGTTTTCATTAGGCATGACGTTTTATCCTTCTTCTAATGTTGGCCTGAATGACGAAATAATCGATAGTCGGTGCGAACATATTGGAAAAGAGAATTGCTAGCATAATGCCTTCAGGGAAGGCAGGATTCACAACTCTGATTAATACCGTCATCACACCTACTAATCCACCAAATACCCAGCGTCCGGTGTTGGTCATTGCAGCACTTACTGGGTCGGTTGCCATATAAACCATACCAAAAGCAAAGCCGCCGACAGTTAGATGCCAGTACCAAGGAAATGCAAACATTGGGTTGGTATCGCTGCCGATTGTGTTAAATAACAATGATGTTGCAAGCATTCCTAAAAATACGCCACCCATGATGCGGTAAGAAGCAACCCGGGTATACAACAAAAATGCAGCGCCAATCAAAATAGCCAATGTTGAAGTTTCACCTAAACAGCCCGGCTCAAAACCAAAAAAAGTTTGAATCCAGCTGTAGTTAGCTGCATATACCGCTTCAAGACCACCATTAGCAGCAAGGCCTAAAGGCGTAGCGGCGGTATAACCATCAACGGCTACCCAAACGGCATCGCCAGAAATAGACGCGGGATAAGCGAAGTATAAGAATGCTCTTCCAGTTAATGCAGGATTCAGAAAGTTTTTGCCGGTGCCGCCAAATACTTCTTTACCGATAACAATTCCGAATGAAATACCTAATGCCACCTGCCATAAAGGCATGTCTGGGGGCATGATCAGTGTGTAAAGCATGGAGGAAACTAGGAAGCCTTCGTTTACTTCATGTCCACGAACTGTTGCGAATAAAACTTCCCAAATACCACCAATTGCTAGTGTCGTAATGTAGATGGGCAGAAAATATAATGCACCGTGAACAATACAAGACAATGGATTATATGGGCTATACCCGAATATCATCATGGGTATGCTGCGCCAATTGTCGGCTTTCTCTAATCCTAATGCTTCGAGGGCGACATTTGCTTGATAGCCTGTATTGTATAAGGCCATCAAGATGCAGAAAAACGTGGCTATTACCACAAACGTCATTGTCCGTTTGAGGTCGTTACCATCGCGAACATGAGTAGTTCCGCGTGTTACATCAGCAGGGGTATAAATAAAGGTATCAACCATCTCATAGAGACCGTAATACTTTTCTAACCGGCCGCCTTTTGTAAAATGCGGCTCAATGCTATCTAAAAAATCTCTAGCCGACATTATCCTTCCTTCTCAATTTTAGTTAAATTCGCTCTCAGGACAGGACCGAAGTCATGTTTGCCTGGATCTACAAACGTAAATAAGGCCAGATCTTCTTCATCAAGTTCCAAGCAGCCCAGTAATTGAGCTTGATCAGAGTCACCAACCACTAATGCTTTAAGTAGAGGTGTTGACAAGATGTCTAGCGGCATTACTGTTTCGTAAACACCCACTGGAACAATGGCTCTATTGCTGCCATTTTTAGTGGTTGTTAATGGAAACTTGCGATCAAATTTACGATCAACACTAGAGGTATAAACATTTAGTGCAGAGTATTTATTCTTTCCAGGCACAATCCAGCCAAATAACTCGCGTTCACGACCTTCTTTTAGGGCTGTAATTTGGTTGCTGTAGTGGCCCAAAAAGGTGGCCCAATCCGAGGCTTGTCGGCCATATAAAGCTGAACCTGAGATAACGCGGCTTTCTACATCGTCTTGCAACTCGCCAACCACAAGATCATCCGTGTTGGCACCAACACGAGTGCGAATAAGACGAGGGTTTTTTACAGTCGGACCTGCTAGCGATACAATTCGCTCAACATTCAACTTGCCCGTAGTAAATAGCGCGCCAATAGCAAGCACTGCTTGGTAATCAAGATGCCAGACGAATTTGTCGATATTAACGGGATCGATAAAGTGAATGTGCGTACTTGGTAAGCCGGCTGGGTGAGGGCCAGAAAAATCAGCTACTTGCAAAGAAGTTGTATTACCCACAGCAATATCGGCGCCAGTTGCTTTACAAACGTAAACCTTACCTTGCGTAAGTTTAGCTATAACGGTTAATCCATTAATGAAGTCTTCAGACCGCTCTTTAATGATAACAGCTGGATCAGCGGCTAAAGGGCTAGTATCGATTGCAGTGACAAAAATGGAATTAGCGTTGCTATCGATAGCCGGAATTTTGCCGTAAGGCCGAGTCCGTAAATTTGTCCAAAGTCCAGATGCAAGTAAGTTTTCTTTAACTTGTTCTGAAGTTAGGTTAGTCAGTTCGGAAACTTCGTACCTTGAAAAAACCTCTTCTTCTGTTCCTTTAAGCTCGATGACTATTGATTGTAAAATTCGTTTCTCACCGCGATTTATTGACTTTACGACACCGGCACCTGGTGACGTAAAGTTGACTCCCGGATTTTTCTTGTCACTGAAAAGCACTTGGCCAAGTTTGACACTGTCCCCTTCATTGACCGCCATTGTAGGCTTCATGCCTACATAATCCAGCCCAAGAATTGCAACCGAATTAACGGAATTGCAATTCTCAATAACTTGTTTAGGCTCGCCCGAGATAGGTAAGTCCAAACCTTCTTTAATAGTAAATTGCATAGTTAATAGCCTGCTCTCCAAACAAGTTGTGGCGAAACCATCCCCTTATATAAAAGCGTATAAATAAGGGGTACATTAAGACGTAAAGCCTCGGTATTACATCACAAAAACCTGGTCTTCTCAACACCGAGACTACCACTCGCAGTGGATATAGATCCGCATCTATAAAAATATAAAAATTATATCTATCAGAAAGTTAGGTAAATATTCGTTGTCGACTTTAGAAAAAGTTGTTTTGGCGATTCTTTTTAAACAATCCCTAATATCTCGCTTAAAAAAAAGTAGGTCGTTGTATTTAATTTATAAAGGTATTTTATGGGCTATTAAGCCAATGATAATTTTCAAATGTATTTTAAAAATGACACTAGCAGTGTCATTTTTAGAGGGAGGAAAATGCTTATTAAAATTAATACTGTTGATCTGTTGGTAAATTTTCACTCTGATCTACAAACTAAAATATATGGTAAATTGCAAGTAAATTCCGAATAACTTACACATGGGTTGGTGAAAATGCAGGAGAATGAAGTTTTTGATCTTCAAAAGACAGAGCTATACATCAATCGTGAATTCAGTTTGTTGGAATTCAATAAACGAGTCTTGGCGCAGGCAAAAAATGAAGAGGTTCCTTTGCTTGAGCGGCTTAACTATCTGTGTATTTCTTGTTCAAATTTAGATGAATTTTACGAGGTTCGAGTAGCTAGTGTTATTCAGATGGCAAGTATTGACCCTAAAGCTGTCGGTCCTGATGGCTTAACACCAAATGAGCAGTTGGAGCTAATTGCTGTCAAAGCACATCAATTGGTTGAAGATCAGTACAAGGTTCTTAACGAGATTTTAATTCCAAAGTTAAGTGAACAAAATATTCGTTTTTTGCGGCGTAAAGAATGGACGGAAGCTCAACATAAGTGGCTTGAGGCTTACTTTAATAATGAATTAATGCCAATTTTAACGCCAGTTGGGCTTGATTCAGCTCACCCTTTTCCCCGTATTCTTAATAAAAGTTTAAATTTTATAATTTCACTGACTGGCAAGGATGCCTTTGGTAGGAATAGCGGTAGAGCAATTTTGCAGGCCCCTCGAGCGTTGCCACGCATTATTCAGTTACCTAGATCTGATACCAATAGCGGTCCTGCAGACTTTGTTTTTTTATCGTCAATTATTCATGCATTTGTGGAGCAGCTATTTAACGGCATGACCGTCAAAGGCTGTTATCAGTTTAGGGTAACCAGAAATAGCGATTTTTTCGTCGATGACGATGCTATCGATGATTTACTACTGGCTGTTGAAGGTGAGTTGGCGATGCGCAATTATGGTGATGAAGTCAGGCTTGAGATTGATGCGAAATGCCCCCAAGAAACAGTGGATTTTTTACTGGGTCGCTTTGACATGACGAGGGATCGCTTATTTTTGGTGGATGGGCCGGTCAATCTAAATAGAATGCAAGAGATTAACAATCTGCTAGATCGCCCAGATCTTAAATTTGTTGCTTTTAAGCCGTCGGTTCCAGTTGTATTAGGTCGAAACAAAGATATTTTTGCAGCTATTAAGCGCAATGATATTTTGCTCCAACATCCTTATGAATCGTTTTCGCCTGTTGTTGAATTCTTGCGTCAGGCAGCAATTGCACCTGATGTTTTAGCTATCAAACAAACATTGTATAGAACAGGCGCGGATTCGCCGATTGTTGCTGCTTTAATCAAAGCGGCAAGAGCCGGTAAAGAAGTGACGGTGGTTATCGAATTAAGAGCCCGTTTTGATGAAAAAGCCAATATTGATTTGGCGGCAAAATTGCAAGAAGCTGCAGTTCACGTTGTTTATGGTGTGGTTGGATATAAAACACACGCCAAAATGTGTTTGGTATTAAAACGCGAGGGTAAAGACTTGCGTAACTATGTGCATCTTGGTACGGGCAATTATCACCCCAAAACGGCGCAGTTTTATACTGATTACGGGCTGTTTTCATGCGATAAAGAGCTTGGCGAAGACGTTAGGCGAGTATTTGCTCAGCTGACTAGCCTTGGTAAGGTTACTCGACTAAATAAATTACTGCAGGCGCCATTTACATTGCATAGTGGATTAATGGAAAAAATTGAACGAGAAATCCACAATGCAAAAGCCGGTAAACCCGCAAAAATCATTATTAAAGTTAATGCTGTAGTAGAAGAGTTGGCTATTCAAAGTTTGTATCGTGCATCGCAAGCTGGTGTTCAGATTAAATTGATTGTCAGAGGGATTTGCTGTTTACGTCCCGGAATACCTGGGGTATCTGAAAACATAGAAGTTCGTTCAATAATCGGTCGGTTTTTGGAGCATGCGCGGGTTTATGCCTTTGCTAATGGCGGGAACTGGGAGGTGTTTGCTTCTAGCGCCGATTTGATGAATCGCAATATGTTCCGGCGTGTTGAGATTTGTTTTCCTATTGAAAACAAAAAATTGCACAATCGGCTTTTGCAAGATCTGGAATTATATTTAAAAGATAATTCACAGTCGTGGTTACTGCAATCAGATGGTAGTTATTATCAGGCAGTAAGAGATGAAGGTGAAGAGATTATTCAAGCTCAAGGCTTGCTTTTACAGGAATTGCAGGGGTAGAAATGATTTATGATATTGCTCAATTGGGTGCTAAGGTTCTAAGGCAGACAGCCACGAGCGTTGAGGATGTTGGTTCGATTGATACAAGTCAATTAATTGAAGACTTGCGATCTACACTCGCGTCTACCCAGGGTGTTGGGCTTGCGGCGCCTCAAATAGGCATTTCAAAACAGTTAATTGTTGTAGCTTCAAGACCCACTCCGCGCTACCCGAATGCTCCTTTTATGGAGCCTACAATCATGATCAATCCTCGATTAACAAATAGGTCGGATGTTAAGGAAAAGGATTGGGAGGGTTGTTTGAGCATTCCTGGAATACGCGCATTAGTTCCAAGGTATAAAAAAATTTCAGTTCAATACATTAACGTACAAGGGCTTTACGTTGAACTGGAGCTGGATGGGTTCATCGCACGAGTATTTCAGCATGAATATGATCATTTGATTGGTAAAGTTTTTCTGGATCGAGTTGAAAGCAACACTGATGTGTTTTCAGAGGCTGAGTATTTAAAATTGATTGCCGCCGCTGTTTGATTGTGATTCTAAGCAGATTTTTTGCTTTGTCTTTTCCACTTCTGTTGTTAAAAATCAGGCTATGGTATTATTCCTAGTTTTAATACTACAGGCGATTATAAATGGCTAAAGAAGATCAGATTGAAATGGAAGGTAAGGTAATTGATACGCTTCCTAATACTATGTTTAGAGTGCAACTTGAGAACGGGCATATCGTTACGGCTCATATATCTGGAAAAATGCGCAAACATTATATTCGAATCTTAACAGGGGATAGCGTTAAGGTTGAAATGACTCCTTATGATTTAACTAAAGGTCGAATTACATTCCGTATGCGCTAATCGTATTATCGATATAGCGCACTATTTAAGCTAAGCTAGCTGTTTTCCGTAATACTCATTTCATTACGTTTTATTGCAAAGGCAAGTTCATTATCTTGTACATAAATTCGTACGCTACCACCCTGAGCTAATTCGCCAAATAACAAGTCATTAGCTAATGGCTTTTTAATTTTTTCTTGTATTAATCTCGCCATTGGTCTTGCCCCCATTTTGGGGTCGCAGCCGTTTTCGGCAAGCCAGAGTCTGGCATCTGGCTCCAGCATTAATGTTACGTGTTTTTCTGTAAGTAGCGCTTCAAGCTCAAAAATAAATTTATCAACAACATAACCAACGATTGAAATATCGAGCGGTTTAAACTGAATTATCGCATCTAAACGATTGCGGAATTCCGGCGAAAAGCCTTTTTCTATTACTTTCATGCTGTCAGTGGCATGATCTTGATGCGTGAACCCTATGGATGCACGACTGCCTTCTTCCGCGCCGGCATTAGTAGTCATTACTAAAATTATGTTACGAAAATCGGCTTTACGCCCATTATTATCGGTTAATGAACCATGATCCATAACTTGCAATAATAAATTAAATACGTCGGGGTGAGCCTTTTCCAGTTCGTCCAAAAGTAATACTGCGTGGGGGTGTTTGGTGACTTGTTCAGTCAATAATCCGCCTTGATCAAAGCCGACATATCCAGGGGGTGCTCCAATTAATCTGGATACAGTATGTCGTTCCATGTATTCAGACATATCAAAGCGAAGCAGTTCAACGCCAAGTACTTTGGCTAATTGCCTGGTTACTTCTGTTTTGCCAACGCCTGTCGGTCCGGCAAACAGAAATGAACCGATAGTTTTTTGAGAATCGCGTAGCCCGGCACGTGATAATTTTATTGCTGAAGCTAATGCCGTAATGGCCTCATCTTGACCAAAAACAAGCATTTTTAAATTCTTTTCCAGATTAGCAAGTTTATCAATATCATTAGATGAAACGGATTTTGCGGGCACTCTGGCTATTTTTGAAACGATGTCCTCTATTTCGGCTACATCAATAAGTCTTTTACGATCGGCTTCTGCTGTCATCCGTTGCTTTGCGCCGGCTTCGTCAATTACATCTATTGCTTTGTCTGGCAAATGTCGGTCGGTAATATATCGATCTGATAGCTCTGCTGCCAGGCGTAATGCTTCTGCAGAATACTTTACATCGTGATGATCTTCAAAACGAGATTTCAAGCCTTTAAGGATTAGAATTGTGTCCTCAACCGAAGGTTCGAGCACGTCGATTTTCTGGAAACGTCTTGCCAAAGCGTGGTCTTTTTCAAAAATACCTCGATATTCTTGATAAGTGGTAGAGCCAATACAGCGTAATTGTCCAGAGGCTAGAACGGGTTTAATTAGGTTAGATGCGTCCATTACGCCACCTGATGCCGAACCAGCACCAATAAGGGTATGAATTTCATCGATAAACAAAATTGAATCGGGTTCTTTTTTTAGTTGATTAACCAATGCCTTAAGGCGCTTTTCAAAATCGCCTCTGTATTTTGTGCCCGCAACCAATGCACCTAAGTCAAGGGAGTAAATAACGCTATTTTTAAGAATTTCAGGTACGTTTTCTTCGACGATGCGTTTTGCTAAACCTTCGGCAATGGCGGTTTTGCCAACCCCTGCTTCACCAACCAACAATGGGTTATTTTTTCGGCGACGGCAGAGTGTTTGAATGGTTCGCTCAAGCTCTTGTTCTCGGCCAATTAGCGGGTCGATTCTACCTTTAAGCGCTTCTTCGTTAAGATTGCTTGCGTACTTTTCTAATGCAGAACCAGACGCTTCGGTATCGGTGTTATTTTGCTCGTTATTACGATATTCAAGTGGGTCAGGATTGATTTTTGAAATGCCATGCGCCAAGTAATTGACAACATCCAGTCTTGAAATGTCTTGTTTGTTAAGTAAGTAAACTGCGTGCGAGTCTTGTTCGCTAAATAAGGCGACAAATAAGTTTGCGCCAGTTACCTCTTTTTTATCGGAAGCTTGCACATGAAACACTGCGCGCTGCAGAACCCGTTGAAATCCCAGTGTTGGCTGGGTTTCTCGATGCACACCTTCAGGTATAAGGGAAATAGTTTCATCAATGAATTGCGTTAACTGTCCGCGCAAGCCACTAATGTCGCAGCCACACGCCGTCATAATTGCTTCAGCTGAAGCGTTATCGAGTAATGCCAGTAGTAAATGTTCAACTGTTATAAATTCATGCCTTTTGTCGTGCGCGTTTTTAAAGGCAGTGTTTAAGGTGATTTCAAGTTCTTTGCTTAACATAGATGCTCCAAGCTAGTCTGCTTCCATTGTACACAGCAATGGATGGTGGTTTTCTCGTGAATATTCGTTGACCAGGTAAACTTTAGTTTCGGCAACATCTTTAGAATAAGTTCCGCAAACACCAATGCCTTCAGTATGAACCTGCAGCATAACTTGGGTCGCTTTTTCTTCAGTCATGGCAAAAAAGTCCATCAATACTTCTATCACAAAATCCATGGGCGTAAAGTCATCATTCAAAAGAATAACTTTATACAATGGAGGTCTTTGCAACTTCGGCCTGGCTTCTTGAACAGCTAAGTCGTTATCATTATTTTTTGTTGGGTCTATCTCTGACATAGTCGTTGTATAAAAACAGATTGGTTGCATAACATGGTGCCAATATTAGTAGATTTCAACATTATTAACACAACAAATTACAAGTACTGTTCCGTTGCCAATTTATTCAATTAAATCATTCAATTGAGCTTTAGATTTGATCATTGCCAACATGGCGTCCATATAATCTTGTAAAATATCGAATTTTTGAGATTCGGAATTTCGCAATGGTTTGGAAACCACACGTTACAGTAGCTGCAGTGGTCGAGCGAGATGGTCGCTTTTTACTTGTTGAAGAACATACCCCTCATGGATTGCAGTTCAACCAACCTGCAGGGCATCTGGAAGAAAATGAGGATTTGATTGCTGCTGTTAAGCGGGAAATGCAAGAAGAAACTGCCTGGCAATTTGAGCCTGAATTCCTTGTGTCGGTGCAACTATGGCGCAAAAACCCAGACTACCCGAGTTTTATGAGATTCTGCTTTGCAGGTCATTGCCACTCTCATGCTCCCGAACAACAGCTGGATGAAGGAATCGTTGCTACTCATTGGCTTAGTTACAATGAGATTGTCGCAGAACGACATCGTCTTCGTAGTCCACTTGTGTTGTTTAGTGTTGATGAGTTTTTGAGTGGGCAGCGGTTTCCGTTGTCATTATTAAAATCCTTCCTTGATGTTGACTATGCGTAAAAACATAATTGTCGGCATGTCCGGAGGTGTTGATTCATCTGTAACTGCCTTAATTCTCCAGGAACAAGGTCATCAAGTGACCGGCTTGTTTATGAAAAACTGGGATGAGGATGATGGCACCGAATTCTGTACTGCCATGCAAGACCTTGCTGACGCTCAGCAGGTTTGCGATAAATTGGGTATAGAACTTAAAACAGTCAACTTTGCCGCAGAATATTGGGATGAAGTGTTTGAAGTATTTTTGTCTGAGTTCAAGGCAGGCCGGACACCCAATCCGGACATTCTTTGTAATAAGCACGTCAAGTTCAAAGCTTTTTTGAATTATGCAACCGAAGATTTGGGTGCTGAATACATTGCTACCGGGCATTACGCTCGCGTTGCCGAGCAAAATGGTGAGATTCAATTGCTAAAAGGCCTGGATCCCAATAAAGAACAAAGTTATTTTCTTTACACGCTTGGCCAAAAAGCCTTATCAAAAACTCTGTTTCCGATTGGTCATTTACACAAGCCGGAAATTAGAGCAATGGCGGATAAAGCTGGCTTTGCGAATAGTCGAAAAAAAGACAGCACCGGTATTTGTTTTATCGGTGAGCGTAAATTTACCGAATTTCTAAAGCGTTATCTTCCTACACAGCCTGGCGAAATGTGGACTCCTGAGGGCCAATATATCGGCAAACACCATGGTTTGATGTATTACACCTTTGGTCAGCGTCAGGGATTGGGTATCGGTGGTGTAAAAGATGCCCCCGATGAACCATGGTATGTTCTGGAAAAAGATCTGGAAAATAATGTTCTTATCGTTGGGCAGGGGCATGACCACCCTTTAATGCTCCACAACATCCTAGAAGCTTGCCAATTAGATTGGTGTAGCGATAGACCCTTAACACAGCCGCTGCGCTGCGCCGCCAAAACCCGTTACCGTCAGGCTGATCAGGCTTGTTTTCTGGAACCATTGGGTGATGACCGTTGTCGAGCCGTGTTTGATGAACCGCAACGAGCAATCACACCCGGCCAGTCAGTCGTTTTTTATGACGGCGATATTTGTTTGGGTGGTGGGATTATTGAATCCAGATCAAATGCAGTCTAAACAATTTTTTAAAAGTGTATAACTCGGACTAATCATGACCAATTTTTCATTAACAGCTATCTCCCCAATCGACGGCCGCTATGCCGATAAAGTAAGCGTGCTACGGCCAATTTTTAGCGAGTACGGTTTAATTCGTTTTCGTGTGCAAGTTGAAGTGCGCTGGTTGCAAGCGTTATCTAAACATCCAAAAATCATTGAAGTCAGTTCTTTTAGTGATGCAGCAAATCAACTTTTAAATACTATCGTCAGTGATTTTTCAGAAGCTGATGCGCAGCGTGTTAAAGATATTGAAAAAACTACTAATCATGATGTCAAAGCTGTTGAATATTTATTAAAAGAAAAAATTGCTGGCAATGCTGAGCTGGAAAAAGTCAGCGAATTTATTCATTTTGCCTGCACCTCTGAAGACATTAATAACTTGTCTTACGCCTTAATGCTTAAGGAAGGGCGTGAAGTAATTAATGCCCAAATTGATGAATGCATCAGCGCAATCAAAAAAATTGCTAATGATACTGCCGATCAACCTATGCTGTCTCGCACTCACGGTCAATCAGCGACACCGACCACTACCGGCAAAGAGTTCGCCAATGTCGCAGCCCGACTATTGCGTCAACAGGCGCAATTACAATCTGTAGTGTTGTTGGGTAAAATCAACGGCGCGGTCGGCAATTACAATGCACACGCGGTAGCTTATCCTGACGTGGATTGGGCAGAGTTTGCCAAGGACTTTGTCGAATCGCTGGGCTTACAATGGAATCCTTATACTATTCAAATTGAGCCTCACGATTATATCGCCGAGTTTTTCCATGCTTTATCGCGTTTTAATACGATTCTGTTGGATTTTAATCGCGATATTTGGGCTTACATTTCCCTGGGTTATTTCAAACAAAAAACCATTGCTGGAGAAGTCGGTTCATCGACTATGCCGCATAAAGTCAATCCGATTGATTTTGAAAACTCAGAGGGTAATTTAGGACTTGCTAATGCGATATTTTCGCATTTAGCCGAAAAATTACCCGTATCTCGCTGGCAGCGCGACTTGACCGATTCCACTGTGTTAAGAAACATTGGTGTCGGCATTGCTCATACCAGTATCGCCATTCAGGCTAGCCTAAAAGGCATTTCCAAGTTACAAATTAATGTCGAAGCTATTGAAGCGGACCTAAATGCAAATTGGGAAGTGTTGGCTGAACCTATCCAGACAGTAATGCGTCGCTATGGCGTTGAAAAACCCTATGAAAAACTAAAAGAACTCACTAGGGGTCATCGAATTACACCTGAGCAACTGCGAGTGTTTATAGAAAACTTGGATATTCCAACCGAAGCAAAAAATGCTCTTTTAGAGCTAACGCCGCGAACATACATAGGTTATGCGGAACAATTAGCTAAAAATATTTGATATTAAGCTGAATTAAAACTTGAAAGTTTATATTGAAGTTTATAGCAGAAGTTAAGTCGCTTATCAGCAGGTTGATTATCTTAAATAAATACTTGCCCGTTTTGCTAGCTGTGTAAAATATGAACTTAGGTATTTCCTATCTCTTTCAACATAAACATCGCGTAAATTAAAGGTTTCCGAGCCATAAAATGAAAACCAAAATAGTTACTGTTATCGCCATCGCTTTACTGGTTGTCATTAACTTCAGTATCTGGAGTTATGTTAACAACCCCTTGCAACTTCAACCATGGACGAAAACCACCATGGGGGTTACTTTCGACCCTCAGCGTAAAGACGATACACCCACCAGCGGCACTTTTCCTAGTGCAGCCGATATTGATAATGACTTGGCTTTGCTCGCTAATAAGGCTTATGCGGTTCGAACCTATAGCGTGCTTAAAGGCTTAGACAAAATTCCTGAATTAGCCGCCAAACACAATCTAAATGTCACTGTAGGTGCCTGGATCGACGGCAATTTGGAAAAAAATCGCCAAGAAATTGAGACATTGATTAACGTCAGCCGAGAAAATAACCCGAAAATTATCCGCTTGATGGTGGGTAACGAGGTGTTACTTCGTGATGACATTCCTGTGCAACAATTGATCGACTATATCCGTGAAGTTAAGCAACGCACTTGGCGACCTGTAAGTACTTCTGAAACATGGGATGTATGGATTAAACATCCCGAACTGGTAAATGAAGTTGATTTTATTGCTGTACATATCTTGCCTTATTGGGAAGGCATAGCTGCGGAAGATGCTGTGGACTATGTGTTTGACCGTTACCATGACGTGCAAAAAGCTTATCCAAACAAGCCAATTATTATTACTGAAGTAGGCTGGCCGTCAGATGGTCAACCGTTCAAACATGCCACTGCATCTGTTGCCAATCAGGCAAGGTTTTTGCGAGAGTTTCTCAATCGTGCAGATAAAGAAAAAATAACGTACTACGTGGTTGAAGCCTTTGACCAACCTTGGAAAAAATCCATAGAAGGTTCCGCAGGAGCTTATTGGGGCATATTTAACGCAGATAGACAGCCTAAATATCCGATGGACGGTGACGTTATTGCGTTGCCTGGCTGGCAGCATTGGGCGACAGGTGCAGCTATTTTCAGTTTTGTGCTGATGATATTGTTCCTGTTTACTAGAAAAAGCTTAAAACTGCCCGGCCTACTATTTTTCGGCTTGGTAGCTAACCTTGCCGTTTCGGTAATTTTTTGGTCTGCTTCTATCGGAGCGCAGCAATACCAGACACCTATTACAGCGGTATTTTGGGGGATTTTAATCTTGATGCAGGTGATGGCCGCTGCCATTTTGCTGATAGAAAGCTTAGAAATAGCTGAAGTTATCTGGCATCATAAAACCGCACGAACCTTTCAACCGCTCACGCCTTCAGAAAGCTTCAAATACCCCAAAGTTTCCTTGCACCTGCCGATCCATAATGAGCCACCGATGATGGTGCGCAAGACCTTGGAAGCACTTGCCAAAGTGGATTATCCCAACCTGGAAGTGTTGGTAATGGATAACAACACCTATGATCCGACAATATGGGAGCCGGTACGCGATGATTGTGAACGCTTAGGCCCAATGTTCCGTTTCTTCCATTTGGAAAACTGGCCCGGTTTCAAGGCCGGAGCGCTCAATCACGCTCTTGAACAAACTGCCCCAGATGCAGAAATCATTGCTGTTATCGACAGTGATTATATTTTGTCGCCTGATTGGCTAAAGTCCATGGTGCCTTATTTCGACAATGAAAATGTCGGCTTTGTTCAATCGCCACAGGATTATCGGGACCGCGATTTAAGTTCCTTTAAATCATTCTGTTATTGGGAATATGCCGGCTTTTTTAACATCGGCATGGTGCAACGAAACGAATACAACGCCATTATTCAACACGGCACCATGACCATGGTCAGAAAGTCTGCCATGCTGGAAGTCGGTAACTGGGCGCAATGGTGTATTTGCGAAGACAGTGAATTGGGCTTGCGCTTGTACGAAGCGGGTTACGATTCGGTCTATGTTAAAGATTCTTTCGGTCAAGGGCTGATGCCTGACACCATGTCTGGCTATATGACCCAGCGTTTTCGCTGGGTTTACGGCGCTATGCAAATTATCAAGGGCCATTGGCGCAGCTTTTTGCCGTCTAGTAAATCGCCACTTACACCTGCTCAAAAATATTATTTTGTAGCTGGTTGGTTGCCGTGGTTTTCTGATGCATTAGCCTTGCTATTTACCGGCACCAGCTTATTGTTGACGGCTGTCATTTTATACGACCCAATTCATAGCGAATTACCATCTAATGTATTTTTATTACCTACCATTGGTTTATTCAGCTTCAAGATACTCCGAGGCTTATGGCTTTATCAGGCCCGGGTTCCGTGTTCTTTCTGGCAGTCATTGGGTGCGGCATTGACAGGGTTGTCTTTAACTCATACGGTGGCGAAAGGTACTTTGCAAGGCTTGTTTACCTCGGGTAAACCATTTATGCGTACACCTAAGTACGAAAAACAAGGGCCATTAATTGCCGGTCTTCTGGTTATCCGTCAGGAATTACTGCTACTTATCTTAATAGGCTCCGCTATTGCCGCAATGGCATCTATTGAGCATTTTGATAATTTTAGTGGTCGCTTGTGGATCGCTATTTTATCCGTGCAAGTAGTGCCTTACGCTGCTGCTCTGGTAACTCTGCTTATTAGCATCGCGCCAAACTATCGACTTAACAAATCCGGCTTGGATGCTGAAGATCTGGATAACGAAATTACCTCATCCAGTGAGTCGACAGAAAAATAATTCCTGATTTATAGTTGCAATACAGGCAATGATGATTCGTTATTGCCTGTATTTATAACCTCTTTCATTAATTGTTATGTTTGTCCCTCGTGGTCTCATCAGACAAATAACACACTGACAAATATTATCGTGAATAACTCCATTCCACATTATCTGGTCGGCATTGATCTGGGCACAACTCACACTGTTGTTGCTTACACAAATGCAGATCAGGCCAAGCAAGACATTCAATTATTTCAAATCGAGCAATTGATTGCGCCTGGACAAGTGGCCGCAAGACCATTGTTGCCGTCAGTGCGTTACCACTCTGTTGAAGGCGAGTTATCTGAAGCTGATGCAGCTTTTCCAAATGGACGGCATAACTCAAAGCAACCTTCTGTCATCGGTGAAGCTGCTCGCCTTTTAGGCGCGAAAAGTAAAGGTCGATTAGTAACTAGCGCCAAGAGCTGGCTTTCACATCCTTCAGTTGATCATGCGGCAGATATTTTGCCGTGGGGTGCGGGTGATGATGTCGATAAAGTTTCACCTATTGATGCCAGCGCCAGTTACCTTACTCATATCCGGACAGTTTGGGGGCATAAGTTTCCAGATGCGCTGTTAGAGCAACAAGATATTGTCTTGACCGTACCGGCTTCATTTGATGAGGCGGCACGATCTTTGACTTTAGAAGCTGCACGAATTGCCGGTCTTAATAATGTCAGGCTGCTGGAAGAGCCTCAGGCCGTTTGCTATGACTGGTTACGACGCCATGGGGGTAATATCAAGCAGGCTCTAGCTGACGTACACTTATTGTTGGTCTGTGATGTCGGTGGCGGCACTACCGATTTAACACTGATTAAGGTTGAGCAGGGCGATTCAGAGCCCAAGTTAACCCGTGTCGGTGTTGGCGATCATCTTATGCTGGGCGGCGATAATATTGATTTGGCACTGGCTCATGTTGCAGAAAATCACTTAACAAATGACGAAAAACGCTTATCTGCCGCCGAGTTTGCCCAGCTTATTGAACAATGCCGAACGGCTAAAGAACGGTTGCTGGCTGATGATGCTCCCGAACAATACAGCGTCACTTTATTAGGTGGTGGAGCAAAGCTGATTGGCGGCTCACGTTCTATGGCTTTATCCAAAGAGGATGTCAGATCAATTGCACTGGATGGGTTTTTTCCATTGTCTGGTTTGAATGAATTACCAGATAGAAAGCGCAGTGGTGTGGTCGAATTTGGTTTGCCCTATGCCGCCGAACCAGCTGTCAGTAAACATATTGCCGCATTTTTGCAGTTGCATACTGGCGCTTGCCGCGAAGCGTTATCAGGAAAGTCTGAGGTACCCGATGCCTTATTACTAAACGGTGGAGTATTTCGCAGTCAGTCGATTACCAAGCGAGTAGTTGATCTGATTAGCGCTTGGCGCTCCAGTCCGCCGGTGTTGCTAGAAAACAATCATCCTGAATTGGCCGTTGCGTTTGGTGCGGTGAGCTATGCCGTGGCCAGGCGCGACCAAAAGTTAAAGATTGGTGGTGGCTCTGCACGCAGTTATTTTTTGCTGATTGATACCAGTGATGCAAGTGGGCAACAGGGTGTTTGTTTATTACCCAAAGGTAGTGAAGAAGGCGCGGAGATTATCTTAAAAGATCGTCGTTTTGCGTTGCGACTTGGGGTGCCGGTACGCTTTCACTTGGCTTCATTGTCCGGCGACAGCCCTTTTAAGCCTGGCGATGTGACCGAAATTACTGATGTATTTCACTCCTTGCCACCATTAGCGGTTGCCTTCGAAGGAGATGATAATAAAGGTAAAGAAGAAATTGTTGTTGAACTTGCTGTCACACAAACTGAGATTGGCACGCTTAAAATCCAATGCGTTTCCGTCAGCGATAATACTCAGCGTTGGGACGTCGAATTTCAAATAAGAAAAAAATCGGTAAGCGCCGCTCAATTCGATGCCACGCTACCGGCTCAGTTCGATAAAGTTATCGATCAAATACAAACAGTTTTTGGCTCGAAATCAAAATTAGTTGATCCCAAAGCTGTTAAAAATCTCCGTACTAATCTGGAAAAAATCCTCGGAACTGACCGGAACCAATGGCCTACAGCCTTACTAAGAGCGATGTTTACGGCGCTCTTGGAGGGCGTAAAATACCGTCGTCGATCGGAACATCATGAGCGCCTGTGGTTGAGTCTTATTGGCTTCTGTTTGCGTCCGGGTTTCGGTTACCCGCTTGACGATTGGCGCGTCGAACAACTTTGGAAGCTTTATCCACAAGGCATTCAGTTTGTTACTGAAGCACAGCATTGGGCGGAGTGGTGGATACTGTGGCGGCGGGTTGCCGGTGGTTTAAACGAACAAGCTCAGCAACAAATTTTTGAAGATATTGCCAAATACATCAATCCAGAGTCAGCCAGGCAGCCCGGCGTAGCCAAGCAAATCAAGACACGTGGTTATGATGACATGGTGAGGCTGGCGGCCGTATTGGAACGTTTGCCGATCGATAAAAAAAGTCAGTTGGGCGAATGGCTGTTAAAACGTTTGCAAAAATCTTCTGAACCTAGCCAAACATGGTGGGCAATAGGCCGAATCGGTGCACGAGTACCGTTTCATGGCAGTAGCCATAATGTGATAGCTGCTGGCATAGCAGAAAAATGGTTGCAACAAATCATGCTTGAAGACTGGAAAAAAACACCACAAGCTGCTTTTGCAGCCACCCTCATTGCTAGAATGAGTGGCGATAGAGTAAGAGATATTGCCCCAGATACTCGACAACAAATCATTGAAAAACTGAAGCAGAGCAAGGTGCCGCAACCTTGGATCGACATGGTTGAACACTTTAAAGAATTGGATTCGGCTGAAGAAAAACAAATGTTTGGCGAAACGTTGCCGCCAGGCCTGAAATTAATTAGCGAATAACGTGGAGTATTAATGAAGTTATTAAATGTTGTCATCGTGTTCGTATTGGGTCTGATTATGCTTTATTTTGCTGTTGCAGCATTAAAAGTGAGTTTTAGTACAGAATTGTTTGTGCATAGTGCAATCAGGTTTGTTGCCGGTTTTGTCATTCTTGGCATCGGTGTCTTTTATGCACATGTTATTCGCTTGAAAGTATCAATTTATATTTTACTAACGCTAGTTTTGATAGATGACCTTTGGGATTACGTTAGAGATATTGATAGCTTTGTGCCTGAGATGATGCTCTACAGCCTTTTTATGATGTTATGGGGCGCTATCTCTGGCTACGTTGTGATGCGTCAATTTAAAGCAAGCATCTCTGAGAAGTGAACGCTTTTGGCGCGATACATTTTTGCTAACAATACATAAGTATTATTAGTTGTCCATTTAGTTGCTTTGCTTACTGTCATAGCTAGTATAATTCCGCGGTTGTTTCAGCTGAATTTTCTTTGCCGAACAAACCTTTTATCAAAAACTCTTAAGAGAACTTTATGGCGTTGTACTGTGGAATTGTTGGCTTACCGAATGTCGGTAAATCTACCCTATTTAATGCATTAACCCGTGCCAAAATTGCGGCTGAAAACTACCCATTTTGCACTATTGATCCCAATGTAGGCGTTGTGCCTGTGCCTGATCCACGTATGGATAAACTGGCAGAAATCGTTAAACCTGAACGCATGCTGCCAACCACAATTGAATTTGTAGATATTGCCGGTTTAGTCGCGGGGGCATCCAAAGGTGAAGGCCTTGGTAACCAGTTTTTGGGCAATATTCGCGAAACCGATGCAATTGCCCATGTCGTGCGCTGTTTCCAGGACGATAATGTAATTCACGTCGCAGGCAAGATTGATCCTATTAATGATATTGAAGTTATCAATACCGAATTGGCATTAGCCGACATGGCTTCAGTCGAACGAGCGTTACAAAAAACCAGCAAAGGTGCTAAATCCGGTAATAAAGACGACGTAGCCAAAAAGCTAGTGCTCGAAAAAATACTGGTACAACTTGACACTGGGGCACCAGCACGGACTTTAGGGTTGACTGATGATGAAAAAGCTCTGATTAAAGACCTGTGTTTGTTAACCATCAAGCCGACTATGTACATTGCCAATGTCCAAGATGATGGCTTTGATAACAATCCTTTACTCGTTCGCGTAAGAGCGTTTGCTGATCAAGAAGGTGCAATGGTAGTGCCCATCTGTGCGGCTATTGAAGCGGAAATCTCTCAATTAGATGACGACGAAAAACAAGAATTTCTGGATGATTTAGGGTTGGAAGAACCCGGTCTGAATCGTGTTGTCAGGGCTGGCTACAGTTTGTTAAATCTAGCGACATATTTTACCGCTGGCGTTAAAGAAGTTAGAGCTTGGACCATTTCCATCGGCGCCACCGCACCGCAAGCAGCCGGTGTGATCCACACTGATTTCGAAAAAGGCTTCATTCGTGCGGAAGTAATTGCCTATCAGGATTTTATTGCTTACAAAGGCGAACAAGGCGCGAAAGATGCTGGTAAGTGGCGATTGGAAGGAAAAGATTACATCGTTAAAGACGGCGATGTAATGCATTTCAGATTCAACGTTTGACAAAAGCAGGGCGCATAACTAAAATGCGCCCTCTTTGATACAGACAGATTAAGGCGATATAGCTCAGTTGGTTAGAGCACGGGATTCATAACCCCGGGGTCGGTGGTTCAAATCCACCTATCGCCACCAGTAAGACCTTGATTAAAAAGGATTTTTAATCAAACGCTATCGGTTAAACACGCTGAAAAATACGACACAGGGCACCTTATAGGGCACCTGTGAATTTTTCAATGGGTACTTAACGTGCCCCGTGCTCAATCAGAGGCTGTAATCATGACTTCATTATTTCAAGAAAATCTTTCAGCATCCTCCGCTGATACCTGCTTAAAACTCCAACCCACCGATCCTCATCAGAACTGCGCACATTGTGGCTCGGCCACTGAATTAGTTCGAACAGCCCTTTCCAATTGCCTTTTTTGGGTTTGCCACACCTGTGGTAAAAGCCAAGGTCACGGCGACATTCCTATTTTTTACCTGATGGACTGGCGGAGCCGCCAACCTGCATCGCCTAAATTCTCTACGCCTGGAGAAGCTCGGCAATTTGCCGGATTTTTTGGCATGGCGTCGGAAAATGGTTACCAGTTATGGGAGGGGGTGGTTGACTTCAATGAAGAATCTATTGATTGCGACGATGAAAATCGACAAGAGATGATAGATGACCTTGATCTTAGCCGTCGCCTGTTAGTTAATCTACTCAAATTACCGACACCGCCACGAGAAGAGCTTCCCCATGTCGCCCGGGCTGCCGGTCTTTTGGGGTATTCCTTGCCGCAATTTCGGGAGGATTACTCAGAAGAGAGGGCTGCATAATGGCCACCATCCGCAAAATCGTACGCCAGTCAGGCGTCGTCTATAAGGCGATAATCAAACAACGGGGCGTTGCCCTCAAGTCCAAAACGTTTGACCGTAAGACCGATGCCGTTGCTTGGGCAAAGCGCATTGAAGCCGATCAAGACGCCATTGAGGCGTTGGGGTCGCGTGGTGCCGGTTTAAAGTTTTCCGAACTGGTCAATGAATATGCCGCGCAATGGTCTGGAAAGTGTCCCAGGCAGTTACCCCGTGCGGCTTATTGGAGCGATTGCTTTGGACATTACAGGCTTATCGACATTAACGCCGACATGATTCGGAGAGAGTTAAAAGCGTTTGAGTCTGGTCAATGCCTCCGTGGCGATGGTAGAGGTAAAACCCAACAACTGAAAAAAACTCGCAGTCCGGCAACTGTCAATCGGCTAAGGGCGGTACTGAGTGCGGTGTTCAAATATGCCATGGGTGAAGGCATCGTTACACAAAACCCGGTCAACAAAGTACCTGCGCGCAAAGTCAGCAACCAACGCACTCGTTATCTCAAAGATTTCGAGCGCGAAAGCTTATTAAAAGCTTGTGAGGTGTCCGAATGGCGACATTTACGGTTACTGGTTTTGATGGCCATGACCTCGGGTATGCGGAAATCGGAACTAATGGGGTTGCGTTGGTCTGATATGGATTTCGACCGCAACCTGGCCTTTTTGGCCGATACCAAAAACGGCGAAGCGCGTAACTGTCCTATTCCAGATTTTGTCATGGTCCAATTACGGCCAATGCGGCGAATCGGCAACAGCTTATTGTTTCCCAGCACCACTGATTCTGAAAAACCCTTTGAGTTTAAAAAACATTGGTTTAAAGCAATGGCCGATGCCGGCATTGAAAATTTTCGTTGGCATGACTTACGGCACACTGCCGCCAGCCTATTAGCGATGGGCGGAGCCAGCTTATATGAAGTGGGGCAGGTGTTGGGTCATCGCTGCGCCCAAACCACTATGCGTTACAGCCACTTATCAACCGACCATAAATCACGCTTGGTGGATAAAGTCATGACTGCAGCTATTCAACCAGGTAGGAGATAATCATGAAAAAAATCACTCAGAATATATTTGATCATAGAACTCATTGTTTAGGCTTTGCCCCTGCTCTTGAGGGGGCTTTGATACGTGCTCAAGCGCTTGCTAGCATGCTTAAAACGCTGGCTGATGAAGAGCTAATGGATTTGGTTAATGTTTCTGCCGCCGTCGAGTCGATCGGCTACGAAATACTGGACGCGTTAGCATTGGTTGAGCATTACAAAGAAGAGCTGGATGGTATAGGTGCGCGGGCAGCGGCCACAAGCAGTATCGATCAATAATCCATCATAAATTAATTATTATTTGGAGAAATACCATGTCAATGTCAGATGAAAACACAATAAGCGAATCAAAATTATCAGAAGCAAAGGCAGAAGCCTATAAACAACTGAACACCATCATAGAACTAACGCAGCTGCTTACCGAGCGGTTTTGGAAAGATGTCGAAATCAAAGATCGCTTTGTTTTTGCGGCGCTGTCTGGTGGGGCCAATTCAACAGCAAGACAATTAATGGATTTGATTGAAGACAGTGAAATGAACTGATTGGAGTTGGCTTGCAATAACCCGCTTGTAACGCGTAAAGCATAACGATACACTTAACTATGATAAAGAGTTTCCGTCACAAAGGCATTCAGCAGTTTTTTGAAACCGGATCTAAAGGCGGCATTGCAGCAGAGCACGCGCCAAAACTGGCCCGGCAATTGATGTTGCTCAATGCCGCCAAAGATCCGCAAGAAATGGCTGTCGTTGGTTGGAAACTCCATCCACTCAAAGGCGACTTGGCCGAACATTGGGCGGTCAGAGTCAACGGTAACTGGCGTCTTACCTTCAGGTTCGAAGGTGAAGACTCCATTCTGGTCGATTACCAAGACTATCACTAGCAGGTAAATAAAATGGCTATGTTTAACCCTCCTCACCCCGGCAGCCTCTTGAAAGACGATGTATTACCCGAGCTGGGTATCGGCGTCACCGAAGCCGCCGCTCAGCTTGGTGTGTCGCGCGTGGCGTTGTCGCGTGTTATCAACGGTCGAGCGGCTATCAGTGCCGATATGGCGATTCGTTTGGAAGCCTGGATGAACGGCCCCACCGCCGAAAGCTGGGTGCGCATGCAAGCCGAATATGATTTATGGCAGGCTAGGCAAAAGCCTAGGCCCGAAGTCAAACCAATTGAGAGACCACCGAAAGTGGCCTAATGCTTCATCAAGACAACTGTATTTGATCTTGATGAAGCTGTTCAAAGTTTAAGACAGTCCGGAATCAATCCGGATGACGCAAGCTGATCGGCAACGAACAGCATGAATTAACCAAGCCTAGCTCGACGGAGCGAAAAGCGGATTCTCATCCGCGCGGCACTTGAGAGGCGTTGTTTGTGACTGCTATTGATGATGATGCCCTTAGGGCTTTATTTAAATCCAGGTTTGATAAATTTGACCAAGAGGAGCATGGCCTTATTCGCTGGCTTGATGATGAGGGCCTGCCTTATTGGTTATGGCTGATTTTTCATCCAATTAATCCTGCACCCGAATTTAAAAGCGTCGCTGCCAACTTCCTCTTAAAAAAACACACGCTTAAGCGGGCACTTATTGAGGTCGACGGACTGCTTTTGTCATCCGGCCTTGGCGTACAGGGTGAGGCTGAATTGTGTCGAAGATGGCATGGTTTTGCTTATTTACTGCACCATGCGGGGCGTGATGGTCTTGCTGCTGAAAAAATAGTGGAGCGCAACAAGCGTGAGAAAACTATCCGCCAAGAAATTTTTGAAAAAACCATTGCGATGGCGGCATTGATTCAAGAACTCGAAAATTATACCGGATCGGATGAGCAATTACCGCCAAGTAAATTGGTTTATCCCGGCCTGCTTCGAGATGCGGCTGATATTCACAACAAAACGTATGTGCAGGACTTCTTGAGGACGCAAGAAATACGCGACTTTATTGCCAAGATGAACGGGCCCGAAGCTATGCCTTCAAATCCTACTCGTGATCCTAGTTGTTACTACACCGAGTCCATTGAGGAACAGCTGCTGCCTTTGTTGAATGATGATTGGAATGAGCACCCAATGCCGAGCTTTGATTCATTACTCCTGGCCTATGGCCGGATGGTTGTTAGCTCTTGTGATGACGTTAGAAGATTTTCATCTAAGCGCTCGGCTGGCGATTTTTTACGACTTTTTGCCGATGAACTGCGTTATTGGATTGGTTGTGGTAGCTTACCTGAGGAACTGTTTAAGCTGTCCAGTCGAAGTTTTAGGGAGTTTACGGAGGCTTTGTATCCCTACGGGGATAAAAAGCCGTCAAATTACATCGATAAGGATTGGGGTTTTTTTACCCGAGACACCCGCAAAAAAAACGGCAGCTAGTGCCGCTGAAAATGAGTAAGGTTGTCGTGTTTATTAGAAGACAAGACGACAACTTATTGTTATTAAAAGGAAAGATAAAACGGTTTTAACGCCAATAATCTTTCCTAAATGTTACTTTAAGAAAGACGCTAGCTCGTTCATAGTTTCTTCACACGCACTGAAACCCGCGTGTTTACTTATGAACGGAGATAGTCACATGCAAACAAGCCAAAATCAAACCCAGCCACAAGCCCCCGCGCTTGACCAAATTGAATCGCTGGACAACTTCCAAAAAAAACACGCGGACAAATTCACACCCGGTCAATTAACTTGGTTCATGCGCAATCGTGAGCGCAATGGCCTGTCAGAGTCTGGCGCGGTGATCTTGTCAGCTCGGAAGTTCTATATCAACGAGCCGCTGTTTACACAGTGGTTTGCCAGTCAAAAAGCCTAATTTTTTTCAATCAAATCGACTCAATCAGCATGCCGCTTGGATTGGCGGTGAGTCGGACCGATGGCAAATGATAATTTTTAGGATTTTGACAAAATGAATATTTCCAATTTTTACAAAAAAATACCCCAACCGATTGCAAATTGTAGCGCCTGTGGGTGTCACTCAAGCATTCATCAGCTTCAAGATGGCTTATGTGGGCGGTGTATTTTGTATCGCAAAATATCCTTCATCACACGCTGGTTTAAGAGGTCTGGGTAATGATTGATGTTAGACAGTTTGTAATAGAGCAGATGGCGAATACAGGCTTAACAGGGTTGACATCTGTTGAGTTGGTGGCAGATGGTAGCTTGCACAGGTTTCGACCTGACTGGGAGCCGGTCAAGAGTAAAAAGCGCGCCTGGTATGTCGTTTATCCGTTTCGCTTGGATAATGGGGAGACCATGGCCGCAGGCGCCTTCGGCTGGTTTGTCGGTGCCGAGTCGTTTGAATTCAGTCTCGACGTTAAGGCCGGTGTGTCCTTATCTCAAGCAGATCGGGTAAGGTTTGACCGGGAGCAGGCAGAAAAACGGCGCCTGGCTGATCAGGAACGTCTGGCAGAGTTGCAGCAAGCGGCCGATAAGGCGTTGAAGATCTGGAGTGGCTGCAATACTGAAGGCCATAGTAAATACGCCCAACGAAAGCGGGTTGCCTGCCTAGGTGTCCGTTTTTCGCGTGGTAGCTTAGTGCTGCCGGTGTTGGACCTGGACGGTAAGTTGCATGGATTACAGTTTATTGATGCAGATGGCAATAAGCGGTTTTTGACCGGCACAGCCAAAAAAGGCCGTTGTTGTCCGATTGGCGAAGTTGTTGATCCAACTGGGTTTGTCGGTGTAGCGGAGGGCTATGCGACGGCTATTTCTTGTCACATGGCCGGGCAAATGCCGGTTTTTGTGGCTTTCGATGCTGGGAACCTGGAGCCGGTAGCCCCGGCCATTCGCTCCAAGCACCCGCAAGCAAAAATCATCATTTTTGGTGACGATGACCTGGACAATCCACAAAATCCAGGGCGTGCTAAGGCAATTGCTGCCGCGTGCGCTGTTGGTGGTCGAGCGGTATTTCCTCCGCGCGAGGTGGCCGCATGATGCCGGATTGGAATGATGTTCATGTCGCCCAGGGATTGCCAGCCGCTAAAGCGATGATCGAAGGCCAATTGGCGACGGCTAACGATATGGTGCCGCCTATGCCCAGTGAGGCCGATAAAAACGATAAAGACGATCTATTAAACCCACCACCCACGCTGGCCAAAGAGGCCTATCACGGCATTTTGTATGATGTGGTGAAAGTGGCTTGTCGAACCTCTGAGGCATCACCTGTGGCCGTGGCGGCCAATTTTCTTGCGACGTTTAGTGCGATGGTGGGCCGTGGGCCTTTTCAGCATATTGGCGATGGCGTGTGCCACGCTCGGCCTTTCATTCTGCTGGTCGGTCGTACTGGTAAGGCCCGCAAAGGAACCAGTGAGTTCACGGTTCGCAGGATCTTCGACGCAGTTGAGCAAATTACAGTCGATGACTATCCACGTATGAAGCGCCACGAAGGTGGCCTTAGTACCGGCGAGGGCTTGGGCTGGGCAATACGCGACAAAATGGATGACGACGATACTGGCGGAACCGAAGACAAGCGTATGTTGGTTGTAGAGGCTGAGTTTGCCGGGGCTATGGCAGCGGCCTCACGTGAGAAGAACACGCTTAGCGCAACAATACGCACCTGCTGGGATGGCAAGGATATTTCTCCTTTGGTGAAAAATGCTGTCTGGTGCGCGTCAAAGCCGCATGTGGTTACTGTTGGGCACATCACCGCTTCTGAATTGATCGACCGTATGACCGATGTGGATGCACAGTCGGGTTTTTTGAATCGATTTGTTATTTTACATATTGTCCGCGCCAAGCTGGTCCCTTTACCTAAGCCAACGCCAAAGGAGGATATTGATCGCCTGGCTTCACAAGTGGCTGAATCGCTAAGGGTTGCTATTGGGGTGAGTCTCACTGCCACAAACAGCAAGTGGATGGCGCACACACAAGCCGCTGATACCCTATGGACTGCCGAATATCCAGCGCTAACCGCTGAGCAACCGGGTATTACCGGTTCATTACTGGTGCGGGTGGAAATCTATTGCCGGATGTTTGCGATGATATTCGCTTTACTGGACCGTCGATCGGTGATCGAGCCACAACATATCCGTGCGGCGCTGGCTTGGGTTAATTACTGGAGGGATTCGGTCAGTTACATTTTCCAGACTTTGAGCGCCAAAGCTGAGGCTAAGCGATTGAATGATACCGCTGCCGAGGTGTTGGAGTTTATTAGCCAGAACCCACGCTGTCCTCGATCAGTGATAACAACTGCATTCAAACATCGGATGACCGGCCCACAAGTTACCGGCGTGCTGAATCATCTATTGAATTCTGCGCCACCTTTAATCCGTCAGGAACAGTTAGCAAGGTCAGATGGAAAACCAGGGCGTGGGTCATCGGTGTTCTGGGTTAGCAAACCGCTTAAGACCATAAAGGGAAATTAGGGAATATAGGAAGTTAGAGAGTTACCAAGGCTTACAGCTGGAAAGTTAGCGGAAACTTAGGCGGTAAGTTTGTTTTTTAAATGGATTGCTAAAACCAAACTTCCTGCTATTTTCCTGCAAAGTTACCGGCGTAACTTATTGATTTAAAACTAATTTACCATATCCCCTAATTTCCGGAGTAAATAAATATATTTATGATGATGAAGCCATGATCAAAAGCAACTTACATACTGTCCACAATGCCACGCCATATCTCTTCATGACCAATGTGAATAGGTTTTGTGGTGTAACACTCCTAGACCGATTGCAATTACTTACGTTTGGGCGCGGGAAATTCCTGATGGGGGTAGGGGGGGGGGGCAAAATCCCTAAACCGATTGCCTCCTAGACCGATTGCAATTACTTACGTGCAGGCGCGGGAATTTCGGGAGGGGGGTATACCCCAATATGAGGTTAGTGTTGGTAGTTTCATGGTTCACTTTCCTCATGATCGGATAGCCCGATAAATTTTTGTTGGGCATGTTTCTACAAATACAAAAACCACATGGATACCCCTATGGGGGTGAAATCCTTCGGACCTTAACGCCCCTGACCCGTCAGCTAGCTAAATTTTTATTGAGGATTTTTTGAATACAAAAAGCCCACTGTAGTGGTTATCAATTGGCTTTCTTGGTATGGGGCCGATGATTGAACACCTTGCAGTTTCTCCGGTTGATCCAAGTTTTTAATTTCACCACAACTCATATTTACAAACAAAACCCACTACAGAGGAATCGAATCATGACCAATGAAGATTTTGAACAACCCTACTTCCCTTGCGCCCCGTTGGATCTTGCTAAGATGACTTGGGATGATCGGCGGCTGGCACTTGAACAACTAAAAGAACGCGCCGTTCTGGAATGGCGATATGTTGAAAATCAGATTTCCCATATCAAACCATTGCCTGTGTTGGACTTTGGTCAATTTGAGCGCAAAGAAGAAAGGCTCTCACGTCTTCGGGCAGAGTTGTTGCAATGGGAAAAGGCCGGTTTATGTTTTATCTCTACTGATTGGCCGTGGGGAAATGTCGAAGCGGCCGAATCCGCGCAGGTCAGCAACCAGACCCCGTCAATAAAACACCTGGTAGATGAGTCACCAAAGCCGCACCCCTGGATAGCTACCGCCCGGGAGATTGGTGAAAAGTGGATGGAAGAACAGGAGTCAAAAACTGGCAAAAACCCTTCCATAGTAAAAATTGCACAGCATGTAGAGGGCGAACTGGCTCGTCGAGAAATCAGAGGGCCGCAAGGAAAGTTCCTACATTGGGAGACTATCAAAAAAGACGCACTGAAAGGAATTACCGGTCGGAGTAAAAATGGGGGGTTAGTAAATGTGACCGGGGGGCCCCAATAAAAAACCACTCCCCCGGCCAGAGGTCTTGTTTTTACTGGTTTTTCTTATTTAAAAAAATACCTTCCGGGGGAATTTCCCCCCCGTTAACATAATCATCAAAGCGACACACTGGTAATTCTGCTAGAGCGCATTTTTTCCACCCATCTAGGATCTTCTATGAGTAACGCCGTTATCAACAAACTATTTAAAGGGCTGAAGTTGCCTAAAGCAGACCGGGCCGAGTTCGATCGGATATTAAACCGCCCGGAAGTGCAGGCGGTAGTCAATGCCGACGAAATCGAGCGAATTACAGCGCGTAAAACCCTTATCCAGGAACTGAAAGGGCTCCCTGCGCAGTTCACCAAAGCCAAAGCGTTAGCGGAAAGAGCAGCGGTTGCCGCCGTTAAACGGTTCGATTTGGCAGAAGCGGAATTCTACGCGGCTAAAGCAGGCCGCAATATGGCTTGGATGGAGGCTAGTGGCCTTGATCAGCAAATGCAAGGACGTGAAAGAGCAATAGAACGCGAACTTGCCGCCGGTGCTGATCATAGGATTGCTGAATACCGCTTTGAGATCAATAACCTCCTGGGTCGAGTCCGGGTTAAGGAGGAGTATTGGTTTGATCATGACGGTACATGGGTAAATGGGGTCCAGGGTACTATCCAACGTTCGAATATCGATGATGTTATATCGGCTACCGACAACCTTAACAATGCGGTGACGGCTTTAAATGACCTGCAATTATCTGCCGCCACCTATACCGAGGTAACCCAAAACTTGCGGGGCTTAAGCGACACATTGAGAGCGCCATTGGCAAAATTGAAAATGCACCCGCCAACACTCGACAAATTAGATAACGTCAAAGCCCCGCAAAAGGATGGCGATGCGGTTCTCAGGTTTCAGGACTGATCGCCTGCACATTTTAAACAGCGCTGAGAAACGGGCCAAGCAATGTCCCTGACTCAACTTCATAAATCGTTTTAACCAACCATGAGTTAACTATGAAAATCGATATTAAAAACACCGGCCTGTCAGCATCTGTAGTCTGCATCGAGCACGGCTACAAAACAGCCACCACACTGTCACCGGAGCAGTCACTGGAGTTGGAAATAGAACTCGATACGCCGGTTATTATTCGAGGGTACACGGAAGCTTCAAATAACGTCGTCATTGAAAACAAATCTAAGCTACTGGCAGAAATTGAGCGTGGCACAAGCCCCGTCATCGCATTAAAAGCAGGTAAAACTATCGAATTAGAGGTGGACTTAATGTCTTCAATTATTGTTCGGGAGCAGGCCGCTGCTTAAAACAGCAAACACTAAATTTTTTAATCCAAATATGAGGAAAAACAAGTGAGCAATTTAAAAATCAAAATAATCATTACTAATATTTCTGGTGAAAACGCGGAAATTGAAGAAGGAGTAAATCCAGCATTCTTACTCTCTCCCGGTCAAAGTATTGAAAGTGAGTTATCAATTGACTCCCCGGTCATCGTCAGAAAACCTGATTAATCGTAAACACAGCCAGTGGCCTTTCCGGGCCGCTGGCCATTCTGCATTAAGGAGAAATTATGAAAAGTTTAGGCTATACCGTCGCCACGTCTGAGGGTCACTTTTTATCTCGGTATGGGATCAAAAAAGAACCAGAGGGGTTGGTTCTCGATGCCGGTTTTGAAAAAGGTATTTTAAACAGCGTTTCAGCCAAAAAACTGGCCGATGCCGCTGAGACTAAAAAAACGCTTCAATCCTACCACCCTGATATTAAGTTTTGGGTGGTCCAGTTTTTTAAAGACAAGGGGCAGTTTTACTTTAAGTCTGCAACGGGTGAAAACCCACCTTGGTTTCAAACTCAACATGACCGTTTTAGCGGTCTTTATCAGGAGCCCCAATAATGTCATCAAACAATTTTAAATTAAAGGCAGTGCTGATGGCGGTTGATCGAATTTCTCCGGTCTTAAAGGGTATTGGCAAGAATATCGAGATCTTTAAACGGCAACTTCGATCAACAGGCGTAGGTCGTGGCGCCATACCACTGGCTGCGGGCTTTACTGCTGCGTTGGCATTTCCAGCCAAGGCCTTTATGGATATGGAAAGCGCCTCTGTCCAACTCAAAAACACCTTGATGACCAAGGATGGGTTATCACCGGGATTTGAAAAACTCAACAAAATAGTCACCGAACTGGGTAACAAACTACCAGGCTCAACGGCAGACTTTCAAAACATGGCGACAACCATGAAGGCCAATAGTATTGGCACCAATACGCTAATTAATGACGGCCTAAAGGCGGCTGCCTATTTGGGTGTTGCCACTAAAGACCTAGGTGAAACCTATCAAACGGCCGCGGTTGGTATTGCAAAGATAAGCAATGTCTTTGGAGTAGCAAATAGTGATTTTGTAGGTCTTGCCGATACCATGCAGCGCGTCGTTAATGTTGGCGTTAGCATTGGCGACTTTACTTCGGCAATGTCTAAAGCTGGTGGGCCTTTGAAGGCGTTACGTCAGCAAGGCTTAGGCGTAGCTAATGCAATGGCTCCGCTTGTTGCCTTATTGACGCAAGCCGGGGTTGATCCAAGTGAAGCGGGTACCGGGCTTCGCACTTTGATCTCGGAGGCGGCGTCAGCGGGTAAATTCACCTCAGTTGAGGATCTTGTCAAAAACCTTGAGAAAATGAATAAACTCAACCCGACCAAACTTATCGCTACGTTTGAGAAATTGTTCGGCAAAGAGCACGCATCTAAGGCAATGATAATTGCTAGTGGTGGCTATGCCGATATGGTTAACAAATTTAAGGAGCAAGGTGACCTTAATCAGCGTGTTCAACAATCGCTTGGCACGCTGACAAATATTTTGGATTCTGCTACGGGAACATTTCAAGGCACAATGGCCGTGTTTGCCAATACTTACGCACCACAACTAAAGTCTGCTTTGGACAGCATTAATAATTTGGCGGCTGGCTTAACTGATTTTATAGTGCAAAATCCCACAGCTGTTAAAGCGGCAATTTTACTTGCGGGTGGCGTGGTATTGATGAAAGTGGGCATGTTGGCTTTAACCAAGGCCGTCGGCTTTGCCAGTACCGCGATAAAAATACTTAACGGCACCATGAAATTAAATCCTTGGATGCTGTTAATTCAGGGCTTGCTTATTACCGCCCCGCTTATCTATGAGAATTGGGATAAAATCACCGGCCACATAAAATCCAGCTTCGAGACGTCCATTAACTGGATTACTGACAAATTTAATGTCTTTATCAACTTTTTTGAAACTAGCTTAGAGTCGATAAAGAATCTTGCGCCCAGCTTGAGCGGGTTTTTTGATGAAGCCGACAAAACCCAAGCCAACGGCATGAGACCGCCCGGCTTCCAAAAGCAAGGCAGCATACTCAGTCGTGATCGGGGCAGTGTTGAGGTGAAAGTCAGCTTCGACAATTCGCCCGCAGGTATGCGAGTGGCGCCGGCACAAACGCGCGGGCCTGTGCGAGCTTCGCAAAACGTTGGTTATCGCACAATTGGCGGGCCGCTGGTGGCTTAATAGTCTATTGCTTAGAAGCCTTATAACTAATAAACCCGCTTCGGCGGGTTTATTATTGCCTAAAATATCTAGCCTAATCTTGAGAGATTAGGCCGCTCTCACTTCATCCAGCAAATCAGGATGACGATCTAAAACCTTAAGCAGTTTCACCAATGCCAAAGGCGGTTTGGTTTTGCCATTCTCATATCGTGAAAATGCATTGATGCCGCCGCCGAAAATTTCAGAGGCTTCCCGTTGGTCAAGTGCCAGTTTTTTGCGAACACTGGCTATAAAGCTGGGGTCGACAATCGAGGCGTTGACCTGTTTGTTAAACTCAAGCATCAGCGCCATTGTTCGTTTTGATTCTTCCGCATTAGTGATCACTTCATCGCAGGCTGGGCAAAAATCGCCAGTTACATCCGGGATGATGGTTGATTCACCTTTGTAGGTGTAGGGCATGTCGCGGGTGTCATGCATCAATTCGGCCGTCGCACAGGATGGGCATTTCATAATCACAGTTCCTTAAACGATACGATGAGGACATCATCAACGACAGTGAGTTTTAAATAAACTTCACCTGTTGAAGTCATTGGACGGTAAACATCCTGCCAAACTCTATGGTCTGCATGGGTTGTCATGCTTTTATAGAAGTCGGCCTGAGTGAGCGCCATTACAACGGTAAGCATGCCGTCAAAATCAAACCCCAATGCCGTTGCGCCTTCTCTGGCTGTCCGGGTCGTTCTCACTTTTCCGGCTGAGATCATGGTTTTGACAACCGATAGCTTGCAATGGGGAGTTTGCTTTTCCATGTAGCAATATTAACCTAATTGGTTATTTTAGGCAAAAACGCAATCGTTAAATTTAAACTCAGACCGCGGGGTTTTATAGAGACAGAGGGCACTTTATAGGGCACCACGTGAAACAAAACCAAGCTTATTTGAAACACGCTGAAATTTATTGGCCACGGGGTCTTTTATGCTATCCTATTGAAACTATGGAGAGTTTCAGCGTGTTTCGAAGCTAAGCAGGTAGTCTCGGGCTTGTAAATCTAGCATTCATAACCCCGGGGTCGGTGGTTCAAATCCACCTATCGCCACCAAAATGAATAATAAAATCAATGGCTTAACAGCCGAAGAATTGCAAAATCCAGTTAACTTACTGTCAACTGTCAACGAAACGTCAACCAATAAATCAAAACAACGAACATTCCGTAAAATGTTCATGCAATTGACGGTTGATGATTACTACCTGATCGAAAGAATCGCTTATCAGAAAAAAACCACTCCCTACCGTATAGCCAGTGCTGTAGTAAAGCTATGGTTACACAATGAATTAGTTAGACCTAATAAAGTAGAAGAGGCGGGTGCTTTAAAGAGTGAAGATTTAGAAGCCTGATCGGATTGGAATTTAAGCCAGTCGGAGCCGTCGTATGGGGTGAAATATCTTTTCGAGTAACTGAAGGGGCATGTCAACACAGTCTGTATCGTGTTGACATGCCCCTTCAGTTACTCGATTCTCCTTCACCCCACCAACTCACCAACCGTCTGGCGGGAACTAGTCGGTTGGTGAGTTGGTGGGGTTATCAAAATAAACCGCGTAGCACAAAACCGCTCTTGCGAAAGGGATTGCAGCGAAAACCCGCCATTAAAGCTGAATTACGAAGACTTTTTAAAAATCTATGAAGCTTTGCGTAATAGCATTTTTAAAATTAGTCGAAGTTATTAGCTTTAAAGGTGGGTTGTAGTGCAAAGCCCGGCCCTTTAGGGTTCGCCCTGCGCAAACAAAGAAACCAGCGCGTTTTTAAATTCAGAAGTTATTGCATGTTGTTAATGGCGAATTCGTATCAACTATGTTTACGATGGTTACTACAATTTGCCACCCGCTGTTGCCCGTAGTTTTGGCGCCGCCAGTGGGCAAACCATTGCTGGGGATATCCCAACACGTCAGGAAATAAAACTGACGCAAAGCCAAACCGTGGGGATTGGCTTATCCGGCAATCAGGCTGCGGGGTTGGGGGCATGGAGTCTGAATGCCCATCATCGCTATGATCCCACATCGAAAACCCTTTATATGGGTGATGGCAGCATTCGCGATATCCAAAACTCTGGCATTAACACTTCGGTTGTTACAACTATCGCAGGAATGGGGAGTAGTCCTAATTATTACGGAGATGAGAGAGATGGCGGTTTGGCTACTAATGCGAAGATCAGTTCCCCTTCGGGAATTGCCATTGCTGCAGATGGCAGTATTTATATAACCGAATTCCGCGGAAATCGTATTCGCCGGATCGGTACTGATGGCATTATCTCTACTATCGCAGGTATAGCAGGTACTCATAGAGGTAGCGGATCCCACTTTAGTGGAGATAATGGACCAGCAACTGATGCTGACATATCTGGTCCAGATGGAATTGCTATAGGTTCAGATGGTTCTGTTTATTTTGCTGATACAGGTAATAATCGAATTCGGCGAATTTCCCCCAATGGCATTATTACCACGGTTGCCGGGAATGGTATTCAAGGTTCTAGCGGTGACGGCGGTTTAGCTACGCAGGCAAAGTTCAATCTTAATGGTAGTACTAAGGGGGGAGGGTTGGCTATAGCGACTGATGGCAGCTTGTATATTACGGACGGCCCAAATCATCTAATTCGTCGAGTCGATGCTGCCGGCTTTATCTCGACAATTGCCGGCGGTGGGAGCAATGGAGATGGTAAACCTGCTGTCGATGCTGGGCTCTCTTTTCCTGCTGGAATTACTGTTGGGCATGATGGCAGTGTCTACGTATTGGATGACGGGGTAAACCGAATTCGGCGCATTGGTAGCGATGGTCTAATCTCTACCTTTGCAGGAAATGGCATAGAAGGGTTTAGCGGAGATGGTGATCTGGCCACTAACGCTTCAATCGATCCTCTGTGGGCAAGTGCTTGGAAGGCAGGACACCCACTCATAAAAGACGGGAGGCTTTACATTCCTGATACAGGAAATAATCGCATTCGTATTGTCGGCACCGATGGGATTATTTCTACCATTGCTGGTGTCGGTGGTTCACCAGGCTTTTCAGGGGATAATGGTGGTGCTTTGCAGGCAGCGTTAAGCGTGCCCACTGGCATTAATATTTTGCCTGACGATTCAATTGTTTTCACAGATGCCGGGAATAATCGTATCCGCCGCATCGCCCCTGCTTTGCCCGGCATAGGCATTACCGATATTGCAATCCCCTCCCGAGATGGCTCACAACTTTACCGTTTTGATTCATCCGGACGCCATCTGGAAACAAAGGACGCCATAACAGGTAAGGTATTACTTACATTTAGTTATGATCAATCCGGGCAATTAACCAAAATCACCGACATTGATAACAACATCAGCAGCATAGAACGCGATAATCTGGGCAATCCCGCTGCAATCGTTTCGGCATTTGGGCAACGTACTGTGTTATCGCTCGATAGCAATGGTTATCTTGGTGCGGTCACCAATCCTGCTGGCGATCAGTATCAGGCTACCTATACGGCAAGTGGTTTATTGACGAAGTTTGAGAATCCACGTCACTTTGCCTCAGTCATGACCTATGATGCCTTGGGCAAATTAACCAATGACACCAATGCCGAAAACGGTAGCCAAACCCTAGAACGTAGTGAAATTGGCAACGGCTATCAAGTCGCGCATACCACCAGCAATGGTCGTAAGACTCTATACACGGTTGAAAACTTAACCGGTGAAGAAAAAAGACAAGTCACCCAGCCGGATGGCACCGTCTCGGTAGTCAGCACCAAAGCCGACGGCACAACGGTAAGCACTGCGGCCGATGGCAGCGTCTCATCTTCAGTTAGCAGCCCTGATCCGCGCTTTGGCCTGCTGGCACCGGTGGCTTCGTCTCAAACATTTACCACGGGTAATTTGACCGCCAACATGGCTACTCAGCGCACGGTTGTGCTTAATGACCCGAATGATCCGTTGAGCCTGAAGACACTTACCGGCACTTTTACCCTAAATGGCCGTACTGCCACCAGTGCCTACGATGCATCGGCCAAAACCATAACCTCAACCAGCCCGGCCAGCCGCGTGTCTACGACGTTGCTCGACGCGAAAGGCCGTGTCACTCAGGCTCAGGTTTCGGGCATCCTGGTGGCCAATGCCAGTTACGATGCGCATGGCCGTTTGGAAACGATCTCACAAGGTACCGGTGCCGACCAGCGTAAACTGGACTATACCTATAATCCACAAGGCTATCTAGCCAGTGTGCTTGATCCGCTGGGTCGGCAAGTGCAGTTCCAGTACGACCAAGCCGGACGGGTTACTACTCAGACTTTGCCCGATGGACGACAAGTCCTGTATAGCTACGATACCAACGGCAATCTGGCTTCACTGACGCCGCCCGGCCAGCCGACACATTTGTTTAACTACACCGGTATCGACCAAACATCAAAATACTTACCGCCTGATGTCAGTGCAGGCACCAATAACACCGTATACACCTACGACAAGGACAAAGCCTTGGTGTCTGTGGCCCGACCTGACGGTCAGAGCATAGACATCAACCATGATAGCGCCGGACGAGTCTCATCAATACTGTTGAACCCCGCTAACCAGACGCTGGCCAGTTACGCTTACGACACCACCACGGGTAAGTTGACGGGAGTTACCGCGCCCGATGGTGGCCTTAGCTATACCTACAACGGCGCTTTGTTGACCAACACCGCCTGGACAGGCGCGGTTAGCGGCAACGTCGGCTACGGTTACGATAACGACTTCCGCGTTACTTCGGTTAGTTTGAACGGCGCGAATCTGATCGCCTATAGCTACGATGCCGACAGTCTGTTAACCAAGGCCGGCAACTTGACACTGACCCGCAACACACAAAACGGCCTGTTGACCGGCACTGCGCTTGGCAGCCTGACTGACAGCTATAGTTACAGCAGTTTCGGCGAACTGGCGGGTTACGAAGCCAAATACTTGACATCGTCTCACCTGAAACTGGCTTATACGCGTGACAAACTGGGCCGTATCACGCAGAAACAGGAAACCCGTGGCGGCGTGCTCAGCACTTACGACTACGGTTACGATACTGCTGGCCGTCTGGTCGAAGTGAAGAAAAACAACGTTGTGCAATCAAGTTATAGCTACGACGACAACGGCAACCGCCTAAGTCGAACCACAGGCGGCGTCATCCAGTCCGGCACATACGACGCACAGGATCGCTTGCTGACTTACAACGGAGTAAGTTATAGCTATACCGCTAACGGTGAGCTGCAAACCAAAACCATCGGCGCTGCGGTGACGCAATACGATTACGACGTGCTGGGCAACCTGAAAAAAGTGGTCTTGCCTAGCGGCAGCAAAATCGACTATCTCACCGACGGCCAAAACCGTCGCATCGGAAAGAAGGTCAACGGTACTCTGTCTCAAGCCTTCCTCTGGCAAGGTCAGTTGCAACCGATTGCCGAATTGGACGGCAACGGCAACGTGGTCAGCCGCTTTGTTTACGCCACCGGCATTAACGTGCCGGAATATATGATCAAGGGCGGCGCGACTTATCGGATTATCAAGGATCATCTGGGCAGTCCACGGGTGGTGGCGGATATTGCTACCAATACCGTGGCTCAGGAAATGGAGTTTGATGAGTTTGGCCGGGTCATTAAAGATACCAATCCGGGGTTTCAGCCGTTTGGGTTTGCGGGGGGATTGTATGATAAGGATACGGGGTTGGTTAGGTTTGGGGCTAGGGATTATGATGCTTCGATAGGCAGGTGGGTTAGTAAGGATCCGATTGGGTTTGGGGGTGGGGATAGTAATTTATATCTCTATTCTGGTAGCGATCCCATTGGAGGAAGTGATGCCTTCGGCCTATCTAATGATACTACTGATCTTTTGCAAAATATTGTCAGTACGGGTGCCGGTTTGGCGGGAGAACATCCTATCACCGGGAAGTGGTATGACTTTACCGTAGGCAAGTATTACAAGCCCGGTTACTTTGGCAATCAAACTAGAACTGCAAGTTCAGTGTCAAATGCCAAAGGTATAGCAATAACATTGGGACATGTAGGTACTTTTATGAATGCGTACTCTTTTGGACAGAGCTTGGGAAAGTATTACTGCGATCCCTCCAACGAAAATACTGTTGATTTGGCTCTAAGCGCAGCGGGAATGGCTCCGAACCCAGCAGTAGCCTATGGTGCGAGCATGATTCAAATTGGAAAGGGCATAGGAAAGGTCACTGGATGGGATCGTGCACTCGGTGGTACCTATGTATTGATTCACACCGGCTTTGACTGGAACGCCACTGTGGGAATTCTTGCTGATTCCATGTGACGGAGCAAGTAGCCTGGATGAAGCGCAGCGTAATCCGGGTTGGGTGTACGACGAGATATGGATACATTATTGAATCCGGGTTATTCGAAGCCTCGCCGTTTTGGATATTCGATAACCCGTATCGGCGGAAATAATGGGCACTCGTGATTTTGATGTCCCGTATTCCGTTGCACTTCATACGGGCTACGCATTTGCAATGCGTTTTTTAACATGTTGGTTGAATGGTTATGGTGTTGTATCGGCGGAATCGGGTTGCGGGCGGGACGTATTTTTTTACGGTGACGTTGCGCGATCGGTCGTCGGATTTGCTGGTTCGGCATGTTGACTTGTTACGCGAGGCATTTCGGTTGGTGCATAACATCCGCCCTTTTACTATTGATGCCATTGTCATTCTGCCGGAACATTTACATGCGCTTTGGACCTTGCCGGAAGGTGACACGGATTATTCCGGGCGCTGGCGAGCGATCAAATCGAATTTTACCCGGCATTTACGCACGGCTGGAGTGCCGCTGATTCGCGACAATCGCGGCGAATACCAACTATGGCAACGACGTTTCTGGGAACACACCATCCGCGATGAACGGGATTACCGTCACCATGTCGATTACATTCATTACAATCCTGTCAAACATGGCCTGGTTGAACAAGCCGCCGGCTGGCCGTATTCATCCTTACACCGTTATGTTCGCCAGGGTTTACCCACCGAAAACCGGGATGACAGGATTAATGAAAATCATGGCGAATACGGCGAGTTGTTTTAGTTGGATTATCAAACATTTTCAAATGTGTTGATTCTTGTTTGTTGCCGCTGTGTAAGTGGCTTAGAAAAAACTTTGTTACCAGGGGATGATTGGGAATGTCTTCAATTTGTACGACTCACTTAACTCGAAAGGGATAGATCTCAATGTATAGGTTCCTAAAATTTCTTTTACCATTGCTGCACAAATGAGCAAACGATAATTACAAGTTGCTAAAAACAAAGCCAAAAAATGGCAGCAAAAAAGGCAAATAGGAATGCGACAACACAGGGGTAACGTTTGAATTTTACCGGTTGGATTGAAATGTTCTGTTTATGATTTTTTGATCTTAAAAATAAATAGCGATTGCTTTCTTGGTCAACACAATAAATGTCAGCTTTGGAGCATTCTCGAGAAAAATATCAAATAATTCCTAGTGTCTGGTTAGGGTCGCTATGTGAATCTACACATAGGGGTCGGGTGCGGACTGTCGCGACTCAACGTTCGTAATCTCTCTCTTAAGACATTTCTAGTAATTCTGCCGATGTTAAAAGCATCTAGTAGTGCATTCGACTTCTGATATTTCTTGCAGTCGACTTCTGAAAATGACAGGAAAAACTTTGCTGTCGAAGTTCGCTGAATTAATCGTTTTGTCGAACACTGACTGACCCGCTATAATGTGTACACCTAAGTACACAAAGAGGGCGTTATGGAAACTAAAGTAGGCGTGAAAGAGTTCCGGGCACATTTGCCTTCATATCTGGAATCTGTGTCGCCAATCGCGATCACCCGTCACGGGGAAACCATCGGCTATTACATTCCGGCACACCAGGGGCGTAACCAAGCTGAACTTGATGCGCTCAAACAGGCTGCAGCGAAATTAGAGGCCATGATGTCTGCGCTGGGTGTATCTGAAGATGACATCGTTGCCGAGTTCAAAATGCGTCGCACGACCGATAAGCAATGAGTCATCAAGCACTGGTGCTTGATGCCAACATTCTTGTCCGTGCAGTGCTGGGCCAACGAGTCTTTAAGCTGTTAAACCAGTACCACGGCACGACGGCATTCTTTGCACCTGACGAGGCTTTTGAAGATGCCGAAAAATACCTTCCCCAAATCTTTAAGGCACGAGGCCTAGGCTGGGCAATCGGCGCTGCCGTACTGAGCCTATTGCCAACGCTGGTTCAACGTATCGAATTTGATGTCTATCGTGAATTCGAAGTCAACGCGAGAAAACGTATCCGCGATGTTCGTGACTGGCCGGTATTAGCGACAGCACTGGCTTTGGATTGTCCTGTATGGACGGAGGATCAGGATTTCTTCGGTAGCGGTGTGGCCACATGGACCACTAACACCGTGCCGATGTATTTGATCGGTGTTGAATAATTTTTCCATTCTCATGAAAGTCTATTAGTCGTTTATTGACCTTGTCCGACGAATCCTGAGGGGATTTCTTAGTGAGTGCAGTCAACTTCTGATATTCGTGCTGTCGACTTCTGACATTGACATCAATAGCCAAAATAGATGGCCAATTAGAAGGTGGCCAAATTACATTGTGTTTTTAATTATTGGCTACATGATTTATAGTTAGGCAACTTAAGTATACCCATTTTGGCTACCCACCCATGAAAGTTGCTCGCATATATCTCCGTGTCAGTACCGAAGAACAAGATCTTACCCGCCAAACCGAAATCGTCGACAGCGCTCGGGTGGAAGGTTATTACATTGCTGGCATCTACCGTGAAAAAGCATCGGGTGCTCGTGCGGATCGCCCCGAGCTGCTGCGAATGATTGCCGACCTGCAACCGGGCGAAGTAGTTGTCGCCGAAAAGATCGACCGTATCAGCCGACTTCCTTTAGTTGAAGCTGAACAATTGGTCGCATCAATTCGAGCCAAGGGAGCAAAGTTGGCCGTGCCGGGTCTGGTTGATTTATCCGATGTTGCAGCGGAAGCCGATGGCGTCGCCAAGATTGTTCTGGAGGCGATGCAGGAGCTCTTACTCAAACTGGCCTTGCAAATGACGCGTGATGATTATGAAACACGCAGAGAGCGTCAACGCCAAGGCGTTCAACTTGCCAAAATTGCTGGCAAATATACCGGTCGAGTCGCTGACACGACGACCCACCAGCGAATTGTTGCATTGCGTGGAGCAGGTCATACCATCAAACGAACCGCTGAGCTGGCTGGATGCAGCGAAAGCCAAGTCAAACGAATATGGGCAGATCATAAGGCTCGCTAGATTATTAAAATAATTGGCGGCGGATAATTAAGGCAAGCCATGAAGCACATTTATTTAGTCCGGCACGATGACGAGAAAAATATGCATCGGTTTTATCAGATGTTTGTTGTTCCTGGTCTACTTGATGATTGGTCTCTAGTTCGCGAATGGGGCAGGGCGGGTTCGCCTGGTACCGTGCGGAAGGATTGGTTTGATTCTGAGGAGGACGCGGTAACCGCCGGTGAAAAAATAAGAGTCGTTAAGGAGAAGAAAGGCTACCAATCCATTTTGTGATTGTAGCGATCATAGAAAAAGGGATGGCCAATATATAAGGTATAAAATAAGACGACTAACCAGAATAATCCGGATTAGCAATCTGTAACTACTTAAACTAAAGGCCTTAATTCTCTAAATGAACATTCCGCAACACTCCCATAATGTCATTGACAATATAGCATCTTTGCTATAATTTTAAACTCATGACGTGGACAGTTGAAACGCTTAATGCGACCGTGGATGATGAGATTGAGGCGCTTCCTGCTGATATGCGCGCGCGTCTTGTGCGTATAGCCCAACTGATCGCCATGTCCGGCTTAGAAAATGTTCATCAGCCTCATGTTAAGCATATTGAAGGCTTGATATGGGAAATGCGGATGAAGGGCCGTGATGGCATATCACGGGCGCTGTATGTAACGGCCAGAAAGCAACGGGTGGTAATTGTGCGAGTGTTTATCAAGAAGACCGAAAAAACACCACGCCGTGAGATTGAAATCGCTCTGACACGAGCAAAGGAGGTTCAAGATGACTAAGATAAATACTCTGCATACCAAATGGATACAGGATAAAGCCTATCAAGAAGCTTACGATGCGCTTGAAGACGAGTTTGCACTGGCAGCGACACTGATCGAAGCACGATCTCGCGCAGGCTTGACCCAAGGCGAATTGGCCGAGCGGATGCATACCACGCAATCTGCTGTTGCCCGTATTGAAGGTGGGCATATCCCAACTATCCGCACCTTGGAAAAAATCGCCAAGGCGACAAACTCCCGGCTCAAAATAAGTTTTGAGCCGGATACAGCGCACACCCCTTAAGAGACCGTCGAGCGAATTATCGAAGATACTTTGCATATTAGAAGAGTTGATGAAGAGCTTTTCGAGTAGACGATGAAAACATGAAAGCCAGCGTTCTTGGTTCAAGGTAAGGATTGTTAAGGCGTCGAGTAACCCAATCGGATGACCGGTATTCGGCAAGCAAATTGACATTATGACCGCGTCATAACGACCCGTTGCGGTCAGCCGCCCTATCTGTTGCAATGGCGCTGATTAAGACCCTTACTGGTCATTCATTTTAATATCAGAGAAAGGAGTAATTTAGTTGGAGGCATTTGATTGGGTTTTTAAGAACAAAGAGTGGCTGTTTTCTGGTATCGGTTTAGTGGTCGTTTCCTGGGTGGTGGGTGTGATCTTCAAAAAGACTAAGGCTTCGTCTACACAAACCATCCGTGCAGGCAATAACTCAACCAATGTTCAAGCAGGCCGTGACGTTAGTATAGGGACAATAAAAAATGGGAGCGATGTGGGAAAGCAGTAAGCAGTCGATTTCCGCCGGAGACCATTCGGTAAATTTGAACGCTGGTGGAAATATCTATCTCAATTCGGGGAATATTCCGACCGAGCTTGTTGACGACAAAATAAAAGAGGAAGTTGAGAAACTTAAAAAGTCACGATTCTTCATTGAGTTCGATAGTCACACATCATCTTTGAGACTTGGGGGGCGTCTTATTGATGGCGACCTTACGGGAGGCTCGAAGGAAATAAAGTGTCGAGCTTTGGCGTGGTGCGCCAGATTATCTTGTTTAAAGGAACTTAGGCGAGCAGAGGCGTTTCTGGAACTCGCGATAACCCTTGGAGACTATCCAGAAGCCAAGATTGCGGAATCATTTATCTTTTCCCAGAAAGGAGATAAGGCGGCGGCACTTAGAGCCCTTACAGATTTCGATTCGGGTGCTTCGCTTTCAGCCAGTTTAATGACAGTTGCACACCATGAAGGTGCCGAAGGCTCTTTAAGGTGGATGAATGATGCAGGCTATACAGTTGGGAACCTAGATTCGGACGGCAAAAGTTTTCTTTTAAGTTGTCAGCTTCAACTCAGTCGTTGGGATGAGATTGTGCAAACGGTTGGTGCGATTTCCGAAAACGATTTTGAAGACACCCCCATTCTGCATCATTTAGTAGCGTTAGCATCGCTGGTTCCCAATGTCCCGCAAGATTTCCGAGCTATTGTTCTGAAACAGATTCCGTTTGAAGCGGAGGGGTTTCCATTAGCTTCGGATTCCGTTGCTATGAATGCACGTCGGGCTGCGCACAAACACTTTATCAAGGGGTTTGAGGCCGCGACGTTGCTATCATGCCCGCGCACTGCAAGAATTGATGACGAGTACGCGCTCTGGCTTGAGTTACTCGACCCTGACATGGCCGCTGATGGAAAAAAAAGACTGGAAAGCAAACTTCTAAATCCCGACACTGAGCTCGGTGTTGTTCATTACGCCCTTCAGTTTGGTATCAAGTTGGACATAGATCGGGTAGAGCGAGAGATCGACCGAGAAATCGCAAGGAACGGCGGTATTACAATGGAGGCTGCAATTGCTCGTTTCGCACTAGCATTCACAAAGCCGACAACTGAAGAGGCGGCCCACTACATCGCACGCCATCACAATCAGCTTGCTGCACATATTGATTCAAAGGTGATGCAATTTCGTCAGATCGAGATGTTCTCGCGAGCGGATTTGATCCAGCAGGCTAATGACATCCTTGGGCAGCTTATACAGCAAGGAATTACCGATGAAGAAGAGAAGAATCTGCGTTGGATGATCTCGGAAGCACAGGGAAACAACCATATTGAATCTCGCAAAGCACAATACAGGTCAAATGGTGGTCTTGATGCTTTGATCAATCTCGTAGTAGAGCTCGAAAAGCACCAGCACTGGGACGAACTCTGCGAATTTGGCAGGTTACTGTTTGATGAGACTCATTATCTCAGAGACGCTGAGCGCCTAGTTAACGCCCTAAACAACTCGCACAGATCAGCAGAATTGGTTAATTTCTTGAAAGATAACGTCGATCTGCTATCACAATCCAAGCATCTACATATTTCATATGCTTGGGGTTTATATCACGAGGGGGTGTTTCTTGAATCCCGTGCTGAGTTGAAGAAACTTTGTGATGAGACGAGCAGCCCGAATTATCGCGCTCTGCAGGTGAATCTAGGTATTGCTACCGGTGACTGGGACTCTCTCTCAGCCTATATCGCTGATGAATACCGGAACAGAGGAGACAGAAGCTCGCATGACCTGATTGCTGCTGCGCAACTGGCGCTTCATTTGGGCTTACCTCAAGCCAAGGATCTCGTCTTCGAGGCGGCAGCCAAAGCTAATGATGATTCCTCCATCCTGACTGCCGCATACTTCATCGCAACAAGCGCCGGTTGGGAAAAAGACCCTCAGGTTTTCCAATGGCTTGAAAAGGCAGTAGAACTATCTGGAGACGATGGACCTCTCCACAGAATGAGCCTGAAAGATCTTTTTGATCGGAAGCCCGAATGGGATCGTCGCGAATCAGAAACATGGCGTCTGCTTGCACAAGGCAAAATACCGATCTTTGTAGCTGCTGAGTCACTTAATCGGACTCTCATTGATCTTACAATCTTCCCAGCCTTAGCCAATCTTACGGAGACCGATCCGAGGCGGAGAAGCGCAATTCCCGCTTACAGTGGTAAGCGTGTGTCCTTGGAATTCGATGTCGTAGGGAAAACGGTTGCTTTGGATGCAACCGCATTGCTCACCTTGAGCTTTCTGAATATTCTTGATCTGGTGCTCGATGCTTTTGATGCTGTTTATTTCCCGCATTCAACCCTTGGGTGGCTATTCGAGGAACGCCAGAAAACCACGTTTCATCAGCCTAGCCGTATAGCAAATGCTCACAAAGTTCGGGATTTGTTAGCAACGAATGTGCTCGAAGAGTTCATGCCTAGCAGCGTTGCCAGCAGCGACCTCTCCGCCCAGATTGGCGACGACCTGGCCGCATTAATAGCCGAGGCAGAGAAGTTACAGTACGCTGATGGCATTCAGCATATCGTTGTTCGTTCTGCTCCGGTTCACCGGCTTTCTAGTTTGATGGCGGAAGAAGCGGATCTTTCTGCTCATGCTGCCATCTTGAGCAGTTGTCTTGCTGTGGTGGAGAAGCTGAGACAGAAAGGGCAACTCACCGCTCAAGAGGAAAAGCGGGCGCGGGCCTATTTGCAGCTTCATGAAAAACCATGGCCGAATCAGCCTGATATTGCAGATGGTGCAACCCTATATCTTGATGATCTTGCTATAACTTATTTTCAGCATCTTGGCTTACTCGGAAAATTGAAAGCGGCAGGACTAAAGGCTGTGGTCTCTCAAAGAGAGGTTTCCGAGACGGATGCCCTGATTTCTTATGAACGCACCTCTGAAGAAGTTAAGGATGTCATAGAACGCATACGGACTTCTCTTAATTCCCGGATCGAATCGGGACGTGCTAGGGTGAACCGTAGACGCAATTATGACGAAGTCGAAGAAAAAGCCATGTTAGAACATCCCACAATTGACATCATCGCGATAGCGTCATATTGCGACGCGGTGATTGTGGACGACCGTTTCATTAACCAGCACGAAAATATAGACACGGGAGGCAATTTGATCCCGATTTTAAGCACACTGGACTTACTGGATGTGTTAGCTGGCACCGGTATTATTTCGGATGAAGATCGTCTTGAACATCGGACGCGACTTCGCCGAGCAGGTTTTTTCTTCATTCCTGTCAGTGTAGAAGAACTCTACCGATGTTTGAGGGAATCAACTGTTGACAAAGGGAAAGTGATTGAAACGGCCGAGCTGAAAGCGATCCGGGAATCCGTTCTCCGCATCAGAATGAGCGATTGGCTGCAGATTCAAGAAGAAGCCCCTTGGCTGGATAGGACGCTCAAAGCATTTGTAAATGCGCTCAGAAAACTGTGGGTGGATGGCGCCGATATTGAAGACGTCACCGCTCGATCAAACTGGCTTGCTGAGCAGATCGACGTTCGAGGATGGGCACATCGCCTCGTTCCTGAGAATGCGGACAATGTCATTCGGATTGGGCGTGCGACACATATCCTCTTACTAGTTACACCGCCTACCGGCGTCCATCAAAGCATTGTGGGCGCTTACTGGAATTGGGTGGAAGAAAGGATTCTGGCACCCATACATGAACAGTTCCCCGCAATATACGAATGGCTTGTTGATTGGCATCGAAATCAAATTGCCGAGATGGCCGATACTCAGTTTTCCCTAGAGGACGATTTGTGACCAACACTGCCTACGAAAGAGCGGCAATGGCGCATGCTGCGTTGGAGTTTATTCCGCCACTGATACGTAAAAGCTTACTAAATGAACAAAGCTTTAGGGAAGCATACGGCTTCCAGACTGAGGCTAGGATAGCCTTCGGATCGAGCGGAGTACTTTTTCAGCGATCAAAACTTTTCGACGCTGTTCGTAACGTTCTCGCCGGGGATGTCCAAGCGGAATTGACTGATACTGAAGATCAAAAATGGAATCTCACAATTGATGCACGCGAGAATAAACTCCTGTTTTTTGTCCTTTCATCCGATCAACAACGGTTGGTGTTGCCTGACTTCTCTGTCCTTTCCTCAGATACCTCTATGCGCATTCGTTCTCTCGAAGAATCTGCTTCAGACGTGAACCTACCGCTTAGTGCACAGGAAAAATGGCGGTGTATCTTGGGAGAACGTGCACTGGAAGACGACGAAGTCGATACTTTTCAAAGTGACATATACGATACGCCGGTCTATGTGGCACGGACTATACGAAGCGGGATCACGGCAGGCGAAAGCAGTGTGTCGTCTCTTGTTCCGAATTCGCGTCGGTATTATGAAAGACTGGTTGGCGTTTATGATGGAAGCAGTTCGATCCTGGACTATGCCGTTAGTATTGGTCGCGAGTTCTTTAAGCAATTAACAGCCTGGCGACCTTATGAGGGGTTTCTATTCAGTCTGTTACTCTCTTCTCACCAGGCGCTGACCGTTGAAATCAATACAGATCATCTCATTGATGAGGAACTAGAAAAAGCTTTCCACTATATTGAGAAGCACGGTGACATGCTCTCTCGGTTGGGCGCGTTCGAAGTCGGACTGCGCATTCTTCCAGATAGGCCAGAGGTCGAGCCTTTTCTGTTGCGTCTCGTCCATCTAATCCGAGACGATGACGTGGAAGGCAAAGCCTCTGAATTCAGGCTGATTTCGGCTTTGTTCGTTCTGGTTGATGGGGAACTTGCTAGATTACGGATCCTAGCCGAGGAACCTCCATTTTATCGAAGGCTAGCATCTCTGGCACAGGCAGCGTTGATACATCGCCAAATTATCGAATGTGGGATTGATTACGATCAATTCTCCAAGTGGGCGTTGAGCAATCGCGGCGAGCATTTCTATATGCAGTCATTTGTGGATATGCGCATCGAGCCGAGATGGAGCCCTGACCTTGCGGCCGCACCTCAGTTGCAGGCGGACTTTTTCGGACGCATGATGATTGCAGGCAACTTTTTCCGGGCGGACTTCGGCGAGGGAGGGCTGCGCGATACTGTTCTCGGTGATGGAGAACAAAGTCTTAGTATAAGATCCGGGTTTGCTCGCCCGTACTTTCCTGGGGCGCTCGAAGGTGCTGATGATAGTCCAAATACGTTACCTGATGACCTTGCTCATATTATAGAAGAACAGCTTGTCGGCGACGGAGTCGAAGCTGCCTCGTTTATAGCTCTTGTCAACTCCGCGATGATTTTTAGGATTACATCGGAGCACGCGGAATTGGCAGCAAAGGCTCTCAGGCTAGCTAACTACACGCTTGCTAACCTTAAGGACAAATTCCAACTGATTGGTATTTTGAATGGTTTGGCTACAGTTGCAGCAATATCTCGAAACTCGGAGCTGGCCGATGAACTCAGAATTCTTGTGCGTCGTTATCGACGAGATTCTCAATTTGGTTTCTCCGTCGAAGTCGCTATGAGAATTTCCCTTGTGGCATCTGCTTCGCGGAAAGACATTATTGAATGGAGAGAATTTGCGGGTGACTGGTTGACTGAGCTTGCTTTTGGCGAGTTGAAAGGAAGCGAGGGCGAGGACCTTCATTTCCGTTTATCGGCATTACTTCATTCAGTCCCCGAATTGTGGGTTTCATGTGCTAGAGCGGATGCGGCGCTGAAGGCATGGTGTTACCGTTGATGTTGGCATCGGAGTTGTTTTTGGCGGCTCAACACTGTTCAAGTAAGTTGTCAAATACGCGAAACAATGCCACTCAGCCAACGCTTTTGTCTTGCGTGTTCGATGATTGCCTCTAAACGAAACAGCCGCTTACAGTTTATCAACGGCCATCTGCACAAAATTATTGGTTGGCTGTGCAATTGGCCGCTTGGTTGAGTTTGCCAACAGCTGGTTTGTAGTTCGCCAGTTTGCAGAATCTGGCTTTGGCCGACTGGCCGTTTTGGAGAAGCGCGAGTGGCAAAAATGGGTCGATTGTGACAATTCGCTTTTTCCAAAAGAAAATTGGCTATTGGCGTAAACGTACCGGAATCAATGACAGAAAATCAATCGGAACAGTTGGCTGATTTGGGGTGGAATATGCAAACGTTGCAAATTGTCGAAGTCGCGATGTAGGTGCGTTGAAAAAAAAGTAGAATCTACAAAATTTACCTCTCAATAGACCTTGGTCTAGTGAGGGAGTTGGCAACCGCCAAAAAAGCCTACCAATAGATAGGATTAAGATTTATGATAGAAGCACTATCACAACATCTTAAATTCTAGTGAGCGAAATATGATCATCGGCTATGCCAGAACCTCAACCACCGAGCAAATCGCTGGTCTTGAAGGACAGATAAGGGAACTGGAAGCTGCCCAATGCAAAAAAATATTTCAGGAGCAGGTCTCCTCTGTCGCTAAACGAGCCCAACTTGAAGCGGCATTGGAATTTGCACGCGAAGGTGATGTCTTGGTGGTCACCAAGCTGGATCGTCTCGCTCGATCAGTAGCCGACCTCATGGCATTAATTCAGACGTTTGAGAAAAAGACGGTAGGGTTGCGGATTCTTAGTCTGGGTATGGACACTCAGACACCCACCGGCAAGCTGATGCTAACTGTCTTGGGCGCTGTCGCCCAATTCGAACGAGAAATTATGTTGGAGCGGCAGCGGGAAGGGGTCGCCAAAGCCAAAGTAGCCGGAAAGTACAAAGGCCGTAAACCTTTGGCAGATGAGCTACGCCAAGAAGTCGTTCGCCTCGCCACAAGTGGCTTGGCAAAAACACACATTGCCCGCCAACTTAAAATTGGTGAGGCTTCCGTCTATCGAATCCTGGCGTCCACCGAAAAAGATAATTGACGCCGGACAGCTGACCCTGACTTTGAAAAGTGACACGTGTTATAAGGCGAAAATAGCCAAGTTAATATATGAATTTAGTAGACTTGATATAGGGAAATTATTTGTATAAACGGCCTTGAAGGGGGAGACTACTTATAACTTTATAGGGGGGGGCATGGACGGAGCCAAGAACAAGATATCAGCCTATTTTAGCAATCCATTTTTGGTTAACAATCAGAAGTTGGAATACCTTCCGTGCGAGTATAGATTGCCAGTGCAGCTTATCAACGCTATTAATTCACCAATTGTAAAGAATCGTCTTACCAATAAATATTTTGTTCAGTTGAAGCATGTGAGCTTCGGGAATCTACCGCTGCATCTTGCTAGTCTTGGAATGATATTAGGATTTGCAATGTTGGCGGCGGTACCTGCATACGCGGACGGTCCAGCCGTGACCGTCACTGCAACGCCGCAAAGCTTGGATTTATGTCCGGGAGATGAGGGAAAAACACTTGTAGTTATACAGAACAAAGGCCAAACTCCCGTTCATGATATGTGTTTGACTTTTTTCTCGAATGGTCCGGTGACCGCAGCGTTTTCCACATTGCCCTCAGGCGAGGTCAATAATTTTGCCAGCAGTCATGAATCCTGCGAGGGTATTTCGATACCTCCGCTGCCTGAGGGAGGTTCATTCTCAACCTTGGTTAACGTCCAGCTTGTCAAACATCCCGTAACAGGCGCTTCACTCTATTTCTTAGCAAAGTATCAGTTCGGGAAGCCTCCGAGCAGTGATCCGGCAACGGTGGTTGGTACCCTTGATGTACGAGGTCCTGTTATGCCGAGTACAGATGCCCTAAAGGTTGAAACCAAAGTAGGTTTTACTTCTCTCCATGAGAATGAAGAGGGGCGCGTGGTACTGACGATCGCTAACGGTAACAATGATACTCTTACCCTGAGCAAGCCACAGATGAGCAAAGTGTCGCATGCGAAAGTGACCGGATCTAATGACTCTGACACTGTGAGTAATGCGAGTGCCGATAATGGCAAGTCAATATTAGAAATACCGTTAGTAATTTCACCTCAGAGCACTGTTGCGATTGATTTTAAGATCAAGGCGAATCCGACAATTTTGCCAGGCAAGTACATCGGATTGATCGATGTCGATGCGAAGACCAGTTGTGGCGTTTCGCTTCATCGAGTTGCTGCTTATGAAGTCACACTTGGCGTTTTCGGACAGTCGGAGTTACTCACCACTATTGGTGTGCCTTCATTGCTGTTCCTGCCGGGATTCCTAGTGTTGTCGATTTGGTTGCTAATTTGGAGAATGGGACTTCGAGTGAGCTTCCTTAAAAAAGAAGGATCCAGTAATGATTTCTTTGTAGCTGGGACGGATCCAGAGTTCTGGTTGCTCGGAATCACATTTTCTCTGCTTATGTTCATTAGTGCTCGTAATCTTTGGGGGCTGGGCTACCAAAGGCCCTATCAATTATCCGATATCGCTACCCTTTGGGGCGCTTCTTTAGGTGTAGGTTTACTCACTTATTTGCTCATTTTCTGGGTTACACGTTGGCGTGAAAAATACTTAGAAGGTCGCCGCGTAGCTAAATTACTCACGTCTAACGATAGTGTAATTACTGCTCTCGAACGGATCATACGCCATGGGGTTGAAATCAGAGATTGTCGTAGGGTGAAAGGGAACGATACCGCCAACTCATTCTGTGGGTTCCGTCTTTGGTCAGACAATAAAAACGATATGGTCTGGGTGATTCCTCCGATTCTATGCCGAAAACTAAATGATAAGCCTTTTCAATTGCCTCTGCCGGGAGAAAAAGAAGACACAACAACAATATATAATTTTTTAAAGAAAGCGGAGGATGATTCGCTGGCAGAAATATCTTGGAATAGTAATGGGAGTCTAAATAAGCCAACCGAGATGAATATAACAGAGCTTTCGGAAAAAGATGAGTCTGCTTTTTATTTCTTAGTTTATGAGGAGTTTAATAAAACCTAAGATATTTGATAGGGGCTTGCCCGTGGTCAAGCCCCGCAGACTCGAATTTCATTGCTCGGATCTACAGTTATTGCCCGAAGGCAAAACATAATCAAATAAAATATACCAAAAAGTATAGGAGTATACAAGTGACTATAGTAATTCGCCGTCTTAGAATGTCGCTTAGCTGGAGCGCTCCCTTTACGACACTAATCCAAGATAACCCGCCGTCTGATGCTCCGTTATTAGCTCTCGGAAAGAGAGAAAGCTACAAGCAGCTTTTTAATATTCTACAAGCAGCGTCAAATGAAACGGAAATATTCCCTCCCAGCACAGTACCGACATTAGAGCTTCCGTGGGAGCCATTAAAGCCGAATATTTTTTGGATTCGCTATCTAAAAGCCACACCAGCCAGCCTCCGCCGCACTCAAGGAGGGAGTCTTGCGTTTGATAGACTCGTACCGTTACGGCGACACGCCCCCCTTACGCCTAAACTTGTGGTGACTTTCAAGAAAAAACATGTTGTAGAAGATAAAGTTATACTCCAGTTGCTAACGACCGAAGCATGGTTTCATCCGCATATGGTCAGTTTTGCAATCCATTTCACTATTTGCGGAGCAATGTCACTAGAAACGGCGGCGACTGTCTGCCTTGGACTGCGACATGATCGGCTGCTCTCCTGGGGGGGCTCTTCTTCTCCGTTCAATGTTGATGAATTAGCGGCGGAAATGCTTGATAAGCTTTATATCGAAGCAGTCGGTGAGTCGAATGCCGGTGTGTTAGAGCCGGTAAACCCTTTTAGTCTGGTCACCGTGCTCCAGGGTGGCGGTGTTGATCCCGATGAGGTTATTATTAATGGCGGAAGTGTGCATCGATTTCTTGAAAATGTTACACAATGGGATTTGGATGCGGGTAATGAGGATCCTGTGGACAAGGGACGCATTAACAGTAAGCCGGTTCGAAATCCGCCGAACATTACTGGCCCCCTACTTTTTGGCCCTCGGCGTAGCCGTGCCCGTGCGGTTTGGGAGCCAAGACATTTTCTGCCCACAGGGGATGGCAAACCATCACTGAGTAGCTACCATCGCAACTTGATTATGAGTAGTCTACAGACTGAAGCGCTACTCGCATTTGCTCGCTTGGCCTCAGAACAAGCGGCTGTAGGTCATTTACCACAGACAATTCGCGACTGCGAAAGGTTTGTCTTAACACGGCTGGTAGCCATCCATAAAGGAGATAAACTTCAAAATGATACATATTGCTCAATCAATCTGCAGCGGATTATTGACGATTCTCGTGATCGCGAATCAGTGGACGCTATCGCTGATAGGCTCATTTCGAGAGTTCGTCTCCCTCCCCGGATTTTTCAAGGCTACTAAATTTATTACCAAAGCTCTAGACTCTAATAACGAAGCCGTTTCGCTTCTAACTCTGGGGCATGCCTAACTATTCGTAAGGTATGCTATTTGGGTAGTCCCAATGATTGGTGGATTTATATCGTTGCCTAGCTTTAGGGTAGGCTTAGTGTTGTCTAGTTTCCCCAATTTTCTGCCTACATAATTCAGCAATTTGCTCAATTTGAGGGGCAGGTTCATTAGATGTATTAAACACATACCCTCCAACTCTTGCACTTTCATCAAATGTACCCTCAGGCACTGAATCAAACCAAATCGGAATAACAGCATTTTCCTTAAATCTGTTTTTGAATTGTTGGGATTCAAATCTAGTCCAGATTCGCTTCGGATATTCTGGACCTAACAATGCAATGACATATTGAGCATCGGTCATATATATAGGCCTCAAATAATCTTCAACGTCTTCTGCTAGAATTCGATGCTGTTCATTGCGGTCATAAAAGACTTCAAATTCCATTTCAGTAAGAGCATTGAATAATTCTTCCGCAACAGTTCTATCAGAGCCAGAAAATGAAAGGGCAAAGTCGTATGGACATGGGAAATCCATGGTCATAAATCCTACTTGCTTGGCAAAAGATGACCATGAAATATTTCTTAAATAATAAACATATTGAGGATCTTCCACTGAAAGTAATTTTGTAACAGGATCAAAATGGAGAACTGCTTTAATATCATCATTACCATTTATAATATTTGGCGAATTCGTATCATAAGTGCATAACCCGTTTAACGAATCGGGATAGTGCTTACTCCATGAGTTCAGGAGCAAGATGTGGTAAAAAGTCTCCCGAAACATCACTGACGGGAGAGCTTCATGGCTTACACACACCTTAC
>JAUYBL010000031.1 GCA_030693065.1 Methylococcaceae bacterium | reverse complement strand
CAAAGTGTTGTTACGGGTCAGTGTTTCTGCTGAAGGCTTAAGCGAATCGGTGGAGATATTCCGTAGCTGTGGTCATGACGTGCTGGATGAATCGGCCGTTGCAGCTGTTGAGAAATGGGAGTTTGTTCCCGCTAAACGAGGCAGCACAGCAGTGTCCAGTTCGGTGATCGTACCGATAATTTTTACTTTAAATAACTAAAAGGAGTCACCTTAATGCCCGACCATATTGCGCCACAACTGATTATCGACGGCACGTTATATACCTTGCTGATTTTTTCAGTGCTGACCTGGACGCTGATTTTGTTCAAGGTTTGGCAGTTCAGTAAAAACAATGTTTATAACCGTCGTTTTAGCGAAGCGTTTTGGGATGCCGCTGATTTAACAAGCGCCAAAGCCTTGCCGAACACTATCGTCAGAGGCCCGCAAGCACGCATCGCCAACAAAGGCTTCGCTTGGCTGGACGGCATTCAGCAAGCTGCCGGCAAGCACCTGAAATATCGCGGTGAACCGGAGCAGTTACTGGAGCAAACCTTACTGGTGCAGATGCAGAAAGAAACCAGACTAACTGAAACCGGCCTGACCATGCTTGCCAGTATCGGCAGTACCGCGCCGTTTGTCGGCTTGTTCGGTACGGTATTGGGCATCATGCATGCCATGCACGAAATTACCCAAAGCGGTTCGACCAGTCTGGACGTGGTCGCCGGTCCTATCGGCGATGCGCTGGTGGCGACTGCGATTGGTATCGCTGTCGCGGTACCTGCGGTATTGGCTTATAACTTTTTACTGCGTCATGTTAAACAACAACGCACTGATCTGGAAAATTTCGTGGCAGGGTTTATCCACACGGCTTTCACTAGCGACACTCAAAGATAGGGACACGTCATGGCTTTTAAACCGCAATCAGACAACGAAGAATCGATGAGCGACATCAACGTGACGCCACTGGTCGACGTGATGTTGGTGCTGGTAATTATCTTATTAGTAACCGCACCGTTATTAACGCAATCGGTACATGTCACCTTACCCAAAACTGTTGAAACTACTGCCGATGTCAAAGAGCAACCACTGCAATTAGGTATCGACGCGCAAGGCATTATCACGCTTAACAAATTGCCGATTGCCGATCTTGCCGCATTGGAAACCGCGCTAACTACAGAAAAAACCCAAAACTCGGACATTGGCTTGCACTTATACGCAGACCAGAGCGTGATTTATTCCAAATTAGCCGAGGTGATGGCAGTCGTTCAGCATGCCGGGATTACCAAAATAGCCTTTGTGACGGTGGAGCAGTAGCTTGGCGGTAACCTTGCCATTTTACCCATGAAGATAAGCTGCACCTCTTCATGATTAAAAAATCTCTAAGCAAATCCTTCAACAGAGTTCTTCTTTATTTAAGCGAAATGCTCAGAATAAACATTGAACTGTTGATTTCGTTCGTGATGAATTTGTCGAATCATAAAAGAAATCAACTCCTTTCAAAGTGTGAACAGAACAATTCGGTTCATTTCGTTAAACCGTTCATGCTTCGACAGGCTCAGCACGAACGGCTTAACTTATTGCCGGTAAAGCAATGCAAAGAAATCAATTTGTTTAAAAATCCGCGCTCAGTAGCCTACTTGATGATGCTTATTGCCACCGGCTGCACCACCGCCCCGGAACGCAATGCTGTCGATACCTATGGCGTGGTACCCGCTCAATGGTCGGTTACTGAATCTGCAACTCAGCAGATTGAGGCTGAGTGGCTACATGTCTTTGCTGATCCCGCATTAACAACATTAGTAACCCATGCCTTATCAAATAACTTCCAGTTAAAAGCTGCGGCGGCGCAAGTAGATGCCGCGCGCGAACAAGCGGTTATTGCCGGTGCCGCGCGCTGGCCGCAACTGGCGTTTACGCCGGGTTATCAACGCTTAGACACGGGTGCTAAAGACAACGAATACGGCGCTTTCGAGGCCTTATTTTCGTTGGGTTGGGAGATTGATGTTTGGGGACGTATCAAAGCCTCGCAGCAAGCTGCACAACAAGATGCCGACGCCATCGCTGCGGATTATCACGCGGCCCGATTGTCGCTAGCAGCGCGTACTGCGCAAAGTTATTTTGCCTTGATCGAAGCCAGACTACAGGCGGACGTCGCCGAACAATCGATCAAAGACCGCCGCACCATTGTCGATCTGGTGCGCGGACGCTTTAGCCGTGGCTTAACGCGCGGCCTGGATTTACGTTTAGCGTTAACCGACCTGGCCAATGCCGAAGCGCAACTGGCTGATGCGCGTAATCAAGTGCAACTTATTAGTCGTCGTTTAGATGTGCTACTTGGACGTTATCCCTCGGTGGCAAATGACTCCAATCCGATTGCTAAGTCTTTACCTCAACCGCCAGCTGCTTTATCTGCAGGCTTGCCGTCCGAACTATTGCAGCGTCGACCTGATCTGACTGCTGCTTTTTCAAGACTACTTGCAATGGATTCGCGCGTGGAAAGCGCCCAAAAAGCCTTGTTACCAAGAATAACTTTAACTGCCAGCGGCGGCACCAGCAGTCCGGATTTAAGCGATCTAATAGACCCGCGCGCGGCTGCTTGGCATTTAGCCATGGGGTTGATGCAACCGATCTTCACCGGTGGCCGTCTGAAAGGAGAAATACGTTTGAATGAGGCGCTGACGCAAGAAGCGCTTAACCAATATCAAAGTACGGCATTAAATGCCTTTCGTGAAGTTGAACAAGCGCTGGCTGCAGAACAATGGTTAAGAGATCAAGAACAAGCACTCCAGGAGGCGATGACGCAAACCGAGGCCAGTCGTAAGCTGGCGGTAACATCCTATCAGCAAGGCTTGATTGAAATCCTCACCCTTCTGGACAGTTATCGCAGCACCCTGAATGCACAAAGCGCGCATCTGATCGTGCAGCGGCAACTACTTACTAATCGAATTGATCTTTATCTGGCCCTGGGTGGCGGTGTTTGATGATGACAGAAAACCGACTAAAAATTGGCTCCGCACTGCTCCTGCTAGTACTCGGCATCGGTGGTGCAGGGGCTATCATCGCATTACGGCCGCAAGTCATCACACAAACGCCCAAGGCTGACGTGCCCGAGGTAACCGTCATTCAAGTTGAGCCGCAAACCATCACGTTGAGTGTCCATTCCCAAGGCATAGTTACCCCGCGTAACGAAATCGATTTGGTCCCGGAAGTGGCCGGTAAAGTGATTTATCTGCATGCTGATTTTGTTGCCGGTGGATTTTTTAAGCGCGACGAGTTGTTAGTTACCATTGATCCGCGTGACTACGATGTCGCCATTGCCGAAGTACAGGCGCAAATCGCCGAAGCTAAACGCTTTGTAGCCATGGAAGAAGCCCAAGCCGATCAAGCGCACAATGAATGGAAGGCACTTGGCGATGGCGAGCCTTCCGCGCTGGCGATGCGCGAGCCGCAATTAGCCGAAGCCCGGGCCAAACTTAAATCTGCCGAAGCCAACCTGGCGCTCGCCAAAGTCAAACGCAGCCGTTGCGAACTGCGCGCGCCGTTTACCGGGCGCCTGCAAAGTAAAACTATCGGCCTGGGGCAATTTATTCAACCGGGCGACAAAATTGCCCGGATTTTTTCTACCGATGTTGCCGAAATCAGGCTGCCGCTCAGTACCGAACAAATGAGCTTTCTGGATTTGCCTTTAGGGTCTACGCGTAAAGGTCCGTCTGTCAGCCTTTCCGCACAGTTCGCTGGCACATTGCACAGTTGGGAAGGCCGGATTGTCCGCACCGAAGGTTCGTTAGATGAAAGCACCGGTGTGCTTTATGCCGTTGCCGAAGTAGCGGAGCCATATCGGCAAAAAAACAACCGTCCACCGCTGCTTGCCAACCTATTTGTTCAAGCAGAAATTGCCGGTAAAGCAGTCGACAATATCTTCGAGCTACCACTTGTGGCCATGAATGCTTCACAAGAAGTGCTGCTAGTGGATAAACAACAAAAATTACATATTCAGCGCGTCGAAGTGCTACGCACTGAGTCAGACCGGATTCTAATCAAAGCCGGCCTTAAAGCAGGCGATAGGCTGATAACGTCAGGGATTGATGTGCCGATCGAGGGCATGACGGTCACCATCGCAGAAGATAAAACCGCTAAAGATTCAGCAGCGCAATGAACTCCCCTCAAAATTATCAGCCAAAAGGGCTATTAGCTTGGTTTGCCTCTAATCCGGTCGCCGCCAATTTATTGATGCTGCTAATTATGATTGGCGGCGTGGTGGGTTATCAGCTCATCGATAAAGAAGTCTTCCCAAGATTTAATCCGCACCAAATCAACATCGTTGCGCAATACCCAGGCGCGGGGCCATTGGAGCTGGAATCTTCGGTATGCATTCCCATTGAAGAAGCTATTAGCAATGTGCCTGGCATCAAACGCTTGGTGTCCGAAATTGAACAAAGTGTCTGTACGCTTAAAGTGTTCGTGTTGCCCGATTATGACCCTGAGCAAGTACAAAATACCTTGCAGGGGCGCGTGCAAAGCATTCCGCGTCTGCCTAAAAACCTGGAAAAAATTGAAGTCATTCAGGCTCTGCAAGACAACGATGACGGCGTTATCTGGGTCGCATTACACGGCCCAACTGATGCCTTGTCGCTGCAACGTTATGGCGAACATATTCGTGCTGATTTAGAACGCATACCCGGTATTTCGCTGGTGCGTAACTATTATGAAACCCCTTATGAAATCTCGATTGAGGTCTCAGCGGCCAAACTCCAGCAATATCAGCTGTCTTTGCATGATGTCACCGAAGCCATGCGCCGCGCGTCGCTGGATCAATCCAATGGTTTGGTGAAAACGCCAGCAGGTGAATTGCAACTGCGCGTAAAAGCCAGAGCACAGGATGCCAACAGCATCGGCAACTTGATATTGCGCACGTCCGCGGACGGCAAGCGCTTGCAACTGAGTGATGTTGCCGTCATTAAAGACGGCCTGGAAGAACGTTTGTCAGAATGGCATTACAACGGCCAACCGACTCAGGGCTGGGAAATCCACACCAACCACAGTGCGGTTGAAGTGGCGCGCCGGGTTAAAGAATATGTTGTCGAACAACAATTGCATCTGCCCCAAGGTCTGGAAATCACCACTTGGTGGGATGACTCCCAGGCTTATGAAGAGCGAGTGCGCACGCTGGTTGAAGATGGCCTCGGCGGCTTTGTGCTGGTGTGCTTGGTGTTAACCTTGTTTTTACGGCTGCGCGTGGCGATTTGGGCAGGCGTGGGCATTTTTACTTCCGTGCTCGGTGCGTTTTTTCTGATGCCGGTTTTGGATCTTTCTTTGAATATGATGTCGCTGTTCGGTTTTCTACTGGCGATGGGCATTCTGGTAGATGATGCCATTATCATCGGCGAAAGCATCTATGCCCACCAACAAGAAGGTGAAATACAAGACGCCAAGTCCAGCCTTGCCGCCGCTATTAAAGGTGTGCAGGCGGTGGCTTTGCCAGTGATTCTGTCGGTACTGGTAGCATTGGTCGCTTTTTTGCCGGGGCTGTTTTTACCCGGTTGGGCAGGGCAAATGATGAAGCCTATTTGCCTGGTGATGATTTTGACGCTGGTGTTTTCATTGATCGAAGCCTTGTTGATTTTGCCGTCGCATCTTGCCGCGCCTAATAATCCAAACAATGCAGGGTGGGCAGGTTTTTTCGCCCACCATTTTTGGCATGAACATAAAACGGTGGGCAAAACAGCGTTGCCCACCCTACACATTTCGCCATTAGATCGAATACGCACAAGTCTAAACCAAAGCCTGGAGCGGTTTGTTAGCAGCTATTACCGCCCATTTCTGCAACGCGCCTTGGACTGGCGTTACCTGACGCTCGCCGGGTTTGCGGTAATGATAATCTTGAGTGCCGCCTGGGCAAGCAGCGGACGGATTCGCCTATCAGTCCAGGCCGATGTAGTGAAAGATAGTTTTTTGGTTTACTTGAAAACCCCGCAAGATATGCCTTACAGCGAAGCCCGCAACCGAGCAAAACAAGTCGAGCAGGCGTTTTTCTCATTGCGAGATGAGCTGGATGGCGTTGGCAATCAATCTGACAACGCCAAAACGCCGAGCGTGGTGGTCGGACTGGAGACTATCGTCTGGGAACATGGTGCAGGTTTCTGGACGGAATTTACATCGGCAGGCCGGGAACGAATAATCGTTGAAGATTTTATCAAGCAATGGCGCAAACGTATCGGCGATCTAGGCCGCACGCAGATTGACTTTATCTATAAAGAAGGCGATGTGGCTTACGATCTTGAATTTGATCTGGGCGCCACCGATCCCGCATTGTTACCACAAGCTGCCGCCGCACTTAAACGCTCACTTGCCACCTACCCCGGTGTTTATGATGTCATCGATTCTAATGAAGTGGGCAAACCGGAAGTCCGTTTAAACTTAAAACCGGAGGCGGAACGTTTAGGAATACGACTTGAAGAATTATCCGAGCAAGTGCGCCAAGGCTATTTTGGCGACGAAGTGGAGCGTCTGCAACGTGGTCGTAATGAAGTCAAAGTCATGGTGCGTTATCCGCGCGAAGAACGGCAATCGCTGGATAATTTAATCGCCATGCCGATTATGCTCCCCAACGGTCAACAGGCGCCGCTTGGCAACCTGGCAGAAGTTAGTCTGGTGCCGGGGGTCGATAAAGTCATCCGCCAAGATCGTCGCCGTGTTGTCAAAGTGCAGGCGCGTGTTGATCCGCAAAAAGCCGATGTCAATGCTATTTATTCCGGGCTGGAAACTTCCGAATTAGCGAGCTTACGGCAACAGTATCCGGGCTTAAGTATCGACATCGGCCAGGACCGCCAAGATCAGCAAGCGATGACCGATGCGCTTAAGCAATACACCCTAATCGCGCTTTTGGTGATTTATGTGATGATTGCCGTGCCGTTTCGATCTTACTTAAAACCGTTTATTTTTTTATTAGCCGCACCGGTAGCATGGTGTGGCGCAGTAATCGCTCACTCCATTGCTGGCCTGCCCTTGTCGATGGAATCATTAGTCGGGATGATCGCCGCCAGCGGGGTCGTGGTAAACGATAGCTTGGTGCTTCTGGATTACTTAAAAGAACACGAACATGAAGACAAGCCATTGTCTGAACTGATTTGCGCTGCCTGCACCGCGCGGTTTCGACCGATCTTTTTAGCGTTCTTGACCAATTTCGCAGGATTTTTGCCCGCACTACTGGAAACTAGTCCGCAAGCGCAATTCCTGATTCCTATGACACTGTCTTTATCAGCCGGGTTATTACTGGGCATGGCCGCCAGCCTGATTCTGACGCCGGTCTGTTATGCCGTTTTGGGAAAAGCGTAAGGTTGTGTAATATCCGCGTTCATCGCACAACTATTCGCTGTTCGATGGCTTTTAAAATTTAACATTGTCAACGGAGTTAACTATGAAACAAACGATTTTCGCTACAGCCATCCTAATTGCCGTCATCTCTGTCGCCACGGCCGGGACTATCACTAAAGACGCTTGGAAACCCAGCAGTTGCGGCCCAGAACCTGAAGTCCCAGTGGTCAACGGCAGTACTCCCGACACCTACAACAACAGCGTCAAAGCCATTAACGCATGGCAGGAAAAAGCCAATCTTTACAATACTTGCCTGATCAACGAAGCTAACGCCGACAATGCCCTCATCGCCAAGTCAGCAAATGATGGACAAAGCCGTTTAAAGGCTGCCGTAGAAAAGATCAAAACGGATATTGAAGCTGCTGCGAAAAAATTAGATGGTAAGTAAAAGCTAAGACAAGCTCGATTAAAGATGGAATTTGACGACTTACCTTAGGACTTAAAAAGAGCAGGCCTTGCAATGCAAGGCCTGCTATCAGATTGGTTTTTACTGAACCAACCCTTATTCTTGAGGCACTTCAATCAATCGACCGGATTTAACATCATAGATATATCCGTACACAGGAATATCGGAAGGCACTAAGGGATGTGTCTTAATACGAGTGACATCTTCCTTAACGCTTTGAACTTGATCCTTGATGGTTAACCAGTCGATGTATTTGCCTTCCGCAGACCCCGGACCTTCACAGCAATCATGCCAACCACTCGCATCAACAGAGGCCGTTTTTAAACTGCTAGATAGCAAATCGCGCATGATGTCATCTGTAAACGTTTCCATACCACAATCGGTATGATGAATAACAAACCATTCACGGGTTCCAAGCAATTTGTAGGAAATGACCAGAGAGCGAATGGCATCGTCACTGGCTCTACCACCGGCATTACGAATAACATGCGCATCGCCTTCAGACAGGCCTGCATATTTGGCTGGATCAAGACGCGCGTCCATGCAAGTTAAGATTGCAAAGTGCCGACCAGGAGGCATCGGTAAATCACCTTTATCGAAGCTTGCCGCGTAATCGCGGTTAGCCGTTAAAACTTCAGTCAGTATGCTGCTCATCGTAAACCCTCTCGTTAATTATTATTTTATTATTTCTTGTCGACACAGATAGAGAACCCACCAGCATCGACAACAATTAATGTATCATAATTTTCTAAATTAGAATCAGTGTTAACAGCTCAACAAACGCTTAATCAATAACGGCTAAACCTCATTGAAAGCAACACCTTGGGAACATAAATTCGACCCGTGGCATCTACTGATCAACTGCCTATAAAATCCCCGCTTTGGTGTTGCCACATCTCGTAATACCGGCCTTTTTTATCCAACAGTTGCTGATGTGTGCCTTGCTCGATAATGCAACCGTTTTCAAGTACCACAATACGATCCATGCTTAAAATCGTAGACAGCCGGTGCGCGATCACAATGGCGGTTTTCTGCCTGATCAACTCAAAAATCGCTACCTGGATTTGTTTTTCAGTCAGCGAATCCAGTGCGCTGGTCGCTTCATCGAGCACGACAATCGGCGCATCTTCAAGAAATGCTCGCGCAATCGCTATGCGTTGTTTTTCGCCGCCCGACAATTTGATGCCGCGTTCGCCAACCAGCGTATCAAACTTGTTAGGCAATTTTTCGATGAACTCCAGGCTATGCGATTTTCTGGCGGCATCAATCAACTGTTCTTCGGTAATTTCAGCGTCCAAAGAGATATTGTCGCGTACCGAACGATGAAACAGCTCCGGTTGCTGCGGCACCATGGAAATCTGTTTGCGCAGTGAGTTGAAAGTAAACAAGCGCGCATCCATACCGTCAAAACAAACGCTGCCTTGCTGGGGATCGATAAAGCGGAACAACAACTTAGTCAGCGATGATTTGCCTGATCCGGATTGCCCGACCAGTGCCACTTTTTCGCCAGCCTTGATGTGTAGAGAAAAATTATCGAATAACTTGGGCTGCTGAGGATTAGACGGGGAATAACTAAAGCCGATGTTGTTAAAACTAATCTCGCCATTGCTGATTGTAAGATGCTTGGCATCGGGATTATCGACTTCCAGTTCGGTTTGCCGGAACACATCGGCCATTTCCGAGGCGTCGGCCAGTGCGGTAAAAAAGTTGCGGAAGTTGCGACCAAATTCCCATAATCGCTGAATCAGCATGATCATCACCGACTGGAACAACACGAACTCGCCGACTTGAAACTGCCCGGCCTGCCACTTGCCGATCATCAGGTAAATCAGTAACAGTTCAATACCGAAGGTCATCAGGCCTTGGACAGCAAACGACACGAACATCAACCCCCAAGCCAGTTTCTTTCGTTTGTAAACGGTATCAGAAGTTTTATTGATATGCGCTTGCTCGCTGGCTTCCATCGCAAACGTTTTAACAATAAATATATTGCTGATAGCATCGGAATAAGCGCCGCCTACTTTAGAATCGCCTTCCGATACTGCCTGATCGAAACGCAGTTTCCATATCGAATAAGCGATATTCCAACTGACAAACACAACAACCCAGATCAGAAAATAAAACGCGAATTCCGGCTGTTGCTGGTAAAAAATGACGAAGGAAATCGTCACGGCGAGGATATTCATAAAGAACTGGAACAAAAACCAGTCCATGATAATTTCGAACGAACGCGAAAACCGGTTGGCTTGCTTGATTAAACTGCCTGAAAAACTGTTTTCAAAAAAAGCGTATTTTTGCTTTTTAAGTACATCGAAGCAGCGTTTTTCCAGCAGGTTAACGCCGCCGCCATCCAAGGGTACAATCGCAATTTCCAGCAGACGCCAAGACAGCCAGACACCGCCGTAGATAAACGCAATTATTTTGAGCGTGTTAAGCAAATCATCCCTGGTCGCTTCGGAATAAGGCCCGGCAAGGCCATTGGCGATGTGTTTAAAATAAACCGGCGCCGATAAATCCAGGGTGATCGCACCGGTTAATGCCAGCAAAGCCAGCAGGAAATACCATTTTTTCTGCCAGATAACCCGGCCGTATTCTTTAAAGATAATGTCCATATTTTTCGTTTACCTCAGAGAACGGCCGAACAGCGTCAATTATTTACCAGCTTTAGGGAACCCCAGAGTATTCATGGTCCGACAAGCTAAAAATTAACGCTAACTAATTGATTTAGCTACTAGTGAGCTTATATAAGGCTCTTCTAAGCATAGTCGAGGGACATGGGTAAAATCAATTTATTCAGCGATTCATTAGAATACGTTTAATGCCATCCTGTATAAAACGTTTATAAACAATGGCTTCTGTTACCGGCTAATTCCACGTCTAGTTACCTCAAAAAATTAGCCGTTGTGCAGCAGAGCTATAAATGCTTAACTATCTAGCGTTAAAAGCAAGCCGCAAAACAAGAAAATACCATAATCAATAGAGGAGTAAACCTTATGCAATTCAACAACACTCTACTGGCAGCGGGTCTCCTACTCAGTTTAAATGCCATAAATGCCCAAGCCACATTAACCGCAGGTACTGCAGGTGGACAAAGCGTGGTATACAGCAGTGTTAGCAACATAACCTGGACCGGCGACGCTGACCTGTTAAACACTATGATAAAAGATCAAGGCTACGACACTGTTGTTAATGCCATTATTGCAGCCAGTCCTGTCATAAACAATACGCCAAATATTGTTGAAACTCCCGCTAATAGCGGTCGCCATATTGTTTCAACTGCAGACTTCGATCATAATAGCTATGGCTATTCTCACGGTGATGGCTTAGTACTTGTCAGCTGGTTTGGCGCGAAAGCATTTACAAATTACTTAAACAGCATCAATTATGCGGGCTCTACCCAATGGGCTTTACCGTCGGTTAAGATTGATGCAAATGGTGTTACTGCCCATGGAGGTAATCCGGTCGACAGCCAATTTAGCGAACTGTTTTACATCGAACTCGGTGGTACCATCTCCAGTGACATCCCCAACTCTAACTATTTCATCAACGAACAAGCCTGGGTGTACTGGATGGATGCAGAGCTTACTAATCCCTCTTACGATATCGCCTCCGCCTACGCCTCGATTTTCATGACTGAAGTCTATTCCGAATACGACCACAGTTGGCTGAGCAGTGCCCCTAAACAGACGGCTTACGCTCATGCATGGGTAGCCAGTCCTGGTAATCTTGCTGCTGTGCCGGTACCGGGTTCAGTCTGGTTATTTGGGACAGGGCTAGCTGGATTGATTGGATCAAGGCACCGCCGTCGCATTGAATAATTGTATTCTTTAGCCACATAACTACTAATTTGTGGCTATCACGAACTATTAACTAGCCATTGGCTCCTGCTTTGGTAGTTGATCAGCAAAACCAAGGGAGCACTGATTAAACTCATTGCCCGGGTCCACGCAATGAGGGCAAGCACAAATTATCGATTTCGTTCGTAGTCGAAGGGCTCACCACGAACGGAGATCTTTTATTTAAAAAACGCTGTTCAAATTTAGTTCCTGTGGCTATCGAGTTTCCAGTTAACTCATAGGCGCTGTTTTTGAATTTGGAAAAAACCTAATCAATAACCGTCAACCCGCCCATGTAAGGAAGCAACGCTTCGGGCACGAGAATACGTCCTTCGGCATCCTGGTAATTTTCCATCACCGCGATTAAGGTTCTGCCTGCAGCCAAACCCGAACCATTAAGCGTGTGTACCAACTCGGGTTTGCCGGTTTCAGGGTTGCGCCAGCGCGCTTGCAGTCGGCGGGCCTGGAAGTCTTTGAAGTTACTGCAGGAAGATATTTCCCGGTAAGTGCCCTGCCCTGGCAACCACACTTCCAAGTCGTAAGTTTTGGTCGATGAAAATCCGGTGTCGCCTGCGCATAACAACATTTTGCGATACGGCAATTTTAATTTTTGCAGGATGGCTTCGGCTTGCCCGGTCAATTCTTCATGTGCAGCAGCTGAATCTTCGGCTTTGACGATTTGCACCAGCTCCACTTTTTCAAACTGGTGCTGACGAATCATGCCGCGCACATCACGGCCATAGGCCCCTGCTTCACTGCGAAAACAAGGGCTGTGGCAAACTAATTTGAGCGGCAATTGTTTTGCATCAAGAATCACATCTCTGACGATATTAGTGACCGGCACTTCGGCTGTCGGAATCAAATACAAGCCGGGATCATCGCTGGCTTTGAACAAATCGGCCTCAAATTTTGGCAGCTGCCCGGTACCGCGCAAGCTGTCGGCGTTGACCAAATACGGTACATAGGTTTCGCTGTAGCCATGTTCAGCCGTGTGGGTGTCGAGCATGAATTGAATCAGCGCCCGTTGCAGCCGGGCCAATGGTCCGGTTAAGACCACAAACCGGGCGCTGGCGATTTTTGCGCCCAGCTCAAAATCCAGACCTCTTTTTAAGCCCAGATCAACATGATCTTTAACTTCAAAATCAAACACCGGTATTTCCCCCCAGCGGCTGATTTCAATATTATCGTCTTCGCTTTTACCATTCGGAACGCTTTCATCCAGGATGTTGGGAATGCCTTCCATTAAGGTGGTCATTTCGGTTTGAATAACGGCTAATTCAGCTTCAGCTTCCTTAAGCGCATCACCCAAGTTCTGTACCTGATCCAGTAAGGCTTGTGCATCTTCACCTTTGGCTTTGGCCTGGCCGATCGCTTTGGAACGGCTGTTGCGCTCGTTTTGTAGTTCTTGGGTTTTAACCTGGACTTCTTTTCTTCTATTTTCCAGCTCGGAATAACTTTCCGGATTAAAAGCAAATGAACGCTTTTGCAATTGGCTGGTGACAAAATCGAGTTCAGTTCTAAATAAACGAGGATCTAACATGACAGCGGGTTACCTTTGATTGTGGCCCAAAGCGGGGGAATAAAAAAATTAGAGGGGGAAAGCTAAGCCTGCTTACCAATCTGCAAACCTAACCAGATAACAAAAATGCAGGCTAATCCATTGCCGACAAAAATACTCAACATCATCGAGACATTGGTATTAATAGAATATCCATGCTCTATTAAATACAACAGTAAATACAACCCGGACAGCGTTAGATAAGCGCCGATCATTATCACCATAATGACCACACGATATTCCATCGACAAGTCGACTTTTTGCAGCAATACTGCACTGACAATACCGATCAGCAATGCACCTATTAGATTGATAACCATCAGCGCATAGGGAATGCTGCCGCTACCCAAAGTGATCAAGCCGCCACCATAATAAAACAACGCTCTACCGCATAATAATCCCAGCCAAACTGCCAACAAACAAGTGCTGACACTTATCAGGACATTCAACCCAGCTCTGGTTAAATTGCCTTGTTCGATTAAATAAAAGGTTTCCAGCGAAAAGGTCGAGAAGGTAGTAAATGAGCCGATAAAGCCGACTAAAATGGCAGCCCGGTAATCTAAAGTGAGAGCCACACGTTGCAAGATAAGTGATTCGGTTAACAGGCCTATCAAAAACGAGCCAAGAACGTTAACGACTAAAGTGCCGTAAGGAAAGCCACGGCCCAGCCATTGATAAATCCCTGATGACACTAAAAACCGGACCACAGCACCGCAGGCCCCGCCCAGTGCAACTGCAATAATCTGATTCATGGCTTAGAACTTGATGAAGTGTTCCCGGTAGTATCGTAGTTCTTCGATCGACTCCAAAATATCGTCCAGCGCCTGGTGGGTAGATTCTTTATTAAAACCTTCTTTAACTTCCGGCGCCCATCTGGCGGCTAGCTCCTTTAAGGTGGAAACATCGATATTTCGGTAATGGAAATAAGCTTCAAGTTTTGGCATGTAGCGATAAAGAAAACGACGATCTTGACCGATGCTGTTGCCGCAAATCGGCGAGGTGTTTTCAGGCACCCATTGTTTTAGAAAATCGATAGTCAATTGCTCAGCTTGCGCATCGCTGTAAGGTGAAGCCTTGACCCGATCAATCAAACCGGATTGACCATGGTGCTGCTGATTCCAATCATCCATCGCCGCCAATGCTGCATCGGACTGATGCACGGCCAGTACCGGACCTTGCGCGAGCACATTCAGATTTTTATCAGTAATAACCGTGGCTATTTCGATTATCAGATCGTTATCTGGATCTAAGCCGGTCATTTCCAGGTCAATCCAGATCAGATTTTGAGGGTCCAAGGCCATGTAGGAATTTCCGTTATGTCAAAAAAGTTGCGCTTAGTGTAGCATTCGGCAAACTGTAAGACTAATCATAACCCTAACGTTTTTAAGCTATGAACACCTTTACAATCGTATTTATTATTGCCCTGATTATTTCCCATTCCATTCAATTTTGGCTGTCTAAAAGACAAGCTGACCATGTTGCCAAACACCGTGATGCCGTGCCGGATGCCTTCAAAGACCGTGTTTCATTAACCGCTCACCAAAAAGCTGCGGACTACACGCTGGCAAAAGGCAAACTTGGCAAGATTGATGATGTTATTGGCATTGTCTTATTGCTTTTAGTCACCTTAGGCGGCGGCATACAATTGTCTTTTAACCTCTGGTCTGGCTGGGTCGAATCACCCTTGCTGGCAGGTGTCGGCGCAATTGCCAGCATTTTCTTGGTGCTGACATTGCTCGAACTGCCTACCAGCCTTTACCAAACCTTTGTCATTGAAGAAAAGTTTGGTTTCAACAAAAGCACCTTGCAGCAATTTGCCAAAGATCAACTCCTAAGTTTGGGGCTAGGAGCCGTAATTGGCCTACCTATTTTGGCTTTGATATTGTGGGTGATGGACAGCGTAGGCTCACTATGGTGGTTATGGGCCTGGGCTATTTTAATGAGCTTTTCGTTACTGATGAGCTGGCTGTTTCCTACCGTGATTGCGCCTTTGTTTAACAAATTCACACCGCTGGAAGACGGCACTTTAAAAAACAGAATTCAGAGCTTACTGGAACGTTGCGGCTTTCACAGCCAAGGCATTTTCATTATGGACGGCTCCAAACGCTCTGGACACGGCAATGCTTACTTTACCGGCTTAGGCAATAACAAACGCATCGTGTTTTTCGACACCTTGGTTAAATCTTTGGATGATGAAGAGCTGGAAGCAGTGCTGGCGCACGAACTGGGACATTTCAAACGCAAACACGTCATCAAAATGCTGATTGCAACGTCTATCATGAGCCTAATTAGCTTGGGCATTTTGGGCTGGTTAATTGATCAGCAGTGGTTTTATAACGGCTTAGGTGTAGAGCAACCATCTAACGCCGCAGCATTATTATTGTTTATGCTGGTATCCGGAACATTCACTTTTTTCATGCAACCGATCAGCGCTTATTTTCAACGTAAGTTCGAATTTGAAGCCGATGATTTTGCTGCCAACAATGCCAAAGCGGAAAAAATGATCAGCGGCTTGGTGAAACTGTATGAAGAAAACGCCAATACCTTAACGCCGGACCCGCTGTACTCAGCTTTTCATTACAGTCACCCGCCCGCCGCTATTCGCATCGCCCACCTGGAAACCACTATGCAGCCTTCATAATGGCTGCTCTAAATGAAGGCTTGGTAATTGCCCACTTAGGTCAAGATATTGCCGTTGAATCTTCCGGCAATATCTATCTTTGCCAAACCCTTCGGAAGCTTGAAACAGTTGCAGTGGGGGATCGAGTGCTATGGTTGCAATCATCCCCTGATCAAGGCCGGATAGAGGAAATTTTACCTAGACGCTCTGCCCTACTGCGACCGGCCAGAAATGGTAAAACGCGCCCAGTGGCTGCCAACATTGATAGAGTATTTATCGTTTTTGCCACAGAACCTTTCTGCGACTTTCTATTACTCGATCAATATTTATCAATTTGCGAAAATAGGCACATGGGTGCCGCGCTGGTCCTGAATAAAACCGACTTACCACTATCAGAGGACATTGAGGCAGAATTACTGGTCTATCAAAAGCTCGGCTATGCGTTATATCGAGTCAGCGCTAGTAACGGCGCGGGGATTGATGAGTTAAAAAAGGCTCTTAAAAACCAAGTAAGTATTTTTGCCGGGCAATCGGGAGTGGGCAAATCGTCCTTGACCAATGCGATTCTGCCCGACAAAGCGCTGAAAACTAAAGCTATTTCAGCAACCAGTAAACTGGGGCGGCACACCACCACAGCAGCCACTCTTTACCATTTAGAAGATGGTGGTGATTTAATCGATAGCCCGGGTGTGGCAATTTTTGGCTTAGCCGATCTTTCTGAGCAACAACTTGCCCAAGGCTATCTCGAATTTCAGCCATTGCTGGGCAAGTGCAAGTTTAATGACTGCCGACATCTGCAAGATAAAGGCTGTGCCGTGCGCGCAGCAGTTGAAAGCGGCGAAATATCAACGTCGCGTTATCAGCGCTTTTTAAAGCTCAGAGAAAAAATGCCGCCGTCGCATTGACACTTTTGTCCGCTTTACATGCAAAAATCATCCCTAATCTTCGTTTATAACGTTAAAATGACGCACTTTATTTTAACTGTCCACATATCACCCATTGTTTCCATTGAGCACAAAAATGACAGCAAAACCGACACTTACCTTAGGCATCCCCGGCTTTAATTACCCCGATTTATACGATTCAGCCCGATTAAAAGACCTACTCGACGTATTCGATGCCTCGGTTGAACGCCATGACGCACAATTACACACTGAATTCCAATCGTACCGGCAACATCAAGGCGAAGGTTTATCACCGGAGCAAATCTCCGACTTATTAGTACGCATGGGGCCTTTTGTCGGGCAATTTGTCGCCAAATTATTTAATGTCACTGAGCAACACCAAGCACAAGCCATTGCTATCAAAGATGAAATCGATACTGTTTTTACTTATAAAAACGAAATCGTCGAAAAACTGGCTGTCACTTTTAAAGGCCAGGACACCAGCGAATGGAATATCCCTTCTATTTTGAATCGGTTTGATCTGTTGATTGACGCCGGATTTAACGAAGCCAATCAAGACGATGACGCTGAACACCGCGTTGCCAGAGTCGGCGCTGCCATCGGCCTGCTCTCCAAACACTACAAGTTACTCGCCAAAGGCAAAGACAGCGATTACAACACGGCAGAATCAGTCGTTGCTGATCTTCGCAACAAACTGGCTGCGCACAGTGAAGCGGCTACCGAATTTGCCGACATTATCGCCAATGACGATGCGGCCGAATTCGTTAATGGCTTGACCGACATCGTGCAACGCTGGAGTTATGTCGCCCAACAAGATAACGATGTTGTCGAAAAATGGCTGAGCTTTAAATTCCCGAACAAACGCGATTTTGACAATCTGGTCGAACACGAAGTCGTTGATCGCGGTCAATTTACTGCCTGGATGGGCGAGCAAGAACACCGTCGCCGCCGTGATGGCTTCAAATTGACTGACCCGCGTTATAACGAAAGACAAACATTGTCTGAAGTTAATCACTGCATCTACTGCCACGAGCGCGATACTGATTCGTGCTCGAAAGGCATGCGCAATAAAAAAACCAATACTTTCAAACTGGACCCGCTAGGCGTTACTACCACCGGCTGCCCATTGGAAGAAAAAATCTCCGAAATGCACTTGGTTAAACGTAACGGCGACAACATCGGCGCGTTGGCGATTATCATCATTGATAACCCGATGTGCCCTGGCACCGGTCATCGTATCTGTAACGAATGCATGAAGGGCTGTATTTACCAAAAAACCGATCCGGTTAACATCCCGCAAATCGAAACCAATGTGTTAACAGACGTATTGTTCATGCCTTACGGTTTTGAAATTTACAGCTTGTTGACACGTTGGAATCCATTAAACGTCAAACGCCCAACCATGCTGCCTTACAACGGCAAAAATGCGTTGGTAGTAGGTTTAGGACCAGCCGGTTACACCATGAGCCATTACCTGCTCAATGAAGGCTTCGGCGTTGCTGCTATTGATGCCTTAAAACTGGAACCATTGCCCGTTGAATTGACCGGCGACGAAACTCACGCGCCATTGCCGATCGTCGACTTTAAAGATCTTTACGAAGACCTGGACAAACGAATTCTGGCTGGATTTGGCGGCGTTGCTGAATACGGCATTACCGTCCGTTGGGATAAAAACTTCCTGAAAGTTATTTACCTGACCTTACAAAGACGCGCGGCCTTTAGAACCTACGGCGGCGTTCGTTTTGGTGGCACGTTAACTATCGATGACGCTTGGGACATGGGCTTTGACCATATTTGTGTTGCGTCCGGTGCAGGCCAACCAACTATTATCGATCTTAAAAACAACCTGATCCGCGGCATTCGTAAAGCCTCAGACTTTTTAATGGGTTTGCAATTAACCGGCGCGGCGAAAGCGTCATCATTGGCGAATTTGCAGGTGCGTTTACCGGCAGGCGTTATCGGCGGCGGTTTAACCGCAATCGATACAGCCACTGAATTGATGGCTTATTACCCGGTACAAGTGGAAAAAATACTCGACCGTTACGAAACATTAAGTAACGTTTACGGCGAAGAAGTAGTGCGCAACCGTTACGACCAAGAAGAAATCATCATCCTTGATGAATTCCTGGCACACGGCAAAGTCATTCGTGCCGAACGTCAACGTGCCGAAAGCGAAGGCGAACTGCCGGACTTCCAGCCCTTAATCGATGCATGGGGCGGCGTGACACTGTTCTACCGTAAAGGCATGCGCGATGCGCCAGCCTATCGTCAAAACCACGAAGAAATCCACGAAGCCCTGCAAGAAGGTATCGCGCTGGCTGAAGGCATGAGCCCAAAAAGCGCGCTGGCCGATGAATATGGTCATCTAAATGGCGTGGAATTCGAAAAATTGACTTTGGAAGATGGCAAATGGGTTAAAGAAGGCGTCATCACCGTACCATTACGCAATCTGTATATTGCCGCCGGTACCTCGCCCAATACGATTTACCAAAGCGAATATCCAGACACTTTCGTAATGGACAAATGGTTCTTCCAACGTTACGAGCCGGAATTACAAGACGGCACAGTTCAACTGGTGGCGATGCACGATGAAGCAGCACCTAAGCTGGGCAAACCGGCACCGCTGACCTCTTATCAAAAAGACGGCAAGTTCATCAGTTTTTATGGTGACAACCATCCGGTTTACGCAGGCAACGTCGTTAAAGCGATGGCCAGCGCTAAAGATGGTTATCCTTATGTCGTCGATTTGTTCGCTAAGGAATTACAGCAATTGAATCCGGCCGAACAACATCAACGTGATGCGGCCTTGAAAAATCTGTTCGCTAATTTGGACGAATCCTTTAATGCTACCATCGTTGCCATCAACCGCCTGACACCGACCATTATCGAAGTCGTGGTCAAGGCACCGCTGGCCGCACAGAAATTCCATCCGGGCCAATTTTACCGACTGCAAAACTATGAAGCCTACGCACCGGTCGTTGAAGGCACCTCGCTTGCAGCTGAAGGCTTGGCATTAACTGGCGCGGAAGTGGATACAGAAAAAGGCACCATTTCGTTAATTGCCCTAGAAATGGGCTCATCATCACGGCTATGTGCAACCTGGGAAGTCGGCGACCCACTCATTCTTATGGGCGTTACCGGCACACCGACCGACATTCCTACTGGTCAAACCGTGTTGTTAATCGGCGGTGGTTTGGGTAATGCCGTGTTGTTCTCAATCGGTAAAGCATTGCGGGCCGCTGGCAACCGGGTTATTTATTTTGCCGGTTACAAATACAACCAGGATGTTTTCAAAGTTGAAGACGTTGAAGCGGCAGCAGATGTCATTATCTGGGCGGTTGATAACACGCCAGGCGTAACACCAATCAAGGCGAACCGTCCGCAAGATAAATCGTTTGTCGGCAACATTCTGGAAGCCATGATTGCTTATGGCAAAGGCGAATTAGGCGAACAAAACATCTCATTGACTGATGTCGATCATTTAATCGTGATTGGTTCAGACCGAATGATGGCGGCAGTTAAAGATGCGCGTTTCAATGTTTTGAAACCATATTTGACCAAAGCGCATCACGCCGTCGGTTCAATTAATTCGCCAATGCAGTGCATGATGAAAGGTATCTGCGCGCAGTGTTTGTGTAAGCATGTCGATGCTGAAACCGGTAAGGAATTCTTCGTGTATTCCTGCTACAACCAGGATCAGGATCTGGATAAGGTTGATTTCCCAAATCTTAATGCCCGACTGCGACAAAATACCGTTCAGGAAAAATTGTCGAACCTCTGGCTGGATTACTTGCTGGAAAAGCAGAAAGAACCCGTGGTTAATTAAAAGCCTTAAAAAAAGGAGCCCCGAAAGGGGCTTTTTTTATTTATATATACCAATCCTCGACAAATCTCCGCGTAAAAGCCATAAAAGCTATCCCGCTGACAAAATTGACATAATCGCCTGACAAGGCTGGCGCGACTATTTGAAATGAATAGACATTTTCCTCGTAATTTATATCGATACCCAGACTATACGATTAATAGCTAAATCATTTAACACATTGATTTAACAAATAATTTAGTTTTTAAAGTGCCTGTTTATATAACTTGGCTGGATAATTGCTTTTAATAATTGATAATTACCGGCAATAACTGCTCGCTGCATTATCCCAACTTAAGATTTCCATCTGAATACTGACAACATCATACAAATTTTGATGCAAAACCAAACCGATCAAGGCAATATTCATCCCAGCTTTAAAATAAAAGTTGTTGATGTCATTACCCAACTTATTAAACGAATTGCATTGGACACAAAAATAAAATCACTGTTTCGGTTTTTACAGTTAAAAAAACAACTCTGCGCAAGCGAAGCCCAACAGTTAGCTATTTTTGAACAAGCGCCTGTAAGTATTGCTTTTACAGACTTGGAATTTAGCCTGCTAAAAACAAATCAACAATTTTTAGAACAATTTGGTTACAAAAAGCACGAAATCATTTCACTCAGCGACGTTTTTTACACCGGCCAAACAGACAAAATTGCGTTGGAAAACTACCTACGGGAATGCCTTGAAAAAACAGGCATTATTGATACTGAAATACAAACTCGGCTGCGCAATGGTGATTTAAGCAAAACCCGTTTCAAAGGCAAACTAATCAACCCATCATCCAATCCCCAAATCGTTTGGATTTTAGAAAACATTACACTTCAAGAATTATCAGCAGCAAACTTGACTCTTGCCGCTAGCGTTTATCAAGTCTCTGGTGCAGCCATGTTGATTTTGGATGACCACTACAACATGCTAACCATAAATCCTGCTTTCACTGAAATTACCGGCTTTAATTTAATTGAAATTGAAATTGAAGGCAAGCCCATTGAGAGGATTTTTGATTTATCTATTAGTGAATCCACTCTCAAAGAAATCACCATGCTGGTGAAAAAAGTTGGGCACTGGCGAGGCGAACTGCTTATTGGCAGACAATCTAATGAACAATTCCCTGCCATGGTGTTGGTTAATGGCATTAAAAAGACCGATGGCTGCATTAGTCATTACGTGGTTATGTTTGTAGATATATCCGATCACAAACAATTGGAAGATGAGCTTCGTTACCACGCAGAAATTGATCCATTAACCAGCTTGCCCAATAGAAAACTTTTTTTTCAGCGACTGGATACCGCCATAGCATCAGCAAATCGTTTTAACTATAACGTGGCGTTGCTTTATCTTGATTTGGATGGATTTAAGCAAATAAATGACAGTTTGGGGCATGGTCAAGGCGATAATGTGCTTATTGAAGTCGCTGGACGCTTAATGAACTGTATACGCGAAGTAGACACCGTGGCGCGACTGGGCGGTGATGAATTTGTAGTCATCTTAAACGGCACATCCAAAGAATTGATCGCCGAAACAGCGCAACGTATTCTCGATTCACTGACCATGACAGTACAGGAAGAGAATATTGAACTACCGGTATCAGCAAGCATCGGCATAGCTATTTACCCTGAAGACAATACCAATCCACTCATGCTATTAAAATTCGCCGATGAGGCGATGTACAGGGCAAAATACAAAGGCAAACGCCAATTTTGCTGGCATGGCTATTTATCTAATTAAAAAACCTCATGTTTAAAGATAACAAATTACAAAACCTGTCTTCAGTTCGAGTTCTGTATGTAGAAGACGATATGGAAACTCGCGAAGAGCTGCAATTTATGCTGGCGCACTATGTCGGCGCACTCTATTCGGCAAAAAACGGCCGTGAAGGTCTGGAGCTTTTCAAAGAACATCGCCCCGATATTGTCGTCACTGATATTCAAATGCCCGAAGTCAACGGCTTATCGATGTCGGCCGATATTCGAGCTATTAATCCCGAACAACCGATTGTGATTTTAAGTGCTTACAACGACGTGGAATATTTGTTCAGAGCATTGGAACTGGAAATTCAGCATTACATCACTAAGCCCATCAGTGTTGATCGCTTACTAAATAAGCTTTCCGATATCACTGAACAAATACATCTCACTCGCGAAGTCGAAAAAAGTCATAAGTTATTAGCACAATACAAGCTGTTGGTGGATGAAAAAGCCATCGTCGCCAAAATTGACATCCACGGTAACATCACCTACGTCAATCAGCATTTTTGCGAATTATCAGGTTATTCAGAAGCCGAATTATTAGGACAACATTATTTATTTAGTTTTGAAACAACTGAGCAGGAAGATTTATTAAAAGAATTGAAAAACACCGTTCTTGAAAAAAAGAAATGGCAGGGAATGCTGAAAAAAAGAACTAAAGCAGGCAATATTTATGTCGTTGACGTTACGGTGGTCGCTATTGTCAATGCACAGAATGCAATCGAAGAGTTTGTTGCGTTGATGGTTGATATCACCGAAGTCTATGAAAAATTTGAGCGTTTATCGATCAATCTAAAACAAGACCTCCGCGAGCAAAAGCATTATCTGCACGAATATGAACGCGCATTAGAAATTGGCACCTCGTTATGCGTGATCGATACAGAAGGCACCATTGTTAGTGCTAACAAAAATTTCAGCACCACACTCAATTACAGTTCTGAAGAACTGGTCGGACAATCACTTTGTCAGCTCATTCAAGATTGCGGTGATTTTAAAGATCGTGTGTTAACCAAAGTCAAACATCAAGGTTACAGCTCCAGGGTGATTAAAATCATCGGCAAAGATGGCAGCTACCACACCCTCAGCACCGTGATTGTCGGCATCCATAACCAACAAGGCGAACTTAACTCCTTAATGAGCTTAAGCCACGACATCAGTGAATCCATCAAACTCAATGAAGAAATTATTGAGACACAAAAAGAGCTGATTTATGTCTTGGGCGAAGTGGTTGAAAATCGCAGTCATGAAACCGGTTTACATATCAAACGTGTTGCCCTGATTTCTGAATTGCTTGCCCGTAAATATGGCCTTAGCGATGAACATGCGGCCATGATTAAAACCGCTTCTCCTCTGCATGACATAGGCAAAGTCGGCATCCCCGATGAAATATTGCATAAACCCGGCAAGCTGTCAGATGCAGAATTTCACATCATGAAAAAGCATGCCGACATGGGCTTTCAATTACTCAATCGATTGGATAAGCCTTTGATTAAGATGGCCGCCACCATCGCTCATGAACACCATGAATTCTATAACGGCAAAGGTTACCCGGCAGGATTAGATGGCGAACATATTGCCATCGAAGCCAGAATCGTCAGCATAGTCGACGTATTTGATGCCCTCGGCAGCCGACGCATTTATAAAGAGCCCTGGTCAGATCAAGACATAATCAATTATTTGAACAGCAATAAATCTATTCAGTTTGATCCTGAGTTAGTCGATTTGTTTATGGCGAACATCGATGAAATTTTATATATCCGCAACCAGCTAAGAGACGATTAAAGCGATGTCATCACCACTAAAAATACTTGGCTTTGCCATACTTTTGTCCGGCTCATTGGTAGTTAGCGCAAACCCTGCTCCGCAACAAAAGCTAGCGCTTGCGGACTGCATTCGTATTGCACTGGAAAAACATCAATCCTTAAATGTGTCAGAAGCCAGTGTTGCCATGGCTGAAGCCCAGTATCAGCAAGCCATGTCAGCGTATTGGCCGAGAATTGCTGCGGAAGTAAATGCATCGCGTGCGGATCAAGATCGGACTTTTAAAATGCAGGGGCAATTTGATTTGCCACCGGCATTAGGTGGCGCAGTTGCATCATTAGCACAAGGACAGGGCCTTCCCCCAGCGCAAGTACAAGCAATTCAGCAAGGACTAGCGCAACCTGTACCTATCAACATGGACATCAAATTATTTGATCGCGACATGGTGACATCGTCCCTCAATCTCACCTACCCGATTTTCACCGGCATGAAACGCGAAGCCATCGTTGGCCAGGCCGAAAAGGGCGTCAAAATTGCCGAAGAAGGCCGGCGTAAAACTAATTTGGAAATCGTCCGCGACGTCAAAAAATATTATTACGCGGCACAGTTTGCCATCCAAATGGAACAATTGGCGGACGATACCTTAGAACGCTTTAAAGCCCTGGAGGATTTAACCGAGCGTTTGTATCAACACGGCTCAATGAGAGTCAAAAAAACCGATTACCTGCGCACCAAAACCACCACCGCCATCACCCGCACCATGCGCAGTGAAGCCCAATATGCACGCGAATTGGCCCATGAAGCACTCGGCAATGCCATGGGCCAAGAGTGGGATGCTAGCTATAGTTTGGCTGAAGCGGTCGACGCGTCGCCATTAAGTGGGGAACTAAAGCAATTAGTTGATTCGGCACACACCTTTAACCCTGACATTCAGCAATTAAAACTTGCTGTACAAATCAGCGACGATCAAATCACTGAAGCCCGCAGTGGCTATTACCCGATGATAGGTTTTCAAGCTGAGGTGCATGACATCCAGACAGATTACAAATCCGGCTTAACTAATGCGGTTAACCGCGATGGCTGGACAATCGGTATCGGCATGCAGTGGAATTTATTTGATGGTTTCCAAACCACCGGCAAAGTAAATCAAGCCAAAGCTCAGCAACGTAAACTGGAAAGCCAACAAGTTCTCCTCGATCAGGGCATCGCCTTACAGGTCAAACAGCAATTCTTAAGTATTAAAAGCGCCAGTACGCAAACTAAAGACAGCCAAGAAGCCGTTGGCTATGCCAGCGAAAATCGCAAATTACATGTCCGCGCCTATCAAGATGAATTGGTTGAAACCAAAGATGTGATCGAAGCCCAAATTGTCGAAACCTTTGCCCAAGGCACACATTATCGATCGCGTTATGCGCTGGAAATGGGCTTGTTGTCGCTGGAATACCTACTTGGCAGTAACGTTGGCGAACTAAATCAAACGCGATAACGCTGGCTAAATTCACGATACATATTAATGAATACAAACAGAATAAGCCTAAAACAGATTGCCGAATGCTTGGTAATTATTACCTGTCTAATATTCTCAACATGTGCAGTCGCCGAAGATTTATTCCATCAACAAACCTTACGCATCGGCTTTCATCGCCCCTCTTTTCATGAGTATTCCCGGGAAGACCTGGTTATTTCAGTAAAAATCATCACCGAAGAAATGGGCAAAGATCTTGGTATTGAAACTAATGTCGCAATTTATGAAGATATGAAATTGATGAATGCTGATTTTGAAAATGGCACCATAAATCTTATCTTTGCATCGCCTTTGCTTATTGCCAACGAGGTTGATAACACCTTGCTGGCGGATGGCTTTAAAATGATCCCATCTGGGGGCAATGCAGATCGCCTGGTCATTTTGACTCGTAAAAATGAAGGCATGGATAACTTTAAGTCGTTACGCAACAAGAAGCTCGGCTTAGTTGAAAATGATCCAACTAGCGACCTTTATGTGAATTTTTTATCACAGTCGAATTTTAAAAAGGATTTTCAAGACACCTTAAAAAAAATGCCTCGAGAAAAAAAATCCCATCAGGTCATACTTAAATTGTTTTTTGGTCAGATTGACGTAACGTGTGTTTACGAAAGTTTCTTTCAAACTACCACTGAGTTAAACCCGCAGATCCTTGAAAGGGTACAAATTATCGAGCATATCGATGGCATTTTGCAGAGTGCCGGATTTTTTCATAAAAATGTCGACCCGGCCTTTCGAGAAAGTGTCATAAATGCCGTGCTTAAATTAAACACTTACCCGCGGGGGCAGCAGTTTTTAGAAATTTTCAAAACCGAAGAAGCATTGCCAGTAAGTCCGTCTGAACTAACTATAACCAAAAAATTATTTAATGATTATCAGCATTTAAAAACAATTAAATGAACTTTTTCCGTTTATCTCTGTTTATAAAAATCTTAGCGTTAATCGGTTTAACGATTGCTACAGATTTGGTGAGGGCAGCTGATAAATTCGCAGAACCAACATTTCGCGCTGGCTTTTATACACGCGCATTCCCAGATTTTTCGTATGAAGATATAGAAATTTCCGTAAAAATGCTTGGGGAAGAAATTGGTAAAGAAGCTGGTATTAAAACCACTATAACGGTATTCAGTGATATTAATTTAATGCGCAAGGCTTTTGAGTTAGGTGAAATTAACTTTGTGGTCGCCTCAACCTTAAATCTAGCCAACGATTTTGATAATAAATTATTGACCGATGGTTTTAAACTGATCCCCAATGACCCCACAGAGAACCTATTAATAATTACTCGAAAGAACGAAGGACTAGACGAATTTAAAGCGACACGAGGCAAACGACTTGCCTTAGTTGAATACGATCCTGTTGCCGATCTATATATCGATTATTTGGCACTTTCTACTTTTAAAAAAAACTATCAAGCAAGTTTTAAATCAATAAGCCGAGAAAAAAAAGCTCACCAAATCATACTTAAATTGTTTTTTGGTCAAGCCGATGTTATTTGCGTATATCAAAACGCATATAAAATAGCTAGTGAATTAAATCCGCAATTACTTTCAAAACTGCAAATAATTACTCAACTACGTGGTATTCCGCAAGGGGCTGGTTTATTCCATAAAAAAGTTCCGGCCGAATTCCGTGAACGCGTAATTAGTCAAGTGATGAAACTAGAGACTCATGCAAGAGGTCAGCAATTTCTACAATTATTTAAAGCCGACAAAACAATACGAGCAAGCCTAGCTGATTTAACTGCAACCAAGCAGTTATTAATTGATCACCAAAAAATCACCAAAAACAAATGAAAACAATAACCCGATTTAGCATTGGATACTTATTATTTGCATTGTATTGTTGTTTTTTTACGGCTCACGCGGAAGAACATATTCCTCTTGATCCGGTAATGCGGCTGGGAATTTATTATCCCCCCATTAGCGACAACGTCAGTCGCGCTGATGTTGTCGTGTCATTTTCATTATGGGTGCAAGAGCAGGCGAAGAGTGTCGGTGTTAAAGCCGCGGATGTCATGCTCTTTGATTCGATTGAAGAAATGAGTGAAGCATTTGACTCAGGCATAATTAATATAATTTCAGCACCGCCTTTATCAATCGCCCTGCATTTTAAACGCGAAAACTTAGCTGACGGTTTTTACGGAATACGCGCGCCTGGCAAGCTTAACTCGGTAATACTATTGGCCCGTACTGATAAAAATATTAATTCAATTAAAGATCTACGCGGCAAACGTTTAATTATTCCTGAACATCATGAATTAGCTGAGATGTTTTTAGATACGCTTATTTTAAAAACTTACCATATCCCTTATAAAAAGCTTTTTTCATCTATCGATATTTTAAAAAAAGACAAACGTATTGTCCTAGATTTGTTTTTTGATAAAGCCGATGTTGTTTTAGTCAATGAAGGGGCTTTCGAACTTATGAAAGAATTAAACCCTCAATTAAATGAAAAAATAAAAATCATAGCTAGTTATCCAACAAAATCTAAAAGCTATGCGTATGTAAATAAAAACTACCCTTTTCGCCAAAAGATTATTGATAACTACTTAAGCATGGCAATGAGCGTAAGGGGACGACAATTTTTAAGTCTATATCAACAAGATCTACTTGAGGCTTGTAGCGTTAAAGAATTAGACGCTTATGACGAATTGGCTAAAGAACATCAGCAGTTATTAAAAAAATAGTCACCTTGTACTCTATCAATTACTCAAAAATTTAACTCGATGAAACGAGTAAAAAAATCATGAAAATCCCCCATCGAATATTATTAAATTTAATTTTAGTAAGCTGCTCAATGTTGAGCATCCCAACGTCAGCGGATGAACTTAAAAAAGACATCCGTTTAAATATGGGTTATTACTTTAATTCAATTAGTGAGCGGGCTAATCGTACCGATATTGAAATATCTTTAAACTTTTGGGCAAAAGAGCTTTTCGATGCTGAAGCAAAAAAACATAACTTTGTAATTTCTTCGTCCAAAGCCATTTTGTTTGACCGCATTGAAGACATGCAAATCGCTTTCCAACAAGGCGAGCTGGATCTTATTGTTGCGCCGCCATTGTTAATTTCCAGATATTTTAAACGCTCGGAGTTAGGAGACGGCTTTGTCGGTATGCTTGAAGGTAAAAAGCCGGAAGCCTTACTTTTAATTGCTCGAACTGATAAAAATATTGACGGCATTAAAGAATTACGCGGAAAACGCATGGAGCTTGTTGAAGATGATGAGCTTGCCGAAATTTTTATAGATACGCTATTCCTTAAAGAATTTAAAAAAGGGTATAAAAATATCGACGTAACTATTGAACGCCAAAAAAAATCTAATCGCATTATATTGGATGTGTTTTTTGATAAAACAGACGCAGGCATAATTTACAGTAGCTCTTACACACTGATGGCCGAATTAAACCCCGACATAAAAAACAAAATTAAACCTCTTGCCGAACTGCCAATAAAAGGTAGAAATTTCAGCTTTTTTCGTCGGGATTACCCGTTAATTAAAGAATTAACCAGCGTAGCAATGGGCTTCCCCAATAGTGTGAGGGGCAAACAAATTTTAGAAGTTTTTAGAACGCCGGAAATTATAAATTGCAAAGTTGAAGAGCTAGCTAAATTTGATAATTATTATAATGAATACTTACGCCTTAAAAACAAGACTAAAAAATAATCTAATATCCTGACCTGGTTAAAAAAGTGGCTATTAAACAAAAAAATTCTATATTTATAAGAGTATTTTTAATATTTGGCAGTCTGGTATTAGCGATTACTTTATTTTTTGCATTTATGGTTGTCCCCATGCAAAAAAATGCCTTTAAACAGATTATGTTTACTCAGGCGGAAACCGTCTCAAGATCGATTGTACAAGCGAGCTCTGACGCCATTATTAGCAAAGATTTCGGATTTATTGTTGAACATAATGTTGAAGTATTAAAGAACAATACCAGTATTCATTATATTTTAATATCACCAAAGATTGGTGACAAGATTTGGATAAACCAGGAAAACTGGCATTTAATTGAAAACCTAAATACTGATATTGCTCAATTAGAAAACAACAATATCAATTATAAAATAATGCCCATTGATAATTATGAACAAGTCTACCACTTTGTTTATCCAATACAATTTTCAGGAATTTCGTGGGGTTGGTTGCACATAGGTTTTTCTACTATTCAATATGATAAATATATAAATGATATGTATTTTCAGATTATATATATTATTGGCATTTCACTTATCCTGATTTTATTTGTTGGCTATTTATTTGCACGCTGGATCTCTCAACCGGTTTCCATCATTAGTCATTTGGCAACTCAAGTTGCCGGGGGCGATTTAACAGTAAGGTCAACTATTGTACGTGGAGATGAAATAGGGGTTTTGTCTGACAGCTTCAATCAGATGGTTGATTCGCTGATGCAATCTAAAAAACATTTAGAAAATTATAACCAAGAATTAGAAAATAAAGTTTTAAAACGCACCCAGGAATTGGCTGATCTAAATAAAGATCTTGATAACAAAATCAAAGATGAAGTGGCACAACGTCAGAAACAAGAAGCACTATTGATCCATCAATCTCGTCTGGCTGCAATGGGAGAAATGATTGGTGCGATTGCCCATCAATGGCGACAACCCCTTAATGCACTGGGATTAGTTCAACAGAATCTGCAATTTAAATATCAAATGGACAAGCTAGATGACGATTTTATGAATCAAAGCATGGATAAATCTGCGCGCTTAATTCAAAAAATGTCGTCAACTATCGATGATTTTCGTAACTTTTTTAAACCCAATAAACATATTGAGTCTTTTAACATCCATAATATAATTCAATCCACAGCAGACTTACTGGAAGCTCAGTTAAAAAATAATAATATTAAATTACAAATAATTTGTAACGAAAACTTAATTATAAAAGGATTTCAAGGCGAGTTTTCTCAAGTTATTTTAAATTTATTAAATAATGCCAAAGACGCACTTATTGAAAACAATTCAAGGCAACCGACAATAATTATTGACGCTGTCAAAAATAACGACACCGTAACCATTACTATAAAAGATAATGCAGGAGGAATACCCGATGGCATTATTGACAAAATTTACGACCCTTACTTCACCACTAAAGAAGAAGGTAAAGGAACCGGTATTGGTTTATATATGTCAAAAATAATTGTAGAAAATAATATGTCTGGCACGCTACGCGCCTTTAATGATGCCGAGGGTGCCAACTTTGTCATCGAACTTATAAACAACCAAGATTAAAAATCTCTTCCCCCACCGTTCCCTGAGCGTAGTCGAATGGGGCGATAGGTCGAGAAGGGCTCACCTCAAGCACAAACGCCCTGATTTTTTATACTAAGCACAGCACATTTTATCTGGCGCTCTGAAGTCAACCTGGAGGCCAATGCATTTGGCGACCGCCCAACAGATGCAAATGTAAGTGATAAACTTCCTGACCACCTTGTTTGTTGCAGTTAAAAACAGTTCGGTAACCGTTTTCCGAGATGTTTTCTTGTTTGGCGAGCTTTATTGCAGTTTGAAATAACTGTCCTGCTAATGCGCTATCGTCCAGTTCATTCAGTGTAGCGATATGACGTTTAGGAATAATTAAAATATGAACCGGCGCTTGCGGATTAATGTCTCGGAATGCCAACACACTGTCATCTTCATACACCACATCCGGTTTAATAACTCCGGACACCATTTTGCAAAACAAGCAATCAGTCATTGCGTCACTCCTGGGGGATTTTTAGACTAGCGAGGATTTAAATCTACAGCGTTTTTCGGCCATTAAAGGCATGAGATAGGGTGCCACTGTCTATAAATTCCAATTCCCCTCCCATCGGCACGCCATGCGCAATTCTACTAGCCAACACTTGGTATTTTCGAGCCAGCTCTCCGATAAAAAAAGCGGTGGCTTCGCCTTCTACGGTGGAGTTGGTCGCAAGAATCAATTCTTTGATGGTCCCGGAAGCCAGGCGTTGTTCTAGTTGATCAAGACCAATTTCATCGGGACCTATGCCATCTAATGGCGATAATCGACCGTGCAAAACGAAATACTGACCACCGAACTGCGTAGCTTGATCGACAATCCAGGCGTCTGCGGGGCTTTCTACGATGCACACTAAGGAAGCATCTCGGTTGGTATCGGCACAAATCTCACATAGTGATTGCTCGGTCAGCGTCCGGCATTGTTGGCAATGGCCAATGTTGGCAATTGCATCTAACAGGGTCTCTGCTAAGTTTTTGCCGCCCTTTCGGTCACGCTGCAGTAAATGAAATGCCATCCTCTGTGCGGATTTTGGACCCACACCCGGCAAACAGCACAAGTGCTGTATTAACTGCCCCAACAAGCCATGTCTTTGCATATTAAAACGGTAATTGAAATCCTGGAGGAAGCGGTAATCCAGCAGTTATATCGGCCATTTTTTCTTTCTTCATTTTTCCGACTTTGTTAACCGCATCATTAATGGCCGCCGCCACCAAATCTTCCAGCATGTCTTTATCATCGCCCAACAGTGAGGGATCGATGGTCACTTTTCTGGCTTCGCGCTTACCGGTCATTAATATAGTGACCAAGCCGCCGCCGGATTCACCCATCACTTGCATGTTGGCTAGTTCATCCTGGGCTTTTTTAAAATCTTCCTGCATTTTTTGAGCTTGCTGCATGATATTGCCAAGGGCGTTTTTCATATTTTTCTCCTGTTATTGTTAAACGGGTTCGATGGAACCGGGCATGACTCGAGCATCAAAATGCTCTTTTAAGGTCTGTATGTTTTCGTCTGAAGCAATAGCATCAACGGCCGCCTGTTGTCTATCCTCGCGCTGTTTGACTAACTGCACTGCCGGAGTATCAACAGTGGGCTTGTTAGCTTTAAATATCAATTTAAGCGGCTTTCCCTGATAGGCTTCCAGTGCTCTTTTAAGCGCTTCCTCAGAACGTGTCGTCCTCATATAAGCAGGATCGAGAATCAAGGTGCAGGTATTATCATCAATACTTTCCAGCGCACAATTGTTGGCAAGTTCCAGCGTGCGTGCGGTAATGCCCATGGCAGCGATGATTGAAGCCCAATCATTGCTGGTCGATTGTAAGCGATCAGTCTGAACAGGCCTTATATCTGGCGACTGGTGATGTGCCACGGGAACAATTGGACTAACGGCTGCAACAGGCTCGCTAGCCGCAATTGGTTGAACGGATTTTTGCTGAATAGCGTGCGCTTGAGGAATGGCGTGTTGACTCGGTGCCGGTTTAATCGAATTTGATCTATTTGCAGCAGGCCTGAAAGTAAGCATGCGTAACATGACCATCTCAAAGCCGATACGTGGATCAGGCGCTAATGCCAAATCTTTTTGTCCGAGTAAACCAATTTGGTAATAAAGCTGAACATCTTCCGGTAACAGCTTGGCAGCCAATGTTGCGATCATTTCGGCATCAAAATCCTGAGCTATCGCACTGGGGATTTGTTGCACCAGCGCAATTCGATGAAATACTTGCAGCATTTGTTGCAAGACATCGGCAAAATCTGGCGTCAGGTTGGCGATTTCGTTAATTTTATCGAGCATAGTTGAGGCATCGCCAGCGGCAAGCGCTGTCAATATGTCCTCCACGGGTTGCTGAGCAACAGTCCCCAGCATATTACTAACAGCGTCAGAGGTGACCTTACCATTACCAAAAACAATCGCCTGATCCAGCAAACTCAGGCCATCACGCATACTGCCATCAGCAGCACGAGCCAATAGTTTTAACGCAGGCTCTTCAAATTCCAGTTGTTCATGTTGCAATATAAAAGCCATTTGAGTGGCAATCTGCGCGGGTAATAAGCGTTTGAGATTAAATTGCAAACAACGGGACAACACCGTCACTGGAATTTTATGCGGGTCTGTTGTCGCCAACAGAAATTTAACGTGTGCTGGCGGCTCTTCCAGGGTCTTAAGTAGCGCATTAAAGCTATGCCCGGATAACATGTGTACTTCGTCAATCAAATAGACTTTGTACTTGCCATGATTTGGTGCGTACTGGGCGTTATCCAGTAAATCTCTGGTATCTTCTACTTTGGTACGGGAGGCGGCATCGACTTCAATTAAATCCAAAAATCGGCCTTCATCAAGCGCATGACAAACACTGCATTCGCCGCAAGGATTAAAATCCTGCAAATTTTCACAATTAATGGCTTTAGCCAAGATTCTGGCGATTGTGGTTTTGCCTACTCCGCGTGTGCCGGTAAACAAATAGGCATGATGCAGACGATCATGCTGCAAGGCGTTCATTAACGACTTGACGACATGTTCTTGTCCGACGACTTCCGTGAAATTATGGGGGCGCCATTTTCTGGCTAGAACCTGATAATTCATTGCAGGCTCGAAAGAGGTAAAGATGAGTTGGGCGGTAATCGCACCAGCCACATCCCGGCACACGAATCTGCTGCTACCGTTGCTCCCTTCCGGGCCTGGCGGGGTTTACAGCGTATCGTTGCGAGAGGACCGACACGATTACCATTGAACATTAGCCGTACTGGCTAAAGGCCGTGCATTATTATCGATTGGTCTGAAAAATGCAAGGCCATTAAGCAATTTCTATGAAATTAAAAATGACAACTGAGGGTTAGTCAGTTAATTCAACCAAGCTTTGGCTCAAAGATGCAAAATCAAACAGCTTAGTATCAGCCAATTGTGATGGTGCCACATTTTGCAAGCTGGTGAAAATTGTTTCCAACCTCCCTGGAAACTGCTTGTCCCAACCTTTCAACATGGTCTTCATTGCTTGACGCTGCAAGTTTTCCTGCGAACCACACAAATTACACGGGATGATAGGAAAATCTTTGAATGCTGCAAAACGCTCAATATCTTTTTCTCGGCAATAAGCAAGCGGTCGAATGACGATATTTTTCTTATCGTCGCTTAGTAGCTTAGGCGGCATGGCTTTAATTTTTCCGCCATAAAAAATATTCAGAAAAAACGTTTCGAGGATGTCATCCCGGTGATGTCCCAAGGCAATTTTATTGATGTTATTAGCCTCGGCGTAGCCATATAAAGTGCCGCGCCGCAATCGCGAACAAAGCCCACAAGTGGTATTACCTTCAGGTATAACTCGCTTAACCACGCTATAGGTGTCTTTTTCAATAATGTGATAAGGCACACCTATTGATTCAAGATAAGCTGGCAATACGTCTTCAGGAAATCCAGGTTGCTTCTGATCTAAATTGACAGCAATCAATTCAAAGTCGACTGGTGCAGTTTTTTGCAAATTGACCAGAATATCCAGCAAGGTGTAAGAATCCTTACCGCCGGACAAACAAACCATCACCTTATCGCCATCTTCGATCATGTTGTAATCGGCGATCGCATCACCAACGGCGTGGCGCAAGCGTTTTTGTAATTTATTATATTGAATTCGGGTTTTTTGCGTCAGATCTGACATGGTCAGAGAAATTTTTGATGTGGGGATGTAAGAAATACCGGGGCTCGTTACGAGGAGCCCCGGCAATAAAGACGTTAAACGTTATAACGTTGAAAAATCAATGTAGCATTTGTACCGCCAAAGCCGAAACTATTCGACATGATAGTGTTTAAAGTAACATTATCTTGGCGTTGACGAACGATGGGAATGCCTTCTGCACCTGGATCAAGCTGAGTAATATTCGCTGACTCACTCAAGAATCCTTCTTCCATCATCAATAATGAATAGATAGCTTCATTTACACCGGCAGCGCCTAATGCATGACCTGTGAGGGATTTGGTGGAACTGACCCAAGGCACTTGACCTTCACCAAATACAGTCCGCAAAGCTTCAAGTTCTTTGGTATCACCCACCGGCGTACTGGTGCCATGCGCATTGATATAGTCGATTTTACCTTCAACCGTTGCCATGGCTTGTTGCATACAGCGTACCGCGCCTTCACCAGAAGGTTGCACCATATCGTAACCATCGGAAGTTGCACCGTAGCCGACTAATTCAGCGTAAATTTTAGCGCCTCGGGCATTAGCATGTTCCAGCTCTTCAATCACCAAAACACCGCCGCCGCCGGAAATCACAAAACCATCACGCGTTTCATCATAAGGTCTTGAAGCTGTTGCTGGAGCGTCATTATATTTGGAAGACAAAGCGCCCATCGCGTCAAATAACATCGACATAGTCCAATGAACTTCTTCACCGCCACCGGCAAACACAACATCCTGTTTGCCCATCTGGATCAATTCCATCGCATGACCAATACAGTGCGCACTAGTCGCACACGCTGAACTGATGGTGTAATTTACGCCTTTAATTTTATAAGGGGTCGCAAGACATGCCGTATTGGTGCTGGACATACTTCTGGGCACCATATAAGGGCCCACTTTTTTGATGCCTTTTTCGCGCAAAATATCAGCCGCTTCAACAATGTTTGATGTTGAAGGCCCACCGGAGCCCATTACCAAACCGGTTCTGAAATTTGATACCTCCGATTCACCCAATCCTGAATCATCAATTGCCTGTTGCATCGCGATATAGTTGAAAGCAGCACCATCACCCATGAAGCGTTTTACTTTACGATCAATAAGCTCATCTAAATCTATATTGATTGGCCCATGGACATGACTACGAAAGCCCATATCCTTGTAAACATCAGCAAAGACGATGCCTGAGCGACCTTCTTTCAGGGAATCGACAACCTCAGCACGGTTATTACCTATGCTGGAAACAATACCTAGTCCGGTTACTACGACTCTTTTCATTGATAGCGCCTTTAAAAATCTTCTGTAGAAGTAAACAGGCCAACTCGCAAATCAGTGGCTTCGTAGATCACTTTACCATCTACTTCCATGGTTGCATCAGCAATGCCCATCACCAATTTCCGCATAATCAGCCTTTTAAGATTCACTCTATACGTGACTTTTTTGGCAGTTGGCAGCACCTGGCCCGTAAATTTAACCTCTCCAACGCCTAATGCACGCCCTTTACCAGGACCACCCATCCAGCATAGAAAAAAGCCAACCAACTGCCACATGGCATCAAGCCCTAAGCAACCAGGCATTACGGGATCGCCTTGGAAATGGCAAGCAAAAAACCATAAATCGGGATTTATATCGAGTTCAGCAATGATTTCACCTTTGCCATATGTGCCGCCTTCATCGGAGATATGGATTATACGGTCCATCATTAGCATATTTGGCAAGGGTAATTGCGCATTCTTTGGTCCGTACAATTCACCTCTTCCAGACTTCAGTAATTCTTCGCGCGTGAAACTGTGCTGTTTCTCCATTTTGGTAGATACCTTATTTATTCTTATATTAGAGACGCGCATTATCTAACAGAGCCTAAAAAAAATCAGCTCAATTTTTGCTCGGTACAACATCCCAAAGCAGTTCTTTGATTTTCAATGCTCCACCTTGCAGGCGTTGTTGGTAAATCATGCTATATGACAACACCGACGCAACATATTTTCTGGTCTCTTTAAAAGGGATAGTTTCCATCCAAATATCAGCAGGTACCGATTTATCAAACGGCAACCATTTTGAGACATTATTGGGCCCGGCGTTATAGGCGGCAATCGCCAAAGGAAAGTGGCCGTTAAATTTAGTTAATAACTTTTTGAAATAAAAAGTACCGTAGCGGATATTCGTGTCCGGATTGAACAAGCTAACATCAGAAAGCCACTGTTGGCTGAGTTCACGAGCTATTTGCTTGCCCGTTTGGGGCATAATTTGCATTAGCCCACGCGCACCGACAGCGGACTGGGCATTTTTGTCCAGCATACTTTCCTGACGCATCAAGCCAAAAATGATAGATGGCTGCAATTGTTGGCTGTAGCCATTTTCTTGAACTTGGGGCAAATAAGCCACAGGAAATCGCAGCTCTATATCATCCCAATAATTAGCTTTGACCAGGGTCATGATAGCTACCTGATCCCAACGCCACTGCTGCGCTACTTTTGCAGCAGTCATTATTTGTTCTTGGGACAGTTTTTTTATAGTAAACCACCATTGTCTTTGCGCTTCTAAATCCCTGTTAAAAACCCGCAACTCCTGAATGACTTTAAAATCAGATAGGCTCAACAATTCATTTAACTGACTATCAACCACAGATACCGGTTTACTGGACAATTGATGAGGTTTATTAATGGTATCGGCTGCCAGAAAACCATAAAAACTTCTATCCTCGGCTACTCGAGCATAAATTACCCGGGCTTGCATGGCATCACCCAGCGCCTCAACAGTTCGAGCCTGCCAGTATTGCCACTTCGGATCCTGCTGTTCTTCCGCCGTCAGTGCCGCCAAAGCCTCAGCAACATGCGACCAATTTTGTTCAAATAGCGCCGTCCGCACTCGCCATTCTCTTACTTCCGGATCTATCGGCCCTAATTGTTGCAAGCGATAGTAAGCCCTGCCATCACGCATAGATGCCAACGCCATCGCCAACTTACGCTCAATCTGCTGAGTTATTTGCTGATCCAGGTTAAATTGCGGCTTTTTGCTATCCCAAAGACTCATCGCCAACTCAAGATTGGCTTTAATCAATTTAGCCACTCCATGCGCAAAAATACGTCCATGAATTATTTGCGCAGGATTCAAAAAACCTTCTACTGCGATCAACTCTGGTTTTTTATTGACCTGCAGCCAAATATCAGCAAGCTCTTGATCTTGCGTAGACATTAAGTGTCGCACAGAGTCAGCCAAAGAGACGTTGTCTTTTGCCATCGCCAGCTCAAAACGCTGCCACATTAAGCCCGGGGTAAACAACGGCGACTGGGTTAGCGCAAATAACAGACTGTCACACGCTTTAGGCAAGGTATCGCCAGTTAACCAAAACTGTTTAGCTGCACCCAGAGATTCCTGCTGCCTACCGGTTTGATAGTTAGCCCAATTAAACTGACAAAGCAGCTCAGTATTGTCATTGCTTTCATAATTTTGAATGAATTCAGGCCAGCGTTCTTGCCTTGCCAAATAATCCAACCACTGCGGCTTCAATAAATTCGCCTGTCGGGAGTCTTTGTAATTTGTCAAAAATGCCAACACGCTATCAGTTTGAACCAGATTATTTTTTAAATATTGATAGCGCAACAATGGATACAAGGGGTAATCAGTCAGCCCCTCACTAAGACTTAAAAAGGCTTGCTCATTACCCTGCTCCAAGAACTTTTCCGCTAGCAAAAAATTAGCGCGTTGCTGCTCTATTGAATAACCTGAGGCAGCGCATGGCAAAACCATAAAAATAGTTAGCAATAACCCACCCAATCCACGTTTTATCAAACCTACCACCCTGACAAAGTCACACATTGGGGCACCTCGAAATACTGCCGTTATAACTAAAAAGTATACCGACAGTGATTAATCGGCCACGGAATCCCTGCTATTTTTGTATTTTGCCCTCGCATGAGGACGTGTTTTCACCTGAAATCACCGTTTTCGGCAATTTCA
>JAUYBL010000023.1 GCA_030693065.1 Methylococcaceae bacterium | reverse complement strand
GGCTGCAAGTCACCTTGCAGCTCAAGCAATCTACCCAGGAACCGCGCGGGCCACGCGTCTGTTCCTCTATTTGATCTTGCTCCGGGCGGGGTTTACCATGCCACACCTGTTACCAGCTGCGCGGTGCGCTCTTACCGCACCTTTTCACCCTTACCTGCCAATGACAGGCGGTATATTTTCTGTGGCACTTTCCGTAGGCTTACACCTCCCAGGCGTTACCTGGCGCCCTGCCCAATGGAGCCCGGACTTTCCTCCATCTTATCTTGCGATAAAACAGCGACTGTCCAGCCAACTCTTTCAGTGCCTAATATATCACATTCACTACAACGAAGCTCCCAGTCCAAGGTGTTGCTTAAAAGTTTTTAGTCTGCGTGCAAATCAAGTGCGGCTTGATAGAGTAATTTTTTCCTTGCCCCAGTAATTTCTGCAGCCATGGCTACCGCTGTTTTAATCGAACATTCAGCCATTAAGATCTTCAATATTTTTTCCTGCTCAGCAGTTAAAGCCAATTCGCTTTTATCAATAGACGCTCCTTCAACGATGACAACAAATTCACCTTTCTTCATATTTGCGTCATCTGCAACCAACTGGAGCGCATGCCCTAAGTTAGTTTTTATGATAGTTTCATGGAGCTTAGTTATCTCTCTAGCAATAACAATTAAACGATTTTGCGGTAATACTTCGGCCATATCTTGTAGCGCCGCCAAGATGCGATGGCTAGATTCGTAGAATACCCAAGTGATCGGACGCTCCAACCGCTCATTAAAAAAAGCTTTTCTGGCCGATGAAGTTCTAGGTAAAAAACCTTCGAATACAAATTGAGTGACAGGCAAACCCGCAGCTGATAATGCCGCAATAAGTGCACAAGGGCCGGGTATTGGTACAACGCGCACTCCTGCATCCTTTGCCATTTTTACCAATGGCATGCCGGGGTCACTCAGCAATGGCGTACCCGCATCGGATACCAAAGCAATTGATAATCCTTCCTGCAATTTTGCCACCAATCCAACAGAAGCCTTTTCTTCGTTGTGCTGATGTAATGCAATCGATTTATTGTGAATACCATAATGATTTAGCAACATCTGAATATGTCGAGTATCTTCAGCAGCAATAAAATCCACTTGTTTTAACGTTTCAATAGCTCTAAAACTAATATCAGCCAGATTACCTATAGGGGTCGCAACGACGTATAATTCGCCATATTTAGTTGACATTTTATTCTCTCTTGAAAATCACTTTTAATTACGATGCGGCCAAAACTAAAGCCCTTTTTGTTACTCACGCTATTATTTTGCCTAGTCAACTTATCAAGTTGTAGAACTAGTCTTCAACCTAAATTAAAACCTGCGCCATCAACACCTGCAATTACCACAGGGCCTCTTAGACAAAAACAAAACGATGCCAGCAAAATGTCTGCCGCCATTAGACCGTCGACAGAGGAAATTCAGCGTCATTTTCAAACAATTGAATCGCGAATAATCAACGGCGATGGCGATACCGCCAAGAAAAAGGCTGATGATCTCAATGTTCTCGACTTATCAGTTCCAGAACAGACTAAATTGAATCTTCTTTATACTCAGATTTTGCTTACTTTTGGCGAGGCAGAACAAGCAATCGAAAAGCTGACTCTTATCCAGCCCGATCAACTTACCCAGGAAGACCAAGTCAAATATTTTCAATCACAAGCTTTTGCCTTTTCTTTAACCGGCAATCAACTAGAAAGCGCCAAATCAAGAATTGAATTACATCGCATATTACCGCCACCTGAGCGTACAAAGAATCAAGCCGCTATTCTAGAAACACTAAACCTATTGCCAGAATCTACCCTGAGATACGCTCAAAGTGACGAATTAGCTGGTTGGATTTCTTTAGCCAAGCTCTCAAAACTTTTTAATCTTCCTGGTTTTACAGAACAATTAAGTGAATGGAGCAACAGATTCCCTATCCATCCAGCCGATCTATCAGTATTTATAGCAACTACAGATACAACCGATACCACTAATAAACCCAAATCTATTGCCATTTTGTTACCTGAAACGGGTGCATTAGCGCAACCTGGCAAGGCTTTTCTTACAGGATTTATGGCTGCATACAATCATGCATCGAGTAACATTAATCTTCGATTTTACGATACCAATCAAACACCTTCTTCAACTCTTTACAAACAAGCTCTTGCAGAAGGCGCAACCTTAATAATAGGTCCTCTGGATAAGCAATCTATTCAAGACCTCGCAAATTCAACCAACCTGACTGTGCCAATACTTGCACTGAACCACATTGACGGGTTACAAAAAGAAAATCTCTATCAATTTGCACTTAGCCCAATAGATGACGCTAAAGAAATTACTAATAAAGCTTGGCTTGACGGTCATCACAAGATTTTAACTCTGATTCCCGACACTCCATCTGGACAGCGCATCAATAATTATTTTACTGAGAACTGGCGGGTTTTTGGTGGTAGCCTACTAGAGACACAGACTTACAATATAAAAGAAACCGATTTCTCTATACCCATTAAAAAACTACTTAATATTGATGAGAGTGAAGAGCGCTTTCAGCAACTTTTAACAATTATACCTACGGCAAAATTTTCTCCCAGAAGGCGGCATGATGCACAAGCCCTTCTTCTAAGCTCTAAAAGCAGCGAGGCGCGCTCAATCAATCCCCAGTTAAAATTTTATCAAACAAACGACTTACCTGTTTACGCAATGCCCAGTATATATTCAGGCGTACCTAATCAAGCGCAAGACACAGATCTAAACAATATAATTTTCTGCGATATACCATGGTTACTAGAAAAATCCCACCCTGGTGAGTTGAGCATGAATTCTCAAATTAATAGCTGGCAAAAGTTTCCGCTCGAATATCTTAGATTATTTGCAATGGGTCTTGATGCTTTTCAAATAGGCTCTGATTTGGATGGTTTAAACAATAAATTATTAGCAGGAGCATCTGGAAGACTATCACTAGATAATGAAAATAGAGTCATACGCACTTTGGTTTGTGCAAAGTTTATTAATGGCCTACCTGAATAAATTCGACAATTAAAAACTTAGCCTACACATTTATGAAAAACACTATCTTATATGTTTGACGTCATTAAAAAAAAGGCAACGCATTTACTACGTGGACAGTACGCAGAAGAACAAGCATACTTATATTTAATAGATCAAGGACTTAAATTAGTTTTACGTAATTTCCGCTGTAAACATGGAGAACTTGATTTGATAATGTACGATCGTCTTACTTTAGTCATCATTGAAGTTAGATTCCGAAACACAAATAAATACGGCAGTGCTTCTGAAAGTGTAACCAAAACTAAGCAACAACGCATTATCACGGCTACCCAAGTATTCTTATCAGGAGCAAAGTTAGATTGTCCAATTCGTTTTGATGTTGTAGCAATTTCGGGTGATAACAGCATAGAGTGGATAAAAAACGCATTTTAGTTAGTAAAGCGGCCCCAACCGCCCATACAAATATTCAGCCAGTTTAAGATAGAGGCCTGTTTACATTACAGCTGAATGGCACTGACCCAGTTCTTCTACACGAGGGATTTTTGCGACCTTCGCGCTATTAAATTTATCAATTATCATCGCGCCGCTTCCAGTGGCTGTCTGATACACCTGACTCGGTATTTGGTAGTCCAGTGACTGATGACGCCTTTCTTGGTTGTAAAACTGGAAGTAGCTTTTCAGTCCAATGTGTCCGGCGTCAATTATCTTTTCCGGTTTGACGTCAATTACCCTGGCCGGTTTTAGTTAAAAATAATGGGTTACTTTTTTAGGCTCTGGTTTTTCCGATAGCTTTCTCCTTCTATTTCAATAATGGTGGCATGGTGGATAA
>JAUYBL010000001.1 GCA_030693065.1 Methylococcaceae bacterium | reverse complement strand
TTTCGATGCTATGGGCCGGGCCTATATCGATGCATCGCCGTCCGATCAATTTTCCATCCGCTGGTTTGGCCGCCATCTGCCAGTTTTTTTAACAGAAACGATGCCCTATGCCGAACAGCCTGGCATTGCCGAATTAGCGTGCTGCGAATGTGCACTTAGCGAAGCATTTGATGCTCCAGAAAACTCAGTGATCGATTACAGCCGCTTAGCTGCTGTTGAACCAAGCGCTTGGCCGCTGCTAAAACTAAAATTGCATCCTTCCTTAAGGCGCGTTGATTTGCACTACAACGCACCGCAAATCTGGCAGGCAGCCAATCAGCAAGAACCGCTACCGGCTTTTATAAAAACCACCGAAGCACAAGCCTGGATTATCTGGAGGCAACAACTCAAGCTGCTATTTCGATCCTTATCCGTTCAGGAAGCGTTTGCCATCGACGCATTTCTGCAAGGACAAAGTTTTGCAGATGTCTGCGCCGGATTAGTTGAATGGCTGGATGAAGAACAAGTGGTGTTAAATGCCGCCGGGTTTTTACAAACATGGCTCCGTGATGGATGGATTGCGGATGTTGACACGTCTAATAACGATTAAAGCATCCTGTTGTGGGAATTTTTAAAAATACGCAGTAGGCAAAAATGTGACACAAATTTCCCTTAATCCCTCCGTTACACGCATCGCCTTAGCCAGTTTTATCGGTACCGCTATCGAGTTCTACGATTTTTATATCTACGGTATGGCTGCGGCGTTGGTCATCGGGCCAGTATTTTTTCCTGGTGACAACACGACCACGCAGGCGCTAAGTAGCTTTCTTACTTTTGCCGTGGCGTTTCTCACACGGCCATTGGGTGCGATGCTGTTCGGGCATTTTGGCGATCGCATCGGACGCAAAACCACCTTAGTCACGTCGTTGCTGGTGATGGGCATCTCCACCACTTTAATTGGTGTGTTGCCTGGTTATGATGCAATTGGTGCTTGGGCGCCAGCGTTATTGTGCCTGTTGCGTTTTGGGCAGGGCATCGGTTTGGGCGGCGAATGGGGCGGCGCCGCTTTGTTGGCAACCGAGAACGCACCGGCCGGTAAGCGTGGTTGGTACGGTATGTTTCCGCAGTTGGGGCCGCCGGTGGGTTTTTTATTAGCGACCGGCAGTTTTCTGTTGCTGGCGCATTTTTTGACTGAACAAGAATTTAAAGAGTGGGGCTGGCGCCTGCCGTTTCTGGCTAGCTCGGTGCTGGTCATGATCGGTTTGTATGTGCGCCTAGCCTTGGCCGAAACTGCGGTATTCGCCAAAGTCTTACAACAGCATAAGCAGGTTGGGATGCCGCTTAAGGCAATAGTATCAGCCCATGTTGCCCCGCTTATTTTAGGTGCGCTGGCGATGGTCGTTTGTTATGCCTTGTTTTATATCTCAACGGTGTTTTCATTAAGCTATGGCACTACGACGCTACATATCCCACGGCAGCAATTTCTCGGCATGTTGTGCATTGCAGTTGTGTTTATGGCTATTGCCACGCCGTTATCGGCCTGGGCAGGTGATCGATTCGGAAGGCGACCTGTGTTGCTTGTTGCCGGCACAGGGGCATTGTTATCAGGCTTTTTATTAAAGCCTATGCTGGAAAGCGGCTCGCCAACGGTTATTACTGCTTTTTTGTCATTGGAGTTATTTCTTATGGGCGCCACTTTTGCGCCGATGGGCGCTTTGTTGCCTGAGTTGTTTCCTGCTGCGTTGCGTTATACCGGCGCGGGTACTGCCTATAACTTGGGTGGCATTCTCGGCGCTTCTTTTGCACCTTACATAGCGCAGCGGTTAGTGGCTGAAGGCGGGTTGGCCTGGGTTGGCGGTTATGTCTCATTGGCAGCGGCTATCAGTTTGGTTGCGGTATGGTTGATGAGAGAAACTCATCAAAATCAGTGGCAATAAACTGAATAATTTTCCAGAAAGACGGTCGGTTTTTAAGATTATGTTGAGGCGAGCTGGACAGGGCCTTTTTCTAAAGTAAGCTGCTTGATAATTCAATTTGTTGGTTTTGGCTTGGTCGCCAAGTCGATAATGCTTAATTTTTAGGAACTACTTAGGAGTGAATTATGGGGCCGTATTATCGAGGAACATCACAAGGTATGGGTGCATTTTTTGACACGTTTTATGAGCATCCAATTTTAATGTTGCTTTTAGTGGTGGCTGCGGTCGGTGCTGCTGTTTACGTTTGGCGAAAAAAGACGTCAGATGATTAAATTGGCTAGATTGATGTGTAAAGAAAAGGCTTGTTGAATGAGTAAAAAAAAGTTGGTTGTCGCCATTTCATCCAGAGCTTTGTTCAATTTGGATGAATCGCATGCGATTTTTGAAACACAAGGCAAGGAAGCTTTTTGTCGTTATCAAATTGAGCACGAAGATGAATTGTTAACTCCGGGGTATGGCTTTAGCTTGGTTAAAAAGTTTTTAGCACTAAATGATTTAAATCCGGAAGATCCGCTGGTGGAAATTATTTTGCTGTCGCAAAACAGCGCCGATACCGGTCTAAGAATATTTAATTCCATTGACCATCATCAGTTAAATATCATTCGAGCGGCATTTACCAGTGGCGTGTCGCCATATAGCTACATTCCCGCATTTGGCGCGCATCTATTTTTATCAACCAATGCCGATGATGTTGCCAAGGCGCTGCAGGCCGGGTTTGCAGCGGCAACTATTCTGTGTGGGCCGCAGGCGGCAAGTCATTCCGATCAATTACGCATTGCTTTTGATGGTGATTCGGTACTTTTTTCTGATGACTCGGAGAAAATCTATCAGCAGCGAGGTTTGGAGGCATTTACTGAAAATGAGCGTAATGAAGCTAAAAAGCCATTGCCAGGAGGGCCGTTTAAGGATTTTTTAAGCGCTTTGCATCATATTCAGACGCAGAGCGGCTCGAAAATTTCGCCTATTAGAACTGCGCTGGTTACCGCTCGCGCGGCTCCTGCGCATGAGCGAGTAGTGCGTACTTTACGTGCTTGGGGTATCCGTATTGATGAGGCGCTGTTTTTGGGCGGCATGCCGAAAGGTGAGTTTCTTAAAGCGTTTGGCGCCGATATTTTCTTTGATGACCAACAAGGTCACTGTAAATCTGCCGCTCAGCATGTGGCAGCCGCGCATGTGCCTCATGGCATTACTAACGCTAATCTGAAAAAGTCATAAAACTACCTGTTTAGAACGTTGTCCAGCCACTTCTTTAACCAATTTTGGTACTAGGTAGCCGGGGAGGGTGGCTTGAACTTCATTGATAAGTTTTATAGCTTGAGTTTCCGGCGCTTCAAAATGTCCTGTTCCGGCTGCTTTATCTAATAGATGCAAGTAGTACGGAATAACTCCGTGGTGAAATAATTTTTCACTCAAGGCGCACAAGGTATCGACCCGATCATTCACGTCTTTCAATAATACGGATTGATTAAATAAAGTGATGCCGTGGGCTTTTAAGGTATTAAAAGCGGTAATGACTCGATCGTTGATTTCATTGGCATGATTGCAGTGAACGACCATGACGATCTGTTTTGAGCTTTTCTGTAATGTTTTGATAAATTCATCCGTGATGCGTGCAGGCAAAACTATGGGTAAGCGGCTATGAACTCTTATGCGTTTTATATGTTCAATATCGTCTATTTGCTCCAGCAGTTTGGCCAGGCGAGCGTCGCTTAATAATAAGGGATCGCCGCCGCTTAATATGACTTCGGAGAGGCTACGGTCTTGTCGAATGTAATTGATAGCGGCCAGTTCACTTTGCTTGCTAAGTTGCAGTTCTGAGTAAGGGAAGTTTCGGCGAAAGCAATAGCGGCAGTTAATGGCGCAGCTACCCGTGTTAATCAATAAAACCCGGCCATGATATTTGTGTATTACACCGGTTTGAGCGGTAGCTTGAAGATCGCCTACCGGGTCGTTATTAAAACCCGGGTAGGCGATAAGTTCTTCTTGTGTCGGAAGCACTTGTTTCAATAAGGGATCATCGGGATTACCTTTTTCCATACAGGCGGCAAAGCTCAAAGGCACCCGAATAGGGAAGTTTGTGGCAGCAACATTTGATACGGGTAACGCATCAATGGGCAGGTGTAGGTAATGGCACAAGTCTTCAATACTATTAAAGGCTTCGCTAAGCTGTTGCTGCCAATTTTTATTGAAATGCTGAGCTTCGACGTGTTGGTCTGACATGATTTAGGGTATTTATGGTTTGTATCGATTAAGGCCTCCATTATAATGGCGCGCTTTTACATTGTTTGTCACCTTGAGGATAAAATGGCTATTTATAGTACGAATGAGTTTAAGGCCGGGTTAAAGGTCATGCTGGATAACGATCCATGCGCCATTATTGAAAATGAATTTGTTAAACCGGGTAAAGGCCAGGCGTTTAACCGGGTCAAAATCAGAAATCTCAAAACAGGCCGGGTGATCGAAAGAACTTTTAAATCAGGTGAGTCACTTGAAGGCGCAGATGTTGTCGATGTAGAAATGCAGTATCTTTATAATGACGGTAGCTTCAGGCACTTTATGGTGCTGGACACTTTCGAGCAGTATCAGACTGATGAAAAAGTAGTTGGCGATGCCGGTCGTTGGTTGAAAGATCAGGATATGTGTACCGTTACCTTATGGAATGATGCGCCACTGGCGGTGACACCGGCTAATTTTGTCGAATTAAGCATTGTGGAAACTGATCCCGGTGTGCGAGGCGATACTTCAGGTGGCGGTGGTAAGCCTGCAAAATTGGATACCGGTGCCGTGGTTAGAGTGCCGTTATTTGTGCAGCAAGGTGAACTTATTAAAGTTGATACTCGCACCGGCGAATATGTTTCCCGCGTAAAAGAATAGTGCAGGTTGATTGGCAGCCTGATTGTTCTATTGAGCATTTGCGTCTAAGGGCGCAAACGCTCGCGAATATACGGCGATTTTTTGCTAATCGCTCCGTTATTGAAGTGGAAACTCCGCTGCTAGGTCAAAGTATCGGCACCGATCCGCAACTGGAGTTTTTCACCACGCAATATTTTTTGCCGCCCTCGCAACAAAACTTGTTTTTGCAGACTTCTCCTGAATTCGCTATGAAGCGTCTATTAGCAGCGGGAAGCGGATCTATTTATCAGATATGTAAATCTTTCAGAAATGGCGAAGTAGGGCGATTTCATAATCCTGAGTTTACTATGTTGGAATGGTATCGGGTGGGCTTTGATTTACGGCAATTAATGGATGAAATTGCTGATTTGATTGGCAAATTATTCGCTGGCAAGTTGTCTGGAGACACTGAGAGTCTTAGTTACCAAGAGGTCTTTCTAAGATTTACCGGCTTGGATGCCTTGGACTTTCATTATGAAAATTATTGCGCATATTCCATGGCGAATAATTTACCGGAAGCGGTCAGTATTTGTGGATATGACCACGCGACATGGCTGGATTTTCTGTTCAGCCACAAAGTACAGCCCCATCTGGGTGCTCATAATTTATCAATGGTATATGGTTATCCGGCTTGTCAATCATCATTGGCCCGAGTTAATAAATATGATGCGCGTGTTGTCGAGCGCGTTGAGTTGTTTATCAATGGCATTGAGCTGGGTAATGGTTATTATGAGCTGCTAAATGCTGATGAACAAAGCCAACGATTTGATAATGAAATCGCTATCAGGCAACAAAAAAATCTCCCTTCAGTAAACAAAGATTGGCGGCTTATTAGCGCTTTAGAGTCAGGACTGCCGGACTGTTCTGGCGTTGCTATAGGGATAGACCGTTTGCTTATGCTTTTGTCGAACAGCAGTTCAATTAAAGAAGTCCTCAGCTTTTCAGTGAGTAGGGCATGACTCTTTTAACGCATTTACGTGTTACAATCGCTCGACTTTTATCACTTAATCCCTTGATGTTTTTAGACTTCGCTTAAATGAAATCAAATACTTTGTCTCGCTTATTATTGCTTTGTTTGCTTGTTTCCTCAGCAGCTAAAGGCGATGAAGAATTTGTTGTAGAAGACATAAAGGTGAAGGGCCTGCAACGTATATCGGTCGGTACGGTTTATAACTATCTGCCTATTAATGTTGGTGAACGTTTTTCTTTGGATAATGTCGGGCCAGCCATTAAAGCGTTGTTCAAAACCGGTTTTTTTAAAGACATATCGCTGGAAAAAGACGGCTCAACTTTGGTCGTTAATGTCGTAGAACGGCCATTTATCGCAAAAATCGTTTTTGAAGGTAATAAAGACTTAAGTAAGGATGATTTAACGAAGGCGTTAAAGAAAATCGGCCTGTCTGAAGGTAATGTATTCGATCGCCAAGTATTGGATAAAGTTGAACAAGAACTTAGTCGACAATACCTCAGTCATGGTAAATACGGTTTAAAAATCAAGACCGAAGTATCTGATCTTACCCGCAACCGCGTGGGTATTCATATCAAGATTTCTGAGGGCAGGGTGACTAAAATCAAGGAGATCAATATCGTTGGTAACAACGCCTTTGATGACAAGACCTTGCTGAAAACGTTCGAATTAAGCACCTCCAATCTTCTATCGTTCTATAGCAAGGATGATCAGTATTCCAAGCAAAAGCTATCTGCCGATTTGGAAACTCTTCGATCTTATTATCTTGATCGAGGCTATATAAACTTCAACATCGAATCCACGCAAGTAGCGATTACGCCGGATAAAAAAGATATTTACGTAACTGTAAATGTCAAAGAAGGTGATGTTTACAAGTTAGATAAAGTAAAACTTGCCGGTAATTTAGTCGTTAAACCTGAAGAATTAATCAAGTTATTCAAAGTCGGTCCGGGTGAGATTTTTTCCCGGAAAAATGCTACTGAAACATCTAAAGCCATATCCGATCGCTTAGGTGATGATGGTTATGCTTTTGCCAATGTCAACATGGTCCCTGAAATTAATGAGGCTAACAAAACTGTCGCCATGACTTTTTTTGTTGATCCTGCCAAACGGGTTTATGTCAGGCGTATCAACATGAAGGGCAACAGCAAAACGCGTGATGAAGTGTTGCGTCGTGAAATGCGCCAAATGGAAGGCAGCTGGGCTTCAAGTTCTAAAATTGAAAGATCAAAAACTCGGCTTGAGCGCTTGGGTTATTTTGAAACAGTGAATGTTGAAACTCCACCGGTTGTTGGGACTGCTGATCAGATTGATGTTGATTATTCTGTCGTGGAAAAGCCATCTGGCAATTTAATGGCCGGCGTGGGTTTTTCCCAGGTTCAGGGTATCGTTTTAAATGCCAATATTTCTCAAGACAACGTATTTGGTTCCGGTAAACGCATCAATTTAGCGTTTAATAACAGTAGTTATTCCACAAATTATCAGTTGGGATTTTATAACCCCTATTTTACAGTTGATGGGGTTAGTCAAGGTTACAACCTGGGTTATACCAAACGAAATGCAGGGCAAATCAATATTGCCAACTATTCAACAAATGTAATGAATGCCGGTATAAATTTTGGTATTCCTCTTAATGAATTTGATCAATTACGGTTTGATCTTGATGCCAAAAACACAGAGTTAAAAACCAATTCTTATTCGTCTACGCAAATTAGTGACTTTATAAATAAAGAGGGCGATACATTTTTAACCTTCGCACCCGCTGTAAGTTGGACGCACGATACCCTCAATCGAGCGATTTTTCCTAGCAAAGGTGGACAGCAACGTTTATCCGCTTTAGCTACTGTGCCGGGTAGCGATTTGGAATATTACAAAGTCAGTTATAAACATCAGATTTATTTACCCATCGCTAAGGATCTTACCTTTAGACTGCATGGGGAGGCTGCTTATGGTGATGGCTATGACAAAACGAGTACATTGCCTTTCTTTGAAAATTATTTTGGCGGCGGGACAGGTTCTGTTCGTGGATACAAAAATAATACCTTAGGTCCAAGGGACTCTAATGGTTATCCGTTTGGCGGCTCCAGTAAAATTATCGGTAATGCTGAATTATTTTTTCCTGTGCCGTTTCTATCAGAAAATAAATCGGTACGATTAGGCACCTTCTTCGATGCCGGAAATATTAGCGACGGCTTGAATGCAGATAATATGAAATATTCCGCAGGCTTGTCTGGTGAATGGCTTTCTCCATTCGGAGCTTTGTCCGTGAGTGCGGCATTACCGTTGAATGATGGTAGCTACACTTATGTTGATAATAATAATCAAACGGTTACTGGAAAAGACCAAAAACAAATGTTTCAATTCAACTTCGGTCAGAATTTTTGATAACTTGTTTTTGTTTGCTGCCTTATCCCCTATAATTTCGCGCTGCGTCGCATTTACCCCCTTTCTTATTTAACTTAACCGGAGTTTTTTTAACAATGAAAACAAAAATTGCCTTATTTTTAGGATTATTGCTTGCAGCGAATGTAAGTTCTGCAGATTTGAAAGTTGGTTTTGTTAATATTCCTGCCGTCCTCGAAAAGGCACCGCAAGCAGAAAAAGCTAAAAAACGTTTGGAACAAGCCTTTTCTCCTCGCGACAAACAACTGGTAGCTCAGCAAAAAGAAATTCAGACTTTACAAGAAAAACTAACTAAAGATGCCTCAGTAATGAGCGAATCTGAGCGCGCTAATCTTGAAAGAGATATTTCCAATAAAGCACGTGATGCAAAGAGAGCCCAGCAAGAATTTAGCGAAGATTTTAATGTGCGTCGTAATGAAGAGTTAGGCAAATTACAACGTCGTATCGTCGAAGCAATTAGAGGAATAGCAAAAGAACAAGGCTATGATTTATTGCTGACTGATGGCGTTATTTACTCTAATGAAGAAATCGACATAACTGAACAAGTTCAAAAGAAACTGGCTACTTTGCCTGAGTAAATCTTTAATCCTTACGTCCTCAAAATTTTTTTTTAACTCCACAACACAGCACGCCAAACCATGTCTATTAAGCTGGATATTTTGCAGATTCAAGATTTTTTGCCCCATCGGTACCCATTTTTATTGGTTGACAAGGTTATAGAGTGTGAGCCCGGCGTCAGATTGTTGGGAGTTAAAAATGTTACGTATAACGAGCCTTTTTTTCAGGGGCATTTTCCACAGAAACCAATTATGCCAGGCGTGTTAATTCTTGAGGCATTAGCACAGTCTACGGGCCTACTAGCTTCTGAAACAGCTCGGGATGAATTGGCAGGAATGATTTATTACCTGGTTGGCATTGATAAAGCAAAATTTAAAAGACCTGTTGTGCCTGGTGATCAACTTATGTTGGAAGCGCGATTTGTGAAAAGCAAACGCAATATTTGGGCATTTGAATGCCGTGCTGAGGTTGATGGTGAGTTTGTTGCCAGCGCCGAAATTCGCTGTGCTGCGGTGGTGGAATAATCTTGATTGATCCTTCCGCAAGAATCGATGATAAGGCCGAGATTGCGGCCGATGTAACCATAGGGCCTTTTTCTGTTATCGGTCCCGATGTCAAGATTGGTGCAGGTACTGTCATCGGCTCTCACGTTGTTATCAATGGTCCCACTTCAATTGGTAGAGATAATCGTATTTATCAATTTTCATCAATCGGTGAAGATCCGCAAGACAAAAAATATGCGGCAGAAATTACCCGGCTTGAAATTGGCGATAGAAATACTATCCGCGAATTCACCTCTATGCATCGCGGCACCAAGCAGGATAATAGCGTTACTAAAATAGGCAGTGACAATTTATTTATGGCCTATACCCATGTGGCGCACGACTGTGTCATTGGTGACCATGTAATCATGGCTAATGGCGCTTCCTTGGCGGGACATGTGCATCTTAGTAGTCATGCAATTTTGGGTGGATTTACCTTAGTGCATCAATTTACTCAAATTGGTCAATATAGTTTTGCAGCTATGGGTAGTGCTATTACTCAAGATATTCCGCCATTTGTAATGGTCGGCGGCAAACCTACCAAGCCACACGGAATTAACTCTGTGGGGATGGAACGCAACAACATTACTCCCGAAGACATTCGGCTTATCAGAAAAGCTTATAAAATCATTTATAAAATGAATTTCCGGCTTGAAGATGCTATTGAACAAATTGAACTGCTCGCTGGTGATAGTAAAGAGTTATCCGATATGGTTAGCTTTTTACGTAACGTGCGCAGAGGCATACTCCGCTAAAAACCGCATATTCTGCTCGCGTTGAGTAGAAGATCATCTATTTTCAAACATACCCAATGAATACTCACCATACAGTCATTCGGATTGCAGGTGTTGATGAAGCCGGGCGAGGTCCGCTGGCAGGCCCGGTATTTGCTGCTGCCGTTATCCTTGATCCGGATCGACCAATATCTGGGTTGGCGGATTCTAAAATCCTAACTGAAATTAAGCGCAATAGTCTTTACCTTATTATTAAGGAAGCGGCATTAAGTTGGGCTATTGCCCAAGCCAGTGTCGAGGAGATTGATCGGCTCAATATCCTGCAAGCGACCTTGCTGGCAATGCGAAGGGCAGTCGAAAATTTACACATAACACCTGATGAGGTTCTCGTTGATGGCAATCGACTGCCGAACCTATCCATGCCGGCACAAGCAATCGTCAAAGGCGATAGTAAAATTCAAGCAATTAGCGCGGCTTCAATTTTGGCAAAGGTTGAGCGAGATAAGCTGATGGTTGAATATCAAGAGCAATATCCTGATTTTAGTTTTGGGGGGCATAAAGGCTATTGTACCAAACAGCACATTGCTGAAATTGAGCGGTTCGGTATTTTGGATATACACAGAAAAACCTTTAATCCAGTGAGAAGCCTATTGGCGGAGCATTCCGGGTCGCCAGTTTTCAAAGAGTTAGGGTTTTTATAGCCAGTCCTTCTTTTTGAAAAACCGCAGTAAAAATGCCGAAATAGCGATAAATACTACCCACAACGTGGGATACCCCCATTTCCATTGCAGCTCTGGCATATGCTCGAAATTCATCCCGTAAACGCCGGCAATAAAGGTTAACGGTATGAAAATGGATGAAAATATCGTCAGCACCTTCATCGTTTCGTTCATTTTGTTACTCACGCTGGATAAATAAATATCCAACATACCTGCGATTAAATCCCGATAAGATTCCATAGCTTCGATGATGCGAATGGAATGGTCGTAAACATCACCAAAATACCGTTTGGTATGCGTTTTAAGCAAGGTTGATTCGCTGCGTTGAATTGCTGCGAGTAATTCTCTCAATGGCGAGACGGTGCGTCTTAAAAAAATTAATTCACGTTTGATTTTTTGGATGGTGCTAAGCGTCTGATAAGAGGGATTGGCAAGTAACTGGTCTTCAACGTCTTCAATGAGTTCATCAAACGCATCTTGTAACGCAAAATACTTATCGACGATGGTATCCATAATCACGTAGGTGAGGTAGTCGGTGCTAAGATTTCTGACTTGACTCTTATCATTGTTAAGTCTGGTGATGATCGGGGCAAAGATTTGGTCTGGTTTTTCTTTAAATGTGAAGACGAATTTATCTAACAGCAATAAGCTGATTTGTTCGTACTCTATATTAAATTCGCCTTCTTCAAGTGCTAATGCCTTGATAACGATATATAAATAATCGTCAAATTCTTCAAATTTTGGCCGCTGATGCGTATTAAGAATGTCTTCCAGGACAAGAGCATGAATATCAAAATATCGGCCAATAGCATCAATAATAGAGACATCCTGTAAGCCATCGATAATGACCCAGGTTACTGTGTCAGTATTTTTAAAAGGCAGTAGCTCTTCAATGGTTTTTATTGTTTGTTTGGTTAAAACTGATTTGTTGTAGTCAAGGACGGTGATGATATTTTCATTTGAATGCACTTCACCGACATGCACTAATGAGCCGGGTGGCAATCCCGATTTCTCAGAGGCAAGACTCAGGGATTCAGACATGAATAATGGTTATATTAAATGACTTCATAGTGATGGCCGTCAGCGTTCCAGCATAATATTTCAGCCTTATCTTTTTGCCAGTCGGCAAGTACAAAACGCTGTGCAGATTTGTCATCTAAGGTAAAAGTATGAGTTGCTGGACGATGGGTATGTCCATGAATAAGACGTAAACAATGATGTTCGCGCATAACAGATGCTACGGTGCTTTGGTTGACATCCATAATATCTGAAGTTTTTTTGCGTTTGTGCAGATAGCTACGAAATCGATACCAACGTGCAGCCAGTAAGCGCAGTAATAACGGCTTAGAGAGTACGTTGTTTTGCCATTCCGCCGAATGGGATTTAACTCGAAATGTTTGATAAGGCAAATCGTCCGTACAGAGTAAATCGCCATGTGTCAGCAAAGTCGGCGTGCCATGTAGATCGATCACCGCATAATCAGCCAGCAATGTGACGCCAGTATCGCGGCAAAATTTATCACCCAACAGAAAGTCACGATTACCTGGCTGCAAATAGACTTTTGTGCCTAGGCTTGTCAGATGTTTGAGCTGCTTACGAATTTTATTGTTGGGTGGGCTTGGGTCGTCATCGCCTACCCAAGCGTCAAAGAGATCACCCAAAATATAAACAGCAGTAGCTTGAGGAGCCCTCTCGCTGAGAAACCTTAGAAATCGGCGAGTGATTTCCGGCTTTTCCAGCGAGATATGTAAGTCAGATATGAACAGCACATCGTTTTGCAACAACTTTGCTGGCATCAATTTGGAAGACAATCTCTATTTATTCCACAACTTCCGCTTTTTGAATGACGATGTCTGTTTTTGGAACATCTTGATGAGGACCACGATTGCCGGTAGCTTCTTTAGCCATGGCATCAACGACATCCATGCCTTCAACAACTTCAGCAAACACGGCATAGCCCCAGCCGCTGGTGGTTGGGCTGGTGTGATTTAAGAAAGCATTGTCTTTATAGTTAATAAAAAATTGAGCCGTTGCAGAATCAGGATCTGAAGTACGTGCCATCGCCAGCGTACCACGAGTATTGGCTAAGCCATTGTCGGCTTCATTTTTGATGGGGGCATGAGTTGTTTTTTGGCTGAATGAACTATCAAAACCACCACCTTGCGCCATAAAGCCAGGAATAACGCGATGAAAAATAGTGTCGGTATAAAACCCTTCTTTAACATAACTAAGAAAATTAGCCGAAGAAATCGGTGCTTTTTCAGTGTTTAGTTGAATTACAATGTTGCCGAGCGAGGTAGTTAATTTAACTTTTGAAGCTTTATCAGGCATTTTCTTTTCCGTTGCAAATGAGGGTGCTGCTGTTATTAGAAGCATTAAAAAAACAATAAATAATCGCATATTGATTTACTAAGAAGTGAATCCGAGCCCGAATTCTATGTGTTTTTATCTTGAAAGAGAAGCAGTAATCTTGCTAAATTGGCCCTCTTTTCACGAGGGCTTCTAGCCTTTACTAATCATGGTTCAATGAATCGAACCCTATGCGCAAACCGCGCTTAACTGCTAAATCCAATAATAATGTTGAAAATCTATAACACCCTGACCCGGGAAAAAGAACTGTTTAAACCGCGGGTGCCGGGTAAAGTCGGTATGTATGTGTGTGGCATGACTGTTTACGACTACTGCCATGTGGGTCATGCTCGAGTCATGGTGGTGTTTGATACAGTTGCACGTTATCTAAGGTATACAGGTTATGACCTGACTTACGTGCGCAACATTACCGATATTGACGACAAAATTATTCAACGTGCTAATCAAAATGGTGAAGAATTTACTGCGTTAACACAACGATTTATTGATGCAATGCACGAAGATGAACTTGCACTGGCTGTGCTGCCGCCTGATAAAGAGCCTAAAGCGTCTGAAGCCATCGGCGATATAGTTGCCATGATCGAAGCATTGATCGGCAAAGGGTTAGCTTATGTGGGTACTAATGGCGATGTTTTTTACGCGGTGACTAAGTTTCCTGGCTATGGTCAACTATCAGGAAAAAATTTAGACGACCTGCAAGCGGGTGAACGCGTCGATGTCGACCATGCCAAACACAACCCATTGGATTTTGTGTTATGGAAAATGGCTAAGCCCGATGAACCTGCCTGGAATTCACCTTGGGGATTAGGACGGCCCGGCTGGCATATCGAATGCTCGGCGATGTCAACCTGCTGCTTAGGCAATCACTTTGATATTCACGGCGGCGGCATGGATTTACAGTTTCCGCATCATGAAAATGAAATTGCCCAGTCTGAAGGTGCTACCGGTGAGCATTATGTTAATTACTGGATGCACAACGGCTTTGTGCGGATCAATGAAGAAAAAATGTCCAAATCATTAGGCAATTTCTTTACCGTACGCGAGGTATTGCAACGTTATCGGCCCGAAGTCATACGCTTTTTTATCTTAAGCAGCCATTACCGCAGCCCGCTTAATTACTCTGATGAACATCTTAATGAAGCAGGCGTAGCGCTAACGCGGCTTTACACTTCGTTGCGCGGCTTAGCGGTCAGCGATGCGCCTCTGGATGCAAGCTATCAAGCTCGATTCGAACAAGCCATGGACGATGATTTTAATACTCCGGTGGCCATAGCTGTGCTGTTCGATTTGGCACGAGAACTGAACAAAACCAAAGACATTGACCAAAATAAGGCCGAACAGTTGGCGGCAACTTTAAAAAAATTAGCAGCATTGTTGGGTCTATTACAAGATGATTCTGAAACCTTTTTGAAGGGCGGTATTGTTCATGAAGCGGTTAGCGATGGGGTTGTTACCGGTGACACTCTAACGGAAGAAAAAATTGAGCAATTAATCCAGGATCGTCTGGATGCCAAAAAAGCCAAACAATGGAGCCAAGCCGACAGCATTCGTGATGAACTTAAAGCACAAGGCGTTATTCTTGAAGATGCCCCCAGTGGCTTGACTACCTGGCGACGTGAATGATGTTCTTGCTAACTCTTAGAATCCAAAATTAACCCAGAAAAACCATGAGCGAAATTAAAGATAAATCAGTTGCAACATTTCTTGATGAACTGGCCAGTAAAGCAGCGACACCCGGCGGCGGTAGTGCTGCCGCAGTGATGGGGGCCCAATCTGCGGCGTTGACCAGCATGGTCTGTAACCTAACCATCGGTAAGCCTGCTTACGCCGAAGTGGATGCCGAAATGCGAGCATTGTTGGCAAAATCAGAGGCATTACGAGAGCAACTTACCGGCATGATCAAAGCTGATATTGATGTTTTTGATCGTCTGATGGCCGCTTATGGTTTGCCCAAAGAAACAGACGAACAAAAAACCTCACGTAGTGCTGCCATTCAAGCCATTTTGAAAGATGCGACCGATGTGCCGCTGGCTTGCGCCCAAGCCTGTGCCGAAGCCATTGCCTTGAGTCGGATAGCGGCAGAAAAAGGTAATAAAGGTGTGATTAGTGATGCCGGTGTTGCTGTGATGGCGGGCTATGCGGCCTTAAAAAGCGCGGCGTTAAATGTTTACGTTAACGCAGGTAGCATTAAAGACAGAAGTTTTGCAGACGCACGGCTAGCAGAACTTGAAGTAATTTTGAACGGAGCAGATATTGCTGCAGAAGAGATTTATCAACTTGTTAAGGGGAGGTTGTAATGATTCTTCAAAGATGTAATTCAACAGTAATCTGTCAATCTTCGGCACAATGATGTAAAACAGGAAAAAAACTGCAGAAACCGAGGTGATTCATGCGGCATCATTCTAATAAAGACATCGATGTTCAGCAGGAGTTAGCGCTGCAGTTTGATCAATTTGAATCTCCATCCAATCACACAGTTGCCACCGATACGGATATTTCGCAATTATCCGCTCAACACATTCATGAATTACTGCGTGAATGCCAGTTAAATCATACTGAGCTAGAACGCCAATATCGGGAGCTTGAACAAGCCAAGCAAGAATTAAGCGTCTCTCATGATGATTTTGCCGGGCTGTTTAATTTATCTCCGGTTAGTTATCTGTCATTAAATTTGCACGGTGTTATTCAAAAAGCCAATTTATCGGCGGCAACGCTGATGGGCTGTGCGGTGGATGATTTAGTAGGTGTGCAATTTGAGCAATTTGTGCATCCTGATGACCGCGAAAATAGCCGTTTTTTTATCGATCAGTTAGCCGCCAATTATTCCCCTCCTACACAAGTTATTAAGCTTCACCAGCCAGGTAATGCCGCAATTTTTTCAAGTTGTCAGGGATTTTCTGTGTGTCATTGTTTATCTAAAGATTGTGCATACACCTCGCCCTGCAGGTATGTTGAATGTCAGGGCGCTATCAATAAAGACCAAATATGTCTGGCGATTCATGATGTGACCGAACATAAATATGCCCAGGAAACAGCGGCATGCCTAAATCAAAAATTGGCGGAGATGCTTCGAAAGCAAACTGTTGATCTTGTTGTTACCAACCAAACATTGATTCAAAAAGTTGTTGAGCTTAATCATTCCCAGCGGCAGATATTGGAGCGAGAGGAAAAGCTTCAATGCATCTTTAATGCAGCCATGGAGGGTATTATTACCATTGATAACATCGGTAATATCGTGTCTGTAAATGCGGCAGTAAAGACAATTTTTGGTTATACGGAACAGGAGTTGATCGGCTGTCACATTACCAAGCTGTTACCTGTGTCAGGAATACAATCCCCAAAGAAAACACCCCATTATCTCCTGCAACAACAGCCCGCCAAATTTACTGCCAGCGTCCGTGAGATTGAAGGATTACGCAAGGATGGTACTAAGCTGCCACTGGAATTATCGAGCGCCGAATTTTCCATTGATGGTGTCAGTTATATCACCGGTATTGTGCGTGATGTGAGTTTGCGTAAACTTCATGAACGCTACGATAAAGAACATCTTGAAGAACTGGCGCATGTCACCCGGCTGGGCTTAATGGGAGAAATGGCGTCTGGAATTGCCCATGAAGTTAACCAGCCATTAACAGCGGTAGCCAGTTACACACAAGCTTGTCTTAATTTTATTGATGCTGAAACGATTGATTTACAAAAGCTGTCTGATATTTTGCGCAAGGCGAACCAACAGGCCATAAAAGCCGGTCAGATTATTCATCGCATGCGAGAGTTTGTGAAAACCAGAACCATGCAGCGCGCCAATGTTGACATCAATAATTTGATAATTAATAGCATGGCGATGTGCGCGGCAGATTTAAAATACAGCAATATTATTCATCGTCTTGAACTGGCGAATAATCTACCGGTTGTTTATATCGATGATGTGCAAATAGAACAGGTACTATTAAACTTGATTAGAAACAGTATTGACGCGCTGAAAAATCTGCCGGAAAAAGCGCCAAGACAACTGTGTATCCAGACCCATGTAGACCCCGCCAAATTTGTTGAAGTTCGAGTTAAAGATAATGGCCCCGGCATCAGCCAAACCGAACGAGAAAAAATATTAACGCCATTTTACAGCACTAAATCATCAGGTATGGGTATGGGCTTGTCTATCAGTCGCTCTTTAGTTGAAGCCCATGATGGTGCTCTACGCTTTAACAGTATTCCAGGGAAAGGCGCCACTTTTTATTTTACGTTGCCAGTAATGAGGACAGCTTATGCCGACTAAGAAGCCGGGCGGTCTGGTTTATCTGGTTGATGATGACTTTGCTATACGAGATTCGCTTAGTCTATTTATTGAATCAACGGGGCAAGCCGTAAAAAGTTTTGAATCCGCGGAGCAGTTTTTACAGGCCTACGACCAGGAGCAGCCCGGTTGCTTGCTGCTGGATGTCAGAATGCCGGTAATGAGCGGGCTTGATCTGCAAGACGTCCTTTTAAAAAACAATATTGATATACCGATTATTTTTATCAGCGGTCATGCCGAAGTATCCGACTCGGCTAAAGCTTTTCGAGCCGGTGCGGTGGATTTTATTGAAAAGCCGTTTGATAACTTGGTCTTACTGGAACGTATCGAAGAAGCCCTTAATAAGGATATAGACGCACGAACAGAATATGCTGAGAAGCTGAAGTTAATACACTCCATTGATCAGTTGACTCTTCGCGAAAAGGAAGTTTTGCACTTGATAGTAAACAATTGTTCAAGTAAAGAGGTTGCCAGTGTTTTGGGCATTAGCAGCAGAACAGTAGAAGTGCATAGAGCACACATCATGGAAAAAACCCACACTGAAAGCATCACGCAGCTGCTGATAATGATTGTGCGTTACGACGTTGTAACTCATTTAGCTATTAGACAACTACCAACATCTGATAATGGTCATTGATCGGTTTAGGCTTGCCTGTGTGGTAGCCTTGCGCATAGTCTACTTTCATCGCCATCAGCGTTTGTAGCACTGGCTCGCATTCAACAAATTCGGCAATGGTTTTTTTGCCCATCACATGGCCGATGTCATTGATGGATTTGACCATGGCCAGGTCAACTTGATCATGTTCAATATCTTTGACAAAAAAACCGTCAATTTTAAGAAAATCTACCGGCAGGTTCTTTAAGTACGCAAACGAAGATAATCCGCTGCCAAAATCATCCAGAGAAAATTTACAGCCTAGTGCTTTAAGTTGAGTAATAAATTCGGTTGCGCTGGATAAATTGGCGATAGCGGCTGTTTCGGTAATTTCAAAGCAGACTTTGTCGGCCGGCATTCCGGTAATTTCCAGTTGTTCTTCAATAAAAGCCAGCATATTAGGGCTATTTAAGCTGGGTCCGGACAGATTAATTGAGCACATTGATAATAACTCCAATCGTTCGATCTGCTCGGTAAAGCTGGCAAAGGTGTTTTGTATCACCCAGCGGTCAATTTTTGGTGATAACTGATAACGTTCAGCGGCCGGTAAAAACGCGCCAGGTGCTGTTACGGTGCCGTTATCGTTTTTCATGCGCAGCAGTATTTCACAATGTTCACCTTCGGGACTGGTCAACGGCACGATAGCTTGGGTATACAGGCAAAATTGATTGTTATCCAAGGCGTTATTGATGATAGCCAGCCAGTTCATTTCGCCTTGATGTTGGGCAATTGCCGCATCATCTTCGCGATAAATATGGGTACGGTTACGCCCTGCAACTTTCGCCATATAACAAGCCATGTCGGCATGTTTTAGATGCGTATCTGCGCCGCCTTTGTGAATATTGATAACAATCAAGCCGATACTGATGCCGATTCGAAAACTTTTACCTTCCCACTGAAATTGAAATTTTTCTATTATCGAGTGGACTTTTTGGGTAGTACGTTGCGCTTGTTCCAATGAGCAATGCTCCATAAGAATCGCAAATTCGTCACCACCCAGTCGCGCCAACGTATCTCTGCGCCTGATTACCTGTGATAGCAGAGCGCTGATTTGCCGTAATAGTTCATCGCCGGCGGTGTGGCTGCAAATATCGTTGACTACTTTAAATTGATCCAGATCCATGTAGCACAGTGCATGTTCCGAATCCTGATCGCGTGCGGTCATAATGACTCGTTCCAAGCGACGATCGAATTCATTACGATTGATAAGATCGGTCAAAGGATCGTGGGTGGCTTGATAGCTTAGTTTTTCATTAAGCAATGACGCTTCGGTCACATCTTCTTGAATTGCCACATAGTGGGTTGTGACACCGGCATCGTCCACTAAAGGCGCGATAGATTGCTGTGCCAGGTAAATGTCCCCGGATTTCTTTTTGTTTTTTAATATACCGCGCCAAACCTGACCAGCAGATAGTGTTTGCCAAAGGTCTTGATATACTTCTTGCAATGTGTCGCCGGAAGAAAAAATATGGGGGGTTTGCCCCAATACTTCTTCTTGGCTATAGCCAGTGGTTGCAGTGAGTTGCTGGTTGGTATATTGGATAGTTCCGGCTGGATTGGTGATGAATATTAGATTTGGACTATGCTCCATCGCTAAATTTAATTTACGCAGATGTATTTCGGTTAATTTGTGCTCAGTAATGTCTCTGATGATGCCGAAAATTCCGAATGATTGTTCGTCGGCCTTAAATATATCCAACGCGTCAAGAGCAATGACAATGGCGCTAACTGCAACATATTTGATAACCTCGGAATCTTTGCAATAGAGGCGCAACTCAGCATTGCGTGGCTGGATAGGTGTGGTGTCCGGTACGTTAAATATAATCTCAGCTTTAGCTAAATCATCCGCGTGAACCAGCGCAGAGTAATGTTTGCCGACCATTTCCGCAGCGGTATACCCCAATAAATCGGCAATGACATTATTGAGAAACGTAAATTGGCCTTGTTGGTTGAGCAAATAAATCATGTCTGGAGATTTTTCAACAAAAAACCGGTGCATCTGCTCAGATTGATTGAGCTGCAGCTGTATTGCTTGGCTTTGTTGCTTGATCTTGATGATTTTTTTAGTGTTACTGATTAACTGCAGCAACTCTTTAACGACATAGGGCTTCTTAATAAAGTCGTGAACAAAGTCATAGCGCAATGTCCCTGTTGCGGTAGCAAAAGTGGCTTCCCCACTAATAATGATGACTTGGGTAGTGAGGTTATGGTCGGCGACATACTCAAGCACGCTGTGCCCATTCATGTCGGGCATGTTTAGGTTCAACAACATCAAGTGTACGTTATGACTTTTTAACAGCTTGATGGCGGCGATACCGCCTTCGGCAGTGATGACTTGATGCCCAGAAAGAGCAAGGATATTAGCTAAGCTTTCCCGTAGCCTGGCTTCATCGTCGACTAAAAGTATATCTATCCACGGACCGGGTTTTGGAGTTGCTTGAGAGGAGTTAGTCGATGTCCATAACATTTGTTGGTCGATCCTTATGTTTATTTAGTTTCTACTGTTCGAGGCAGAAAAATCTTGAAACTCGTTCCTTTGTCGGGCGTAGAACTGCAACTGAGCGTGCCGCTAAGTTCTTCAATCAAGTTTTTAGAGATGGTTAACCCTAAACCTTGATGATTTTTACCTTTGTTGCTACTAACAGGAACAAATAATTGTTTGGCGATGGCATCGGGTATACCTGGACCGCTATCTTGGACTTGAATTTCGGCATAGCAGTGTTTAACCAGATAAATCCGATCCTTGGTTGAAACGCAAATATTGCCGCCAGAAGGCATCGCTTCTGAAGCATTTTTTAATAAGTTAATCAGGATTTGCTTGAGCTTGTTTCTGCTGCTGGAAATTTCCGGCAAGCTGTAATCAAGCGTTAGGCTGATATTAATGTTATTACTTTTGAAAAGGCCCACTTGAAACAGTTTAACTACGTCAACGATCAGACCATTGACATCAACAAGACCATGATCTTCTTTAATTTCGCTATTTGGTGCATCAGTCAGTCTGATAAGGATTTCACCGACGCGGTCTATCTCTTCTTGGATAAGCTTTATTTCAGTGGCGTTATCATTACCCAAACGCTGGCCCAGTAAGTACAAATAGTTGCTGATGATGGTCAGCGGGTTACTGATTTCATGGGACAGTTTTTTATTGTGCAATTCATAGTCAGAGCGCAAATCGGCTACCGCGGTGGATTCGGATTGCGACGTTCTTAATTGCGCGGCCAATATCGCTGCAGCGGCTTCGTGAGCAAACAAGGCAAGAAAATCAGCACTGGCTTTTTGCCGTTCGAATCCACTTTGGCCAAGCCCTACGACTAATATTCCCACTGCGAGGTGCTCTGTAAGTAATGGAACTATCAGCAGTCCTTCTTTGCCAAGTAAGCGACAAATTTGCTGATCAACCAAGACGGAGCTGCTTGAATCGATAGGGGAAATGGATTTTTGCTGTTTTTCCTGGAATGCCTGCACCAGTAAACTCTGGCCGGCGTTGATATTGATAGTTAGTGATGGCCAAAGGTTTGCTTGCTGATCGTTGTTACCCGAAATGCCATTAAGGCTTTCGGTGTCAGCGTTATAAATAAAAACCGCGGCGCTTGTAATTCCAAAAAGTAGTTGCAGATTGCATTGAATAATACCGACAATGCTGCTGACTTCTGCAGTCACTTGCAGTTGTTGTTGAACTGCTGCAGTAAGTGCGAAATTTTTAATGTTTTCGCCTAACAATTTGTTTACAGCTTGTCTTTGTACAGTCGTAGTCAGGTTTTTAATAACGGCATTGTCAGGATTAGAGATGCTAATTCCTAGGCTTCCCGCTGTACGTTCCATAAGCGGTTTTATTCCTGTCAGCATATCTTCAAGTAACGCTTGATTCAGATTAAACAATTCGCCCGCTTGAACTAATACAGTCGCCTTGTTGGCACTGTTAACGGTACTAAGTTGACTTGCTAAATGAATAATCTTGACCAGTTTGGCGTTATCGGCAATGGCTGCGAGCGACTCATGCTGGTAAAGCACTGCATCGGCCATAAACGATTGCAGTTTCCAGCTAGCAATTAATCGTGAAGCAATTTCATTATGAGATACGCCGAATTGCTCTATTTCTTGGCTATGTTGACCATCAAAATGAGCTATTAAAAACTCAGGATATTCTTTGGGAAAAGCGCTCAATAAAATCAACTGTCCGAGCCGATGCAATAGGCCTGCTAGATACGCTTCATCTGGTTGGTCATAAGCTGTCAACACCGCTAAGTTACGAGCTAAGTGCGCGCAGCTTAGCGAGCGGTACCAGATAAGTTCTATGAGATTTTGTTGGCTTTGCGGTATGGAGTTGAAAAACTGCTGTACTGCCCGGGTGATGGCAATTGTTTTGACTGTAGATAAGCCCAATACCACCAACACCCGGTTTAAATCGCTTATTTGTCCAAACTGGCTGTAAAACGGAGAATTAGCGGCGGCCAGTACCTTAGAGCTAAGGCTGGCATCCTGACCAATAATTTTGGCTAGTTCGTTCATGCTGACGTCTGGACGTTGTAAGGCATTCATTAAATCCAGCAACACTCGAGGTATGGTCGGAATGTTGGCTGGATCAATTCTGGATAACAAGACGGCAGCAGCGTTGGACATGTTGTGTTTTAAAGGTTTATTACATCGATTAGAGAGCGGTAAGTGTATTTATTAATCGTATTTGATGTATTTAAAACGCGGATCATCCGGTGTGCCGGTCAAGGCGCCCCCTTCCTTGCCGGGTTGCCAGCTAATGACCTCTTCAATCTTGCGCGCCAGTTCAAAATCCTTATTGGTAATACCTTTGGCGGCATGGTTGACCAGTTTGACGATGACAAACGCATAAGAAACCGTCAAGTCGGGGTGATGAAAAGCCGCTTCAGCCAAATGTCCGACCGTGTTAACCACCATCAGCGTGGCTTTCCAGCCACTGGTTTTGTATTTGCGGCGAATCCAGCCCTTTTCCAGATACCAGTGCGGCAATTCGTCTTTGAGACGCTCTTCAACTTCAGCATCTGTATAGGTGTCTTCGTGGGTACGTTCTCTCCAGGCCATCTGAATACCTCTTGGGTAGTTAGTTAAAAGGGGGCGATCATTACTGCGGTGCTTGCGACTCATCCGGTTCCAGTTGAGTAGCTTCACAAGCTTTTTGATAAAAAATCAATGAAGGGGTAAATGGGACAATATCAATAGATAAGGTTGTGTCTTGCTGAAAACGCTGGAGACCAGCAGCAATGGAGTCTTGAAAATTTGCAGTCAGTTGATTGGCTATTTTTTGTTGGACTACTTGTGCACTAATAGCAAAGGGATCTTCAGCGAGATTGGTTGCGTCAGTTGCTGTTTGCAATGCCTCAGAGGCTAAGTTTTGAATTTTTATCTCAAAATCGGCAAAGATTTGCGCGCCTTTTTCGCGCTTGATGCGCTCAATATCGTCTGGATTGGCATAGACAAGAAACGTCCCTTTCACGCCTTGCAAGTCATTCTTACATGCGGCACCGTCCATCACTCTAACCATGTTTAATGTTTTGCCGTTTTTAAGCTCGGTAAGCGGTGGGGCTTGTTCGGACGTTGCTGGTGTTGCAATAGCAGGAGGAGCCGACACCGGCTGTGTATCTTTGGCTGGCTGGCTGGTACATGCAGTCACGGTCAGCAGAGAGAAGGCAATTAATATATTTAGTTTATGCATGGCGTGCTGTTGTTAATAATTAGAGAGCGCGTAATTAGCGGCTTAATGGTTATTGTAATCCTTGGCTGATGCTCTAGGTATCCCACGGATTAGTTTTCTTGAATGGTTTGGTCATGACTGTCTACAACGGCTAACTTTTTAATCTCAAGTTTTTGATGATTTCTTCCAATGGCACCAGATTAAGCTTGATTCTGAACAAAATTTCTTTGTTCGCCAATACGCCGTAACATTCGTAAGTGCGCAATAAGATGCTGGTGTGATTGAGGGTGTTTTCCGCTGATTCGGGGAGTTGCTTAACCAGAATATAAACTTTGTCATTATCTTTTAACTGGCTAATCAGTAAACGGTCAACCGAAATATCGTGCGAGGTGTAGACCATCGGATTGGCCTTAAAGTCGTGGTTTTCCAGTTGCGCTTTTTCCAGTAAAACGCCAGATGTTAAGCTGCAAGGAAATACCTCGGGATAATTGGCGACCTGGGCCAGCTCATCAAAATATTCTGATTGCTCGGCCAGCGATCCCGACAAGAAATTTTTAACGTTACCGTTTTGCAGCCATTTGCGTTTTAAAAAGAACCCGCTGCCAGGAATCAGGCTTGCATCGGCGACTGTATCAAGATCCGGCAATCCGCTTAAATCGGTATTATTCAGGAACAGCGGCGTTTGTGTTTCTTTTTTGTAGCCCAGCAATATCGTCTTGCCTTGCGATTTGATAACTACACGATTAGTTAACGTTAAATCAGGGATGGTGTTTATCAGTGTTTTTTTAATTTCCAGCGACAGTTCTTGGCTCGGTCTTAGCGCATTGACGAAGATCATTTGGTAATTACTAAAACGCAGCTTCTTATCAGTGATGATTTGCTCTTCATGGTTTGCCTTACGGTACAAACGTATCTGGTATTCAATCAGTGTATTTAGTTGAAACCCCAGCACAATCGGACCTTTGAACGGATTATGGGTGATTTGCAGCCATTTGTGTTTGTCGTGAAACAGGTTGAAATCGTCGGAAGCATTTCTGGCGACTTCAATGTGAATTTGTTCAAAGGTAAACAATTGCTCTTTCATTAAATTAACGGCCGTTAAAAATCTGGAATTGCCATTTTAATCGCTGTGGATAGTTAATCATGAAATAAATCGCTGTAATTGCCGATAGCCATGCGTAGTGAGAGCAAGGCATTGGGTTATTCTTGTCTGCCATTTTACTTAGTCGAACGATACAATAAGCATAATTGATGAATTATTACGTTTTGATGAGAGGGTAACTATGGAAAAGATTAAAGTTCTTTTTGTATGTATGGGCAATATTTGCCGGTCACCCACGGCGGAAGGTGTTTTTTCTAAATTGATTAAGGAGCGATCTTTAGACGATTATTTTGTGATCGATTCAGCTGGTACGCATGCTTATCATATAGATGAAGCGCCTGACTTACGGGCTCAAAGTGCAGCAAGAGATCGTGGTGTTGAGCTGAATAATCTTCGTGCTAGGAAAGTCGTTTTTGGTGATTTTGAAGATTTCGATTTTGTCTTGGCAATGGATGATGATAATTACTCAGTATTAATTAAGGCTTGTCCAGAGCAACATCAGCACAAAGTAAGGTACTTTCTTGATTTCGCTCCGCAGTTGCAAGAACGTCAGGTGCCTGATCCTTATTATGGCGGCAAATATGGCTTTGAGCGGGTGCTGGATATGGCTGAAGCTGCTTCAGCCGGATTTTTGGAATCGCTACAACAATCCGGCCAAGTGCCTGTATACGAATAAGGATCCAGCATGGCAATTGTCAGTAACTCCATTGGTTATCTTGATGGCGATGTGCTGTTAGAAGCTTATTTTGCTTTTGATGATGCCATTACCGAACGTCGGCCTGCTGTTTTAATCAGTCATGCCTGGGGTGGCCGAGATGATTTTGTTGCAGAAAAAGCTAAAAAAATTGCCGAATTGGGATATGTTGGTTTTGCATTGGATATGTACGGCAAGGGCGTAAGAGGCAACAGTCCTGAACAAAATTCAAAATTGATGCAGCCGTTTATGGCCGATCGTGGCTTGTTGCAAAAGCGCATCAAGGCTGCGCTGTATGCTGTCAGATTGTTACCTTGGGTTGATGACAGTAAAATTGCCGCGATGGGTTTTTGCTTCGGTGGGTTGTGTGTACTTGATTTGGCCAGAGCAGGTGCTGATTTAAAAGGTGTTGTCAGTTTTCATGGTTTGCTAAACCCACCAGACAATCTCCAGGGCAATTCTATTAAAGCCAAAGTGCTGGCCTTGCATGGTCATGATGACCCGATGGGGCCTTTTGAACAGGTGCTTGCTTTTGAGCAAGAAATGACCAAAGCCGGTGCAGACTGGCAGTTACACACTTATGGCCACACCGTGCATGCGTTTACCAATCCCAAGGCTAATGACCCAACATTCGGTACGGTATATCAAGCCAATGCCGATAAACGATCCTTGCTTGCCATGAAGAATTTTCTGGCTGAGGTGTTCGCTTAAAACAAATTATTGTCATTGGCTTTTAGCAATAAGGCCCCAGAGGATGGCCGAATGCATCAGGATATTTCGTGTAAAGATTTATCAGATAATCATCAACTGTTACACATTGGCTTTATGGCCTTCGACCTTAACAAGTCAGTTTGTTATAATCTCGCCGTTACCAAGTCACATCTGAAAATAATGGATTAACAGGCATTGCCTGCACAGATGGTCTTTTAAGTTAGTAAAAATTTGTCGGCCCGCAGCTATTGGCCGGTATTCATGTGTTTATAGGGATCAATGTCAAACTTCGCTAAAGAAATAATTCCTGTCAATCTCGAAGACGAGATGAAACAGTCCTATCTCGATTACGCCATGAGCGTTATCGTTGGTCGAGCCCTTCCAGATGTCAGAGATGGCCTTAAGCCGGTCCATCGTCGCGTGTTGTATGCGATGAGTGAGTTAGGCAACGACTGGAACAAACCGTATAAAAAATCCGCGCGTGTGGTCGGTGATGTGATCGGTAAATACCATCCGCATGGCGATACTGCTGTATATGACACCATGGTTCGCATGGCACAGCCGTTTTCGATGCGCTACATGCTGATCGACGGTCAAGGTAACTTCGGTTCCGTTGATGGCGATTCACCAGCGGCGATGCGCTATACCGAAGTGCGTATGGCAAAAATTGCCCATGAGCTCTTGGCCGATTTGGACAAAGAGACCGTCGATTTCATCCCCAACTATGATGAGTCCGAGTCTGAGCCGCGTGTGTTGCCAACGCGTGTGCCAACGCTGCTGATTAACGGCTCCTCCGGTATTGCCGTGGGTATGGCGACCAATATTCCGCCGCACAATCTTAACGAAGTGGTTAGCGCTTGTTTGGCGATGGTCGATAATCCTGATGTCACTCTTCAGGAGTTAATGACGCATATTCCGGGGCCGGATTTTCCGACCGCCGCATTTATCAATGGCGCATCCGGTATTTATAACGCTTACAGCACGGGCCGAGGCAAAATCTATTTGCGCGCACGTTGTCATTTTGAAGACATTGGCGATAGCAGTCGCCAAGCGATCATCACCACTGAATTACCTTATCAAGTTAATAAAGCGCGCTTGTTGGAGAAAATTGCCGAGTTGGTTAAAGAAGGCAAGCTTGAAGGCATTTCCGGTTTGCGCGATGAATCCGACAAAGACGGCATGCGCATGGTGATTGAGTTACGCCGTGGCGAAGTGCCGGAGGTTGTTTTAAATAACCTTTATAAGCAGACGCAATTCCAAACCGTGTTTGGCATCAATATGGTGGCATTGCTGGATGGTCGACCGCATTGCATGAGTCTCATCGAGATTCTGGCCGCGTTTATTAACCACAGAAGAGAAATCGTTACCCGCAGAACTATTTTTAATCTGCGTAAAGCCAGAGAACGCGCGCATATTTTGGAAGGGTTAGCAGTTGCCCTGGCCAATATCGATGAAATGATCGAGCTGATCAAAACCTCCAATAATCCGGCCGAAGCCAAGGAAGGCTTGTTGGCGAAGACTTGGGATGCAGGTTTAGTCTCAAGTTTATTGGAACGTGCTGATGCTGCACGATCTAGGCCGGAAGATTTGCCAGCAGAGTTCGGCATTTTTGAAGGTATTTATCGGCTTTCAGATACCCAAGCTCAAGCCATTTTAGATTTGCGTCTGCATCGTTTGACGGGTCTGGAACAAGAAAAAATAGTCAATGAATATAGACAGCTGCTTGAGCAAATCGATGAGCATTTGGCCATCCTGAACAGCGATATTCGCTTGATGGAAGTCATCAGAGAAGAAATGGTTGCGATTAAGGAACAGTATTCTGATCCGCGTCGCACGGAAATCATGCAAAACCATTCGGATTTGTCTGACGAAGATTTGATTACCGAAGAAGATATGGTGGTGACCATGTCGCATGAAGGTTATGTTAAAGCCCAACCATTGAGCGATTATCGGGCGCAGCGTCGTGGTGGGCGCGGCAAATCGGCAACAGCCACAAAAGAATTGGATTTTGTCGATAAATTAATTGTCACCAACACGCATGACACTATTCTGTGTTTCTCTTCTGCAGGCAAGGTTTACTGGCTTAAGGTATATCAATTGCCGATCGCCAGTCGCGCGTCCAGAGGCAAGCCTTTCGTGAATTTATTGCCGTTGGAGCAGGGCGAAAAAATCAATGCCATGTTGCCGATTCGCGAATTTAGTGACAATAAATTCATATTTATGGCGACTTCTGCCGGTACCGTTAAAAAGACACCGGTCAGCGAGTTTGAAAGACAACGTGCCAGCGGCAAAATTGCCATTGATTTGCACGAAGGAGACACCTTAGTTGGCGTGGCAGTTACCGATGGTCAGCAAAATGTATTGCTATTCAGCAGCACCGGTAAGGCGGTTTGCTTTAATGAAACCGATGTGCGCTCCATGGGTAGAACGGCTTCCGGTGTGCGCGGCATTCGCCTAAAAGAAGGTGAAAGAGTCATTTCCTTGATCGTTTCCACTGAAGGCACGGTACTTAATATTACTGAAAATGGTTATGGAAAACGTACCAAGTTAGAAGAATTTACCTGCCATAAGCGCGGCGGTCAGGGCTTGATTGCGATTCAGACTTCGGAGCGTAACGGTAATGTCGTCGGCGCCGTGCTGGTCAATGACAATGATGAAATTATGTTGATTACCGATGGCGGCACTTTGGTGCGCACCCGTGTTGACGGTATTTCAGTCGTGGGTAGAAATACCCAAGGCGTCACCATTATTCGCTTGGATAAACAAGAAAAAGTGATTGGTGTTGACAGTATTGCAGGATTGGCTGGCGTTGATGATGAAGAGGGTGATGATCTTGAAGATCTGGAATCCGATGAAAATGAAACCACTGACTTGTCTGACGAAAGCAACGAGCCAGAGTCAGGATTGGAGTCAGGTTCGGAATCAGAAGAGGAAATCTAATGTCCAGAATTTTCAATTTTAGTGCCGGTCCTTCTACGTTTCCTGAATCAGTATTGCAGCAAGCACAGCAAGAATTGCTGGAATGGCGTGATAGCGGGATGTCGGTGATGGAAATGAGTCATCGAGGCAAGCATTTTTCGATTATTGCCGACGCATTAGAAAGCGATTTACGCGAATTATTGGCAATCCCTGATAATTACAAAGTGCTGTTCTTACAAGGTGGTGCGTCGGCACAATTTTCCTTGATTCCGCAAAATCTGCTTAACGGCAAACGCAAAGCGTCTTATATTAAGACCGGCGCTTGGTCAGAGAAGGCTATCAGTGATGCTCAGGCTTATTGTGAAGTACAGGTCAGTGCTAGCTCTGAAAATTCCAAATTCACCACTATTCCGGACAGCGCCAGCTGGCAGATTGACGAACAAGCCGCCTATTTGCACTATACCTCGAATGAAACCATTCACGGCGTTGAGTTTTCTGATGTGCCGGATAGCAAAGGCTTGCCGTTGGTGTGCGATATGTCTTCAAATATTTTATCGCGCAGCATTGATGTCAGCCGTTACGGGCTGATTTATGCGGGTGCGCAAAAAAATATGGGGCCTGCGGGTGTGACCATCGTTATCGTCAGAGAAGACTTGCTTGGCAATGCACTAAACACAGTGCCGCCAGTATTTAATTATGCCGAACAGGCAAAAAATGGCTCAATGTTGAATACACCGGCAACATATAACTGGTATTTGACCGGCTTGGTGCTGCAATGGTTAAAAGGGCAGGGTGGTGTGGCAGCCATTGAACAACGCAATATCGCTAAGTCTGCAAAGCTGTATCAGGCCGTTGATAATTCGTCGCTATATCAAAACCCAGTGGACCTGCCATTTCGCTCACGCATGAATGTACCGTTTATTTTGACCAATACGGAGCTTGATAAAGCTTTTATTGCTGCCTCAGAAGCCAATGGGCTGTTTGAATTAAAAGGTCATCGCTTGCTAGGCGGCATGCGCGCAAGTATTTATAACGCAATGCCGGAAGCCGGCGTGCAAGCGTTGATCGATTTTATGGCTGAGTTTGAAAGAACTCATTAGTCATTCACTGTTTACAACCCGTAACTAAAAGAGCTGTTGCCATGACTTCTGTCACGCCGCTGTCCGAGCTGAGAAAAACTATTGATGCGATTGATGAGCAAATTCTTAAACTCATCAATCAACGCGCTTCATGTGCTATCGAAGTTGCTAAAACCAAAATCGCTGCAGGCGAGCAAGGCACTTTTTATCGTCCGGATCGTGAGTCTTTAGTATTAAGGCGCATCAAAGAATTAAATCAGGGGCCGTTGTCTGACGATACTGCCATGCGTTTTTTTCGGGAGTTGATGTCTTCTTGTTTGGCACTGGAGCAACCGTTGACAGTAGCTTTTTTGGGGCCGGAAGGTACCTTTACCCAGCAAGCCGCATTTAAGCATTTTGGTCATGCCGTTAAGACCTTACCTGCCGCTACCATTAATGAAATTTTTGCGTCTGTTGAAGGCGGTCAATCTCAGTTTGGCGTAGTGCCGGTTGAAAACTCGACCGAAGGCGTGATCAGTCATACTTTAGATAGATTTTTGAGTTCGCCGTTGCAAATTTGCGGCGAAGTGGAAATAAGAGTCCATCAAAATCTGATGGGTAAGACTGATAATTTTGAGGAAATCACGGAAGTTTTTTCTCATCAACAATCGTTGGCACAATGCCGAGAATGGCTGGATAAACATTTGCCAAAAGCCAAGCGAACTGCGGTGAGTAGTAATGCCGAGGCGGCAAAGTTGTCTGTTGAAAACCCACAAACTGTTGCTATTGCTGGTGTTGCGGCGGCTGAATTGTACGGGCTGGGCTTATTGGCAAAAAATATTGAAGATGAGCCAAACAACACCACGCGCTTCCTCATTATCGGTCAGCAAACATCCTCTTCTACAGGCCATGATAAAACCTCTTTAGTGGTGTCAACCGACAACAAGCCGGGCACATTACATCGAATTCTTGAGCCTTTTGCTCAGTTGGGTGTCGATATGTTGAATATCGAATCCAGGCCTTCCCGCCAGGGTTTATGGGATTATGTTTTTTTTATCGATCTTGAAGGCCATTGCGAGGACGCTATAGTCGCCCAAGCACTGGACAGACTTAAAGAAAATGTAAATATGCTCAAGATTCTTGGTTCTTATCCTAAAGCGGTTTTATAAAACACATTATTTTGTTGCATCAGTATTGATGCTTGCCAAAACCATTTCTTACTCAATCAATTTATGACTAGTGCAAACAAAATTTATAGCCTGGCTCTGACAGGTGTTCAGCAACTTGTACCTTACAAACCCGGCAAACCCATTGAAGAGCTGGAACGTGAATTAGGGCTAACTAACATTGTCAAACTTGCCTCCAATGAAAATCCATTAGGGCCGGGGAAAAAAGCGCTGGCGGCAATTCAAGCAGCTTTACCAAGCTTAGCATTGTATCCAGACGGCAGCGGCTTTGCTTTAAAGCGGGCATTGGCTAAAAAATATGCGGTAGATGATAGCCAGATTACCTTGGGTAATGGTTCTAATGAAATCCTGGAGTTGGTGGCAAGGGCGTTTTTAAGACCTGGGCTGGAAGTGATTTTTTCTCAACATGCGTTTGCGGTGTATCCGCTTGTTACCCAAGCTGTTGGTGCAACTGCAGTCGTCGTTCCGGCGGTTGATTATGGTCATGATTTGGCTGGTATGCTTGAACGTGTTACTGAAAATACCCGCGTCGTGTTTATCGCTAATCCCAATAATCCCACCGGCACACTGCTAAGCCAGGCTAGTGTTGAAGCATTTATTGCCGCGTTGCCTGATACGGTTGTTTGCGTATTGGATGAGGCTTATTTTGAATTTGTCAGTCGTGTAGAAACGGTTAATTCAATTGAATGGTTAAAGAAATATCCCAATTTAATCATTACCCGTACTTTCTCTAAGGCCTACGGTTTGGCTGGATTACGCGTGGGTTATAGTCTGTCTAGCCCGGAAATTGCTGATATTCTTAATCGTGTTAGGCAGCCGTTTAATAACAATACGTTGGCCTTGGTTGCTGCCGAAGCTGCGTTGAGTGATGACGAGCATTTACAACAAACTATCAGCGTCAACGCTCAAGGCATGCAGCAACTGACTTATGGATTTAAGCAGCTCGGTTTGGAGTGGATACCGTCAGCGGGCAATTTTGTGTCAGTAGATTTACGGCAACCCGGTCAACCTATTTACGAAGCCTTGTTACGTAAAGGCGTGATTGTCAGGCCAGTGGGTAATTATGAATTGCCTAACCATTTACGTATCAGTATCGGTACACAAGCAGAAAACCAACTGTTCCTTCAGGCGCTCGCTGACACGATTAATAATGTTTGATCGGCTTTGCATTATTGGCGTGGGCTTAATTGGCGGTTCTATTGCCAGAGCCGCTAGATTAAATGGCTTAAGCCAAACGATTGTGGGGTTTGGTCGACCGGAAGATTTAGCTAATCTACAAACTGCCAAACAGCTGGGTGTGATTGATGAGTATTATCTGGACTTGGCCGAAGCTGTTAAAAACGTAGATTGCGTGGTGATAGCCACGCCCGTCGCCAGTATTAAAGCGATTTTTACCCTTTTGCAGCCACTTTGGTCAGCACAGACAATTTATACCGATGTCGGCAGCACTAAAGGCAGTGTGTTGGTGGCTGCAGAACAGGTATTTGGTGAAATTCCGCCGAACTTGGTCCCTGCTCATCCCATTGCAGGCGCGGAACAAAGCGGGGTTGAAGCTTCCTTAGATGATTTGTTTGTTGGTAAACGCTTGATTATTACGCCTACCGACAACACCAGTCCGCAAGCGTTACAAGCCATCAAAACCTTATGGGAAAAGCTAGGTAGCTTGGTTTCAGTAATGGATGCCAAACATCATGATGGAGTGTTGGCGGCGACCAGTCATCTTCCTCATCTTCTGGCCTTTGCGTTGGTTGATATGCTGGGCCGTAAAGATGAACAAAATGAAATTTTTAAGTATGCCGCTGGTGGATTTAGAGATTTTACCCGTATTGCCTCCAGTGATCCGACCATGTGGCTGGATATTTGCCTAGCCAACAGGGATGAGTTGATCCCTTTAATTGAAGAGTTAAAAACGGAACTGGGTGTTATTCAGAACACACTGCAAAATCAAAACGGACAGCAGCTTTTCCAAACCTTTACTTATGCCAAAAACGCACGGCAGCGCTTTCTTGATCAATTCGAAAACTAATATGTCTAAATCAATAACATTTAAAGTTCAACCGGGCGGTACTTTGCATGGTGAAGTGCGCGTACCTGGCGATAAATCCATATCTCATCGATCTATTATGCTGGGCTCGTTGGCTGATGGAACTACCCATGTCACCGGGTTTCTTGAAGCCGAAGATGCCTTGGCCACTTTGCAGGCATTTAAGGATATGGGAGTGGTTATTGAAGGACCGGAAAATGGCCAAGTGACGATCCATGGTGTCGGCAAGCATGGTTTGAAAGCCCCCGCAAGAGACCTGTATTTAGGTAATTCAGGCACCTCCATGCGCCTGTTGAGTGGTTTATTGTCTGGGCAGGCATTTGATTCGGTGTTGACTGGCGATAAATCGTTATCCGGTCGACCGATGAAGAGAGTCACCGAACCTTTGGCAGCAATGGGTGCCGATATTAAAACCACTGAGCAAGGAACCGCTCCGTTGCGTATTTTTGGTCGGGCAGGGCAGTTAAAAGGCATTGATTACACGATGCCGATGGCAAGTGCCCAGGTTAAATCTTGTTTGTTGTTGGCGGGTATGTATGCGCAAGGCAAAACCAGTGTGACCGAACCCGCACCGACGCGAGATCATACTGAGCGCATGCTGGCAGGCTTTGCGTATCCCGTAAAACGAGAAGGCAACAAGGTGATCATTACCGCTGACGGACAATTAAAAGCAACTGATATTGACGTGCCCAGTGATATTTCCTCGGCAGCGTTTTTTTTGGTGGGGGCGTCAATAGCACCAGGCTCTGATGTGCTGCTGAAGCATGTCGGTATCAATCCCACTCGTACTGGAGTGGTCGATATTCTTAAGCTCATGGGTGCGAATATTGAAATTTTGAATCAACGTGAAGTCGGTGGCGAGCCGGTCGCTGATTTGCATGTGGTGTACAGTCCGCTAAAAGGCATTGATATTCCTGAAGCTTTGGTGCCACTAGCAATCGACGAATTCCCAGTGCTGTTTGTGGCAGCGGCATGTGCCGAGGGGCAAACGCGCTTGACCGGCGCCGAAGAGCTTAGGGTGAAAGAATCAGATCGTATACAAGTGATGGCCGACGGATTGCAAATTTTGGGTGTTAGTGCCGAGCCGACTGCTGATGGCATGATTATTCAAGGTGGAACGATTGGTGGTGGAGAAGTTATTTCTCATGGCGACCACCGTATCGCCATGTCTTTTGCAATTGCAGCATTAAAAGCTTCTAAGTCGATAACAATTCATGATTGCGAAAATGTGAATACTTCTTTTCCGGGCTTTAAAATACTGGCGCAACAACTAGGGTTGAATATTGCTGAGGAGATTTTATGAGTATCCCTGTGTTAACAATAGACGGCCCAAGTGGTGCGGGAAAAGGCACTGTCAGTCGGGCCGTAGCAAAAAAATTGGGTTGGCATTATTTGGACAGCGGTTCTATCTACAGATCGCTAGCGATAGCATCTTTAAAGCTAAATGCCGATTTAGATAAACCTGAAGAAATTACTGCTGTTGCTGCCAAGATGCGACTTGAGTTCGAGTGTGTTGATGAATTGATTGTTAAGCTGGACGGAGAAGATATTACTGCGCAATTGGGATCGGAACAAACTGGTAGCGTAGCTTCAAAGATCGCGGCGATACCTGAAGTTCGCGCCATTCTTTTGCAAAAGCAAAGAGATTTTAAACAACTTCCGGGGCTTGTGGCCGATGGTCGCGATATGGGAACGGTCGTTTTTCCAGATGCAAAATATAAAGTTTTTTTAACTGCCAGTGCCGCCGAAAGAGCGATGAGGCGTTATAAACAGTTGATTGAGAAAGGAATTGATGTTAATCTTCAAAAAATAACAGAGGAAATTGAAGCTCGTGATCGTCGTGATATGGAGAGGGAAGCTGCTCCGTTAGCAATGGCCGCTGATGCAATCTATATAGATTCTTCTGATATGCCTTTGGAAGTTGTTATACAGGAAGTATTAAATTTAATCCGTTAAGGATTTTCTATCGTTGCACTCATAATTTAGTGCATTTTTTTAACTTTGATAACGAAAAGGCTTGTTCGAGTTTCGACAAGCTTGGGAATAGAAAATGAGCGAAAGCTTTGCTGAATTACTCGAAGAAAGTTTGACCAGGACGCAAATGAGTCCTGGTGCCATATTGAAAGGTACTGTAATCGATATAGAAAACGATTTGGTTATAGTAAGTACTTATTCAAAATCAGAAGGTCGTATACCAAAATGGCAGTTTCTGAATAACAATGGCGAATTGGAAGTTGCTATAGGCGACGAAGTTGAAGTTGCCCTTGATTTATTTGAAGATGGCTTGGGCGATACCCTTCTTTCTCGTGATAAAGCAAAGAAAAATAAAGCGTGGTCTGAACTCGAAGAAGCTTTCGAAAAAGAATCCACCATTATTGGTCAGATCAATGGCAAAGTTCGTGGCGGCTTTACAGTTGCTGTCGGCGCATTGCGTGCGTTCTTACCAGGCTCATTGGTTGATGTCCGTCCGATCCGCGATACTACATTCCTTGAAAATCGCGATCTAGAATTCAAAGTTATAAAAATCGATCAAAAACGTAATAACGTCGTTCTATCTCGTCGTGCTGTTGTTGAAAAAGAATACAGTGAAGAAAGAGAAGAACTGCTCAAAACGCTTGAAGAAGGCGCAATAGTTACCGGTATCGTGAAGAATTTGACCGATTACGGCGCGTTTATCGATCTTGGCGGTATTGATGGATTGTTGCATATCACCGATATGGCCTGGAGACGTGTACGTCATCCATCTGAATGTGTGGAAATCGGTCAAGAGATTAAAGTCAAAGTCCTTAAATACGACAAAGATAAAAACCGTGTTTCATTAGGTATGAAACAAATGGGTGAAGATCCATGGCAAAACATTGCTCGTCGTTACCCAGCCGGTACCCGCGTATTCGGTAAAGTTAACAACCTGACTGATTACGGCTGCTTCGTTGAAATTGAAGACGGCGTTGAAGGTTTGGTGCATGTTTCTGAAATGGATTGGACCAACAAAAACGTCAATCCATCTAAATTGGTTCAATTAGGTGAAGAAGTTGAAGTCATGGTTCTGGAAATTGACGAAGAGCGTCGTCGTATTTCTCTTGGCATGAAACAGTGCAAAACCAATCCTTGGGATGAATTTGCAGCAACACATAACAAAGGCGACAAAATCTCTGGCAAAATCAAATCTATTACCGATTTTGGTATATTCATTGGATTGGATGGCGGCATAGACGGTTTGGTTCATATGTCTGATATTTCATGGGCAGATGATGGCGAAGCTGCTGTTCGTGATTTCAAGAAAGGCGATGAAGTTGAAACCGTTATTTTGGCGGTCGATTCAGAACGTGAGCGCATTTCATTAGGCATTAAGCAGCTTGAACAAGATCCATTCCAAAATTTCCTTGCTACATACGAAAAAGGTAGCTTGGTTAAAGGTGTGATCAAAGAAGTTGATGCTAAAGGCGCTGTTGTTCTATTAGCTGACAATGTTGAAGGCTATCTTCGTGCTTCAGAAATCCAACGTGACCGTGTTGAAGATGCACGTACATTGTTGAAAGAAGGCGACGAGCTTGAAGCTAAGTTCATCGGCGTAGATAAAAAGAGCAAATCTATATCTTTATCTATTAAAGCTAAAGATAACGACGAAGAGTCACACACTATTAAAGATTATTCTCAGCAATCAGCTGGGACACCTACTTTAGGCGATCTCTTTAAGCAAATGGAAAAATAAAAACCATTTAAATAAGAAGGGGGAGAGGTATAGCCTTTCCCCCTTTTTTTATTTTTTTATTAAGGTGCATTGTGACGAAATCAGAACTTATAGAAGCTCTTGCTAAACAGCAGCCCTATTTAGCACTTAAAGATGTTGAATTAGCTGTCAAATGTCTCGTTGAGCAGATGAATCAAGCCTTATCATCTGGCGAAAGAATAGAAATAAGGGGCTTTGGTAGTTTTTCTCTGCATTTGCGTGCGCCTCGCATAGGACGCAATCCAAAAACGGGTGAGACGGTCGCGTTATCAAAGAAATACGTTCCCCATTTCAAACCCGGCAAAGAACTTCGTGATCGAGTGGATGCGTTGAGAGAAAAGCACGATATAGCTGATTAAATTATCTTTTCCGAATGCTAAATAGTCTAAGTTCCGTTTAGCAGTTTGGAGGAGTGAGATATGAACATCACATAATTTAAATGTGGCCGATATAAAGCTAATTTGCATTTCAATAAGCAAAAGGCCTAGCCTATTACTCTCGTACTAAAGAACTTGTCAAGCTCGTTGCCCTGCACACCATCCCGACGACCAGGCCCACTGGAAGTTATATCCACCCAGCCAGCCCGTTACGTCAACAACTTCACCAATAAAATATAGCCCTGGCACATTTTTACTTTCCATGGTTTTGGATGAAAGCGCATCACAATCAACACCTCCACAGGTGACTTCAGCTGTGCGATAACCTTCGGTGCCGTTGGGCTTGATAGTCCAACAGTTTATTTGTTCGGCAATTTGACCGATGTGTTTGTCAGACAAGTCAGGTAGGGTGGTATTCAATAATTGTTCAGACAGTAAACAACTGAGTAGTCTTTTAGGAAAATGGGGCTCCAGAACTGTTTTAAGTTTGCTCTTTTGTTTTTGCTGGCGCTGAGTTTTTAATTGCAGTGCGAGATCGTTGTGAGGGAATAAGTTAATTACGACTTTCTCCCCAGGCCGCCAGTACGATGAGATTTGCAATATTGCCGGCCCACTTAAACCACGATGAGTAAATAATACATTTTCAGCAAAGTGCTGTTTTTGGTTGCTGACCACACAAGGCACGGCAATTCCGGATAGTGCGGAAAATCTCTCTTTATCCTCTGGTTGCAACGTAAACGGTACCAAGCCAGCATAGGTTGGACGTACAGGTATGCCGAATTCTTCGGCGATTTTATAACCAAATGGCGTAGCACCCATCTTTGGTATCGACAACCCACCGCTGGCAACGACTAACGATTGGCAGGCAAAGAGGCCAGCGCTAGTCATTAAATAAAATCCATCGGCAGATTTCGATAAGCTATCAATACTTGTATCGAGTTTTATAACCACGCCAGCGTTTTCGCATTCTGTTAACAGCATTGTCAGAATATCTCGGGCGCTGTCATTACAAAACAGTTGTCCGTGCGCTCTTTCATGATGTGGGATTTGATAGCGAGTCACTAAGCTTAAAAAATCCCATTGGCTGTAACGGCTCAATGCTGATTTGCAAAAATGCGGATTATGGGAGAAATAATTCTGGGGTTCGATGCTGAGATTGGTAAAGTTGCAACGTCCGCCGCCGGACATCAAGATTTTTTTCCCAGCCTTATTTGCATGATCAATCACCAATACACGCCGACCGCGTTTACCGGCTTCTATCGCACACATTAAGCCCGAAGCACCTGCTCCAATAATGATGACATCGGTTTCAGTCATGAATAGCCTTATCCAAAAAATGCCAGACTATACATGAAAAACCACATTGATATTTGGCGCGCTCAGATAAACGTAGGCCAAACGCATTAAAAATACGACATCCTCACGAAAGTCATCGCTTAGAGCGCCTTTAAACCGTTTTTGCTTTAGACTCATTTTGGAGAGGATACCTGTTCAAATAAATTGAGGCTCAGGTGCCAAATCATTGCTAAAATTGCAGCAGTATTGACTTTTCAAATGTGGCAATCATCTTTCCGCATCATCACATTCTTTTCTATCTCCCAGTGAGCGCTTACCGCATAGGCAAAAGGCTTGGCATCAGTAGCGATGGAGTTGATATTCATTAGACACAATTGAAATAGCGCTGTTCAAGGCTGGTCTTTCCACCGATAGTGCACTCCCTCTCTACCATGCCAACACTACTAACCCTCCCATCGTTCAGGGTTGGTCACGGTAATTTTCAATCTAGTTGTCGGTGTGCCAAGAAGGCGAAGCAGTGGAGACTGTAAGCCTTTTTGGCACGCCGGCAACTATTGTGACATTGGGGGCTACTTGACCCAGACAGAGATCCATAATGTCGATTAGACCATAAAGCTTCTTGCGCTCAATTCGGGGATCTTCCTGTGCGGCAAAATGTTCAAATAAAATCATAGTTATCCATATTGTCTACAAATTTATGAAGATATTGGTGCAATAATCATTTCAACCGCGAATTCAGCGCCGTCCGGCCTAATCGAAAGTGGGTGGGTGATATTAGCTTATGGGTATCTGAGAGTTGGGTTTACCTTGTGGTATCGCTGGATTTGTTTTCGTACCGGGTGGTCGGCTGATAGTTATCAGCTTCCACTTCCCGATGTCACGCTGATAATAGCGGCACTCAATTAGGCGGTGATTTTACGACAGGTCGCGTTCGGTCTTGGCTTGCTGTTTAAATCACAGGGTTGCCAGCCTGCCAGGATTAGCTGCTGAACTGAACGTTCAAGCCATTTTGAGCCGACGGAGAGATTGTTGGGATAATGCTGATATGGGGGGCTTTTTAAGAAGTTTGGAATTCGGATCTATCAGCTGTGACCGTTATCAAACCTAAGGGGGCATGAAATGGGCGGTGATAAAGTGCACTCATTTCTACAGAGCTGTGTGCTTCGATTCAGCAATTAGATTCATTTCACCCAGCCAATCCGAGTAATTATTTAAAAAACTGGCTTAACTGACTGTCCAAATCTACTTGATCATTACGAAATAGTTTTCTCAGAAACTTAAACAATGGTTGGAAGTATCCAGAATGAGAGAATATCAAAGTCTGATTATCAAGTGATTTTAACTGCAGAATATCATGTTGGGTTTGTCCTTAATCGCTGGTGTAAGCAGATAATTGGTCAATTGCTTCAGCATATGAAGTTGATATTGAATGAGCTGGCTCAGTAAAATCGTAGCAAGATAAGCTGTTGTAAATAGGGAGAGTGTTACGAGGGAAATAATAATTTGAAAAAATTATCGTTTAGGGTGGTTTTTCTACCATCCTAAGATAGGCTTTTTTGGAAAAATATGAATTACCGATATTAATTAACTTATTACTATCGGTAATTTATGTTTCGATAGATGTAAGTTGTTCGCTTTAAAATTCTATTTAAGACGGTATTTTAAAAAAAACGTGGCGTCCCCAGGGGGGTTCGAACCCCCGTTACCGCCGTGAAAGGGCGGTGTCCTAGGCCACTAGACGATGGGGACTAATAAACTATTGCTATCTGGTGGAGCCAAGCGGAATCGAACCGCTGACCTCAACACTGCCAGTGTTGCGCTCTACCAATTGAGCTATGGCCCCTCAATTAGAAACGCAATTATACGACAATTTAATCTTATATCCAATATAAATTTATCTTCAAATATAATATTTTTTGGTAAAAGTGGTCAAAAACAAGCTTTCTACCCGAGTGAAGGGCTTATTGTATGAATTTAGGTGATTCAGGGGATAATGTCTGAGATTTTTCCAACTTTGTATAGCCAACTAAAGTTTTGGGGTTCAAATTACACAGTAAGGCATTGACAAGTAACGAATAAAGAGCCCTGCAAGGGTATAGTTACGCTTAGTTGAAGACCCAATTAAACTCAAGTAGGACGCTCAATGAATCGTGCCACATGCCAGTACTCACCCTGGACTTTCTCAACGCCAAGGGACTATTAATCGATAACGTCTTCGCCAGCCTCTGGCGAGACACTGGCATGAAAACCCTATTAAGCCGTGCTGGCTTTAACAAACGGTCGGGGACATCGATACATGAAGTCATCTATGGATTGATGCTCTGGATATGGCTGAAGAAAGACTCCATTGGCATGTTTGCACGGGAAGGCTTACAGGGTGCGATGGGCAATGATGTCTTCTACGACACGATCAACCGGGAAGATCTGAATTGGCGCCACTTGCATAGACAAACCGCGGCTAAGACCCTTCAGACCTTCAAAGCGCCTGGCAAAAAAGCCTTTGTGGTCGACGACACCATTGCCGGGCGGTTTGGCAAAAAGATGCCGGGCATATCGAGCCATTTCGACCATACCAGCGGGCGGCACCTGATGGGGCAGCCCGCTGGCACTGGGCTTAAGCTGCGAAGAAGGCTTTGTGCCGCTGGACAGTGAGTTGTTTATTAGCCAGACGAAAGCCATCGAGTTGCATCAGGCTTTTGAAGATGGACGCAGTATTGTTGCCAGACGTTATCGGACAGCCCAACAAAGTACAAAGCCTGAGATGGTCAAATCCATGGTGAAGCGCGCCTTGAATGCGGGCATCATGGCGGATTATCTATTGGCTGATGCCTGGTTTGGTACTAAGGCGATGATCCGGTTAACCCAAGAAACGGCGTTGGTTCCGGTGCTTCGTATGAAGAAAAACAAAATGAAATACCGGATGAACCGGGTTGTTCACGGTGAAACAGTGCGTAGGGAACTGGATATTCAGGCGCTTTACCAACATAGCGTACGCAAAAACTGGGAACCCCTTCGTGGGCAAAAATACCAAGCAAAAACGCTGGATGTCGAACTTAACCTGGCTGAGACCAAAGAGTCTGAGCAATGGGTTAAGGTTCGCTTGCTATTCGTACGCGGAAATGCCGGAGAGACTCAATCCACTGTCGGCAAGCATGATTGGGCGGTCTTTCTGACGACCGATACGGCTATGTCACCGGCTGAAATGCTGGAATTGTATTCGATGCGGTGGGCCATTGAAGTTTATTTCAAAGAAGCCAAGCAACACCTCGGTTTCCTGAAAGAGCAAAGCAACCACTATGCCGCCTATATTGCTTCTATCCATTTGACGGCTATCCGGTTTTGTCTGTTGGTTATGGCCAAACAGACGCAAGGTTTTGGCAATATTGCGCAGGCGCGACAGGCGCTATGCAGCAACAGCACGGACATCAGCTTTGCCGGCAAGCTGTGGCACGTTTTTCGCGCCGTGATTACCGGGGCTTTGAATAGCCTGAAAGCCATATTGGGTGACGCAGTCGCCATGATGATGGATGCTATTGATGCACACATACAGTGTTGGTTTTCGCAAGGCCTTCAACTTGATACCAAAACGCTAAGGCTTGAAGCCTTGGAAATCAACGATGAGCCCATGCTATGCCGGTAAAAACGAACTCCGAAACTTTAGTATTAATATTTTAGTAAGGCCATTTCACGCTAGTTAGATAGTGAGAGGTATAATGAAAATAGTAGTTTCAATGTACGGCAGAGCTTAGTTTGTTTTTGTCATACAGTATTTTTTACTCACTAAATCAGAAAGTTAAATGAATAAACCCAAAAAAGTCGCAATTCTAACCGCAGGCGGTCTGGCGCCTTGCCTTAATTCAGCTATCGGTAGTCTCATTGAGCGTTACACAGAAATCGATCCGAGCATTGAAATCATCTGCTATCGCAGTGGTTACAAGGGCTTGTTGTTGGGTGATTTTTATACAGTGACGTCGGCAATACGTGAAAAAGCTGGTTTATTGCACGGTTTTGGCGGCTCTCTGATTGGTAATAGCCGGGTAAAGCTGACTAACGTTAAAGATTGCATTAAGCGTGGATTGGTTAAGGACGGTCAGGACCCGCAGCAAGTGGCGGCCGAGCAATTGATTAAAGACGGCGTCGATGTGTTACACACTATCGGCGGCGACGATACTAATATTGCAGCGGCTGATTTGGCGGCGTATTTGGCAGCCAATAATTACGGGCTGACTGTGATCGGTTTACCTAAAACCGTTGATAACGATGTGATTCCGGTTAAGCAAACCTTGGGTGCCTGGACGGCCGCCGAGCAGGGCGCACGCTATTTTCAAAATGTAGTGGCGGAAAATAATTCTAATCCGCGCATGTTGATTGTGCATGAAGTGATGGGACGCAGTTGCGGCTGGTTGACAGCGGCTACGGCGTTTGATTATCGCAAGTTACTGGCGCGCAGTGAGTGGCTGCCGGAGTTGGGATTAGACAAAAGTGCGTTTGATATTCATGGCGTGTTTATCCCGGAAATGGCGGTAAATATTGCAGCTGAAGCCGAGCGTCTGCGGGCAGTAATGGATAAGTTTGATTGTGTGAATATTTTCATCTCCGAAGGTGCCGGTGTTACAGAGATTGTGACGCAAATGCAGTCGAAGGGCGAAGAAGTGCCGCGCGACGCGTTTGGGCATGTCAAACTGGATGCCGTCAATCCAGGCAAGTGGTTCGGCGAGCAGTTTGCGCAAATGATTGGTGCAGAAAAAACCTTAGTACAAAAATCCGGCTATTTTGCCAGAGCGTCAGCGGCCAATGTTGAGGATATTCGGCTGATTAAATCGTGTGCGGACTTGGCGGTTGAATGTGCGCTGCGCGGGGAGTCCGGATTGATTGGTCATGATGAAGAACGCGGCAACGTGTTACGGGCGATCGAGTTTCCGCGTATTAAAGGTGGCAAGCCATTTGATCTTGATGCCACATGGTTTGGTGAATTATTGGCTGAAATCGGTCAAGTTAAGGGGGGCAGGGTTGATACAGGTCATTAATTAATATTGACGGTAAAGCATATTTAATTTTAGGAGGAGGAAATAATGACTGATAACAATAATGAAAAACAAAAAATAGTCATTGTCGGTGGTGGCGCAGGCGGCCTGGAGCTGGCGATAAGTTTGGGTAATAAATTAGCGAATAAAGGCTTGGCGGAAGTCACCTTGCTGGACGCTTCGTCGACACATATCTGGAAGCCGTTGTTGCATGAAGTGGCGGCCGGTACCCTGGATGAGGCTGAAGAAATAGAATATCTGGCGATGGCTCATCGCAATCATTTCCGCTTCCGCTTAGGCAAAATGGAAGGCCTGAACAGGCAGGCTAAAGAAATTTATGTCAGCCCCACCGTGAATGATCAAGGCGAAGTGCTGATTCCTAAACGTACTTTCAGTTACGACACCTTAGTCATATCGGTAGGTAGCGTCAGCAATACCTTTGGCATTAAAGGCGTCGATGAGCATTGCATGTTTCTGGATACGACCTCGCAAGCTTTCAAATTTCAAAAGCAATTGGTGGAGTCTTATATAAAGACCCATGTTGGCGTCGATGCCGCAAGAGATAAGCCTTTATCTATCGCGATTGTCGGCGCAGGCGCTACTGGCGTTGAGTTATCCGCACAATTGCATGAAGTGACTGATTTGTTAGCGGTGTTCGGTCTGGAAGGCTCAAGCAAAGTTAAAATCACTATCATTGAAGCGGCCACGCAATTGTTGCCCGCTTTGCCGCCACGCTTGGCAATTGCTACCCAGCAGCAGCTTATTAAGTTGGGTATTGATCTTAAGCTGGGTCGACGTGTGACTGAAGTGACCAAAGAAGGCATTTTGACTAATGGCGACGAAATGCTTGAAGCCGATCTTAAAGTCTGGGCGGCTGGCATTAAAGCGCCGAATTGGTTGAAAGAGCTGGACGGCTTAGAAACCAACCACCTAAATCAATTGGTTGTCGATAACACCTTAAAAACCAGTGATGACGATATTTTTGCGCTGGGCGATTGCGCTGCCTGTGCGTGGACGGGGCATTCTGAAAACGTTCCTCCCAGAGCGCAAGCTGCGCATCAACAAGCATCAACCTTGGCCAAATCGATTGTCAATCGTCTGCGCGGTGATAAATTAGTCGGGTATGTCTATAAAGATTACGGCTCGTTGGTGTCGCTGGGTAAATACACGACTGTCGGAAATCTGATGGGCAATTTAATGGGCACGGTAAGTGTCGGCGGTTTTATTGCCCGCGTGGTGTATTTATCGCTTTATAAAATGCATCAAGTCGCGATACATGGTTACTTTAGAACGGCGATGTTGACGCTGTCTAACCTGTTCAGACGCAGTGCGCATGCGAAAATTAAAATGCATTAAAGCTGTTTAAAAATAATAACAATTGCTGAAAATCAGCCCCAAGTGCGTTGGGTTACATTGCGTTTACCCAACCTACCTCAACCTACACAAAAACAATCACATGTTAGAAATTGAATACGAATTCCGCGAAGAAGATTTAATTCATTTTAATGAGCTGCAGCTTGAAAGAAATGAAGAAATACAAAGCCACATCAAAAAGAACCGTTGGATTGTGCCAGGGATTATGGCGTTGATTGGTGCTTTTTATTATTTTTATTATGGCGATAAACCGACAGCGGGCTACATCTTGGCAATCTCCTTGCTTTGGGCTTGGTTATCACCACGCGTGATGATGTTGGATTTTCGTCGGCAAATCCTCAAAAACTACACCCCGAAAGAAAAAATCAACATGTTCGGCACGTACACCTTGTCGATAGATCCTGCTAATCCTCAGTACTTGTTTGAAAAGTCGCCTAGCGGCAAGCACAAAATGGCCTGGGCTGATCTGGTCCGGGTAGAGCGAGGCAGACGTCATATTTACATTTATGTGGATTTGCATACGGCATTGGTTATTCCCTTGGAAACGATGAAAAAAGGCGACCTTAAGCAGTTTGCTAATCAAGTGGAAACCATGCTCGAGCGTTTTGGTTAATGACTGTTATGTTTTTAGATATTGACCGAGCAGCGAAACAGCTATGTTGAACTTCAAGAATTTAAGCTTACGTCGCGGCGCAAGAGTGCTGTTCGCAAATGCTTCTTTTACTGTTCATAAGGGACAAAAAGTGGGATTTACCGGCGCTAATGGTGCCGGTAAATCCAGTTTATTTGCGTTAGTCAAAGGTGAGTTACATCCCGATGAAGGTGATTTTTCTATGCCGCCGGGCTTGGAAATTGCCCATGTTGCTCAAGAAACGCCAGCCGTTGCTTGTTCTGCCATTGATTACGTCATTGATGGCGATCAGCAGTTACGGCGATTGCAGCAGCAGTTGCTCGAAGCCGAGCAGGCCGATGAAGGTTTAAAGCAGGCGGAGCTGCATAATGCTCTTGATGTGATTGGCGGTTACACGGCCAATGCCAGGGCATCACGGTTAATGAATGGCCTGGGCTTTACTGCCGATCAGGAAGCTAATGCTGTCAGCTCATTTTCCGGCGGCTGGCGGATGCGCTTGAATCTGGCGCAGGCTTTGATGTGCCGGTCTGACGTACTGTTGCTTGATGAGCCAACCAATCACTTAGATTTAGATGCGGTGATTTGGCTGCAAGATTGGTTGTGCAAATATCCCGGTACTTTGTTATTAATTTCGCATGACCGGGATTTTTTGGACACCATCACCGATCACATCGTCCATATCGAACAAGGCCAGGCGGAAATTTATACCGGCAATTATTCGGCATTTGAACGCATGCGCGCGGAAAAGCTCTCTCAACAACAATCCGCTTATCTTAAGCAACAACGTGAAATCGCGCATATTCAAAGTTTTGTCGACCGATTTAAGGCGCAAGCAACCAAGGCCCGCCAGGCGCAAAGCCGGATTAAGGCGTTGGAGCGCATGGAGCTAATCGCTCAGGCGCATGTCGATTCGCCGTTCGATTTTAGCTTTGCTAAGCCGCAAAAAATGCCTAACCCGCTGTTGACCTTAGAAAAAGCCGATATAGGTTACGGCCAAACGGTAATTATTAAACAGGCTGGTTTATCAATTTCTCCGGGTGATCGCATTGGTTTGTTAGGGCCGAATGGTGCCGGTAAATCGAGCTTAATTAAGGTGCTGGCGGGAGAAATGCAACCGCTGACCGGTAAACGGTTGGAAGCTGAATCCTTAAAAATCGGCTATTTCGCCCAGCATCAACTGGAGCAATTGCGTCTTGATGAAAGTCCGTTGTGGCACTGTCAGCAATTGGACAAGCAAGCGACAGAAAAAGAGCTGCGCAACTTTTTGGGCGGCTTTGATTTTCGCGGCGATAAGGTGTTGGAAGCGGTCAAACCGTTTTCCGGTGGTGAAAAGGCCAGGTTGGTATTAGCGTTATTGGTTTATCAAAATCCTAATTTATTGTTATTGGATGAGCCTACCAACCATTTGGATTTAGAAATGCGTCATGCCTTAAGCGTGGCGTTGCAAGATTACCAAGGCGCTATCGTCATAGTCTCACATGATCGGCACATGCTGCGCTCGGTGACAGATCAGTTGTTGTTGGTGGCAGGTGGCAAAGCCCAGCCATTTGACGGCGACCTTGACGATTATCGGCAATGGTTGGTCGAGCAAAAAAGGCCGGAGGAGAAATTGCAGATTGAAGATGCACCGGTGGTGTCGCGAAAAGATCAACGTAAATTGGAAGCTGAGCGTCGGCAAAAACATAAACCGTTATTTGATGCGCTAAAAAAAGCTGAAGCCGCTGTTGAAAAATACCATCAAGAACAAAAAGCAATCGAGTCCCAGTTGGCTGATCCTGATATTTATGCCGATTCAGAAAAAGACCGGCTTAAACATACCTTGGCGCGTAAAGTACAGATTGATAAAGCCCTTGAAGATGCCGAGACTGCATGGATGGAAGCTGAAGAGGCACTTGAACAAACCAAGCTGGAGTTAGCTGAATAAGAATTCAGCAATCGGCAGTCATTATTGGCCCATAGACCTGGGAAAATTGCATGTTTGAACTTATCAAAATGTTGTTTGAAATTTGTTTGTTTAAAAAAGGCCCGGCATCTTTACCGCATTCTGTGTGGTTGTTGCGAATATTACTGTTGATCGATGCCGGTGTGACGGTGATGTTGGTCAGTATGAGTTCAAATTTGCTTAGGGCATTGTCGCAAGCGTTTGTTAGTGTGGTTTTAATCATTGCTTTTGCCTGGGTCACACTGGCTATCGCAGGGAAATTATCGCGTTTTACTCAGACTACTTGTGCGCTGTTAGGCACAGATACGTTGATCAGTTTTTTTGCCATACCAGGAACAGCAACGCTGGCTCTGGGTTACTTTAACGTCATGGTGTTTTTGGCAATGACCGGGTTAATTGTGTGGCATTGGGCTATTACCGGGCATATCATCCGTCATGCGTTGGGCAAATCAGTCGCTTTTAGCTTCGGGTTGGCATTTTTGTATATTTTTACGTCATATCAGGTGATGGCATTGTTGTTTCCTGAAATAGTCGTTAATCAATAGGAGTTAACATGGAAACCTACAAACACATTTTACTGGCCGCCGATTTTTCTGAAAATGGCGGTGCGGTTACCGAGCGAGCTAAGGATTTGGCGGATATATATCAGGCTAAATTGAGCATCGTCCATGTGATGGATAACTTGTTGATCACCGATGCGGCATACGGATCGACTATTCCTTTTGATTTGGATTTGACCGCTGAACTCATGGCAGCCGCCAAAAAGCGCTTAGCGTATCTTGCCGATAAATTAGCCATTCCAGAGGCAAATCAATGGCTGGAGATGGGCAGTCCAAAATTGGAAATTATCAGAATTGCTGAAGAAAATAATGTGGATTTGATTATTGTTGGTTCACATGGACGGCATGGTTTGGCATTATTGCTGGGCTCGACTGCCAATGGCGTACTACATCATGCCAAGTGCGATGTATTAGCAGTACGCATTAAAGACGCATGAACACTGGCGATAAAAATAATAATTACAGGTAGATAAATATGATTGGAGAAGTACAGAGCTATGATCCAGAGTCACTCGCTGGCGTAATAATAAGCGAAGGATTGCTGTATGATTTTGTTATTCAAAACTGGGAAACCGGCGTGCCGCCAGATGAAGGTGACGCAGTTTATTTTGATGTTGATGACGCCAATCAAGCCGTCAAAATCAGGCTGGTTGGCGCTTATTTGGAGCCGCCGAAAGCAGTTAAATCTAAAAATATCGCCGGTATCTTGGCACTGTTATTAGGGTTTTCAGGTGCTCACCGGCTTTATTTAGGCTTTTACAAGATGGCCGTTGCCCAGCTCGCATTAACCGCTGCAACCATGGGCTTCGGCGCTGTGTGGGGCTTTATTGATGCGCTGTTAATTTTTACCGGCAATATCGATAAAGATGGTAAAGGTAGGCCTTTAAAGTAGACGGTTACCAAAACAATAGCCATAAAAAAAGGCCCTGATGAGCAATCATCAGGGCCTTTTTTAGTCTGGCTTTTATCGCTTATTTAGGGCGAACATTAGTAGCTGTTAAGCCTTTTGGACCATTTTCAACATCAAAGCTGACAGTTTGACCTTCAGTCAATGTTTTAAAACCGTCACCTTGAATAACAGAATGATGAACGAATACATCTTCGCCGCCTTCTGCTGGTGCAATAAAACCAAAACCTTTTGTGTTGTTAAACCACTTTACAGTGCCTGTTGACATTTTAAGAACTCCTAAATAAAAACTTACGGTTAAAACAGAACCACACAACATTGATAACCGGACCACCTAACATTTAGGAACCTCGTTAACTCAACAGCTGGTTTCTGACGCGTTGTATTGTACTGGTTTTTTTATGATTCTGTCATTAGCAGATTTGGAATAAGCCATCTAACACCAGAGAGTTTGGGCTGATAATGCCCACAATCTGATTATTTTCCAGCACCGGCGCCCGGACCAAGTTGTATTCAGCAAATAAACGCGAGCAATAACGAATATCCATATCGGGGTGAACTGAAATCACCGGCTTACTCATAATCTCATAGACATTGACGCGATCGGGAGCCCGGTCTTTAGCTAGTACATGTCGGGCAATATCACCGCAATTGATCATGCCGTATTCGTCGGTATCATCACGTTTGTTGACCAGTAGCACCGCCGTTTTTAGCGTTTTCATCAGCTTTAAAGCGTCGGCAACTGTTGCGACGCCATCTATAGAACCATAATCAGTTTTCATGACATCGCGAACCCGGATTAACGCGCGTTTTTCGATCATATTTTGTCCTCCAATTCTTGAGTAAGTTGTTCAACCTGACGGGTAACACCAATTGCATCTTCAACATCAATCTGGAAGGCGATACCAGTGCCGGGTGCGCTATCAAATTTAGCCACCAATGCGATAGTTTCCAGAATGTGTCGGCTGAGATGTTCTTCGACTAGTAATAACAATACATCGCGTTGCGTCTCCAACGTCAAACCGAAAAATGTTTTCGATTGTTTAAGTCCTTCGCCGCGGGCATTGTTAATAACGGTAGCGCCTTTTGCGCCATTTTTGCGTGCCGTTTCCAGCACCAGATCAGTTTTGTCATCTTCGACAAAGGCAATAATCAGTTTGAAATGCATGATTTTTCTCAGGGTTTAGGGGAACGATCACCTTTATTGAGCCAATGGGCGATTTGCGCATAACTCAAGACGGCAATGATAGGAAACAAACTGGCAAAGGCAATTAAGCCAAAACCATCTAACAACGGGTTTCGGCCGGGTACAGTGGACGCAAGTCCTAAACCCAAGGCCGTGACCAGAGGTACTGTGACAGTGGACGTAGTGACGCCGCCTGAGTCATAAGCCAAGCCGATAATTTGCTTGGGTGCGAATAGCGTTTGGATTAATACGATCACATAGCCAACCACAATATAGTAATAAAGTTCAGTACCCGTGACGATGCGAAACGCCCCCAAAGCAATACCAAAGGCAACGCCGATAGACACAGCAATGCGTAATCCCAAGGCATTAATAGTTCCACCAGAAATTTGTTCGGCCTTAATTGCCACAGCCAGTAGCGATGGCTCAGCTAAAGTGGTGGCAAAACCGATGCTGGCTGCAAACACATAAACCCAGCCATAAGCCTGCCAAGTTATGGCCTGTTTGGTAATATCAATGCCTAAAAACTCTGGAGTGGTAAGTTGCGTCGCCATTAACTTACCTAGTGGAAAAAGCGCCAGATCTAAACCTTCCAAAAAGAAAGCAACGCCAAGCAACACATAAATAAAACCAATGAGTGTTCTTTTCGGATGAGGCAGCGGACGGCGAATAATGAGTAGTTGAAAGCCGATAATAATGGCGGCAATCGGCAAAATATCTCGGCAGGTGTCTACCAATATCAATAGAAAATGTTGTAACCATTCACTCATATAAGCATGCCGTAGGTCATCACAAAAATCATCGGCGTTAATGAGGCAAAGGCAATCAAACCAAAACCGTCAATCATCGGATTGCGGCCTTTTATGGCAGTTGCAAGCCCCACTCCCAACGCAGTGACTAACGGAACAGTAATGGTTGATGTGGTTACGCCACCAGAATCATAAGCGATACCGATAATTTCAGGGGGCGCAAATGGCGTCATGATCACCACGCAGCAGTAACCACCAATAATTAAATAATACAGCGGCCAGCCACGGATGATTCTAAGCACGCCAACTAAGATTGCGAAACCCACCGATAAGGCAACTGTTAAACGTAGCCCCAACGCATAGCCGTCGCGGGCAGCGCTGGTGTTTTCAACTATGCCGCCTTTACTGGCAATGTTAGCGGCTTCTTCAGCAACGGCGATAAGGGCTGGTTCTGCAACCGTGGTGCCGAATCCCAAGCAAAAAGCGAACACCAAGAGCCAGAATAAACTGCCTTTGCGGGCAAATGCATAAGCCATTGATTCACCAATCGGAAACAAGCTTTGCTCCAGTCCCTGAATAAATAGAGTCAGCCCTAACACTACAAACAGCGTGCCGGTGATTAAGTTAGCAACATCGGGAATGGGTTTTTGAATTACCAGCACCTGAAAAATCAATACCACAGCAAGAATTGGCACCAAGTCCAAAAAACTGCTGAATAATTGTTTGATAAAAGGATTTTTTAACATGGCGGTTCAAATTCCTTGAATGGACTTTGATTGTATATCAAAGCAGACAAGTCCTGCCATGGAATGACGAGAGTCATTTAATGAGGTGCGTGCCAATTGTATTGGTTGGTTATTCATCCTCAAAGCGAACATCGATCCAGTTTTGGTCTATGTCACGATGAGATAAATAGTACAAAGGAATGCTCATAAAAAATACCGCACTGGCATGTATATCGATAAACGAGAGAGCTACAGCGATCACGCTAATCAAGATTGGGCTTATCAACATTCTACAAACTACTTTTTTGCGAAAAGCATCGTCTATCGGTCGAATCAATAGTTGCGGATAATGCTTAGAATGATTCCATAGTGCGATCAGAGCCAAGCCGATCAATATTTGCAGACCACCAAATAACACGGTAATTAATTCTTCATACCGGTAAGTGCCTCTAAGTTCAGTGACAAACGGCAGCAAAGTCACGGGAAACAGGAATAACAGATTAAGCCAGACAAGGGAGCGAGTCCCCGCCCGATAGTAGTGCATGATGGCGGTATGTTGCAGCCAATAAGTAACAGCAAGCCAAAAACTAACCCCATAGATAAGCAGCTCTAACCAGACACGTTCCAGAAACGCATACAGTCCTTGTTCAGAAAAATTGTGGTCGGAAGGCACATCAATACCCAAAACTAACAGGGTGATGACAATCGCAAAGACACCATCGGTCAGAGCATTGCAGCGCTCCAGACTAAAAAGTCCTTTTTTGGTTAATGAATAGCTTTCATTTGGCATGTTCATTCCCTCAATTGGTTTTAATAGAGTTGTTGAGTTTATCCCTGTAAAGCTGGGCTTATTATTGTTGCCTTAGTTAGGGGCTAATGAGCAAGCGCTTTTTTGACTGGAACCATGGCGTCATATTTCCACGTATCCAAGAGCAGAATCTGATTCATGGTTGCTCGCCTTATAAATGCGAGCTTGAGCAAAATAAGGCTTGAGTGAGAATCCCGATCTCGTTAATAAAGTCAGGTTCAGCCAGGCATTCAATTTAGATAGCTGCAAACTCCGATTGACAAGGCCTACTGCTTCTCCATAGTCCTAATAAAAGCATCAGCCTCATTAATAGATTTCTCCATCGCCTGAACCAAAGCCGACACATCCGATTTCACTGAGTTTAATTGGCCTTTTAATGAGGCGATGGCTTGGGCGTTGAGGTTGTGTTTTAGGTACAGCACTTGATCCCTGAAGACGCTGAGCACCGGTTCGATTTTGGCTTCGGCCTTGCGCATAGCGGTTATTAGCTGTTGGTAGTGGGCTTTGGTGGCGGTCAGTTTTTGCTGGCTGCTTTGTCTTAGCGCTGCGTTGCTGTATTGGCCTAGTTCGGTTTCCCATTCGCTGAACAATGCGCTGGAGACGTCTTCAATATCACTGATGCGTTTGTTAACTTCTTCGGCTTTTTTGACGCTGGCTTGGTATTCGCCGTCTAGCTTGTTGTAGGTGGCTTCCAGGTCGCCGCCTTTGAAGTTGGTGGCAGCGGTGAATTGTTCCAATGCCGATTTGAATTGTTGTTTGGTTTCTTCCTGGGTATCGCGGGCTTTTTCTACCCGATGCACCATGACTTCACGTTTGGGAATGCCGATTTTTTCCAGGCCGCTGTAATACATACTGGAACAAGCGGTTAATCCGATCATTAATAAAAATACGGTAAAGCGTGTTGTAAATTTCATAAAAGCTCCTTTTGTTGGGTAGCGCATTATAGGCAAAGTTAGGTTACGGGCTAGCCATTAGACAATGGTTGGCAATACAGTTATTTTGTTGGTGCCGGAAACCTAGCTTGCCCTTATTAATATTGCAGAACACAATAAGTTTTTGCTTGGAGAACCACCATGGGCTGCTGCGACGATCCTACCGAACCTCAAAAAATTGATCCACGCGATTTAATCCGTGAACAAGAACATTACGGCAATTTAGTGCGGGATTTGTTTACCGATGACCCGGAAAAAGTCCTGCTCAAGTTAGTGAATGAAGCCAATGTTTACTTAAGAGAATTGGCCGCGTTACGGGCGCGTTACCCGTCAGTGCGACTTCGGGCGATCAGCCTGTTGGATACACATAGTCAAGCGGTGCTAAAACAAATTATCGACAAAGAACCGACGTCAGAATTTGGCTTAGCCTCTAAAACACGGCTAGAGCATTTAGATGAAGATACTGGTTTGCTGGGCAGGCTGTTTAAATCCTGATTAATAGTTAAGGGAACCTCTAAAAATTATCCATACATGCTTCGACAGGCTCAGCACGAACGGATAAGTTATTGATTTAAATGAACCACCGTTCGCATTTATGCCCTGTGGGTACTGAGCTTGTCGAAGTGCAATTTTTAGAGGCTCCCTTAAACGATTTCTAAATTTCCTAGGAACGAGCCTTGTCCGCGACAAGTGGCTTATTCGATGCCCCAAAAAAACCGTTGGCGTTGATTTCGCTCAGCCAACGGTTTCAAGTCACCCGGCAGTGGTTTTACGCTTGTTTTTTCTTATTGGTAAACCAAAAATACCCGCCCACCAATAAACCTAGCACCGCCGCAATGACTGCCATTGATCTGGGTTCGGCAACTTTAACGGAGGTGTTGTCATCCTTAAACTTAAATTTGGTTAATACACCCAAGCTAGGGTCGGTTATGTCGATGGTGATTGACTTGGCGGCTAGATCTAATAACTGTATTTCGCTGCCATCAAATACTTTAACGTTTCTGGTGTCTTTACCTATCAGGTGCGGTAGTAAAGAATTTTCACTGATTATTGACGATTTTAATTGCTTAGCAATTTCTGCCTCAAGCACACGAGTGGTTTTGCCATCGGTTTGTATAACGATTGGTTTTTGCTGATCGATAGTAATTTCAATAATTCCATTTGAGGCCGTGAGCGATTTTTTGGAAGAGAAACCTTCCAAATACTCGACATCGGCGGTATAGACCAAATCAATCGCAACTTGTACACCGGCTTCATTAAAATCTTTATCGACAAGATCAAAGCTTAAGGCTTGATTGGTATAGTCCCTAAAGGTGACTGTCGAAATTGAATAACCGGCTTTATTGGCTATGGTAAGTTCCGGTTGATCTTTAGGATGGTCGATGGTGATACCGCGCCAGCTAGGATATAACTCGGTCATGCCATCGCTCATGGCGGTAGCAAGCTTTTTAGCGGCCGTTGCGCCGTCGGTTTTGCCCTCACTGAGAAAACTTAAGCCGGTAGTGCGGTATAACTCACTATCATCTATCCGCCATTCAACCGTTGCAGAAAGCAGAGAATCAGTGGTTTTCTTTGGATTGCTGGTATAAGCCCGAAATTTGTCCTGGCCTGCAGGCGTGGTAATCGCAAAGGCGGGTTGAAATAAGCCGCTAGCTGCAAGCAATGAGAGTGATACAGCAGTATTTATAGGATTAATTAACTTCATTGACAGCTCCAAGCAGTAAAAAAGGGCACGTTAGCACAATGGCAGTGAATAGTGGAAGGTTATGAGTATTCACTGCCAGGGTAATCGCGCTTAAAGTCACTGAAAATTAGAAAATTGATAAGGTAATTACCCTATCATTTTGATTTCCAATGATAGCAAAACCAACACCTTCTATTATTCAGCACTTTTCCAGCATCAAAGACCCCCGGGTTAACCGACAAAAGAAGCATCAACTGCAAGATATTTTCTTTATCAGCATCTGCGCGATTATTTGTGGTGCTGATAACTGGATGGCGGTTGAAGAATTTGGTCTTGCAAAAGAGGAGTGGTTCACTAAATTGCTTGGTTTGGAAAATGGCATCCCCTCGCATGATACCTTTGGTGAAGTTTATGCGGCCATTGATACCGACCAATTTAGCCTCCGTTTTTCCCGATGGATGGCTGATTCAGCCAATATATCCGAAGGGGAAGTCAAGTAGGGTGGGCAGGCATTTTTGCCCACCGATTTATGGTCAAAATTATATCCGCATAAAACAATCAGAGTTGCAGAATGGGACTTTGTGGAATCGGTAAACCAAGCATATTTCTTGATCTATTAATTTCTCAGGCAGATATTATGGTATCTATCAAAGTCAGAGGATTTAACCATGAGCCAAGTAGCCAAGCTTTTTATTAATGGTCGTAGCCAAGCGGTTCGATTGTCTGCCGCTTTTCAATTTGACACCAAAGAAGTTTTTATTCGCAAAGACCCGATAACCGGTGACGTCATTTTGTCGCGTAAGCCAGAGAACTGGAATGGCTTTTTTTCGGCGCTTGAAGGTGCAGATGTACCTGTTGATTTTTTGGACGTGCGTGAGCGCAGCCAGAAAACGCAAGATCGTGACCCTTTCGAGGGTTGGGATGGATAATTCTGTAGGGTACGCATCGCGTACCTTTATTGGAATTTTAGGGAAATGGTACGCAATGCGTACCCTACGTGAAAATATCGGTTTCGTTCATGCTCTTCGACTACGCTCAGGAGAGCGTTCGACAAACTCACCATAAACGAAACCTGTCAGAGATTTCTCAAAACGCCTCATCATGACTAAACCTAACCCGCTCCTCAGCCGATCTTCCCAAGGCCTTAGCAAACCAGGGCGGCGGGGCATCAAACACTTTTTGGAATTCCTTTAACTGATCTATAGCCTCGGTGACGTCCGGAATTTTGATTGGGTAAATATCGGCGCGTATCACTTTTGCGGCTGCCGGTCCGCCGATCGATTGCACAAACATGACGTGACAGTCTTTTATCAAATTGGCGCGAAACAGGTTTCTATCCTCGGCGCTATCAGCCTCAATAGTTGAGCGTATATCAACCAGCCGGTAATCATCCTGTGACAACTGATAAACAAGAAAGCGTATACAGGAACCGAAATGGCCGTTAATTAACGCGCCGCTGTTGGAACCTATTGCAACCCGAATTGAATCGGGCAGGTCGCCGTCTTTATAGGGCAATATTTCCGGCAGATCTTCATCTTCAGCCTCGTCTCCCCACAGATAACGCACCGCCAGTTTGATATTGGCTAAACCGATGCCGATGTCCTCTCCATCTTCTTCACCATCCAGGCTGCCAAGGCCGGTTTTAAGATTGGTGACGGTGATGGACTTTAATTTTTCATCATCCAAGGGTGAGCCTACTTTTTCATGCAATATTTCCAGCAGCCTGGGGACGTCGATACCAGGCAATATGCGCGATGCCAAGGCGATGCGTAAGGCTAGTTCACGGGGCAATGCTTCCATTTTAATCTCCTGATTTAACAAGCTTGGATAAGAGTCTGAGTATTTTTCTGGTGGAGGCTAAATCCAACGCAGTGAAATCATCGTGCGATTTAAGTGTTGGATCAGCGCCCGCCGCTAAGAGCTGTTCAACAACCTGTTCTCTGCCGCTGGAAGCCGCAAACATCAGGGCCGTTGCACCTGATGCTAAGTTTTGATGATTAATATTTATGCCGACTTGTATCAGTGCCGCAATACAGTCGCTGTTATCGGCATAACAAGCGGCCCATAAAGCGTTATTGCCGTATTGATCTATAACATCCAATTCGGCGTTTTGTTCAAGCAAAAATTCAATCACATCGTGACGACCTTGCTGACTTGCCAATATCAGCGGGTATATGCCGTCATGGTTCTTTAATATCGGCTGGACTACTGAGAAATAGTGGTTTTGTAACCAATCCCGTATTTCAGGATTCATCATGCTTCCTGATGTTTTTCTTTCCAGCCCGAATAGCCGCCTTCCAAACTGTAAACATCCTTAAAACCGAAATCGCTAAAAAATTCTGCCAGATGTTCGCTGGCATGACCGTAATAGCAATAAATCAGCAGACTGCGTTGTTTATCGCCGCGTTTGACTAATGACTCTTTTAAGCTCTCATGCACATGCAGAGCGTCATTTAAATGTCCCGCCTTATAATCTTTCAAATCTCTACAATCTAAGATTAAAGGCTTTGCATCTTTAATAAGAGTTTCAGAATCAGTAATGGAGATGGTTTTAAATTTCATCGAATATTAATGACTTTAAAAAAGTCACCCCTCAAGTGTTGAAAATATTGTTGTAAAGCTGACATTAAAAATACTTTTGTTATTTGTGTGTCGCTATCCGCCTGGTTAATAGCGGCCTGAGCTATGTAGTTAAGATGCACTAGATTAATAAGCAAATCATTTGCCACAATCTTGAATAACCTTGATTTACATGAGGCGAACAAGATTGCCAGACAAAAAAAAGCGCCCTATTCCGAGTAAATAGGGCGCCGAAAAGTGCCAAGCCCAGGAGCACTAAACCTAAAAAGGGTATGACGTAAAACATAAAGCATTAACAATGCCAATTATTAGGGAAGTGCTGATTAAATCCTTCAGCAGGCTCCACCTCAAGGGGAGGCTAAGGACACATGAACGGTAAGGATTTGTCATTGGCATGTTCAACACGGTAGGCCGGAATAAATCCGCCCGGCGGCAGCAATGGTGCGTGTTTCCATTGCATGTGGGCATTATCAGGATGCCGGAAACGTCTGTCCTGCACTTACTCGTAGGTCAGACTTATTCTGGCCTACAGCTATGTCAGTCAATGATTTACCTGGGTTAAACACGAACTGTCAGGCAAAAAAAAGGCGTCCTATACGAGGAAATAGGACGCCAAAGGTACCAACACAGGAGTTTACAATATGAAAAGATATACGCATTAATTACTAAGCAGGATCGATGCCAAAAAACAAAAGTAATATTTATCAATAAGTTAGTGTTTTTTAGGAGTCGTGTGGAGCTAACTTTTGCACCAAAGAGCGGCCTTATTCGCTATTAATGTTCTAACTTAGTGCATTTTCTGTGGATTTCTCGAGATCCATGCCCCTAAATATTGAGCAACGCTTGAATACGTCCAACGTTGGCGGAACTTGTTTATGCTGACAAAACTTTGCTACCAATTTGGAGAGTCCTTTGATGTCGCGACCGGTCGCATCCGGGAAACTGTCCACCAATTGATCGATTAAATGCGCATCAACATCCAGTTCAAATTGATTGACCATGACCTGCCAAATCTGGCGGCGTGCATTACCATCCGGTGGGTAATATTTAATCAACGCAATACAGCGCGAAACAATGGCTTCATCAATATCATCGACGCGGTTAGTGGTCAAAAACAACAAGCCATTAAAATATTCCAGCACCCGTAAAAACACGCCGACCACAGCATTCATCGCAATGTTGTTATCGCGTCGCTTGATATAAACATCAGCTTCGTCGATCAGCATTACCGCGCCCCAACGTTGGGCGCGGGTTAATACATCTTTTAATGCTTTTTCCATTTCACCGACATTAAGCCCGAGCTGTCCGGAATGCACTCGGTACAAAGGCCGTTTGATGATTTCGGAATAAACTTCGGCCGTCAACGTTTTACCGACCCCGGCAGGTCCAGCACAGAGTACCGTGGTGCCGCCGGATTTGCCTTCGACAATATCATCCATCAACACATCCATTTCGGCAGTCAGGATGTCAATCAAATCAATCTGCTCTTCGCGCAGAATCAGTTTTTGTTTTAACTCCGGCTGATAACGGTAAGGGGTGAGATCATTCACATGCACCCATAAATGATGATGCAATTCCAGATGGAACATCAGCAGGTAGCAATGTACCGGCAGTTCGGTAAATAGACCTTTGGGGATTTCTGTTTGCGAGGCTTCGACTTCATTTTCGACCTTGCAGTCGTAGCGATTACTTTTGGCGGCTTTGCGTAAATATTTGGCCAGAATGTCGCCTTTGGCATCGACCGTTAAGGCGCGGTCGCTCAAGATGCTTTCATCGCACACAAGACGCGCCGTGCCGCCTTCTGTCGACAATACCACGACATCCTTACGCGCCCAATCGGTGTTGCGATGCGAGGCCGTCGGATCTTCTGCATAAAAGCCGGTGCCTTTGCCGCAAAACTGGGCGCCGGATTGACCGCACCATTCGAAATAACGCCCGGCGGCATCGTCATAAGAGTGGATCAGCTCAGGCGTTTCTTTCAGAAAGCCTTTCGCCATAAAAATTTCGGTAATCGTTTTATTGGCAATGTCTCGAGCGCGAATAGTGACGGTTGAAATCGCCACTTTGCCTTTGGCATTGGCTTTCAGCTCAAGCGTGACGCGCCCGGTTTCTTCTTCGCCCGAGGGCGTAAAATCCAGCCGGGTGACCAAGTAGGCCATCGGTTTTCCGGCAACATTGGCCTGGAATAACCAGCCGCGGATGGCGTTATTGATAAGGTATCGAGCGACTGCCGGCAGCAGCATTTCCAGGTCATCTTCTTCAAACCTGACCGTGTCATCGTTCATCGCTTGTTGCAGCGTTGACAGCTGCGCGGCGCGGCCTTGCATCTCAGTCCCGGCTTGTTTGTAAAGCACCTGCAAAAAACTGAGTTCGGTATTGGACAGATCTTTGAAGGGCACTTCGGCTTTATTGCCGAAACGCAGTTGATCTTTTAATGCGGCAAGCCCGGGGAATTCATCGACCATTGCCTCGACATACTTGCGCTCAATCTGAAGTTTCATAGGGTTCCTTTCTCAGTCCCGTATACCGAGCCGAGCACTGACGTTGTCATCGGGAATAGCCCGCAGGGGCACGGCAAGGAGAGCCTGCCCCGCTTTACCGGGCATGCCGTGCGTTGACAATGGGGCAGGAGCCCCATTTGGCAACCCCCGATGACAGCGGCAGCGCGCAGGAAACAAGCGGTGTCCGGGCGGCTTTTTCTTTGGATACTTTCTTTTGGCCGTACAAAAGAAAGTATCACGCCTTCGGGTGCGGGAACCCGATTTAAAAAATTGTCGCGTGCGACACAATAATTTTTAAATCTAAACCGCGTAATATCAGTTACAGAAGTGAAATATTAAAGGCTTAACAAAACTAAATAGCACCCACTGTCGCATCTTTAACCACCACAATAGTATTGTCTTCAGCTTCTGCTAATGAAACCAACGGCGCTTTTGATTTATAGGTTTTGGCGGCTGCATAAGCGATGGCGACTTTATCTTCTGCAGATTGATTCTTTAACTCGCTTTTTTCGATATACAGTTCTTCAAGCAGTTCATTCCAAACCAAGCCTTCTTTGAAAGGTAGCAATATGTAAGTCACGCCTTCTAATTCAACTTGCAAGCTTTTACCAATGTTTTCTACGTACACAATGGCAATAGCGTCCGGGGCTATATCGGCTTTATATTTTTCAACAAATACCGGCAGTAAATTGAGAGTCGGTAACAGGCCGTTAATAAATGTGATCTTGTCATTTTCAATAATTAGAGCCGAATGGATGAAGAGTGCTTCCGGCGGTCTACGATCAGTGGTTGAACCCTCACGCAGAGTGCCTTCTTTTAACACTAGGTCTCCGCGATAAGCGTAAACGCCGGGCGTGCTGGTTTGTCCATTGACCAAAGTGACGGTAAGTAAGCCTTTAGCTTGATAGGTTTCTAATAGCATTGTTTTTTCTCCAGATAGTTTAAGTAGATTTTTAACTCGAGCGTTGGGGGGAACCGAGCAGCGCAACAATTGCGCTAATCAATAGCCAAGGTAACTTCAGTCGATTTAATCAGTGCATAGGCTTTGCTGCCGACTTTAAGCCCAAGATTTTCAACAGCTGTTTTAGAAACGATTGAAATTACCGAGACATTGGGTGCTATTTCTAAGGTGACTTCCGACACGATATTGCCATGATTAATCGCGGTAACGATGCCTTGCCATTGGTTGCGAGTACTGAGTTGCATAGGTTTATCCTTGCTGAATAGTTAAAAATACACCTTTGGTTAAGCATGGCTTATGCCATATTTGAGTTGATATTTTTTTTACTTTTAAAACAGATAGATAGGGAATTTGGTTGGTATTATGTTTAATATCTAAACCGACAATACCGGGTGTTTTTTAAGTTATTGTCGGAAACCAACCATTCACAGCATCGTCGAATTCACACCTTTCCCGTAAATTATCAATATCGATTAGCTGGGCATTGGCAATAATTTGGGTTCAACTTTAATATTTTCCCCATTGCCCCAGGCAGTAACACTTTCTACAAACCATTTGGCTTTGCCGGGATGCTGTTTGACGACATCGTATTCTGCGTAAAAAGTGCCATCACTATTAAATTGCAGACTGCCGAGACGCTGCCTTTTACGATCGTCATACCAATAGCACGCCAGGTTTTGGTCGCCACTGTAAGGATCTTTAATAAGCACAAAGGTGGCGTCGTCGTAACTTGGATAATGTTGTATCTCTGCGACAGCAAAACCCAGGCTGTTAATTTCGTCAGTTAATCGCCTGCATACGCATTCAGCCACCTGACGTTTTATGGTGATATGTTCAGATAATTCCATTAGGGGACCTCTAAAATTATCCGTTCATGCTTCGAGAGGCTCAGCACGAACGGATAAGTAATTGATTTATGTGGTAACCGTTCGCATTTATGCCCTGTGGGTACTGAGCTGTGAGCTTGTCGAACAGTCGAAGTGCAATTTTTAGAGGTTCCCATTAGTCGGTGACTCCCGTTGCTAAATCCATGATAACAGAGGCGCCGGAAAGGTCTTTCGGATCCAGCTGTTGTAGATGCGATAAAACCAGCTGCGCGTTAATTTGATCACCTTGTCTCAGTTTGATAAACGCCAATGCTTTCAGCGTATATAAATAAAATAGGGTGATCTCATTGGCGTACAGATTCCATTTTTGCGGGCTTTTAGCCAGCCTGCGGTAGTCGCTGGGAAAGCCGCCTTGTCTTGCAGATTCTTCAAGCCCAGCTATAACGATGCGTTCTGCATCAATCAGGCGTTTTTGGAAGAAATAAAATTTATACAACGCAAAATAGGTCTGTAAGCATTGGCTATCCAGTGTTTGCGCTTGTAAAAACAGGTTTTCAGCCCGAGCTTGATCAACCGAGCTTGCGGCGACTGCCGCTTGCAGAAGATTGTTAACTTCGATGGGTATGTGCGGACTAAACAGCACCCGCTCTTCTACAAACGACACCGAACCCATTACCAGATCTCGGCAGGAACCATTAAATCGGTAACGGGTTCGCCACCAAGCAGATGTTGCTCAATGATGGTCTTAACATCCTCTTTCTTTAACTTGCCGTACATAATCCCTTCCGGATAAACCAAAACGCTGGGGCCCATCATGCACGGTCCCATGCAGCCGGTATTGGTCAGGCCGATTTTTTCAAATAAATTACGGGCTTGGATTTCGTTCATGAATTCGTTCATGACTTCGGCGCAACCGCTGCTTGCACAAGACCCTCTAGGATGCCCTTGTGGGCGATTTTGAGTACAAACAAAAACATGTTTTTCAGGTCTCGGCATGATCGTAATCCTCTAGCAAAAAAATGGGTGGCTTGTTTGTGTTCGTAAGTTTTGTAGTTTCGTAGGATGGGTAGAGCATCGCGAAACCCATCATAACTATGCTCCGAGCGATGGGTTTCACTGCGTTCTACCCATCCTACGCAAAAAATTAAGCGGCCTGCTTGTGTTCGTGGCTAAAACAGTTTTTCGGACAGACTTTTGAGCAAGCCTCGCAACCGATACAATCCAGGCCATTTTTTATACTCATGACCATGCTGTTGTCATCGTCGTCTTCAAAATCGCCATAGTCATCATCAAAGTCTTCGGCCCCCAGCACCTCGGATTTTTCTACCAAATCGAAGACATCGCGCGGGCAAACCTTAAAGCAGCGGCCGCAACCGATGCAGGTCTTTTGATTGATGTCGGTGACATAAGCAGGCGTCCATTCGGTGCCGCCAAAGGTAACACCAGTTACAAAATCAGACATAACGGCCTCCTTAGGCAGTTTCAGTTTGCGCGGCAATCAGTTTTTGATTGGCGTCATCCCAGGCCTTGCAAGCATCAAAAGTTGCTTGTGCTATGCCCAACAAGTCACCGTAGCCTTCAGGTAGGCTGTCTTCAATGAGGTCATGCAATACCATAGCTTGCTCATTGGCCAGACGTTTGGTTTTTTTGACTTCTTTCTCAAGTTTTTTTAATTCTTCAGACATGGTCGGGCTCCTTTAATCAGTTGCAGCCGCATTGTATTTTTCAATTAAGCCCAGCGCTTTTTCGATGGCTTGGTCGCTTTTTTCTTTTAGATCTTCCAAGCTTGCGAAGCCAAAACGATGGGTGTCCCGCAAGATCTTGTCGACCACCACTAGCTTGCCGACCATGATTAACGCGCGGCCAAAGCCTTCGTGGCTCAGATGCACCATTGGCGCCGCCATCAGGCCGGACTTTTTCTCAATCAGTGTGGCTAATGAGTTGTAATAAGCTTTTAAACGGGCAATGGTGATTTCATCCGGATCGCCGATCACCGGAATGCCTTGTTTGCGTTCTTTGGTGAGTACGATAGGGTCGATAATTTTTGCTTCCGACCAACCGGCATAGGTGTCGTAGGCATCTATCGAGCGTAATTGTTTGATCATATCTTTAACGATTTCAGACTCTAGATTGGTATCGTCTTCTTGTACAACTAAAGCTAATGCAGCTGAGGCCATGTTGATCTCCTGAATTTATAAATAAATAGTGTTGGTTTTTTAATGCTGTGTCGCTGTAGGCCGGAATAAGCCTGTTCGAGCGCTAGCGTGGAATAGGCGTTTCCGGCACACCATGTTTTTCATTCATCCCATCCCTCATCCTCCATCTTCTTAAAGCGATCAGGATCGGGACCTTTATGTTGACTAATCGCCTTTGCCAGCCAACTGGATGGACCGGCTTTCATTTCATTTTGCAGGTCAGTGATCAGGTCTTTAATCTTGCCGCCTTCATGCACCTTAACCGGCTGAATATTTTTGGCGATGAGCTGGTTAATCGCTGAGCCGCCAACCGCCTGGCAATACACCGCTGCACAACCATCCAATAAATCAATTTTGACCGACAGCTTGTCTTCATTGCCATCCTGGCTGAGTACGCCAAATTGTGCAGCTTCCAGAAATTGCGAATCCTCCATATCTACTGCGTAAATAGCAAAGGACTCGGCTGAGCCGAAATGCTGATTTACTGTTTCCATGTCGGTGGTGGCGAACGCGATTTTCAATGCAGTTTCCATAAACTTGCTCTCCTCAGGGCTTTGCACTATGTGCATACGTCTGGTTAATGACATGACGGCGTTTTGTTTGAATTGTTATTTGAATCAAACTTGGCTAATTCGTCGGCGGGTTTTTGACCATATATCGAGTGATACACCGGAATTTCTTCATGTGAATAATTGATCACCAGATTGGCCAAATCAAACAACGTTTGCCGGGTGCCGCGGTAACCGATCCAGGTTTTTTGGTAACCGCCAATAATGTCGAATAACGGAAAACCTGCTCTTAAAATGGGTGTGCCTAATCTTTCAGCGGTATCCACGGCGTGGGAGTTACCAATAACCAATTGCACTTTATTGGTTCGACCGATAATTTCCATGTCTTCAAGGTCGCCGATTTTGATGCTGTCGACCGGAATGCGTGATAACAACGGCACGTTGCAAGAGGTAACGGCAGCAACAACTTCTGCGCCCATTTCCTGAACCAGATCGACAAAGGCATTGAGTAAATCGGCATCCGCAGCAATAGCGATGCGCAATTGGCCGAGCATAAAATGCGTGTCCAGCATGGCGTCCTGCAATTGTGAGCGTTGCCGTTCAATACGTTCGGGTACATCATTGCCACTAATTTCAACCAGTGCCGAGACCAAGGCATCATTGGCTTTTAAGCCGTAAAGATGGTCGATGCTAAAAGTGGGTACACCTGTCTTCTCTTCCAGCACTTCCGCGGCTTTGGCAAGCGAGGGACCGATAACAACTGTCGCCAGTGAATCGCCTAATGTCGCCATTTCCGACATGGGCGTGCCGCCGATGGTGACCGGACTGAAATCTTCATCCGTCAGGCAGCCATCCAGTGAGTCGGAAAGGTCGGGTACAAAAACAGGACGGAGTTGGAATTGCTCGAAAATATCCCGCAAGGCTTCCAAGTCACCCGGCGTCAGCATGTAGTTAACCAGGACGGTAACTTGTTTCTTGCGTTTGCCGGGGCTTGTGCTCGCCACCTTGGCATCCGGCACGGTCGCTCGAATTATCTCGGTGAGGGTTGCTGCAAAACCAGTTTCGACACTGCCGGTAAAATCGGGGGTATTCACGCCCACTACGGCTATATCGGCAAATTCCGGATTAGCTTCTCTGAACTCACGAACGTTTCTATGGACATCCGCGCCTTGCGTTTCCGCCAAGCCGGTCGTCAAAATGGTAATCAGGGCAGGGTGGGATTTTTCGGCGATGGTTTTTATGCCTTCGCGTACATTTTCATCGGCGCCCATCACCGAGCTGCCTTGATCCATTGCGGTACTTTGCAGAGGAATAGGCTCCCTGAAGTGACGGACAAAAAACACTTTGGCAAATGCAGTACAGCCTTGCGAGCCATGAAGCATGGGCATCGCACGATTAAAGCCCAGCGTTGCCAGAGAGCCGCCTATCGGCTGGCTGGCTTTCAGCGGATTGACCGACAGTGCTTTGTTTCTTTTCAGGACGTCAGCCATTGTTCACCTCTTCTATCACATTCAATAATGTTGATTTAAGAGTGTTGGCTCCTTCTCCCCCAGGGAGAAGGCTGGGATGAGGGGTTTCATATAAGCAGCGTTCCTTATTTTGATTTCCAACAGGAGACTGCTCCTTGCGTTGCTCTACCTCCTGCATCCCTGCAGTCGTCACCCAACCCTCTACCGCTGGAGAGGGCTTTAAATTTTTCCACGGTGCAGGCGCTCTAACCGCTTCCCAAACTGGGCTTTCAATCGTCAATGCTAGCTGGCGAACCAGTTCTAGCATGCCTTGATAGCCTTCATATCCGAATTCACGTTCCTGGTTAATATCCAGAAACGGCACCTTGGCTTTTAATGCGGTGTACATATTCCGGCCGCCGGCAATCAGAATATCGGCCTTGTAATCGTGGACGATTTTCAGCAATGCTTTCGGGCTGCCGTCATCGATCATGACCGTGTCTTCGCCCATCAGCTCACGGATTCTGGCTTTATCTTCTTCAGTAGATTTTTTGGTGCCGGTGGCAACCACTACCATGCCTAAATCCTGCAGAGCAGAAATCACTGACCAACTTTTTACTCCGCCGGTAAACAATAAGACCCGTTTGCCTTTTAAACGTGCTTTCCAAGGTTCAAGTTCTTTTCTGACACGGGTTTCTTCGCGCAATATCAGCGCTTCGGTACGTGCAATTAAATCATCATCGTTAAGAGATTTAGCAAAATCACGTAAGGCCATGCTTGTGTCGGTAATACCGTAAAAACTACCTTCAAACCAGGGCGTGCCATATTGTTGTTGTAACTTGCGGGCAACATTGACCATCGCTTTTGAGCACACCATCATGTTGACTTCAGCTTTGTGCATGGTTTGCACTTCACGGAATCTCGCATCGCCGGACAATGTGCATAGTACCCGTAAGCCCAGCTCATCCAAAAGCGGCAACACATGCCAGAACTCACCGGCGATGTTGTATTCACCGATCAAGTTAACGTCATGAATCTTGATGTCTGTGCGTTGCCCGGCTAAAGGTACTGGATCGGGATCGCGGGTGCCGATTACGTATTTAACCATTGCATCACCGGCAATGCGGTTGCCCAGATTCTTGGTACCGTAAAATCCGGCGCTATCAATCGGCACCACAGGCACGCCCCAAAGCTCCTGGGCATTTTTGCAGACGGCGTTAATGTCATCGCCCACCAAAGCCGGAACGCAAGTGTTGTAGATAAACACCGCAGGCGGCGAGTAAGTGTCAATTGCCTGTTTGATGGCATGGAACAGGCGTTTTTCTGAACGCCCCATCACAATGTCTTGTTCGGTTAAATCCGTAGTCATGCCGATCCGGTACAAATCCGCGCCGGAAGAACGTGTACCGCGGTTATCCCAAGAACTGCCCGCACAGGCAATCGGCCCGTGGACAATATGCGCGACATCGGCAATCGGCAATAAGGCTATCTGAGCCCCGTCAAAGGCACAACCACCGGCAGACGCGCCTGGTTTGGGTTTGGCACAACCGGACTTTTCCTTTTTGTTATGTTCACAAGCAGGTTCGTCCAGAAGTGCAGCAATGTCTTTTGTTGTTTTCATCGGATTAACCAGTAGCGTTGTTTACTTAAGCTAAAGCAATCGATGTGCCATTTTGTATAGTGTTGAATTTATTAGAGTTGTTAAGATTTTGTTTGTAGTAAAGCTTACAAAGTTGATAGATGGATATGACAAGCGGGTTTATTGGAGCAATGGCGTTTCCTGCGAGTCTGGGTGGTGTTTGTCGGCTTGCTATCGCTCGAACTGGCTTATTTCTGCCTATAAAGCTATCAGCAAAGCCTTGGCATTCTGAGGGGAGGGACGTTATACCAATCCCAATAAGTTTTTATTTTAAAATCCTCATCCTAACCTTCTCCTGTTGGAGAAGGGATAGTAGGAGAACTTATTGGGATTGGTATTACAACAGGTGCATTAGCGCAATCCTGCCAATGCGTATTAGGTGTTTATACGGATTATGTATGTAGTTCGGATATGCTAACTTCGCTAAAAAATAATAAACACTCTTAACGATTAATTCGCCATTTTCACGACAGTAAGCGTTTGCTTTTAAATTACTTTTTATCGATGTCATTCGATAATTACAACAGAGGCTTTATTTATGAATGCTATCAAAAACACCGCGTTAATATTATCACTGGCTTTTTCATTGGGGGAATTCAGCGTTATCGCTAGTGCAGAAGAAGCCGCCCAAGTCACAGCCCACAGCCCAAATGCGACCATTATGCATATTGAAAAGGCTAAGGTTGAAATCCTACATAAGGATTTCGTGCCGCCCAGCGAACATTTAAAAACGGCGCGTGCGGAATCCGAGCAAGTAAGGGGAAATCCGGACATCGTCAAACAGGCCACCGCAAGCATTATTCAGGCGCAAATTAAAGTGAAAGCCGGTGATATAAAAGGTGCAACAGACGAGTTGAACAAGGCCTTAGGCTTATATAAATTACTTAAATCAGAATAGTCTCATGCCGAAAACACCTGTTCTCACTGGCGTTTGAACAGATGTTTCCGGCCTACAAAGATTTAAACTCTCAGTAAGGCTTTAGCCATTTTTTCAGAAAGTTGTTCTTCGACAAATTGCGGTTCGTTGGGTGGGTAGAGTTCTACTTCATCCAGTTCAAAGTTGTATTCTTTGCCTAATGCAATAAGTTCCCTGATTTTTTGTACCGCTAACAGTTTTTCCTTTAATTCAGGATCTGTTTTTGCGTGCTCAGAGAAGGCTTTGATTTGTGCGATTGCCATACTATTTACTCCTGTTGTTGATAAAAAAGATGATGAAATCCCCGTGTTGTAGCTACACGCTATAAGGCGTGTTGATCCAATCTTTAAGTACCGCGACATCACGTTCGGGTAAGTAAGAAAAATCTCCGCTAACATCCTTAAAAACAGCGCCACCGGTGTGCGGAGACACCAGCTTGCCTTTGACCATATAAAAGAACCACGCAAAGGGATAACCTGCCTGACGATCAAAACGAGTTAACAGGTTATGCAGTGACGTGCCTTTTTTACCGTTAATATCTTCCAGTTGCGGCACGTTTTTTTGCTGGGCATTGATAATTTCAACGTTAATTATTTGCTCCCCAAAGCGCCCGGTATTTCTGTAGGGCCGAATAATCCAATCTTCGGACAGTACGACTTTTTGCTGGGCGCTACTTCGGTTCCAGTCATCCATGAAACGTTGCACCGGATGTTCTTCAATATGGTATTTATTGATTTCATCCATGAAAATCGCCACGTCAGCTTTACGTCGATAAAAATAACGCGCGGCTCCAACACCGAATGCTTCTATGCATTCCGGGTCCAATGGATCAATAAATTCTTCTAAATCCTCAGGCGGATTATGTTCATTAACCAGTAATCGATCTGACACTTCATGCGTTTTATCAATATCGATCTGGACAAATTGTTCTGCTTTAGGTCCGGTTTGCACCACAAAATGCAGGGTGTTACCGGTTTGTCGGGTGGCGATCAGCTTTTGTTGGCGCGCATGATCAATCAGGGTTTGCAGGTTTTTACCGCATTCGATATAGGTTCGTTCGGTCCATTCCACCAAGTCATTGGCAATACGGTTGCCGTCCATATCGACAACGCCTCCTAGGCGATACCATTCTTCGCCGACTTTGGCCAAACGCATCGGGTAGCTCGGGTTGAGCGATTGCAGTTTGGCGAGTAGAAATTCATCATCCAGCCCCGGCACAGTGCTTTTACAAATCTTTGCCAGCTGCGGCCCATCTAGTTGAAATATTTGTTCAGCCATAGTTATGCTTCCGGTTTATTGTTCCCATGGGGCTCTTGGGAATGCATATTTAAACGTTCATGTACTGCGGCTCTGACATCCGGCTCGGGATCATCAATCATGCACATCAATGCCTCGGGCGCTACACGCTGAACCGCTGTGTAGCGAACCACCCAATCGGGATCATTTAAGAGCGTCACGGCATCCGATGGACTCATTCGTTCAGCAACGATGCGCCGCACTTCAGGAGCGTCGTCATGAGCCATTAATCCCAAACTGACTTCAGGTAAGCGTTCCGCGACCACTTTGCGAACTTGGGCATCTTTATCGCGAATAAAACGAAATAAGCGTCCTGCGGGTAGTCGTCTGGCAATGGTCAATCTAACGATGTAGTCCCTGTCGTTGGCCAGTTTTTCCAAGTCTTCAGGGGCAATACGATCAGCTACCGTCATTCGCACTTCGCGGTCTGGATCATCAATCAGTTGATTGAGCTGAGCCTGCGGCAGGCGATAAGCAACTGCGCGTCTAACCACTTCATCTTCATCATAAATAAGCTTGGACAGTGCTTTTTGCGGTGCATATCGGACCGCAATCGCGCGTCTTTCCCAAAAGACATCATCAAGGTATTGCTCGGCATAACCGGGATTAACCCGAAAAAAACGGTCTATCTGGCGGCCGCTTTCTACGGATACGCAGGTGTCACCCGGCATACAACGTCCCATCAACAACGTTTTGCTGCGAAAACGACAACAACTGCAATCCGCAATCGGAACGCTAACAGGGCTTTCAGGACCAGACATGCGTTCAGTTCCGTTTAGTCAGGAATAATTTCTGCAACCACAATACCTGTTGCAACCTCATAATCATTGGTCAGGCATAAGCAGTGTTCACGCCCATCAATTAGATAAAGATTGAAGTCATTTAGTTCAATGATGGGCTTATTATTCGGCAGATCATCATCCATGCAGTAAGTGAAATGGATGGGTTGAAAATCCTGTCGTAGCGCCGAAACGGTTGTGTCATTAAGCCCCGCTGTTTCAATCTTTGCCACGATTGCATTGACTTGTTCTGTAGTAATCATCCCGTTGCCTCCCGCTCAAATCTAAACCGCTCGCTGGCGTCAATACCCATGGCTTTAGCCAGCCATGGCGGCGGCGTTCCGGCAATAACTGTTTGCAGTTGATCGATAATGTCAGCAATGGCTTCAATGCCGGATAGCTTCATCGGATGGATACCCCGTTTGACGATTTTTGCCGCTGCCGGACCGCCGACTGAGGCAATATAAAGTACCTGGCAATCTTGGATTAGTTCAGCTCTAAAGACGTTTTTATCTTCCACTTCCAGGTCTTCAGGGATGTCCGTACTGCGACTGTCGATTAGGCGAACTTCATCGGCGGACACTTGAAAAATCAAGAATTGGCTGCAAGATCCAAAATGACCATCGACGTTAATGCCGTCACTGCTGGCACAAGCAATCCTAACGGAACCGGGCATAGCACCATCGGTATAAGCTTCCAGTTCCCATACGCCGGTGGCTGATTGCGGTTTGGCTTGAAGAATGTTTAACGCTTGCGCCAATAAAGTGCTGTCAATGTCCAAAAACTCGCCTGCTTTGGCGGTTTTTAAAGTTTTTAAAGTGATGTCGGCAATTTTTTCTTCAGTAAGGGGGAGGTCGATGCAGTCAGTTAAGACTGACAACAAGCGTTTGGCATCCGTATCGGGCAGCGCATGAGCCGCCAACCCGATACGTAAAGCCAGTTCTCGTGAGAGTGCAGCCTGGCTGTTCATTGGGTTATGCCTTTAACGGCAAAATGCAGTTATCGATCGGGCACACTTTGACGCATTGTGGGACGTCAAAATCGCCCTCGCATTCGGTACAGGTTTTGGCGTCGATTTTAAAAACAATAGCACCTTCGGTGATAGAGTCGGTCGGGCATACTGGCAGGCAGTCGCCGCATGAAATGCAATCCGCTTCAACAATATATAAGGACATGATTACTCTCCTGAATCTAAACGTTTAGCGCGCAAGGTGACCGGGAAATCAGGTTGTGCATTAATCGGTTCAAAGTAATATTTTGAACCGTCGCTGAGTAGCACTTCACCACCCCATTTTTCGGGGCTATCAAACTCAACGGATTCTGCAACTTCTTCCAAATCTTTTTTAGGAACGTAGAAGACTAATTTGCCCTCAGCGTTTTTTTTCAGCATGACACTGGGCATTATGATTCTCCGTTATGCGCATTTTTAAGGATGAGGCGGATTCATGAAAAAAGCCCTCTCCAAAGGGAGAGGGTTGGGTGAGGGGAAATAAATATCGAGAATAGCTTCTTTATCCCCTCATCCCAGCCTTCTCCCAGAGGGAGAAGGGGCGTATGTTCACAAATCATCGCCCCACATACATTGATCACTTAACGAATCAAATCGTAGTTGTAATCAGTAGTGCCCATGCCTTTGGTTTCTTTATCCAATTGCTCCAGTACCGCATTGACCAGGGTTGTCAGCAGATAAATCGCGCCTTCATAACCCAGTGTGGTCATTCTGTGCAAATGGTGTCTGTCAAAGATTGGGAAACCGATACGGATTAACGGCACTTCAAACTCTTCGCCTTTATAGAAAGTGTCGCGTTGGATGAACTTGCCATAAGAGTTACCGATCATGAAGTCAGGCTTATTAGTGAAGACTAATGAGCGGAAATGCCATAAATCCTTGCCTATATGGAGTTGTGTGTTAACGCCGTAAGGTGAGGCATCAAGGATTTTTTGCATGGCTTTTTGCCAGCGTTTGTTAGCGTGATTGCAAAGTACGTCGCTAGGTTCTGCACCCAGCTCCAGTAGGAACTTGGTCATTCCCATCACAAAATCCGCATCACCGTATAAGGCAAACTTTTTGCCATGCATCCAGGCATGTGAATCAGTCATCATGTCAACCAAGCGACCACGTTCAAGTTCCAGAGAAGCAGGAATCGGTTTGCCGGTCAATTCAGAGACTTTCATCAAGAATTGGTCAGTCCATTCCAGGCCCATTGGGATATTGATAGCCGTAGCAGGTTGATGCCAGATATTGTCGACAAACTTTTTAGTCTTTTCTAACTGCCAAGGTTGTAACAATAAGGTATCAATTGCATTAGGCGCATCTTTGACTTCAGCCTGGGTAGTGCCGCCGGCATACATACGGAAATGACCGTCAGCCGGGGTATCCAATACTTCAGAAGGATCGCTCAATAATGTGTAATCAACACCCATTTCAGTCATCATGCGTTTGATGACACGGAAGTTACCCAGATAAGTTTCAAAGCCGGGCACAAGGTTAATCTTGCCGTTTGAGCCGACTTTTTTGTCATCCATGAAATTCAGCGTGAAATATTTCAGCATGCCTTCGAACATATTGTCCCAACCGGTGGTATGACTACCGACAAAGCTTGGCGTATGCGCATAAGGCGTTGGAAATTCCTGCTCAATATGACCGGCTTTTTTAGCGTTGTTGATGAAGGCGTTTAAGTCGTCACCGATAACTTCTGCCATACAAGTGGTTGATACGGCAATGATGTCCGGTTTGTACAAAGCTTTGGCGTTTTCAAGGCCGGCAAACATGTTCTTTTGTCCACCGAAAACGGCCGCATCTTCAGTCATTGAATCGGAGACACAAGCGATCGGTTCTTTAAAATGACGATTGAAGTAAGTACGGAAATACGCGACGCAACCTTGTGAGCCATGCACATAAGGCATGGTTTTTTCAAAACCCAGCGCACAAAGTACAGCGCCTAAGGGTTGGCAGGCTTTAGCTGGGTTTACGGTTAATGCTTCACGGTTAAAATTGAGTTCTTGGTATTCCTTAGTAGTCGTCCATTGGAAGACTTCATCAATTTTTTCCTGGGGGTGACGCTCTTCGTAAGCTTCACGTTTATTTGCCAAATTATCCTTGTATTCATCTTTACGGAACAAAGGATAGCTGGCTTGAATGTTATCGACTTCTTGACTCATGACAATCTCCTACGCGCCACTAATCTGTGGACGGCATGTTGAGAACGGGTAGGGTGGGCATTTAATTCTTCCTGTCCACCATGAATATACGACTCAAAACGGTGGGCAGAACTGCCCACCTTACAAATTAAGCGCTTGCAGCAACCGCTACCTTGGTACTTTCATCTGTCTTCCAGGGCACTTTCACTTGTTTCCAGCACGGGTTATTCAATGTCATGTCCATATCTCTGGCGAAGATGGCAAAGCCGTCATAACCGTGATAAGGACCGGAATAATCCCAAGAGTGCATTTGACGGAACGGGATACCCATTTTTTGGAAAATGTACTTTTCCTTGATGCCGGAACCGATCAAATCAGGCTGTACTTTCTTAACGAACTCTTCAAATTCATAGCCGGTGACGTCGTCATAAATCAACGTTGCATTGCCCATTTCTTTAATGGTGCGGTCGTAATCATCGTTATGACCGAATTCATAACCAGTTCCCACTACTTCCATACCTAAGTCTTCATAGGCGCCGATTACATGACGCGGACGCAGACCGCCGACATAGAGCATCACGCGTTTGCCTTGCAGACGTGGTTTGTACTTGGCGATAACCGCATCGTATTCAGCTTGGTATTTGGCGATAACTCTTTCCGCACCGGCTTGAATGGTTTCATCAAACAACGCCGCAATTTTGCGTAAGCTTTCGGCAATTTTGGTCGGGCCAAAGAAGTTGTACTCAATCCAGGGAATTTTGTACTTTTCTTCCATGTGCCGTGCAATGTAGTTCATTGAGCGATAGCAATGGATCAAGTTCAATTTCACCTTGGGAGTTTTTTCCATTTCAGCAATGGTACCGTCGCCAGACCATTGAGCGACTACGCGTAAGCCCATTTCTTCCAGCAATGTACGTGAAGCCCAGGCATCACCACCGATGTTGTAGTCACCGATGACCGCAACGTCATAAGGCGTGGTTGGAAAACTTTCATCACCATCGCGATTTTCCAATACCCAGTCCCGAATCGCGTCATTGGCGATGTGATGGCCTAGCGATTGTGATACGCCGCGGAAGCCTTCGCAACGAACCGGTACGACGGGTTTGCCGATTTCTTTGTTGGCTTTTTTGGCGACCGCTTCAATATCATCACCAATCAAACCAATTGGACATTCTGATTGAATGCTGATGCCTTTATGCAGTGGAAACAGTTCTTCAATTTCGAGCATGATTTTGGCGAGTTTTTTATCGCCGCCGAATACGATGTCTTTTTCCTGAAAGTCAGAAGTAAAGTTCATTGTGCCGAAAGTATTCACACCGGTTGTGCCGACATAATAGTTACGACGACCTGCGCGGGAATACTGACCACAGCCAACTGGGCCATGGGAGATATGAATCATATCTTTGATCGGCCCCCAAACCACACCCTTTGAACCTGCGTAAGCACAACCACGAATGGTCATTACGCCGGGTTGGGATTTACGGTTTGAAGTAATACATTTGTTAGATTTTTCAAGCGATTGATCGTTAACTGCTAAATGTTTAGCGCGATCTTTTCGTGCTTGTTCCGGATAGACTTCCAGCACTTCTTGAATAAGCGCTTCGGTCTCTTCTCTTGTTAGAGCGGCCATGGGTGTCTCCTGCTAATGTCATGGGTAATCTCCCATAGACAGGTTTGAGGATTTAAAACGTAGGATGGGCTGAATTTATGAAGCCCATCGCTGCCGTTGGGTTTGATGGGCTTCCTTACGTCCGCCCATCCTAAAGTGTTTCGCTGTTTAAGCAGTTGCTTCAGCAGCAGCTGTTTTACCGATGATTGACTCATCTTCTTGATCGATAATGCCGAATTCCATCATCAATTCTTCCAACTCATCCATAGTTATAGGAGTAGGAATGATGAAGTTCTTGTTATCACGAATTTTTATCGCCAATTGACGATACTCATCAGCTTGCTTGGCTTGTGGTTCATATTCGATAACAGTCATACGACGTATTTCAGCGCGTTGAACAACATTGTCACGTGGTACGAAATGGATCATTGTGGTGCCGATTTTTGCAGCCAATGCTGAGATCAATTCATCTTCACGTGCAGTTTCACGTGAGTTACAAATTAAACCAGCCAAACGTACACTGCCTGAGTTAGCGTATTTGACGATACCTTTTGCAATGTTGTTAGCGGCATACATCGCCATCATTTCGCCCGAGCAGACGATGTAAATTTCTTGCGCCTTGTTTTCACGGATTGGCATGGCAAAGCCACCACACACAACATCCCCAAGAACATCATAAAAAACGAAGTCAAGTTCATCATCGTAAGCCCCTTCTTCTTCAAGAAAGTTAATTGCCGTGATTACACCGCGGCCTGCACAACCAACACCTGGCTCAGGACCGCCAGATTCAACACATTTGATACCGCCGTAACCGACTTTTAATACATCTTCGAGTTCTAAATCTTCAACACTGCCAGCTTCAGCAGCCAAACTCATAATGGTAGTTTGGGCTTTGGCATGAAGGATTAAACGAGTAGAGTCAGCTTTAGGATCGCAGCCGACAATCATTACCTTATTGCCTAGTTCTGCTAACGCAGAAACCAGGTTTTGAGTTGTAGTAGACTTACCAATTCCACCTTTACCGTATATTGCACATTGACGTAACTTAGCCATGACTTTCTCCTCTGATTGAACGTTGTCGTGAATGACAATAGGGATAAAGCAATGGCTGTGCCAACAGTGTTTATATTGTTTATCTTATTGAAATATAACAAAAACAATTTTTATTCTGAACGTAAGCAACGTTATGTTTCAAACATTTTGTTATGCTTCTGTAAGCTTAATAACAGTGGGGTTATATCTAAGTTCCATTGTAGGCCGGAATAAGAGCGATTAAGCGGCAGCTGTCCGGCAGCGAAATCAGACGCTTGTGGCAAAACCAAGGCTGTTGTTTATGAGGGGTGTTCTGCACTACCAAAAAACGCCTTAGATTATATCGGCAATACGCACGTCTGCCAGAAGTCTACGACGACCTGCGGACACGCGGTTCGCCTATCTAAATGGATGGACGCACCATTCTGCCGATATTCCAGATGAAGATAGATAAAAGCGGTGAGAATTTTGTTATTTGTTGGCTGAAGTCTTCGTCATCATCCGGAGCCGGATTGCGTATCAAGCGGTAATTTTCAATCTAGTTGTCGGCTCATTAGTGGCTATTAAGCAGCCTGTTGGTTGAATTGGTTAACCTCCTGTTGGTTGCTGGTCTTGATCGGGATTCAGTAGCACACGGTCAATGGTTGTCCAGTTGCGCGTTTGTCCCTGCCAGCGTTGTGGATTGGCTTG
>JAUYBL010000036.1 GCA_030693065.1 Methylococcaceae bacterium | reverse complement strand
AAAGCTAATAGCTAAACGGGGCTGGCGTGTTTTTGAGGAAGGGCTTGCTAAGCAGGACATTGATTTGTTTAAGTTTGATCAGCGTAAAGAACTTGCATTTTAACCTTGAGCGGGACAGGACTAACCGGTAAAGAATCAATGGGGTCACGGTCAAGGGGATCAAGTTAAATTGATTTGATTTGATAACGGCACCACCACCGTCACCGGTTACGACAGCCAGTCGGCGTTGGCCAGCCTCACCCAAAACCTGGCCGGCACCGCCAGGACAACACCTGGAGCTACACCCGCAACCAGGTGCAGGACATCAAGGCGGCCAGCTGGACTAACGACAGCTACCAATGGACCGGCTATACCAACGGCACCCGCAGCTACACCGCCAACGGCAACCTGGGCGGCGACGGGGTCTGGACCTATGCCTATTTATGCCCTTTAGGGTACAACCTCGACAACCAGCTGACGGCCGCCAACAAAACCGGCTCGGCCAACAGCCTAGCCTACGACGGGGCAGGCCGCTTGAGTCAAACCACCCTGGCCGGCGTCGTTACCAACCTGAGCTATGACGGCAGCGACCTGGTGGCTGAATACAACAGCACCGGCGCCCTGCTGAGACGTTACGTACACGGCCCCGGTGTTGATGAACCCTTAGTCTGGTACGAAGGCGCGGTCACCACTGCCAAAACCTGGCTATACAGCGACCACCAAGGCAGCATCGTCGCCACCGCCAACAGCGCTGGCACCAGTACCGCCACCTTAAGCTACGGCCCCTACGGCGAACCCAATGCCACCACCGGCGTCAGGTTCCGCTACACCGGCCAGCAGCTGCTGGGCCCGCTGAACCTGTACTACTACAAAGCCCGGATGTACTCACCCGCCATTGGCAGATTCTTGCAGACCGATCCGATTGGCTATCAGGATGGCTTGAATTGGTATGCGTATGTGGGGAATAATCCGTTTAATCGGAGGGATCCTAGCCGGGTAGGTCGGGCATGCTGTTTATGCCCGACTTTCCCATGCCTCGAAATGTCGGGCAACGAAAAGCTGTTGCCCGACCTACCCGACTATTTCGACAGTTGGATTTCGCACTAGAAACTGATGACCTTAGATCGCAGAATCAATGGGGTCAGGTTAAATTGATTTGGTAACGGCACCACTACCGGCTACGCTTATAACACCCAGTCGGCGCTCTCCAACCTCACCCAAAACCTGGCCGGTACCGTCCAGGACAACACCTGGACCTACACCCGCAACCAAGTCCAGGACATCAAAACCGCCACCTGGACCAACAACGCCTATCCACCAACAGCACTTCAACCGCGAATTACAGCTACGCCCTTATGGCGAGCCCAATCAGGCAACATGCGTCCGTTGCTGTAACGGCGAATTCCCCCTGAATGGATGGCTAAAGAATTATAAGACGGGAGTCTCGTCCTGCTTTGTAACGGTGCGGACTACAAATCGAGCCCCGTACAACCCAACTGTAGGCCAGAAGAAGTCCGATGGAGCTGCAACGAAATCGGGTGTTTCCTGCCTATATTAAGATTTATCTGATACCTCTATATATGTGTTGGTAAGTTCGCTGAAGCGACAAAAAAATTGTCATAAACCGAACAAAACTTGACTGATACTGCTCTACATTTCAGAAAAATTTCATGCTAAATCTAAGATAATCAATTCGTTGGCTATTTCATTAATCGAAACTACAACTTGGATTACTTATTGCTTAAGTAAAAGGTACACCTACTTAAACAATGGAGTTTGCAATGTCTGCCGATGTCTTTTCTGAAATTTTAAATGGTTTGTATGAAAACACCGTTGTGCCTTATCTAGGGCCGGGCGCTCTTTTTGATGCCACCAATAAACAAACCGGTGCGGCCATGCCGGCTGATAGTAATAGCCTGATTTTGGCTATGAATAACGGTAATCCGATGGCTCCCAAGCTGATGTACGAGTTTCCACGGGCCGCGATGAATCAGGAGCTTAAAAGAGGTCGAAATTTTCTCGGTCAGTTTCTTACCCGCTTATATGGCGACACCGAATATACCCGCGCCTCGATCCACAATTGGCTGGCCGAATGGAAACCTGCTTATGTTATTGATGTAAACAGGGATACCCAATTGCAAGACAGCTATGCCGATGAAGAGCATACCTTGATTGTTGGTGTCGCCAGAATCACTGCCAGCCAGTTTCGCTTTAAGATTTATCACTTTGATGGCAGTGAATATTTTGAAATTCCCCAAGAACAGGTTGATCCGCGATTACCTGTGTTGTTTAAACCTCTGGGCACCCCAAAACCGGAAGCCAACTATATCGCTTCAGATGCCGATTATGTTGATTACATCACCGAACTAATGGGGGGCTTCGCGATTCCTGATTTTCTTAAAGCCTATCGTAAAGGCAAACAATATTTATTGATCGGTCTGCCATTAAATAGAGATTCTGAGCGCATGGTGATGAGTGACATCATTCGTGACGCGGCCGAGCCAAAAGGTTGGGTATTGAACAAAAATCCCACCGATAAAGAGCTGCGGTTCTGTAAAAAAATGGGCCTTAAAATCGTTGATGCGGGTGTTGAAGATTTATTGAATGCTTTTGCATCCAGCAGTGCAGCTGCCGCTTAGTTAAAACGAAGGCTACAAACTAGACTTTTTAAGAGGTTAAGCCATGAGCAATCCAAAGCGCATTTACGAGCTGTTGCTGGATTACTGTAGTGACGATGCGGAAGTCGACAACCTGATGATCGGTTTGGTGTGGACGCTTTGCCAAAGCAAGGGCAGGGCAACGACCGGATTGGCGATGAGTCCGGGGCATGTGACCCGGACTCTGAAGTGGTCCGGTACTTTGTCAGGCAAGCCGATTACCGATCTGGGCGCCTGGATTTTAGAGTGGGATCCTTATCAGGCCACCGTGGCGATGGCGGCAATCAACAGTTGCATCAACAGCAGGCCGTTACCTGATTCGGTGGCACTGGATAGCACTGGAGAACATGGCAATCTGGCGGTGTTCGATTATTTCCTGCCGCAACTGCAGGGTAAAAACGTGGTGGTGATCGGCCATTATCCGGGCATTGAACGCTATCAAAACCAAATGCAACTTAGCGTGCTGGAACGACAGCCGAAAGCCTGTGATTTGCCCGATTCGGCCTGTGAGTTTTTGTTGCCACGTGCCGATTGGGTGTTTTTAACCGCCAGTTCTATCCCTAATAAAACCTTTCCGCGTTTGGCAGAGCTTTCAAGTCATGCCAAAACGGTGTTGATGGGGCCGACGGTGCCGTGGCTGCCGCAATTACACGAGTTTGGTATTGATTATCTGGCCGGGGTGGAAATCACCGATGCCACTGCGCTGTATCACACTGCCGCGCAAGGTGGTGGCGTGAGAATCTTCAATCAAGGCCTACGTTATCGCATTGCCGAGTTGACGCCCGCGACCAGTATGAGTTGGCTGAAACAGCAAATCGCCGATTGTGCGGCTGAAAAAAACCGGCTGACTGTTGAAATGGATGGCTGGTATGCGGCAGGCAACAGCAATCGTTTCCCTGCATATTTGTTGCTGGAACAGGCCAACAAACGCTTGTCGCGGCTGGATAGTAGCTATAAGCCGCTATGGGACAATTACTCTGCACATCACTGAAATTATGTCACTCAACAACGTATTCAATAACCACCGATTGCTGCTGCTCTACAAAGGTGACATTAGCGCCTTGACGTTGTTCGCGCAGCACAGCAATGGCAGTATCTGTTTTCCGGAGCCGTTGCCGTTGCTATCCAGCGCTTTGGAGCCTGAAGAATTTGAAGAGAGCAAAGTCAGTGTTCATCCCTCCATGTTGGTCAACGCCATGAATCAACTGCTGCAATTGGACAATGATCTACTGCACGCTGAGCCGGGATTTTACGAACAAATCGACACGCCCGGCGGCGTTATTACCGTCTACATGGCGCGCTTCAAATTGCTTGATCCGCCGCATAAACTGATGCAAAGCCGTGATTGTAAGCTGAGAACCTTGCCGGAACTACGCGGCAGGCCACCGGCAGAAATGGAATTATTGCGCCGTGCTTATGTCAAGATGATGGAGGGCTGAAGTGTTCGACTTCATGGAATTGGGCATCGACGAACCTTCAGAAATACTTGAATCGACTGGCCCATATATCCCCGAAGCTGGCGAATGTATGCGTTGTGGTGTTTGTGTCAGCAGTTGCCCGACTTTTCGTTTATTCCAGATCGACGAAGAAACTCCGCGTCGCCGTATACGTACCCTCAGTAAAGTGCTGGTTGAAAATCTGCCGATCAGCGACGAAGAACGCAAGCATTTGGATAACTGCCTGCAATGCCGCGCTTGCGAAACCGTTTGCCCAAGCCGGATGGCTTATGGGCAGTTATTCGATCAGGCTCAAGCCCAATTAAAGACCACGCCAACCCGATTAGCAAAACTGGCGTTGCGCTTAATTGCAAACAAACCCTGGCGGACGCGGTTAATGCCTTGGCTGGCGGTTTATCTAAAATCAGGCCTACAAAAACCGTTGCGGCTTAGCGGCTTGCTGAAAAATCTGGGCTTAGCGGAAGCCGAAGTTTTACTTGGTACGCCTGCGTTGCAGGCATTGGCCGCCAGCTATCCGGCTAGCGTCACGCCGCGCGGCCGGGTTGCGTTATTCACCGGTTGTATCGCTGAACATTTTGATAGAGAGACTTTACTGGCGGCGATCAAGCTGCTCAACGCGATAGGCTATGAGGTGTTGGTGCCGCCGCAACAAGGCTGCTGCGGGGCGATACACCAGCATAACGGCCAGTCGGCCGCCGGTTTAATCGATAACAACATCGCCGTGTTTAACGCGCTGGACGTCGATGCCGTAATTCACACCGCCAGTGGTTGCGGGGCGATGTTAAGCGAATATCAACGTGGTGATGACTCGGGACAACTATTCCAGCAGCGCTTGCAGGATATTAACGACTTTTTGCTAAGTCACTGGCCGCACGATCTGCAATTGACGGCATCCTCGCTGAAAGTCGCAGTGCATGAGCCGTGCAGCCAGCGCAACGTCCTCAAAAACCAGCAAGCCGTTTATGCGCTGTTGCAAAAAATCCCTGATTTAACAACCACCCCGCTGGCCGACAATCACATCTGTTGCGGCGCGGGTGGCAGCTACATGCTGACACATCCCAATAATGCCGGACAGTTACGCGATCTGAAGCTTCAAGCCATCAGTTCAGCCCAAGCGAATCAGGTAGTCAGCAGTAATTTTGGTTGCGGAGTATTTCTCAGCGTCGCTGGGACCAAGGTAGAGCATCCTTTGCTGCTGTTGGCTCGGCAGTTGCCGTAATGACAAAGTTGCTCAGGAAAAACTAGCTAAAACCATGCAAATCACTCCTGCAAAGGTTGCCGACATCCCCGCTCTTTGCGAACTACTGCATCTTTTGTTTTCTCAAGAAGCGGACTTTACGCCTGATGACGACGCACAACGCCGGGGTTTAACGCGCATCATCAATAGCCCAGACATCGGGCTAATCATCGTCGCTCGGCAAGACGGTCAAGTGGTGGGAATGGTTAGTCTTCTTTATACAATATCAACGGCACTTGGTGAGCGCGTTGCGCTATTGGAAGATATGGTGGTTATTTCGAAGGTTCGCAGAACTGGCGTAGGTTCCAAACTACTTCAGCAAGCTATTAAATTAGCTCGATTAAATGGTTGTAAACGCATTACGTTGCTTACCGATGCCGCTAATAAGTCCGCGCAGCGTTTTTATCAGCGGCATGGCTTCGATTATTCAGCCATGATTCCTCTCCGGCTTTCGTTGAGTGAATAGGAGAGCGTATGAGGATGGTGTAAAAAGCGAACGCCGACCCTTAATCGGTCGGATAGGGATCAACCGGCCTATGCGTCGACGACGTACACTTCGATTTTGATTGCTTAACGTTTTTTGCATCTGCTGAGTCCCAATAGTTGCGCGATTTTTCTTAAAAACCTCCTGGATAATAACTGTTAGCTCAATATCATCCTTATGTTTTAAATTGTGTGTCCGGTTTAGGGTAGCCACATCAATTGGACAAAGCTGATCTACACATGAGCCAAGCACAGGAGTACACTCGGTTGCCAGTAGATTAAGTGCTTTAGTGTTAACATTGAATCATCAATTTACCCGCCAAAAACAATAAAGTCAGCCAACTGAAATGCATCAGCATGAGGGGGATCGATGAGATTGCACGCTTTTGTCGCCATGCCGTTCGGCAAAAAACCAGGGCCCGACGGGACCATAATTGACTTCAATGAAATCTATAATACCCTGCTTAAACCAGCGATTGAAGCCGCCGGTCTGATGGTTTTTCGTGCGGATTTTGAGCAACGCGCCGGCGACATCAAAACCGATATGTTCCAGGAATTGCTCATCGCCGATTTGGTGGTAGCTGATCTAACGTTAGATAACCCCAATGTCTGGTACGAACTTGGCATACGCCATGCCTTACGCTCTCGAGGAATTGTGTTGGTACAGGGGCCACGCTCTACGCAACCGTTTGATATTTACACCGATCGCAAACTCAATTACAGCCTGCAAAACGGCCTGCCAGATCCGGCGACACTCAAAAAAGATCAAGACGCCCTGACCGACATGGTCAAAGCCACCATCGAGTCCTGGCATGGACGAAAAGTGAGTCCTGTTTACCAACTGCTGCCCAATCTGCAAGAACCACAATGGCAAAATCTGCGCGTGGGCGACGCCAAAGAATTCTGGGACACTCATGATGCCTGGCTAAACCAACTTGATCTGGCCCGCAAGCGCGGTGACATTGGTGGTTTGCTGGTGTTAGCCGATGAAGCGCCGGTGGCCGCTTTTCGTACCCAAGCTTATCTTAAGGCGGGAATTGCCTTGCGCAAAGCCGAATGCTTTGAATTTGCCTTGGAACAGCTAGAAAAAGCCCTCGAGGTAGAACCCGATCATCTGCAAGGCCTACAAGAACAAGGCATTTGCCTGCAACGGTTGGCTTTATTGGGCAAACCCGGCCATTCCCTGGAAAGAGCCCGTGCTCATTATCGGCATGTTTTAGAAACACATCCGAATGATGCCGAAACCTGGGCGTTATTGGCACGCATCGACAAAGATGCCTGGGTGGAAAGTTGGCGACACTTAGACACCATTGAAGCTCGCCGAGATGAAGCCGCCTATCAGGAAGGGTTACTAAATCAGGCTATTGCCAGTTACAGGCAAGCGTTCCGGCGTAATCCGGGACATTATTATTCCGGCATCAACGCACTGACTTTGATCCATCTTAGCCGCGAGCTGCAAGCAAACACCCCGCAAGATAATCATGCCGAATCAATGGCAGGTGCCGTGCAATTTGGCGCTGAATGCGAAGCAGATCAAAACCAATTTTTCTGGTCCAAAGCCACCTTGGGCGATTTACAAGTTTTAATTGGCACAGTGGATACCGTCACCCGCGCTTACAAAGACGCCATCGTCCATGCCGAACAGGACTGGTTTGCGCTTAATTCATCGCTTACCCAACTGCGTTTACTGGCTTTGTTAGGTTTTAACCCCGAAACCGTCAAGGTCGGCATTGATACCTTCGAACGCGCATTGGCAAGGCTGCAAAAACCCGAAAACAAATGGCAACCACGTAAAGTATTTCTATTCAGCGGCCACATGATTGATGCGCCGGATCGGGCAACGCCGCGTTTCCCGCCTGATAAAGAAGCCATCGCCGCCGAAAAAATTGCCCAAGCCCTGGATAAACTCGGCGCCAGCCCGGAAGACTTGGCCTTAATCCAAGGTTCCAACGGCGGAGACATTCTGTTCGCCGAAGCTACTTTGCAACGCGGCGTCAAACTCAAATTGCTGCAACCCTTCGAAGAGGCCGCGTTCATTCAAAAATCTGTTCTGCCAGGCGGTGATAGTTGGCGCGAGCGCTATTACCAAATCAAACACCAAGCCAACATCAAAGCCGCACCTATCGAATTAGGCGAACCGCCTAAAGACGTCGATCCTTACGAACGTTGCAACCTGTGGTTACTCAACAGCGCCTTGGCATATGGCATTGATAAAGTGCAGTTTATTTGTTTATGGAACGGCGAAGGCGGTGATGCACCAGGCGGCACGGCACAGATGTATCAAGAGGTGAATGAGAAAACGGGGCGGGTGATTTGGTTGAATACCAAGAAATTTTAATAAGAGCGAATACTTTCAAGATAGAAGGCTATTTAGTCATCCCAGCTACAGAGGAAAACCAGCTATGACACGAGATTCGTAAAACGTTAAGAAACAGGCATCGATCATAGCAATGATTAGAATCAGGCCATTAAGGACATAAACATGTTAAAAACTATCGATATTTTATTAGGCATTACCGTGGTTATGTTGATCGCGAGTATGGCGGTGACGGTATTGACTCAGTTCGTTACCGGATTACTCAATACCCGAGGCAAACATTTATTACGCGGCCTTGGCGATTTGCTCCAGCAGATCGACCCCGGTCTTGAACGGCAAATTGCCGATCAAATTGCCCGTGCCGTGCTCACGCATCCGATGATCAGCAGTGTTCAGCAGCGGCCCGGCAACACCATACATCGTGAGGAGCTGACCAAATTGTTAATGGATATAGCGGCCGGCAATGCACCTCACGCTATCTCCGAGCATGTAAAGCCAGGTCTTCAGCAATTATTGGCAAATAACGGCATTAGTGATCCCGCCGATACACTCGATAAAGTGCGGGCTTACGCTTTGCAGCTTGAACTGACTAGCCCGGAACTTGCTGGCAACGTGCGTCATAACATCGCCTTGATAAAGGAAGCCAACAGTAAGTTTGTCGCGAAAATTAACAGCTGCTTCGATCAAATCATAGACAGGGTCTCGGATCGATTTACCGCCACTACCCGCGTCATTACCCTGGTGTGCTCTATGGTAGTCGTGCTGGCAATCCAGCTAGATACCTTGGATGTGATCAACCGCTTGTCGTTGGACGACGGTTTGCGCAATACCTTGGTTGCCAAAGCCTTTGCGTTGGATAAACGCTTGTTGGCTACTGAATCGCTAAACGTTAGTCAGGTCGACGGAGCCGAGGCAAAAACGTCGACTGAACAGACTGCGATCGCCACCGCTAACAGTCTGGGTGATGTAAAAATGAATATAAAAGGCCTCCAAGATCTCGGTATTATCAATGTTCCTACCAGCACTGAGGAATGGCTTAAACGCTGGCAACAGGGTAACCCTGCCGGCATGATTCTCACGGTATTTCTGCTCAGTTTGGGCGCGCCATTTTGGTATGGCGCGTTGAAGAGTCTGCTCAAACTGCGTGGGAATAGTGCCGACAAGGATGATGAACAAAGGTATGGCCGCCAGACTAACAGGTCGGCGGCAGACCAATTGCCAGCCAGCTCATCATCAGGCAAGTCTACCTGAAAAGAAATTCAGCCTTAAATACGGGCGAATGCTAATTGCTACTTTGACGTGTTGCGCGCTAACCAGATCGCATCCGTTCAATTTCCTGGGGAGGAATTAAGTTCTTTTAGCAGCGATTGAAAATCCGTGGAGGTATCAAGTAACTCCGCACCGGCATCGATTAGTTGTTGTACTGCTTCTTTCGGCAACGCAAAACTGGTAGGTAGATTGAGTAAGTGCTTGCGTTGTTGGGGATCCTGGATGTTCTCGAAGTTAAGATCGATAACCACAGGATCGATTTTTCCGCTTAGTTCCGGGAATTCGTCACCACCACAGGTTTTCAATCTGTTGTTGCACACGGCCAGAGTTTCTTGGGTTTGTTTGCGCTGTTTATTAAGGTCGCGAATAGTTTCAATACTTTCAAAACTGTAATTATCCAGCGCAATGGTGGTGGTTTTATAGGCCACATCGGGCAGCTCAGGGGGGGTGGAGTTATGGCTAATAGAATCCTGATCATCGGTTTTGGCGTTGACCACTAGAATGATCAACTTTTCTATGCGGTTGTTGTTAATGCCTCGCCGTATTGCCCCCCAGCGGAAGGAGTTTTCCAAGGCACGAATCCCGATATTGTCGGATAGACCGCCATCCATCAGATGCACGTAAGGTTTTGCTGCTTTATCTAAATAGTCATGTTGGCGGACAGCCCAATGCCATTGCCGCCGGTCTCCCGCGTAACTGGCTAAGCCATTCTGAATATCTTTGGGAACTTTGAAATTATCGGGTTCAGGATGATTTATTAAAGTCACCGGACTCAGCAAGAAAGGGAATGCAGACGATGCGGTAACCGCGCGCGCGACCGGCAGTTTCGCCAAGTCGGAACCCAGTAAATCGAACTCATCTTGAGTGAATTCGAAGCGCTCGCCGCTGGCCAGATTAGTTGCATGCAGGATGATGTAAGGCTTGGCTTGCTTTTGAATCAGGTTTTCAAAGGTCTGGTGATCAAAAATAGTGTCATCATAAAGTTCAGTAGCGAGGTCGATGCGATTGAACTTTGGTGAAGCCAGTCTTGGCCAATTCAGAGGGTTTAGCGCACTCATAAAAAGTTCATGCTGCACGTCGCGCTCAAGAAAACGTGCACGGTAATCTTCAAATATACGATCGCGGTAAAGCCCGTAATAGGCGGCAGTAAATGAACCGCCGGAGATACCGGAAATGCAATCCACTTCATCCAATAACCTGCTTTTTTTACCTTTCCAAGTAATCGGTGTGTTGCGTAGCTTTTCCAATATTCCATACGAAAAGGCCGCAGCGCGAGTGCCACCACCGGAAAAGGCAAGACAGATATAAAGGGAATCGGAATTAGCCTGGGTCGTTTGCCCAGGTTCTGGAAAACGATACCCCGCATTCGTATCGTAGCTTTGTAATTGCGTGTTTTCGATATAGGTGGCAGAGCAAGCGCCTAGAAGCAGACAGGCAGACAGTAATGCGAACCGATTCATAAGCGGCTTAAGTAAACGATACGACATAAGGAGTGACCACGGTGGTGTTGTTAATAAAGACTGTCTGTTGCAATGGGTTGAAAACACTACCATTTCCACCCAATGAAATAGTATGTAGCCCACCGGCTAGCTCTATGACCAGATTAGTTTTGCCTTGTTCATGGTCATCGATAATAACTGGTCGGCTTTCATGAAATCTGACTTGTAAAAACTCCATCTTATGCCCCCTAAGTTAAAACATAGTTGCTTTAGTTAATTCGAAGTAGATAGTCGAATGGGTCATTGATTACTGAGAACTCTGACAAGTGTCGGCTATCCATTTTGCCCCCGCTCTTTAGTCCATTTGTGGACATCCATGGCGAGAATAACGTGCATTTTGCGCCAGTTGAAAACAGCTTACTATTAATAATTTATTGGGTTTGCTTTCCATTGCCCCAGCATGATTTGCGTTAATAAAATCTCTAAAATTAGTGCAGTGTATGTTTATAAAAACGTAATACCAATCTCAATAAGTTCACATGTTATCCCTTCTCCAACGGGAGAAGGCTAGGATGAGGGGTTCAAAATAAAAACTTATTGGGATTGGTATAACTATTCAGCGAGTTTCTTTGGAAGGCAGAAGCAATAGGTGGGAGCGACGCCCTCGTCGCGATTTGAAGCCTTCGGTCGCGACGAGGGCGTCGCTCCCACAAGACACTTTTAAAGCAATCAACTGATGCTGAATAGTTACATACAAACTCATTTAATTCCAAACGACGAGCATGTGGTAATTGCTTGCCGAGTGGCGAACGTCGCTTCACAATGAAGTGGGCAGTTAACCTATTTACGGTCTGTCGATGCTGACGGATGAACCGGAAATAACATCAGTTACATATAAATAAGGATTCAAAAATGAATCAAAATCTTATCGACCGTATCCAATCGCCTGGTGCTAAGAAAATCCTTGCCTGCGACGGTGGCGGGATTTTGGGGCTGATGAGTGTGGAAATTCTCGCTCAGATTGAGTATCAGCTCCGTGTCGCGCTAGGCAAAGGTCCGGATTTTGTGCTCGCAGATTATTTCGATTTTGTTTGCGGCACCAGTACCGGCGCTATTATCGCCGCTTGCATTTCAAGCGGCATGTCGATGGAGAAAATTCGCCAGTTTTATCTCGACAGCGGTAAGCACATGTTCGATAAGGCTTCCGTGCTCAAGCGCCTGCAATATAACTATAACGACGAACCATTGGCCAAGTTGCTGCGTGAGGCTTTAAGTGCACAGCTCGGGGAAGCCGACGCCAAGTTGGGTAGTACTCATCTAAAAACGTTATTGATGATGGTCATGCGCAATCACAGTACCGATTCGCCCTGGCCGGTGTCCAATAATCCATTTGCCAAATACAATGACCGCAGCCGAGATGATTGCAATCTCGAATTACCTTTGTGGCAACTGATACGCGCGAGCACTGCTGCGCCGACTTACTTTCCACCCGAAGTGGTGACGCTCGGCAAGCAGCGTAAATACGATTTTATCTTCGTCGATGGCGGCGTTACCACTTACAACAATCCGGCTTATCTGGCCTTTCAGATGGCAACGGTCAAGCCTTACAAGGTCAATTGGCCAACCGGTGCGGAGCAATTGTTGATCGTTTCTATCGGCACTGGCAGCGCAGCAAATCTCCTAGCTAAAAATATTGATGCGGATGATATGAATCTGATCCATTACGCTAAAAATATCCCCGCGGCATTGATGAACGCGGCTTCTGTCGGTTGGGATATGACTTGCCGAACCTTAGGCAATTGCCGCCATGGTGGCCTTCTCGATCGAGAAATCGGTGCTATGGTGAGCATGCCTGATGATCTCAATTGGACGGGGCCGAAACTATTTACTTATTTGCGTTACGACCCTGATGTTTCTTCAGAAGGGTTAAAGGCTTTAGGGTTAACAGACATCAACCCAGGTAAGATGCAGCAGATGGATTCTGTGGATAATATTCCAAATATTCGCAGGGTTGGTATTGCTTATGCCACTAAGCATGTTAACTCCCAACATTTTTTAGGCTTTGTTTGATACGGTTTTAAAATCTGCTGTTGGGGTATGGAACCACTTAAGTTGCAGCCAGTCGATTCTTAGGTCAATTTCTTCCTCAAAGTTTCGGTAGCAAATCACTCATAGCTCTGCAGACTTTATCTAATTTATTAATGCAGCGCTTACGAATGCTACTTAAATAAAGTAGCGTAGATAGCATGCCTACGACTATCCACCAATGCACTTCAAAAACATAAGTAATAAAGTTTTCAAAAAAGGTAGGGGTCAAATAACGCGCAATATCGGCTAACCATTTAAATGATCTGTTATTAGCTTTTTTACAAAATTCCGGCGCAGTATCGGCGTCTGGATTTGAGTCGATACTTTGCTCATATACAAGAAACGGATTTGCGATTAACGCGTTAAATTGATCTGTATAAGGTGTTTGAACTATTTGAAGCTGTTTTTTTTCGCAGGTGTTTAATTCCACCACTGACGCCGGTGGCCACAGCCAAAACAGTCCGGAAATAATGATGATAGCCATCGTCAATTCGACAAAGACCCTATATAAATTCTTTCTTTTCTCTATTACTTCGTCCATATCGCTTGTCAGAGCAGCCCACTTGTCAGGCTGCTCCGCATTAACTTTACGTATGACGGTTGCTGCTGCAGGATTCGCCGGATCAATATCTACCAAGTCAAAACTGCTTGGGATGCTGTCCGGCGCATAACCGTCACTCAACTCCTTAATTTTTTTATAAGCACTGAGGTGAATGGCGATATTGCCTGTCAGTTTGTTGTTGCAGAGTTCAACTAGATTGCGCGGACCGTAGCGATAGTAAATCGCGACCCCATCCCTTGAATCGTATAGCTTGTCATAAATATTGGCACTGTCCTGAATTGCTGTTAAATGATCTTGATAAAAAACAAGTCCATGAGCTTGAGCTTTGCTCTGCATCCATTGCAGAGCAACATCGGATAATCCGGTTCTTGGATAACCGCCACCGACATTGGAATGAACCCCGGCAAACCATACTTGTTCAACATGTCCGGTAAAGTTTTTCTCATTCCACACCAGCGGATGAAAGGTTGTCCGTTCATCGTCAATTGACAAAGCTTGATAGGCGTTTTCTATCGAATTATTAAGTTCATAGTCATAGAAATCATGGGCTAACCAAGGAATCATGTTGGAGATTTTTTCAGCTGCACTAAATAGCCATTTAAGTAACAAGCTAAAATCCTGAGAAAATCCTAGCGCCGAAACCGTGTCCCAAACGCCAACAAACTTAATTTTTAAATCCCCGTTAGGTGCATGGATACTCTCTTTCACCGCATATTGGTCTTTAAATTTTTGTTGTGCAGGCTTATTATTATTTTGATAGCACTCAAATGCTCGTTCCACCAGTTCTTGAAATTTGTCGCCGTCAAAAGCGCCGTCTGTTTGCACGGATGAATGGTTTCTATCAACTAATCCACAGGCATTGATAAAACCGGCAAATGCTCTGACGGTCGCCGCACCTCGGCTAAAGCCAAACAGAAATATGGCATCACCAGGGTTATAACTTCTGGCTAAAAAATGGTAGAGATGTAAAACATTGCTACGAAATCCGAAACCGAATGCGCCTGATAATGCAGTCCTGTATTTGTTTTTGCTGGTATCGCTCTTGTCGGTGCCAACGCCTTGGTCATAAAAAGTATATTGATCAACATCTGGCGAATTAATATCAACAGCTTTATATGTTTTATAAACATTAGTATCTATACCATAGCCGCCTCTACGTCCTGTTCCATCAGCACATAAAACTATATTTTTCATTATATTTTTCCCTATGTGTTATTCAAATACGACACTGTTATTCGAATATTTCATCCCCAGTGGGTTCAAGATGTGTAGTCTGATTCATTTGCTGACGAAAATTGGATAACTCACGATATAACCTAAACCGTGCCCGGTTTAAATTACCCAATGGTCGATGTTCCGGCAAACAATGCCAAGGATTCATTTTCAAGCGTTTGGTAAACTCAATCAGCGCTTCAGAATCAAATTGCTGTTTCGGTATATGCACGGTAGCAACCGGGATAAACGGGGACAATGTTTCCGGCCAGCGTACTGAGCTGTCTTCGATGGGCATCAAATGCGGGTCGGTTTGAAACTGAATCATCAAATCAAATTCCACATCTTTTTCGTTCAGGGTTTTGCTCATGTTGCCCCGCAGATAATTGAACGGCACCTTGCCAAACGGCAATCCCGGGATTTTTCTGTAGATAACATCGGTTTTCGGCACAAACGAATACATCACCGCCTGGCCTTCGCCCAGCAGATAAGGCGTGCAGCTCCAGTAACGCCGTTCCAGCGGGTTGTACTGGGTTTCATTCCACAGGCTTTGCATCGCCATGTCCAGAAAATGGGAGTCGAATGGGTTGATGAAGTAGTAAAGCGTCATGTTCACCAGGCTCCAGTATTGCAACTTGGCGTTTTCCCGAGTGTTGGGTGTTACAAACGTCGGACCGCCGCTGGTGGTGATGAAATCCTGGGTGAATTTTTCTTCATCCATGAGCTTTTTACCGGGCACGCCCATGACTTTCACCGCCATACTCAAAAAACCGACATCCTGAATATCTGAAGGTACATTCGGGCCGGGGCCGGCGTAGCGCACATAAGCCGGGTAACTGCGCGGTTCGGCAAAAATGCCTATACGGCAATGTTCCGGCAGGTTGTCGTGAATGGTGACGGTGGCCCTTACCACGCCGTGGGTTTTGGTATTGCCGCCGCGTTCATAGCCGCCGGGTTTGAATCGGCCGCGCATCTGGTCCGCCATCTGGTCGATGATGTTATTCAGGCTTTCGTCTTCATCCGGAGCAAACTTTTCCTCAGCTATTTTCAGGCCTTCATTTTGACGCTTCCGGTTGATCAAGTACTGAACAGCCCGAACACCTGGCTCCCGAAATAGAGTGTTAAACTGTGGACGAAACCAAGGTTCTAATCTGCGTTCAAAATACAATAATTGCAGTAAAAACTGGTGGATGAGTTTCAGTATGCGGTTTTTGATCGGCTGAATAAATTTCAGAATGCAAGTCTTGATCGTCATGATGATTTATCACTCCCTTTGGTGGGTATGGCTGCGATATATTTCAGTGCACTTAGTCCTGGCATAAAAAAATAACCGCCACCACGCACGGTAATAAATTGCGGCAGATGGCTGGTTTTCTGCACCGGTCCAGTCGTATCGGGCCGATTGAATTGATCCGTGCTGGCACCACTCATTAACGGCTCACGATGGCCCAAAAGTGGATCTCTTTCCTGTTGAACACCCCCGAATTTGCTACTCATAGACCATGCGTTCTGAACAAACTCAAACTGCCGGGAAATATTGGCTACCAAACAGATAAATTGCAGTCCGCGTTCGGCTTTAGGTGCATTCGGTTTAACAGCATCTTCCGGGGCAAGTACAGGGCCATAGCCACGACCTCGGCGCAGTAAACGATGAAAACGGGATGATGCCACCAGGTCTTCATCCGGACGCGTTAACCCGAATCCCAGGATTTTAATCAATCGGCTAAAAATACAGCTTGAACCAGATGGTAAATCGCCGGTACGGGGATTACTCCTACGAATATGTGCTCCTATCGGACATTGGTTTCCACCAGGATCACCCTGGTAGGTAAAGTGGTTGAGATGATCGTCGCTTGGAATTCCGGGGACGTCTTCAAAGGATTCCGGCACCAGCGGCGAGCCATCACGTTGTCTACCGACCATGGCAGCAGCAAGTTGCTCGCGTTTTTCAGGGTCAGAATCAGTTGCTTTATCGACAAATCGCCAAAAGCCTGGGACGTCCTGATCGAGCTGGCGCAACACAAGGTAGCTGCCATTGCGTGCGAAATCTTTAAACTTGGGCTCGTCCTCTGCATTGGGCAGGTCAGCTGCAAGCGGGTCTGTTTTGGGATCGATCAGTGGCCTAACAGTGTATTGTTTGTATTCATTAGGGTAACCGAGCACCACTTCGCCTACTGCTAGCAAATTGGAATAGCGATCGCGCTGATGTGTGTCGGTACTTTGCTGCTGTGACCAGTCAACGCTTGGTTGACTAATACCGTCAGCAAAACCGAAAGGTTCAATCTGCCCAATATCCAGGGTAGGTAATTGGCGCAGCAACTCAAATGCCGTCGAGAAATCTTTACCTTCAACTTTTTTCCGCCAGGCTTTTATGCCGCCTTTTGCGGCATAAAGCAGCAACAGTAGATGCGGTACTTGTGTCGCATCGCCGCCCCAGTCCCAATATTCCGGCGAGTTGGTGCCGACATCACCCAGGCGACGGGAGCGGCCTTCATTGCCGGACATACCGGTGATAAACTCATCGGAAAATCCTTCAATAACCGAGTCCTTTACTCCCAATGCACGCAGACCTTCAACACTGAAGGCAATCTGCAACGCTGTTTTGGGCTGCGGGTTACTAATTGCACTGGTAACTGGGGTTTTACTCAGCCATTGTTTGGCGGCATTAGCATCAACAATTTTTAGTAGCAGGAAACAGCTGTCGGTTAATTTGCCATGACCAAATCGCAGTAGTCCCTGCAGGTCGTCAAAATTAAAATCGCTGGAATTTTTCATTACCATCACTCCCTGGTCAGATCTGACTTAGCCAATCGCGGATTTCCGCATCACTAGACGGGCGTATTTCCACACCTTGTCGAATGCGACTGTTACGCGCTAGATCAGTGGCAGTTAAGTCCGGGTAGGCTTTGTACCAGACTTCCGAGCGAAATTGATGCCGCCGCTGCGTGTATTTGAATTGTTGTTCTCGCTCCGCGCCGCCTTTAATTAACCATTTAGTAGTCGGGTAACCCACCGCGTTACCGAAGGCAATATTCAGCCCCCAGCCCGCCTTGTTAATGAAGTCATCCATGTAGCTTTCATGGCTGCCATCATAGTTGCTGGCAAAAAAAGCTCTGTGGTTATCATCCAGAAACACCCAGCGAGCAAAGTGAATAGTTCTTATCCTGGTGAGAAAGCCGTGATTGTAAATGTGTCTGGCAACATAGTCAGTCAACAGCATTAAAAACTTGAAGGTTAACAAACGAAACAGGCCCGGTTTTATGTCGCCAAACACATTGAACTGATTGGTGACATCATGGTCTTCTTGAATTGACAGCTCTTTTATATGTTCGCGACTGGGTCTGATGGGGAGTTCGGGATCAGAGCGTTCCAGCATCCGTAACCGCAACGCAAAGATAGGCGCGATGATCAGAAATACTGGTGACAAAAGCAGCAGGATTAAGGGTATGCCGATCATGTGCAGTAAATTGCGGATTCGCCACCTGATAGGAGTCGATGCCGGTGGTGTTAAAGTAAGTCTTCCGGCCTGCTTTTCCATTTCCACATACGACAGGAGCTTTTGCCGTAACGCACGCGGATTGTTACGGTAAGTATCATCAACAACTTCCTGTAAATATGCCGACAAACTACGATGCAGTGCTGCTTCTTCATGCACTTGTTTGACTGTTCTCCCAAGCCAGTTAACGTAACTAGCCCTAGGTTGGACATCATGAGCCAGCATCCAAGCCAGCAAGCCTTCGCTGTTCGGGTCGGGATAACCTTCACACAATGAAAATATTTCTATTAGTCCATGCTCGGCATGCTCAACAAGTTCTGCGAGAAATGAATCCCTATCACCGTCGCAATCACCAAGAAATGCTAAGGAAGGCTGCCATGGTCTGGGCGTTACCCCAAAGGCTTTAATTTCATCTGCGGTCTTGGCTTCGATGATAATAAAGCGTGCAAAATGTAACCGCTCGAATTTGCCGAATGGCACCAGTGTGTTATCAGGATCAGCATGCGCGATGAATCTGTTCATCGTAGCAAGCAAGGCACGCAGCTCATCTAACTGACCATCCCGTACCGGGGCAACGATCATAAAATTGGATTGAGGTGTCATAGTTAGTTGCTCCTTCTAGCTACACATTAAATGACTCCTTATTCCGCGTTGCTTTTTGTCAGCGCAAAATCCAGGATACGCTTTTTACCCCACCACACCTTACCAAGGTAAACACCGGGTTCAATTTCGCGGATTTCATCGCGAATAGCTTTAGCAAAGAACGAGGTAGTGGAGTAATCAATCACAATGGTGTCTTTGCCATCAAGCCAGCTAAGATCACGATAAACCTTGGCGACAATAAAGGTCAGGCTAAGAGCGGTTATTTTGTTGACGAGTAATCCTGCTTTACCGCCAGGACAAAACACATCAAAGACCTTGCCTTGCCAGCCATAAAGACCGACGAACAAAGCCACAACCTTTGCGAATATCGAGCCAGCCAGGATTGCCGTGCCTTTGGTATCGCCGGTGGGAATATTGCCAGGTTCGGCATTACGATAGATTTCATCCAGCTCTTCGCGCGATTTAGTCAACCAGCTTTCTACGGTGCTATTCATTTCGTTACTCCTTATTTTTATTATTCCGCACTTGCGCGGCATTGGCGTAAACCAAACGACGAACTTGATTCATTCTGCCCAACGGTTCATGCGCAGCAAGGCTTTGCCAGGGATTAAAGCTGCTGCGCTCGCAGGTCGCTAACGATTCGGGATTATCAAAATCTTGGGCTTCAATCTTTATGGTGGCAACTGTGATAAATGGTGACGCTGCTTCATCCCAGATGACTGAGGCATCGTCGATAGGCATAGAATCCGGATCGGATTGCTTTTGTACAGCAAAATGAAAAGAAGCGGGGCCTTGTTGCAAGTGTGCTTTGAGAGCAGCGCGCAACTGGTTTTCACCGGCATCCACCACCTGGGTGGTCTGATAGTCAGAGCAAGGGATTAGTGAGTATTTGACCACCTGATCACCCAGCCGGAAGGGCACCGTACTCCAGTATCGAATATCAAGCGGGCTTAAATGTTTTTTTAGGGATTTAAACGCAATCAACAGTGATTTCAGATGAGGATCGAGGGGATTCACAAAAAACAGCAGTTTTTTATCTTCCTGCCGAGCACGGGCAAATGCTAGAAAATCCTCCGGCGTCGCCACAAAGAGTGCCGGATAACTGTTTAAGAGAAAATCCTGCAAGCCCGGTTCACCCCACAGGACTTCGCCTTCCACATTAGCTAGCCGAATTGATAAACCGCGAACATCCTTTTTAGAATCATCCCGGTTGGTAGCATTGGCAAAGCGCAGTTTGGCAGGGTAGCAGATAGGTTGTGAAAAAATGCCCTGTTTCAATTGCTCGGGAATATCGTCATGGACAGTGAACTCCGCATTGACGCAAGCAACGGTTTTCGACTGATTGAATCTGGGAATAATATTATTCTCAGCTTCGGCCAAGGTAACAGCGGCAATACTCTGGCTTAATTCGGCAACCAACTGATCAATTGGGATTTCATGTTTCATCACCTGAGCTCCTGCCAATCTGTTGCAAACATTAATTAGCGAAAACTTTCATCTGTACTCGCATCAGTGGTCGGTTTCCATTGTAGGGAATAATATTCGCCACGATCTCTGCCCCAAGGATCAAATACATTGACCACATTTGCCAGTTGACCGGAAAGCTCAGGCATGGTGCGCAGCAAAATCCGTTTTAAGGGCGATACTTGAACTTTATGCCCATTGGATGTAGCCGGTTCCCATTGTTTATCAGGACCGTTGTCCATGACCCATTGATGGCCAAGTGTGGAATAGAATTCCGGCCGAAAACTGGAGGTAAAGAACCTGTCACTGAACAAACGCCGGGAAGCATTCAGGATAAAGACATGGAACTGGGTTTCCGAAATGGCAAAACCGTGTGGCCGGGTAAATTCCGATAACCAGCCAACGACAGTATCGACGTCCTCAATGTTATCAACCAGACTGCCATTGGGATGGCCCAGACAATCGTTGATTGGCGAGCCGTCCGAGTTCAATTGCGCATCAGTGATGACTTTGCTTAAATCACATTTATGCTGCCCATACACTTCACGGAGCAGGCCGATCAAACGTTGTTGTTCTTTTTGTTCCGGGCTGCCCTTTTTTAAATGTTTATCGATAAAGTCATCAAAGCTGGTTAATTGCTTTAAACCATATTGGCGCCTGAATTCGTTAAATCGTGGCACGCCGCGTTCCCGGTCACGAACCAGATCCAATGCGGCAACATCAATTTTATTAGTTTCAGTTTGCAAACGCGGCATGTCCAGGTTTTGCAAAAACTGGGCGTGGTTTTGTAAGGTCAACAAACCAAGCCGTTGTCGTCCCAGGCTCAGTGCCCAGTTGCTCAATCCACCGTCGGTCATTGCCTGAGTAGCTTCGCCACGAAAGGTACTGACAACCGGCACTTTCTTGCTGATCGCATTGGGGTGTTGTAGTTCTCGGAACTCAAGCAAATCAGGGATTAAAGGATGTAAACGGTAGACGGTGGGAAACTCTTCCGGAAAATTAAAAGGAGATCCAAAGTGATTGGTGCCGCCGTTGATATGTTCAGGATTGCGTAAGTCCCAAATATCGTTCTGGTCAGGGAGGTACCCAAGAAAGCCGGGATGATCCTGATAGCGATGGCTGCCTAACCCGAATATACCGGCCCCGGATGCAAACACTGAATAGAACTGATTGGCTTTGGTTTCGTCCTGTGATTTTGCCAAACGATTAACGACAATTTTTTCCAATACTTTGGAAACGGGATTATCTTTATCTACCAATCCGCCCCAGTTGGCATTCATGCCTAAAAACATGGGTTCATCGTAAAGGAGCTGAGTTGTCCATTCGATGGTGTGAATCTTGGCTATTTCGGCGGCGACTACCAGTCGTGCAATCTGAAATAACTCGTCATTACTGACGGCCTGATAGGTAATAACTTGCTCAGGATTAGCAGGATTGCGCAATCCTGAGTCAGCTTGCGGTGTGGTGGCTGCTTTTGCCCTGAACGCATCGACAAACTGATTATGTTCACGGACAAAAAGGTTGTGATAAAAACTCAGACCGATGGTCCAGTTATCTGCAAAGGCGGCGGCTTCCTGACCTTTCCAGGCCGGATTAATGGGATCAGCAACACAGTCTGCGGGTGAATTTTCACAACTGTTAAAAACCGGCAAGTAACCCAAATGCTCACCTGCGCCTGTATGTGTTCCCCGCGGCAGCATCAGCAATTTTGCGGAATCATTCGGGTCACGTTTTACCCGCTTGAGTGATAGATCATCAAAGCCATAGATTTGTGAGGCATCCCACCAGGCGGTAACCGTATTTTGGGTGGTGCGATGGGCACGAGATAAAAAGGTTTTGCCCTCATGTTCAAATGTAGGTGCAGGCTCGGATTGCGCGATATAGGCGGCATCAATTTTGTCGTTAGGCCTACAACCCAGTTTGGCGGCCTCTTCAGCGGTAAGCGGTTGCTCCTGGTTATTTACTTTTTGGCTAACGCAGCCTACCGATATTTTGGCATCGGCATTGTGCCCTTCATTTAAATGAGAAAACCAGTCATGCGTCATGAACTGAATCCAGTACGCGGCAAGTACATTAAAAAAGGGTGCTTTTTTATAATCGCACTGGGCATTTTTTGAATTATCCGGCAAACCCTTGCCAAAGTTACAGGCATCCGGATTGGATTGGGCGCGGGTAAAGAGTTTGCGGGATATGATTTGAGGATCAGGTTTCAACAAACCCAATCGATCACCATGGCGATTGATGGCCAGCTCATTTTTTCCCAGATCAGGGAAGGTGGATTCAAATCTTACATTGCGTGCAAATAGCTGGTTGGTCGAACCCATCGCCGGATTATAAATGTCATTACAAATGCCGGTTAAGTTGCGATAGCGAATCAAATCGCCCTTACAAAGCTGTACGCCACTTTCGTTAGTTATTTGCTGGAATTGTGGATGCGATGCCGGTAAACGCATGGCTTCCCACGTTTTTAAGATTGGCCCGGCGGTTTTGCCGTCACCTTTGACATAATTTTCGTAGGTGTTGTTTTCATAAAGATTGAATCTGAGTAATTCCATCCGTTGGTACTCTAAATCCATTAGCGCGCCATCTAAGCCGCGCCCATTTGCTTTCAGATGTTTACCTAGTGTGGTTATAGCCTCCCGCCCTCCGGCTAAGCTGTTGACATCCCCAGCTCCCCAGTAATTAGGCCAGTCAACCCAGACTGAATCACGGTAAGCCAGCGCTTTGCTTCCGCCTCTGCAATTAGCGGTGTCTTCGGTGACTTTACCTAAAAACCGCTCCGTTTGTTGCTCGGCAAGAGGCCGCAAGCCCTTATTGGTCATTCTTACACAGGCCTTGTCGGCGCTGAGTCTTTCTTTAATTGATGTCGTATCAATGGCACCTGCAGAGATCGAAAAACACAATGCCACAAAAAGTAACAGCAAATTGCGATAACTCTTCATTTTCTTGTCTCCTATGCCGATGGAATGAACGAAACTTTATTTCAATCAGTTTTAATGAGCATAAGCTAAATGTTGTGATACCGTCATGACCCAAATGGGTCAATCTGTAAACAATTCATTAAGCTTGTTTCTTGACTAGTTGTGCAGCTCATTTTATAAAAGCTGTAGATTTTTGAGGCCATTAATAATAATTATAAGGAGTACTCAATGGATCAAATTGCTGACGATGTAGATCTAAATTCGATACTGGCTAATGCCCCCGGTAATCCAGTTATTTGGAACCGGTTTCTTACAGAACTTGCCCGGCAACTAAATTGTGATTCCAGTGCCATGTTAGTTACTGACCTGCTTGAAAAAGACAAAACACACTTTCTGTTTAGTTCCCATATTCCATTGGAATATCAGGAGCAGTATCAAAGTACATTAAATAGACTGGATGTTTTTAATCATTTTATTAGTAAAGTTCCTCATCAGATATTTTGTAATCAAACGTTAGTCGATATTTATAATGAAGAACGCAACAGCGATTTTATGCCGCCATGCGATCAAAACTATCGTTTCGGCGTATCAATTCCCTGCAATCATAATCATTCTCTCAGTCTGGTAGTAAATCGTAAAAAAGCCTTTAATGATGAGGAACTGCAGCAAGTTACACTGGCTTTACAAAGTATTATTTCAGCCTTGGATGCAGCGGTTCATGCGGAGCAACGGCATAAAATAAACAGTCAAATATTTCATTTTATTGATGGGCATTTCGACGGATATATTATTGTCGACCGTGAATTAAACATTTTATTTTATGACCCGGTTTATATTTCCATAATTAGCCAGCTGGATTGTGTGCATATCTCTGAGAATCGGTTTGGGATGAAAGCACCGGCTATTGAACAGAGGTTGTTATCATTAATAGAAAATAACCAACAAGCTAGTTCCATTCATAATCAGTGCCATTCTTGCCAGATCACGCTTATTCCAATTTCTACTTTAAAAAACCTATATCAATGGGAATGCTATAAAGATGGATTTATTATTACTTTTACCCACGATAAAGAAAAAAATCCCGCGATTGCCCGGTTAACAGAAATTTATCACCTATCCAGATGTGAAGCAGTTTGTGCATTGCATTTTATGAAAAACCCATCAATTCCAGATATTGCAACTAATACTTTCCGTTCCCAGGAAACTGTTCGCAATCATATAAAACATACAATGCAAAAAATGGATGTGCATAGCCAGGCGGAGTTAATGAAAAAACTGATTACGCTGGCGGCTTTATAATGTAACGGGCAACAAAAATAGGCCTGCTTGCTAAGCAGCCATGCTATTGATTTACCGCTAAGTCGGTTTTTGTTAACTAACTTGTAAATGCGGGTAATAGGTAGTACGGTCTTTGTAAAAAGCTATCCAATAAAGATAAGCCTTCTTTTCCATCAATTCACTAGGTATGGTTTGGATATGGCCGAAAAAAATACCGGGCGACTTATAGAACAACTCATTGCTTTTATCGAAGAGGGCCGTGTTATTCCGGTAATCGGTCCGGAATTACTGATGCTCGATATTGACGGTAAATCAACGCTGCTTTACTCCTATCTTGCAGAGCAACTTGCACAGCGTTTGGAAATTGCTTCTGAACCAGCCGATACCTTGAACGCCGTCGTTTGCCGTTATCTCTCACAAGGCGGTCAACGCGAGGATATTTATCCAGAACTTAAACGCGCAATATCAGAATTGTCTCAAGTCAAACTTCCCGAGGCACTGGTCAAACTCGCCGAAATTCGGCCGCTGAAGCTATTTGTGACCACAAGTTTCGATCCATATCTTGCTCAGGTGCTTAACCAGGTTCGTTATGGCGGCCTGGACAAAACTCGGGTGCTGGAGTTTTATCCGGGATCTAAAAACGATCTACCGGTAGCGCTGAAAAATTTGAAACGAACAACGGTATTTCATTTATTCGGCAAGTTGGCTGCTGCGCCGGAATATGCAGTCACTGATGAAGATGTATTGGAATTTATGCATGACCTGCAAGCCCATGATTCCCGGCCGAAACGGCTGTTCGATGCGCTGGTGATGCAGAATTTAATGATTATTGGTTGCCCATTAGTTGATTGGCTGGGGCGATTTTTCGTGCGCATCGGTAACAAATATCGCCTGATTATTTCCAGAGATAAAACTGATTTTCTGGTCGGGGACCAGTTGCAGAAAGAAACCAACCTGGCGGAATTTCTTCAGCATTTCAGTAGCCGAACCAAAGTATGTCCAATGGCATCGATTGAATTTGTCAACGAATTACACCGGCGCTGGATAGCAATACATCCAATTCCACCTGACGCTGAACCTGATGAAGACGAAGATGAATCTCAACTTGATGAAGATATAATTACAGATGTATTTGATGAAGATGATTCAATGCAGAGTGGTGCAGTTTTTCTGAGTTATGCGCATGAAGATCAGCCTACTGTACTGCTAATTAGAGATGCTTTCGAAAAGGCCGGAATTGAAGTTTGGTTCGATAGAAATCCTAATGCCTTGCGCGTCGGCGATAACTTTGAAAACAAGATCAAAACCAATATCGAACAATGTTCGCTGTTCATGCCTATTATTTCCGGGAATACCCTGACCCGGAAGCCGCGGTTTTTTCGTGCCGAATGGAAACATGCCGAGCAGCTGGCCCTGCGTTACCCTGACAGCATACGTTTCATCATTCCCGTGGTGATTGATGACACCCCGCCTGACGCCCCCAACATGGATGAGCAAATTCGTAAATTGCACTGGGAGAGAATACAAGACGGCCAATGTAGTTCAGCGTTTTTGACTGAGATTAAAGAGCTCCAGCGCGTGTATCGGCGAGATAACGGTTAGTCGATATGAATGCGTCTTCGGTTCAGCCGCCATCAGCTCTCGCAATCGTCGATGACCAGCATCCTTGGCCGGGTCTGGCCTCATTCAGAGAACAGGAAGCACAGTTTTTCAAAGGTCGAAAACCCGACATAGAAGAACTACATTGCCTCGTCAATCGTGAGCGTCTCACCGTTCTGTTCGGTGTTTCCGGGCTGGGCAAAAGTTCGTTGTTACAAGCCGGTCTTTTCCCCCGATTGCGTCAGAACAATAGACTCCCGATTTTGATTCGTCTGGATTTTACAGACACTTCAGTGAGTCTTAGTCATCAGGTGTTTGATGCTATAGCCCGGCAAGCCCAGGAAAATGCCATTGAAGCGCCGTCGCATAATGCAAACGAAACACTATGGGAATATTTTCACCGCAAAGACTCTGAATTTTGGGATGCTCGAAACCGAATGACGGTTCCGTTATTGTGTTTCGATCAATTTGAAGAAATTTTTACGTTGGGGCGTGAAAATCGGAAACGAGCCTCAGGTACTGATAGTTTTATTTTAGAGCTTGCCGATTTGGTGGAAGGACGTTGTCCTGAAAGCGTGAAAGCCCGTTTGGACGCAAATCCTGATGAGTCAAAAAACTTCAGATTCAGCCGTCATCCCTATAAGTTGCTTTTAAGCTTACGTGAAGATTATTTAGCTAATTTGGAAGGGCTGCGTGAATTAATGCCTGCCATTAGTCACAATCGCATGCGTCTTCTTGCTATGAATGGCAACCAAGCGCTGGCAGTGGCTGATCAGACTGATGGCCGATTGATGGAGCGTAGCGTTGCCGAAAGCGTTGTCCGTCTGGTGGCAGGTAAACACGGAGATCAACGTCGAGAATTGGCGGATTTGCGTATCGAGCCGGCATTGTTGAGTCTGGTTTGCCGTGAGCTTAACGAGCTCAGAATCAAAAGCCAAGCCGGCATGATTGACGCGCAGGCAGTTGCCAGTAATCAGGAACAGATTCTAGAAGACTTTTACGAACGCAGCCTGCAAGATCAACCCCTTGAGTTACGCCGGTTCATTGAGGACAAGTTGCTCACCGTTTCCGGCTATCGCAACAGCGAGGCTTATGATAACGCCTTGGAAACTCCAGGTATTACAGCGGAGGCCTTGGCCAGTTTGGTGCTGCGACGGTTGTTGGTGCTAAGGTTGCAGGAGCGGGACGGCATCAAACGTATTGAGCTGATTCATGATGTGCTGACCGCTGTGGTTGGCAAAAGCCGTGATCAGCGGCAGATGCTGGAGAAACAAAAACGGCAGGAACAGGCACGTCTTGAGGCGGAACAGCGCGAACGCACGGCCAAACGCAGGGCTTTGGTTTTTCTGATGTTGGCAGCTATAGCGCTGGCATCTTCAATTTGGGGTTGGTGGAGTTGGTGGGATGCTAAAAAAGCCCGCAATATTACCTTATCTGGAAAGCTTGCGATCCAAGCTGCGCAGCTTGCCGATACTGCGCCTGACGACAACAAGATTGAACGTGCAGCGGCGCTTGCTATTGAATCATGGCATCTGCAACACAACGCAGAAGCATCTACCGCGGCCAATAAATTGTTGAGAATGCTCCCTAAATATCGAATACAGCATAATGAATCGGTCCAAGGTATCGCCTTAAGCCCGGATGGGCGATTGCTGGCTACTGGCAGCAAAGACAACATGCTGCGAGTATTCAAAACTGAAAACGGTAAGGAGTTATTTCAAATAAAACATGGCGATTGGGTTAATAGTGTTGCCTTTGGTTCTGATGGGCGGTTTATTGCCACTGGCTGTAAAGACAAAAAAGTCCGGCTGATTGACATAGCCAGCAGTAAAGAAGTTTTTAGTCTAGTTCAGGACGATGAGGTGACTGCAGTTAGTTTTAGCCCTGATGGCCGCTTGTTGGCAACTGCTGGCAAGGATCATACTGCGCGTCTTATTGATGTGATTACGGGAAAGGAACTGAGACAGATTAAACATGGCGATGAAGTTTTTAATATTGCCTTCAGTCCGAATAGCAGCATCCTGGCCACTGCTAGCAAGGATCACATGGCAAGATTGGTAGATACCGCGACAGGCAAAGAACTGCACCGAATGGATCATGGCGCTGAGGTGACCCATGTTGCTTTCAATTTCGATGGTCGATTATTGGCGACGGCTAGCATCGACAATACGGCACATTTATTCGATGTTGTAACAGGCAAGGAGTTAGCACAAATTCAACACCGTGACATGGTGTCGAGTTTGGCGTTTAGCCCTGATGGCCGGTGGCTGGTAACCGGTAGCGATGATAATACGGCCAGAGTAACGGAAGTTAATAGCGGCAAAGAAATCGCCCAATTTTCAGATAGGGATGATGTTTATAGCGTCAGATTTAGCCCGAACAGTCGATTGCTGGCGATTTCCAGCCTGGATGGGACGGCACGAGTCATTGACACAGCTACTTGGCAGGAAGTCACTCGGATAATACATGGCGGGGCAGTGTGGAACATAGTTTTTAGTCGGGATAATCAGCTGCTGGCCACGGTAAGTATGGATAAAGTGGTACGGCTTATCGAGACTGTCAAAAATCCGGATGATATAAAAATCAAACAAAATGCTGCAATTATGGGTATTGCCTTCAATCCCAACGGGCGATTGTTGGCGACAGCGAGTCAGGATAAAACCGCCAAATTGTACGACATCACTACAGGCAACGAAGTGATGGTAATTGAGCATGCTGACACTGTTTATGGCGTCGCTTTTAGCCGGGATGGACGATTTTTGGCTACATCAAGCAAGGGCAATACAGCTAAGTTGATAGATGTCTCGATCGGCAAGGAAATAGCCAGGATTAACCACACAGATGAGGTCAGAAGTATTGCTTTTAGTCCTGATAGTCGATGGCTGGCGACTGCTAGCCTGGATAAGTCGGTAAAAGTAATTGATGTTGTGACGGGCAAAGAGGCCAGTCAAATCAACGCGACTGACGAAATAAGGCATGTCGCTTTCAGCTTTGATGGCCAGCTACTAGCCATTGCTATTAAGGATGGCACGATAAAGTTGATAGACACAAAAACCTGGCAGCTAAAACAGGCAATTAAAGTCGCTGCTCCAGTGGCGCAGCTAGCCTTTAGTCCTGATAGTCAATTGCTGGCAACGGCGAGTGAAGACAACATGGCAAGATTGTTTGAGATAAGTACAGGTAAAGAAACAGCCAGATTTGAACATGCCGGTATCGTGCTTAGCGTTGCTTTTAGTCCGGATGGCAAATTGCTGGCAACGGGTAGTATGGATAATACGGCTCGATTGATTGATATTAATTCAGGCAAATTGCTTTCCTTGATAAAACATGGCGGTGAGGTTAAAAGCATCGCCTTTAGTCCGACAGGAAAATTTTTGGCTACCGCCAGCCGTGACGGAATCACAAGACTAATCGAAACAATGTCTGGTCTGGAAACAGGCCGCATTAGTCATGACGGCGAGGTGTGGGGCGTTGCTTTCAGCCCGGACGAACAATTACTGGCATCTGCAGTAAGTGATGGTCATGTGCAGCTGCATGACGCAGATCCGCAAAGAGTGTTTGATCAGTTATGCAGTAGAGCCGGGCGAAACCTGAATCAGGACGAGGTGCATGATTATTTGGGTATTGATGAACCTCATCAAACTTGCAAAGACTGGCGTGCATTCGAGTAAGCGCATATTCATCATTTTAACGCTCGTGTTTGGTTTAACGGGTTGTAGCTCTCTCGCAGAAGAATTTGTCGGCAAAGCCGCAGATCTTAAAATGCAGCGTGCAGTGCTAACAGGATCGCGCTTTCAACATGTGGTCTATACCAAGACAGGATATTCATCAAAAACGCTGCACGTCTATCTCGATGGTGACGGCAATCCTTGGATTGCGGGTCGGCCATCAGACGATCCCACGCCAGGCAATCCACTGGTATTAAATTTAATGGCGCTTGATGTCGCCCCAGCCGTTTATGTGGGCAGGCCTTGTTACCATGGGGTGGAATCAATAGGCGAGTGTTCCAGCCGTTTCTGGCTGCAAGAGCGATACTCTGAGGAGGTGGTCGCCAGCCTCGCGGCAGTGATTAAGCAACTACTAAAGCAGGGCGGTTATCAAAAAGTTTCTTTATTTGGACACAGTGGTGGCGGCGTTTTGGCGGTGCTGCTGGCCTCTCGATTGCCACAAACCGTATCTGTCGTTACCGTTGCTGCAAACCTTGATCTTGATGCCTGGGCCGACTATACCAAACCTAATGATCTTAGTGGTTCCTTGAACCCTGCGTTTCTTGCGCCACTTTCTCCGCTAGTCCTTCAGTACCATTATGCCGGCGGTAAAGATGAGATTGTACCGCCGACATTAATGGCTAATGCAGCCATCCATCTGGGTTCTAAGCTTATTGTTGTTGACGATTACGATCATCTCTGTTGCTGGGAACAGATATGGTTAACCGTTCTGGATGATTTAGCTAAGAAATTATGAATCGCTTTTATATAAAGCTACCAACCGAACTTTACGCCGAGGTTTCCGCCATAGCTTTCAAAATTGCGGTTGCCCTGCACGGTTAAAAAGTTAGCGAAAACTTGAACGTCTCTCTGCATCACGAATGAAGCGCCCAGGTTAATGACTGCCCAGTCGTGCGCCGGATTCTCGGTCTGAAATTGAAAGCTGGGGGCAGCGTTGGTTGCCTGGACAAAATGCGAGCTAATGGTTCGGGAATTATTAGAATACTCATGCACCCATGAAGCGCTGAGTTGAGGAACTAAAATGCCGTATTTCAAGCGGTGAGCAGAGGAGGCAGCTAAGCCGAGAGTGCTTTGAATAGATGTCTGGTATTGATTGTTATAGCTTAATTCCAAGCCAGTATTGGATGATTCCTGATAGCTGTTCATCTCCCATTGCCGGACATCGACGCCCACTCTAGGGCCAATAGTGAAAGTGTCTATAGGATGATCATAGCCGCTCAAGAAGTTGAGAGTGTATTGATTGGCACTGAGTTTTCCTGTGGTAAGACCAGAAACTATAATTGGTTGATTAGTCGTCCCTGCAACAGCCAACCTATTGTTGGTCTGGTTTTGTCGCGTATAGCCAAGAGCCAGGCTAGCAAAGGCATTATCGAAGGGCTGGTAGTTGACATACAGTATCGGACTATAAGAATCGACGTTAAAACCGCCGCCCGTGTTGAAGTTGGCATTAGAGTTCGAATAATTAAATGCCAAACCCGCCTCCAGAGACTTGGTAATTGAATAACCGCCTCCCACAGTTACCGAAGGAATCGTTGCGTTGTAACCTTGTTCGAATTCATTATTGCGGTGGCGAAGAGTCGTTGCGCCAGCCGTTAAAAAGGTGCTGAAGTTCCCCCAGTTGGCGGCTATTGCATCGGCAGAGCCGCTCTTTGGCCTATCTTGTCTATCTTGTTTAGTTTGTGCATCTTTCTTTAGTTGCTGGGAAATCAGTAAAGAAGTCGGCTGTGATTGAGTGCCCACGCCGGATGAGGCGGCTGTACCTCCCTGGTCACAAATTAAGTTAAGCTGTGATCCAGTTATAACAGGCCTAGGTGGTGGTGCAGTACAAATTCTCTGAAGATTATCTGAGCTCGCATTCGTGAAAGTTTGTGCGCTAGCAGTCTGCAAGCTCATGGTCGCGGCAAGAAAACCGAATGCGGAAAGTGGAAACCTTAAATTTCGTGCTGTGCCCCAAGCTGATAAACATCGGTCAAAGTCTAATCTCGATCCATTAATTTCCAGCTTGGCAAGGTTTTGTTTCAAGTCATAAAACATGAGTGACTCCTCTTGATCATTATTAGCATAACTATCGACACAACTTTTTTACAATTTAGAATCAATGAGTTGTAAAACCATTTTACTCCCTCTCCTGCTGGAGAAGGGGTCAAAAACTTGTGTAGATACCTATGCATTATTAGGGGGAAGGTTGAAGCTATTTTCCACTCTAGGTAACTGCTCCTGCTTTGATCTTCCTCCTTGCAGGACTTACACGCTGTTTTCAATCTTGCAACCCAAAAAGTAGGCATCAAGCATTGGGCTAGCCAAATACCGAGGCAGATGAACCAAAATGCCAAGGGGTAGTGTGATAATTTCAGATAGATATGATGTTAAGCAACTTCCTGCACTGCAGAAGAAGTTGAACAGCGCCATTCATCTGTAATTTGAATAAGGCTATAACTTAAACCGGCAGGGTCCTTTGTTTTAAACAAAAAACAGTGTATGGCATAACTTGATGGGAATAAATAAGTAGTACTACTTAGAAGCCGTTGAACAAATCGCGCAAATGGTCGCTTAAATTGAATTTTTCTCGACCACCACTGCAAGAGATCTATATTAATTACTGTTTGGCTTTTGGGTAATTGATCAGTGCGCCACGAATTTTCCTAAGCAGATAGATATGTTTGCGGGCAGTTCCAGTTTTATCAATTTCAATCAGTTTGTGCAGTTGCGGCGTAATTTTGTCGGCAATGCTTCGGGGTATGCCTTTCAACTGGCCGTCGGCGCGATGTGCCCCTGGTGCACTTGGATATGGAAGCGGGTATATTGACGGTAAAAGGCCCAAAAGAATCTGAAGCAAATACTGAAAAAGAAGGCTATAAACGAGTAGACCGAAGCTACGGTGCATTTTGTCGGCGTTTTAGTTTGCCTGATTCTGCGAAGGGTGAGGCCATCAATGCTAAATCTAAATTAGGGCGTGCTGGAAATTATCATTCCTAAACGTGAAGCGGTAAAACCAAAATGCATTGATCTTAGATCTGAAGAATAAAGTAGATTTGTTAACGGAGTAAGTGACAGGGATGTTATCAATATTGTTTACTGGTCGGGACGTCTGTAGTAACCGGCCAACATAAGTCCAGCACAGGAAATGCATGATGGAATACAAAGACTATTACAAAATTATGGGCTTAGCGCGTGAAGCGACTCAGGATGATATTAAGCGTTCATATCGTAAACTTGCTAGAAAATACCATCCCGATGTCAGCAAGGAAGCCGATGCAGAAGCAAAATTCAAGGAGTTGGGCGAGGCTTATGAGGTGCTTAAAGATCCAGAAAAACGCGCCGCTTATGATCAATTAGGTGCTGATTGGAAAGCGGGTCAAGATTTTAGACCACCGCCAAATTGGGCTGAAGGTTTTGAATTCAGTGGCGGCGGTTTCACTGGCGGTGATTCAGGTGCCTTTAGCGATTTTTTTGAACAATTGTTCGGTCGGGCAGGTTTTAATGCGGCCGGTAGCACCCATCGTGGCGGTCCGACCCGTGGACAGGATAGCCACGCCAAAATTCACATTGACTTGGAAGATAGTTTTCTTGGGGCGACACGTGGCATTACTTTGAGTGCTCCGGAGATGGATGCGCAAAGCCACGTACAGATTAAGCATAGAACGTTGAATATTAAAATTCCCAAAGGCATCAAGGAAGGTCAGCATATTCGCTTGAGCGGTCAAGGCCATCCCGGTGAAGGTGGTGGTAAAACCGGCGATTTGTTTTTGGAAATTGCCTTTAACAAGCATCCGTTTTACCGAGTTTCTGACGCTGATATTTACTTGGACTTACCGGTATCACCTTGGGAAGCTGCGTTAGGTACAAAAATTAAAGTGCCTACCCCAGAAGGTAGTGTCGATCTTAAAATTCCGGCCAATTCCAAGCAAGGCAGTAAGTTACGATTGAAAGGTCGGGGATTGCCGGGGCAGGTGCCTGGTGACTTATATGTGGTGCTGCAAATCACATTGCCGTCGGCAGAGACTGAAAAAGCCAAAGCAGCCTATCAAAAGCTACAGCAAGAGCTTGATTTTAATCCACGCAAATCGTTGGGAGTCTGAAGCCCATGAATTCACATGAATTATTCTTAGTGCATACCGGCGAAGTGATTGAAGAGGGTGGCCTCTCACTTGGACAACTCTGCCATGCCTGTGATGTGCATGCCGAGTGGGTTATCAGTTTAGTTGAGGAAAGTATTATTGAGCCTCAAGGCGAAGCCATTCAATGCTGGCGCTTTTCGGGATCAAGTTTAGGCCGAGTGCGTGCGGCGCTGAGGCTACAGCAAGATTTGGGCGTTAATCTTGCTGGTATTGCTCTTGCCTTGGATTTATTAGAAGAAATTGAAAATTTGCGCTTGCAAATACATATTGCTGAACGTGGTTAAATAAAACTTAGTAGGTGTGTATTACCAAAGCGGTAAATTACAGCTGCTTGAGCAGATTTTGGATTTCCACTTGAATCTTCTTTCGGTAAAACAAAAATTTCCAACGGGTGCCTCCACAATGTTGCCAAAGTATCGCTGAGCGTATCCCGGCTAGCAGGCAAGCGCGGACTTTATTGACGATGTCCGGCCTGGATAGATATTCCTGTTCACCATTTACCATAATCCTGGGTTGTAGGGTGCTGACAGTGTTGTGGTAAATATCACCCAAATTGGCTAAGACATTTTCATGGAGCAGGCCAAATTGCACAGATTGCTCCTGAGCGCGTTCAATACCGGCAAAAATGGTGCTTAATAATTGAGGTTGTTTGGCCAATTGGCGCTCAAGAAAAACCAGTGATGCGGCATAACGTGCTTGATCAGGATTGGCAATTTTAAAGCCAGTCATTTGCTCATTCAGTTGCTCGAGTCCTAAAGTGATGCCTGACAGACCACCGAAAATATTTGCGGCACCGTCTTTATCATTAATAAAAAGACTGCCGATACTGGCTTCTAATGCAGCGCTGTTAGCCGTGCCTTTGGTGGCCAGCTGTTGAACAAGCGCCGCGGCCTGGCTAATTCCGGCCAGTGCGATAGTTTGATTGGTTATGGTATTTAATGACATGGCGGGTTTTATTTAATAGTGTCCAGAAGGTCTTTTGCCCAGTTAATGCTCTCGATATAAGCATTGCCGATTAGCAGTGGATCGAGTTGCGCAAAGTTAATTGCAGATATATCCCATTGTTCGTAGCCCAAAACGCAATCCAGCGCTTCACCAGCTGGGCCTTGTTTATCAAGAATGGCAGACACAATATCATTAGCTAAAGGCAATTGTTGCAGCGCGATGGCTATCGGCATATCCAAGACGCTATCAAGGCTTGATAGCATCCCGACCAGAAAGAAATTTTCAGGTTTGTGTCCGGTTAACTTAGCCAACTGTTCGCACATTTTTGCCCGGATCAGTGCTGTTTGCATCACGGCTTGCGGTTTATCTGACATGGAGGACAGCGTCAGAATATTGATCCAGCGTCTAACTTCATTGAGGCCAAGATAAGCAATGGCCTGATTGATTGAGTCAACTTTATTCGGGACAGTAAAAAACGCAGAATTAATGTAGTGGAGCAGCTTGTAGCTAAGTCCAACATCCTGCGAGATGATTTTGCCAAGTTCGGCAAATTCAACATCCGGATCGTTGATCGTGGTGAGCAATTTAATTGCCGATAATTGATTAACACTTAAACGTTTACCGGCAACGATATTGGGCTTGTTAAAGAAAAAGCCTTGAAAATAATCGCAACCTAATTCAAGTAAATACTGATATTCCTCATGAGTTTCTACTTTTTCGGCTAATAGCTTTACATCATAGGGCTCGAGCTGCTTGATTAATTCGCGGGTTTTAGACTCACCCATTTCCAACACATCCAGCTTGATAATGTCGGCGAGTTCGACAAGAGGTTTCCATTCATTAGCAAAGACAAAATCATCCAGAGCAATGGTGTAACCAAGTTTGGACAGCTCCTGTAGGTTATTGATAATTCTAGCGTCTACCTTGACCGTTTCCAGTACTTCAATAACGATGCGTTCTTTGGGAAGATGGAGAGGCGTTTTTTCCAGGATATTTTGTGTCGTAAAATTAATAAATGCCTTGTGCGGACCCACAATGGCATTAAGACCCAGTTCTAATAGGGTGTCGGTAATGATTTGATTGGTGGCTTGGGTGGCGCCGTCTTGTTGGTTTAGATCGTGATCAGTACCGCGGAACAGCAATTCATAGTCATAAATTTCTAATTGCTGATCGAAAATCTGCTGCCGCCCAATGATAAAGTCTGTCATGTGATGTTTTATTTTTTAGTCACTATGGGTAATAGTCAGAATATACGAGCAACGATTGAACACAGAAGATTTATCTTCTATGTAGTCACATTGAACAGGCTCACTATGACTTTCAAGGCGGCATTTATAGCATGCTTATCAGGCATCAGTCGAGTATGATAACCGCATAAACCATTGAATCCGAGGAGAATGAAACATGATTGAGTCCGCATCAATAATTGTCACTGGCATGAAATGTGGCGGTTGTGAAACCACTGTAAAAAATACCGTACAAGCGTTAGATGGTGTGTTATTGGTCAATGCATCCAGTAAAGATGATCAGGTTGACGTCGAGTTTGATGACAGCAAAATCAGTCTGGATGACATTAAAGCCAGTATTATTAACGCAGGGTTTAACGTCCAGTAACCGAAATACACACAACCAGTTCATCAGCAAGGGCAGACAATGACTACAGATAATGCTTCTGAAACGACCGCTAGCGAGATAAGGCTATCGATTTTGGGTATGCGCTGTGCTGGTTGTGTAAGCGCTGTCGAGGGTGCCTTATCGGCCGTGCCGGGCGTAACAGCGGTTAGTGTTAATTTTGCTGACCATTCAGCGCAAGTAAAAGGCAATGCCGACCCCGATAATTTAAAACAAGCCGTTAAAGAGGTCGGTTTTGATGCGGCGATCATGGAAGGTTTTGAAGATCCTGTCGACCAAGAACAGCAGGAACTGCAACGATACCGAAAGTTAATGAACAAAGCCGCAGTGGCCGCAGGTTTTGGCGTGTTGCTGATGCTATTAGAGCACTTCGAGTGGTTGCCTGAAATTGGTTCACCAACTGGGCAATGGTTTTGGCCAGAAGTCGCGCTGATAACTTTGGCTATTATGGCGTATTCGGGCTGGCATTTTTATAGTGGCGCTTATAAGTCACTGATGTTACGTCAGGCCAATATGGATACCTTGATCGCCTTAGGTACCGGCTCGGCCTGGATATATTCTTGTATTGTTATCGATTATTACGCGGTGCTGCCTTCTTTGGCGAAACATGCTTATTTTGAAGCTGCAGTTGTTATTTTGGCCTTCATAAATTTAGGCAACGCATTGGAAACCTTGGCTAGAGGTAAAACATCAACGGCTATTCGACAATTGATTGGCCTGCAGCCACGTACAGCAAGAGTGGTAAGAAATGGCGAAGAGTTAGATATTGCCATTGAGGACGTGGGGCTTGGTGAAACGATCAGAGTCAGGCCCGGTGAAAAAATTCCAGTCGATGGCGTGCTGATCGAAGGTCATTCTAACGTCGATGAATCAATGTTGACCGGTGAACCCTTACCAATCGAAAAAGTGGTCGGTGCCGAGGTTGTGGCAGGCACCATGAATCAAACCGGCAGTTTTTTGTTTACCGCGACACGTATTGGCCGCGATACCGCCTTGGCACAAATCATAAAAAGCGTTCGGCAGGCGCAAAGCAGTAAGCCGGAAATCGCTCGCCTTGCTGACAAAATTTCCAGTGTGTTTGTACCCGCTGTAGTGCTTATCTCGGTGCTGACTTTTTTGATTTGGTTCGTTTTCGGTCCTGAACCATCGTTGGGCTATGCTTTTGTGACCTCAATGACTGTGCTAGTCATTGCTTGCCCTTGTGCATTAGGGTTAGCAACACCGATTTCAGTCATGGTCGCGGTGGGTCGGGCGGCACAATCCGGTATTTTGATTCGGAAAGGTGAGGCCTTGCAATCAGCGGGTAAATTGACGTGTTTGATTCTCGATAAAACCGGTACCGTTACTGAAGGCAAACCTACCGTATCAACCATTGAAGCATTAGCCGATTACGATGAAGACACCATTCTTAAGTTTGCCGCCAGCATTGAGTCCGGCTCTGAGCATCCTTTAGCCGCTAGCGTCTTGGCTGCGGCTGAACAAAAACAAATCAAATTGGAAAAAGTGACTCAGTTCGCGGCGGTGGCAGGGCATGGCGTGACTGCGTTGATTAATAATCAGGCAGTAGTTTTTGGTAATAAAGCCTTGATGGATGAACAAGGCATCAAATTTACCCGCTACAACAATAAGCTGGAAAAACTCTCGGCATTGGGACAAACACCTGTGTTGCTGGCAATTGATCATAAAATTGTTGGCGTCATTGCTGTTTCCGACCCAATTAAGAAAGACTCTGCCAGCGCGGTAAAAGCGCTAAAAGACCTGGGTATCAGGATCATCATGGTGACAGGTGATAATCAAATCACCGCGCATGCCATTGCCAAACAAGCAGGTATTGATGAAGTCAGGGCGCAAGTATTACCTCAAGATAAAGCCGCCGTGGTCAAAGCGCTCCAACAAGCGGGAGAAATAGTCGGTATGGTAGGAGATGGTATCAATGACGCTCCAGCACTGGCGCAGGCAGATGTTGGTTTTGCTATCGGTACGGGCACAGACGTGGCAATTGAAAGCGCTGATGTGGTGATATTGCAAGGTTCGTTGTTAAAAGTACCCGAAGCAATTGCGTTGTCTAAAGCCACGGTTATTAATATCAAACAAAATCTGATAGGGGCCTTCTTTTACAACACCATCAGTATTCCAGTTGCCGCCGGGCTTTTGTACCCGCTATTTGGGGTGTTGCTGAACCCTATGATTGCCGGTCTTGCGATGGCTTTGTCGTCAGTAACAGTTGTTACAAATGCCAACCGCTTGCGCTGGGCTAAGCTTCTTTAAGCTATAAGATGAAATTTAAAACCTGTGAAGGTCAAAAACCTCACAGGTTTTTTTATAGTAAATCCTGCCATTTAGTTTGGTTACGCCCAGCATCCTTGGCTTCATACATGGCATTATCAGCCCTATGCAAAGCGGTTTCATACGCTTTATCTTGCGGACTAATCAGTGTGCCACCAATACTCACGGTAAAGTGAATCGGGCCATTGATACTATTTACCCGTGTGGCTTCAATGCGGTTACGCAAACGTTCGGCGGTGGTCATTGCATTAGCAGTCGTAATGCCAGGCAATAAAATTGCAAACTCTTCACCACCCAAACGCCCCGGTGTATCAATGTTACGCAGTTCAGCTTTGAGGATGTTGGCAAACTGACGTAGTACTTCATCGCCAGCGGCATGCCCATAGTTGTCATTAATGAATTTAAAGTGATCAATATCCAGCATCAACAGTGATGATTGCAGATTATTAAAACGCTGCACTCGTGACCATTCTTGAGACAGGTCTTCCATAAACACGCGGCGATTCGGCAAGTCGGTGAGTGGATCAGTGCTGGCCAGACGTTTAAGGTTTTCTTCCATTTGCCGACGTTCGGTAACATCCTTTTTGATGCCGATAAAATGACTAATTTGGCCTTTGGTATCAAATACCGGTGCAATAGTTAATTCTTCATGATATTGACTACCTTCCTTGCGATGGTTGATGGCTTCGCCGTGCCAGTGCTCGCCGGGTAAAATATGCTGCCAAATTATTTCCGATGCCGAATGCTCCGGCCCAATAGTGTTAGTCAGAGTTTCATGTTTTTGTCCGACTACTTCCTGACTGTTATAGCCGGTAAGTCTTGTAAAAGCCGGGTTTATCCATTCAATGTGGCCCTCTCGATCGGTAATAAAAATGCCATCAGCTGCCGATTCAAGGGCTGTAACCAGTAATCGATTATGGGCTTCCATATCGGCACGAAGTAAAGAATAACGGATTGCACGGGTAAGACCCTCAGCGCCGAAATCGCTTTTGATCATGTAATCGGAGGCACCTGCTTCAAGTGCTGTCAGCGCAAAATCAGTGTCACCGCTACCGGTGAGAATAATGATTGGAATTGCACCAGCTAATTGCCGGATTCGATGCAGTGTGGCGATTCCGTCGGAATCAGGTAACGATAAATCCAGCAATAACGCATCAATTTGGCAATTAAGTAGACATTGCTGAGCTTGATTAATCGATTTTACCCAGGTTACTTCAAAGCGGGCATCGCGCGCTTGTCGTAAGGTCGCTTGCACCAATCCCGCATCACCGGGATCATCTTCTACCAGCAGTACATGAATGAGTTTATAACGTCTCATTTTGTGCTCTTTATTTTTGATTTTGAGGCAAGCGTACCAAGGTAAACCAATAATTTTCGATGTGATGAACCGCGGTAATAAATTGGCTCATATCCAGCGGTTTGGTGATAAAGCTTGCCGCGCCCAATTGGTACGAGGCGACCACGTCGCGTTCAACGTCGGATGTCGTCAGTACAATCACAGGAATATCGTTGAGTAGCGGATCGGCTTTGATTTCAGCTAAAAACTCACGGCCATTCATGCGCGGCATGTTGAAGTCCAGCAAAATTAGATCAGGGCGCGGTGCGTCAGCAAATTGCTCTTTATGACGCAAAAAATCCAAGCCTTCACGGCCATCAACCACATGATGAAGATTGGCCAGCATTTTGCCTTCTTCCAGCGCGACCTTAATGAGATAAGCGTCAGCCGGTTCATCTTCAAGTAATAAAATGTCAAATGGCAGTCCATTTTTGGTCATGTCTAAAGCTCCCAGGTTTTACGATATGCATGAGTGCGTTGTTATACTCATCCGGGTAAATCAAAGATAACAGTGGTGCCGCCACCCGGGCGATCCTCGATACTGATCAGACCGCCGCAACTTGTTACGATACGCCGGACAATCGCCAAGCCAATACCGGTAGAGTTTGGGTTATCACTGACTTGTAAGCGTTCGAAAACAGCAAATACCCGTTCGTGATATTGAGGTTCGATACCTCTGCCATTATCGCTAACGCGAAAATGCACGCGTCCCCCTTGAAATTGACCAGAAATAGTTATTTCTAACAAGCGCGCAGGGTGACAATAACACAGGGCATTGTCTAGCAGAATAGTAAAAATATCATTGAGTCGCGGCCGATCCATACTCACTTTAGGCAGCTGGGGATAGGTAATAGTTGCTTCCTGGCGGTTAATGCGCAAGGCCTGGTCTACCAATAGATGAGTCAATACTTCATTGACATCAATTTTTTCGACAGTTGCGCGTGCTTGGCTGGCTGCTAGATACAGTTCTATATCATGTACCAAGGCCCGTTGATGCAGCGCGCTCTGTTCTATGTAGTGTAGCGATAATGTCACATCCTTATTCAGCGGATAGATTGACAATTGATTTTGTAATCGGTGGGTAAAGCTTACTATTCGTCGTGTCGGCTCTTGCAGATGGTGGGCAGAAATTTCGGCAAAATGTTGTATTTCGGCATGACTATTGGCCAGCGCTGCTTCTGTGCGTTTACGTTCAATAGCTAATTGGGCGAAATTGGCGTAGCGCTCAATTCTGGATATTTCAGCTTCTTTGGGCAAGGCTGGTTGACGATGATAAATAGCAAATGTGCCCAGCACCCTCCCTTCATCGTTTTTAATCGGTTGCGACCAACAGGATCGCAGCCCGGCTTGTTCTGCCAATGCTCGGTAATCTTGCCAAAAGCGATGCGTTTGTACATCTTCAACAATGACTCGTTCACCGCGAAATGCTGCAGTACCACAAGACCCCATTGCTTCACCAATCATTGCGCCATCAATCGCTTGGTTATAAAAATTGGGTAAGCTGGGGGCTGCACCATGTTGCAAATACCGGCCACTGTCATCAAGAAGTAAAATTGAACACAGTATGTCAGGATCTAGTGATTCAACTTGTTTGACTAATTCAGTTAATACCCTTGCTAGCGGGTGGTGGGAATTAATTTGCTGAAGCACTTGGTTGTGCATGTGCAGCTCATGCGTGCGTCGCGATAGCTTTAACTGTGAGGTTTTTAGCTGTTCAAAATAACTCGCTAGCGCCATGCCGACGATGGATAAAATCATCATGAAAGCCCAAAAGTTGGTTAACTGGCTATCGGCCATGTCATGAGCGAAATAGCCAATGCCCATATAAGCGCCCCATAGTGCCTGAATAGCAGTTATCAGCAAGGCTATGACGGTAATCCGTGGTCCTAATTGTGCCGCTATCCAGGAGATAAATAAAAACATCCAGAAGCCTTTGGCTAAATAGCCGATGCTGTTTTGTAAAAAGCCAAAGAAAATAATTTGTCCTGCAAGAATAGTCAGGCTTAATAACAACACCGCTTCCAGCGTTTGGCGAGTCGTAAAAGAGGCCTCAGTGGTGCGCTGCCAAATGAGTAATAACGGGGTAATCAAAACAATGCCAAGCACATCGCCCATCCACCAATGTAAGACATTTTCCAGATAACTAGACGGCTCTATTAATCCTGACAGCATCAGTGCTGATGCGCCGAGTAAAGCTGAAATCGTACTGCCGATACCACCCGCTAAAATAAATAGTTGCAGGTAGTCACGTAACGTCGGCAGGCTCTTAGAAAAGTCAGGGTCACGGTTTAGTATCCAAACACCAAACCAAGCTTCCAGCATATTGCCTAGTCCATTGAGGAGAGCCGTTTCAATGGGGCCTCCTTCGGACATAATTATTAAAACGGCGCCTAAAAAAATCGCAATCGCATACCTTGTGCCCCCGATTAATAAGGCAGCTAACGCAAAACCACTGGGTGGCCAAACGACCGTTACAAACCCGTTGCTGGAGAAAAAGCTAAGAGCGGCCTTGGCCATTAGCCAATAAAGTACCGTGACAGTGATGATTTTGATAAATTGCTGAGTCAAGCCTTTGACTGGATTATCCTGATCCTGACTCAGTGCAGCATTGACGGGAACTGCTTTGTCGAATGAGCGAGCTATTAGGGAAGTTAATATGTTTAGAGATTCTTTAAACAACGTCATTCTCCCTGTTGATAAAATCGCTGGGTTGAATGGGCAGTTCAAACCAAAATACGCAACCGTGGCCTTCACCAGCAGAATTAACGCCAATATTGCCACCGTGATGTTCGACAATTTTTCGGCACAGCGCTAAACCTACACCGGAGCCCTCAAAACGACTGCGCGACTGCAGGCGTGAAAACACATTGAACAAACGGCCGATTTGATCGGGGGCAATGCCAATACCTTGGTCACGCACTTCCACCCGAAATGAGTTGCCTGATTGACTACCGTGAACTTCCACTTGCGGGGGCTGGTTGGGCTCATGGTATTTGAGCGCATTGTCGATTAAATTTTGTAATAACCGGGACAGTTCGTCACGACTGGCGATTAATGCCGGCCAATCACCGCTTACCTCAACAGTGCCACCGCTAGTTTCCTGCGCAGGCTTTAAAAATAATAGGGCTTCATCGACAGCCGCGCGGCTGGCAATCTGTGTTTTTATTTCAGTTTTTCGGCCCACCCGAGAATAGTCAAGTAATGCAAGAATCATTTGATCCATGCGTTTGGCACCATCAATGGCAAAGAAGAAATATTGCCGCGTGTTGTCATCCAAATGCCCAGACAGTGCTTTTTCAATCAAGCTCAGATAGCTGGTAACCATCCGTAAAGGTTGGCGCATATCGTGGGAAATGGCATAGGCAAACTGCTCCAGTTCGGTATTGGAGCGTTTTAGCTCATCTTCAATAGCTTTGCGCTCGGTGATGTCGCGGGTGACACTAAGTAACGCGGTAATGTTGCCTTGAGTATCACGTAAGGGGACGGCATGAGAGTCCAGCCAGCGGGGGGTGCCTTTAAGACCGGTGATTTTGAAGGTCAGATTACCTGATTCACCGGCAAATACTTGTTGGATCAAGTTTTTAAATGCCTCTTGGTATTCGGTATCGACAATGCCGGAAACTTGCTTGCCAAGCACTTGTTGCAAACTGCTTGCTTCAATCATATTTAAACCGGCTTGGTTCATTTGTAGCAAGGTGCCATCAGGCGCTAGCATTTTGACGCATTCCGGCTCGGTTTCGATAATGGTTCGAAGTTGCAAGGCACTTTCCTGAGCCTGGTTGCGAGCACTGCGTTCAGAGCGATTGATGCGCAATAATAATATTATCAATATGCCAATAATCACCCCGGCAAATGCCATTAATTGCAGAGGGAGCTGGTAACGAAGCCAAACATCTTTCAGGGTAAATGTCGGTGTGGTATCAAAAGGTGGAAAGCGCATCTCTCTTAAGAGAGCTTCTACAGGGCTGTAGTCTGCGGGAATAGTAAAGCCATAAATTTGTCCTGCTTGGGCAGCAGGATGCTGCGGACCGATTATCAGCAAATAAGCTACGACCAGTCTTGCTAGGTTAACATCGACATGGGGCAGGGCGGCTAATGCCCATTCAGGATAAAGATGCGTGGAGAGGGCAAACGGAAAACTGGAAGCCTGTGGATTGATAATTTTAATTTGTGATAAATCCAGTTTGCCCTCTTGCGCTAATTCTTCTAACAAGCCCGAGCGAATAAAACCGGCATCGGCTTTGCCCGACATTACCGTGGTAATTACATTGTCTTGCGGTTCACCTGTAATTACTAAATTAGCTTCGTCAGGCAAATGTATGCCCGCTTTTTTTAGTTCGTAGAGCTGCATTTGATAGCCACCAAATGAAACGATGTTACTGGCAGCCAAGTTTCTATGTCTAAGATCAGTTAACTGATTAATATCAATTCTATCTTTTCGGCAAAAAATCACCCCGCCATAGGCATTTAAAGGGGTGCCGTCTCGTTGTTCCGAGAGGGTTGCCAACACGCCCGAGAGGCCTTGGTTTTCTCGCAAATAAATATAGTGACTTGAGCTGGTGAGAATAAAGTCCAACTGCTTTAGACGGGTTTTTTCGGTGAGTTCGTCGTAGTTTAATGTCAGTAGTTGGATTTTTTTGCCAGGTAATTGTTCACTTAAATAATCCGCCAATGGTTGCCAGCGAGCAGTCACTTCCGCTTTGGGGCGAATAGCCAAAATACCTATTGTGACGGTCCGATCTTGTGCGTAAGTCATGGAAATAGGCAGTAACACTAGCGCTAGTAAAATGCGTTGCACAATGTTCATGTCATATCTCTTCCGGCAAAAACTCTGGGCTGACCAAGTTGTCAAGCGAGACTTGTTGAGACAAAAAGCCTGCACTGGCCATTAATGTTGACAGATTTGTTGCCACTGTCAGCAAATTACCCTTAGGCGTTGCCAAGAATTTGTGATTATTTTTGCTGTCTGGTAATTCCAAGCCCTGGTAGCTGGATAGTACTTCTGGACCCGAAAGCCCTAGCCGAGCGGCCAATCGATAACTGGCGTCCTGAGGGTTATGTAATAAATGTTCTCTGGCTTTGAAGTGACCGCTGATTAATTTTTTTACTGTTTCCGCATGGGTATCTAAAAACTCTGACCTGATTGCCAGTACATCGAAAATAGTGTCTGGAATATCACGACTATCAAATAACCGCTGCGCATCTCTTTCCAACAATTGAGTGGCAACGGGGGCAAAAGTAATCAATGCATCGACCCGGTTATCTTGCCAAGCACTGACATGCTCGTCGAATCTTACCGGCACCGTAATAATGTCTGTGAGTGATAGGTGAGCAGCTTGTAGTGCTTTTTCCAGCATTAATGCACCGACTGTAGACTGTTCAACGCCAATGCGCTTGCCAAGCAAGTCAGCCAACGTTTCTATACCAGGTTTGGCGAGCAACATATCGGCACCGGCTGAGACATCAAATACCAATACGGCGGTGAGCGGCACGCCTTGGTCTCGGGCACGCAACACTTCATCCAGGGTAAGTGCGGCCCCCATTACTTTACCTTGCGCTAAAGCATTGAGCGATGCGGTTGCAGAATCGGTTTCGACTAAGGTTAATTCCTGCGGGTCAGGGAGCCACCCTTCCTTGCGGGCAAGGAACATCAATTCATAACCGGGCCAGACGTGACTGGCGATAGTTAAGGGCGGTATGTGTTTAGATGTGCATGTCAGAACAGCAGGAACGCCGGCAAATGCGCAAAGTGCAGTAAGAAATCGACGGCGGGTAAGCATTACGGCAGCCGCGCCAGCCAGTTTTGCGCGGGCTCTGGTCTGCCATGAAAATAGCCCTGCTGGACAATGGCGCCGCGGGCATCAAAAAAGGCCGCTTGTTCGGCGGTTTCCACGCCTTCAGCCACAACATGCAGTTTTAAACTGCGGGCTACAGCGAGGATAGTTTCTACCAAGGCCACATCGTCTTGATCATGAGGTAAGTCACGGACAAAACTTTGATCAATTTTTAGCTCGTAAAAACTCAGCCGTTTAAGATAGGCCAACGCTGAATAGCCGGTGCCAAAATCATCCAGAGAAAAGCGTAACCCTAGATCGATCAATTCACGCATTTTGGCGGCGGCAGTGTCAACATCTCTCAGAAAGAGCCCTTCGGTCACTTCCAAAATAAGCAAAGCCGGATTAACGCCGGTTTCAAGCAAGCATTGTTTAATGCCGGAAATTAAGTCGGCGCGAGCAAAATGTCGTGGACTGATGTTGAGAGCAATTGGCACGGCGCGGTTTTGCTGAGTCAATTCACTGAGTAATCGGCAGGCGTGTCTTAGCATCCAAGTATCCAGTAATACGATCAAATCGCTTTGTTCGGCCAGAGGAATAAATTCACCGGGCGACACTAGCCCTTTTTCAGGATGCTCCCAGCGGACCAATGCTTCAAAACCGACAATAACGCTGCTGGCATTAAATTGTGGTTGTAAATACAGGCGCAGTTGGTTGTCGCTAATGCCACGGCGTAGATCCCGTTCCAGGGTATAGCGGCTGCGAGCCGTTTCTCCCATGCTTTGTTCAAAAAAAGCAATCGGATGATCGGTGCCGCGTTTTATGCGATTAAGTGCCGTTTGCGCATTACCCAACACGTCGGCGGCGCTTTGTTCTGGATGTTGCGGAAACAAATTGATCCCGAAAGACACTTCAATCGTATGGGCTTCATGATCAATAATAAAAGGCTGCGTTAATGTTGTCAGTAATCTTTCCGCAACCGCTAATGCCCTTCGTCCAGCTTCTGTCTGGCAAGTGCCTAAATTAGGCAAAATGATGGCAAACTCATCTGCGCCCAATCGCGCCAAAATATCGGATTTATGCAGGTTTTCTTTAGTACGGTTCGAAACTGCTCTTAAAAGGCTGTCGCCCGCTTGCATGCCGCGTGCCTCGTTAATATCTCGAAAGCGTTTTAGATTTAAAACAATAACGCTGGCGATATAGCCATCTTGTTGGGTGGCTGCTAAAGCGAGTGATAATTCAGCATGAAAACTATCGCGGTTGAGCAGTCCGGTGAGCAGGTCAAAGCGTGCTAAACGAGTGACATCTTGTTCAGCTTGACGAATGGCCGTTAAATCGCTGGCAATAGAAACATAATGTTGTACGTGTCCAGAGTGATTTTTGATGGAGCAGATTGAAATCCATTGCGGATACAAGGTTCCGTCTTTACGTTGATTCCATATTTCGCCCTGCCAGGTGCCGGTATTGCTGAGGGTAAGCCAAAGTTTTTGATAAAACTCATGGGATTGCAGGCCGGAGCGTAAAATTTTGGGGGTGTGACCAATCACATCTTTAGCGCTATAGCCGGTAATACGGCAGAATGCGGGATTAACTGATTCGATAATACCCGCGGCGCTGGTGATGAGAATCGATTCATTAGCCGCTTCTACGACGTGGGCGGCCAAGGTCAATTTTTTACTGGTTTCCAAGAGTCCAGCTTCCAGCTCTTTTCTGAGTAGCGCGTAACAAATGGCGCGTGGCAGTCCGTCATGACCAAAATCACCTTTCACCAAAAAATCGCTTGCTCCGGCTTCTAATGCGGATAACGCAAAGTCCAATTCAGTTTGTCCGGTGAGGACAATAATCGGTGCGTCATGAACGGTTTGTAATGCAGAAGTTAAGGTGTTTAATCCGACTGAGTCAGGTAGCGAAAGATCCAACAAAATGACGTCGAATCTTTGTTTATCTAAGATGTTTTTAAACTCGGCAACGGTACTCACCGATTCAATCGTGCAATGCACATAACTCGAGCGCAGTGCGCAATGCACCAGATGAGCATCGCCGGGCTCATCTTCCACCAGTAACACACGCAAGGGCTGCGCAGCAGAATATTTATGCAGGACAGTTTTAATCATTACGTTGGTTAAGTTGTGGGGAATTTAATCGGTGGGTTTTAATGATTGGTTATTTGTGATGTCATCATCGCCAATCTAACGCAGACTGGATATGTCGCTTACTTATAAAACGATTAAGTAAGCGATGTAGGACAGTCATAGTGTAACAGCGATTGAACCCCGATTAAACCGGTGTTAGCACCTAAAAGATCCGCTTCTAGGTGCTACGCTGACTTGCCAATAACTCTGCAAAGTCAGCCGCTGGTAAGGGTTTGCTTTTAAGGTAGCCTTGATAGGAATCGCAACCTTGTTTACGTAAGAAGTCGAGTTGCTGTTCGGTTTCAACGCCTTCTGCAAGCACTTTAAAGCCTAACGTATGGCCCATGGCAATAATCGTTGCGGCAATTTCCATATCATCTTGTTGATGCGGAATATCGTCGATAAAGGTTTTGTCTATTTTTAACACATCCAGTGGAAAGCGTTTCAGGTAAGCCAATGAGGAATAGCCGGTACCAAAATCATCAATGGCTAGATGAATGCCCAGATCACGTAAGCTGTTAAGAATGCTTACGGTTTGTTCCTGGCGTTCCATCAGGCCGCTTTCAGTTAATTCTAATTCCAGTAAATTTGCCGGAAACTGTGTTTCTTCAAGTACTTTAGCAACCACTGAGTTGATATTGCTTTGACCAAATTGATGCGGGGATACGTTTACGGCTAAGGTCAATGCGGGCAAACCGTCATCCAGCCATTGTTTACCTTGACGGCAAGTTTCCTGTAACACCCATTCACCAATGGCGATAATCAAGCCGGTTTCTTCGGCGATTGGAATAAATTTACCGGGAGGAATAAGGCCATTTTCAGGATCTTGCCAGCGTATTAGTGCTTCGGCACCGATAATTTTATCGCTGGCAATATCAACTTGAGGTTGGTAATGCACACACAGTTCATTCTGTTGCAATGCTCTACGTAAGCGTGCTTCTAAATCCATACGGTCACGTGCCAGTTGTGTCAGTTCATCAGAAAAATAGGCATATCGGCCGCGGCCTTGGGCTTTGGCAAGATATAAGGCGGTATCAGACTGCTGTAAAAGCGTTTCAGGGGTATTGCCATGCTCAGGGTATAGACTGATGCCGACACTGACGCCAATTCGAACTTCATCGCATAATGGTAGTAAATAAGGTGCGCTCAGGTCAGCGATAATGTCTTCTGCGACCCGCGCTGCATCTTCTTTATGCGCGATGTCTTCTAACAATACTGTAAATTCGTCACCGCCTAAGCGGGCCACAGTATCGACTTCACGTAATCTCAAGGTGAGGCGTTCGGCAACTTGTTGTAGCAGTTGATCGCCTGCCAAGTGGCCGTAGCTATCATTGACGTCCTTAAAGCGGTCAAGGTCTAACATCAGCAAGGCCATTTGTTTACTGTCTCGTTTACCGATTTCAATACTATGTTCCAAACGCTCAAACAGCATAAGTCGATTGGGGAGGGTGGTTAGCGGGTCGTGATGCGCTAAAAACTCCAATTGCGCTTCGGACGCTTTGATTGAGGAAATATCCGAAAACACCGCAACGTAATGTTTAACCTGGCCTGTTTCATCATGAACGGAACTTATATTAAGCAGTTCAGGATAAATTTCGCCATTCTTCCGGCGGTTCCAAATCTCACCTTGCCAATGACCGAGGTCATTGATTGACTTCCACATGGCAGCATAAAAATTTTCATCTTGTTTGCCTGAGGCAAATAGATGTGGTGTTTGTCCGAGTACTTCGGCTTCTGAGTAGCCGCTGATAGAAGTAAAGGCTTTATTTACCATGACTATGTGGTTGTCGGAATCGGTAATAAGAAAGCCTTCATTGCTTTGTTCAAATACTCTTGCGGCTAATTGCAGATGATTTTCGCGCTGTTTGGTTTTAGTTATATCTCGACCTATGATGACCAGACCCTCACGATTGCCTTGGGTATCAAAAATAGGCATTTTGCGGACATCGTAAGTGTAGGCACTGCCATTTTCATCTTGTATTTGTTCTTCGAAGACTTTTAGCGTGCCAGATTGCCAGGTTGTTTCATCATCCACCATGCAAGCTTCATGTATTTGCTTGAATTCCGGTCTGGCGGCAGCTAATTCTTGGTCGGTTTTATTTTGCCAATCTATGTCTTGTAGATGAAATAATTGTTTGGCAAAGTCATTGGTAATCAGCCAACGTCCGGCACCGTCTTTATAGAAAATGGCATCGGGAATAGCTTCAATTAATCCGGCTAAGCGATTGGCAAGCGTTTGCCGGTGTATTTCATTTTGTCTGCGATCGGTAATGTCACGACCTATGCCAAGTACGCCAATTAAATTACCTTGCTTGTCAGATAGCGGTGTTTTAGTGGTTTCAAATAAACTTCGGTTGCCGGTTTTTGCAAAAGTCACCCATTCTTCATTGGTGTGCGAGGTGCCTAGGGCAATAGTCTTGCGATCATTTTCTCGGAAAAAATCAGCCAAGGTACTGTCAAAAAAATCATCATCAGTTTTACCGATAATCTGATCTTTAGGGCTACCCACTAAGCGTTCAAATTGCTTGTTACAACTTAAATAAACTCCATTGATGTCTTTTAGCCAAAATAAGTCGGGAATAACTTCAATGGTTGCTTCCAATTGGCTGCGGGCAGATAAAATTTCCCTGGTCCGTTCAGCGACTAATGACTCGAGTGATTGTTTTCGTAAATTGATGTCAACCAACAGTTTTATAAGGTAAGCCATCAGTAAGCTAAATAGCAGACCAAAAATTATGTTGATGGTCAGTTCGATAGGATCGCCCCAGCCTTTATTGGGGGCAATGCTTAATACCCAGTTGGCATTAGGCACACTAACAATTTCATGGACCGGATTGATCAGAGCAGATGCCGAAGATTCGGCAATGATTTGAATGTCCTCGCTGTCCGGCAGTTTGCGCCATAGTTTGTAATCGTAGCCACGCGCCACTAAATGACTAAAATGAGCGGCTTCAAGCGCTTCAGGGAAATGTACTACCACACACGCCAAGCCCCAAAAGACGGCTTGTCCAGTATTGTCATTCAGAAAAATAGGTAAACGTCCGACCAGTCCTAGTCCCCCTTGGATTAAATTTACGGGGCCTGCGAGGGTCAGTTTGCCGGTATCACGAGCAAGTAAGGCTTCTTTACGTTGTTCCGGATGCGTCAGTAAATTAAGTCCAATGACTTTTTCATTACCTTTTAATGGCGCCACCCTAGTGATGACGCCGTTTGGTGCCAGGGCTAATTCTGATACGCCTGGGTACATTGGCAGCATTTGAGCGGCTAAGGCCTCAAAATTTAGCGGGTTGCCATCCGCATGTTTGACTATCGCGGCTAATGCATAAGTCGCAGAGATGGAGTGTTCAATGCTGCCGGCGAGTGCATGTGTATGCACGCCGATATGATCAGCCACTCGGGCACGGGCGTCCTGTAAACGATGCTGTTGTAAATACAAAATTACTCCCGCTGCCAGTAATGCAGTAATCAGAAACATGACGCTTGCCAGTAGCAGAGGTTGTTTAGTTATTGATTTAGTGTCGGGCATGGATTGGGTGAGCTCAGTGGCTTTAATAAAACAGATATAACAGGAGTTTGAATTATCGCCAAATAGGAGATGTTAGAAAATTTCTAAAAATTACACTGAGACTTTTTTTGAGTCAGCGAAGGTATGGAATGGGAGATTTTTAAAAGTAGTTCAAATTAAACTTTTGCGGGAGGATTTAGGTTAAACAATGCAAAAGCGGTGCCTGCTTCAGCGGGGTATGCTGAAGCAGGCAGGGTAAGTTATTGCGGACGGTAATGCGATTCGATATAGCGTTGAACGATTTCTTGAAATTCTTCGGCTATTCTGTCGCCTTTAAGCGTGACGGTTTTTTCGCCGTCTTCATAAACCGGAGCCACCGGTGTTTCACCCGTGCCGGGCAGACTGATGCCGATATTGGCGGATTTGCTTTCGCCTGGGCCATTGACCACACAGCCCATTACCGCAACTTCCATGGTTTCAACGCCTGGGTACTGACTACGCCACACCGGCATTTGATCGCGTAAATAGGTTTGAATATCCATCGCCAGTTTTTGGAAATAGTCGCTGGTAGTGCGGCCGCAACCTGGGCAAGAGATAACCATCGGGGTAAATGACCGAAAGCCCATGGTTTGCAGGATTTCCTGGCCGACAATGACTTCCTGGGTTCTGGATGAACCGGGTTCAGGTGTCAGCGAGATACGAATGGTGTCGCCAATGCCTTGTTGCATCAACACTGATAATGCCGCTGCTGACGAGACAATGCCCTTAGAGCCCATGCCTGCTTCTGTTAATCCCAAGTGCAGCGCATAATCGCATTGACTGGAAAGATCTTGGTAAATGCTGATCAGCTCCTGCACGTTGCTGATTTTGCAAGACAAGATGATTTTATCTTTACCCAAGCCCAATTCTTGAGCTTTGGCGGCACTTTCCAAAGCAGACAACACAATCGCTTTACGGGTCACCGCAGCTAAAGGTTCTGGGATCGGTTTGATTCTGTTTTCGTCCAATAATCGAGTCAATACAGATTGATCCAGACTACCGCCGTTAACACCGATACGCACAGGTTTGTTGTACTGCACGGCAAATTCAATCATTTGCTGGAATTGTGGATCACGGCTTTTGCCGCGACCGACATTACCGGGATTGATGCGGTATTTACTCAGCGCTTGGGCACAATCAGGGTATTTTTCCAGCAATTTATGGCCATTAAAATGAAAGTCACCAACCAGTGGCACGCTGAAGCCTTTTTGGTCCAACTGGTTACGAATTTCGGCCACAGCTGCCGCAGCTTCTTCTGAATTTACGGTGATGCGGACAATTTCAGAACCGGCAGTGGATAGTTCCATGACTTGTTTGACTGTGGCGGACACATTGGCAGTATCCGTGTTCGTCATTGATTGCACTACGATAGGTGCGCCGCCGCCGACTTTAACATTGCCGACTAACACTTGATGGGTGATTTTTCTCAGGCTGATAGACATAGGTAAATTAATTTGGAAAAGGTGACAGTTATCTGGATAGAATACCGGCAAATTATACGCCATTGAGTTTATTGAGTAGAGCGAAGTGTGAGGATAAATTATTTTTCCGATATACATTTGGAGTTTGGTGAACTACCAGCCCCAGACAATGATGCCGATATTATTATTGCCGCAGGCGACATAGGCGTAAGCAGTCAAGGTATTGAATGGCTTAAATCATTAAACAAACCGGTCATTTATGTCGCTGGCAATCATGAATTTTACAAACATGATTACAAAGACACATTAAAGCTGTTATCTCATCAATGTCGTGATAGTAATGTCCATTTTCTTGAAAACAGCAGCATGGTTTTACAGGGTGTACGCTTTTTAGGCTGTACCTTGTGGACCGATTTATTTATTGAAGGTGAGGCGACCGCGCAAGCATTAAGCGATTCCTTAAACGATTTTAAAAAAATACGCTTTGCTGAAAAATATTTTGATACGGCTGAATTCAGCCAATTGCATAAATATTCCAAGACTTGGCTGGAGCGAGAGCTGTCATTACCCTTTCAAGGTAAAACTGTTGTTATTACTCATCATGCCCCTTCGCCCTGGAGCTGGAAAGATTCTTCCTACGCCCTGAAAAAATTGGCTTATTGCAATGACTTAAGACATCTTTTGCATGAGTACGAAATAACCGCTTGGTTCCACGGGCATATTCACAGTCGTGCCGACTACCGAATTGCCGGTGCCCGAGTGCTCTGCAATCCGCGAGGCTACTACGGTAAAAAGTTAGTCAAAGATTTTGACCAAAACCGGATTGTGGATATATAGATATTCTTCGGGAAAGTCTTGTTCCCTCTCGTTAAGCATCAACCCAATCACCGGTACTTAAGTGGTACCGCTCCAATTTTCTATTGTTGTAATGTCGACTCCTGAACTTATTAAACACCTCGTCCAGCAATTACCACTTTGTCTCAGCCAAGATAGACACAAATTAAAACAACAGCTGGATCGTTGCCGCGCTGAACATCAAAAAAGCAAAGACACAACAGATTCATTGGCGCAATTAACCCGGCGGTTTGAAAAATCGGTCGAGGGTAGAAACCGGCGTTTATCCAGCATTCCGGCGCTGAATTTCCCGGATTTACCGGTCACCGGTAAAAAAGACGACATCGCCCAGCTGATTAAAGACAATCAGGTCGTCATCGTGTGCGGCGAAACCGGTTCGGGTAAAACCACGCAATTGCCGAAGATTTGTTTATCTCTCGGCCGCGGCGGCGCCGGGTTTATCGGTCACACGCAACCGCGACGTATTGCCGCGCGCACGGTTGCTGATCGTATCGCTGAAGAACTGGGCGAACCGATGGGTAAATCGGTCGGTTACAAAATCCGTTTTAACGATAAAACCCACTCAGAATCGCTGGTTAAGTTGATGACCGACGGTATTCTGTTGGCCGAATCGCAACACGATCCTTATTTAAGCCAATACGACACCATCATCATCGACGAAGCGCATGAGCGCAGTTTAAACATCGATTTTCTGCTGGGTTACATGAAATGGCTGCTGCCTAAACGGCCTGATTTAAAGCTGATTGTGACCTCAGCCACCATCGACACCGAGCGGTTTTCTAAGCACTTTAACGATGCGCCGATTATTGAAGTGTCGGGGCGAACATATCCGGTGGATTTACGTTATCGGCCACTTGAGATCAAGGAAGATGAGGATGATGAAACTACTGACGACTTACAAAACGCCATCCTTGACGCTGTCGATGAGCTCTATCGCGATTTACGCGGCGACATCCTGATTTTTTTAAGCGGCGAGCGGGAAATCCGTGAAACCACCGATTCGTTAAAAAAACACCGTCCCAGTTTGTATGAGATTTTACCGCTGTATTCCAAACTCAGTGTCAGCGAGCAAGAGCGGGTGTTCAATCCCAAAGGCGGCAAAATTCGCATTGTGTTGGCGACCAACGTTGCCGAGACGTCGTTGACGGTACCGGGCATCCGTTGCGTTATTGATCCTGGCCATGCGCGTATCAGCCGTTACAGCCATCGCAGTAAAATTCAGCGTTTGCCGATAGAACGCATCTCGCAATCCAGCGCTAATCAGCGGGCAGGGCGCTGTGGCCGGGTCGCCGATGGCATTTGTATTCGGCTGTATTCGCATGATGATTATTTAGCCAGACCGGAGTTTACCGAACCGGAAATCATGCGCACCAATTTGTCGGCGGTTATTTTGCAGATGACCGCGTTAAATTTGGGAGACATCGAAGACTTTCCGTTTTTGGAGCCGCCTGACGACAAAATGATTCGCGACGGCAAGACGGTATTGCAGGAAGTCAATGCGCTGGAAAAGTCGGGCAAATTGACAGAAATCGGCAAGCAGTTAGCGAAGTTTCCTACCGATCCCAAACTGGCCAGAATGTTGGTTGCTGCCGGTCAATTAAGCTGTTTGTCGGAAGTGGCGATTATCGTTTCCGCGCTGAGCATCCAGGATCCACGCGAAAAACCTGCCGACAAAATGCCGCAAGCCGATGCTAAACATGCGGCATTTCGACATCCAGAATCCGATTTTTTGACGATTCTAAATATCTGGAACGAGTTCGAGGTGCAAAAAAAGCATCTGTCCAACAGTAAGCTTCGTAAATACTGCACGGTTAATTTTCTGTCTTATATTCGTATGCGTGAGTGGTTTGATATTCATGCGCAGATCATGCAGGTGATTAAGGGTGAATTGAAAATGACGCCGAACACTTCTGACGACTGCATGGATGCAGGAGGTAGAGCAACGCAGGGAGCAGTTGCCGAGTCCAGTTACGAAGCTATTCACTGTGCTTTGTTGCCTGGTCTGCTGTCCAATATCGGTTTTCGCCATGAGCAATATGAATATCTGGGTGCCAGAGGTTTAAAGTTTTTTATCTTTCCGGGCTCCGGGCTGCATAAGCTAAAACCCAAATGGATTATGGCCGCAGAACAGGTGGAAACCAGCAAGGTGTATGCGCGTAATGTTGCCAGAATCGAGCCGGAATGGATCGAGCAATGCGCCGGACATTTGATCAAACGTAACTTTTACGATCCGCATTGGGAGAAAAAATCGGCCCGCTGCATGGTGCATGAACGCACGTTGTTGTACGGGTTAACCCTGCAAGCCGGGCGAAAAATTCCTTACGATCATGTCGACCCGAAAGCGGCGCGGGAGATTTTTATTCGCTCAGCGTTGGTTGATCATGATTACTACAGCAACGCGCCTTTTTATAAGGCTAACCAAGCACTATTGGAAGAAGTCGGTATTATTCAGCATAAAGGCCGCCGTGTGGATTTGGTGGAAGATGAGCAATGGTTGTATTCATTTTACGAACATAAATTTCCTGCCGAAATCGTCAGCGGCGTAGCTTTGGATACCTGGCGTAAAACCGTCGAACGCGAAAATCCCAAGTTCTTGTTTTTATCCAAAGAAGATTTGGTTCGTGAACAAAAAAATGTCGTTAACGAATGGGACTATCCCGATACCTTTCCCAGTAATCGTTTAGGCAGCAATGCCAAATTATCCATTCCGCTGCAATATCGCTTCGAGCCCGGCCACGATGAAGACGGCGTCACCGCGATTATCCCTGTGCATCAGTTAAACCAGCTGACACAAACGCCTTTTGATTGGCTAGTGCCGGGCTTGCTGGCAGAAAAATGTGCCGCGCTGATTAAATCCTTGCCTAAGCAGCTTAGAAAGCACTTTGTGCCGGTGCCGGAAACTGTCAAACAATGTCTGGAAATCGAACCTGATTTTAAAGGCAGTATTCAAGAATGGCTCGGTTACCGCTTACGTAAGCTTACTGATGAGGCAATACCGTTAAATGCCTGGAATCTGGACGCAGTGCCCGAACATTTACGCATGAATTTCCGGGTAATTGACGCAGACGGCCACTTGCTTGATTACGGCAGGGATTTGAAAAAACTGCAGGCTAAGCACACAACCCAGGCGGTGCAAAGTTTCGACCAAATCGCTGCCGATGAATTGCACTATACGGGGTGTATTCAATGGGCTTTCGATGATTTGCCTGATACTTATCAGTTCATCCAAAAAGGCCAAAACTTTATCGGTTACCCGGCGATTGTCGATGAAGGCGATGCGGTTGGTGTGCGAATTTTCGACACCCAACAAAAAGCTGCGGTTCAGCATCAGGCCGGTTTGATGCGTCTTTATCAGCTCAAACTGCGCAAGGAATGCACCTACATCACCAAAAATATGCAAGCGGCGGCAGTTGAGTTGGCCTATAGCCGGTTGCCCTTGCATCCTTTTATTAAAGGTAATGACAAGTTGACGTTTAAAGAGGATTTACTGACGTCTATTCTGCATCATGTGTTTGTCGACGATAGAACCATTCGCACTCAGCAAGCCTTCGAACAAAGCCTGCAACAAAATAAAGGTGAATTAGTTAGTGTAGCCAACGAAGCAGGCAAAATTGCTCAGGAAATCATGACATTGACCAGTGCGATTAAAACCGGATTACAACGTTTCAATCCCAATGATCCGATGGTTAAAGACATTACTGAGCAACTGGGCTTAATGATTTACCAAGGCTTTATTCGCAACACGCCGTACAGCAACTTAAAAGCCATGCCGCGCTATTTGAAAGCCATTCAATACCGTGTCGATAAGTTGGATAACAGCCCGCAAAAAATCCAGGAAGTCACTCGTTACGCCACGCGTTTTTGGAAAGAAGTGGAGAAGAAAGCGCAAAATGACAGGGCGTTACCGGAGTTAGATCCATTTCGGTGGATGCTGGAAGAGTTTAGGGTGTCGTTGTTTGCCCAGCAGTTAAAAACCGCCTATCCAATATCGGTGAAGCGTATGGATAAGGCTTGGGATGAGCGGTGAGTGCCGTAGGATGGGTAGAGCATCGCGAAACCCATCACATCGGTAATTTTTTTGATGGGTTTCGGCAAAGCCTCTACCCATCCTACGGTTCGGATCAGATAACGATTTACTTCTTATGCAACACAGATAACGCAAATTCATAAGCTTCAGGAAAATCAAACAATGCCGGTTGTTTGGCTTTGTGAATTTGCTCATACAAACCAAACTGGGTTTTGTATTTTAAGTTGCCGATTGCCAGAGCGCCGATAGCACGAAAGTTGACGCTAGAAAAACTCACTTCTTCATTCAAGAAATGCGGGCCGATGTCGGCAATCCCGCTGGGTGGTACCGCATTGGTATCGGCTGCCAAAATCAAATTTTTGGCATGTTCCAATTCGGCTCTATTTAGGATGCGAATGCCCGCGCGTGCTGCACAAATAACTACTTCGGCGTCTTTAAGTACATCTATTTTTTCTTCAGATGTTTCTGCAGATACCCATTCCACCTTGGTTTTATAACGTTCACAAAAACCAATCGCTACACGTTGATCATCGTCAGCGGTGAGATGACATAGCTTGGTTGATGCGCCTAATTTGGACACCAATGCAGCAGCGCAAAGGCCAACAGGTCCGGTACCAAATACTGCAACATTACGACCATTGACGCCGCTGCCGGTTTGTTTTTTTAAAGTTTGTTCAACCAATGCGACGACACTGGCCGAGGTTGTATAAGCGCCGTTAGGATCAGCGAATACACCCACTTGAAAATCACCCACCATCGCATTTTTGGCTTTCTGAAACATATCCGTAGCCAGATGCACATCTCTTCCGCCGATAAAAATGCCGGTATCGTTAAATCGTTTGGGCGGTCTTGAGAAAATGGCGTCTTGGACAATATTGGCAACGCCATCGGGGCGTATTTCTGTAAATGGTATGACCAGATCGAATCCGGCATCAGCAGCAATTGTTACATCGAAAGCACTGATATGAGTTCCGGGTGTAAGAAAATACAAAATTCGTTTATTCATGCGGGTTTCCTGGGCATTGTTAGATTTAAGATATTCAATGTAGACCATAAAATATAAAGCGCCTTAGTGATTAGCTCTTTTAGTACGTAGATATTTTTTGTATTTAGTGCGATATTCAAAAACCGCATCTTTAAATAAATCGAGCCATGGAAAACTACTCACCAAAAATTGAAATTTTTCCGAACAGTAGTCTTAATTCTTCGCCTGACTTTAATCAGCGCCCTTGGTTTCGTATGCGCAGATTCATTATTTTTGTCACTGTCTTTTTAATCAGTGCGGCTATTGGCCTGACTTACACTTACAGTCGTCCCGCCATTTACCGCAGCGCTGCGACGTTGTTAACTTCAGCAATGACGGCTATTGATCGAGATAGCACGCCAGCAGATATTCAGCATGTTGCTATTCAAAAACAAATGTTGCTTGGGCATGAGCTGGTAGCCGAAACCCTATCAAGACTTAAAGCGTCAGCAACTACCGGTTATTTACAACAGCTAACTGCCCATGATCTTGAAAAGTTTTTAGTCGTTGAACCTGTCGAGGGTACTAATCTGGTTGAAATACGAGCCGATGGCACTGACCCTGAATTTTTACCGTTGCTTGTAAATACCTGGGTAGATGTTTACTTGGATGCTCGGGCTGAAGAAATCAAAAAATTAACGGGGACTACGACCAGTGTCATTACCGACGAATTAAGAGGTCTGGCTGAAAAAATTAGCGCGAAACGTGCTGAGCTTGATGAGTTCAGGAGAGTCAACGATATTTCGTCAACCGGACGTGATGAAAATGAACCCTTGGCTCAACTTAATGGCATCAATGACTCTTATAACAAAGCCAGTGAAGATGAAATTAAGGCCAAAGCAACGCTTGATTCGATTAAATTAGCCATTTCCCGCGGCCAGGCTGTCGTTCCTGATCAAGATCAAGGAAGCTTGGAAAGTCTTGAAAGACGTCTGCAGCAATTACAAGAAAAACTCACCGAGTTTGATAAAAGATTTACCCGTGACTATTTAAATAAGCAGCCTGCACTGAAAGTTATTCCAGAACAAATCAAAAAACTTGAAGCCGAAATAAAGCTTAAACGCGACTATGGCAAAAAAATCGTCCTCACTGAAGCAGAAAATAAGTATGTTGCGGCTCAACAAACGCTGATAGCCGTGCGCGACAAACTTGCCGAACATAAAAAATTGGCGGCAGCATTCACCTCAAAATTTTCCGAACACGATGCGCTAAAAACTGACCTGGAAGGATTGGAAAAACTCTATCGCGAATCGCAAGAGCGGTTAGTGCAAATCGAAACCAGTCAAAAAGAAAAATATCCCCAAGTGACGGTGATAAATCGCGCTTTTGAATCTTCCGAACCGATCAGTCCAAATTACAGTCTTGACGCGCTTATTGCCGTGAGCAGTTCATTATTATTGGCTTTGTTCGTGGTGTGGGTTTTTGAGTATTTAACTCGAAAACCCGAGCCTCAGGCTGCGATTACCTTGTCTGGAATACATATGTATAACCCTTCGGCAGACTTGCTCAGTCATCAACAGACTGTTACTCAGCACATAGAGCAAAAACGTAACTATTCGTTGTCGAGCCCATTGGTTAGAGAGCTTTCCAGTCGCCAGCTAAGGATTTTACTTAACGCCTCAAACCTTAAAGGTAAGCAACTCATCGGTTTGTTACTGAGCGGATTGACCTTTGATGAAGCGGCTACGTTAAAAGCAGATCAAATTGATTTGGAAAATGCTCTCATCACTGTCGGTGATTCGAGTCCTAGAACTCTTGGTATTGGTAATTCGCTTAAAACATTGCTTGAACAGTCCGGCGGTCATCCGGCTTGGGATGGCGATAATCCTTTAGCAATTGACGATCTAAATGCGGTATTAATATGCGCCGCCGTTGACTCCGGCTTGTCTAATCCCGATGAAATTACTGCTGAGGCAATCCGCCATAGCTATATTGCTTATCTGGTGCGTCAAGGGCTAAGACTTGCCGACCTTGAACAAATCATCGGCTATTTGGAACCTAGTGTCATTTCAAGTTACAGCACCTACTCGCCGCCACAACAAGGCCGTGGCATTGAAGATATTGAGTTACTCCATCCCGCATTGATTGATATTTTGTAACCTTAATTGGCATTTAACGCCTATTAAGGTTATAGAAATTTAATTTTCAGGCGTTCAAATATTTGCAGCACCTTCAATAAGATGACCATGTAAAATTGTCAGCAAATTTATTCTTTCCGTCGATGTTGTCGTTAACGTTTGAGGCTGAAATTCTCAAACGCTGGCGCATTTAGGATATGGTTAGAAATATTTTTCCGAAGTCTAGGCCCATCGTTCCCATGCTCCGCGTGGGAATGCAGCCTGAACAGCTCTGCGGTGCGGGACGCTGGAGCGTCCCACCATCAGGTTTCCACGCAGAGCATGGGAACCTGAAGCGGAAGTTATTTTTGACGAAATCCTTAGTCGAGCGGGTAACCCTAAAAAATCGAAGCTTAACTTTTGAAAATGAAAGCCCACTTGTTAATTTTTTCCCTATTCGTAACTCTGGAGTCTGCTGTGAGTGCACAAGACGTAAACGATTCTATTGACCATAAGGTTCAGGCACTTTTAGCGCAGATGACGCTGGAAGAGAAAGTTGGGCAGATGACGCAGATCGACTTTAGCGTCGTTTCAGTCGTCAACGGCGAGGAGGCTGAAGCCCCTATTGAGCAGGGCAAGTTATACGATGCCTTGTTGAATCATCATGTCGGTTCAATACTCAACACGCCGACCACGCCGAACAACCAAGTCCAGCCGATTGAAAAATGGCGGAAAATGACGCAAGCCATTCGTGAAGCTACCGCTCAAACCCGCTTAAAAATCCCGGTGATTTATGGAATTGATGCGATACATGGTGCCAATTACACGGAAAATGCGGTGCTGTTTCCGCAAGCCATCAACATGGCGGCGACGTTTAATACAGATCTTTCTTTTAAAGAAGGCGAGATTACCGCCCGCGAAGTAAAGGCGTCAGGTCAGGATTGGAATTTTTCACCGGTGATGGACATCGGCCGTCAACCGCTTTGGCCGCGCTTGTGGGAAACCTATGGGGAAGATGTACATCTGGCTATTGCTTTAGGCAGCGCGTACATCAACGGTCATCAGGGCGATGATTTTGCCGCGGCCGATAAAGCGCCAACTTGTTTAAAGCATTTTGTTGGTTACAGTTATCCACTTAATGGCAAGGATCGCACGCCAGCCTGGATTGGCGAACGCATGTTGCGTGAGTATTTCTTGCCAACCTTTGCCGCTGGCGTTAAAGCCGGTTCGCCGACAGTGATGATCAATTCTGCCGAAGTTGACGGCATACCCGGTCACGCCAATTATCAATATTTGACGACTATCCTGCGCGGCGAAATGGGCTTCAAAGGCTTTACCGTGTCTGATTGGGCAGACATTGAGCGACTTTATAGTCGTGACAAAATGGCGGCATCGCCACGCGAAGCGGTAAAAATTGCGGTGATGGCGGGTATCGATATGAGCATGGTGCCGTTCGATTACTCGTTTTACGACTTGTTGCTGGATTTGGTTAAAACCGGCGAAGTGCCTGTGGCGCGTATTGATGAAGCTGTGTCGAGAATTTTGCGGGTCAAATATCAAAGTGGTTTATTCGAGCGCACCGAGCCGACTTTGGCAGTTGCAGGTAATTTTTCTACTAAAGAAGCCAACGCGATTAATCGTCAGGCCGCTCAAGAATCGATTGTGTTGGCAAAAAATGACAACCATATATTGCCGTTAAAAAAACACACTAGTGTTCTGGTGACCGGACCTACCGCAAATTTGCTGAGTGTAATGAACGGCGGTTGGACCTTGACCTGGCAAGGCGCCAGCGAACATCTTTATCCGCAAGACAAACTGACCTTATTTAAAGCCATTCAGAAAAAAACTAAAGGCAAAGTCACTCATGTGGGCGGTAATGCCTTTGCTGACGAAATCAATGTTGAACAAGCGGTAAGCGAAGCACGAAATCATGATGTTGTGGTGTTGGCGATTGGAGAAAAAACTTATACCGAAACGCCGGGCAATATCGACACCCTAAATCTTGATCAAAACCAACTCAATCTAGCAAAGGCTTTACTTGCTACCGGTAAGCCGCTGATATTGGTGACCTTGGGCGGACGCCCCAGAATAATTACCGAAATCGCCGAGAGTGCGCAGGCTGTGGTATTGGGCTTCTTGCCGGGCATGGAAGGCGGCCAAGCGTTGGCAGATATTTTGTTCGGTGATGTCAATCCGAGTGGCAAATTGCCAATTTCTTATCCGCGCAATACCAATGATATTGTGATGTACGATCACAAGCCGATTGAAGCCTTTGAATTTAACCAGTATCAGCCGCTGTATGGCTTTGGTCATGGTTTAAGTTACACGACTTTTGAAACAAACGGTTTAGCGTTGAGCAAAGACAAGATTGTGCTCGGCGAGAATATCAATGTCAGCGTTAACGTTAAAAACACCGGCGGCTTAACCGGCAAAGAGGCGGTACTGGTCTATCTAAATGATGTAGCAGCATCGGTGACGCGTCCTGTCAAACAGTTGAAGGCGTTTAAAAAAGTCGAGTTGCAACCAGGGCAGCAACAAACCTTGCAATTTACGCTAACGCCAGAGGATCTGTCCTTCATCGGCATCGATATGAAGCGCGTTGTCGAACCCGGTGAATTTAAGGTCATGGTCGGTAACGAAACTGTTCACTTCCATGTCGTGAAAAATTAAGCGCATCCAAGGTAAAAGTTAATGACTGATTGCAACCAAAAGTCTTATTTAGGCTCGCTGAGCGTGCTGACCTCACTGTTTTTTATTTGGGGGTTTATTACTGCCTTAAATGACATTTTGGTGCCGCATTTAAAAGCGGTGTTTACCTTGAGTTACACCGAGGCGATGTTGATCCAATTTTGTTTTTTCACAGCCTATTTTGTGATGTCAGTGCCCAGCGGTTATTTGGTGGAAAAGATTGCTTACAAAGGTGGGATTATTGTCGGTTTGGCGGTAGCCGGGACTGCGTGTTTATTGTTTTATCCGGCGGCGGCTTTACATTCCTATCCGCTGTTTTTGACCGCTTTTTTTGTGCTGGCGTCTGGGATTACTTTATTGCAAGTGTCTGCCAATCCTTATGTGACGGTACTTGGCGCTGCAGAAACGGCGTCCAGTCGACTGACTCTTACCCAGGCGTTCAATTCCTTAGGCACCACGCTTGCGCCGTATTTTGGTTCATTGTTGATTTTATCTACCGCAGTCAAAAGCGCTGATGAGATCAAACTGCTGAATGCCGAAGAGTTATCGATTTATCAAGCTGCGGAAGCCGCGGCCGTGCAAAATCCTTATTTGTGTTTGGCAGCAGTATTGTTTTTTATGGCAGCCATTTTTGCTCTGCTCAAACTGCCAAACATTAGTACTGAAACTCAACAGCAGGAAACAGGCCTTGTTGACGATGATCGAAATAGCGCTTGGCAGTATTCACATTTGGTGCTGGGCGCGCTGGCAATTTTTGTCTATGTCGGTGGCGAAGTCTCTATCGGCAGCTTTTTAGTCAGCTTTCTTGGTGAACCAAGCATCGCCGGATTGCCGGAGCAAGAAGCCGGTAAATATGTATCGTTTTATTGGGGAGGGGCGATGGTTGGCCGCTTTGTCGGCGCGGCTGTGATGCAAAAAATTCATCCCGGCAAAGTCTTGGCGTTTAATGCTTTGTCGGCGGTAAGTTTGGTATTGGCGACCATGCTTGGCAGCGGTCATTTTGCAATGGTGACTATCCTGGCGGTAGGTTTATGTAATTCGATCATGTTTCCGACCATTTTTTCCCTGGCCTTAACCGGCTTGGGCAGACATACCGGTCAAGGCTCCGGCATCCTTTGCGCCGCGATTGTCGGCGGTGCAATTTTGCCGTTACTGCAAGGCGTATTTGCCGATCACATTGGCATTCAACATGCCTTCTTTATTCCGTTGCTGTGTTATTTGTATATCAGCTATTACGGTTTCCGTAGCGTGAGCAGCACTTGATTTTAGTTATTGGGCAAGCTCTCTTGTGACGCAGAATCGGGCGATAGAAACTTATAACTGCCTTTGCGCATATTGATAAACGCTAATTCCGGTAAGCTCATCAGCAGACCACGCATGCCGGTTGCTAATAATTGACCCTCGTCGAACGGCGACTTAACTAAACCCAACAGGCTCTGCCCAACACTGGCAACGCTATTGATGGCGCCAAAAACTGGTCTGAGCAATAAAGCATCGTCGGTAAAAAATACGAACCAGGCATCATCAGGGTTGTAATCATAAAGACTGGCGCTGACAACGTTGGATTCGCGGGCATATACCAGCGGCGGAAATTCTTGCTGATACTGTTTTGCCAGTTGTTGTTGCCGGTGTGATGGCAGCACGGTGATGTGCTTAACTGGATAGCTGGCCTTAACCATGGCAAACGCAGTAAACGGCACGATGTTCAGATGCTCATCAATAACATCACCAAGCCGTTGCTGCGTTTCGGTCCCTAAGGCTTGATTAATAGTGTGAAAAATTTCTGTCACGCAATTGCGCGTCAGCAGTTGATAGGCATAGTGTTGTTCAAGTTGCTGGGTTAGTTGTTGAGTATCCAGAACTTGTTGGTCTAATGCCTGTTGCAGTTGTTGCGAAGAGAACTTGGGCAGGGCAATGGTTGGTAAGTTTATGGCTTTAACCGGCAGCGCTTGTTCGCCGTGGTAGCGTAGCGTTTGTCGATTATTGCTGACCAGCCATTCATGGTAACGATTGGCTGACACTTCCAATTGGCTGTAATGTTGTTCGTCGAGTTCTGTGTTGCCCAACGACTGCCATTGTTGCTGCCAGTCGGTTTCGGCCTTTTTGCGCTGCACACTCAACTCGTCGGTAAACCGCATCATATCTTCAGCCGCAATTACCGTGCTGTCGGCACTGAAATCGTCGACAAAGACCCACTGTCCAGACTTTAAGGTTTGTTGCAGTGCAACTAAACGGCTCATGGTGACTAATAACGCATAGCCCCAATCCGGACGTTTTGACACGGCCAAATTTTGAGCACTCTGCATTAATTGCTGTTGCAAGTTATTTAATCGTTCAGTTTTTTGTGGATCGAGATGGCCTGCCGGTCCCGTAAGCGTATGACAGGCGTCATTAGTCAACGGGCGCATTTCCTCAATAACCCGTAGTGCCAAAAGTCCGGTTAATAGATCGGTATATCGTTCGGAAAGTCGGTAATCCTTGGTGCCGTTTATTACGGCGGACAAGTGCTGGATGGTAGTGGTTAGTTCGATTTTGCGCCGTTGTAGGAAATCGCTGCCATGCTGCAATGCAAGTTGAGCATGCAGCCTTGTTAATATCGATTTGGCTGATGCTTTAGTCTGACAGTTACCGTGTACCTCAGTAAGCTGGCCTGCAACGGGGGCAAAATCGCTGTCGTTAAAAAACAGACCCGCGCCAGGTAGCTTAAAAATCCCCTCTCCCTCAGGGAGAGGGCTAGGGTGAGGGATATAACCTGATATTTGCCGAGATGAGAGCAGGGCACTATGGTAACGCAACAACCATTCCAGCAATTGATAGTCTTTTTCTGCCGCTTGTAATTGTTTAAATTGCCGATCTTGCTGCCAAAATAGCAGCTTGAAATGGTCTTGTAGCAAATTGAAAGTGTCGGTCGATACGTCGACATCAGCGACATGAAGCGTGCGGTTTTGCAGAATGCGGTAATCGAAGCGGAAGCCTTCGGCATCCTGTTTGAATAATCGGATCAGGCCGTCTTTAAATTGATAATGAAATATTTCATCACCAAACTGCACCGCGACATGCCCGCCGCTGGAGCTGCCTTCGTTGGCTTCTATATAGAGATATTGAAAGGTATCGGCATTGACGGTGTTGCCTAACAACACCGCCAGTAGCGTCAAGAAACGCTTCAAACTTGCTTAATCCTGGCTATCGTAGCCTTGCTGGATTTGTTTCATTTTGGTGGGATTTGAATCGCCAAAGTTCTTTTTATAGGTTTCGTAACCGACGCCTACGATACCCGCTTTCTTAAGTGCTTTACCTATCCCTTTATAGGTATGGTCATCAGATTCCCAATCGCTAATACCGCGCTTTTTAGCAATATCACTCAAGCCGTTCTGGAAGTCGGCGTAATCGGTAGTACCGGACGTTGATTTGAGATATGCGTAGGTATAATCCTCCACATCGGATTCGTACTTGGCGCTGCCGCCGGAGAACGAAGATGATGAATCGGAAATGCTACCGATACTATCAGAGATGGATCCCGAGCTATCCGAGAAAGAACAGCCGTTCAGTGTTAGTACGCAACCCAGGCTGACAATTAATAAATTCAAACGGTTTGAAGCGAACATTTAATCTCCCAAATTAATACTTGCACGTTACTTTAGAGAATCTCGAAAACTCAGCATTTAGTCTGTTAGACAAGCCTACCGCTCATTAAACAAAGGCACTTGTGATTCTTGTGGATATAAATTAGAACGGTTAATCGATTTTTCAGAATGGCCTGCATTCTGATACCAAAATAACTGGTTTGGCAATATTTATACTCGAAAAAATTAAATTGTTGAAATTGCCAACGACATCCAATTTTTCATATTGAAAATTTGTTTGACATGGTCTAACGCAAGGCGCTATTAATAAATGGCTCGTCAAACGTAAGGAAATTTACCACTGCATTTTTTTGCCATCAGCTATTAAAAATAATCAATAACAACATCAAGGAGTCAGGTATGAACAATTCAATTTCTAAATCAACTCGTCCAGCTGCATGGATAGTCTATCCATTGTTAGGGGTGGGTTTATTGTCATTATCAGCCTGTTCAACTACTGAAAAGGTTAAGCTCGATCAAGTTAGCGTCAACTGCGGATTATTAGGTAGGGATTGCGCTACCAAACTGACTCCGGGCGGTAAAGATCAAATCGGTTTGCGCTACGTCAACCCAACTGCACAATGGACCAGCTACAAACAAGTCATTATTGCCCCGGTAACTTTTTGGGGTGGCGACTCAACCAATGTGTCAGCGGCCGATCAACAAACCCTGGTCAACTACTTCAATCAGCAACTACAAGAGCAAGTCGGTAAGCAATTTCAGGTTGTCAATCAACCTGGTCCTGGCGTCTTGAAGATTGATGCGGCTTTAACGGATGCGGAAACAGCTACACCGGTATTACGCAGTGTGACCATGATCGTGCCACAGGCACATTTGTTGTCAAACCTGAAGTATCTGGCCACCGGCACATTCCCGTTTGTTGGCGGTGCGCAAGCCGAAGTTAAAATTACCGATTCAGTGACCGGCAAGGTGCTGGCTGAAGGTGTGGATAAACGTCTGGGCGGCGGGTCGTTTACAACTGGCTTTCAATGGCAATGGGGCGATGCGGAAAACGCGATCAATACTTGGAGCGAATTGCTGACTAAACGTCTAGCGGCTTGGACTTCCGGTACAGAACAACCATAACTTACTCAGCAAACTAAGGATATTTATGCAATCCATATTCAAACATAAACGTCTGGTGCTGGCTCTGGGGCTGGCATGCGGCGTTCTTTCTTCGGCGCAGGCTGAAGATAAAAAACCCAACATCGTTATTATTTGGGGCGACGACATTGGCCAGTCTAATGTCAGTGCTTATTCCAAAGGCGTGATGGGCTACAAAACCCCCAACATCGACCGCGTCGCCAATGAAGGTGTTCTTTTTACCGACTATTACGCTGAGCAAAGTTGCACCGCTGGACGCTCCGCCTTTATTACCGGCCAAAGCGTGTTCCGTACCGGCTTGAGCAAAGTGGGGCTACCCGGTGCCGATTTGGGACTTAAAAAAGAAGATGTGACCATTGCTGAATTGCTGAAAAGCCAAGGCTATGCCACCGGGCAATTTGGTAAAAATCACTTAGGTGATAAAGACGAATATTTGCCTACCGCGCACGGTTTTGATGAGTTTTACGGCAATCTTTACCATTTAAACGCCGAAGAAGAACCGGAACTGCCGGATTATCCTAAAGAAGCGGACTTTCCTAACTTCCGTAAAAACTTCGGCCCACGCGGCGTGCTACACAGCTTTGCTAATTCTGACGGTACCCAAAAAATCGAAGATACCGGTCCGCTGACTAAAAAGCGTATGGAAACTATCGATGACGATACCGCCAGCCGCGCCGCTGAGTTTATCGAAAAGCAAGTCAAAGCCGGTAAACCCGTATTTGCCTGGGTCAATTTCACCCACATGCACTTTCGTACGCATACCAAACCTGAAAGCCTAGGCCAAGCTGGGCGTTGGCAAAGCCCGTATCACGATGCGATGATCGATCATGACAAAAACGTCGGCACGGTACTGGATAAAATCGACTCATTGGGTATTGCTGACAACACCATCGTCATGTACAGCACCGACAATGGCCCGCATGAAAACTCTTGGCCAGATGCCGGCACGTCGCCATTCCGTGGTGAGAAAAATACCAACTGGGAAGGTGCTTATCGTGTGCCCGCAATGGTTCGTTGGCCGGGGCATATCAAACCTAACACGGTATCCAATGACATTGTTTCACATTTGGATTGGGCACCTACTTTGTTAGCAGCCGCGGGCGTTCCTGATGTTAAAGAAAAGTTACTGAAAGGCTATGTCGCTAATGGCAAAAAGTACAAAGTCCACTTGGATGGTTACAACCAGCTTCCGTATCTGACTGGGCAGCAGCCTAAGAGTGCGCGTGAAGAGTTCTTTTATTTTTCAGATGATGGCGATTTAACAGGCTTGCGTTACGACAACTGGAAGATAGTGTTTGCTCAACAACGTGAGGTAGGTACCATGGCTATATGGGGCGAACCGTTCGTAAAAACGCGCATTCCTTGGCTCTACAATCTGCGTACCGATCCATACGAGAAGGCGAGCGTCACTTCCAACACTTATTGGGACTGGTATATTGATCATGTCTTCTTGCTAACACCAGCGCAGAAGTATGTCGGTCAGTACCTTGCCAGCTTTAAAGAATTCCCGCCACGTCAAAAAGCTGCAAGTTTCAGCATCGATCAGGTGTTGGAACAGTTGCAAACACCAGCCAATAAGTAAACGCTGATTGATCTACTAACCGCAACCGCCGATTTTTCGGCGGTTTCTATTTTGGGTGTGGTGTTTTTCTTGGAGCAGGCGAAAGGCCGTTTCTACTGGGTTTTGCATCAGGCTCAATGCAATGTGAGCAAATTTAAAATTATCCCGAATCTTTTAAACGTGGAGGCTTCTATGCCATTCAAAATGACGACCTTTGTTTATTGGTCAGGCGTTTATAACGCGGGTCTCGCCGCCTTCTTGTTATTCCCACCGCTATATCGAGGTGTAGGTCTTAACATTTGTGATCCTGTTTGGGGTTGGCTAATCGCTGGGTTTGCAGCTTTTACCAGTGCCGTATTGATTTTATCGTCCCGCGATTTACGCCGCCGCGCTACCTTTGTCTATTGGGAATCGCTGTTACGCTATGCTGCCGCTCTGGTACTTATTCCCGCCGGCTTATTCGGTGATCTCGGCTTGATTGTGGTGCCATTAGGTTTAGGCGATCTTGCGATAGGTTTGGTGTACATGATGGGTCTCCCTAAAGAATTAGCACTCTCGCATCGCGCCTTGCTTTTCGACCGGGTGGACTGAATGCATCGGTCAGCACACTACTCATATTTATGCTCATCTTTTCCAAAGAGGAAGCAACAATGCAATCAGCTAATAATAATTTAAGGCATCTGCTGATTAAAGCGGCAATGGTTTACGCTCTGGCTACAGCGGCAGGAAATGCTCTCGCGCAAGAACAGTCAGGTTCTATCGAGCAAAACGCGATTACTGCTATCGACATCTTACTGGAACCCGATGCAACGATGCTCCAGCACGCAGAGGCAGCCAATGCCCGCCTACTCAAAGTCTTTCCAAAAGGCTTTGCACTGGACGCGACGCACCGTCCGCACATTACTCTTCTGCAGCGCTACGTCCGCACCGCGGATCTCGACAAAGCCTATGCTGCAGCCGATAAGGTATTGACCAAGCGAAAGCTGGCAAGCTGGAAGTTACAGGCAACCAAATACTATTATCTTCCTTTGGGGGAGCTTGGTGTTGCGGGTATTGTCGTCAAACCAACTAACAATATTCTCAAACTGCAAAAACAGTTGGTTGCTGCAGTGGCTCCTTTTACGGTCAAAACTGCAACCGCAGCCGCGTTTGTCACTACGCCCGAAGATCCTGAAATCAATCAGCCGACGATTGACTACATCGCGTCGTATGTGCCTAAACAAATTGGTAAAACTTTCAATCCCCACGTCACCATTGGCCTAGCGCCTGCGGATTATTTGAAAGGAATGTTTGCAGAACCGTTTGATGCATTCACGTTTTCACCGGCGGGAGCGGCTGTTTACCAACTCGGTAATAACGGCACGGCTCGGAAGCAGCTCAAGACGTTTGAGTTGAAGTGACAAAGTAGTTCGCTAGCAAAATAGGCAGAACCTATTCATTGTAGGAGCAGGCTTTGCCTGCGAGCTATCTAACTATCGCGGGCAAGGCCCGCTCCTACAAAATTATTGTTCGTAAGGGGGTAAAAATGACTGACTCATTCCGTGTTTTACTGAGCCGCAGCCTATTGTGCTTGGTATTTTTAGCATTTACCGAAGTTGCTCTGGCCAAGTCTTCGGATCCGCTACCCTCCTGGAATAGCGGCCCGACCAAAACTGCCATTGTGCAGTTTGTATCCAGCGTGACCAAAAAAGGTGGCCCCGATTTTGTCTCGCCCGCTGAACGCATTGCTACGTTTGATAACGATGGCACGTTGTGGAGCGAGCAACCCATTCCCCAACTAATTTTTGCGTTAGATCGCGTGAAAGCGGAAGCACCCAAACATCCAGAATGGCAAGACACAGAGCCTTTTAAATCAGTGCTTGCCAATGATATGAAGGGCGTGATGGCGAGCGGTGAACACGGCTTGGTGGAACTGATTATGGCCTCCCATGCCGGCATGACCACCGAAGAATTTGAAAAAATTGTTAAAGATTGGCTGAGTACAGCGAAACATCCGAAATATAACCGTCCCTATACCGAGCTGGTTTATCAGCCAATGCTGGAACTGCTTAATTACTTGCGGGCTAACGGCTTCAAGACTTATGTTGTTTCCGGTGGCGGCATTGAGTTTATGCGTACCTGGATGGAAAAGGTTTATGGCATTCCACCTGAGCAAGTTATTGGCAGTAGCATCAAAACCAAGTTTGCACTTCGCGATGGTAAACCCGTGCTGCTGCGACTGCCGGAAATAGATTTTAATGACGACAAAGACGGCAAGCCGGTCGCGATTCAAAAATTCATCGGTCGCAGACCAATTGCCGCATTCGGTAACTCCGACGGCGATTGGCAAATGTTGCAGTGGACGGCGGCGGGTAGCGGTCCAAGGTTTGAGCTTATTGTCCATCACACCGATGCCGAACGCGAAGTGGCTTACGACCGTAACTCAGCCATTGGACATCTGGATAAAGCGCTTGATGACGCAGGGCAAAAAGGCTGGACAGTGGTGGATATGAAAAAAGACTGGAAGAAAGTGTTTCCTTTTGAGAAATAGGATTTGAAAAGTTCACGGTGCTGTGTAAACGATGTAGGGTGGGCAGGCTGTTTTGCCCACCAACACAAACTTCAAGGTGGGCAGAAACAGCCTGCCCACCCTACATTTATTAATTAGGGAAGTGCTGAATAAATTGATTTCGCTCATGGTTCGACAAACTCACCACGAACGAAATCAATAAGTTACCGTTCATCTGTCCTTAGACCAGCCTTGTGGTGGAGCTTGTCGAAGGATTTAATCAGCACTTCCTTAGAGTCATTGTTGGATTTGACTTCGCTCAGCCCAAAGATGCAGGATTAAACATTAACAAAAAGGATGAATAACAATGAAAGTTAGTTTTCAGCTTTTGCTATGGCTAGTGTTTATTAACTTGGTAAATATGGCCTGTGCCGACGTAACCCCAAAACACGAAAACGTACCGGTAGCCGTTATTGTGGATGGCGAAACGCTGTTTCAGATGCACAGCTTCAAGACCTTAAGCGCGCAACTGCGCGCCGACAGAATCGCAGAACGCATTCAATTGTTAGCTGAAGATCCATTTCTACTCACCGACAGCATCACCCTGACCAGTGATGAAATAACCACCGATGTTGTGACGGGCGATACAATTATTATGTCAGTGTTGGATTCAGACGCTGCTGCTGAAGGTGTTTCCCGAATGGAACTGGCAACCCAGCGAGCAGATAAAATCCGCGCCGCCATCATCAAGTATCGGCAAGAACACAGTGTCCATAATCTTCTGATTGGAGCTCTATCAGCATTGGTGGCCACGGTGTTGCTGGCGGCGTTTATTTACGGGCTCAATCGATTTTTTGAATATTTGCGGCGCCGCCTGGATACGGCAATGCGTCGTTGGTTGGATACCACCCGCATTCGTATTTTCGAGTTTATTATCGAGGGTGCGCTGATCGCATCGTTAAAGCTATTACGCTTGTTTATTCTGATTGGTGGCCTGTACGTCTATTTCAGTCTGATACTCAGTTTCTTTCCCTGGACACGGACTATCGCAGAAAGTTTGTTTGGCTATGTCGTTAATCCAATCAAGCAAATTGGCGGGAATATTTGGAACGAAATGCCAAATTTTATGTTCCTGCTGATTCTGTTTTTCATCGTTCGCTATTTTTTAGGGGTCATGCGCTTCTTTTTTACAGCGTTAGAAAATGGCGATTTGCAACTTGTTGAGTTCTATCCCGAGTGGGCGAAACCCACTTACAAGATTTCTCGTTTTCTGATCATCGTGTTTGCCATAGTCATTGCTTATCCCTACATTCCAGGGTCCAACTCACGGGCTTTTCAAGGCGTATCTATTTTTCTTGGCGTGTTGTTTTCATTGGGCTCGACTTCCGTTGTCGCCAACATGGTGGCCGGTGTCATATTGACCTATATGCGCGGGTTTCGGGTGGGTGATGTCGTTAAAATTGGCGATACCACCGGCAAGGTGTTGGCCGTGTCGCTATTAGTCACGCGCATACGCACACCGAAAAATCTGGAGATTACTATCCCCAACTCGCTGCTGATGAGTAATCAAGTCACTAATTACAGTTTTGCGGCCGGGGAAGGTCGATTGATTCTTCCGGTTAGCATCACTATCGGTTACGACGCCCCATGGCGGCAAGTCCATGGACTATTGTTGCTCGCCGCCGAACGCACCGAACAAGTGCAACGCGACCCCGCTCCCTTTGTGCTGCAACGCGCGCTGGATGATTTTTATGTCAATTATGAGCTCAATGCCTACGTTGCCACGGCGGATAGCATGCCCAAGGTTTATTCGGACTTACACCAAAACATTCAAGATGCTTTTAACGAATACGGCGTGCAAATCATGTCCCCGCATTATGTAGCCGATCCGGAGACGGCGAAAATCGTTGCCCGAGAAAACTGGCGACAAGCGCCTGCGACGGATGCAGAGTAGTTAAGTTATTAAAGCTAAATCCACCCTAAGATGTATAAACACAGAAAGGAAATCAATGAAAATAAAATTCATACAAACTCTTAAAACCACCGTGCTTATGGCGGGAATGGGTCTTGTATCTAGTGGTGTAATTGCCGAAGAAGCTCACTCAGCAGCAACGCAAACACAAGCCAACGCCTCCGGCGATAGTTCCGAGCAATTGGCGATGAAGCTGCAAAATCCGGTAGCCAACCTGATCAGCGTACCGTTTCAGAATAATTGGGATTTTGGTCTTGGTTCGAATGATGCTATGCAATACAAGGTCAACGTGCAGCCGGTGATACCGTTTTCGATTGGCGACGATTGGAATCTTATTACGCGCACGATCTTGCCAATTATTCACGCTGAATCGCCAGTTGCCGGCGGTGCTGATGTCAGTGGTTTGAGCGATATTGTGCAAAGCTTTTTCTTTTCTCCGAAAGCCCCGGTGGGTGGGTGGATTATGGGGGCTGGCCCGGTATTTCTTTACCCCAGTGCTTCAGACGATAAGCTCAGCGCAAAAAAATGGGGCGCGGGCCCGACGGCGGTATTACTGAGGCAGGAAAGCGGTTGGACTTATGGTTTGCTGAGTAACCACATCGAATCTTTTGCGGGCACCTCCAGCCGACAAGATGTCAGCGCTACTTTTTTGCAGCCGATTCTATCTTACACAACGAAAACCTATACGACGTTTGGGCTAAATTCGGAATCAACTTATGACTGGCAGAATAGCCAATGGACTGTGCCCGTCAATGCGACCGTCAGTCAGTTGGTTAAATTAGGTAAGCAGCCGGTGCAATTTCAAATTGGCGGGCGCTATTACCCAGAAAAACCTAATGGCGGCGCTGATTGGGGTGTGCGTTTTGCAGTGACGTTACTGTTTCCGAAATAAGCTATTAATTTTGCAAAGGAACAACTATGAATCTATCACCTGACAATAAGCCACCCGAAGATTTTTCTGTGGTATTGGGTGGTCCGCTTTATCAGCTATTTCTTCGTACTCAGCTAGGCACCGATACGTTGGGTTTGGTCAAACGTCGAATTATTGTTTTTTCGGCATTTACTTGGTTGCCGCTGCTGTTGCTTTCGGTGTTTTTCAGAGAGGCGGCAGGTGGCGATATTAAAGTGCCATTCCTTTATGACATCGACGTGCATATCCGCTTTCTGTTGGCCTTGCCGTTGTTATTGGTGGCGGAACTTGTGGTTCACCAGCGGCTCAAACCGATTGTTCAGCAATTTGTTGAGCGTGGGATTGTTCCACCCGAAGCTCTATCCCAGTTGCAAGCTATTGCTGGTTCTGCAGCGCGGCTACGCAATTCCGTGCTTATCGAAGCATTGATGATCGTCATGGTATTAACTGGCGGACACGTTCTCTGGTCAAGTCAGATGGCGCTTGAAACGGCTACTTGGTTTTCGACTTTGGTGGATGGGCAACAGCAGCTTTCTCCGGCCGGGTATTGGTATGCCTATGTCAGTATTCCGGTGTTCCAATTCATGTTATTTCGCTGGTATTTTCGTATTTTTATCTGGGCGCGATTTCTGTGGCAAGTGTCCCGACTGGATCTGCACCTGGTGCCGACCCATCCCGATCGGGCTGGCGGACTGGGCTTTCTCGCGGGCAGTGTGGCGGCTTTTGTGCCGATACTTCTGGCTCAGGGTGTTTTGCTGGCCGGTATGATTGCCAATCGTATTTTCTATGAAGGTGTCACGCTGCTTGCGTTCAAGCCGGAAGTTGCCTCGGCTGTGGTATTTATGTTGTTGCTGGTGCTCGGCCCGCTGAGTGTGTTTGCTTTGCAATTGGCAAAATGCAAACGGCAAGGGTTGCTTGAGTACGGCGCATTGGCAAGCACTTACGTATGCGGCTTCGAGCGCAAATGGCTGCGTGATCCGCCACCCCTGGATGAACCACTGGTTGGCAGTGGTGATATTCAATCGTTGAATGATCTGGCAGGGAGCTTTGAAATCGTCGAGGGCATGCGTTTGTTTCCCTTCGGCAAAACTGCGGTGCTGCAAACTGCTATCGTGACATTGTTGCCCGTGTTGCCATTGTCTTTGACCATGATTTCTCTGGAAGACATGGTTAAACAATTACTAGGCATTTTATTGTGATATGCGTAAAAGATGATTCCGGAAGGTAAGATAATTCTGATTTTTGCTTTAACTTAAAGATAATATGGTTTTACTCTTAAAAAGAGACGAATTGCTTAGGGCTAACCTTAGGGAACCTTTAAAAACAGCAAAAATATTCTTCTTTATGCCCTTAGAGGTACAAAGAGAGTGGGTTCTCCATCGATAATTTTAATGATTTGAACAGGAGTAGTTGTCATGACCAAAAAAGAAACATCCCCAAAAAAAGGGCGTAAACGCAGCGAAGTCAATGATGTTGCTGAGCCAATCACTGTTGATCGGCGTTCGCGGGCAGATCGTAAAGCGGAAGGCAAATCCATTCGTCTTGCGGTGCCGTTGGCGAGCCACGCGCACTGGCAAGCGCCAGCCAATCGCCGCGATCCCATTGATTTGCTGATCGAATCCAGCATCGACCGGGTGCCTGAACTGTTGCCGATACGTTATGGTCGGATGATGCAATCGCCGTTCGCATTTTACCGGGGAGGAGCGGCGATTATGGCGGCTGATCTCGCAGGATTGCCGTCTACAGGAATTCGTGTACAGGCTTGCGGCGATTGCCATTTGGTCAACTTCGGCAGCTTCGCTACGCCGGAACGGCGACAAATCTTTGCAATTAATGACTTTGATGAAACTCTGCCCGCCCCTTGGGAGTGGGACATCAAACGACTTGCGGCAAGTTTTGTGGTGGCCGGACACGCTAACGGTTATACCGCCAAGGAAGCACGGGAGACGGCGCAAAGTTGCGTGCGCAGCTATCGCGAGCGCATGCGGGAATTTGCCAAGATGGGGGTGCTGGATTCGTGGTATTTCAGTATCGACGTGGAAGCGGCGATCGAGGGGGTCGAGGATGAAACCGCCAAGGCACGCGCCAAAAAGCGTATCGACAAGGCCCGCGACCGCGATGTGATGGATGAGGATTTTCCCGAGATGGTCACCTTTGAGGGCGGCGTCCACCGTATACGCGACAATCCGCCGCTGATTTTTCATGCCCAGGGCGAGGAGGCGGCAGTCATGGAAGCACGTGTGCGCGAGGCGTTTGAGGCTTACCGAGCCACACTGCCGGAAGATAGGCGGTTATTGCTCGACCGCTATGAATACAAGGATCTAGCCATGAAAGTGGTCGGGGTTGGCAGTGTCGGTACCCGTTGCGGCCTCATGCTCATGATGGGTGGAGCGGACGATGTGTTGTTTTTGCAGGTTAAGGAAGCAAATGCGTCGGTGCTGGAGCCCTATGCCGGACAAAGCACTTACACTAACCATGGACAGCGCGTGGTGATGGGGCAACGGCTAATGTTGTCGGCGAGCGACATCTTTCTCGGCTGGACGGAGACAAATATCGGCAAACACTTCTATATACGGCAACTGCGGGACATGAAGTTAAAACCGCTGGTAGAACTGTTCACTCCGAACGTGATGAATCACTACGCCGAGCTTTGCGGTTGGGTGCTTGCAAGTGCTCATGCCCGTTCCGGTGATGCCGCGAAAATTGCCGGTTATTTGGGTAAGAAAGAGGATTTCGATGAGGCGATTGCGGATTTTTCTGAAAGCTATGCCGACCAAAACGAACTCGACTATAAGGCATTGGTTCAAGCAGTCAGGGAAGGCCGCTTGGAGGCATACATTGAACAGTAGTTTTTAAACGGATTATTCAAAATAGTAAATTTAACCCTTAATTAGGAGATAGCAATTGAAAACAAACCGTCAATCAATAATAAGACATCCCGTTAAAGTGGGCCTGTTGATCAGTGCCATAGCGATGTTATCAGCGTGTTCTACGGTTCAAAAAGAAACCAATGCCGTTAAATCTCTCGCTGTGCAACCGGCAGCGGATGCAGGTTTTATTGAACATCCGGAACTTCAAAGCAAGCCGACCGATTTACCGTTTCAAAAAGTCTGGATCAAACCCGGTTTTGAGAAGTCCGGGTATCAAGAATTGGTTGTCGCACCGGTGAATACTCAGTATATGCAGCAAATGGATTGGCTCCATCAGTTGAGTTCCGCCAGCTTACTTGGTGGTGTACAAAAAGACATCGAAGAACTTGCGCAGTATTTTCACGATCAAGTGGTGAATGAATTCAAGCATGATCCCAAGCATCGCTTCCAGGTCATAGAACTTGCTGGCCAGCATCGGCAACCGGCCTTGCGTCTGGAACTTGCGCTGATTGAGATCAATCCATCGCAGCCTGCTTTGCATGCAGCCGGTTGGTTGATACCGGGTGGCGGCACCGCTGCGGGAGTTGTTAATCAACGTCGAGCTGCTTTTGAAGGCCGCCTGCGTGATTTGCAAACCGGTGAGGTGGTTGCCACTTTCGCCGACCGCGACATGCAGGATGCCGGTCCTCTTGATTTGACCCGACTGACTTGGTATGGCCCAGCTAAAGGCATTATGGATCAGTGGGCGAAGCAGTTTGTGCAAATCGCTAATCGCAAACCTGGTGAAGCAGTGACCGATCCGACAGCGTTTACTTTGAGGCCTTTTTAATAACAAAGGCTGAGTGGTTAGTTTTTGACTTGATGAAGGCGAAGAGTGAAATCAGGAGAATTACAGTGAGAAAAAAGCATGTTAGTCAGATCGGAAATGTCCCACTGGGTTTGCTCGGTGCCTTGTTATTAATGGGGGCGGAGCCCGCTGCCCACGCACTGGGACCGGTCGATGTACCGGCAACTTGGGGTGGCGATTTGTCGTCACGGCAACGGCTGACAGGTGATTGGGGCGGTACCCGCGACGAGCTTGGCAAGAAAGGCGTGGTGTTGGACGCAGAGATGATGTTACAGCCGGGCGGTGTTATCACCGGTGGCAAAGACACCAATGCTGAGTTCTGGGGTAACGTCGATTACACATTAAATCTGGATACGCAAAAGATGGGCCTGTGGCCGGGCGGTTTTTTCAAGTTTGAAGGCGTGTCCAGCTTTGGTAACACGCTCTATAACGATGTCGGTGCCATTGTGCCCAGCAATTTAAGCACTTTGTTTCCTGGGATTAACCAGGCAGACAGTGGTTTGATGCAGGCCACCTTTACCCAATTTTTAAGCCCTAAGTTTGGCTTAACCATGGGCAAACTCAGCTTATTGGAATTTATGCCGAGCGAGTTTTATGGCAATTATCACAATCAGTTCATGAACACGGCACTGAATTTTTCCTTGTCTGAAGCGATGGTGCCGATTTCTGCCTATGGCGGAGGAATACTATTTCTGCCGACCAAAGATGTCACACTGATGGCGCTGGCGTTGGATGCTAGCGGTACCCCGTCTGAGAATGACGTTAGTAAAGCCTTTGATAACGGTGCAACGGTACTCAGTGCCGCCAAAATTAATGTTAAGCCGTTTGGGCTGGTTGGTCATCAAAGCGTGACCGGTGTCTGGAGTAATAAAACACGCTTGTCGCTGGATCAAGATCCCAGCAATGTGGCGAGAACGCTCTTGACCGAACGCTATCCTCGCCTTGGTAACCCAGGGCCGATCTTAACTCGAATATTAGAGCGATATTTTCCGCAACTTTTGCTACCGGTTCAGCCTTTAAACCGTAAAGATAATACCTGGGCGGTCAGTTACGCTTTCGATCAATATTTCTGGCAACCCGAAGGTGATTCAAAACGCGGTGTCGGTCTGTTCTTTAACTTTGGCGCTACCGACGGTAATCCCAATCCGGTTCAATACACTTATATGATGGGTATTGGCGGTAAAGGCCCGTTTGAGAGCCGTTCGCATGATAGCTTTGGCATTGGCTGGGCGCGGACTCAATTCAGCGACCAGTTTGTGCCCTTTCTTCGTGACCGACTTGGTCTGGGGCTTGATCACGAGGATGCGGTCGAAATGTATTACACCGCCGCGGTGACGCCTTGGTTGAGTGTGAGTCCTAATCTGCAAGTGATTAATTCAGGATTGAGCAAGGCGCTTGATCAGAATAACAGTCTGAAGAATTTGGACACATCAGTTGAAGCCAGTTTGCGCATGACTATTCAATTTTAAGAACGCCCTTACACAGTAATTAGTGGGATAAAAATCATGAAGAAACGACCTAGTTTTAAACCAAAAACCGGCTGGCTATTGTCATCTGTTGTAATCACCGTACTGTTATCCGGCTGCGCGGGGATTGGCAGAGGCGTTGCGGAAGCCCTTTTGGAAAAGACCGAAAATGAAGACACACGGCAATGTCAGGTATGGGGCAAGTCCTTTACAGGTATAGAACCAGGTCTGGTCAAAAAACAGGGTAAAACCAAGGTGTTGTTCGTGCATGGCGTCGGTGATCATGTGCCGGGTTATACCACCCAGTTTCTGGAGAAATTAGCCAAGGAACTAAACCTAAATATGCGCACGGAAGGCCAGAAAAATATCGAACTGTCCGCACCGTTGGTTCCAGGTAAGAATCTTGGTAATTTACGAATTACTCATTTGTTTAATGAAGAAAATGGTAAAGACCTGACTTTTTATGAACTGACTTGGTCGGAAATTACCCGTAAAGAAAAGGAATTGCTGGGATTCGATACCTCCGGCGAATACGATTTTCGGCGCGCAAGAATCAACGCCATGCTGAAAAAATTCAGCAATGATACCGGTCCTGACCCGGTTATTTATATGGGACATAGCCGAGAGCCCATTTTAGCGGCGTTCGGACAGTCGTTTTGCTGGATGGCGACAGGTGATTACGATGATCTTCCCGCGAGCGGTTCACATGTCTGCGCCGGTCTGAACGATTCTAATATCAAGCATATTGCCAATGACGACTATGTAATGATTTCTCATAGTTTGGGTAGTCGTATCGTTATTGACGGTATGCAGCGTATCGCCCATATCATGGCTAATGTTAATAAATATGCCGATCCAAGTAAGAAGCTGGATATCACCGAAAAATCAATTCAGGCGCTACAAAATAAGCATGTACCTATTTATATGCTGTCAAATCAGTTGCCAATGCTGCAATTGGGTAGAGAACTGCCTGAAGTGGTCGGGCAGGATGCGGCTTATTGCCAACCGAATGGAGCTAATTACAACAAACGTATGGTTAAACAAACTGAAATCATTGCCTTCAGTGACCCTAACGACTTATTAAGTTATGGGATACCGCCAGGATTCACTGATAAATATCTTGACTCAAGACTGTGTACTACCGTTACCAATATCAATATCAACATCGCCAAAGTGATGGACGCCTTCGGTATGACCGATCTTGCCAATCCGATGGCGGCTCATATCGGTTATGACCAAGATGACCGAGTGGTGGCATTAATTGCCAAAGGTATCGGGCACCCAGCGGCGGCGCAGTTAGTTAAAGATCGCTGTGAATTTACTAAGGAAGTTAAGTAGGGTGAGGTTTCAGGAATGTTTTTGCTGATTTTATAGGGCCTCTTATGACAATAAATCGAAGCCGTCGAATAGCCCTTGCTATCGGTTTGATCTGCCATATTGGCGCTGTATCGGCTCAGAAAGATGCGACTGAGCTGGCGAAACAAGATCAAAATCCGTTTACTCGTTTTAGTAAATTGATGGTCGAAGAAAATGCGCAAATGGGCTTTGGTCCGGAGAAAGATGTATTGAATTATTTAAGGGTTCAGCCAATGGTGCCCTTTGAGTTAAACGACGACTGGAGCGTCATTACTCGCTCAGCGATTCCTATTGTGCATCTGCCGTTTCCCCAGGAAATCGATGGACTGAGTGACGTTTCCTTACAAGTCTTACTGACGCCGAATAGAACCGGCCAGTTTCTTTGGGGCGTTGGGCCTACGTTAGTTGCTCCCACCGCTACCGAAAAAATGCTTGGTAGCGGAAAGTGGGCGGCAGGCCCCATTGTCGGCGGTCTTTATATAAATGGGCCATGGGTTTTTAGCACCATTGCATCAAATGTATGGTCATTTGCAGGCGACGAGAGCCGACGCGATGTCAATACCATGTCTTTACGTCCCACGATTAATTACAACCTTCCCAATGGTTGGTATTTGACCAGTTCTCCGTCAATTATTGCCGTGTGGGGCGAAAAACAGGCTAATCGATGGTTGGTGCCGGTGGGTGGCGGTGTTGGTAAGGTTTTTTCGCTAGGTGACCAACTGATGAGTACATCGCTGGAGAGTTACTACCATGTGGTATCGCCAACTGTAGGCCCGGATTGGCAACTTCGTTTTCAGGTTACCTTGCTGTTTCCTAAATGAAATGAACATTTAATCAGCCAGGCAATTTTTGGAGTGAATGTATGATTAATCCTCTTGTTACCCGAAGACAACTATTGTCTGGGGCCTGTTGCGTCGGTTTGGGAATGGCTGTTGGCGTTGCCGCGGAAACGTCTGAACCTAGTGTTATTGATGTGGAGCCCTATCCACAAGATGCCAATGAAGCGCTGGCGCGGTTGAAGCTTGGCAACCAACGTTTCATTGATGATACATCGCGTCATGCGCATGAAAAAGCATCCTGGCGCAGTTTGCTGGTTGAGAGCCAAAAACCTTACGCGACTATTCTCGGTTGCAGTGATTCACGTGTGCCGCCGGAGCTTATCTTTGATGTGGGCTTTGGCGATCTCTTTACCATTCGGATTGCCGGCAACATCATTGCGGAAGATGTGATTGGTTCTTTGCAATATGCGGTGGCGCATCTTCATACTCATTTGGTAATTGTCATGGGGCATGAAGGTTGTGGCGCAGTGACCGCGACTGTGGAAGAAATGCTAAGTAAAACTAAGGAACTTGAGCATATCGAATCTTTGATTAAATCAATCAAGCCCGGACTGAAAAAACTCAATCTAAAACAAGACCGGGACAGCTTGCTGCGCGCCGCCGTAGAGGCAAATGTGCGTTGGTCGATGAAGGAATTGCTGGCACTTCCGGGAGCAAAACGGGCCTTGCGAGACAAGCGTGTGGCCTTGGTTGGGGCCGTTTATGAATTAAACACCGGACATGTGCGGTTTTTGGGTAATTGAATGCTGAAATTTTTGAAGATATTGTTGTTGGTATTAACGCTAATAGGAACTACCGCCTGGGCTGTGTTAGCAATTTATTTTGGTGACTCTCAAAGCAGTACTTTACAAACCGGGGTAGCGGCGACCGTGGGTTTATTTGGTCTGGTGACCTTGGTTAGCCTAGGGTTTGCTAACTGGCGCAAGCGCTTATTGATAGTTTATGCCGTGTTATTTGTGGCGATTTTGAATTGGTGGTTTGCCATTAATCCGTCTAATGAGCGGCAATGGCAACCGGATTTAGCCAAATTACCCTATGCCACTTTCGATGGTGATTTGGTAACTGTGCATGATATTCGCAACTTTGATTATCGAAGCGAATTTGACTACACACCCGCCTATTACAGCAAAACCTTTGATATTAATAAGCTCGATGGTATTGATTTATTCGCGGTGTATTGGATGGGCCCGGCTATTGCGCATACGATCGTAAGTTTTAATTTCGGTAATAAAGATCATCTGGCGGTTTCTATCGAAGCCCGCAAGGAATTGAATGAAGGCTACTCCACCATCAAAGGTTTTTTTCGTCAGTATGAACTGACTTACATTGTGGCAGACGAACGCGATGTTATTCGTCTGCGTACCAACTACCGTAAAGATCCGGTGGAGGATGTCTACCTCTATTCTTTAAAAGGGCCTCAAGAAAATGCGCGTCGCTTGTTTCTTGAGTACATTGAGCAAATCAATGAATTGCACGATAAGCCGGCTTTTTACAACACCTTATTGGACAACTGCACGACTGCTATTTGGTTAAATACTCGAGTCAATCAAGATCATTTACCGTTTTCCTGGAAAATTCTGTTAAGTGGCTATGTGCCGGAGTATCTTTATCAATCGGGCAGGCTAAATACACAACTCCCGTTTGAGCAATTGCAGCAGCAAGCCCATATTAATTCTGTGGCGCAAACCGCCGATCATTCTGCTGATTTTTCCCAGCTAATTCGCGCGGGTATTGAAAAGCCTAAGTCGCAGTGACTGAGTAATAGATAAGCCCAATTTCAGATTTGGCTTTAGAAAAAATGATTCGAGAGCAGTATTTATTTTTATTAATTTGGAGGTATTAATCATGACAGGCCAACACATAACAGCAAAAAAACCTTTGTTATCAAAGCTTGCAAACAGGTCATGGATAATTCTTATTCTGGCCGGCAGTGCAAGTTTTTCGGCATCTGGCGCGAGCTTACCAGATTCCCAAGAGGCATTTCAGCAACTTGGTATTCAGCAACAAGACATTGCCAAACTTGATAAAGGCGAGGTTGTTTTTTTCAATATCGCCGACGGTGAAGAAAATGAATTAGCCGCAGGCGCTGCTATCTATGTACCGGCGCCACCGTCCAAAATCATTGGCTATTTGAAAAGTAAAAACCTGACATCTATAGATACTGATGTCACAGCTGAGGGCGCTATTCCTGCACAGGCAACGTTGGATTCGTTTAAAGGCTTCAGTTTGAAAACCGGAAGTGATGAAGCCACAAAGTTTTTAGCGGCGACACCGGGCAGTCAATTTAACCTATCAACTGAAGAATTTCAGGCGCTTAAAGCGGCAAGCTCGGCACAACCTGATGCCGCTTCTCAAGCTTATCGGCAAGTTTTATTACAGCGTTGGCAGGCGTATCGTCAAAATGGTTTAAAAGGCATTAAAACGTATGATCGCGGTAATGGCACAGAAGCAAATCCCAAAGCAGAACTACGGGCTGCCACAGTGCAGACTAAAGTGCTGGCAAAGTATTTTCCTGAATTATATAAAGCTTGGTTAAGTTATCCGGCCGCGCTGCCGGCGGGCGCCGAAGAAAAGTTTATCTGGCGTAATCGTCAGATCGAAGGCCGCCCGACCGCGCTTCTTGTTCATCGTGTTATTGCCAGTGAAGGTGGCGGTGAGGTAGTGCTTGCCCGTCAATTTTATGCGGGGCATTCTTACAACTCCAATCAGCTGGCTATTGCTGGTATACCTTATCGTGACGGTTCCTTGGTGATTTACGCAAATAGAACATTTACTGATCAAGTAGCTGGTTTTGGTAGCGATCTAAAGCGTTCTATCGGACAGAAGCAGGCGCAAGGTGAAATAGCTAAACAGTTGAAAAACTTGCGTAAGGTTATTAAATAACTGATGTTACGCAAACCAAAAGAAATGACCTTTATCGATACTCAAGAATCGCTGGTGTCGCTATCGCGACAGTTTATTTTAATGTCGGTTCTCGCACCGACAGGCGAGCTACTTTCTTTTGCTTCGCCAAAAGAAAGTAGCCAAAGAAAAGGCGACCCGGATTCCGCCAATTTCCTGCGCTTCTCGCTTTTGGTGAGGGTTTTCGAAGGGCCATCCCTGGCCCTGCGAAAACGAGCGGCATCCGTGCCGCTCCCCTTACGGGCCTATTTCGCCAAAAGCTGCGATGCTCGGGGCGGAATAACGGGAGACAAACCGCTCTGCGTAACATTAGTTAAATAAGCTTTTGTTAAATCAACAGTATTGACCCTAACCCATTGAGGAATAATTATGCACATAAAACAATGTTTAAAATTATCAGTAATCAGCATGTTGTCTTTGTTTGTTGTCGGTTGTGCGGGCACAAGCGTTCGAGATACGCAAGAAATAGCTTACTCAGGACAGCCAAGGCCCACTCAAGTACTGATTTATAACTTTGCTGCCAGTCCTGAAGATATTCAACAAAATTCCGGCATTTTCGCGAAACTTCAGGGCCAGCTTGCGAACACAAATCAGACTGCAGAAGAAATCAAGCTAGGTCGTGAAGTGGCTGATGCAATGGCTACTGAGTTGACACAAAAAATAGCCGCTTTAGGCTTAAACCCGATACGTGCCGATCAAAATTTACGAGTGTCGCCAGGTGCAATTCTAATAACCGGCCAATTTACCAATATCAATGAAGGCAATCGTTTACGCCGAAATGTGATTGGCTTAGGCATGGGTCAATCTTCACTGGACAGTAAAGTCAGAGTGTTGGCACCGTCTGCCTCGGGCTATCAAGAGTTAATCTCTTTTGATGCCCATGCAGACAGCGGTGAAATGCCGGGGGCCGCGGTGATGGGGCCTGCTGGAGCAGCTGCTGGGGCCGGAACAGCTGCGGTAATCGGAGCCAATGCAGCAGTCGGAGGTGTTAAAAGTTATAAGTCGGCTTCTGCTCAACAAGCAAAGAAAATGGCGGAACAGATTGCCGATGAACTGGCTAGATATTTTGCCCAGCAAGGCTGGATAAATCCTGATTTAGTCCGCTAACGAAGTGCTGATTAAATCCTTCGACAAGCTCCACCACAAGGGTGGTCTAAGGACAGATGAACGGTAACTTATTGATTTCGTTCGTGGTCGACTGCAGGGATGCAGGAGCTAGGGCTACGAATGGAGCAGTTGCCGAGAGCTTGTCGAACCATGAGCGAAATGAACTTATTCAGCGCTTCCCTAACTGACTAGCCGTAAAGTCAACTCTGCCGCTTCTAATGGGCGGCAGAGGGCAGCGTTATCAACTTGGCAAGATCAGTGCCATTAATGTTTAGTTACAAATAATGCTATTTAGGCTAATTAAGCCTATTACAACGAATGTCATGCATCTCGACCAACACCTTATGCTGGGCCAACGTTAGCTTTTTGTGCTTAGTTTCGTCGACATTGCCAGACAAAGCCCATTTTAGTAGGCCGTTAAAATGAAAACTCTCCGCATTGTTCGTTATCCTGTTTGCTACAGATCGATAAATGTTAACGTCTTTCGAGCACTAATAAGTTTAGTGATGCTGATGTTACTGACTCCAGTTTCTGCGGCTCCAGGTCCTGCGCTTATGGGTGGATTATTGAATAAACCCGCTAGTAATTCCGCCTCAACTCAATCCGTGCTCAATCCAGCATTGGCTATTGAAGAAATTAACAAGAAGCTGGCAGCAACCAGCGAAGAACTTGCGGCCTTACCTTCAGATTCGGCAAGTGGTCCACTGTCGGCGGGGAATGAGGAACTTTATCTGCGGCGTTTGCATCTTAGGCAGCTTGTGTTTCTCTATCAAGGACAGCTTGCTCGCCTACCAAATTTGCTAGAAATTCAAAAAAAGCGCAGCGCAATGGTAACCAACGCTGCGGACTGGTCTGCGTTCAGTGAAGCCAGCCCACATCCTTTTCTCAGGGCTGATGAGCTAAAAGAAACCGTCACTATTCTCAGTAAAAAAGCAGATGAACTTGAAGCATGGATTCCCGGGCTTGAGCAAGCGTTCACGCTGGTATTAAACACCGCCGATAAATCTACAGTAAGGCTGAGACAGGCCAACGAAGCAGTAGAGCAAGCAAAAAAGTCATCAGATCAGCAAGCCCGCTTAAATAGACAGCGCGAATTAATCGCATTGCAAAATCAAATAGATTTGGCCCGTGTTATGGGGTTTCAGATTGAAATACAAATGGTTCGGGAAGAATTCTTGGTAACCCAAGCGCAACTGCAACTAGCGCGTAAACAATTAAGTGTTGCCTCTGAGAACGTTGAGTTAACTCAGCAAGACATAGAACTGATCAACCAAAATATCGAGCTTGAAAGCCAAACTATTATTTCCGAACTTAATGCAGTTTTGACTTCGCTCAGTCTTGAAAATAAGACGCTTAAGCAAGAAAACACTGCGCCGATCACCGTACTAAAACTGACACAACAGGAGTTAGAGCAAATACACCAAGCGCAACGCACAAATACGGACATTAAATTACAAATTCTGAATAGGATATTGGTGTACCTGCAAATGCAACGGGATATTTGGAATGTTCGGTTGATGTTTGCCAAGGTGACCGATCGTAAAAAAGCCGACGAAGCCTATGAAAAAATCACTAATAATCAGTGGGTTCTGCAAACAATTGATGAATATGTTCATCAGCAACGTCAGCGTATTTTGACAAAAATTACCAGCCGCTCCGTCAAAGAACTCGATCCAACAGCTAGTGAATCAATTGCCTTGAGAGATGAGTTAATGCGGCTTGATCTTGAACAGTTGGTTTCTTACTCACGCTTGTTGGGTGAAGTTGAGGCGACAGAACGCTTGCTGGACCGTAGTAAAGAGGAGCTCGATGAAAAGTTCAGAGTTAAGGCGATGTCTGAGTATCTGGGAGAAGTGATATTTACTATTCGTAACGCAGCCGCACAGATTTTGGATTTCGAACTGTTTGCTGCGCATGACACTATTGAGGTTGATGGGCAGCAAATCAGCGGCAAGCGTAGCGTCACAATCGAAAAAGTAGTAAAGGCGTTAGCGATTTTGATTATTGGCTATTGGTTTGCCGTTCGTCTGGCCCGACTGTCTGAAGCTCAAGCTGTACAGCGCTTGGGCATGGATGCAAGCCTTGCGCGTATTGCACGGCGCTGGATACTATTTCTGCAAGTCATCATTTTGGTGATATTAAGCATGTTGGTTGCCAGGATTCCATTGACGATTTTTGCCTTTATGGGCGGAGCAGTAGCTATCGGTGCTGGGTTTGGTATGCAAAACATGCTCAAGAACCTGATCAGTGGCATCATGCTGCTGTTTGAACGGCCATTTCGACCTGGCGACGTTGTCGAGGTGGGTGGCATTCGCGGTCGTGTGATAGACATTGGTGTCCGCAGTTCGCAAATTCTTGATGGCAACGGCATTGAGACCCTGATTCCAAATAGTACCTTCATTGAACAAAACGTCACCAATTGGACCTTGAGCAGCAAATCGGTACGCATCGTAGTCAATGTCGGCATTGCCTATGGCTCACCAATAAAAGAGGTAAATCGACTGCTTCTAGGTGTTGCGGAGCGACACGGATTAGTGCTTGATGAGCCAGCCCCCGTGGTGCTGTTGGAAGATTTCGCCAGTGATGCATTGCTTTTTGGTTTGTATGTGTGGGTTGAAATCAATCCCGAAGTCTCATGGAAAGCGATTGCCAGTGATCTGCGTTTTATGATCAGCAAAACCTTGGATGAGCACGATATAGTGATTGCATTTCCGCAACGTGATGTTCATCTCGCCAGCAGTGAGCCTCTGGCAGTGCGAGTAATTCCTGATGCTCAAGATAATAAGAGCGTTAACTCTATTGTCCCAGACTAAAAATATTCGTGGCTGAGCGGAGTCGAAGCCAAGCAAACGGTCTAATTTAAAACAGTAGCACCGTTCGCACTTATCTAAAGTATCGGCAGTTTTAAATCGTTAACTACGGACACAAAATGATCCGCCCGAAGACACCAAAATCTACTGAAACAACAACTAAAAAAATGCCTGACGCTACGACGACAACTAACGGAAAAGGTAAGCGAATCCTCGCGTTGTGGATGTCAATTGTAATCATGGTGGGCTTGCTTATAGGTGTCGGTTACTTTGTTGGTAAACCTTCAGGAACCGCCATTTCGCCAACTCCCCAAGTAGCTAAACCAGAACCGACTCGTCCTGTTGCGGCTAAAGATTTTGTCGGCGCGGCTACTTGTAAGCAATGTCATCAAGCTGAGTTTGACGCTTGGCAGGGCTCGCACCATCAATTGGCGATGCAAGTTGCTAATGAACAAACGGTGCTTGGCGACTTTAATAATGCAAAATTTAACTACCATGCGGTTGAATCGACTTTTTTTAAGCGCGACGGCAAGTTCATGGTACGAACCGATGGCCCGGACGGTAAGTTGACCGATTATCCGATCGCCTACGCTTTTGGTGTTACGCCGTTGCAACAATATCTGATTGAATTTCCTGGCGGACGTTATCAAGCTTTGGGGGTTGCCTGGGACAGTCGTTCAAAAGAGGAGGGCGGTCAGCGTTGGTTTCATCTGTATCCCAATGAAAATGTCGATCATAACGATCAATTGCACTGGACCAAGCGTTACCAAAATTGGAACATGCAATGCGCGGAATGCCATTCTACTAATCTGAAGAAAGGCTACGATGCGGCAACCGACAGCTATAAAACCACCTTCAATGAGATCAATGTCGCCTGCGAAACTTGCCATGGCCCGGCTTCGCAGCATGTCGAATGGGCAAAACAAGCGCAGCCGCCCTTTGCAGATAATGCAGATAAGGGCTTAGCGGTAAGGCCGCAAAGTCATTGGCAAGAGGCCTGGAAGTTTACTGATAGACAATCTAGTGTTGCGCATAGAGAACTTCCTGCCAATGAAGCGCAAATGAACTCCTGCTGGGCTTGCCATGCGCGCCGCTCCACGCTGGTTGAAGGTAACTTACCCGGAAAACCGCTGGAAGATAGCCATCATCCCGCATTGCTGACGCAACCGACCTACTATGCCGATGGTCAACAACGTGATGAGGATTACACTTGGGGTTCGTTCCGGCAAAGCAAGATGTTCCAAAATGGTGTGACGTGTATGGATTGTCACGAGCCACATGCGCTTAAACTTCGTGCCGAAGGCAATGCCTTGTGTACACGCTGTCACAATGCCGAAAAGTTCGACAGCCAACAACATCATTTCCATCAGCAAGGCTCAAAAGGGGCGCAGTGTATGGACTGCCATGCGCCGGAACAAAATTACATGGTGATTGATGGTCGGCATGATCATAGCTTTCGTTTGCCACGCCCGGACTTATCGCAATCATTGGGAAGTCCCAATGCCTGTAATCTGTGTCATCAAGACCGCAAACCGGAATGGGCCGCCGCAGCATTGGATAAATGGCTTGGGAAATCTTGGCGCGAGCGTCCGCATTACGGCACGGCGCTGCATAACGGGGTGAGCCAAGGTATTAAGGCTTTGCCCGCATTACTGGAGGTGGCGCAAGATGCAAGCAAGCCCGCGATTGTGCGCGCCACTGCCATTGTGTTGGCCGAGCCATTGATGAATCCTGATTTATTAATCACGGCTCGGCAGTTGCTGAAAGATGCCGATCCCTCTGTGCGCACTGCGGCTTTAGGCCTGATTGAGTCTATTGATCCAGCCAATCGTGTATTGGCGGCATCACCGTTGCTAAATGATCCGATACGTGGCGTGCGAATTGAGGCGGCGCGAATCCTGGCCGATGTGCCGGATAGTCAGTTCCCCGCTGGTCGAATAAGTGCTCGCACCGCTGCCATGCAGGAATATCGTGATTATCTAACGCTAAATGCCGACTGGCCGTCAGAAAACGTCAACCTGGGTAACTTAGCTTTGCGACAAGGTCAGCCTGATGCTGCAATCGTCGCTTATCAACGCGCGCTAACGCTTGATCCGCAATTTGCTGGTGCCTACATTAATCTTGCCGATGCTTACCGGCAGCTTGGTCGCGACAGTGAAGGAGAAAAATTCTTGCGGCAAGGATTGACTGTATTACCGCATGCGGCGGATCTACATCATGGGCTTGGATTATTGTTGGTGCGCAATGCTAACAAGGCAGAAGCATTAAATGAATTTGCCGAAGCCGCCAAGCTTGCGCCCGCCAATGCCCGATATGCTTATGTGTACGCTATCGCATTGCATTCTGCCGAAAAATCTACACAGGCGATAACGGTGTTGAAGGCTGGGTATAAGCATCAGCCGTTCAATATGGATATTCTCAGTGCTTTAGTGTCGATGCACTTGGAAATGGGGGATAGTAAAGCGGCATTGGTTTACGCTAGAAAAGCCGCCGAGGTTCGACCGGGTGATGTGGAAATTAAAAAACTGATTGAGGAGTTGGCGGCGGGCAGGTAATGGTTATGTGGTTAGCAGTATTAAAATCATGAGCGCAATCAGGCTATGAGATTGTTGAAGATTATTGCTGTTCAAATAGCTGGCAGTAAGCTTTGGCAGACAATTCTGGTTCATAATCAAACAACCCACCGATTACCGCTAATAAATCGGCTCCCGCCTCAATTAAGGACTGGCCATTTCCCGGCAAGATGCCGCCAATGGCTACAATGGGCACCTTTAATAGGGCTTTGGCTTGATGCAGGGTTTGCAGTTGGGCAGGAGCTGCTAAAGGTTTAGATGTTGAGGGGAAAAATCGGCCGAAGGCGACATAACTTGCGCCCGCAGCTTCTGCATTAATGGCCAACTCCAGCGAGTTGTAACAGGAAACGCCAATGATGGCATCCTTATTCAATCGTTGCCTTGCTAAGGCAATGCTGCCATCGGTTTGGCCTAAATGCACACCATCTGCACCAATGTTTACGGCTAATTCTATGTTGTCATTGATAAGCAATGGGACGGCGTGTTGGTGGCAGAGTTCAAGTAACTTAGCTGCTGTACCTACTGCATCGATTGGGTTTTTATCTCGATATTGAACGATGACTGCACCGCCAAGAATTGCGGCTGCCACTTCTTCGAGTAGCGCGTCGGTGGTTTTGTTGTCTGGCTGGGTGATGGCGTAAAGTCCACTCGTTGGCAGTGTGATCATGCTTCTTCAACCCAGAACAAACGTTGCGGAATCATTTGGCCGTTGCCGGGACGGTAGGCGTGACTTAGGCTATTCCAAGTGTATTCCTGTGCTTCCATGACTGCTTGAATTGGGTCGAGTCCGTGCGCCAATAACGCGGCAATTGCAGATGCCAATGTGCAACCGGAGCCATGGTAGCTATCCGGCAGTCGATCCCAATGGTAAGTTTCCCAAAGTCGCTGATCATGGAATAGTTGATTCGCAACTGTTGGCGTAGTTTCATGGCCCCCAGTTATGAGTGCATATTTGCAACCGGCTTCCAATAGTGTCAAACCGCAATCATTAAGGGCTGTTAAGCCCGTAAGTCTGCGAGCTTCTTGGCTGTTAGGGGTAATTACGGTAGTTAATGGCAATAATAAATCTTTAATGCTGGCAATCAGCTGATCGTTCGATAATTCGGCGCCGCCACCGGCTGCTAACACGGGATCAAGTACGACCGGAATATGCGGATGTTGTTTGATGATTGTATGAATAGCGGCAACGGTTTCTTGATGTCCACAAAGCCCGATTTTAAAAGCGCTGACGGGTAAATCATCAAGTAATGTGTTGGCCTGGCTGACAATATCTTCGGGGCGTTGGGGAATTAGTTTGGTGACATTGCGGGTATCTTGCTCAGTTAGCGCAGTGATAACACTGGCTGCATGACATTGGTGGCTGATCAAGGTTTCGATGTCGGCCTGAATACCAGCGCCGCCGCTGGGGTCGTGGCCGGAAAAACTGAGGACAACAGGACGGGTAGGGGGCATGAGAACTCCTTAAAAGCTGTCTGGGATCTAGCTGGTTTGATAGGTAATGATGCAATTGTTGGCAGATAGAGTTAGCCGTCATTGCTTACACTTTATAGAAAAGCTTTTTTGAGAAAACTACTGAAATTTTACGACGCGTCGAAGACGCTATTTTGAGATGAAGCTACCGGGCAGTTTAACTGCCCGGTAGCCAATACAGCTTACTTCTGTTTGTTACGTTCGCTAACTTCTTTGATAACTTCGTCAGCCACGTTTTTCGGGCACGGTAAATAGTGCGAGAACTCCATGGAGAACTGTCCACGACCTGAAGTCATGGTGCGTAAGTCACCGATGTAACCAAACATTTCGCTCAATGGTACATCTGATTTAATGCGCACACCGCTTGCGCCCGCATCCTGAGATTTGATCATGCCGCGACGACGGTTAAGGTCACCGATAACATCACCTACGTGATCAGATGGAGTAAATGTGTCTACCTTCATGATTGGCTCCAACAATTGTGGGCCAGCTTTAGGGATAGATTGACGGAACGCAGCTTTTGCGGCAATTTCGAAAGCAATCGCTGATGAGTCAACGGCGTGGAATGCACCGTCAGTCAGGATAACTTTGAAGTCCAAGATTGGGAAGCCTGCCAATACGCCTTTGTCCAGCATGCTCTTAAAGCCTTTTTCAACTGCTGGCCAGAATTCGCGTGGTACGTTACCGCCGGTAACTGCTGATTGGAATACAAAGCCGGTGCCTGGCTCGCCTGGCTCGATCTTATAGTTGATCTTACCGTATTGACCAGAACCACCTGATTGTTTCTTGTGGGTGTATTCGTCTTCAACTGGCTTGGTGATAGTTTCGCGATAGGCCACTTGTGGCTTACCAACAATAACTTCAACGCCATGAGTACGTCTTAAAATGTCGACTTTAATATCAAGATGCAACTCACCCATACCTTTCAGGATGGTTTCGCCGCTGTCTTCATCAGTTTCAACGTGGAATGATGGATCTTCCTGAATCATTTTGCCTAAAGCGATACCCATTTTTTCTGAGGCAGCTTTGTCTTTAGGGCTAATTGCTAATGAAATAACAGGATCCGGGAACACCATTGGCTCTAAAGTCGCTGGAAATTTTGGATCGCACAGGGTATGTCCTGTTTGAATGTTTTTCATACCTAATACAGCAACAATATCACCGGCTTGCGCTGATTCTAATTCGTTACGGGTGTCAGCATGCATTTCGACGATACGGCCGATACGCTCAGTTTTACCGGTGAATGTGTTAAGTACGGCAGTACCTTTTTCCAATTTACCTGAGTAAATACGCAAGAAAGTTAATGCACCAAAACGATCATCCATAATTTTGAATGCTAACGCACGCAATGGCTTTTCAGCATCAACAGTTGCAAACAAGCCAGTTGCATTACCTTCCAAATCAACTTCAGGTTGTGGATTAACTTCAGTTGGGCAAGGTAGATAATCGATTACGCCGTCAAGAACCAACTGTACGCCTTTGTTTTTAAACGAAGAACCGCAGAAAGTTGGGAAGAAATCAAGATGAATTGTACCTTTACGAATACAACGCTTAATGGTTTCAACATCTGGTGTTTCGCCTTCAAGATAGGCTTCCATAACGTCATCATATTGATCAGCCACTTGGTCGATCAATTTCTCACGCCATTCTTTAGCAGTTTCCACCATGTCGGCTGGAATGTCTTGAATAACGTAATTCATTGGATCGCCTGAGTTATCCCAGATCCAAGCTTTTTCGGTGAGTAAATCAACCACGCCTGAGAATTCGTCTTCTGTACCAATTGGTAAAGTCATAACTACAGGCACTGCACCTAATACTTCTTCAACTTGTTTAACAACGCGGTAGAAGTCGGCGCCGATGCGGTCTAATTTATTGACATAAATAACACGCGCTACTTTAGAGTCATTTGCATAACGCCAGTTAGTTTCTGATTGAGGCTCTACACCGCCTGAACCACAGAAAACGCCGATACCGCCGTCTAATACTTTTAATGAACGATACACTTCGATTGTAAAATCAACGTGTCCCGGGGTGTCGATAATGTTGAAACGGTAATCTTTCCAGAAACAAGTTGTCGCCGCAGACTGAATGGTAATCCCGCGCTCACGCTCTTGATCCATAAAGTCAGTGGTGGTTTCGCCGTCATGTACTTCACCGATTTTATGAATTTTACCGGTGAGCTTTAAGATACGTTCAGTTGTTGTGGTTTTACCCGCGTCAACGTGCGCGAAAATACCGATGTTTCTATAATGAGCTAAATCTGTCATGTGTTTACTCTAAAAGTTGGGCATAAAAAACTTGTTGGTGACCACCCTTTTGTATCAACTCAGAGAGTATCCACTCAGGAGGGTTCGGACCTGGGCTGATGTGCTAAATACCTAAAGTCTCAGTGAGTTAACCCAAGTCCGTGATGACTGGGAAACCATCGGTTTGGATGCAACGCGTCGGGAGTTTAGTAGATAGCTCAAAGCCAAGTGAGGAGGTGTTATTTTAAAGTCACCATCACCGCTCACTATTCCAGCTTCGAAAGGCCGCCATTTTAACCTAAAAACTTTGTAAAGATAAAAGAAAACCACTTGAGTGACATAGGTGAGTGTGGGAGATGTTAAATATTTGCAACACTTTTGCCAAACAGGCGCCAGAGTTTAGGGAATTATTTGTAATCAGCGCGGCATGCTAAAATGAAAACCATCTTGGCTGTTTTGGCGATGTGTTGTCGGCCCTGATTTTATGAATTGGGTAGGATCCCATTAATCTTAGGTGCAGCGTGAATCCCAAAAACAAAATTTTATTTGCCGGTGACCCACACGGCAACTTCCAACCATTGATCGAGGCGGTGCGACAATACCGGCCGGAAGCGGTGGTATTATTGGGTGATTACGACTTGGCGTTACCATTGGATGTCTGTCTGCAGGAAATAATGGATTTAACCGACATTTGGTGGATCGCGGGTAATCATGATTTTGAGACGCCGGCTAAGCACAATAATCTTTTCTCATCAGGTCTAGCCGATAAGGGCTTACATTTAAGAGTGGTTGAGATAGCTGGATTAAGGATTGCCGGATTAGGTGGTATTTTTCTTGGCCGGGTTTGGTATCCGCCGCAACCTCCTAAATGGCTGGATAAACAGCATTTTTTGACTAATCAATTTCCCGGCAAGCTTGATGTTGATTTATCGCTCAAATACAAATCAGCCATTTGGTACGATGAATTTGAAGCGTTAAAGTCGTTAAAAGCAGATATTTTAGTAACCCATGAAGCGCCGTCTTCGCATCGCCATGGCTTTAGAGTTATTGGTGAATTGGCTGCGTCTATGGGCGCTAAGCATCTTTTTCATGGTCACTTGCACGAAAATTATTCTCGAGTAATTAAAAATAATGTACGTGTGTTTGGTGTCGCGGATAAGGCGGTGGCTAACTTACAAGGCCGGACCTTAAGTCAAGAAATCGATGGTCTCTGCAAAATACTATAAATTTCAGTCAAGAAAATTCTGAATTCGCCGCCTTCGGTTGCAATCTACGCTCAAGCTCCCTCAATATGAATACCCCCAAAGCTCAACAACGGCTTCAGGCTTATACAGCACGCAATGCCCAAGCTGATAAAGACGTGGTCAGTCAGATAATCTGTGAAAAAATTTTGTTGCTACCTGCTTATCAACAAACCAAAACTGTGCTCTGGTATTTGCATTGCAGATCAGAAGTAAGAACTCAAGCGACGCTATTAACGCAGCTGACAACAGATAAACGCATCGTCATTCCCTACTGTACGCAAGATGCGCAAGGATTTAACTCCTTAGGATGTTGGCATTTAGAAGATTTTGCTGAGTTAGTGGCGGGTACCTGGGGAATTTTGGAACCACCCAAACATCGCTGGCAGGAGCCCGGCAAAGTCGTTGCGCCAGAACAGTTGGATATGCTGTTAGTGCCGGGTGTGGCATTCGATCGACATGGCGGACGTCTAGGAAACGGAGCAGGTTATTACGATCGATTGTTACCTTATCTGAGATCCGATGCTTTGATCGTCGGCGTTTGTTACGAATCCCAATTAATTGATGAATGCGTTATGGAAGCACATGATGTTTACATGGATTGTGTGATCACCGAACAGGATTGTTACCCAGGATTCGGACGCAGGAGTTTTTGCTGATGGATTTTCAGGCTGTTAAAGCTGCCCTTAGTTCCTCGCCCGCGTTTGTCATTGATGAAGCCGACATTGTCGAATGTTTGCAGGTGTTAAGTCAGCTTCGGGCGCAATCCGGATGCAAAGTTTTATATTCCGTTAAAGCGCTACCGCTGTCTTACGTGTTGGAAACCGTTAAGCCTTATGTCGACGGATTTTCGGTCAGCTCCTTGTTTGAGGCGCGCTTGGCCAACGAAATATTGGCGGGGGCAGGTAGCCTACATCTGACCACGCCCGGCATTAGAGCCGATGAAATTGATGAACTAGGCAACCTTTGTAGCCACATTAGTTTTAACTCGTTAAGCCAGCATCAACGCTATGTTGATCAGATACAAGCACAGACTTCAATCGGTTTGCGCGTTAATCCCAAGCTGTCTTTTCTTGAGGACGATCGATTTAATCCCTGCGGGCAGTATTCCAAATTGGGCGCGGACATCACTACAGTTAAACCTTATCTGGCGGAAGTTCAGGGCATACATGTACATAATGTTTTCTCTGCCACTGATGTGTTTTCGTTAATTAAAACGATGGATAAAGTTGAGCACGAACTGGGTGACAGCCTGGCCGATTTAGGTTGGATCAACCTGGGTGGCGGTTACTTATTTAATCAAATCGCCGATCTTGGCCCGATGATCGAACGGATCATTCGGCTAAAAAACGACTTTGCTGTCGATGTGTATATCGAACCCGGCAAAGCGCTGGTCGGCCACGCAGGGCATCTGGTCAGCACAATAATCGACAGTTTTGTCAGCGACGGCAAGACGATTGCCATTCTGGATACCTCCATCAACCATAACCCGGAAGTGTTTGAATACCAGCGCCAGCCGGAATGTCACGAGCATGATAGTAATGGGCAACACGCGGTAATTCTGGCGGGCTGCACTTGTCTGGCGGGCGATGTCTTCGGCGAATACCGCTTTGCCAAATCGTTAAATATCGGCGACAAAATCGTTTTTAAAAACGTCGGTGCTTACAGTTTAATTAAGGCTAATCGTTTTAATGGTTACAATCTGCCGGATATTGTTGTCTTTAAAGACAGCCAGCTGCACAGCATAAAGCACTACAGCTACCAGGATTATCGTCAGCAATGGCTGGCAGCTGATTAATATTTACAACACAGGAATTTGCCCATGAAAGCAGTATTAATGACCGCCATCGGCGGCCCGGAAGTATTAAAACTTCGGGACGTAGCCGAACCGGAAATAACCCAGCCAACGCAGATCAAAGTCCAGTTGAAAGCGGCCGGCGTTAATCCGGTCGATACCAAAGTCAGGAGCCACGGCTTATTCGATGATCACGGTTTGCCCGCAATTTTAGGTTGCGATGGCGCCGGAGTAGTTACCGACACAGGTAGTGCAGTAACTGATTTCAAACCCGGCGATCACGTCTGGTTTTGCAATGGCGGCCTCGGAAATGATCCCGGCAATTATGCCGAAACCACAGTCTTGGATCAGCGCTGGGCGAGCTTGAAACCGGCGTCCCTATCGTTTGCCGAAGCCGCCGCAGCGCCGTTGGTGTTGATTACCGCCTGGGGCGCGTTGTTTGACCGCGGCGGTCTTCAAACCAGCCAAACCGTGTTAATTCATGCCGGTGCAGGCGGTGTCGGCCATGTTGCCATTCAATTAGCCAAAATCCGCGGCGCCAGAGTTATTGCCACCGTCAGCGATTCACAAAAAGCGCAGTTCGTGAAAGACCTGGGCGCTGATGAGGCGGTTATTTATAAGCCCAGCGGTTTTGCCGATGCGGTCAACGCACTGACCGGCGGTAACGGTGCCGATTTGGTCTTCGATACTGTGGGACCAGCCGTTTTTAAAGAAAGCATTGCCGTTACTGCGCATTTTGGCCGATTGATAACCTTACTCGATCCCGGCGAACTGAATCTAGCCGAAGCCAGAATGCGCAATTTATTAATCGGTTTCGAGTTAATGCTGACGCCAATGTTGAGACATCTGGATGCCGCCAGAGATAAACACGTTAAAATTCTTGACCAATGCGGGCAATGGATTGATGAAGGGCGTTTGCAAATTCACGTCAGCCAACAGTTGCCGCTGGAGCAAGCAGTGACGGCCCACCAGCTTATAGAAGCAGGGCACACGACCGGCAAAATCGTGTTGGCTATTGCCGATTAAGAAGCCGCTAAATCCAACAGGCTGATTACCTTCAACCTGATCGCCAGCCGCATCAGTTCAATGTCGCTGGCGACACCGAGTTTGCGCTTGATCAGGTAATGGCAATTGCCGACGGTTTTCGGGCTGATGTTGAGAGTTTGGCCGATGTCTTCCGTTGATTTTGCCTCGACCAGCAAGCGCAAAATCTCGAATTCCCGCACCGTCAATGTCTCCAATGCAAGCCGTTCGCTGCCGAGTTTTTCCAAGGCCAACGCTTGGGCGATGTCGGTGCTCAGGAAGTGATGCCCGGTATAAACCTCGCGAATCGCACGCAGCAATACCTCCGGCGGACTGCTCTTGGTGACATAACCCAACGCACCGGCGCGAGTGGCTTGCAGCGCAAATCCAGGGTTTTGGTGCATGCTGAATACCAGGATTTTCGCGTCCGCACTGCGCTGTTTGATGCGGGCAATCACTTCCAGACCACTGATTCCAGGCAGGGAAAGATCGGTAATCACCAAATTGGGACTACATTCCTTAAAACGCAGATAAGCCTCGGCGCCATCCGCGGCTTCCGCGACCACTTGCATGTCGGGTTGTTTCGCCAGCAGCGCACGGTAGCCTTCGCGGACAATGGCGTGATCATCAACCAGCAAAATACGAATTGTTGTCGTATTAATCATGCTTATGCCTCGGCAACGAAACGAATCGGCAGTTCAACTTCGATAATAAAGCCGTGGGGCTGTGCAATCGTCAATGTCAGTCGTCCATGCAATTCGATAACGCGTTCACGAATACCCAGCAAGCCGATGCCGGAGGCTCCAACCGATGGCACCTCGTTGGCGATGCCGTTGTCTTTAACGGTTAAGGCGATCGCATCTTCAGTAATTGCCAGTGTCACGTTTGCGTTCGCCGCCGCCGAATGTTTAGCGATATTGGTCAGGCATTCCTGCACAATCCTGAACAGAGTGACTGCCAGCGGCTCCGGCAGCGCGGTGCAATCGCCGATGATGCTCAGTTGGTAACGCGTTTTGCCGCCGCTGCGCACATTCCAGCCCTCAACCAGACTATTGAGACAGGCAGTTAACCCTAACTCGTCCAGCTCGGCGGGCCGTAAACGTCCCAGTAAGTCGCGCACACTGTGCATCATATGCTGGGAAATCCGGCTGATATGATCAGCTTCCTCAACCAAGGCCGGGCACTGCTGTTCTGCCGTGTGCGCGATCGATGCAGCGACGGCATTGATGGCGGCTAGGCATTGTCCAAGTTCGTCATGCAGTTCGCGGGCCAAATACCGGCGTTCTTCCTCCTGAAGATTAATCAACTTAACGGCCAGTTTTTGGCGGCCTTCAAGAAGCTGCTGCTGACTATCCGCCAGTTTATTGACCTCTTCGGCGATACGCTGCCATTCAAACAAGTTAAAGCGCGGCAAACGGTAATCTAAATTGCCTTTTTCCATCCGCGCCAAGCCATTGACGATAATACGCGCCGGTCGCAACGCGCGGCTGATGCTTAGATAAACCAGCGTGCAAACCGCCAAAATAGTCATTGCAGATAAACCCAGCAAGCTACGGATATTGTCCCATACCCTAGCAATTTCCATGTCAGCGCTGGGCGTGGCCGTCAGTAAACCGATTACCCCACTGTTGAATCTGACCGGCTGCGATATGCTCAAGCCTGGACTAAATAACAGACGGTAAAGAAACTCGAAACCGCCCGGCCAGCTTGGGCTGGATAATTTTTCGCCGTTACAAATATTGCGTGTAAGGCTGCCATCTGCCGGTACGAAACTAAGGCAAACACCGGCTGAATTGCCGGATTGTTTCCACAACTCAAAATCCGGAAACGGATTGGCTTGACCTAATCCCGATTGAATACGTAACAGTTGTAATTCCAGTTGCTTGCTCAATGACTCGACGACTATTTGCGTCTCTTCTCTGGCTTGCCGGTCATTGCTGTAAAGCACATAGACGGCGGTTGTCACCAGACACATCAATGCAACAAAAGCAATGCGGGAAAGTAAATAGAACTCTAGTTTCATGGTAAGCCTGTGAAAGCGATGTGGATGCCGGATTATCCGGCGATGCCAGTATTTTAAGAGGCGCTACACCTACTGAAAACCCCGCTAGATAAAACGCGGGCAAATTGCCCGTGGTTTGCGGGCAAATATCGGCTTACTGCACCCCTTTCATTCCGTAAGCTGTGTCTCGCTCGGACAAGCTCATCGTCCGGGGGAAATTCATTTAACACTCTACATGACAAGGAAAAACCAATGGCTAATTATCTTTTTGACGACGCTAACATCAACTGGCAAACCCTAGAAGGCTTTGAACATTTACATTATTCAATTCTCGATATTGATGAACAGAACAAAATCGTTGATGTGCTTTTTAAGTTTGCTGCACACCAGCAGATTGTTTTGCACCGTCATAAGGCGTTGAACAAAACCTTTGTGATCCAAGGCGAGCATCGCCTTTATGAAGCTGACGGCAGGCTCAAGGAAGTCAGGGCAGTGGGCAGTTACACTTCCAGCCAGCCCAGTGATGAGCCACATCGAGAAGGAGGTGGTGACCTGGATGTCATCGTTTTTTTCAGTATTCGCGGCGGCGAGGGCGCGTTTTATGAAATTCTTGATGATGATTTGAACGTCATTGTTACACTCGGTATGCAGGACTTTATCGGGTTGTACAAAGCTCAAGCGCAATAGCTGAGGAAACCATCATGAACCGACTCACAGCAACGTTAATCATCATAATTATTACGCTATTTTCAAGCAGCGCCGTCAATGCCGTCCAACGCATCGCCGTTTTAAATTTTGAATTAAACGATATTACGTCCCTGCCCAACACGCCGCAGGAACAACTGCGCACGGCATCTATCGGGCCATTGCTGGAGCAGGCGTTAAGTCAGGATGGGAATTGCGAAATTATTCAGATCAATGTCGCTGATCAAATAGCCGCTAATTCGAGCTTTGGGTATCTATTTCGTTTTAATGATCTGGCAGCCAAGCTTGGTGCACAGGTTGGTGCTGATTGGATTGTCGTTGGCCAACATAGCAAGCCCAGTTTTTTGTTTTCGTATTTGATGGCGCATCTGATTAACGTAAAAACTCAAACTCTTGCTGCAAACTTTGCTATTGAACTTAAAGGAAATCATGAAAAGGTAACAAAGCGAGGTGTTAGAGCGCTTGCCACTAAAATCGATGCGTCGATTAATAGGTAATTTGTACAGTCATCAATCTTGTAGCGTTAATTGGGATAGAAAATGTTAAAAATTTCATCGAATTGATCGTCAACCAGATTGATGATTCGGCTCACATCATCGGCTGAAATATTTTCCATCAGGCCGTCTTGAATATCTAATTTACCTAATTGACTAGCCTCTCTTACAATCGTTGCCGCTTCGGCAAAAGTACCGGAATAGCTTGGGTGGTTATGTTCGCTAATGGTGGCTGCAATAATTTCCGGTAAGTTCCATAATCTTGCCAACTCCGCACCTAGTTGATAATGATCAAAGCCGATAACGTTAGTTTCAGCGACAATTTGATTAATACCTGTAGCTTCAACCAATAAACCGACTTCACGTGCCAATACTGGAATTCGGCGATAAAAAACCAGCTGGCCAATGTCGTGCAACAAGCCGCAAATAAAGATAGTATCAAGATTCAGTCGATTTTTTTGGTGGCGACACAGTTCTTTGCTTAACAAGGCACACCTTAAACTCTGAGCCCAAAAATCATGCATTGAAACCAGGCCGCCAGGCATGGATGAAAATTTATCAATAATCACCGTTGCTAAAGCCAAGTTTTGTAACTCTTTAAAACCGATAAGACTGATCGCCTGATTGATAGTGGTTACTTGGCCAGATAAACCAAAAAATGCACTGTTGACCATTTTTAATAAGCGCATCGTTAGAGCAGGGTCTTTTTCAATAATGGCCCCCGCGTCTGCTAGTGATTTTGTTGAGTCGTCAATAACCTTTTGTAATTCAAAGTAAATATTGGGCGGTGACGTTAATTGTGTGTCACCTGACAATAAATCTTTAATGGTTAGTCGATCAGATAATGTTTTGATCATAGTAAATTGAACAATGTTGTATATACTCTGTGACAAAGTTCACAAAAAACACCTGTTGTGCTTGCGTCGCAGGTAATAAAAAAAGCTTTAAATAAATATAGATGAAATTCTCGATGGTAGGCATTTTTTAATTATTTGGCTGCCCATCTAACTGAAATATGGATTTTCCGACTAAGTGCATAAAATTTAGTTTGGATATTGTTGTTTTCTGGTATTTAGCATGTTAAGCGAGTCACTGAAACGCAAAATTATAATCATCGCTGAAACTGATGAGCGCGTAATTGCACAGATTTCCCAGCAGTTGCTTGAGTTAGGTTTTACTCATTGCCGATTAGCTAAAAACGGTCAGGAAATTTATCGAATTGTTAGGGATTATTACGATAACTCGGATGCATTGGGTTTAGTCATTGTTAGTGAGGATTTGCCTGATTGCTCAATAAACGAGTTGAGACAAATTTTTTCCGGCAGCCAGCAGGAAGTTTTCGTTCCGTTATTACTGTTAAAAAACGGCTCAGCTGACAGCGATGCTGCCAAAATAGCAGGTGCTAATCATTTTTCATTACCTAAAAAAACCTATACCGCCATTGAATTGGGTTTGATGGTTAACTTTTTGTTGCTGCTTAAAAACGAACAGCAGTTACGCTGCAAGCAACAGGAGCGATTACTTACGCAACTGGCCGAACGGAAAGTACTTGATGCTAAGTTAAAGTATTTGGTTGCCCATGATGAACTAACTGGACTATTAAATAGAAATAGTCTGGAACAGCATATTCGCCTGACGTTAAATAGAAACAGCGGCAAAACCTTTAAGCAAGACAGTGTGCTGTTATTTATTGATATTGATCGCTTTAGTTTGATCAATGAATTAGAAGGGTTCGAAGTTGGGGACCGTTTTCTAGTGCAGGTGATTTGCCTAATTAGAGAAACGTTAAATAGTAACGGGCTACTTGCCAGAATCGGCTCAGATGAATTTTGTCTTTATCTGGAAAATGCCGACATGGCTACAGCGTTGGCGTGGGCAGAAAAAATTCGCAGTTCGTTAGATAGTTTTCGCTTCATGATGGGCAAAGTGGCTTACAGCATCACCGTTTCTATCGGCATTAGCTCATTAAAATCGGCAAAATTTATTTTGCACCCCGGCGAGTTGATCTCGCAAGCGCATCAAGCGTGCTGTATGGCTAAAGCAAATGGCCGCAACATGATTTGGGAATACAGCAGCCAAGATACCGTTGTCAAAGAACGGCATCGCGATTTTTTCTGGGTGCCAATTATCCGGGACGCTTTGCATGATCAGCATCTATTTTTAGTGTTTCAACCGATTGTTAATTTGATGAGCGGGGATGTATCTCATTACGAGGCTTTATTAAGATTAAGGACCGAAGACGGCACGATAATAACGCCGACAGAATTTATCCCTGCTGCTGAAAGAATGGGCTTAATTCACGGTATTGATTTATGGGTAATTGAACATGCAATCGATTATCTAGCGGCGTTGCCAGATCATCTTGCCAACATCTCGCTGACCATTAATCTCTCAAGTGTTGCGTTTCAAGATAAATCTTTGTTACCAACTATTAAGCAAAAACTTGAAATGACCTGGGTGAGTGCCGAACGCATCACGTTTGAGATTACCGAAACCGCAGCGGTAGATAATTTTCAACAAACCAGCCTGATGATCAATCAGATTCGTGCGTTAGGCTGTCGTTTTGCGCTGGACGATTTTGGTTCTGGTTTTAGCTCGTTCAACTACCTTAAAAAATTTCCTGTCGATTACGTAAAAATTGACGGGCAATTTATTCAGAATCTAGCCAACGATGAAACCGATCGGGTGCTGGTGCGTTCAATGCACCAGATTGCCAAAAAAATGGGTAAAAAAACTATCGCCGAGTTTGTTGAATGCCCAAAGACCATAGAAATTCTTAGGGAAATCGGTATCAATTACGGGCAAGGCTATATTTTTGGTAGACCGAGCGAACAACTATTGGCAATCAATTCCTTGCCATTAGCCAATTTATTACCTAAGTCAGACAAGCTAAGATTCTCTTGATTCTGGCGGGTTCATATTAAATTCATCCAAATCCGGATAAGTTGACGGTTAACCGGAACATAAAGCTGTTTTCTGTATAATAACGGTTGGTTCGGAAAAATCGATTTATCAGCTTACCAACGTTGCAAGAGGTTATGGCAGAAAGACTAAGAAAGGGTGGTTCCGGTAGATACGGCACTAAAACACCTAAGCAAAAACCTAAGAGTAAACCAACATTCACCTGGCTTAAGACCACCATTCTGATAGTAATAGTCGGATTTGCATTGGTTCTGGCAAGTTATTTGGGCTATTTGGATTACAACATCCGCAAACAATTTGAAGGTAAACGTTGGGCAATTCCTGCACGCGTTTATGCCAGCCCGGTTGAGCTATACGCCGGATACAATTTGCCGACCAACCAGTTTGAAGAACTCTTGCAAGGCTTACATTATCGACAAGATGCCGCATTGTCATCAGAAGGTACCTATTTTCGACAGGGCCAGCAAATAGTTGTCAAAACCCGCGATTTCACTTTCTGGGACCAGCAACAATCCAGCTTAACGGTTCGTGTGTCTTTTAATGACACCAGTATTACCAATTTGGTTGATACGGTACGTAACAAAAACGTCGCTATTATTCGTTTGGATCCTGAACAAATTGGTAGCCTTTATCCCACCATTAAAGAAGATCGCATCTTAATTAAACTCGAAGAAGCACCTGATACGCTTATTAAGGGCTTGCTAGCCTCAGAAGACAGAGATTTTTACGATCATTTCGGTGTATCGATAAAAGGCATTGCTCGGGCAATGTGGGCGAATGCAAAAGCGGGCGGAATTGTGCAAGGCGGCAGCACCATTACTCAGCAGCTGGCCAAAAATTTTTATCTCAGTTCAGAAAGAAGTTTTACCCGTAAAATCAATGAAATATTTATGTCGTTGATTTTAGAATATCGATACAGCAAGGACGAAATTCTCGGTGCGTATTTAAATGAAGTGTATTTAGGGCAAGATGGCGCCAGTGCAGTGCATGGCTTTGGCTTAGCCAGCGAATTTTATTTTGGCAGTGCCTTAAAAGATTTACCGCTAGAACATGTTGCCAGTCTGGTTGCATTAGTACGAGGCCCGTCTTATTACGACCCCAGACGTTACCCAGATCGCGCGCTGCAACGCCGCAATCTGGTGCTGGATGAAATGGCAACAGAAGGCTATATCACCGCCAAGCAAGCGCTTGAAGCCAAAGAGAAAGCTCTGAGTGTCATTGCCAATACCCATCGCTCAACTAATCGTTATCCTGGATTTCTTGATTTAGTAAAAAGGCAATTACGCCAGGAATACCACGAAGAAGATTTGACCTCAGAAGGCTTAAGAATCTTTACCACCATGGATACCCGTGCTCAAAATATCCTGGAAAAAACGGTTGAAAAAAAATTAGCGCAATTAGAAAAACTGCCAAGAACCGAAAACCTGCAAACTGCGGTTGTAGTCACACGACGTGACAGTGGTGAAATTGCTGCATTAATGAGTGGTCGAGAAGCATCAGATGCCGGTTTTAACCGTGCCATCGATGCAGTACGTCCTATAGGCTCGTTAATAAAACCGGTGGTTTATCTAACGGCGCTGGAGTACCCCAACAAATACACCATTACTACACCGATAAGTGATGCCTCTGTTTTTGTAAAAGGGTCCAACGGCAACGACTGGAGACCTGATAATTACGACCATCAAGAGCATGGCGTTATTGGTTTGCATTCGGCATTGGCGCATTCATATAACCATGCCACGGTGCGTATCGGCATGGATATTGGTGTCGCAAGAATAGCCAAAACCCTAAAAAGCCTAGGTGTCAGCAGACCTGTCGAGTTATACCCATCCTTTTTATTAGGTGCGGCGCAACTCACACCGATAGAAGTTACCCAGATGTATCAAACATTGGCTGGCGATGGATTTTTAACGCCTCTTAAAGCCATTCGAGCGGTAGTAGCGGCAGATGGTCAGCGCTTACAAAGTTATCCATTTACTGTTCGTCAAGTTGTTGATCCGGCCGCTACTTACATCACCAACACCATGTTGCAAGAAGTTATGCATCAAGGTACGGGCAAGTCAGCTTATTCAACCTTTCCTTATGATTACGGACTGATCGGTAAAACAGGTACTACCAACGACGCCAAAGACAGCTGGTTTGCCGGTTACAGCGGCGATTATTTAGCTGTTGTCTGGGTGGGTAGAGATGACAACAAACCTGCGGGCTTGACCGGCTCAACCGGTGCGTTGCAAGTCTGGATACCGCTAATGCGGCAAATCTCCACGCAGCCGGTTACGTTAACACCGCCAGACAACGTCAAAACCGTCTGGGTTGACCCGGCCAACGGGCTATTGGCTAACGCTGAGTGCGCAGGTGCCAGACAGTACCCCTATATTGCTGGTTCCGAACCATCCGAATATTCCCCATGTATTGATTCACCAGGCGAGGGTGACAAGACATGGCTCGATAATTTATTACCTAACGGCTTGTAACAGATCTTATGAACAGAATTAAATTTTTCGCATTGATTACCGTCTTGATGTTGGCTATTTCTGCAAGCTACGCAGAAGACCAGCCCGTCAAGCAACTTCAGACATTTTTGAAATCATCTAAAGCGTTTAGTGCAGATTTTAAGCAAGTATTACTCAACGAAGCCGGTGACCCAAAACAAACCAGTTTCGGTAAATTTTACTTGCAGCATCCTGGTAAATTTCGTTGGGATTACCAAAAACCTTTTCAACAGCAAATAGTCTCTAACTCAGGCAAAGTCTGGTTTTACGACGCCGATCTTGAGCAAGTCACCGTTAAAAAACTTGATGAATCGTTAGGTTCCACACCAGCATTGCTGCTGACCGGTGACATCTCCTTAGAAGATAATTTCACCATTGAAACCCAAGGCGTTGAAGGCGATATGCAATGGATAAGATTGTTGCCGAAGAGCCAGGAAAGCACCTTTAAATACGTACTGATCGGTCTTGAAAAAGGCGCGCTGAGCGGTATGGAATTAAGCGATAATTTCGGTCAGCTCACGCGTATTTACTTTTCCAACGTCAAACTCAATCCACGTCTTGAAGCCGGTTTATTCGACTTCAAAGCCCCAAAAGGCGTTGATGTTTTTAGTGAGTAATACCAATCACAATAAGTTCACACGCTACCCCTTCTCCAACGTACCCATAGGGCATAAAGGAGAAGGTTAGGATGAGGGTTTTAAAATAAAAACTTATTGGGATTGGTATAACACCAGCATAAATGTTTGAAGACTTTACCAAACCTTTGGCTGATAGAATGCGGCCAACGACTCTGGCCGATTATGTCGGTCAGCAACATATCCTAAAACCCGGCAAACCGCTTTATGAGGCCATCGCCTCGGGGCGGTTGCACTCAATGATTTTTTGGGGCCCGCCGGGTACTGGCAAAACCACGCTGGCGCGCATGATTGCGCAACACTCCGATGCCGAATTCATGCCGATTTCTGCCGTATTATCCGGCGTCAAAGAAATCAGGGCAGCGGTCGCCGAAGCGCAAAAAATCCAACAGCAACAAAATCGTCGCACCATTTTGTTTGTTGATGAAGTCCATCGCTTTAACAAGGCTCAGCAAGATGCCTTTCTGCCGCATGTCGAAGACGGCACTGTCTACTTTGTCGGCGCAACCACCGAAAATCCGTCATTTGCATTAAACAATGCGTTACTTTCCAGAGCCCGTGTTTACGTGCTCAACTCACTTACGGCCGATGATTTACTGGACGTATTAAACAAGGCCTTAACCGACACAACACGCGGCTTAGGCTCACTGGGTGTGGAAATCGCCGATGATATTAAATTACAGTTCGCGCAAGCCGCTGACGGCGATGCGCGAAGATTGCTCAACTTGCTGGAAATTGCTGTCGAACTGGCCTCAGCTAATGGCACTCAGGTAATAGATGAAGCCATCGCAGGAGAAGTGTTGACCGGTGGCGTTCGTCGTTTTGATAAACAAGGCGAAGAGTTTTACAACCAAATCTCTGCGCTGCATAAATCCGTCCGCGGCAGTGCGCCTGATGCCGCACTCTATTGGCTATGCCGCATGTTGGACGGCGGTTGCGATATTGTCTATCTGGCCCGGCGCATCGTCAGAATGGCTTCTGAAGACATCGGCAATGCTGACCCCAGAGCCTTGCAGCTGTGCATGAACGCCTGGGATACCCAAGAGCGCCTAGGCAGCCCGGAAGGTGAACTTGCACTTGCCCAAGCCGTCGTGTATCTAGCCTGCGCACCGAAAAGCAATGCCGTGTACATGGCCTACAACGCCGCCATGCGCGATGCCAAACAAAGCGGCAGCTTAGGCGTGCCCGTACATTTAAGAAACGCGCCCACCCAATTGATGAAATCTTTAGATTACGGCAAAGCCTATCGTTACGCCCACGACGAACCCGAAGCCTACGCCGCCGGCGAAAACTACTTCCCCGATGAACTGACTGGCACCCGCTATTACCAGCCAGCCCCGAGAGGCCTGGAAATTAAAATCGGCGAAAAATTAAAACATCTGCAAGAACTGGATAAAAAATCGCGCCGCTAAGTTTATTTACAGGCAAAGCCCGCTGCTTATCTGGCTTATCGACTGTGGTAAATTGACAAGCACAGGTCAGGTGGTTAGAATGCGCGCTCACTTTCGCTGTTACAGTGACCTTTGCCGAGGTGGTGAAATTGGTAGACACGCTAGCTTCAGGTGCTAGTGCTCGCAAGGGCATGGAGGTTCAAATCCTCTTCTCGGTACCAAGTGTGGGTTCGTAGAGAACCAAAGACAATCAAAAACCCGCAAGTTATCTGGCTTCGCGGGTTTTTTATTGTCCAGCGACAGTCGATAAGATGTAGTGACATTCAGCATGCCATGGGGGTAACATCGGGGGTAATAATATTTCCCTTGTTGGAGTTACCCCCATGGCGCTATCAGATACCGCTTGTAAGAACGCTCACCGGCACGAAAAAACCAGCATTAATAAGCCTTTCAAGCTGACAGATGAAAAGGGTCTGTATCTGTTACTACAGCCTAAAGGGGATGGCTGGGGTAAGTGGTGGCGTTTAAAATATCGCTTTGGTGGTAAGGAAAAATTATTATCATTAGGTATTTACCCCGATACAAGCTTGCAACAAGCCAGAGAAAAACGAGACGCTGCAAGAAAATTACTCGCTGAAGGTACTGACCCAGGCGAATCAAGAAAAGCCGAAAAGATAGCGGCCGCTAACACTTTCGAAATAGTTACACGGCAATGGTTAGCCTCAACAGTTCACCTTGTTGGCGATAATACCCAGCAAAAGAAAACCAGACGTTTTGAGCGGCATGTATTCTCTTCTATTGGTGATAAGCCTATTAACGAGATCAAATCAGCCGATGTACTTAGCGTGGTTAAGCCATTATTTACCATGCTGGAAACAGCGCACCGGGTACATGCAGAAATTAGCGCGGCTTATGATTATGCAATTGTTCATAACTTTACAGACTTCAACCCGGCGCAATCAGTAGCAAAACAGATTCCTGCTAAAAATGTTACGCACCGGGCAGCATTGATAGAACCTAAAGACGTTGGGCAGTTACTTAGAGACATAAGCAACTATCAAGGCACCTTTGTTGTGCAATGTGCGTTCAGATTATCGCCGTTACTCTTTCAGCGCCCCGGCGAGATTAGACAAATGGAATGGAAGGACGTAGACCTGGAAGCCAAAGAATGGCGCTACCTTGTCACTAAAACCAAAGCGCAGCACTTAGTACCGTTATCAACACAAGCAATTGCCATATTGGAAGAGATAAAGCCACTGACAGGCAGTGTGCGCTATGTATTCCCGTCAAGCCGCGGTGATGGTAGACCAATGAGCGACAACACCATAAGAACAGCGCTTAAATCACTAGGTTATGAATCGGACGTAATGACAGCGCACGGTTTTAGAAGCACTGCTAGCACATTATTAAACGAACAGGGCTGGAGCCCAGACGCGATCGAGCGGCAATTGTGCCACATGCCTAAAGATCAGGTGAGGGCTGCTTACAACCGAGCGCAATACCTGGAAGAAAGGCGGCGGATGATGCAATCGTGGGCTGATTACCTGGACGGGCTAAAAAACGGCGCTCAGGTAATAGCATTTAGAAAAGCACTTTAATAGCGCAACAACTGAAGCATTTGAGAATAAAAAAATTCAATAGTCTTGTTGTCGCCGGAACATCCGGCAACAAAAACCACCTTTCTTGAAGCAGTAAAAAAGAAAAATAGTGATAGTAAAAGCAGTACAGCGCCTGGAAATTTTTATTTTCTGAGAGAAAAATATTTTTTCTACGTTCCATATGTTCCCAATGTGCCACTGCATCCTTTTGGTGGATCTTGTAAGGCTGGCCAGGTGATTGAATTATTCGGTGGTCACTGGTTTTGGTGCGTGGTTAGGTAGCCGGGTATTGTGTTTATACTCCAGCGCACATACAAAGCTTGCGCCACAGCTTTGGGTGTTTATGCACTGGCAATATAAATCAATAACATTTGCTGACAGCTCTTTGCTTCCGGTAATAATGGCTTTAGTCGAACAGTTCGGACAATTAACGCGCATTAAAATATCTCCTCAAGTTGTTAAGTTGCTTAGCATGACCACTTGGTTTAACAATAACAATAACCATGCATTTCAATTGCTTATGATATAGTTAAATTTAACCGGATAGCCCGACGGGGCAACAAGCAGGTTTCGTCAACTTGTTTCCGGTTAACCTTTCTTGACGGCTTTCACTGGGACGGAGTGAATATCATGCTTGTTTATTTTCATGGTAGAGGCGCATGGTTTCTTACCGCCAGCGCGAATAATAAGTTTAGCCACCGGCTATCCCGCAATTTCGTATTTAAAGATCCTGAAACAGGCGAAACTGAATCAACCGATGAGTTTTATCGCTTATACGACAGTATTGAACAGAAGCTTTGCCAAGAATTCGCTGGCGTATTTAGGTTGTCTCCCAAAGACGCAATTATTTATTCAGAGAAAAAAGACCTGTCACACGTAGAAAAACTATTTCCTTGTAATCATCAGTACAGCGCATTTTCAATAGCTGTCGAAGATGGCTGTATTTCGAAAGATAATTTTGAAAACTGTTATTTCCTTATTCAAAAATCATTCGATAGAAATTGTTTCGAACATAAACAAATGTCGAGACCACCCTATATTTTGGACAACAAATTGGTTCCAGAAAACGAACTTGACTTTCAATTAGGTATTGAAAATCAAGAATCTACAATTATCGATGGCTCATCAGACAATAGAGAATTCAACTTAAACATAAAAAGACGAAATCCAATAGAGAGATATAGCGCTGCCTTAGCCTTATTACATAATGCGATTGATAAAGTTGAGGAGAGCACGGGAAAAACACCTGAGTCAGATCAATTGGTAATCTATGTTCTTGGAGGAACATTTGAGCACGATGAAATTGATAAGCGTGATCCAGAAAGTGTAATAGTTAAACGCCGCAAGCTGATATTGAAAGGCGGGGAAATACTTAATTCAGATGGAATAAAGCGTCGCTATCACGAGACTATTTTTAAGAATAAAACCTAACAAAACCGATTAAAACCGAATAAGCCCGGTTAAGATGATTTCTCAATTTTAGCTGCTCAAAATGCAACCTCGTTCAGTAATAACAAATAACAACCAACGAGGTTGGCAAACATGGCGACAACAGCACAAACTAATAAATTACCCGATTCCGGTTTCGTTAGGATCTGGGACGTGGTTGGAGATAAAAAGCGCGGTATTTCTCCTAGAATTCCCATCGGTCGAACAACGTTTTTAAATCACATTAAGGCTAAAAAATGGCCTTACTTAAAGCCATATAAGCTGGGTGAGCGTACAACAGTTTATAAAGTAGATGACATTCGCCGATTGATTGAAGAGCTAGGCGGTGAAAATGAATAGTCTACAAAACCTCACTTTCATGGTGTCATTGATGGACAGAGTTTCGGGTCCGGCAGGCGGGATCATGAAAACCATGGATAACGTTACCACTCGCATTCAATCAGGTTATCAAAAAATCGGCATTGGTATAGCAGGGGTAGCAGGCACTGGCTATGCACTAGAGAGCGCGATAACACCTACCAAAGAAATGCAAGCCGCGTTAGGATCGTTAAAGAGCCTAGGTGTTGCGGACGATGTTCTTTCCAATCTTACCAATACAGCACTTAAATTCAGCCTGAAATATGGCGAATCAGCAACCGATTTTGTTAAGTCGTCATACAACATTCAATCAGCAATTTCCGGGCTATCAGGAAATGAGCTTGCCGCGTTTACAAATGCCTCTTCAATTCTTGCGAAAGGGACGATGGCCGACATGGGGACTATCACTGATTATGTTGGCACTATGTACAGCGTATTTAAGGAATCAGCTGATGGAATGGGCAAATCAAATTGGATTGAGCAGCTAGCTGGGCAAACCGCTTTAGCCGTTAATATCTTTAAAACAACTGGCCAGGGTATGTCTGAAGCATTTTCAGGGCTAAGCGGTGCAAGCTCAGCTCCACTGGCTGAACAGTTAGCAGTCCTTGGACAACTACAAGCAGTAAAGCATGGCAGTGAAGCGGGGACGCTATACAAATCATTTCTTAATGGTGTTGGCAACTCGCAAAAAGATTTAGGTCTTAATTTCACTGATATGAATGGAAAACTGCTACCTATGGTAGACATTTTAACCAAGATAACAGGCAAGTTCGGAAGCCTTGAAAACCAAGCCACACGCGATGTAATCACCAAGGCATTGGGTGGAACTGATGCAATGGCACTAGTTGATATATTGTCAAAAGACATTGTCGGGTTAAATCACAATATTGCCGATATAGGTAAGCAAACGGGCATGCAAAATGCCATTGAAATGGCTAACGCAATGACAATGCCATGGGACCGCGCTGCACAAGGAACAAATGCACTGAGCATATCGTTTGGAATGCGGTTAATGCCTGAAATAAATGCATTTTTTAACAGTATTAACGGCGGCATTCAAACAATGCTCAGGTGGAACACGTTATTTCCTGAGTTAAGTCGATTTCTAGGAATTGCCGCATTAGGTGTATTTGGCTTAATTGCCGGGGTATCACTGCTATCGCTTGTAATGGGTGTGGCGACTCTTGCCAGCGGTGGTCTGGCCGCGATATTTGCGATTATTAGCAGCCCGATAATACTATTGGCAGCCGGTATTGCTTATGCAATTTATAAATGGGATGAATGGGGCGGTGCCATTATGTATGTTGGCCAAGCCATCACAGACGCTTTCGGGATTACCGGGATACTAGAAACATTTTGGTCGTTTTTGAAGGGAATCTATAACGGATGGTCGATGATTTTCACCCTTATTTATGACAACGCAGGTTCCATTTTGTCATTTATTGGCGATGTTTTTTCAGCTGTTGGGAATGTCGTTGATATTTTAGGACGGGCGTTAGGTTTCGGGCCGGTACTCGACTGGGTCGAGAAGCTATTCAAAATGATTGTTGATGGCTGGAAGATGATCGGCCAGATGGTTTTACCCAGCTGGATGCAAACGGCAATCGGCATTCAAGTGCCTGATGCACCAAAATCAATTGCAGCGCCCTTCGGCATAGCAGGCAACAGCAGCAACAACGGCGGCTTGATGCAAAAGTACGCACCATGAACAACCAAAACCAATCTCGCAGCATTGGCACAGTCGTTATCAATAACAACGAAAGCAAGAAGACGCTTGCGCAAATGGTTGATGAAGTCGTCATGGCGGGTGGTTGATTATGTTATTCAGCATCGTTCAACTAGATACGGTAACAATCACTAAGCTGTTGACACGTTTAAATCGTCGCGTTATTCTGATCCCGCTTTCGCAAAAAACGAAAGTCGGGATTCGAACCCCGCGTAACCAAGGCCCACAAAGGCCACTATCACACGTGGTTTTTTTGTGCCCATCAAAAACACAGGCGGCATTATGCCGACGTGTATCTGTAATGGTGGGCTGTATTGGGCAACCCCTTAAAAGGTTGGCCGGCGCCTTGGCCGGTAGTTCGAACCTGATACAGTCCGCCACCCAGCGATTCGAACCAAAGGGCGGCGGTTTATTTCCTTACCAAGGAGTTACCGCAATGCGTAATCACGCCATAAATCCGGCTGCAGCCAGCCAAGCCAAACAATCACTATTCAATTTGGTTAAGCGTACCCCCGAAGGGCCTCGCCTTATTTGCCAAGACTTAACCTTCAATCAAGCCACTGGCTTAATTGCCGAAATACCCGGCACCTTATCGCTTAAGTTCTCAAAAATGGCGGCTTTGCTATGAGCTTGCAAAATCACCCAACCACAAACACGCCTATCACAGCGAAGTCAGTAGAAACCGGCTTTAATGCTGATCAACCACGGCGTATTTCTCTTGAGGATTTACTCGGTCAAATGCAGCGAGAAAGAGGCATAGAGCCTTTACCGTTAGAGCAAGAATTGTTGCTTAAGCGTGTTGCAGATGGCGGCCACTCAGGTCAGTTTTTAGCGGATGCTTTTTTAAGTGCTTATCGAAAAAACGTACCCTTTAATCATTCTCTTTTTGAGCTTATTAATCTGGATGCTGAAGGTTTTAGGTTGTTTCACCAGGTCATCCATATTCGGCATGTGCCAGGCTGGAACGATGACAGCCTATATCAAATCGAAAAGCAGATTAAGGCCATCAATAAGGAGAACAGCTAATGAACACACAAAAAGCCAAAGGAATAACTGTCCAGGCACAGGCCGTAATAATCGCCGAAGATTCAGACCAACAAGTCAGTCATTTACGAGGCCGACTTGAGCGCTTGTTAGATGAAATCTGCCGGCTTAAATCGCTGGACTCATTACTTTCAGGAAACACCAATAATGAAATCAGGGAACTCGCATGGCTGACTTCGCCGATTGCCAGCAACCTTGAGGCTATTCAAGAAGAACTCGCGGAGTTTTTTTACTCAGACGGCCTAGCAATCGGTCGTAAAGCTACCGGCAAATCCGCCATCCAAGCCGAGGTGAACCATGAAAACTAAAATCCTACAAACTCCACCGGCAAACACTGCCGACACGCTAGCCGATTTTAGTCACCGCTTGTCGCCGTTGGGTGGCATGGATAACGTGCTGGCATTGACCGATACAGTCAACATGATGGCCAATAAAGCCGAGTCTATCTTGTCGATGTTGAGCAATGCGTTTGCCGAGGATGACGAGGTGGTGCGGCCTAGTGACGATGTTATTTTCTACTCGCTAAAATCGATTAGTGATGAGCTTGCCGATATTAAGGCGGTGGTTAGCGCGTTTCATAAGGAAACAGCAAAACAACGGGCATAAAAAAACCAGCGACCCCTTCAAAGATTCGCCGGTTTTTTGCAATGTTTTCCTCAAGTGCATGGCTATTGTAGCTATTGTGGCGCACATTGCAAGCCCGGCAAGGACTGCCAAAAATGACTAGTTATCAAGAGATTATCGACCAGTTCCGTGCGGATATTGCCAATGCCGGTATGGTTTTCAAAGAGGCCATTATTGCTGATGGCGTGCTGCATCGCGTCTACGTAGAAGGCGACAAGACAGGCACTAAAAACGGCGCTTACGTTCTACATGCTGATGGTAAACCATCTGGTTACGCTGAGCACTTCCCCAGTGGCTTTAAGATTATCTGGAGCTTATCAGTGCAGCGTGAGCCGTTATCGCTATCGATGCGCCTGCAGATCGAGGATATTCGAAAACTTCGGAATCTTGAACGCAAGCACCGCCAGAAGGAAGTCGCTGAAAAGGCTCGATTTATATGGAGTAAAGCCAAGCCTATCAATGAGTCGATCCAGCACCTTTACCTGATTCGGAAACAGATCAATCCCTACTTGGCCAGGCTTTACAAAAGCGCTTTGCTGATCCCGATATTTAATGAATCACGGGAGCTGGTTAACTTGCAATTCATCGACGCAGACGGCAACAAGCGCTTTTTGGCAGGTGGCAAGAAAAAAGGCTGTTTTTCGGTGATTGGCGATTCTGCCAAGGCTGAGCGTGAACGGCTGTTGATTTGCGAAGGTTACGCCACGGGCTCCAGTTTGCATAAAGAGCTTGGTGTGTTTGTGATGGTGGCAATGGATGCCGGTAATTTGGAGCCAGTCGCACAGGCAGCGCGGCGGCTGTTTCCAGAGGCTGAAATCATTGTGGCCGGTGACAACGACGCAAGCGGCAAAGGCCAGGCTGAAGCCAGTAAAGCGGCGCTTGCTGTAAACGGTAAATATTTGATTCCAGATCAAGCCGGGGCCGATTGGAATGATGTTTTATCGGCTGGGGTGGCGTGATGATTGATGCGTGTGACGAAGCAATGCAAGACCTTTACGCCATGTTGGAAAAAGAAGGTGAATTGCCGCAACCGAGTATTCCGGCTATCGACTTAAACCGTGCTATCGATCCTCTTAAAGAACCAAGAAACTATCAGTCTGTGCCAGCTACCGATGAGAAACCCAATCACGACAGGCTACCCGATGGCACAGGGCTTGAAGGTAAGGATCTTCAAGAACTCGAGAAGATGAATCAGCAATACACACACGCTTTAATAGGCGGTAAAAATATCATCCTTGGTCAGCGAGTTTGCCAGGTGCAAGGGGATGTAATTACCTTTGAGTTACCCGGCGAGTTTAAAAAGAAGTTTATGCACGAACCTATGATTGGTTCGGGTCGCAGAAAAAACTGTGCCCAGGCATGGCTGGAATGGCCGGGGAAAAATTTCAAACGTGGTGGAACAGGATTCTATCCTGATCCTAAAAAGTGCCCGCCTGACGTTATGAATTTTTTCAGAGGCTTTCAGGTTGAGCCGGAGTCTGGTGATTGTTCGCCATACCTAGACCACTTGCGATATGTCATGTGTGCAGGGGATGAGAGTACATATCGCTATCTGTTGGGGTGGCTTGGCCATTTGTTTCAGTATCCGGATATTAAGCCGAATGTTGCAGTGGTACTCAAATCGGTGGAAGGGACCGGTAAGGGCACTATGGCAGAGCCATTGCTTAGAATTGTTGGTCCTCACGGTATTAAAACAAATGGAGCCTATGCCATTGCAGGGCGCTTTAACGGCACCGTCGCCAATCGATTGCTTATATTTGCCGATGAGGTTGATTTAACAGAAAAACATGTAGCGGATCGGCTGAAGAGCATTATTTCCGAGACAACCGTCAACATGGAACGTAAAGGGCTTGAAATGGAGCCATTGCCTAATTATTGCCGACTGATATTCGCCAGTAACCATAGCCGGGTAATTAGTGCGGGTATCCGAGAACGGCGCTATCTGGTTTTAGAGCCCTCTGATAAATATGCTCAAGACCCACATTACTTTAAAAATCTTTGGGCCTGGATTGAGGGTAACGGCGCGGCGAAGTTGCTGCATTATTTGCTTAATGTTGACTTGTCCGACTTCGATCCTTATCGATGCCCGCAAACAGCGGCGCTAATCGCTGAAAAGCTCAGCAACTTGCGCGGGGTTCATCAATTTTTTTACAACCAAATCACACAACCAGAGCCGTTTGGCGGTCGAGCTCGTATTCAGGCCACAGAGCTAATTGAAGATTTTATGAGATGGAGCGTCGAAGAGGGTGAAAAAGTCACCAAAGCAGCGGCGGCAAATCTCACTGGGCGGATGATGGCTAAATTGGGGGTTGAGGTTCATGGTCGGTCAGACAGAGCAGGCGGCAAATTTTACGACCTGCCGGGCAAAGTCGAACTGGTACAGCAATTCGCCAAAATGTTGGATATTCCTGAAACGGAGCTGGAGCCTTGAAAATCTGCAAATCTATAAAACAACTGTACCAACTATACCACCATAAAAAACATATTATTTTTCATGGTCTTAAGTGGTACAGCAAACATTTAATTAACTATACCGTAACTATACCAACTAAACCAAGAAGGGGTTTTTCTCTTCAAAGTTCATCAAAGTGGGTTAGTTGCTATACCACTATCTACACCAGACTTAAAGCCAGTAATGGCGAGGGCTGGATGGTGTTTTGTGGTGTAGTTGGTATAGATAGTGGTATAGCTTGTATTTTTGCTGTACCACCCTTAAGGCCACGTATGACGAGGGATTCAGCGTGGTGGTACAGTTGGGTTAGTAAAAATCGTGTTTTTTTTGTTGGTGTTATTTTGGCGGCATTTTTGGCAGGCCGAATACAACATGGGAAACAAGATATTTCATTGGGGGGGGTGTGCCAAAGACAACGTAATTAAAACCGATTGTTAACCAGGCTTGAGGAGAACAGGCGACTGGACTGTTAAAACCAGCAATCAACCGTTTTTAACTAAAGGACATACATCATGGCGATCACACCAATACCAACCAACACACCATTAACCCAATTGAGGCAACAAGGCCTTGATGCCGTTTTTAGCCGGTGCCGGGTATGCGTTTTTCCACGTAAAAATATTACAAGTAGCATTGCCGCTTTTGTTACGACCAATTTAGAGGAGATTGCCAACGAATTGAACCAGGAAGCCTACTACACCAAGAACAATGATGCCCTTGGCTACTTGGACTCTCAATCGAGAAACTTAAAGCTCAATCAAGGTTATTTGATGTGGGGATGGAGTGTCGGCCACGCAACACGCATTGCATTAGGCGGTCAGGCTGTCGATTTTAGAGACTATCTTCCAGATGCTGATAACGGCGTTTTGTATCAATAAATTTAAGGGGATTACGTTATGACATTTAAAAGTAAAGCACAGATTTCAGAAGGTATTAATGAGCAACTCAGTCGAGTAATTGACACGATCGAGAATGAAAAATCGACGGGTGAAGATCTCAATCAAGCTGAGTATGAGTTTATGTCAATTAGGGAAAAAATCAGCGAGTTATCAAAGGCGTATGACGGTAATGATGATTGGCTTTATCAGGTAAATTGCATAACCAAGCGCGTTGAGGATCTGTTTACTAAAACATTTTCACACCGTTATATTTTTTGATAGCTGTCGTTTTGTGCTGCATTAACGTGCAGCACTTTTTTAACATTTTTTAGAGACTAAAACCTATGAACACAAAAATTTCAGACCTTGAAAAACAATATTTACACCTCAAAGAGACTTCGGCAAATATAAGCCGCACGGCTGAACAAAAACGCGCTGAGCTTGGTGTACTGCATAAGCAAGTTGCTGAGCTCGTCGCTAAAATTGACGCTCTTAACGTCAAAGTAAGCAAAGCTAATGCTGATATAGCCATGGGTTATTTAACCAGCGAAGGCTTTATGGCTATTAAGCGTGAGATAGCCGAAAAGCAAACTGAGCTGCCTAACTACAATGAGGCCATAGCCGCGCAAGCCAGCGCATTGGAACTTATTGAATATCAATTAATGATCGCTAATCGGGAGCTTAAGGGGATGCTTATAAAGTTGGCGGGCGGCATTAAAGACAAGATAGCCAAGGATTTAAGTGTTGAGGTAGGCCATAAGATTGAGCTTATGGTAATGGGCATTGTGACTGCAAATAATAGGAATCCGTCGTATTTTGAATCAGAAGATCGTAATTTGCTTTATGGGTGTATTGGTGAGGAGCTTTGCAAAAATATTTTTAACGAAGGCACTAATTCATTCAATGTTCTTCCTGATGTTTTTAAGGCACGGGAAATAATTGATGCGTTAATCGTTAGTAAAGCGGTTTAATTGTTTAGCGTTGATTGGTGGCATAAATGGCTATTAAACAGGATGTAAGCGGCAAATGGCGCGTTCAAGTGGATAGAGCGGGAATACCCCCAGGGTAAGGAAATCATTTCTATCTCAGCAGGATGCTGAACGCTTTGAACGTGAATATCTGTTGGCTAATAACAAGCTGGTTGGAGCTGTTGCCGTTACTGATCAACGCACGCTGTTAGATTTGGTGGCTATCTGGTATCGGTATCATGGCGCTTATTTAAGTGATGGCGTGGCCAGGCTTGCCATTTTGGAACAGATGGCTAGTGATCTTGGTAATATCAAAGCGATTGAACTAACACCGCAGCAGTTTCTTGAATACAGATTTAATTGTACAAACCGAGAAGTTGACTCTATTACCGCTAAAACCATTAACAACAGACATGGGTATTTGGCGGCGGTGTATAGAAAGCTACGCAAGCTGAAGATTATCAATTACGAATGCCCACTTGCTGAAACTGACATGATCAAGGTGCATGAACGGCAACTTGGATATTTGTCTACTAATCAGATCAATAAGCTATTTCCGTGCTTGAAAGCCTCCAAAAATGAAAGCGTTTGGTGGATTGCTCAAATTTGCATTCGCACCGGCGCACGTTGGGGGGAAGTCGAGAAGTTGACGAGAAAGCAGTTGCACAATAACAAAGTGACTTTTGAATTCACGAAGTCTAAGAAGGTTAGATCCGTGCCGTTGGACCCTGTTTTTTATGCTGGGCTGTTACGGTTCGCAAACTACAAGAATCCAGAGGATAGGATATTTTGTGATGCGAGGAAGCAGTTCGGTAGGATTGTTAAAATCTCTAACATCAATCTACCACGCGGACAGTCGACGCACGTTCTTAGACATAGTTTTGCCAGTTACTTTATTGTTAACGGCGGCAATATTCTTACCCTGCAAAAAATACTTGGGCATAGTGATATAAAGATGACCATGCGCTATGCACACCTTGCGCCTGATCATTTACTTGATGCTGTAAAGTTCAATCCGCTGGTTAGTACCGATAAAATCAATAACGCTAGTATCTAATATCAAATATGAAGTAGCAGAAGAACTATTTCATTCACCTGTTGTCAACATTCACGCCCTGAAAGAATTTTCCGCCAGGGCGACCGAAAAACACTCCTCCTCACCCGCGGGCTTTTTGCACCAAAATGGTGCGTTGAAATAATAATTGAATTACATACTGCTCCTTATTTAGGGTGATTAATACATTAACATATTGATATGTATGGTTTTTATTGCGGATAATGATGGCAAGTTTTACCGGGTAGTAATGAAACGCCTGTTTCGTAAATTGAAATAATTTTACATAAAATGAAATAAAACACCCCAGCCTATCACCATTATTAAAGGCATATTAATCATTAACATGTTGTTTTTAATGACTATTATTTAATATGCAAATGGTTTTTTGTTTTTTCAGTTCATACCTAATCTAAGCTCCAAGCCGCTATAAATAAGCAATCAATCGAAAGTAAACTGGCAAAACTTGGCAGGAATCAGTAACTGTTTAGTTTTCGCAAACCATTAATAAATAGGCGGGATTACCTTATAGATCCACCAAAAGGATGCAATGGCACATTGGGAACATCTGGAACGTAGAAAAAATCGATAAAATTCTAATCAGAATTAGCCATGCGGGGTAACTATGGGGGTAACAATAAGCACGTGTATCAAAAAAACCTTTAAATACTTTGCTTGTGACATATTATTAAAGTCCTCTTCTCGTACCACTTGATGGTTTAAAAAGTACAAAAAACATAAAAACCCGCAAGTTATTTAACTTAGCGGGTTTTTTATTGCCAAGCGTTTCTAGGCTTAAATCCTCAAACCCTTCTTTACCATGCAGTCAGATCTGACAAAAACGCGAATCCAAAATCGAACGAGTAATGAACGCCACAGTCGACCTGTGTGTTGATTTACAAGGCATTGCCGGTAAATCATTGCAGGATTGAGGGCTTGGAGATGAAGGCATTGGGGGTGGTTGATGATTTGAATGATTAACCTAATTTGACGTATCAAGCTCTTAATCATATAGTTAATAGTACTATTAATAAGGTGATTAAAATGATTACAGCAAATGATTTAAAAACCAAAGGTATTGCCTGCCTGGAAGAAAACCTTACCGATCGACCGGAAGCCGTAATTACTGTGCGTGGCAAAGAATCTTTTGTAGTGATGAAGATAGAGCGCTACCACTACCTGCGCGAAATGGAACTTGAAGCCGCGCTCTATGAAGCACAACAGGATGTTGCCGCCGGTCGCTTCAGCAAAGACAGCGTAGATCAACATGTTGACGAACTATTTGCCGAATGAGCTACACCCTAATATTTACCGACAGCTATAAAAAACGTGCCCAACGCTTTGCCCGGCAACATCCTGAACTTAAAGAGCAGTACCGCAAGACCTTAATGTTGCTGGCTCAAAATCCGTACCATCCCTCATTGAGATTGCATCAGCTAAAAGGCAAATTAGCGGCGTTGCATTCGGTATCGATTAATCACAGTTACCGCATAACCCTGGAAATGATCATCACCGAACAGGAGGCTATTTTGGTGAATGTGGGGAGTCATGATGAGGTGTATCAGGATTGAGCTGTTATGATTCATCATTACGCAAAATAACGGGTTCAAAATAAGAGTCGAAGTGATAAAGATTTATTCGTCGGAGTCTTTAAAAGACCGACAATCACGAAATGGAAGATAAAAATGGCTAAAATTGAAGGCATCAGAGTAAAAAATTTTCGAGCATTAAAAGATGTCACACTAGGAAGGTTGTGGAATCAACAAAAATCAGAACCGCTTACTCCCATGACTGTTGTTATTGGCAAAAATGGAGTCGGCAAAAGCACTTTGTTTGATGTTTTTGGTTTTCTGGCTGATTCACTTAAATTTGGTGTAGAAGAAGCTTGTGATTTACGTGGGCGCGGCGGATTTAAAAAAATACACTCCCAAGGACAAACGGGAGCGATTGAATTTGAAATCTATTATAAAGAGGATGGTAATGCCCGCCCGATTACATATGAATTATCTATTGGAGCGGACAGTTCTGGTCGGCCTTTTGTGCAAAAAGAACGTCTCCGTCAAAGACGCGAAAATCAGAATCGCGGATGGCCTTTTTCTTTCTTGGTATTAAATAACGGCAAAGGCGTTGTTTGGAAAGGTGTAGGTAAAAAAATTGAAGAAGATGAAAAAGAATTTGATATCGATGATTTTCTTAAATCACTTGGAGAAGAAGAAAGCAAAGAAACAGAATCAGTAGAACTTACCGATAAAAGGAAGCTGGGAATTGCAACACTCGGATCTTTAAAACAACATCCAAGAATTTCAGTTTTTAGGCAGTTTATAGAGGGTTGGTATCTCAGTTACTTCACTCCTGATGCGGCAAGGAGTCTTCCATTGGCAGGCCCTCAAAAACACTTGAATATTCATGGCGACAACCTTGGCAATGTTGTGCAGTTCATGGAACGGGAGCATCAAGCTCGATTTCAGAAGGTGCTAGATCGTATTGCAAAAAAAATTCCAGGGATCAATAAAATTGATACCGAAAAGACTGGTGATGATCGATTACTTTTACGCTTCAATGATAAGGGTTTTCATGATCCCTTTTATGCACAGCAAATGTCTGATGGCACATTAAAAGTGTTCGCTTATTTGCTTTTGCTGGAAGATCCTACGCCACCACCATTTTTGTGTGTTGAGGAGCCAGAAAATGGTTTGTATCACAAATTGCTAGAAACTTTGGCTAAAGAATTCCGCGAACATGCAACCGGACGAAAAGGAGGTTCACAGGTTTTTATTACTACGCACCAGCCCTATTTTGTTGATGCACTTGAGCCGAATGAAGTTTGGATTTTGGAAAAAGGTGCCGATGGCTTTTCGATTATTCGACGAGCAAGTGATGATGAGCTAGTTAAAAACATGGTCGCCGAAGGGCTGCCTTTAGGCGGGCTTTGGTATAGCGATTATCTGGATTCAAGGCAATAGCATGCACTTTGAGATACTCGTTGAAGACCAATCAGGAAAAGTTACGTTAGATGTTCTTGTACCTAAGATCATTGGGGATGATCACACATTTAATGTTAAGTCTTATAAGGGGGTAGGGCGAATTCCTGCAAATATGAACGCCAATGTAGATGCGAGCAAGCGTATTTTATTGGCTAACTTACCAAAATTATTATCCGGTTATGGAAAATCATGGCAAGGATATTCTGCAGTAGTCATTGTTGTTTGTGATCTCGATGACAAATGCCTAAGAAATTTTCGTAATGAACTTATTGGTTTGTTAAATAACTGCAATCCAAGTCCAGAGACCCGTTTTTGTATAGCTGTCGAAGAAGGTGAAGCCTGGTTTCTTGGTGATATTGAGGCTATAAAGCAAGCCTATCCAAAATCAAAAGATGCGGTGCTTAATGCTTACGCCAGTGATTCAATTTGTGGAACATGGGAAAAACTTGCCGATGCAGTTTATAAAGGGGGGGCTCAAAGACTTTCAAGTCAGGGCTGGCAAGTTGTCGGAGCTGAAAAATCCGTTTGGGCAGAGCAAATTACTCCGTACATGGATTTGGACAATAATACATCGCCTAGCTTTAACTATTTCCTTGGAAAGCTCCGAGAATTGGTGGAAGACAACTAAATGAGCCGCGTTGATTTAGCCCGCGTAGGTACGATTAGCGTAGCGTAATCGTACGCAAGTTGTGACGGCAACATTCCTCCGATTACGCTATCGCTAATCGGAACTACTCAGCTATGCGTGTTTGAAGCTTTCAAGTATGCGTTTTAAAGACTCAATCGGAATTGCTGTAGGCCATGTCTGTCATGGCTTTCAGCGAGTGGTGAAGATTTGAATATTTGCAACGCGCCATTAAGACTTCCAGGTGCACGTATGGAAGTTTCTAACGTGCGTTTGAAGCTTAAAAACTCACCAAGGCGACACAGAAAAATCACGCTGCAATCTTAATAACAAAGCCCGCGTAGGTCCTATTACGTTGCGCTAATCGGACCTACGCGGATAAAGATTCCGGTAGCCCAATTTCCCAAAAGGTACGCGGTGCGCACCCTACGTTTAAAACAGTACGTTGAAGAGTCTGGGATGTTAGATTAGTTGGTTGCTAACCGCAACCTACCCCTGTTCTTGCAATAAGCAGTCAATCTCGCCTTGCGCGGCTTTGTGCAGTAATATCTTGCCGATGCTGCGACGCGCCACGGTAAGTGCCTATTGCGTCGAAGCATAAAACCTAGGTGTCATTTCTTTGGCCGGCACCATTCCCAACTTTAAGGCGATTTTATGTTTAAACACGCGATATTGATGGCTGCGGTCATTACCTGTATGTCATCGGCTTATGCCAAAACCCCTGACACCGAGGCTATAAATCGCGACGTGGGCATCGCTCCCACTTGGTAATTCCGTATTGATTCTTCCCTACAACGAAACTCGCTATATAGTTACGATTTTTTAAACTAATAATTTGGAGATTTACAATGAAATGTCTTTACTACCTCACATACACATTGGACAGCACTCATAAAATTTCTGATGGCTTACATGGTGCGGGCGTCGATGATTGGTTTATTCATGTCCTGAGCAAAGACGAAGCGGGGCTCAAAAAATTTAAAATTCACAGCAGCAATTATTTGGAACAGCTCGATATTTTGCGCTTTGGCATTATCGGGGCATTGGGGGGCTTAGTAATTGGCTTGATTGCTGCGATTCTCTTAAATATCACTGAGCTTTTTGGGCCGGGTCTTCCGAGCCTAGTTTATGTGGCGATTATCGTTGGATTGATTGCATTTGGGGTTTGGGAAGGCGGATTGACCGGCATCGCTTCCGAGAATAAAAAAATCGCTTTGTTTCATGATGACCTAGAGTCGGGTAGGTATTTGATTTTGATTTATGCAACAACAAAATCTGAACCGCAGATTAAAAAAATTCTCGAAGATCAACACGCTGAAGCCAAGCTGGTTGCTGTAGATGCAGCCTTTTACAATCCTTTTACGGGGTTAAAACGTATTGCATAGATTCCTAGCCTGATGCTTTCTATTACTTTAATAAACTAAATGGGGGCTTTAATGCAGTGCCGAATTGGATGTGGCGCATGCTGTATTGCGCCATCTATATCTTCAGTGATGCCGTTACATCCTTTCGGCAAAGCGGCTGCGGTGCGCTGCCTGCATTTGGATGATGAAAACAAATGCGCGATTTTTTTATCGCCGGAACGGCCGCGGGTTTGCGAGGGCTTTAAAGCAACCTTGGATGTTTGCGGCAATTCCAGGGCAGAAGCCATGGCTATTTTGTCGGAATGGGAAATCCTGACGGCCGTTACCAAGTAAACACAATCCTTTTTACCCCAGTAAATCCTCCACCGACACCAGTATCCGCGCCACATCAATCAGCCGTTTATTCTGGCTCATGGCATTTGTGCGCAGCAATTGATAGGCGCCATCTTCATCCAATCCTTTGCGGGCCATGATCAGTCCTTTGGCTTTTTCGATGATTTTTCGATCGGCCAATTTAGATTTGGTATCGTCCAATTCTTTACGCAGTGCCTGAAACTCTCGAAAGCGAGCGATAGCTACTTCCACAATCGGCATAATCTGAGTTTGGTTAAGACCATCAAGCATGTAAGCACTGACACCGGCACGGATAGCCTCCTGCATAAAGCGTTGATCATTGGGTGCGGAAAATAAAATAATCGGCCGGGCTTGGTCGCGATTAATTTCACGCATTTGTTCCAAGGTATCGCGGCCAGGTGCATCCATATCAATAATGATAATGTCCGGTTGCAGTGCAAGCACATTTTTACTGAGGTTAGCGTCGTCATTCAGCTTGGCGATGACGTTATGCCCAGCATCTTCTAAGGCTTGCTTGACGATGGCGCTGCGTCCAGGGTCGTTATCAACCAAAAGAATGTTTAACTTAGGCATCGGTGCGCCTAAGTTCAGGATTAACTTGATCAAAGAAACCATCGCGTCCCATGGTAATGTCGCCAGAATCGCTTGCTGCATGCCATGCCTTGTCATGACTGCCTTCAGTTTTTCGATCAATTGAAGGGGTGGGGAGTTGGAGTGCTTGAGCAGCCTGTCGATATAAATCGGGACGATAAACCTTGGCGGCTACTTCTTGTGTATTGATAGAGGTTGGAATATGTCCCCAGCGCTGCATTTGGCTGATTAACCATTCAGCATGCGATACCCACGGAAACGTTGCTGCGTAACGGTAAAAGACATTGAAATCGGGCGCTGGCAAGGCCGGTTTATCGGCGGAGTATTGAAATTCACCATGTTCAAACACCCGCAAATCCTGGATAGCTACCGGCACATACTGGTTAGCGGTCAAAATTGCACAGGCTTCGGCGCGGTGGTCAATGTGTTCCAGCCATTGTGCGCTATTGAGCAGGGCGCGCAGCAATGCCTGATGAGTATTAGGATGTTGCTCTGCCCAGGCGCAAGTCACGCCGAGCACTTTTTCAGGGCTGTTATGCCAAATGTCGACCGTGCTGGTAACAGCAGCGCCTATGCCTTGGGCTATAGCTTGGCTGTTCCACGGCTCGCCCACACAAAAGCCGTCAATTTGCCCGGAGGCAAGCGCCGATACCATTAACGGCGGTGGAATAACTACCAGTCGCACGTCTTTGTCAGGATTAATACCGGCACTGGCCAGCCAATAACGCAATAAATAGTTATGACAAGAAAACGGAAATACGTGTGCAAAGGTCAGTGGGGGCAGGCCATTTCGTTGATTGTGTGAAATCAATATTTTTAGTGCCTGCACCGAATGGTAAGGGTCGGCAACCTGTTCATCTAATGCGAGTAATTGTTGATGTAACGCATGCGATACAGTAATGGCATTACCGCCTAAGCCAAGCGACAGAGCGGTTAGCATTGGCGTATTCAAACCATCCAGATTTAAGCTGGCGGCAATCGGCATCGGTGCCAGCATGTGGCCGCCATCCAATACGCCCGCGGCAACTTTATCGCGAATATTCGCCCATGATGATTCGCGGCTTAAGCTTACCGACAAGCCTTCCGCATGGAAAAAGCCTTTTTCTTTAGCTATTACCAAGGGCGCGCAATCGGTCAACGGTATAAAACCTAGATTGAGTGAAATTTTTTCCGGCAAATTGTTTGTTGTTGGCGACATCACTTTATATAAATTTTGTGAGTAAACATCTAAATAATCAGCAGAAGCTGTGCCAAGCATGTCGATCAGGAAATTGTTGGCAAAGGGGATCAGGTTTTTTTGATAATCCAAATATGCCGCACCTAATTAGCGCAAAGCGCTGAAAGCACGCGCACTAATCAGGTGCGTTTGCAAATACTGGATTTGATCAGCAGCATAGCAGTCGCTATTGAAACAACTTCAATCAGAGCTGATGAAAAGGAGTATAAGTTTAAAATCGAATTGCCAATTCGTTGATGTTCACTTGTTTACAGGCATCATTCTTACACATTTAACAAATCCTTCATCAAATCGGAGAAAGACCATGAGCAAAGAACAAAAAAGCAACAAAGAAACCAAGAAAAAACCAGCGTTGAGCCCAAAAGAAAAGAAAGCCGTTAAAAAATCCAAGAAAGATTCCAAGGATTAAAATAATGCAGCTTGCAATTTGCGGAATGAATTTGTCGGTAGGGAATTGTTGGAGTACTAACCACCAATACTATTACCGACAATTCCAGCTGGATATAAAGTATTTATTTTTAGCAGTGAATGATTGATTAAGAAGCTGTATAGTTTTGGCCCTTACTAATCAGCGACAGACCCCCCATGAAACTATTGATACGCAATCTCGCCCGCAGCATAACAGAAGCCGAACTACGGGCGATGTTCCAAGAACACGGCACAGTGCAATCCTGCACTCTGGTCATAGATAAAGACACCGGTAGCTCTAAAGGTTTTGGCTTTGTTGAGATGCCCAAGCCGGGTGAAGCTAAGGCGGCCATCAAAATTCTTAATGGCATGGATGTGGACGGCAGCAAGCTCCGCGTCAAAAAAGATGAGTCGAAAAAGGATGAAGGACCTGCTAGATAATTCAAAAACCTCGATTCGCAAATCGTAGGTTGGGTTGGCGCTAGCCACCCCAACATTCACAATTAAAGATAGGCAATTGAATATTTCAAAATCCGTCCATGCAATATCGTCGAGATTACAGCCAGGGCGGGACGTATTTTTTCACCGTCGTTACCTTTAATCGTCAGCCATTATTCATCCTTCCCGAAACGGTTGAATATTTACGGCGGGCGATTCGCGAGGAAATGTTACGGCGACCGTTTGTGATTGAAGCAATAGTCATCATGCCCGACCATATTCATACGTTATGGTCCATGCCCTCTGATGATGCCGATTATTCAATCCGTTGGCGCAACATCAAGCGCGCTCTTACCGCTCGCATTCCGGAAGACCAACGACCGCAAGTACATGGCAGTCGCCAGCACAAGCAGGAACAAGCGATATGGCAACGGCGATTTTGGGAGCATCGAATTCGGGATGAACAAGATTTTGCCCGCCACGTCGATTACATTCATTACAACCCGGTAAAACACGGATATGTCCAGCGCCCAGTAGATTGGCAGCACAGCAGCATTCATCGTTATATTCGGCAGGGTGTTTTGACCACCGATTGGGGCGCGTCGCCAATAATCATCGACGACAATATCGGCCAGGAATAAATGATTGCGTTTGGCCGGTAGGTTGGGATGGCGATAGCCACCCCAACATTTTTGGTAATTTTGTTGATTGAATGTTGGGTTGCGGAAAGCATGCAACCCAACCTACGTGACTGGTCAGCGCCGGGGGCTTGTCCGCACGCCCATAATCATTGACGACAATATAGGTCAGGAATAAACAATTGCGGTTGGCGGGTAGGTTGGGATGGCGATAGCCACCCCAACATTTTGGCAATTTTGTTGGTTGAATGTTGGGTTGCGAAAAGCATGCAACCCAACCTACGCAGCTCGGTTTTATGTGATTCCAAGTGCGGTCGGATAAGAAGAAATCGACAAATCTGGGTTGATTTTTAACAGAGTATCTACGCGGCTGATTAGCCTAATTTATCTAGCAGCAAATACGTTTCTATTATATTGATAAACTCTTTGTTTCTGGATAATTCGCGTCTTTCTTCTACGCGCTGATTGAATAGCTGACTAGATTTCAATACTAATAATACGAATATGAACCAAAACCCAAAACTATTTTTATTAAATGCGTGGCCTAATATTGCAGATACTGAAGCTAATAACGCAAAAAAAGTTGATATTGCAACGCTTTCATCAATACTAGAATGAAGCTTTTCATTATAATTTTTTAGACAAAAAATTAGTTTTTGCCATTCTTGCTTATTACAAGATTTTTTTTTCAAATCTTGAAATCCCTTCATTTCTTCCCACATTGAATTGTAAAAATCGCTTTCTTTTTTTATTGAAAACGCTGCGTTGGGTGTGTTTGATAATTTAAAAAATTCGGAATACCAATGTGTTTTCGGGAAAAAAGAGCGTCTATTTTCATTGTGCCGAGTAAGAAATTCATCGAATAATTGGTTCATACGAGTATCATCAACCACACTTACTCTCCCCACAATTCAAGCAAGTCATACATCCATCCATCAACACCATAGCTTTGGTGCTGCACTTGTTACACAGCACGGCTTTTTCTGGAAACGATTGGCCTTCTGATTCGCCATGTTGGGCTTCAAATTCGCGGCGTTTTTCGTCGAGAAATTGCTTTTGGTGGTCGGTCATGGCTTCGGGCTTGATCATGCCGATGTGTTTCATGTGCGATTCGATGGCGTAGCCGATTTCGGCAACCAGCGAGGGCATGAATATCCCGCCTTTTTTGAAGTAGCCGCCGTGCGGGTCGAATACCGCTTTCATTTCTTCCACCAAGAAGGTGGCGTCGCCGCCTTTGCGGAATACTGCGGAAATAAGCCGGGTCAGTGCCAGTACCCATTGAAAATGCTCCATGTTTTTGGAGTTGATGAAGATTTCGTAAGGGCGGCGCTCTTCGTGGGCGGTGCCGAGGTTGAGCACCATGTCGTTGATGGTGATGTACAGTGCATGCTCGGACTGCGGGGTTTTGATTTTATAGGTGGAGCCGAGCAAGACTTCCGGGCGCTCAACTTTTTCGTTCATGCTTTCCAGTGAAGGCTGTTCTGCCAGCTTGGCTGCTTCGATGTTTTCTTTAGTCAGGACTTTGTAGCTGACGATTTTTTTTGCGATTTTGTGTGTCATGTTGGTGTCTCGTATTTAGTTAATTTCCCGGTTGTTGCTTCGCCACTATCGATCAAGTAATTAACATCGGGGCGCTGCACTCCCTCTCCTGCTGGAGAGGGTCGGGGTGAGGAGATTAAAACTAAGTAATATGGTTTTACTTGTACCCCTCACCCTAGCCCTCTCCCGTTGGGAGAGGGGACTTTGAGGTGTTTAAAACTTGCCGTAATAGCCTTCTTTCAAGGCATCAAACAAGTTAGCGGCACTGTGGATTTCGCCGTCGTATTCGACTTCTTCGTTGCCTTTAAATTCCACGACATGTCCATCTTCCAAAGTGAATTGGTAGGTGGTGTTTTCCAAGTCTGATTCTTTAACTAAAACACCTTGGAATACTTCCGGGTTAAAGCGGAAGGTGGTGCAGCCTTTTAATCCTTTGTCATAGGCGTATTCGTAGATGGACTTAAAGTCTTCATACGGATAATCGGTCGGCACGTTGGCGGTTTTAGAGATTGAGGAATCGATCCACTTCTGTGCGGCGGCCTGAATGTCGACATGCTGTTTTGGCGTGACGTCGTCGGCGGCAATAAAGTAATCCGGCAAAGCTTGGTTGGGGTCTTCGCTGTAAGGCATGGCTTGCGGGTTAACTAACGAACGATAAGCCAGCAATTCAAACGAGAATACATCGATTTTTTCTTTGGACTTTTTACCGGCACGAATGACGTTACGGGAATAATGATGCGCAAAGCTGGGCTCGATACCATTGCTGGCGTTGTTGGCTAAGGATAAAGAGATGGTGCCGGTGGGAGCGATGGAGCTGTGATGCGTAAAGCGGCAACCGGTCGTTGCCAGTTCGGCAATCAATTCAGGTTCTTCTTTAGCCAGTTGTTGCATATAGCGACTGTATTTGGCGTGCAAGACTTTGCCGGTAATTTCATCGCCCAGTTTGTAACCGTCGGCGAGCATTTCCGGACGTTTATGCAGCATTTCGCCGGTGACGGTGAAGATTTTGTCCATAATCGGCGCCGCGCCTTTTTCTTTAGCGAGCGCTAAGCCGGTTTTCCAGCCTTCAACAGCCAAGGTTTTGGTCACTTCTTCTGTAAATTGTAATGACGAATCATCGCCGTATCTCATACCCAGCATGGTCACGGTGGAACCTAAACCTAAATAGCCCATGCCGTGGCGACGCTTGGAGGTGATTTCGTCGCGTTGCTGAGGCAGCGGCAGGCCGTTGATTTCAACGACGTTATCCAGCATGCGGGTAAAGATGTTGATGGTTTTACGGTAAGTTTCCCAATCAAAACTTGCATCACGGGTGAAGGGTTTTTTCACGAATCGGGTCAAATTGATTGAACCTAACAAACAGCTGCCGTAAGGGGGCAGGGGTTGTTCGCCGCAAGGGTTGGTGGCGCGAATTTTTTCACAAAACCAGTTGTTGTTCATTTCGTTGACTTTGTCGATCAGGATAAATCCGGGCTCGGCGTAGTCATAAGTGGAGCTCATGATGATGTCCCACAGACGGCGGGCAGGCATGGTTTTGCTAATGCGACAGGCAATTAGGCCGTCACTATTAATGATGTAACCGTCTTTACCGGGTAAATCGCGCCAAACGATTTGTGTGCTGTCGGTTAAGTCCAGATTATCTAACGCGACTTCTTTTTCGGTGACGGGAAATGATAGTGCCCAAGGTTGGTCGTTTTTAACGGCTTCAACGAATTCGGTGGTGATGAGCAAGGACAGGTTGAATTGACGCAAGCGACCGTCTTCGCGTTTGGCTCGGATGAATTCGACCACGTCGGGATGGCCAATATCAAATGTGGCCATTTGTGCGCCGCGTCTGCCACCTGCAGAAGACACGGTGAAACACATCTTGTCGTAAATATCCATGAACGATAACGGCCCGGATGTGTAGGCGCCAGCACCGGAGACATAGGCATTTTTAGGACGTAAGGTGGAAAATTCATAGCCGATGCCGCAACCGGCTTTGAGGGTAAGTCCGGCTTCGTGGACTTTGGCTAAGATGTCATCCATGGAATCGGCAATGGTGCCCGACACGGTGCAATTGATCGTAGACGTGGCAGGTTTGTGTTCTAGCGCCCCAGCATTGGAGACAATACGTCCGGCTGGGATTGCACCTTGGCGCAAGGCCCACAAAAATTCTTTGTAATATTGTTCTTGTTTGGTCTTACTCTTTTCAACTTCAGAAAGCGCTTTGGCAACCCGTTTGTAAGTATCATCAATAGTTGCATCAATGGCGCTGCCGTCTTTGGCTTTTAAGCGATATTTGGTATCCCAAATATCCATTGATGCATCTTGAAATGGAATGTCGGTGACGTTGTTAGTGATGACATGAAGTTGTGCTGTCATAAGATTGCGCCTCGGCTAAATTAGTGTTGATAGAAAAGAAAAATCGGCCGCAAATCAGTGAGTTGCAGTATTCATTTGATTTGTTGCTTTGTCGATATGTAGTGATTTGTAAAAATATTAACACAATATGTTGTGTTTTATCTAATAAAAATTATGTTGACTTTTTAGTTTAAAACTAGGTATTTATAAGCTGATCTGAATGTGTGTTGGCGTGGATTAATAAGCGTTATCTATCTGTAAAAGCGGGTGTGTTGTTTGACGCATTTGTCATTTCCATATATTATTGCCCGGTTATGTCAGACCGATTACCTATCTACATTGATCCGTTACAACTTGCTGATAAGCGAGGAGAACTAACGGGACTTTTGCCTTTAAAAGGCCTCGATCGCTTGGGTGAATTTTTGCTCAACGATGAAGGGGCGGTTTCCGTAAGCCTTTTTTTTGCTCGGGAAGGCAGGGTGCCCAAAATTGAAGGTCAATTAAAAGCTGTGCTGCAACTTCAATGTCAAAATTGTTTACAGGCAGTTGAATGGCCCGTAGATATTGAAGTCAGATTAGGCATTGTTACTACAATTGAGCAGGCGGATAGATTGCCAGAAGGTTTTGAGCCTTTAATGATTGAGGAAGGGAAGTTAATTTTAAAAGACATCATTGAAGATGAGTTGTTGCTTGTAATACCTACTTTTCCTAAGCATAAGCACAATTGTTTTATCCAAAAACCGGGCTTTGAAGAACCTGATGTACCGGAAAATAACTTGCAGTCGCCCAGCAAAAATCCTTTTTCCATCTTAGCAAAACTTAAAAAATCTGGAGATTTATAATGGCAGTACAAAAAAGTAAAGTATCACGTTCAAGACGTGGTCAACGTCGTTCACACGATGCCTTAACCGGTCCTACTTTGTCTCAGGATCCGTTAACTGGTGAGACTCATTTACGTCACCATGTCACTCCCGATGGCTTTTTTAAAGGTCGTCAAATTGTTGCGGTTAAAGAAGAAGAATAAGTTCTATCGTTTTTTAGCTAGTGATATATGCCGAACCAATTCTGGTTCGGCTTATTTTTATCAACTCAGGAGTCATTAGTCAGCGTGAGCCTAACAATTTCGATTGATGTAATGGGCGGGGATCACGGTCCTGAGGTTACCATTCCCGCATCATTAGATTGTCTAAAAAACAATCCAAACCTTAAGCTGATTTTAGTAGGTGACGAGACTGTTGTTAAACAACAGTTGGCAAAAAGCCCGCTTGATTTCAAAGAAAGATTAATTATTCAGCACGCATCAGAGTGCGTTGCTATGGATGAATCTCCTGCTAAAGCGTTAAAAAATAAAAAAGATTCTTCTATGCGCGTTGCCATTAATCTTGTAAAGGATGGCAAGGCAGACGCTTGTGTAAGTGCTGGTAATACTGGTGCGCTAATGGCTACTGCGCGCTTTGTCCTAAAGATGATTCCCGGTATTGATCGTCCCGCTATTATCTCTACCTTGCCGTCTATACATGGTCATACGCATGTGTTGGATTTGGGGGCAAATGTAGATTGTACCGCTGAGCATCTTTTTCAATTTGCCGTCATGGGTGCGGAATTGGTCAAGGCTGTGGAGAATATCGACAATCCAACAGTCGGCTTGCTAAATATTGGCGAAGAAGATGTTAAGGGTAATGAGCAAGTTAAAGCGGCCTCGAAACTGCTCGAAAACTCGTCGCTAAACTATATCGGTTATGTTGAGGGAAACTCATTAAATGCCGGTAACGTCAAAGTTGATTTAATTGTTACTGACGGCTTTGTTGGTAATGTTGCACTTAAATCAATTGAAGGCGCTGCAAAGATGATTGCCAGTGCACTAAAAGAGGCGTTTAGCCAAAATATTTTGACCAAACTGGTGGCGGTAATTGCTTACCCAGTGCTTAAGTCGTTTAAGCAGCACATTGATCCCAGGTTATATAACGGTGCTAGTTTTCTGGGGTTGCGCGGCTTAGTGATTAAAAGTCATGGCGGTGCTGATATATTAGCCTTTAAAACAGCGATTCAACTTGCTGAGGTCGAAGTGCAAAAAGATGTTATTAGGAAGATAAGCGAACAAGTTGAGGCAACATTAACTCAAAAGGAAAGTGCATGACTCGATACTCAAGAGTAATTGGTACTGGTGGTTATTTGCCGGCTGAAGTCCGCACTAACGAACATATTTCGCAAACGGTAGATACTTCAGATAGTTGGATTTACGAGCGCACCGGCATAAAAAGCCGTCGCATAGCGGCAGCGGATGAGACTGCTTCCAGTATGGCTGAAATAGCCGCAAGACAAGCTATTGAGGCGGCTGGTTGTGAGCCGCAAGATATTGATTTGATTATTGTTGCAACGAGCACGCCTGACCGTGTTTATCCTAGCACTGGTTGTTTGTTGCAGGAAAGATTAGGCATTAGAAACTGTGTGGCTTTTGATGTGCAGGCCGCGTGTTCAGGCTCCATTTTTGCCTTAAGCATTGCCGATCAGTACATTAAAACTGGCGCAGCCAAAAAAGTTCTCGTCATCGGTTCTGAAATTAATTCACGATTGGTGGATTGGACAGATCGTAGCACCTGCATATTGTTTGGCGATGGCGCTGGTGCGGTATTGCTGGCAGCATCAGAAGAAACAGGTATTTTATCTACGCATATCCATTCTGACGGCGAGTACGAGGATTTATTGTATTGTCCAAATCCCAAGGCTGGCAGTGAAGCCAATAGAGATGAAGCTCCTTTCATAAATATGCGAGGCAACGAAGTATTTAAAGTAGCTGTAAATACGTTGGGTCGTATTGTTGATGAAACACTAGCAGCAAATAATATGCAGCAATCGGATGTGGATTGGCTGGTGCCTCATCAAGCTAATACCCGAATAATTGCCGCCACTGCTAAAAAATTGAAAATGTCCATGGATCATGTAGTGTTGACATTGGAAGGGCAGGGCAATACTTCGTCTGCTTCTGTATTGCTGGCTTTCAATGAAGCTGTTCGGGATGGCCGCATTCAACGTGGGCAGGTGGTATTGCTAGAGGCTTTTGGGGCGGGATTCACATGGGGTTCTGCGTTAATTAGATATTAATTTGATTGAAAAAATAATGAATAACCAATCTTATAATTTGGCCTTTGTATTTCCCGGGCAAGGCTCGCAGTCTTTGGGGATGCTTGCGGAACTGGCGGCATCTTATCCGGAAGTGCGGCAAACGTTTGAGCGCGCTTCTGATGTATTGGGAAAAGATTTGTGGGCAATCGTCGCTGATGGCCCGGAAGATCAGTTAAATCAAACACACAATACCCAGCCAGCCATGTTAGCGGCGGGGGTTGCAGTGTGGGAAGTATGGCGCAACCAAAGTTCAGTACGTCCTGCTTGGGCTGCTGGCCATAGCCTTGGCGAATATACTGCCTTGGTTTGTGCTGAAGCGATCTCGTTTGAAGATGCTATTAAGTTAGTTGCAGAAAGAGGCCGATTGATGCAAGAAGCTGTGCCTACAGGCGTTGGGGCGATGGCGGCTGTTTTAGGTCTTGAAGATCATCAAGTTGTCGCGGTCTGTGTTGAGGCTAGTCGTCGAGAACTTAATGAGGAGGTTTCGGCGGCAAATTTCAATTCTCCGGGGCAGGTAGTGATTGCCGGGCATGCCGCAGCTGTAGAGCGAGCAATTGTCGCAGCCAAAGAAGCCGGTGCTAAACGTGCAGTATTGCTGCCGGTAAGTGTGCCGTCTCATTGCGCGTTAATGCACCCCGCTGCAGATAAGCTTGATCAATTATTGCAAAATACTGCGATTGAAATGCCTAAATTGACGCTTATTCACAATGTTGATATTGCTGCACATACAGCACCTGAAGTGATTCGTAACGCATTAAAAGAACAGCTTTATCAGCCGGTGCGTTGGTCAGATAGTATTCGTTTTATGCATGATCAAGGCGTTACTGCTTTTGTTGAGTGTGGGCCTGGAAAGGTGTTGGTCGGTCTGAATAAACGCATTGTTAAAGAAGCCAGACATTTTTCAATTTACGATACAGCTTCATTGAATGAGGTATTGGAGAATCTTAATGGGTAAGCAAATAGCTTTAGTAACCGGCGCTAGTCGCGGAATAGGCCGAGCCATCGCGGAAAGATTGGTAAATGATGGTTTTTTTGTGATCGGTACTGCAACTACGGCTGGCGGTGCGGAGGCAATTTCTGCTTTTTTGGGTGAAAGTGGTAGAGGCTTAACATTAAATGTCGCCGATCCCAAGTCTGTTGAGGAAGTGCTTAAAAGTATTAACGAGGACTTCGGTGCGCCAGCTGTGTTAGTAAATAATGCCGGCATTACCCGAGATAACCTGTTGATGCGAATGAAAGATGATGAATGGGATGACATCATAAACACTAATTTGACATCTGTTTTTAGGATGTCTAAAGCGGTGTTACGCGGCATGATGAAAGCAAAAACCGGCCGAATTATTAATATTTCTTCGGTGGTTGGCGCTACGGGTAATGCCGGTCAAGCTAATTACGCGGCCGCGAAAGCCGGAATGGTTGGTTTTGCCAAATCATTGGCTAAAGAGGTCGGTTCACGCAATATCACTGTCAATACGGTCGCTCCTGGCTTTATTGATACTGATATGACCAAAGAGCTGTCTGACGATATTAAAAATAATTTGTTGGCATCAATTCCTTTGTCTCGACTAGGTGATGCTCGAGAGATTGCGCATGCAGTGTCATTTTTGGCTTCAGAAGGTGCCGGCTATATCACTGGCGAAACTCTGCATGTCAATGGTGGCATGTTTATGCCTTAACCTTGTGACACTGTCTAAATATCAAGTATAATTGCCCCGCCGTCTGGAATTGCCGGCGACGGGATTTCTAATAAAATCAACAACAATACAATTACGATTAACAAAGCTTAAAGCTAATAATATCGTGATGTTTGAGGATAATAATTATGAGTAACATTGAAGAACGAGTAAAAAAGATTGTTGCAGAGCAATTGGGTGTAAAGGAAGAGATCGCTAATGATGCTTCATTTGTAGATGATCTTGGTGCTGATTCTCTGGATACAGTTGAACTCGTTATGGCTCTTGAAGAAGAATTTGAATGCGAAATTCCAGACGATGAAGCTGAAAAAATTACGACAGTTCAACAAGCTATTGATTACGTAACCAAAAACGTTTAAATTTTCAGTCAAGTAGTGGATGAATGCTTCATCCACTACCCAGCACCATCCCCTTTGTTCCTCCTTCATTTTTCTTACGGTAACCTACATTGAGTAAACGTCGAGTTGTTATAACTGGATTGGGCGCTGTTACGCCTCTAGCAAATACTGTTTCTGAAACATGGGAAGGTATTGTCAATGGTAAAAGCGGTATCAGTTACATTGACTCTTTTGATATTTCTCCTTTCGCCACCACTTTTGGCGGTGTGATTAGGAATTTTGACATAACTCAATATATTGCTGAGAAAGATGCCAAACGCATGGACGGTTTCGTCCACTATGGCCTTGCCGCCGGTTGTCAGGCGTTTGAAGATTCTGGTATTGAGGTCACAGAAGCTAATGCCGAGCGAATCGGGGTAGCTATCGGCTCAGGTATTGGTGGCATTACGGGTATAGAAGAGTGCTATGCAACCTATGAAAAAGGTGGTCCGCGTCGAATTTCGCCATTTTTTGTTCCTGGCAACATTATTAATATGATTTCAGGAAACCTGTCTATCAAGTATGGTTTGAAAGGTCCGAACTATGCAATTGTTACCGCTTGTGCAACCGGCACTCATAATATTGGTGATGCGGCCCGTTTAATTGCTTATGGCGATGCCGACGTCATGGTTGCTGGCGGTGCTGAGCGCTGTACAACGTCACCTACAGCAATGGGTGGCTTTGCTTCTGCGAAGGCACTTTCTCGACGTAATGACAGCCCGCAAACTGCCAGTCGTCCGTGGGATAAAGACCGTGACGGTTTCGTGCTAAGCGATGGTGCAGGTGTGGTAGTTCTTGAAGAATTGGAACATGCCAAAGCCCGTGGTGCGAAGATTTATGCTGAACTGATCGGGTTTGGTATGAGTGGTGATGCTTACCATATTACGACCCCTTCTGAGGGTGGCGAAGGTGCTGCTCGATGCATGCGCAATGCCTTGCGTGATGCTGGTTTGAATGCTGATGCTGTTGACTATATCAATGCGCACGGCACGTCTACTCCAGCAGGTGATGTTGGTGAGACCCATGCAATGAAAGCTGCCTTGGGTGAACATATTTACAAGATCGCAGTTAGCTCTACTAAATCGATGATTGGTCATATGCTTGGCGCAGCAGGCGGTATTGAAGCTGTTTTAACCGCATTAAGCATTAAAAATCAAATTGCACCACCTACCATCAATCTTGAAAACCAAGATCCTGAATGCGATCTTGATTATGTGCCAAACATTGCACGAAACATGAAAATCGATGTTGCAATGTCCAATTCTTTTGGTTTTGGCGGCACTAATGGCACGTTGATTTTTAAACGTTACCAATAATCGTTGTTGTCTTTCGACGACATACTTAATGTTCCTTGCCCATGATTCTGATCAATGGAGAAAGCAAGGAACACATTGAGGTTAGTGATCGTGGTTTGCAATATGGCGATGGATTATTTGAAACTATTGCCGTCAAATCAGGCAAAGCTCAATTTCTTGATCGACATTTGCAACGACTCACTGCCGGTTGTTCAAGACTTTTAATTAGTCCTCCAGATAATAAACTGCTTAAGAATGAGGTCGCGAGCCTTGCTAATCAGGCCGACCGCGCAGTTGTCAAAATAATAGTCACTCGCGGGGCAGGCGGGCGCGGCTATCGTCAGCCTGATGTGGTTAAACCGACCCGTATAGTCAGCTTACATCCTTATCCAGATTATCCTAAAAGTTACCAACAACAAGGTATTGAAGTGCGTTTTTGCGCTACTCGTTTGGGATTAAACCCAACGTTAGCTGGTATCAAACATCTTAACCGACTGGAACAAGTGCTAGCGAGAGCCGAATGGCATGATCCAATGATACAAGAGGGCATCATGCTCGATAGCGATGGTTATGTGGTTGAAGGCACCATGACCAATCTGTTTCTTGTTAAGAATCAAGCGCTTTATACGGCAAGTCTTGAAAAAGCGGGCGTCGCTGGCATTATAAGAGGCGTTGTGATGGAACAAGCGGCACTGCATGGAATAAAATTTTTTCAAGGTCTAGTGAGTCAGGGTGATTTGTTATCTGCCGATGAGCTGTTTGTTTGTAATTCAGTCATAGGTATTTGGCCAGTTCGGCAAATTGAACATCAACAATTTGCGGTAGGCCCCTTAACACGACAGTTTCAGCATTGGCTAGAACATTTTGAAGATAAGGGTGTCCAAAATGAGCAATAGAATTATTGGTTTTTTATTATTGATGTTGAGTTTTTCGGGTGGCTGGCTATGGATGGATTATCAAAATGCTTTGCACTTACCCGTCGTTTATCAATCATCAATTATAACCATTGAAAAAGGTGATTCTTTTAATCTGATTACCGACAAACTGCTTGCCCAAAAGCTCACTGTTAAGCCTTTCTGGTTTAAGGTTATTGCTCTTCAAGAAAATGCGATGACAAAAATTAAAACCGGAGAATATGAGTTAACGCCTGGGTTGAACATCCCTGAAATTCTCGATTTATTTGTTCATGGGAAAGTCAAACAGTACGCTATTACCTTTCCGGAGGGCTGGAGTTATAAGGAAATTCGTCAGGAAATTGAGAAAAATCCCTACCTTGAACACACTCTAAATAACGCTACTTTTGATGCTTTAATGGCTCAATTAAGTGGTGAATTAATTCACTTGCCGATGTCTGGTTCCACCGCTATAGCGCCATTAGAAGGCTTGTTATTTCCTGATACCTATTTTTTTGAAAAGCATATGTCCGATGTGTCTTTGTTGAAAAGAGCTTACGACAAAATGCAACAGGTGCTACAACAAGAATGGCAAGCTAGAGCAGAGGGGTTACCGCTTAAGACCCCTTATGAAGCGTTAATTCTGGCTTCTATTGTCGAAAAGGAAACTGGTGAAAAATCCGAGCGTCCACAAATTGCCGGTGTGTTTGTGCGCAGGCTTCAACAGGGCATGTTATTACAAACTGACCCAACAGTGATTTATGGTATGGGTGATAGTTACCAAGGTGACATTAGAAGCAAAGATTTGATTGCGCCAACTCCCTACAATACTTATGTAATTAGTGGCTTACCGCCGACGCCGATAGCCATGCCGGGCCGTGATGCCATTCATGCTGCTTTACATCCCGAAAATGGGGATAGTCTTTATTTTGTTGCCAAGGGTGATGGTACTCACGTGTTTTCAGCATCAATAAAAGAGCACAATGCCGCAGTAGATAGTTTTCAAAGGAAGAAAAAATGATTAGAGGTAAATTTATTACCTTGGAAGGTGGTGAAGGCGTTGGCAAAACTACCAATCTAACCTTTATAAAGGATTATCTTCTTCATCATAATATCCCGGTGGTTGTCACTCGAGAACCTGGCGGTACGGCACTTGCAGAGAAAATTCGTTTATTACTGCTGGATCCGCATAGCGAAACAATCTCCGAGCAAGCTGAATTACTTTTGGTATTTGCCGCAAGGTCCCAGCACATTAAACATGTCATTGAGCCTGCCTTATCCCAAGGAAAATGGGTGTTATGTGATCGCTTTACCGATGCGACTTACGCCTATCAGGGCGGGGGGCGTAATATGCGAATAAGCACTATCGAACACTTGGAAAGCTTGGTACAAGGCTCTTTAAGGCCTGATTTAACATTGTTACTTGATGCGCCAGTAGAAGTGGGCATGCGTCGTGCTAAAACACGCGGTGCTTTTGATCGTTTTGAAGCTGAAACCATCAGTTTTTTTGAACATGTTCGCCGCGCCTATTTATTGCAGGCCGAATTAAATCCACAGCGCATAAAGTTAATACGAGCAAATCAGCCTTTGACGGACGTGCAACGCGAAATTATTGATGCCATGCGTTTTTTGGTTAGAAATCAATGCTGAATACATTGCATCCCTGGCTCCAACAAGATTGGGAGAGGCTGCATGGCTATATTTTGCAACAGCGTATTCCCCAAGCATTATTGGTTAGTGGTAATGCAGGGCTTGGCAAGCTTGCGTTAGCCAAGCAATTTGCCTATGCGTTGCTGTGCAGCAATCCTCAACAAGCAGGTTTCAGCTGCGGTGAGTGTCAAAGTTGTTTATTACTTAAAGCCGATACTCACCCTGACTACATTGTAATAAAACCTGCGGAAAGCAAAAAAACTATTGCGGTAGAGCAAATTCGTAGCTTAATTAATCAATTGAGCCTAAAACCGCAATTTGAAAACTATCGTGTAGTTATTATCAATCCGGCTGACAGCTTAACTAATAACTCAGCTAATGCGTTCTTAAAATGCTTGGAAGAGCCTAACGAGCGCACTGTCATTATTTTAATTACCGATAGACCCGGAAAATTACCGGCAACGATAGTCAGTCGATGTCAGAAAATAAGCATCAACAAACCCGATAAAGCTCTCGTTATTAGCTGGTTACAGCAACAAGCTGTAAACGATGATCCAGAAATACTATTTAGCCTGGCCCAAGGCGCACCATTACAAGCCCAAGATTTTGCAAAAAGTGGTCATGTTAAGCTACGTAATGATTGCTTTAAAAGTTGGCTGGCGGTTGCAAAGCAACAAACGCATCCAGTCTTAATTGCTGAAGAGTGGCAAAAATTGCCTGAAGGTCCGTTGCTGTTTTGGATTACCTCCTGGGTAGTTGATTTAATTAAATGCGCTTACGACAAAGCAACTGATCTTTATAACCCCGACCTTATCAAGTCCTTGCAGGAACTGGCTCAGCAACTAAACTTAAAAAAACTTTATAAGTTGTATGATTTATTACTGCTCAATCGTCAATTGCTTGATACGCAAATCAACAAGCAGTTGATGTTTGAAGACATCCTGATTCAATGGCAAGCACTTAATCGAGGCACACACCATGGCTGAAGCATCCCCCAGGCAAGGCATATTGTCACTTTCCATTAAAGATAAAAGCGCGTTGTATGCTGCTTACATGCCCTTCGTGATTAACGGCGGCTTGTTTATACCTACCAATCGCAACTATGAAATGGGCCAAGAAGTATTTATGTTGCTCAATTTAATGGAAGAAACAGAGCGCTTACCCATCGCCGGGAAAATAATCTGGAAGACCCCGACTGGCTCAGAAGGCTATCGTGCTGCTGGTATTGGGGTGCAATTTAGTGACCAAGACGGTGGGCTGGCACGTAATAAAATTGAAACCTATTTGGCTGGCGCATTAGAAAATGATCGCGCGACCCATACGATGTAGCTCCATTACTTGAATTATTACCCATGCTTATAGATTCCCACTGCCATCTCGATCGCCTTGATCTGGCGCCATACAACCATGATTTTTCCTGCTTCATGAATGAAGTAAAAAATCAGCATATTGAACACCTTTTATGTATTGCTATCGATTTGGAAGCTTATCCGGCAATGCTGGCGCTGGTTGCGCCTTATGCGCAAATATCGGTCAGTGTCGGTGTGCATCCTAATGAGCAAGATGGCAAAGATCCCAGCGTTGATGAGCTTATCGCTTTGGGTCGTCAAGATAAGGTTATTGCTATCGGCGAGACAGGGCTTGATTATTTTCGCAGTGAAGGTGATTTAAACTGGCAGCAACAGCGTTTCAGAAATCATATTAATGCCGCCAAAGCTCTAAACAAACCATTAATTATCCATACCCGCGAAGCCAAGCTGGATACGCTAAGAATATTAAAAGAAGAGGGCGCAAGCGAAGTAGGGGGGATTATTCACTGCTTCACTGAAGATTGGGAATTTGCAAAGCAAGCAATGGATTTGAATTTTTACATTTCCTTTTCCGGCATTGTGACATTCAATAGCGCCAAAGAAATTAAAGAAGTCGCTAAAAAAGTGCCTGCCGACCGTTTCCTTATCGAAACTGATTCGCCGTATTTAGCGCCAGTGCCATTTCGTGGAAGGCCCAATTACCCGACCTATGTTCGCTATGTTGCCGAGCATGTTGCTGAGTTACGGGGTATTGCAGCGAATGATGTTGCTGAATTATCAACAAAAAACTTTTGTACATTATTTAAATCAGTCTCTGTATAGATTGAGAGGGAAGCTATCCATTAGCATAAACCTGCAACGAACAAATAATGACAGGAATATGAAAAATTTTGACTGTTCGTAATGCAGATAACAAATTGAAATATCAAACAAAAATCGAGAATGAATAGATTGTGTATCTTGAATATACAAAGATAAGATTATTTGTTAGAGTTGGGTCAGATTAAGGTTTTTCGGATTAGATTTAATGGTTTTTAGGTTAAGTATTTTTAATACATTCAGATAGCAGGTGAGAAATTATGAACAATCAAGAGCAAGAAATTCAGGTTAGTATAAAACCAGAAGAGGACGTAACTAATAGACGGCGTTTTATCAAAGGGGCAGGGATAACAACGCCGGTAGTGTTAACTTTGTCTAGTCGGTCAGTATTTGGAGCTTTGTGTGCTTCGGAAAGTGCGTCGGGTAATGAATCTCATGTCGGCACTGGTAGTTGTGTAGCTGGATTCAATTCTACCGTGGCGATTTCAGGGCAGCCTACAATACCAACGGTCGGCACAGCTAGCGGTATTACCAGTCAGAATAATTTTCAGAGTTATATTGTAAGGGATGATAGTAAATGGACTAAGACTGATCCAATCAGAGACACTTGTGTTGTCGTGAGTAAGCTTCAAAATAAAAATAATAATAAAGTTACAACGCACACCATCAATTTGATTGCAGAGCCTAGCAAAGATTCATCTTACTCTTGGGTTGGCGGTGTGAAGTTTGGCGATCGTAATAAATATGAACCACGAGTAGAAAGCATTTTTGATGAAAAAGGTTCTCAAGTTAAGAGCATTACCTTTACCTCAGTTAGTAAACCACCTGCTAATACTACTTACTTTAAAATGGGTAACAGCACTACTTTAACGACTTCAGAAAAACTCCAATCCTCTACTTTTTACACATTTACCGGCGGAGCAACTTATAAAGGTATTTTTGGCACTGGTCCTGATGTGACTTTTAGAGAAATTCTAAATAACACCAATCAATACAAAAAAGAATCTTATTTAGCCACCGCTTTTTTGAATACAAAAATTATTAAAAATTATGCATTATCAGAACAAAATGTAAGAGATTTGGCAGCAGGAACTTTTAATATCCCTAAAGGATATACGTTTGAATCTTTTCTTGAAGCAACATGGAAGTAATTAGACGGTATTATTTTGATGGACAATGAGCTTTTAATTGGCGCTAAAGTAGACAATATTATTGGTGTTAAAGTTAAGATTAACTTCATAAAGTTGCAAGATGAATATGTGATTTATGATCATTTGTCTGGCGACACTCACCTATTAGATGAAATTAGTGGTGAACTACTTTGTAGTTTGAATACACAAGAAATGTCCAGAGATGACTTATTAAAAAAGTTGGTTAAAAACTTTGCCGAGTTAACTTGGCTGGACATTAATAATTATTTGGATGTTTTTATCGATCGCTTTGTCGCGCTAGATTTGTTAAACGTTACCAATCAACGTGCGTGAATAACATAGAATCTTTACCAAAACATCAGCTAAAGCATCAAATCGTAAATGGATTACGCTTTAGATTGGGTTGCTTTAATATTTGTTTAACTTCGTCAATTGCCGATGTTAGTGATCATATTCAGCGTCTTTATGGCCCCCACCAATTAATTAATGAAAATGATTTTATCGACTTTCATGTTGATTTATCTGCACCTTCCAAATTACGTCGTTACTTCAGGCCGCAAGTTAGTTTCTACTTTGACGGTTATGTGCCGTTTAAGCCGTTACCTTACGCGCAAGCCGCTGCCTTTTTTGAATGGGGTTTAAATTGGTGCATCGCTAATCATTCAAATCAATATTTGATAATGCATGCCGCCGTAGTTGAGCGTAATGGCTTAGCGTTTATATTTCCTGGTACACCGGGCAGCGGTAAAAGCACTTTGTGCGCGGCGTTAGTCTGTTCCGGTTGGCGGCTGCTTTCGGATGAAATGACTTTGTTATCTATGACGGATGGGAAAATTTATCCGGTGCCTCGGCCAGTCAGTTTAAAAAATAAATCCATTGAGGTTATTCAACAATTTTCTCCTGGCGCTGAGTTTGGACAACTTGTGACCGGTACTGCGAAAGGCTCAATTAGCCACATGTGCGCACCGGAGCAAAGCATTCAATTGTCAAACCAACCTGCAGTTCCGTCGAAATTGATTTTTCCAAAATATACCCCAGATTCAGAAACTGAATTAACGCCTTTGAGTAAAGGCCGAGCAATGCTAAGTGCGGCTGAAAATGCATTTAATTACAGTGTGCTGGGTGTGCAAGGATTTGAAAAATTGGCAGAGATGATTGAGCAATGCGATTGTTTTGAATTTAAATACAGTAAGCTTGAAGAGGCCATTGCACTATTTTCAGCGCTGAGTGACGAGCAGTAATCGCTAAAAGTCAGTGGATTCGTTGATTTAAGTTTTACCTTATTAGTCGCTTGTCATACAATTTTGCTGGGTTATTTGAATGTGCAAAGTTTTAGGTGAGATTTTTAAAACTTAAGCATTGCATAAAATTAATTTCAGCAGAAATCACAAACTACCCGCAGTGAATATCAAAAGATTGCTGCTTTTTATAACGATAGCTTGGAGGAAGGTATGTTTAAAATACGGTCGCTGGTAACAGCGTTAGCATTAGCAAGTTCAATTTCAGTGGCTTATGCGTGGGAAGCTTTACCTACAGAGGCGCCAGCTCCTGCAGATAATGCGACTACAGCTGCCAAGGTAGAATTAGGTCAATTGCTATACCATGATCCACGCTTATCATCGACTGGTACGGTTTCATGTGCGTCTTGTCATAACACTTCGCTGGGCGGAGAAGATAATCGTCCAAATTCGGTGGGTGTCAATGGTCAAACAGGCGGACGTAGTGCGCCTACGGTATGGAATGCGGCATTTAATAAGGTACAGTTTTGGGACGGTAGGGCTGCAAGCCTTGAAGAGCAAGCTGCCGGCCCTGTGACAAATCCAATTGAAATGGGTATGGCCAGCTGGGATGATGTCGTGGCTCGTTTAAAAACCATTGATGGTTACGTCACTACGTTTGAACAAGTGTTTGGTAAGGATTCAATTTCTAAAGAAAACGCTACCAAGGCAATCGCGGCGTATGAAAGAACACTTATTACGCCTAATAGTCCTTACGATCGCTACGTAGCTGGAGATAAATCCGCATTGACAGCGCAACAAGTTAGAGGCTTGGAAAAGGTTGCTGAATTGGGTTGTACTGGATGCCATAGCGGACCAGCATTTAACGGACCTGGTGTGTTCCAAAAATTCCCGGTAATTGCTAATGGAACTTTAGAGGCAAGTCATCATTTCAGCAAAGACAAAGGCTTGGCTGAAGTTAGCAAAAAAGTTGAAGATGAACATCTCTGGAAAGTGCCAACTTTGCGTAACATCGCGCTGACAGCGCCTTATCTTCATAATGGCTCAGCCAAAACATTAGATGAAACTGTCAAGTTGATGGCTAAATTGCAATTGGGTAAAGATTTGTCCAAAGATGAAACTGCCGATATTGTCGCTTTTCTGAATGGTTTGACTGGTGAGTTTCCTAAACAAAAATTCCCAACATTACCAGGTACACCAGGTAAAAGTTTTACTAACTAAATCCTAATAGATTTAGCTGTGCTTAAGGGAGCTTTTAGCTCCCTTTTTTATGGGCGATTGTAAATTGCCAGCGCCGCGATACGGGCATCAATGAGTTTTGAAATTTCCTGATACTTGGGGCTGTTTATAGAGTCGAATCGTTGCCTGAACTCTTCTTCATTCATGTGCTCGGGAAGATCGCGGGGATCAGGCATGAAGTCCTTGTAATCATTGATTTGTGATACAGCCTGCTGGATTTTTCTGGCACTTGCGGCGGATGCTGTAGCCATTTCGCCAAAGCGGGTACCTGCTTTATCTGCAGTTAAATCTATAAAGCTAAAGCCGCTACCGACTTTGGCGTCGCTCAATTCCTTTTCTTCGCCAACTAACTTTGATATTTGACCATTGGCAGATGCCGTTATGGCGGCAGAACCAATAAAATGTTGAGCCAGATCGACGCGTTTGTATAAATAAGCCGGGTACTGTTTTTGGCTTGCAGAAATAACAGGGCTACTTTTAGACATAATCCCTTTGTTGACATAATCATTAATAGTGAAAATGACGATCTTATTTTCTTCTATGGCATTTTCTAGCGTTGAACGTTGGTAGGCGAGTGCAAATAATGGCTTTAATAAATCAGCTAGAGATAAAAGCCACTCCGGATCATGTTGGGCAATTATTTCTGCAAGTTTCTGCTGATAGATGGTGTGAGTATGAGTATCTCCTCGGTTAGTCAAAAAGTTTTGGGCTTCGATTAACGAGTTTAGATTGGAGAAGTAAGTGATAGTGACTTTCTGATCGTCAATTTGTACTGATTTAAGTGGACGAGTGGCCAGAATGAAATATTCATTTAATGACGAATGACGAATCACATTATCAATAACCCAAGCCGCAAAGTCGGCAGGTAGCAGCAATTTACCGACTTTGAATTTAGTAAAGCTAGGCAGTGGCTCGTCGTTTTCATTCCCCAGGCGAAAGCTGATGTTGAGATATTTTCCTAAGGGATTATCCGGCAATGTCATGGAGACAATAAAACGCAACTTGTTATTTTTTATCTGTATATCAACCGCGCTTTTACTGTAGCGATTGAGCAAGTAATTGGTCGCTAAATTTATATCTTCTTCGCTCAGCTCTATCGTACCAATGGCGTCCGGCTTGGTTTTTGCGCCTTCATGCAAGATTTTTTTGGCTCTGACAATATCATCACGGGTCAGTGTCCAGCCTACAACTAAGTCGGGCCGGTCGCCAACACCAAAAAATACCAATAAGGCACATAGAACAAAGGCTATGCCCAGCAATAAAATCGTGATGCGAGATAAAATACGCATGAAACTAATTAAGCAAAATCGAGTTTTAATCCTGATGATCTAAGGTAGTCAGCTTCATGGGTAAGATCAGCATGGGTTAAAGGTGATTGTGCCAACCATTCTTCAGGAAATCGTAATTGAATTTTTGTTTTATTAATACTTACCTTAAACGAGGGCAGTTCTAGGGTTTGACGATTCCGATTTAGCAGTACGGACAGGCGTAATATGAGTGTTAATAACGGTGCATCAATATTCCATGGTGGGGGTAATTCGTTGAAGCGATTAAGGGAGAATTTTTTACGGTGAGACTTAACTATCGTTGCCAGTAAAATTTGATCTTGACGAGAAAAACCGGCAAGGTCGCCATTTTCAATAATGTAAGCACTGTGTTTGTTATATTGGCTATGCGCTATATCCCGGCCTAGCTCATGCAGATCGCATGCCCAATGCAAAAATTGCTCCGCGTTTTCTCGGTTATTGGTGCAAAAGCCGTCACCCAGCTGGTCAATTATCACATCGACTGTTTGTCTGATGTGTTCGGCATGCTCTTTATCAATATGATAGCGTTCAGTCAATGCTTGTACGGTGGCGGAGCGAATATCATGGTCATAAATACGACCTATTAAATCCTGGATCAAACCTTCCCGGAGTGCGCCATCTGAAACGGTCATTTGTTCTATGCCTAAGCTTTTAAAGGTCGCATAAACGATTGCAACGCCTCCGGCAAACACCGGTAATCGCTCGGGATCGAGCTCTGGTAAAGCCAGCTCATTGATATGAGTACATTGGCCGATGTGGGCAACCAGTAGTTCCAGCCCATCCCGTGTTATGCCGTTATTACTCCAGTTTTTAGCACTAAGCACTTTATCGATAGCGCGCAAACTTCCAGATGCCCCGATGGCTTCATCCCAACGATCGCGATGCAGGCGTTTTTTGAAGGGTTCGAGTTTTTGTTCAGCAAACAAGGTTGCTTGAATAAAAGCTTGTTTGGATAAGAGACCTTTTTTAAAAAAAGCATTGCTCACAGACACGCAGCCCATAGGCAAGCTTTCTTTAACATAAGGATTATCACCTGACCCGATGATGTATTCGGTGCTGCCGCCACCAATATCCATAACTAAACGCAGATTAGCATTGCTACCTAGACTGCACGCTACGCCTTGGTAAATTAGCCGCGCTTCTTCAATGCCGGAAATGATATGTATTGGGTGATTAAGCGCTTTTTCGGCTTTGTCCAAAAATTGCCCCGCGTTTTTTGCTAAACGCAGGGTGCTGGTACCGACGATGCGCACGCTTTCCGGGGGCAAATTACGAATGCGTTGGCCGAACCGTTCCAAGCATTCCAACGCACGGGCTTGAGTATCGGCATCGAGATAATTTCTTTTGTCCAAGCCGGAAGCCAGTCTAACCATCTCTTTAATGCGGTCTACCGTTTGCAAGTTGCCATCGACTAAATTGCAAACAATCATGTGAAAGCTGTTAGATCCCAAGTCAACAGCGGCAACAGATTGGGGGATTTGTTTATTCACAAGGTATCCAGTTTTATCCGTAAAAAAAGCAATGTCTGATAAAATTGCAGCAAATCTGCAGCTTCTGCACAGCATTTTATAGTGGTTAGCGCTACGTGTTAACTTATTTAAGGACTCCCGGTAAATGAAAGCTTCAGTATGAGTGCATTGTCCCTGCGTAATCTTCGTAAAGTATATCAAAATGGCTTTGAAGCCTTGAAAGGAATCAATCTTGATGTTGAGGAAGGTGACTTTTTTGCCTTACTCGGCCCTAACGGCGCCGGCAAATCTACAGCAATTGGCATTATAAGTTCATTAGTTAACGAGACAGCGGGTACCGTCAGCGTATTTGGGCATGACTTAAGGCGTGAACGTGAGCAGGCTAAAAGCTGCATCGGATTAGTGCCGCAAGAAGTTAATTTCAATCAGTTTGAAACCGTCAAAAATATCGTCCTCAACCAAGCCGGTTACTACGGCACGCCGCGTAAGCTAGCATTACAAAGAACCGAACATTGTCTTAAACAAATGCAATTGTGGGATAAGCGAGATACGGTATCCAGGCGTTTATCCGGTGGTATGAAACGGCGGGTGATGATTGCCAGAGCTTTAGTACATCAACCTAAATTGTTGATTCTTGATGAACCGACGGCCGGGGTGGATATAGAAATTCGCCGCTCGATGTGGGATATGATCCGAGAAGTTAACAGCCAAGGTACAACGATTATCTTAACTACGCACTATCTGGAAGAAGCAGAAAGTCTGTGTCGTAATATTGCCATTATTAATCACGGGCAGATTGTCGAGAATTCTGACATGCCCAGTTTATTGGCACGATTGCATGTTGAGCATTTTATTCTGGATTTGGCTCAACCTATCGCTGGTGCGCCGGTGATTGCAGGTTACCAAATCGAACGCGTGTCTGACAAAGTGCTGGCGGTTGCTGTTGCCAAAGATCAGGGCTTAAACCGGCTGTTCATTGAATTGACCCAACGCAATATTGAAGTGATTAGCTTAAAAAATCGAACCAACCGACTAGAGCAGCTGTTTATGGATCTGGTTGACGCTAATCCTGCAGAGGCTCAATTATGAATTACGGCATTGCTTACCGAACCATCGCCACCAAAGAAATCTTTAGATTTATTCGCATTTGGCCGCAAACCTTGTTGCCGCCAGCTATCACCACCGCGCTGTATTTTCTCATTTTCGGCAAGTTGATCGGCGACCGCATCGGCACCGTCAATGGCGTTAGTTACATGGATTACATTGTGCCCGGCGTGATTTTAATTTCGGTGATCAGTCACTCATACGCCAACGTCGTGTCATCATTTTATTCCACTAAATTTCAGCACAACATTGAAGAACTATTGGTCGCGCCTGTGCCCAACTGGGTGATTTTAAGTGGCTATGTCACTGGCGGCGTGATCCGCGGCTTGATGGTGGGCGGTGTGGTCGCCTTAATCGCCCAGATATTTGCCGATATTATCGTTACCAACTTATTTATCACATTAACAATCGCAGTGCTGACTGCGACGTTATTTTCTCTGGCAGGTTTTATCAATGCTTTGCTGGCAGAAAGCTTTGATGACATTTCCATTATCCCCAACTTTGTGCTGACACCGTTAAGCTATCTGGGCGGCGTTTTTTACTCGGTCAACATGCTGCCCGGCATTTGGCAAAGTATTTCCATGGGCAATCCCATGCTGTACATGATCAATGCCTTTCGCTTTGGCTTGATTGGGGTGACTGATGTTGATATTCAAATTGCCTTTGCGATGACAGTCGGCTTTATCGTTGTGCTGGCTTTGTTTAGCTTGTTTTTACTGCATAAGGGTATTGGGATTAAAAACTAATAGTTTCTGCAAGGCATTCTCAGCTAGGAGCGACATATTTTTCGTCTCTAGTATGCCCTGCATGAGCTAAAACTTGTAATTCGAAATGGCATAACCGGACACAGTAATGACAACCATAGCAAAATATTGGGTCAACTTTCGCCAACCACTTTTGCGTCTGGGGTAGGTGACCTCTTCTACCCCAGACTTAACAAATTAAGCGTTAATGCGCAACAGCACCGGGAAAGCCTTGGATGATTTTTTCCACTGCTTCTTTAACTTTTTTAGCATTGCTTTCCGGGTCACCAATGGTGCCGGTACCGACACCGCGAAATACCAATTTCTTGGTTTTGGCGTCCACGAAATCAAGTACCAGGGTACCTTCAGTATATTGTGATACATCAGTGTAGCTGTTGGGCGCGCCTGCCCAGCCGCCATAGCGGCCGTAACGGTAAGGTACGCCGGCGTAACCGTATTGATTCGATTGATAAACCGCTATTTTTTCTTTACTTGAGAGATGCCGCACGATATGCAAATCAGCATTTTCGTTAGTTTCAGTAATACCGCGACTTGCAAGATTTGTGCGTAGGGTATTACGCAGCGCTTCTTCACCTGAAGGTGATAATGTGGTTTCTTCGGTTGCAGGTGCGAGAGTATAGGTCTTATATTGCGCGAACGATGTTGAATGATCGTAGTCGGTTGTTACTGTGACTGAGGAACAGGCTGTCAAATATAAGCTGGCAGCAATAAGTGCGAATCGTTGCAGTAGTTTAAGCATGATGTTTCTCCTTGTTGGGGATTATGAATATTGGTATGAAGTTAAGTTCTCGATTTCATGCCTTATGCTCAGGAGCATCTGAGCTCAAGGATGTAATTCGTTTGGCATAAACGCTTATGCCTGGCAGTGCGCTGAGGCCATGTCCAAAAATACTGAGCAGTACCGTCGCCATTACTGTGAGTCGGATGGTCGATTCAGCGGGTAAGTTTGCTTGCCGTTCCAAGTAAACCAGCCCCAGTACGATAGACGCCAATCCCCTCGGTCCAAACCAGCCCATGAACAAAATAGTAGCGCGACTTAAACCAGTTCCTGCCAGAGCAATCGCTACCGGCACCATACGCACTAGCGTTAGGCTCAAACCGGCATAGAGTAAATGCGTATATTCGAATTGCGTCCAAGATCGGGCTACAAACAAACCAAATAGAAAGAACACGAAAAAGTCGAATAATTGTCCCCAGGTTTCGGTGAATTCAATACTCTGTCGCCCGGCATCAGCAAAGCCAAACTGCACGGAAAAACCGGCTACATAAGCGGCAATAAACATACTGGCACCGCTAACTTCGGATGCTAAAACGCAAAGTAAAGGGACCGCAACAAGTCCTAGTTGTTGCATAGATGCAGCCATCCATTGCTTGCGGTTGGCTAGAGCTAGCAACCAGCCGCCGACTGCACCGACGCCTATCCCAATCAAGCTGCCGTAGCCGATTTGTTCGCCGACAAAGCGGCCGAGTACTGACGCTGCGCCATCATTACTTTGCAAAGCCATAGCGATAAAACACATCAAAAATGGCACGGACAAACCATCATTAAGTCCGGCTTCGATGTTCAGTGCCTGACGGATGCGCGTTGGTACATACTGGCTATTGACAATTACGGCACCTAGCCCGGCATCGGTCGGTGCCAGAATGGCAGCCAGAATCCCTGCCTCTAGCCAGCCTAATTCGGGAAACACCAGTATTGCGCCAACAGCGCCCAGCAGTATTGTAAGTAACATCCCGGTCGTCAGGAGTCGGGTCGGTAAACTGCGGCTTGCGGTTAAACTTTTTAAATTAATATGCGCAGCGTCGGTAAATAATGTCATTACCAGACCGATTTCGGCGACCAGCAAAAAGCCTTGGCGTTTTAATTCTGGATCGCTAAAGACCGGCGGCAATTTATATAGCAACATGCCCGCTAATGTGAAAACGATAGGTGCAGTAATGACTGTGCTATCCAAGCGCCGGGACACCAAGCTGTATAAGAATACCGTTAAGACAAAAGTAGCGATAAAGATCATGATGTTCTTAGTGAATTAAGAAAGAACTGCCTGGATGAATTGTTATTTTATTGCTTGAGTCTCGCTAGAATCGTTTAACCAGGAGATAAATAACTTATATCCCAGGGCCAACACCACAGCCCCCACGAACAGGCCGATCACGCCGGAAAATAGCATGCCGCCGATCGCGCCAATAAACACCACTGCCATCGGTAGATCGAGACCGCGGCCTAATAAAAACGGCTTTAAGACATTATCGATCAAGCCTACGCCAAGCATCCAAACCATGAATATGCTGGCAAACAAGGTATCGTGAATGGAAAACACATAAATAATGCTTGGTATGGTCAGAATAAACGTAGGCAATTGCACAATGGCGATAAACAAACACAGAACCGTCAATAGACCCGCGCCTGGAACCCCGGCCGCAAAGAAAGCTACGGACGCCAACAGTGATTGAATCACCGCAACCCCCAAGACACCGCGTGCTACACCGCGAATGGTCGCAATGCATAAGTCGGCGAGTTCCTCACCTTGATGATCGGCAACGCGTTTGCCGATAGACAATGCCAAGCGATGACCGCCAGTACCGTTAACCAACAACATGCCGCAGACAATCACCGCTGCCAACAACTCTAAAATCGCCAAGAGAGTTGATGCACTCGAGGCTAACAGCCATTTGCTGGCCTCTTTCAGTTGCGGTGCGTAGGTTTTAGCCACTTCGGCCAAGTTGGTTGCGGCCAATTGCCAAAAGTTGTAGATAGGTTTGCCGATCAACGGCCAACTAGCCACTTTTTCAGTGGGCTCGGGAATCGAGAAACTTCCGTTATGTAGCTTTTCGATTAAATCCTGGATGTTTTCGCCAGCTATGTTGGCTAAAAATGCACAAGGCCCCAGGATGATGAGCAAAAGCACCGCGGTTAGTAGCGAAGCCGAGATGATTTCCCGAGAACCGAGCAATCTCGATAGTTTTTGATGCAGTGGGTATAGCGCAACAGCGATGATTACTCCCCAGGCCAAGGGGTTTATAAAGGGTTTGGCGATATTAAAACACCAACTTAATAATAAAAATATAAGCCCGATTTTGATAAAAGCTTCGACGAGTTTGTGAGTAAAGTCGCTGGTCGATAGTGATTGCATGTCGTTATTCATATTCGGCTTATCTCTCTATTTGAGCACTGAGTTTTGGTATGGAAATTTAGGTTAAATCTGTTTTTAGTTGGTTGAAAAAGTGCAAAGCGCCCGTACTGCAAGCGCTTTGCACTATGTATTCAAACGTATATTTCATGGAAACACGGCTGCGGGCTTTGCCTCCGGTAGCTGTGCTTTATGTTCCGCGGTAACAATCCATCCGCCGCCCATGGCCCGATACAACTGAATTAGCGAGGTAAAGGTATCGCTTCGCGCCTGCACCAATTCGATTTGTCCTTCGTAATATTGGCGCAGGGCATCCAGCACTTCCAGGTAAGGGCTGTAACCTTCATCATAGCGTACCCGTGATAAACGCAGATAAGTCTGTAAAGCGGCTACGCGGCGCGCCTGGGTGTTTTGTCGTTCGTTAGATTTGGAGCTGGCAATCAGACCGTCTTCAAACTCACGAAACCCCGATAGGATAGCCTTTTGATAGCTGGCCAGAGCCGCTTGTTGAGCAGCTTCAGCTGATTGCACTTGGCCTGCAACTCGGCCTGCGGTGAAAATAGGCCCCAGCAAACGAGTGCCGATGCTCCAAAAGTTAGCGCCCGGCGCAAACATTTGCGCCAATTCGATGCTGGCCTGACCAACGTCGCCGGTGAGCCTGACTTTAGGGAAATATTCGCCGCGTGCCACGCCAATACGGGCATTAGCAGAAATTAGATTTTGCTCGGCTTGTTTTATGTCCGGTCTGCGAATCAGTTGTTCGGAAGGCAAACCGGCTGGCACCGCGGGCGGCGATAATGCGTCCAGCGTCAGACCGCGAGCAATGGCGCCGGGCGGTTTGCCCAGTAATACGCTCAAGGCATTTTCGGCCTGGGCAATCTGTTGTTCGAAGCTAGGAATTAAAGCACGGCGACGTTCTAATTCCGAATCTGATTGGCTAACTTCAATTTCCGAGGCATAGCCCATATCGAATCGAGCCTTGGCGATACGATTTTCTTCTGTCAGGCTGTCGACAGTTTTCCGAGTAATCTCCAGGCTGCGATCCAACGCGCGCAGGGTTATGTAAGTTTGGGCGACCGAACTTACCAACGTCAGCACCACTGCGTCGCGCGCGGATTCTTGCGCTAGTAGATCGGCACCGGCCGCTTCCTTGGCACGGCGTAATTGTCCCCACACGTCTAGTTCCCAAAACATCGTCGCGCCGAGCTGAGCGGCGTCGGTATCCGGCGTCCTAGCGCCCAGGCCGAGCCCTTCGCTGCTAGTCTGCTGGCGACTGTAACTGCCCTGACCGAAAATCTGCGGAAATAAACTGGCACGGGTAGCCCCGTATACGCCCATGAATTGCTCCACGTTAGCGATCGCAATTTTAAGATCAAGGTTATTGGCTATCGCTTGTTCTACCAAGCGGTTTAAGACGGGGTCGTGCAATTGCTCCCACCAAGCTAAGTTGGCAGTCTCACGGGCATCGGCAGCGGCGAAGCGCCATTGCTTAGGTGCATCAATCTCAGGCTTCACGTAATCCGGGCCGACGGTGAAACAGCCGGTCAAACTGAGGGCAAGCGTCAATATAGTGAGCTTATTCATGGCTATCTCCTTCTACTGGAGTAGTCGCAGTTTTAGGTTTGGCTAGGGTTTCTACGGCATAAAACAATACCGGGATTAAAAAGATCGCAATGACAGTAGCGGCAGTCATGCCGCCGATTACCGCATAGCCCATGACCCGTCGAGACAAAGCGCCGGCACCGCTGGCGATCGCTAACGGTAAACAACCCAGAATGAACGACAATGCGGTCATCAGAATTGGCCTTAGTCGCAAGCGGGCCGCTTCTAATGAGGCGTCATAGACGGTTTTACCTTCCTCGACACCCATTTTGGCAAATTCGACGATGAGAATGGCATTTTTGGCGGCAAGACCAATCAACATTACCAGGCCGATTTGCGCGTAAATATTGTTCTCATACTGACCGATCATTAACCCGGCAAACGCACCGAATATTGCAATGGGTGTACCTAATAACACACTGAACGGAAGGCTCCAGCTTTCGTACAAGGCAGCAAGAATCAGAAATACGCAAAAGATCGCGAAGGCGAATACCACCGCAGGCGACACCCCTTGCTGAGCTTGTTTCTCTTGGAAGCTCATGCCAATGTAGTCATAGCCCATGTCCGAAGGCATGGTTTCGGCGAACACTTCCTCCAGCGCTTTCATCACCTGCACGGAGCTGTAGCCGGGTTTGGCTGAGGCGCTGATTTGTTGGCAGCGGAATAAGTTGTAACGCATGGTAAATTCCGGTCCTTCGGTTTTACGCACGCTGGTCAACGCCGATAAGGGGACGGTGTCGCCGGAACTGTTACGGACATAAAATTGCCCCAGCGAATCGGTATCTTTTCGGTACTCTCCTTCCGCCTGCACATAGGTTTGCCACTGGCGTCCGAAGCGATTGAAGTAGTTGATAAAACCACTGCCCATGTAGGCTTGCAGGGTTTTGTAGACATCCGACAACTGCACGCCTTGCTTTAATACTTTATCTCTATCCACTTCCACGAAAATCTGCGGAACAGAGGGCAGGCCAGTCGTAAATAGACCGGCGATTTCTGGACGCTTTTTGGCGGCAGCGATAAATTTGTCGGTATTTTCTGCCAGGAAGGTCACATCTTTACCGGCCCGGTCTTCCAATACCATGCTGACACCTCCCGAGGTGCCGACGCCGGGAATTGCAGGCGGCGGAAAAGCGAAACCAATCGCTTCCGGGAGACTACCTAATTCTTTGTTTAGATGGGCCTTAATCGCCGCATATTGCTCTTCCGGTTTAGTGCGTTCAGCCCAGTTCTTTAGCGAGATGAAAAAGAACGTGTTGTAAGTAGTATTGGCCTGACTGAGCATGTTATAGCCGATTACCGAGGAGTAATATTCAACGCCTGGGGTGTTTTTTAATATCTCTTCGACCTTGCGGGTAACTTCGTCGGTGCGTTGTAAGGAACTTACGTTGGGAAGCTGAATACCAGCATATAAATAGCCTTGATCTTCGTCAGGTAGAAAGCCCATCGGTACATTTTTACCGAGTCCACCGGCAAATACCGCCAGAATGCCCAGAAACACCATGCTTAATAGACTTTTGCGAATCAATACTGCGCAGAAACCCACATAGCCTTCATTGGCACGACCAAACTGGCGGTTAAAGGCATCATAAAATTTTTGTACGGGGCCGGTGCCACGTACTTTGGGTTTTAACAGTAATGCCGCTAAAGCCGGACTTAGCGACAGGGAGTTAAAGGTGGAGATCATCACTGATACGCCAACCGTTACCGCAAATTGCTGATATAACCGGCCGGTAATGCCGGGAATGAACACCGTCGGCAAAAACACAGCAATCAATGCCAGCGACGTGCCGATAATCGGACCGGTCACTTCCCGCATGGTTTTAAGGGTGGCCTCTTTGGGACTAAGGCCTTGGGCGATGTGATGTTCAACTGCCTCTACCACTACGATTGGGTCGTCTACCACCAAACCAATCGCTAGAACCAAACCGAACAACGACAGGGTATTAATAGAGAAACCCAGAACCGGAAACAGCATAAACGTACCGATCAGCGATACCGGCACTGCCAGTAACGGAATCAGGGTAGGGCGCCAGCCTTGCAGGAACAAAAATACTACCAGAATGACCAGTACCAACGCCTCCAACAAGGTATGCATGATTTCATTGATACCCTCGGTGACTGCCAGAGTGGTATCCAACGCCACCACATAATCCAGGTCATTAGGGAAACGCGCCTTCAATTCTGCCATGGTTTTTTTGGCGCCTTCGGCTGCTTCAATCGCGTTCGAACCAGGCAACTGATAGAGCGCAATTAAGGCCGCCGGTTTGCCGTTTAATCGGCCCACCATGTCATAGGTTTGGGCGCCGAGTTCAATGCGGCCAACATCTTTAATGCGGACGATTGAGCCATCGGGTTCTGCGCGTAAGACAATATTGCCGAATTCTTCCTCGGTTTGCAGGCGGCCTTGCGCACGCACTGCATAAGTGAATTCTTGTCCTTGCGGTACCGGTTCGCCGCCCACCTTACCGGCCGGGTTGACGTTGTTTTGCGCCTGCACGGCGCTAATGATTTCCGGAATGGTGATATTGAGTTTGGCGAGCTGGTCTGGCTTAACCCAGATACGCATCGCATACTGACCCGCGCCGAATACTGAGACACTGGCTATGCCTTTGACCCGTGTCATCTGGTCATTGATGTTGATGTAGGCATAGTTGGCCAGGAAGATATTGTCGTAACTGCCTTTAGGCGAGTAGAGCGCGAACATCACTAACGGCGAAGCGGTCGATTTTTGTACGTTGACGCCAAAGTTGCGCACATCTTGCGGCAGTTGTGACTCGGCCTGGGATTTGCGCATTTGCGTCAAAACTTGGTCGGTGTTGGGATCGGTGGCGACGTCAAAATTGACCCGTAAGGTCATCTGGCCGTTGTTGGCGTTGATGGAATACATGTAGTTCATGTTATCCACGCCAGACATTTGCTGCTCAATCGGGGTTGCTACCGATTGCTCGACAGTCACGGCATCAGCACCGGTGTAAGTAGTTTGAACCTGAATTTCCGGTGGTGCGATGTTCGGAAACTGAGAAATCGGCAAGCCCATCATTGAAACTAAACCGATCATGACCATCAAAATAGCGATAACAATCGCCACAATGGGGCGATTTATGAAAAATTTTGCCATGGCGAGTTACCTCTCGCCGGTAGCGGCAGCTTCCGCATAAGGTTTAGGATCGACCGTGGTGCCGGGCCGCACTTTTTGGATGCCTTCGACGATGACTCGTTCGCCAGGGTGTAAACCTTCATCAATCACCCACAGTCGACCTATGACTTCAGCGGCTTTTACCGGACGCAGCTCAACAGTGTTGTCGGGTTTGACGACCGCTACCAAACGTCGGCCTTGCATTTCTCCAACCGCGCGTTGCGGTACTAATAAAGCGGCGGGTTTGTGCTTGATAAGGGCGCGTACTCTGGCGTATTGCCCAGGGCGCAACAGATTGCCTGGATTGGGGAACAATATGGCGACCTGAATCGTGCCGGTCTTGATGTTGACCTCTCGGTCAGCGAAGAAGAATTTGCCTGGGTATGGGTAAACTGAGCCATCGGCAAGTACAAGTTCTAGCGGTTGGTCATCGTGTTGGTTTTTGTTTTGTTTGTTACGCGCGAGTTGTAAGTATTCCTGCTCGCTGATAGGGATATAGGCTTTGATGGGATCAAGCTGGGAAATGGTCGTCAATTCAGCATTAGCACTGCCTGGCCCCACCAGATTACCAAGTTGTGCTTTAGAAATGCCGGCAACGCCATCGATAGGCGAGGTGATCTTAGTAAAGCCCAGTTGCAGCTGGGCGCTGTCCACAGCCGCTTTGGCGGTCAGCACCTCCGCTTCAGCAGAGGCTTCACGGCCAACAGCATTGTCACGATCCCGAACACTGACGGCTCGTTCAGGTAATAATCGTTTTACGCGCTCTAAGTCCAGTCGGGCGGTTATCAACACCGCTTGCTGCCTAGCCAAACTACTGCGGGCACCGTCCAAGTTTGCCTGAAATACTTTCGGATCAATTTCATAAAGCAGCTGGCCTTTTTTGACTATTTGGCCTTCCTGATAATACTGCTTGATCAGGTAACCCGAGACCTGAGCCAAAATCTGCGCATTCACCATGCCATCCAGACTGCCGATCCATTCCTGCCAAAGGGGAACATCTTGTTGCAGTACCTCGGTAACTTCCACTACTGGTAATGCTGCAGCGGGTGTTGGTTCGGTGTTATTGCAAGCGCTGGACAGTGCTATCAATGTTATTGCAAAAAAACCTCGGTAACGCTGCCGAGTGCGGTTGCCGCTGCGATGGCTTGTTGAAGAATGCTTGTTTGATTTCATACGCTATCCATTCGATAAAAATGTGTCAGTTGAATATCGATTATGCTTCCACTTAGAGGCTAATCTGTTTTTAAGGTAAAGCCAAGAAAAAACATTCGGGTTTTTTGATGATAATATCCAAGCGAATGCCCCATTTACGTTGCGTTAAATTTAAAGGTGAGCATATGAAGGAAACTGAGAAAAAAGAAATCCCCCCTATCATCAACCGCTATGGTGGTAACTTTTGGTATTTATTTGCCGGATTGATATTTACGTTCTTGGCTTTACCGCTTTCTCATAGCTTAGGGGTAGGGCGCTATTCCATGACACTTCTATTTAGTTTGTTCATGTTGGTTGCTATTTGGAGTTTGTCGGTTTCACGGCGCATTTTTCAGCTGGGTACACTGTTGGTGCTGGGCATTTCCAGCATAAGCGTTATTAATTATGTATTTAATGAATTAAACCCGATTGTGGAGTTAATTGGACTGCTGTTAATGCTGATATTTTGCAGTCTAAGTTGTTGGATTGCGGCGCGTAATATATTTATTTGGCATAAGGTAGATTTAAATTCTCTGGTCGGGGCTTTTTGCGTCTATTTGCTTCTAGGGCTTATTTGGGCGCTTTTGTATCGGTTGTTAGATCTTTATGGTTGGGCCACTTTTTCCGGCAATATCAATACAAACGAACAGGAGATATTTCTTGATCTACTTTATTTCAGCTTTGTGACGCTGGCCAGTCTGGGTTATGGCGATATTGCGCCCATCGGAGGTCTAGTCCGCACTTTTGCCTATCTGGAAGCGGTGATCGGGCAATTTTATCTAGCAGTAATGGTGGCCAGTTTGGTCGGTGTTTACAGTAATAAGCACCGGCAGGAATGAAACCTTTTTCAACAATAATCATGATTCGGAAGACGGTGAATTACCTGCAGCCGCTTCTTGAGCCTGATACTTTTCGATTGCCGTGCGTGCGTTAAATAGCAAGCGCTCGTGACCTAGCCTTTCTGCCAGTCCGGAATTGCGTACAACTTCTTCGACACGGGGATTCAGCCCGACCAGCCACAGCGTGCTGCCATTTTCAGTCGCACGTTTTTCACGTTCTATAAGTACTTGTAATGCCGAGTATTCAATATCCGGCACCCGACTCAAATCCAGCACAAGCACCTGTGGCTTATATTGGGCAACCAGTGCTTGAACCTGCTCGGTTACGTTTTGTACATTGACAAATAAGAGACGTCCTTCCGGGCGTAAGATGAGCAAGCCATCCATCGTTTCGTCGTTAGGATGTTCAGGTGACAGCGGTCGCAGTATGTCGTGTCCGTGCTTACGGCCTATCACATAAACACGCGGGTTGGTGACCTGGCTGAAAAGTCCGATTACCGATACGATGATCGCCACTACGATGCCTTGTAAGGTGCCGAATATCAGCACACCGACACATGCCACGACAGCCCAGTAAAACTCCATTTTACGTACCTTGTTGATAGCCACGAACTCCGCAGGTTGGATTAGCCCGACCGAGTAGACGATAACCACCGATGCCAGCGTAGCGTATGGCAGCAAGCCCAGTAATGGTGCAAGCAATAGCATGATCGCCGCGGCGGTACTTGCCGTTACCAGCGATGCTTTCTGTGAGCGGCCACCGGCAGCACGCACGACCGCAGTTTGTGTCGTGCCGCCTCCCGCCGGCATTGCTCCGAACAGTGCGCCGCCCAGATTGGCCACCCCGGTGGCGATGAGCTCACGGTTGGCATTGACCGGCGGCTCTGCGCTACGGGCAAAGGTACGCGCCACGGCGATTGATTCGGTGAAGCTCATCAGCGCTATACCAAACGCGCCAGGCAGTAACTGTTCAACCAGTGCAACATCCGGCAACGTCAGCGACGGCAATCCTTCCGGAATCAGGCCAACTATTGCGACACCCTGCGTATTCAAGCCGAAGAACCACGACGCGGCGATGCTGCCGCCAACGGCGACCAAAGGTGCAGGCGAATGTGACCACAGACGTTCCATGCCGATCAACACCAGCACCGTTGCTGCGGCCACTGCCAGTGTGATGAGTGAGGTCTGGGGTAGATGATGGATGATACTGAATAAATCGCGAATAAAGCCTTGCTTGGTAATGTGGAAACCCAGCAGTTTCGGCAACTGATCCAGCACAATCACCAGGGCGATTCCGGTCTTAAAGCCGGTCAGAACCGGCGCGGAAATAAAGTTGGCGATGAAGCCCAGACGCAGCAACGACGCCAGTATCAGCAATAACCCCACCAGTGCGGTCAGGGTGGCAACGGCGGTGATTAGCTGCTCGGGATTGCCGTCCGGCACCACCATACCCAGTTGTGTTCCGGCCAGAATACCCAGGGTGGTAGTGGAGCTAAAGCTGAGCACTTGCGATGAGCCCAGCAGGGCGTAAATAATCATCGGGATAAAGGCTGTATACAGGCCGACTTCAACCGGCAAACCGGCGACAGTCGCGTAAGCCATAGCCTTGGGCAGAATTACCGCTGCTGCTGTAAGACCGGCGATCACATCAAAGCGCAGCAGGTTAGTGCTGGATTGTTTTGCCTGTGCGCCGGTTGAGTGGGCCTTCATTATGAACAGGTACTGCGCAACATTGAGCGATTAAGATTGTTCATGGATTATTCCTCATTAAGTGCTTTTTTGGACTGCTCCAATAATTTGAGCTGTTCATCATCCAGCTTAGGAAATTTCAAATTCAGATCATTCAATGCCGTAGTGATAATGTCCGCCACTAAGGCTCTCGTCACCCATTTATTGTCGGCGGGAATAATGTACCAGGGGGCCCAGTCAGTGCTGGTAGCGTTAATCATGTCTTCATACGCTTCCTGGTAATCATCCCAATGCCCGCGTTCAGCAAGATCAGCGGACGAAAATTTCCAATTTTTTTCAGGGCGATCTAAGCGCTCCAAGAAACGTTTTTTTTGTTCTTTCTTGGAAACATTCAGGAAAAACTTCAGGATTACCGTGCCGTTACGTTCGAGATGACGTTCGAATGCATTAATGTCTTCGTAACGATTTTCCCAGAATGACTTGCCCTTTTTGCCATCAGGTAGATTCTGGAGCAGTTCAGGATGAACTTTAACTACCAGTACATCTTCGTAATATGAGCGGTTGAAGATGCCGATTCGGCCTCTTTCCGGCAGGCTTTTCATGTAGCGCCAGAGAAAGTTATGATCCAAATCCTCGCTGGAAGGTTTTTTGAAACTGAAAACCTGACACCCTTGCGGATTGACGCCAGACATAACGTGTTTGATGGTGCCGTCTTTACCGGCAGCGTCCATCGCCTGAAAAACTATTAACAGCGAGTAACGATCATCCGCGTACAGCAATTGCTGCACCTCGGCCAGGTCTTGCACATTCTGTTCAAGAACGGCATTGGCACGCTCCTTTACTTTCTCCTTACCAAAGTCCTTAAACTCATCGGTTTGAGCCCAGCCGGTGTCATAGTCTTTAAGGTGAATTTTTTTTCCAGGTTTGACGTGAAAAAGGTTGATGTATTTTTTCTTTATCATAATTGGCTCTGTTAATAATGATGGGGCATTTCTGCCATTAGCTACTCTCAGCTTCCTATGGTGTGGCTTGTTTGATTGCTGCGATATATCCATGCTGAGTTGCAAGATCGGTAATTTCCTTGCGGTAACGTTCGAATTCAGCCGAGTCGGGCGCGCTGTAGTTCCAATTTTTATACAGACTGGTTATTTCCGTGAAAAATCCTCTGGCTTCATCTTTATCCTTGAAGCGATAGTCGGCGTCGATAAGCCCTTTCAGCAGGCGAAAGCTCTCAAGCTGCCGTTCTCGGGGCATACAGGCATCAATTTCATCGAACGCATCCTGTTGGAGATAGACCATGTCCAGCAATAAAGATTTCTGCCAGGTAATAAAGTCTTCCTCGGTAATACCTTCTTCGCCTGTGACTTGCATCATCTGATAGATACCGTCGCCTTGCTCCAGCAATTGCTGCATTGACTTAACATCGCGCACCCAATTGACGTCAAGATTTCCGGTAAACCAGGACCCCAGTTGATCAAGATAGCGCGACCAGGAAATCAGCGGATCAATGGCTGGGTAAAAACGCCGGTAAGCGCGGTCGGCCGATAAACCCAGAAAGGTTTTAACTGTGCCAAGGGTGGCTTGAGTCACCGGTTCCTCAAAATTGCCGCCAGCCGGGGAGACTGTGCCGATCATGGTTAAACTGCCCGTTGAACCATCCGGGCAACGCAACACCCCGGCGCGTTCGTAAACATTTTTAACCGAAGAATCCAGATAGGCGGGAAAGGCCTCTTCACCGGGAATCTCTTCCATTCGCCCCGAGGTTTCACGCATGGCTTGTGCCCAGCGCGAAGTCGAATCGGCAATCAGCAGCACGTGATAGCCCATCTGCCGGAAATATTCGCCTAAAGTGATGCCGGTATAAATGGAGGCTTCGCGGGCCGCGACCGGCATTGACGAGGTGTTACAAATAATGATGGTTCTATCCATCAAGGTGCCGCCCGTCCTAGGGTCTTTAGCCTCAGGATATTCGGTAATGGTTTCGACCACTTCGCCTGCCCGTTCGCCGCAGGCAACGATGATGACGATGTCAACCGTCGAATAGCGGGCGATACAGCTTTGCAAGACAGTTTTACCCGCACCGAACGGGCCGGGGATACAGCCGGTGCCGCCTTGTGCAATAGGAAAAAACGTATCAATAATGCGGGTTGCTGTCGTAATCGGTTCGGTAGGATAAAGGCGCTCAGCAAAACGGCGGCGGATAAGCGCTTCCGGTATCGGTTTACGCACTGCCCAGCGTTGGGATAAAGTCATGTCCCGCTCAATTCCTTTGCTGGTCTTATAACGAGCGGCTACTTCGTCAACTCCCATTTCGCCGCTCCTAATCCAGGTGATTTCAACAGGTTCAGGCTCATTAAAAGGCACCATGATTTTGTGTTTGAATGCGCCTTCGGGCACCGTGCCGATGACGCCGCCGGGAGATACCCGGTCACCTACGACAACGATAGGCTCAAAATGCCATGACTTTTTTTGATCAAGCGCAGGCACAGATACGCCGCGAGGTAGGAAAAAACCATAGTTGTCAGCCAGGGCATGCAAGGGATTAAGCAAGCCATCGAAAACTTGCCCCAACAAACCCGGCCCCAACACAGCAGAAAGCATTTCTCCGGTAAGCTCCACCTTATCGCCGACTTTAACACCGCGCGTATCCTCGAATACCTGCATGTCGGCGGTTCGCCTGCGCACCCTGAGCACCTCGGCTTTTAGGCGTTCATTACCCACACAGATATAGCCCAGTTCATTCTTCATGATTGGCGTATTTTCGTCGACCTGGATTAGCACCAAGCTTTCCTTAACGCCAATTATTTTCGCGGTTCTGGATGGCGGATGTTCAGCTGTCATTTTGTACCTCTTTAATCAATTCCTGAAAGCGGCTCTTTGCCTTTCCGGCATCACGTGCGAGCCAGGCTTGAAGAATGTCCCATTTTAAAACGAAAGCGAATACCGCCTCGAAACCGAACCTGTTGCTATCGGCGATACGGCTAAGTTGTTGCCAGATAATGCCCATCATTAGTCGGTCAAGTGCACCGGCATCGTTAGCTTCAATATAGGTTCGAGCTTGAGGTATCCATGGATATACCGCAGCCAGTTTGAAATCCGGACTATCCCAATTAGACGCGATAACCCTCGCCCAGCGACTGGCGCCGTTTACCTGCTCTAAAAATGACGATTCAAAGACATGCTGCCGCAGCCGTAATGCCGCCAGGATTGTTTGCTGATCAAGCCTAAACTCGACAAATTCGCGTAAAGCGGGGTGGCTGATGTCTTGCAATGCAGCACAACAGCGCAACAGCATCTCTTGGTCGGTTTTCGGTTTTGATAGCGACATTCGCCAGCTTACCAGGGCTTCGGCGATGACCAGTTGCCGGGCATCGTCGGGTTTTAGAATATGAAGCCGCTGTTCCAGTTTTAGGCGGGTAATCGGCGACCGCTCCGCTTTTTCGAATGGGGGCAGATAAGGAAGACTGCTGATCAATGTAATGTACTGTTCCGCCATGATGCTTATTCGCTACCTTCGAGTATTGATTGGAAACGGGGCAAAATGCGCTGGTAAAGCAGTTTGGAAATTGCTTTGTCCGAAAGATCTATTTCCAGCTTGTCTTTAACCAGACGCACACTGGCGCCGCCTTCAATTTCGCTGGATGGAATTAACACAACGCCTTCACGCAGCATTTCACTGGATAAGCCAAGAATGGTTTGTTTGGAACGGTCTCTTAGTTGCTCATTCGGCTGACTGGTGAGTATCGATTCAGAGATAAGTATTTCGATTTGTTTATCGCCAATCAGCTCTTTCTGGGCATGATCCGCCAACACCAAGACAATGGATTTAATAAATTGCTCGTCGCGTGTGGCTGATGTCACCAGTTTCTGCACAAACACTTCAAATGCCGATGAGATACCGGATTTGAGTTGCAATACTGTATCGCGCGCCGATAATTTCAGCGCTTCCAACGCGGCGGCACGGTTAGCCTCAATCTCGATACGAGCATCTTCGCGCAGTTTTTCAACTTCCTGCTTGGCATCGGCCAGCATTTTTGCCGACTTGGCCTCGGCGTCTCGTATGATCTTGGCGGCTTTCTCAGTGGCTGCCAATACGCCCTGATCCCGGATACGATCAACTAAGTCCTGAACGCCCGCACCGGTTTTACTTGGTTCTTGCTCTGTCATGATATTGGTCTCGTCTAGGTTATTTCGGAATGTCGGCTGCCAGCACCAGCGCAAAGACGAAAGCGAAGACCGCGAAGCCTTCAATCAGCGCCGCAGGCGCAATAGAGATACCAAAAACTTCCTGCTTGCTTTTAGATGCATTGATTGATGCGGTGCAGGCGTCGCCTTGAGCGATAGCGCAATACAACAGTGCCAGTCCGGTCAGGACACCCAAACCAAAAATTCCCGGAGAATTTTCGAGGGTCAATTCACGACGCAGTGACATGGTGACGACGATGCCGTAAATGGTAATTGAGGACGGTAATGCCGCAACGCCAATAAAACGCCCATAACCGCTTTCAACTTCCAACAAAGCGCCGCAGGCCGCGCTGCCTGCGCGCATGCAGCCGACAGAGCTGCCAATCGCAGCCAATCCTAACGGGGCGTAAAGCCCCAGCCAGCCCAGTCCCAAAATTAACGGTTCCATAAATTATCCTCTGATTGTTTAAATGGTTTGTAGAGGGTTCCCTCTTCTTTGAGGCCCCAGTTGAAAAACTCGATCACATTCAGTCGCAGTCCGTGAATAACGCCGCTGCTAATGCCGAGTATTAAATTAAGCCCGTGCCCGAGCACGAGAATCAGCAACGCGAAGATCAAGCCGACTCCTGGGAATCCTGCATAGATGTCAGCTGCCATGTGGTTAAATTCGATAGCCAGTGACGCGCCGCCAAGACCCAGCGCAAACAGACGCAGATAACTTAAGACATCGCCTAACGCGCCGGACAGTTTGGTCAGACCCTCTAAGCCATGAAGAAAACGGGTGATTGGTTTGGCATGGGGCGAGGTAAACCACACGATTAATAACGCACCGATCGACATTAAGGCAATGCCGGACTCTTTCACACCAGACAGTGCTATCGAACCGCTAATCGCCAGTGCAACGCCGCCGCAAATTACAGAGATCCAGCCGACTGAAGGCAGTCTGTCTTGCCAATGCGGGTAACGATAGGCGTTCATTACATTGGCAAGGATGATATGGAAAACACCGATAACGACGGAAATCATCATCATGCGGTTGGTGTCGCTTATCTCAAGAACATGCAGCTTTCCCAAAAAGGATTCATCGGGAGGGGTGACGCCGAAATAACTGCCGAACAGGACGCCAACGCCTAGAGAGACAACCACCACCGACAAAAGTAAAGGACGAAAACGGCGACCGGAGGACGTGCGCCCCATCTTGCTCCAGCCGAACATTAACCCAAGCCCCAAGGCGGCGCCATAACCGGCATCGGCTATGATCATTGCAAAAAACAGCGTAAAGGAAATAAAAACCACGCCCGAGGGATCCCAAGTTTGATAACCCGGTGTCATGTAAAAAGTGACCAAATCCTCACCGGCGCTAAGCCAGGACGGATTACGCATCAGGGTAGGCGGGTTGTCTTGTTGGCCGGGAGCGGCTGAGGCAAAGTAAAATGCCTGCTTTTTCGAGTAATCATCAAGTGCCGGTAAGCTATCAACCGGTGCCCAGCCCTGCAAAGCAAAAGCAGAATCGTTACTATAAACTTGCGTCGCAGCGCCCTTGCAAACCGCTATATCTTCAAGTCGATTAAGACCGTCACGAAATAAATCATGCCAGCGGGTTAAATAAGCGCGTTCTGCCTGAGCGTCTTCTATCGCTAATTCTACAAAATTGAGCCGAGCTTCCAGTTCATGCCGAGGCTTGCAACCAAAATGAATGCGGGGAACGGGCATACCTGACGGTTCTTCTTTGTCGACCACGATGACGTAACAAACTTTGTTATCGCGCTGGATAATTTCCCAAACCCGCTCGGACGCCTGGATTTTTGCTAACTCTTTATGTGGAACCACGTAAAACCAAAGCCGCAGGTTACCCATCTCCTGCAACGACGGCAATACGAAGTCGCCCCAAGGACGTATGTCCTGGATGCGCTTGATTAAAAAATCACGTTCATCCTTCAAGTCATGCAAGCGATTTCTCACTTCTAGCGTCTGCTGCTCAACTGCTACGGCATCAAACTGCTCTTTATCCAGAACTTGTCGTCTTCGCTGCGGATACGAGTGTAGAAATTTCAAAGCATCGCGCTCTCCTGCGGTGTGTGCCGTTTCAGCAATTACCGAGCTTTCGGAGGCCAGTGGAATAATTTGCAGACAGCCCATTTTCTGCAGGTTAGCCAATAAGCGATCGCGGTCAGCGGTCATGCCGATAAAAGTCACTTTGTGCATGCTGATAATGCTCATAACACGTCCTCTGTTTCAGCTTCACGTTGTTGTTGCTGTTTTTGCTTGGCAAGCTTGGACGTCACCACGTTGGCTCGTTCGGCATCGCCAAGGAAAATGCGTATTTTTTGAATATTTTGTTTAGCGGTCGGAATCAGGATTTTTTCGAACAGATTCACCCGTTGAGTAATGCGCCGCACCGCAATCTTGAGCGTGTTACAGCGTTCACCGGCAATTTCAGCACGCAGCCGCTGCTCCGTAGCGTCTTTTAAACGTTGCACCAAGGTGTCAACCCAGGGCGGGGTAGCAAGCAGGGAATAGTTAGCAACATCACACTCGATGCTGTCCAGAAAGGGTAATTTCACACCGACGACATTCTGTTCGATGACTTTATAACTTTTTAATTGTACGAGTCCGCCAAGACGGAATTCTTCGTCGGCAAGCATCGGCAACTCTTCGCCGATGCGCGTTTCCAGAGTGTCTATGGCAGACTGGGCCGCGGTGTATTCTTCCTGGGCTTTTTTTACTTCCATCGTCAATTGCCGACGTTTCAAGTCAAGCGAAGGCAATAAACGCTGGTACAGCTTCAACTGTTCCAGCTGCTCGTGTAAGGCATGTTTGCTAAGTTTTAGCTTGGCCATGACGGTTTATGCAACTTTATCCAACGTTTCTTCACTTATACCCAGCGTCGCTTTGGGGAAATATTTGTCGATCAGGTTTTGCTTCATCAGCAATTCTTTGGGCTCAAAGCATTCAGACAGCGTTAGCCAACAAAGATCCAATGCCTGGATAACCGGCATTGATACGCCAATTTCCATAAAGCGCTCGCGGAACAAACGACCAAATTTGAGCAACTTGTCGTCAAAAGGCGAAAGTTCAAAAGCCATAGCCTGCTTTTTTTGCGCTTCCACCGCGCCGGAATAAAAGCGGATCATGGTATTCATAATCTGGCTGTGATCTTCGCGGGTGGCTTTGCCAACGACATGCTGTTTTAGTCTTGATAGCGAGCCGAACGGATCGATAAAACCATTATGCAGATAGAACTGACCTTCGGTGATGTAGCCGGTATTATCCGGCACCGGATGCGTCACATCATCGCCGGGCATGGTGGTTACGCTGAGTATGGTTACTGAACCCGCGCCTTTGAAATCACAGGCTTTTTCATAGCGCGAGGCGAGTTGCGTGTAAAGGTCGCCCATGTAGCCGCGCACAGCGGGAATGCGTTCCTGCGCGACGCCCAGTTCTTTCATGGCATCGGCATAGGCGGTCATGTCGGTCAGCAATACCAACACGCGCTTGTTGCCTTCAACCGCCATTTTTTCCGCAACGGCCAACGCCATATCAGGTACTAGCAGCCGTTCAACCAGCGGGTCAGAAGCTTGATTGACGAACATCACGGTGCGATGAAAAACACCATGCTCCTCAAAGGCGGTGCGGAAGAAATGATAGTCGTCGAAAATCAGGCCCATGCCGCCGAATACCACCACGTCGGCGTTGGCCTGAAAACCGATGCGTGCCAGCAACTGGTTAAAAGGTTCACCGGCGACGGAAAAGATAGGGATTTTCTGGCTTTCCACCAGACAGTTGAACAGATCGATCATCGGCACTTTGGTTTCGATCATCCGCGACGGCATGACGCGCATCACCGGATTAACCGTGGGGCCAGCTACTGGAATGCGCGGATCGGTCGGCAACTCGGGACCGCCATCGATAGATTCCCCGGAACCTCGGAAGATTCTGCCGAGAATGTTATCGGAGTAGATGACATCAAGAGAGCGACCGAGGAAATTTACTTTGGCGTCGGTAGATAGCCCTTTGCCCCCGGAGAACACTTGCAGGCTGACGACGTCCCGATCAAGATCGACCACTTTGGCTAGTGAACGCTCGCCGTCGATGTTTTCAACCATGGCAAGATCACCAAAAGCCACACCTTCTGCCTGCACACGTATCAAATCACCGACGATTTCCAGAAGCCGCGTATGACGCACTAAATTTTGCAGAACGTTCATTGTTTACTCACCTTGTACTAGCGGGGAAATAATCTGTCTTTACAATTTGAACCTACTGAATATCCAATGCTATTGGTACAAATACTTATATCGAAAACGTTGGTATTTAAGGCAAGAATTAAGTAATTGATATATTTGGATTTAGGAAATAGTTGGGTGCGTGATTTTGTTTGGCGGCTTTTTAAAAATGTTTGAATTTATGCCGCATAGGCACTGAGCTTGTAAACGTGCTGGGTTTTTCGAGGTTGCCAACTGTTTAATTTAGGATGGTTTTATGAGGTTCTTTGATATTCAATTTTTGTCATCATTCTGTCATTTACGCGGCTTAAATTAAGAACGGACGGTGCCAAGGCACTCTTTGAGACATTCCTCATGAATTATCGAACCATCTGGATTTCTGATTTACACTTGGGTTCTACCCAATGCCAAGCCGATGTATTGCTTGATTTTCTAAAGCACAATGACAGCGAAAAGCTGTATCTGGTAGGTGACATTATCGATTTTTGGTCGCTTTCCAAGAAGATGTATTGGCCCAGAGATCACAATACGGTGATTCAAAAAGTTCTGCGCAAGGCTAGGCATGGCACGCAAGTGATTTATATACCCGGCAATCATGACGAAAACGTCAGGGAATACGATCAATACGTTTTTGGTGATATTACTGTCAAAAATTCAGATGTTCATACCACATTTGGTGGAAAGCAATTTCTGGTGGTCCATGGTGATGAATACGACACCATCGCTAAATGCCATCGGTGGATTGCCAAGCTAGGTAGCGAGGGCTATGACTTTTTAATTTGGATCAATCGTTTCTTGCGGGTGATCAGGCGTTGGTTGGGGTGGCAGTCAAACTTCTCGTTAGCTGCTTTTGTTAAATTCAAAGTCAAAAATGTGGTGCAGTTTATTTCCGATTACGAAGTGAGCATCGTCAGCACGCTGCAGGATCAAGGTCTGGACGGGGTAATTTGTGGTCATATACACCACGCGGAAATTAAAGACATCGGTGGTTTTTTATACGTTAATACCGGGGATTTTGTGGAAAGCTGCACGGCAATCGTGGAGCATTTCGATGGGACGTTAGAGCTCGTGAAGTGGCACAAAACGGAGTCGGTCGATGACTTTAATCAATTACCAATCAATTCAACGGATATGCCTGACTATTCAGCCTCTTTCGGCAATGCTGAGTGAATCCCGTGGGACCGACATTTTGTCATCGCTCCCACGATAGTTCGCTGGATTATTAGTGACTGATGTTACTCAAACCAAAAGAAATGATCGTTATCGATACTCAAGGATCGCTGGTGTCGCTATCGCGACGGATTGTTTTATTATCGGTTCTCGCACCGACAGGCGAGATACTTTCTTTTGCTTCGCCAAAAGAAAGTATCCAAAGAAAAGGCGACCCGGATTCCGCCAATTTCCTGCGCTTCTCGCTCTTGTGCCCTGTGGGTATTTGGCGAGGGTTTTCGGAGGGCCATCCCTGGCTCTGCGAAAACGAGCGGCATCCATGCCGCTCCCCTTGCGGGCCTATTTCGCCAAATACCCACAGGGCACAAGAGCTGCGATGCTCGGGGCGTAATAACGGGAGAAAAACCGCTTCTGCATAACATCAGTTAGTGATTAGGAATGTATTGATCTTCCAGCAATTTTGCATGCGCAACCGCCAGTCTGGCGATAGGGATGCGCGGAGCAGAGCAAGAGACATAATCCAGTTTGATATGGTGACAAAAGCGAATCGATTGGGGATGTCCGCCTTGTTCGCCGCAGATACCTATTTTTATATCGGGCCGGGTTGCATGTCCTGAAACAGCGGTCATTTTCATTAATTGACCGACACCTTTGGCATCAAGCACTTCAAAAGGGTTGTCTTCAAGTAGACCGGTTTCGTTATACAGCGGCAGGAATTTGTTTTCCGCATCTTCACGAGAAAATGAGAAGGTCGCCTGAGTTAAGTCATTAGTACCGAATGAGAAAAATTCGGCTACTTCCGCTAATTCTCCTGCACGCGTGCAAGCTCTAACAGTTTCAATCATGGTGCCGAATTTAAATTTCAGGGAGAGGCCGTACTGGCTTTCGACTTCCTGTTGAATTTGGTCGACGTAAGTTTTTACTTTGATCAACTCCTGAACCGTGATTACTTGCGGCACCATGATTTCAGGCAAAATCGGCGTGCCTTCTTGGGTACACAATGCCGCCGCTTCAAGAATGGAGCGAATTTGCATCTGGTAAATTTCCGGATATGACATGCCAAGACGCACGCCCCGATGGCCCAGCATAGGATTGACTTCGTAAAGCTCTTTTACTTTTTTCAGCATCAATTCTTTTTTAGCGATCGCTTTATTGATAATTTCCTCATTCAATTGATTGAACGGAGTCGGCAATGCAATCTGGCTGCCCAAGGTATCCAGCGTCACCTGCTGTCCGTGAATCATCACTTTATAAAGATTCAACGATTTGATTTCATCTTTCAGCTGATCTTCGCTGGGTAAGAATTCATGCATCGGTGGATCTAACAGGCGAACGGTAACGGGGTAGGGTGACATCGCTTCAAAAATTTGTTTAAAGTCATCGCGCTGAATTGGAAACAGTTTTCCCAATGCTTCTTCCCTGATTTCTTTGCTGTCAGCCAGAATCATATCAATCACCAAAGGCAGGCGATCTGAGGCGTTGAACATGCGTTCGGTACGGCATAGACCAATACCTGTAGCACCATAACTGACGGCCATGCGCGCGCGTTCCGGGGTATCGACATTGGCATGCACTTCCAATTCGGCGACTTCATCAGCCCAGGATAATAAGGTTTTTAATTCGTCGGAAAATGACGGTTCAATGGTGGGGATTTTGCCGACATAGATCAGCCCGGTACTGCCATCGATAGTGATGATGTCGCCTTCGCGCAGTTGCAGGTCGCCGATGACGGCTTGGCGGGCGCGGACGTCTATTTTTATGTCTTCCGCACCGGCAATACAGGCTTTGCCCATGCCGCGGGCAACTACTGCGGCATGTGAAGTTTTACCGCCACGACTGGTTAAAATCCCTTGGGCGGCAAAAAATCCATGAATATCTTCAGGCTTGGTTTCTTCTCTTAATAAAATGACATGCTCACCGGCACGTCCCATTAATTCAGCGGTGTCAGCGTCGAATACACATTTACCGGACGCGGCACCCGGCGAGGCGGGTAAACCTTGGGCCACCGACTGGACTTTATGGGTAGGATCAAGTTGCGGATGTAACAGCTGCTCCAATAATTCCGGGTTGATGCGTAGTAACGCTTGTTCTTTATTAATCAGTCCTTCGGCTTCCATTTCCACGGAAGTGCGCACCATCGCCGTCGCGTTCATTTTGCCGTTACGTGTTTGCAGGCAATACAAAATGCCGCGTTCAATGGTGTATTCGTAGTCCTGAACTTCTTGGTAATGAGCTTCCAGTTTGTTGCGCAACTCAACCAATTGTTTGTAGAGATCAGGCATTTCCTTAGCCAATTCATGCACCGGTTTGGGCGTGCGGATACCGGCCACCACATCTTCGCCTTGCGCGTTAACCAAATATTCGCCGTACATTTCATTGACGCCGGTACCCGGGTTGCGGGTAAAGCCGACGCCGGTCGCGCAATCATTGCCCATGTTGCCAAACACCATGGCGACGACATTAACCGCCGTGCCGTTGGCCATTTGTGGGGTAATGCGAAACTCGCGCCGATAATCGACCGCGCGTTTGCCCATCCAGGAGTTAAATACTGCTTTGATGGACAACTCTAATTGTTCGTAGACATCTTCAGGGAATGGTTTGCCGGTTTCTTCCTGCACCACTTGCAGAAACAGTTCGCTGATTTTGCGCAAGTGTTCGGCATCCAAACCGACATCTGCTTTTATCCCTGCTTGCTGTTTGATAGCCGCGAAATGCACATCGAATTTTTCATCATCAATGCCCAATGCCACCTTACCAAACAGCTGAATAAAACGGCGGTAGGCATCGTAAGCAAAGCGGGCATCACCGGTTTGCGCAATCAACCCGGACAGGGTCTGGGTATTAAGACCCAAATTTAAAATAGTATCCATCATACCGGGCATGGAAATAGCCGAGCCGGAACGCACCGATACTAATAATGGATTTTCGCGGTCGCCAAATCGTTTGCCCGAGAGCGTTTCAACTTCGGCGATATGGGTTTTTACTTCATCAAGTAAACCTTCAGGTAATTGATGGCTTTCAAGATAATCCAAACAAGCGCGAGTAGTAATAACAAAACCGGCCGGTACATTGAGGCCGATTTGTGTCATTTCGCACAAATTGGCACCTTTGCCGCCCAGTAGAACTTTATTTTTTCCGTCGCCTTTTTGAAATGAGTAGATGTATTTTTCAGTCATGATAGATTTTTAAGGTAGTGAGGGAAGAGGGTTTAAGGCAGATAAATCGTTGTTGATGGGATTTATTAATACTTTAATTTTGTGGTGGTTAATAGTGCCGCTAAATGTAACTATAGAACAGAAATTTATACTTACTTAGCCGGAGAGTTTCATGAATTGGTATCTTCAAGCGTTAAATAAATATGCCGAATTTAATGGTCGGGCCAGGCGTAAAGAATATTGGTTTTTCGTACTGTTTAATATTTTAATTAGTATAGCGTTGGGAGTTGTCGATCATATTACCGGCAGTTTTGATCCCACTTCAGGCGTCGGTTTGTTGGGCGGTGTTTACGCTATAGCGTTGCTGCTGCCAGGGTTGACGGTCACCGTTAGACGACTGCACGATACGGACCGAAGCGGTTGGTGGGTGCTTCTGCCATTGATTCCAATACTGGGCGGTTTGATACTTTTTTACTTTTTGGTGCTTGATAGCACGCCCGGCCGCAATGAATATGGCGACTCGCCTAAATAATAACAAACCCCTTAAAACCCAACCAATGAGGTTAAACATGTTCAAGTGGCTAATAGCTTTATTAATGATAACCAGCTTGTCCGGCTGCGGTTATAACGAGCTGCAATCAGGCGATGAAAACATCAAAGCGTCCTGGGCAGAAGTGTTAAATCAATACCAGCGCCGTGCCGATCTGGTACCGAATCTGGTCAATGTAGTGAAAGGTTACGCGGCACACGAAAAAGACGTATTGACGCAAGTGACTGAAGCCCGTGCCAGGGTAGGGGCCATACAAGCCACTCCGGAACTGGTCAATGATGAAGAGGCGTTTAAGAAATTTATCGCTGCTCAAGGTCAGATGACCAACGCTATTTCACGCTTGTTAGCGGTGGCGGAAAATTATCCGCAGCTCAAAGCCGACGGCTTGTTCAGAGATTTACAGGCCCAGCTGGAGGGTACCGAAAACCGTATTACTGTCGCGCGCAACCGCTACATCGACACCGTGAAGAATTACAACATCACGGTAAGATCTTTCCCGACTAATCTCACCGCAATGATGTTCGGCCTTAAGACCAAGCCCAGCTTTACGGTAGAAAATGAACAAGCTATTTCTCAACCGCCTAAGGTGGATTTTTCTGCACCAGCTCCGGCAGCTGCTCCAGCACAATAAAGTATGTTTACTGTGAGCCGTTTCGGATTTGGATTGTTACTGCTGCTGTTCTTTACAGCGGCAGGGGCGCTGGTAGGTATTCCCGATTTATCGCATCGCGTTACTGATCTGACCGCCACCCTCAGCCCCCAACAAATTGCAGCATTGGAAAATAAACTGGCTGCATTTGAAGCCGAAAAAGGCAGTCAGATTGCTGTGTTAATTGTTCCTACTACCCAGCCGGAAGACATTGCCCAGTTCGGCATTCGGGTAGCCGAAGCCTGGAAAATTGGTCGTAAAAGGATTGATGACGGTGTGATTTTGATTGTCGCCAAGGATGACCGCAAATTACGCATTGAAGTCGGTTACGGCCTGGAAGGCGCCATTCCAGACGCAATTGCTAAGCGAGTGATTAGCGAAATCATCACACCGTATTTTAAAGCAGGCGATTTTGCCGGTGGCATTGACGCCGGTGTTAGCCAACTTATCAAACTCATCGCAGGAGAATTGTTACCTGCACCAGCTAATGAGCAGAATGACCAACCCGATGAAGGCGCTTTTCTGTTTATCCTGTTCGGCGGGGTGATTGCCGGGTTTGTGTTGTCGGCCATTATGGGCCGGGTAATGGGCGGTTTGTTAGCAGGATTTGGGGCTGGTGCAGTCGCCATGTTGTTCTTTGGCTTGGGCATCATGGTGGTATTTATCGCGCTGATGGTTTTCTTCATCGTAGGCATAAAACATCGCGGCGGTGGCGGTTGGACCAGTGGCGGCGGAGGTTTCGGTGGCGGTGGCGGAGGATCATGGGGCGGTGGTGGCGGCAGTTTTGGCGGCGGAGGCGCATCAGGATCATGGTAAAGTTTACACGCTGGTTAGCTCATGCCTTTATGCCACCGTGGCGCTGGCGCGTGGCGTTTCCAAAGGCAGTCCTGTGCGATATTGAATGGGCGATAAAACAGTCCGAGCATCAACACAGCGGCGAACTGCGCTTTGCCGTTGAAAATGCCCTTGCGCCCGTCTGGGTATGGCGCGGTAAATCAGCCCGACATCGCGCTACAGAAGTCTTTGCCAATCTACAGGTGTGGGATACAGAAGATAACAGCGGCGTGTTGATTTATGTATTACTGGCAGACCACGAAGTGCATATCGTCGCCGATCGGGGCATTGCCAGACGAGTGACCCAAACCGAATGGGATGCTATCGCCCAAACCATGCAGACGGCGTTTAAACAAGGCGACTTTCGGCATGGAACCCTGGAAGGTATTGAGCGCATCACCAAGCTATTAGTAACTCATTTCCCGGCTAAAGAAGGCAATCCTAATGAGCTTTCTGATCAACCGGTGATTATTAAATAAACCGGCATTTATAAATTAATGATTTCCGTTCGTGGTGAGCTTGTCGAACCATGAAGGGAGAAACATTAGTGCAAATCAACTTTCCCTCTCAACGCCTTAAGTTTCCCTTGTTTGGATTTGCCATCCAAACGCCTTAGCTTTGAGCCTTTAGTGGGTTTTGTCGCTTTGCGCTTCTTATGCACAATGGTTGCACTCAGAATTAACTCCCGTAGCCGGTTATAAGCATCCTCTTTGTTCATCTCCTGAGTGCGAAACTGCTGCGCTTTGATCACAATCACCCCATCTTTTGAAAGTCGACTGTCACTTAAAGCCAGCAGCTTTTCTTTATAAAACTCAGGCAGGGATGAGCCGTTAATATCAAAACGCAAATGCACAGCAGTTGATACTTTGTTCACATTCTGACCGCCCGCACCCTGAGCGCGAATGGCAGAAATTTCGATTTCGTTGTCTGGGATGGTGATTTGGGTGGATATTTGCAACATTACTAGTTAAGGTTTTCTTATTGATTTGCTGGGGGCCATTTTATCGTTCTTGCCGATTCAAAATGCTTTTGTTAAATCAGTTGGGCTACCTTACGTTAGCGCCAACCTACAAAACACCAAGCATACGGGAATAACAGTAAGTGCATAGTGGATTGCTAAATTAAAACAAATGCCCTATAAATTAGGGCACCTTATCGCATTAAATAAATATTAAATTAGAGTTATAACGAATGAAAAATTTTGACTCAAGAACATACAGTATTAATGATTTTTTAGAGTGGTCAGACAACGAACAACTTGAATTAGCCCCAAAATTTCAACGCAGATCTGTTTGGAACGATACTGCGAGGTCTTATCTGATGGATACAATTATCAGTGGGAAGCCAATACCAAAAGTATTTATCCGCCAAAAAATTAATCCTCAAACAAGAAAGTCTGTAAGAGAGGTTGTCGATGGGCAGCAGCGTCTAAGGACAATTTTGTCATTTATGAAAGATGGTTTTGTTATTAGTAAAAAACACAACAAAGAATATGGCGGTCGTTATTTTAGTCAGTTAAATGAGGTTGATGTTGAGATTCAAACTCTAATACTTAACTATGAAATTTCTGTAGATTTATTGGTCAATATGTCTGACCCAGAAGTACTGGATGTTTTTAGTCGCTTAAATTCTTACTCAGTGACTTTAAATGAACAGGAAAAGTTAAATTCAATTCATTTTGGCCAATTTAAACGGCTAGCGGATAACTTAGCTCATCAAAACAATTTGTTTTGGGAAGATAATAAAATTATTAGTGAGCAGAATATTCTTAGAATGTTCGATGTTCAGCTCGTAGCAGATATTCTAATTGGAATAATTGAAGGTATTCGAGCTAAAAAGCAAATTAAAAAATTTTATGAACAATTTGAAAAAGAATTTGAATATGATATAGATGAACTAGCTGCTCGCTTCGTGTCCATTATTGATTTGATTAATAATATCTTTGAAGATGGCCTGAAAAAAAGAGAGTATAGAAGACCCCATGTTTTTTACTCTCTCTTTATGACGCTATTTCACATGCAATATGGAGTTAAAAATATTGCTTGTGAGCGTAAAGTGATTGAAAAAACAGACTATGCCCGCATTTCTCAGAAACTTGAAAAAATTGATTACATTTTTGAAGAAGAAAACAAAGATCAGCTTTCAAAAGAGGAAAGCCAATTCTTAAACGATTGTCGAAGAGCTACAACTGACGCTGCAGTAAGAATCAGAAGAAGTGAGTTTATAGCAAAGCTCATATTGGAGTAGACAATGTCTTTAGCTGATAGTTTGAATAACTTTCGGATGGGCATTACTCAAATAAATACTTTCATATCTATAGCTTATGAGCAAGACGACAAAGGTAATTATTTATATGATGATATAAAGCAAGAATTTATTATTACATCTGCTTTTTTGAGAATGTTTATATATTGGGAGACTTTTATTGAGGATGCATTTTCAAAATATTTAATAGGTAAAAACTCAACTTTGGGAACCACGGTCGAGTGTTATATGACACCTGATAGTCAGGGTCATGCGTTAAAGCTTCTTATTGGTACGCAAAAGCATGTTGATTGGGCTAATCATGAAATTGTTCGGCGCTTGGCACAGTTATACCTTAAAGATGGTAATCCGATTGTGTCAAATATAGATTCAATATCCAGTGAATTGGCTGATCTACGGACAATTCGAAATGCAGCTGCGCATATAAGTTCAACAACACAGAAACAAATAGATGCTCTAGCAAGTCGAATTTCTGGGAAAAATGTGGTTAACACTTCTGTTGCTCGTCTAGTCATGAGTTTACATCCAAAAGATACATCAAAGACGGTGCTGCAGTTTTACCAAAATATATTAGACATAGGGGCTGAAAATATCGCAGCAAACCGTATTTAACATACCTGTCAGTTATCGACTAGCCTGAATGAAGTTTGCGTAATCACAGCCATTGGAACCACGAAATAACATGTTTCGCAAGCTTCATAGTGGCTGCGACTAGATGCGAAATGCAGTGGTAACAGCAAGCCCTGTAGGGTGGGCAAATGCTTTTCGTGCCCTCGCGGAATAAAGCGATTGAGTTTAAACGGTGTGCAAGCAAAAAGCCGCTTGCACACCCTACATCTGAGTCGCTCACGGTTTAAAATGCCCGACCATGAGTAAACGAAGAAACTTATACCCAATTCTCAAGCCGTAACGCCTCAACGCGCTCAAATTCCCTAAGATTGTTAGTCACTAAAATCAAGCCTTCACTCCGTGCATGTCCGGCAATATGTAAATCATTAACGCCGATTGTTTTGCCCTGTTTTTCCAAATTGGCACGAATATCACCATAATGAGCCGCGGCTTTGGGTGTGTAGTCCAATACTTCCAAACGCGAGACAAAGTCTTCGACTTGGCGCAGGTTGTGTTCAAGTTGGGTACTTTTTTCGACGCCATGCAGCAATTCAGCCAGAGTAATGCTGGAAATACATAGCTGCCCGACATGTTTGTTAAATGTGGCTAACACATCAATCGGGCGGCGCTTAATAACGTAAATGACGATATTGGTATCAAGCATGTACTTGAGCATTAAAATTCTTCCCGTTTGGATTCTGTTTGTTCTGCCCGTTCAGTAAGAAAGTCGTCGGTTACTTTTTCGTCACTCAAAAAGAAGCTATCCCAGGTGTTTTCAACTGGACATAAAATCAGCTCCTCGCCATGTCTGCGAATGAACACTTTTTTAATATTCTCATTAAAACGAGCTTCAACCGGCAAGCGGACTGCTTGGGTTTTATTGGTAATAAAAACTGAACCTTGCAACATGGGGGACTCCTTTGTACGGTGTATATGGCTTGAGTATATACATGATGATTGTAGTCAACAAGCTCGAACGGAAGCTAGGCAGTTAAAACACGCGCACCGCACGAATCTTCAATTTGCTGTGCTTGTTGTAACGATCCTGATGACCTCTGGCAAAGCCTAGAATCCAGGCGCTGTTGACGTCTTGCTCCTTATTACTGCCAGTCGGCGCCATAAGCGTCGGCCGCAGTTACAGCGTCACGCAAAGTTAAATCACCCCCTGCTTTGCAGGGGGTGATTTAACTTGAAACCCGCATCGTTCTCTCGTTGGAGAAGGGAGTGCATGTAAACTTATTGTGATGGGTATAACTCACTACTTCGAGCATCAAATCTTGGGCAAAGAAGCGATAAGATCTTAATGTTCTCCCCAAAACGTCTGGTTAGCCAATATCCATACGGTTAAAATAGCGCCCAACCGCATTTCCCTATTTAATGACTTGATGTCTAACGCCCCGGCTAAATAACCACATGAAAATAATCTCTTGGAATGTTAACGGCATTCGTGCTGTGCAAGGCAAAGGCTTTGCTGAAACTCTCGCCCAACTTGATGCGGATTGTATTTTGTTGCAGGAAACCAAGGCGCAGGTCGAGCAGATCGACAAGGCGCTGGAGGGCATCGACGGCTATCACATTTATTCCAACTGCGCGGATCGTAAAGGCTATTCTGGTGTGACGATTTTATCCCGTAAGGAGCCGCTGCAAATCATTCACGACATCGGCATTGATGAGCATGACAGGGAAGGGCGGGTAATTGTTGCCGAATTTGAGCATTTCTATTTACTTAACGTTTATGTGCCTAATTCCGGTGAAGCATTGGCACGACTGGATTATCGGCACACTTGGGATCTGGAATTTTTAGCTTATTTGCAGCAACTGCAAAGCAAAAAGCCGGTAATCGCTTGCGGTGATTTTAATGTCGCGCATCAGGAAATCGATATTGCCCGTCCGAAGCCGAATTACAATAAATCGTCTGGCTATACCCAGGTTGAAATCGACGGCTTTGGTCGTTTTTTGGATGCCGGACTGGTCGATACTTTTCGGTATTTTCACCCGGAAACCGTTGCCTACAGCTGGTGGAGTTATCGTGCCGGGGCTAGGCCAAAAAACATTGGATGGCGGATCGATTATGTGTTGACCAGTCAAGCGCTTATTGGAAAGGTTAAACAGGCATTTATTTTGCCGGAAATTACCGGTTCGGATCATTGTCCGGTGGGAATTGAGCTGGATCTTTAAGCTCTGGGTTTTAAATGCCTAACCGCGAACAACTTATACGAGACCATCGCGCCGCATTAATAAATTGCAGCAAATGCCCCTCAATGATAGGGCCGGTGGTCAGCGGCAGTCCGGTACTGTCGCCGATTTTATTAATTGGGCAGGCGCCAGGCGATAAAGAAGGCGGCTTTGGTAAACCGTTTGCCTGGACGGCCGGTAAAACCATGTTTAAATGGTTTGAGCGCATCGGCTTGGATGAAAAAAGAGTTAGACAGCGTGTTTACATGGCTGCGGTGTGTCGCTGTTTTCCGGGTAAAAATCCTAAAGGCGGCGACCGCGTGCCTAATCCGGCTGAAATAGAACGCTGTGCTGTCTGGCTACAAGCAGAAGTCGATTTACTTAAACCAGCGCTGATTTTACCGGTCGGCAAGCTGGCCATAAGCCAATTAATGCCGGTGAACAAACTCAACGATGTGATCGGCATACTGCACCCTGTCAACTTTCACGGCCACAACACTGAAGCGATTCCATTGCCACATCCGTCCGGCGCTTCGACTTGGCATCGAACCGAATCGGGGCTTGCGCTGCTGGATTCGGCGCTGACACTCTTACAACACCACCCGGCATGGCAACAAATATGTGCTGATAGTAAAGTCATCTGAATAACTGAGTTTTTTCCTCGCACCAAACTTGTGTAAGCAATTGTTGTTTTGCACTAAAAAAGCCCATAGCGCCATTTATTTATCTCACCAAATTCTCTCTGAGACTCTACAAAACCCTAAAACTCCAGCATCTTATACAAAGCTGTAATTAAATCATCGGTTGGTTTGATTATTGCTGATTACTTTTTGAATGACATCCAACATCAAACAAGGGTAATACTTATGACTGGAAATACTGCGCGCGTTCAGGCTGTACAAAACATCACCAATCGTCAACCCATGCCAGCCAAGGCTCCTGAATCGTTGACCACCTTGTGGGCGAGTGACGTATTTACCTTAGCTAAAATGAAGGAAAGTCTGCCTAAAGAAGTCTTTAAGTCGGTCAAGAAAACCATTGAAGCAAGCGCCGAGTTGGATGTTTCCATTGCCGATGTGGTGGCATTAGCGATGAAGGACTGGGCTTTATCAAAGGGTGCGTTGTATTACGCGCATGTGTTTTATCCATTAACCAATGCCACGGCAGAAAAGCATGATGGCTTTATTTCAGTACAAAACGATGGGTCGGTAATTTCAGAATTTAGCGGCAAAGTGCTGGTGCAAGGCGAGCCGGACGGTTCCTCTTTTCCGAACGGCGGCATTCGATCCACCTTTGAAGCACGCGGTTATACCGCCTGGGATGTGACCAGTCCTGCTTACATCATGACTACCGACAATGGCGCGACGCTATGTATTCCCACGGTTTTCATTTCCTGGACCGGTGAAGCGCTGGATAAGAAAACCCCGTTGCTGCGTGCTAATGCCGCGATGAACAAAGCCGCGCAACGTGTGTTGTCCATTCTTGGGCATACCGATATTGCACCGGTTAATTCCAGTTGCGGGGCAGAGCAGGAGTATTTTCTGGTCGATGCCAATTTCGTTAACAGCCGTCCGGATTTATTACTGGCTGGTCGAACCCTTTTTGGTGCATCGGCGGCTAAAGGTCAGCAATTTGATGATCATTATTTTGGTGCAATACCTGAACGCATCCAGGTGTATATGCAAGATGTCGAAGAACAGTTATATCGCTTGGGCATTCCGGCCAAGACCCGCCACAACGAAGTCGCGCCGGGGCAATTTGAAATTGCGCCGTTTTTTGAATCGGCCAACGTTGCCACCGACCATCAACAGCTGTTGATGACGGTCTTAAAAAACACAGCTAAAAAACACGGCTTGGTTTGCCTGCTGCATGAAAAACCCTTTAAAGGTATTAATGGCTCCGGCAAGCATGTGAACTGGTCGGTCGGCAATGCCACGCAAGGTAATCTGCTCGATCCCGGCCATACACCGCATTCGAACACACAGTTTTTGTTGTTCTGCGGCGCGGTGATTCGTGGCGTACACAAATACGGTCCGTTATTGCGCGCCGCTATTGCCACGGCCAGTAACGATCATCGTTTAGGTGCAAATGAAGCACCGCCAGCGATCATGTCAGTGTACTTGGGCACGCAGTTGGACAATGTATTTGAGCAAATCAGCAACGGCAAGATCACCGGCTCATTGAATGCCGGGGTGATGGATTTGGGTATCAATACTCTGCCAACCTTTAATAAAGATGCCGGCGACCGCAATCGCACCTCGCCTTTTGCCTTTACCGGCAACCGCTTTGAGTTCCGCGCAGTCGGTTCCGGGCAATCGGTCGCAGGGCCACTGGTGACGATGAATACCATGCTGGCGGATTCACTTAATTGGGTTGCCGATAGTCTGGAAAGCCATGTGGCGAAAGGCGCTGATATTGACAGCGCAATCCTTAAAACGCTGAAAGAATTAATCGATAAGCATGGCGCGGTGGTCTTCGGCGGCAACGGCTATTCGGCTGAATGGCACAAAATGGCGGTTGAAGAACGCGGTTTACGCAATCTTAAAACCGCTGCCGATGCCTTGCCGGTTTTAAAAGAACCGGATGTCCAAGAGTTATTCGACAAGTTGGGTGTGTTATCTCCCGTTGAACTGGCCAGCCGTTTTGAAATCTATGCTGAGCAATACATCCTAGCGATTGAAGTGGAAGCCAAACTGGTCGTCAGTATGGCAAAAATCGGTATTTACCCGGCCGCTGTTAAATATTTATCGGACATTTCCTCTACCTTAAGCAGTCTTAAAAGTAATGGTATCGAATTGGGCAATGAGCGCTTAGTTCTGATTTCAGGGCTTTTGACATCAATGACCGAGACGACGGGAAAACTCAGTGCGGCAATCTCGCAACATGATTTTGCTACTGTCGAAGAGCACATGCAGTTTTGTGCAAAGACCATTCGCCCGTTAATGGATGAGGTTCGGCAGTACGCAGATGGCCTGGAAGGGGAAATTGCTGACGAATTGTGGCCGTATCCGACTTATCAGGAAATGTTGTTTATTAAATAAATGGCAATTGTCGCCGGACAGGTAATTATTTAGCGAGTTCACAAAAAAGTAACCGGTGGGAGCGACGCCTACGTCGCGATGTGCAACTTTCAGTCGTGACTTAGGCGTCGCTCCCAGTCACTATCAACGCTATCAATTGATGCTGAATAGTTACAAGTCTTGGCTTAACCCATAAAATTAGGTGTCATATGCATCCTGACAAACATCCCTTACTGTCGAGTTCCAACATGAAAATGGACAATCCAGCCCTGGAAATGCGTTATCGCCAGACCAAAATCATATTCACCATTGGGCCTGCAACTTCCAGTGATGCAGTACTGAAAGAGTTGATTAATGAGCGTGTCGATATTTGCCGCATCAATATGGCCCATGCCAGCCACGCCTGGACGCGGGGGATTATTCAGCAAATCAAAAGAGTGTGCGGCGAAGTCGATCGCCATATCGCTATCATGATGGACATAAAAGGCCCGGAAATTCGCACCGGTGATATTGGCGAAACTATATATCTTGAGCAAGGGCAGTTTTTCGATTTTCTGATGGCTGTGCCAATCGGCGATGCCAGTCAGGAGGGCATTCGGTGTGTGAATGTGAATTATCCGAACCTGATCAACGATGTTTCAGTGGGCGACATTGTATTGGTCGACAGCGGCCTGATTCGCATGCAGGTAATGGCAACCTTGGGTGACCGGATTCGTTGCAAGGTGATTATTCCAGGCCAATTCGGCAATCGTCGCCATATTAACCTGCCGGGCGTTCGAGTAGGCCTGCCATCGTTAACTGAAAAAGACCAAGGCGATGTCGCCATCGGCTTGGAGGAGGGCATCGATTTTTATGCGCTGTCTTTTGTGCGAGATGCCGAGGCCTTGCACTCATTGCGAGCCGTATTGACCGAGCATGGCTCAAAAGCGCGCATTATTGCCAAAATAGAAGACCAACAAGCGATCAGTAATATTGATGAAATTATTGATGCCAGCGACGGGATTATGATTGCCCGAGGTGACTTGGGTATCGAATGCCCGTACGAAGAATTACCGATTATTCAGCACCAAATCATCAAGGCTTGTATCAACAAAAGTCGGCCGGTGATCGTTGCCACGCACATGCTGGAATCCATGATCGAAGCCCCGGTGCCGACGCGCGCCGAAGTGTCTGATATTGCCCATGCCGTGCTGGAACGAACCGATGCAATCATGTTGTCGGGCGAGACCACGACCGGCAAATATCCGGTCGAATGCGTCAAGGTGTTTAAACGGATTTCGCAGCGCATCGAGAGTTTGCACGATGATGATCCCACCAAAGACCTGTATTTGCCGACTCCGAAAGGAAAAATGCTGCGCTCTGCGGTTTATCTGGCTAATGACATTGAAGATTCCGGACTGGTGGTGTTTTCCCGTAGTGGCTATTTGGTGCGCATGCTTTCATCGCTGCGACCCAAAGTGCCTATTTATGCGTTTACTGACATCCCCGAGTTATTCAGAAACCTATTGATTTTATGGGGGGTCGAGCCGTTTCAAATGGATTTTTCCGACGATCCGGAGACCACTATTAATGATGCGTTCGCTTATCTAAAGCGCAAAAAATGGGTGAAAGAAGGGCAGACGCTGATTGTCATAAGTAATGCGCTTGCCAAGGACAAGGTGATCGATACCTTGCAAATTAGAACCGTAGAATAAATCGGTTTGCTATGGGCGATTAACCACTTCATAGCAGCATTAGATTTTCGTTATCGACTTTCAACGCGCGTATCGACAACCACATTTGTGCGTCCATAAGTGGCTTTAAGCCAATGGGCATTTTTAACATCGAATAGCGTCAAGCCATAGTCGCTAGATTCTGGGTCGTAAGCATCCAAAGAAATGAAGGCCCCCGTGTCAATGCAAAGATGCGACAACACTTGGCGCGGATTTTTGGCAACAGTATGACCACAAAACGTGGTTGAAAGCCCTTGCTGGACAGGCCCATGGTCTGTGCTGCGCATCAGTTTACGGCCCCAAAAAAATCGATCCTGGGTGTTGGTAGCGATTTCTTCTCCGGCAACCCAGCGGTCAATATCGCAATCCAACCAGACCGTTTGTCCGGAATGGCGGCTATCAGGTGTTACCAACTCTGCATGGACCACATGAAAACGGCTTGCACCGGTGCCGACGATTAACATAATCGGCATATCCAAAGCCATCGCCAGGCCGCTATTAAACGCATCCGACATGCATTCTCGATCAGCTTGAAAATATTCATTAACCCAATCGCCGCCATATTCCAAAAAACCAGTTCTACTAATGTCATCCAGCGTCTGTAACTTGCCGGTAACAAGATAAGGCATGAAGAAGTTGATCATCATAAGCTCGTGATTGCCCTGAACCGCATAGAACCAAGGTTCATTGAGCAGCCCAAGGCAGCGTAGCGAGTGCGGTCCGCGGTCGATCAAATCGCCGACGGAAAATAATCTGTCACAACGGGTATCAAAATTTACCTGATCTAATAATTGTGTAAGCAGATCGAAACAGCCATGCAAATCACCTATGACATAGTCTTTGCCCATGGCATTGTTGGGTAGTTTTCGTATGCGGGAGGGATTATTCATAATTTAAACGGGCTTTACGATAATAAAGGCTTCAGTGGCTAATAGTTGGGAACTTCGAAAAACCATGCACTTCGATAAACTCAGTACCCACAGGGCATAAATGCGAACTGACCTATATAAATCAATGAGTTCCGTTCGTGGAGAGCTTGTCGAACCATGAACGGAATGGGTTTTTCGAGGTTCCCAGTTGTTAACTCTCTGGGGCCGACGCAGAGAAAATTTAAGGTTGAGATAATGATGACGAGGATACATGAAATCGTAATTTTAACGTAAGGTAGTGAAATTCAGGCCCTAGCTGCCACAGAGCGAGGCGCGTTGTTAGCGATTGATAACCGACGCTTCACTTAGCTCAGCATATTCTATGTACTTATAATCACTATGATCCGCCCGCGCGAGCCTTATCGACTAATGAGTTGAATGGTTCTTTTTGAGGATCTCTTTAATCATCCTGTCATCTACTGCTACATATAATCCGGGCCTCATCAAACCAGCCCAGGAGCTATCGTTATGAGCAGCTTAGTTAATCTTCCCCATAGTTTTTTGCGATCTAAAAGTGTCACGGCAGTAATCACTGCGCTGCCTTTACTGTTGTCATTAGCAGCCGATGCCAGTGCTAACGACGTGCCGTTGATGGAACAAGGCATTCAAATCGGCGATTTGGCACCAGGACGAGCGATAATCTGGAGCCGTGCCGATCGTCCGGCTCGAATGTTTGTAGAGTATGCCTTTGACGAGAACTTTACTGATGCCAAGATTATCAACGGCCCGCATGTACTCGAAGAGTCTGACTTTACCGCCAGACAAGATTTGGTCGGTCTCCCCGAAGGTAAAGATGTTTACGTGAAAGTGTGGTTTGAAGATCTCACCAATGCCCGTGGCAAAAGTGAGCCTGTTACCGGTCATTTCCATACCATCGGTAAGCGCGACGACATCCGTTTCGTCTGGGGTGGTGATACGGCCGGGCAAGGCTTTGGCATCAACGAAAATTTCGGAGGCATGAAAATCTATGAAGCCATGCGCAAAGTTGAGCCGCAGTTCTTTATCCAAAGCGGTGACAATGTGTATTCCGATGGCCCCATTCCTGCCAGCAAACCTGCTGAAAATGGCCAAATCTGGACCAATCTAGTCACGCCGGAAGTGAGTAAAGTCGCCGAAACACTCAATGAATTCCGTGGCCGCTATAAATACAATCTACTTGATGAAAACCTTCGTCGCTTCAATGCCGAAGTGCCGCAAATCTGGCAATGGGACGATCATGAAGTGGTTAACAACTGGTCGGATTCCAAAGATCTAAGCCAAGACAGCCGCTATGTAGTCAAGGATGTGCCGTTACTGACAGCGCGTGCCGGCAAAGCATTTCATGAATACGCACCGCTGCGTCCACACGATGCCGAAGAATCCGAACGCATTTACCGGAAAATCTCCTACGGCAAATTGCTGGACGTGTTTGTGATCGACATGCGCAGTTATCGCGGCCCTAATACCGGCAATCTGCAAACTAAAGAAAGTGCCGAAACAGCATTCCTTGGTGAAACGCAATTGGCTTGGCTGCAAGACGAACTTAAGCATTCAAATGCCACATGGAAAGTCATTTCCGCGGATATGCCTATTGGTCTGAACATTAGCGATGACTTTGATCACAACCCGCCACAACGTTGGGAAGCGGTCGCCAACGGCAACAACGGTCCGGCCGCCGGTCGTGAGTTGGAAATTGCCCGCCTGCTGAAATTTATCAAACACGAGCATGTGAACAACATCGTTTGGTTAACCGCCGACGTGCATTATGCCGCTGCCCATTATTACGATCCTGCCAAGGCGCAAACCAAAGACTTTAAACCGTTTTGGGAATTTGTTGCCGGGCCTTTGAACGCCGGCTCTTTTGGACCTAACAGCGCTGACGGCACTTTCGGCCCGCAAGTGGTATTCACCAAGGCGCCGCCAGCGGGCCAAGTCAATCTGTCACCTTATGCAGGCTTGCAGTTCTTTGGCGAAGTCAATATCGACAAACGCAGCCGGGCAATGACGGTTGATTTAAAAGACATTGACGGCGCAACCGTGTTCAGCAAAACCTTGGCTGCGGAAGCGGAGCACAAACGCGATCATGAATATGATCGTGACCAAGACCACGATTAATCGCTTGGTGCCGGGCAGCGCAAGCTCCTCCCGGCACCTTTTTTAATAACCTGAAAATCATAACATCACCCTAAAAAAGGCAACCAACCATGTTGAAACAACTTTATAAAGTAACCGTTCTTACTGCAGCAACGCTGGCGATACTTGGCGTTCAAAACAGCGCTAATGCACAGCCACATCATCAAGAACATTGGGATCAAATCAAAACCGGCCCAATCGTTATCGGCCACCGTGGAGCCGCCGGTTATCGCCCTGAACACACTATCGAAGGCTACGCGCTGGCGATTGAAATGGGTGTTGATTTTATCGAACCCGATTTAGTGCTGACCAAAGACGGCCAGTTGATTGCTCGTCACGAACCGATGATAGGCGGCACCACTGACGTTGCCAGTCACCCGGAATTTGCCGATCGCAAAACTACGCGCATGGTTGATGGCGTTGAAACCAACGACTGGTTCGCAAGCGATTTTACTTTGAAGGAAATAAAAACTCTGCGCGCCATTCAAACCCGTGGTCGCGATAAACAGTACGACGGTTTGTTTCAAATCCCAACACTGGATGAAGTGATTGCACTGGCAAAGAGCAAAAGCGAACAAACCGGTCGCAGCATCGGCATTTACCCTGAAATCAAGCATTCCACTTATCACGCCAATCTAAAGAATGCTAAGGGTAAACCGCTGTTTGGCCTGAACGTTTTCGAAAACAAACTGTTGAAAAAGCTGCATAAAGCCTATGGCAACAGCGCTTGCGCGCCGGTCTTTATTCAGTCTTTTGAAGTTAGCAACCTGCAATACTTAAGCCGTAAAACCGACATCCAACTGGTCCAATTGCTTGATGCCGACGATGTTAATGCCGATGGTTCAATTTCATTGGTCCCACCTTATAAACAACCGTATGACTTTGTAGTTAAAGGCGATCAACGCACGTTTGCCGACTTGTTGACCAATGAGGGCTTGGATTTCGTTAAATCTTATGCCGATGCTGTCGGACCGTGGAAGCCCTATTTGGTTAAAACCGTTGACGACGGTATCGACCGCAACGGCGACGGTAAAATCACCATCAACGACCGTCGCGTCGACGGCAGTACCGGCGTGGTGGAATTAGCCCACGACAAAGGCTTATTGGTCCACACCTGGACCTTCCGCAATGACGCCAGCGGCTACGGCTTTACTGATCCTAAACAAGAAATAACCTATTACTTTGACTTGGGTGTTGATGGCTTGTTCACAGACTTCGCAGATACCGGTGTTGCCGGGCGTGATGCATCGATCAATGCCAGCAACGTCAGTTCGTTGGGCCAATGCAAACATCACCATGATGAACATGAAGATCATGAGCGTCACCACGAAAAGTAAGCTGCGGTAATTGCACATCGAAAACCCGGCGCGGATGTGCCGGGTTTTTTTTGCCATAAAGTTGCAGGATATAGGTTGGGCTGAATGCAATGAAGCCCAACAATTTGACATCTTCAATAGGTTGGGCTTCGTGCCTCAGCCCAACCTATGAGCCAATCCTTGTCATCATTCTGTAACATTTTAAGGTGTAAATTAAAAATTATGCTTACTGGGCAATCTATTGAGAATAGCGTTCCATGACAATTCAAATCGACGGTTTTAGTAAACCACATACGTTACATTTATTTGATAGCGAGCTGGGCCATTTGCACAGCTTAGTGATAGAAATGATGGGGCTTGTCATGTATCAGCTGGATCAGACCATACAGGCGTTTGATCATGGCGAAATAAAATTGGCACAAAAAATCATGTCGAAAAGCAAAGAAATCAACCATTATCAACTTGAGATTGATAATGAAGTAATGACATTGCTAGCGCTGAACTCGCCAGTAGCAAACGATCTGCGTAACGTCATTTCAACGTCTAAGATTGCGGTTGAATTACAAAATATGAGTGCCGAAATTTACAGCTTTGCGCGGTTGATGACGGTATTTTGTTATCCTAAAACCAGCCCCCTTAATTCAAAACTTTTTTCAGATATAGTTAAGATCGGCAATCTGGTCAATATGATACTGATCAAGCTTTTGATAGCCTGCGAAGATAAAAATGCCAGTCCAGTTTACTCACTGTTGCAGAATGGTCGAGAATGTCAAAGTGAATTACAGGAAGGTGTCAGGCATCAATTAACCATTATCATGCAAGATCCACGCATGATTAGTAGTGCACTAGGTGTTATGCAAATGATGAATTCGTTGGAGCGTTGCAATGAAAATTGTAAAAACATTGCCGAGTACATGATTTTCATGATTGATGGTATTGATGTTCGCCATGTCACCAGCCGAACGCAAGGGTAGGGCTGTAGGTTGGGTAGAGCATAGCGAAACCCACCATCATCGGCATGGGTTTCACTGCGTTCTACCCATCCTACGGCGCTGACTCTACCTTATGTTTAAAAATGTCCTGTAAGAAGGATGAATAGACCAAGTGATATTGTCATTTCTATTTTCAATAGATCGATATAAGTCTGGATCGTCAGAAAAGTGAGTAAACTTTTTTCCATCGTCATGAACTCGTGATATTAAACCTAATTTATAAATAAAATTGCCAAAATCTTCCGGATTGCAATATTTAGAACCATCAACATTAGGAATTTCATCAACTTTTCGCTCTTTGATAAAGTTATCTTGTAAAATTTTATTTATATTTGAATACTTAAATTCTTTATCTGTAGCTCTAAATGCATCTATTAATATAGATAATTCATCAAACTGGTGTTGATGTTCTTTAATTAGATCGTTTTTTCTATTTTTTCCAAACTCTTCAAGAATATTATTTATATGTTCTAAATCAATTTTTCGCGCATTCGGATTTGATTTAGCTTTTGATGCTGCCATTCTGCAAAGCTGTGCCATCCATCTAGGGCGTCTATTTGAAAATGCGCTGATTGCTTCAAAAAGCTTAACATCAGAATTATTTCTCCAAATTATTGGAGACTTAAAAACTAAATCAAGTAACTTGTTGTAGTCACTCTTTAATTTAAATTTTGCCTCATCCGATTCAGGGGATGTTCTTTTAATGTAGGCAAGAATTTTATTAGCTAAAATATCCCGCATATGCCTCTTTGACCAAAAAATATCAATTATGTACTGTTCCATCTTATCTAAGTCTTCTAAGTGTCTTAAACATGACCATACGTCACTTCTAACAGTTGCACGGATATTTAAATTGTTCAAACCAAATGCTAAAGCACGAATTGCACTGAAAAAAGAACCAACCCTAGATTGATATTTATCATTATTTTGAAATTTTGCGTCAATATCATCTATCAATATCCAAACTTTAGAATTATCGTTCTTTTCCTGATAATTATTTAATAAAGATTCCAAGTTATTTGGGATAGTATTTTTTAACTCAGTGCCAACTAAAGGAATTTTACCTTTTATTCTTGAGATTAAACCTCCAACTATATTTTTACTTTTTATTCCTTCAAGTTCTGCAATTTCAATAATAGACATTTCGTCGCTTGTTAGTGCGAATCCGATTGAATTACCAATTTCCAAAATTACTTTTTTGCAAATTATTTGCTTCCAATAATTTTCTAAGTACGCTTGATCCTTATCAACAAAATCACCGAGTCCAAGTAAATCATTTCCTTTAACTCGAATGATTATAGGTGAGCTATAGATGTCATCATTTTTTAGTTTAAATTCTAATCTTGAGAGAAGTGCAGATTTCCCCATCCCTTTTCTGGCACTAACAATATTCAAGCGCACGTCTTTATTGAAGAAATCTTCAAAGTCTTCATGGTCGATATAATATGAGTTAAGCAGGTCTAGATCCTCATCTTCTCCTGCTTCATTTCCAAAGAGCGTTTTGTCTTTTAAATTTATAAATACCATTAAATATTTTCTCAAGTGAAACTAAGATAGCTGAGTAGCCATGCTTTCTGCCCACTCTACTAAGTTCATGTTTCAAAAGCTACTGCCACTTCAAATTGCTGTATTCCGCGATCCATCAAGTTCTCATGGCCGGTAGGTGTTTCATTCATTGACCGTTCGGGATGATTTTAATCAGATCCTAAACCAAAAAAAAAGCCTGCCAGCTCATTGAGCCAGCAGGCTTGTGAGGACTACTAAGGTTGCTTAAGTGTTATTACGGTAACAAGTTAATACGATTTTTCGGTCCAGTGTCGTAGGATGGGTAGAACGCAGTGAAACCCATGCCGATGATGATGGGTTTCGCGATGCTCTACCCATCCTACGGTCCTTAAGTGAAATTACGGTAACAAGTTAATACGATTTTTCGGACCAGGCGCTACCAGACCGTTAACGCTAAAATAATTTTCCAGCGCATCTAAATCGAGTGCGCCGCCTAAGCGGTTGGTGCCTTGTGTTAATACATAGAGCTGATCGCCGCCATCGGCCATGAAGTTGTTAACCGAAACGCGATAGCTTGCAGCGGGATCAACCTGAACACCGTTGATCTTGATGCTGGCTGGATCGACGTTATCGCAAGGTGTGCCTTTTTCCTGCCATTCATAACTAAAGCCGTTGGAGACTTGTAGAATACGGTTGAAAGGTTGACCCGTTACCGGGGCATTTGCCGGATAGCCGACAGTACAGCCGGTAAATTGCTGTTCCAACAAGGTGTGGATTTGCGCACCAGTCAAGGTCAAAGAAACCAGCGTATTGCCAAACGGTTGCACGGTAAATGCTTCACCGTAAGTCAAGTTACCAGCGCCTTCAGCTGCGCTTTGTGCGTAGGTCAAATCAGCACGTATGCCTCCAGGATTCATAAAAGCCACCACGGTTTCACCAAAGCCGACGCCTTGGGTTTCCAGCAACTGAGCATCGGCTATCACATCACCCAACGCGGATTCACCGGCAGGAGTAAGTGTACGAGTAATATCTGCGCTAATGCTTCCAATCACACGGTTGGCAATAGGTGTAGCGATTGTTTTGTACTTATCGACGATTGATTTAATCGCAGCGTTAGGCGTGACGGCTGAATTGGTACGGTCGACGACGATATTGTTTGCCGACACTGCGCTGACTTCGCCGATGGCTTTGTTAACAGTCAAATTGATGTCTGTTAATACCCGGCCTTGTGCGTTGGCACTGGTAACCGAGATCAGGCGGCCATCTTTGTTGGCGATTTGGCAATTGTAGGCTTGATGGGTATGGCCGGAAATGACCAGATCAACTTCATCATCCAGCTGGTTAACGATGGCTTTGATAGGGGAGTCACTTAAGCCGCCATCGCACAGATTGATAGTCGAAACGCTTTGCGTAGTCGGCACCACGCCGCCCTGATGAATCAATACCACGACTGCTTCAACGCCACGCGCCCGTAGTTGGGTGATCAACGCATTGACGGTTGCGGCCTCATCCTTAAATTCCAGTCCAGCCACGCCGCTTGGCGTAACGATGGTGGGGGTTTCTTTTAAAGTCATGCCGATAAAACCGACGCGCACGCCATCGACAACTTTAATTGCGAACGATGGAAAAATTGTTTTGCCGTTAGCCGACTCTACAACATTGGCCGCCAGAAATTTAAACTTGGCACCTTCAAAAGGTACCGGGGTGCCTACGTCCACACCGCGACAGGTGTTTGGATCAGTAGGATGACAGCCGCCGGTTTGCATGCGTTTAAGTTCAGTTTTGCCTTCGTCAAACTCATGATTTCCGACTGAATTAAAATCCAGTCCTAAGCGATTCATAGTTTCAATCGTGCCTTCGTCATGGAATAAGGCAGATACCAAAGGAGTTGCGCCGATAATGTCGCCCGCTGATACAACTACGGTATTCGGGTTTTGGCTTTTTAATTTAGAAATATAGCCCGCCATCCAGTCAACGCCGCCGACCGCCACATTGGGCGTGCCGGCACCTGGATCTTTACGCAGTGTTCCCGGTGATTCAAGTTGGCCGTGAAAGTCGTTGAAGGCGACGATTTTGATTGTTGTCGTAGGGCCTCCTAAAAGCTGTATGTTTCCGGCTGAGCTGATCCTGACTTCGGGTACAAGTGCAAGTTTTGGTGAGAGTTTTATTTCTCCACCAACAATATCTTGTCTAGCCGGATAAGCGATTGTTGTCGTAGACCCTGATGAAAGCGCTATATTTCCTCCGGGGCTGACTGAGCTTATGTTGATTGGCGCAGGTGAGAGATTTATTTCTGCAGCAGATGAGAGATCTTTTTTGACTCGTTCTGGCCTAGCAAGATTTATTGTTTCTGCATTGGCACAGCTCATCGCCGTTAAACTCAGCGCGATACCCATCGCAAGTTTGTTCAATTTCATGATGCTTGCTCCAAACTATTAGCTTTGCGGCATCGGGAAATAAAGCCCATCAAAGCAGTACCGGTTAAATACAACCAAGCAGCGGCAGGCAATGGCACCGCCGTCAGGCTGACCGCGCCGACCGTGGCGTTAATTGGCAAGTTTGAATTATCCAGAGCTGACTGGCTTAACAGCCCTGTGATGCTGTGGCTACCAGCACTTAACAAAAACAAACCTTTGCTGAAAATATCGCTGGCATATGCCGTATCAAAATTAAGGCCAATACTGCCGGGATAGGTATTGGCGACAGCCGAGGTTTGATCAAGCAAAACGCCATTGTCGTAAACGTTGAAACGGTCGCCTGCAAAACCGGCATCAACCACTTTTAAATAGGCGGATTCGGTTAAAGTGAAGTCAAAGCTCAAGGCATTGTTATCTAAATCGATCCATTCCAGATTTCCTGAGTTAGAAACGGAATTATCTACGTCAAACGCATTCCATGCGCCATCGGCGATCAGGCTAGCCGCCTCAGCTTGGCCGCATAGCGCCGCCAGCAATGCTGCGGCGAAAAAAAGTTTATTAGTCATTGGGGAGCTACTCCAGAAGAAGGTGAACATCTTGATTAAAGAGCGGGCTAGAGTAGGGGAGGGATGTGATGAAGTTATTATCAGTTGATGAAGATTTGATGAAATGTAATACATTTTGACAATTTTTTGTTCGTTGACAGACTTGATCCTCGTAGGAGCGGGCCTTGCCCGCGAGCGGGTAAACAATCGCGGGCAAGGCCCGCTCCTACAAAGCAATAAAACTAAGTCGCAGCAACGCCACCTTTGTATTACATGTCACCAAATTGTCCGCAAAACGTCATGGTTTCTTAACCGTTTCTCTATTTATCCCACCGTAGAATGTGATGTAGCTCGCAGAAGCTAAGGCTAAAAAACTTTTGGACGTCACTCGGCATAATTAACCCGGTCATTGGCAATTTTTCTGTGAGTCAGGTTGGGTCATCCGCACTATTCCATTACTCACGAGTCAAAATCACCAGGAAAAATCATGACTGAAAAACATTTCTATAAACGGCATCCACTGGCTTTAGCGGTGTTTGCTGCGCTTAATTTCGTTCCAATGGCCCATGCCATTAGCCCCAATGTTGTCATTAGCCAAGTTTATGGTGGCGGCGGCAACACTGGCGCGACTTATAAAAACGATTTCATTGAATTGTTTAACCGAGGCAGTACACCCGTCAGCCTGAGCGGCATGTCCGTGCAATATGCTTCAAGTACGGGCTCTACTTGGCAGAAAACCAATCTGAGCAACGTCACCTTGGAGCCAGGTCAGTATTATCTCGTGCAAGAAGCCGTTGGTGCCGGCGGCACGACCAATCTGCCAACGCCAGATACGATCGGCACGATTGCCATGAGCGGCACTGCCGGCAAAGTGGCTTTGGTTAGTAATCAAACGGCATTGACGGGCAGTTGCCCAACGGCCAATGTGGTGGATTTAATTGGCTTTGGTGCAGCCGCTAATTGTTCTGAAACCAGTCCCGCGCCTGCGCCATCAAATACTACCGCTGATTTACGTATTAACAGCGGCGCTACTGACACCGACAATAACAGTAATGATTTTGTTAGCGGCACCCCGACGCCACGCAATATTGGCTTAAGTTCTAATTCATCGGTGAACCTTTCTGTCAGTAGTAATGTCGGAACCGAAGCAAGCGCTTCAATCATAACGGTGACAGCGACGACATCCACACCGGTCGCCAGCAATCAAACCGTCTCTCTGGGTGTTAGCGGCACGGGTATTACCGCGGGCGATTATGCCTTGAGCAATACGGTCATCACGATTCCAAGCGGCAGCAACACAGGTTCTGTGACGTTTACAGTTGCCGATGACGCAGAAGTGGAAGGCAACGAAATCGCGAGTTTGGCAATCACGGGCAGCTCAGCTGGCCTTTCTTTAGGCGCGACCACTGCGCAAAATATCACTATTACCGACAATGACGTCAGCGCTTGCGGCGACGCTGCAACCAAAATCTCGGCGGTGCAAGGCAGCGGCGCAGCTACGTCACTCAGTGGCATCATCGACATTGAAGGGATCGTCGTCGCTGATTATCAGGGCGCCAGTGCTAATTCACTGAGCGGCTTTTTTGTCCAGGAAGAAGATGCCGATGCAGACGGCAATCCTGCGACTTCAGAAGGTATTTTTGTGTTCGAGGGCGCCGCGCCACTCGTCAACGTTAACGTAGGCGATAAAGTGCGTGTCACAGGAGCGCCGGGCGAGTCTTTCGGGTCAACGCAATTAAGCGCTTCCAGTGTTCAAGTGTGTGCCGACAATCAAGTGATTCCGACGGCTGCGACATTGACATTACCTGTGCCGAACGTACCCAATGGCAATTTGGCTAACGCCACCACAGCTATTAACAACTATTACGAGCCCTTTGAAGGTATGTTGGTGAAATTTCCAACGACGTTGAAAGTGTCGGAATATTTTGAACTGGAACGTTTCGGGCAATTGGTACTGAGCCAGGGCGGACGTATTCCGACCTTTACCAGCGTCAGCAACCCCAGCGCCACCGGCTTAATCAACCAGCAAATCACGTTGGCCAAACGCCAGATTGTGCTGGATGACGGTGTTGATACGTCGAATTTTTATATTACTCCCTACGCAGTCAGCAACAACATTCCGTTACCGTATCCAACCGGCGGTTTAAGCACCAGCAATAGTTTCCGAGGCGGCGATACCATCACTAACCTAACCGGCGTATTGCAATTCGCTTTCTCACAATGGCGTATCCGTCCAGTAGAAGAGCTGGTCGATTACACCTTTACCCCGGCTAATCCGCGTAAAACCACGTCGCCAGTGGTCGGTGGAACGCTTAAGGTCGCCAGCTTCAACGTATTGAACTATTTCACTACCATTGATACGACTTCTAGCAGCACTTCCGGACCGTGCAATGGTGGGCAGGATTGCCGGGGTGCGGATTCGGTTGCCGAACTGGCTCGTCAAACTGACAAGGCGGCAACGGCTTTATGTGGCATTAACGCAGATATTTTCGGTTTGATGGAAATTGAAAATAACACCACGGCCTCGCTGAGTTCATTGGTCGCGGCGGCTAACGCCATTAGCGGTTGCGGACCGTTTAACTACGTCAACACCGGCATCATCGGTACCGATGCGATCAAGGTTGGCTTGCTTTACAAAATCTCAACCGTGTCGCCGGTCGGTAGCCATAAATTGCTGACTACCAGCGTTGATGCGCGCTTTATAGACGATAAAAACCGTCCGACGCTGGCGCAAACTTTCAGTCAGACTGCTAGCGGCGAAAAACTGACGGTTGCTGTCAATCATCTCAAATCGAAAGGTTCGGCCTGTACCGGTGATGCAGATAACAGCGATGGTCAAGGTAACTGCAACCTGACTCGCAAAGATGCGGCAATGGCATTGGTGGATTGGCTGCATAGCGACCCGACCAACAGCGGCGATCCGGATTTTTTGATTATCGGCGACTTGAATAGTTACGCTAAAGAAGACCCGATCAAAGCAATTGAAAATGGTCCTGACGATATTGCCAATACCAATGATGACTACACCAACCTGGTCAAAGCCTTTGGTGGCGATGCTGCTTATTCTTATGTGTTTGACGGCCAAACCGGTTATCTCGACCATGCGTTGGCAAGTAAAACGTTGCTGCCGCAAGTCACCGGTACCGCCGATTGGCATATCAATGCCGACGAAACGCCGTCTATGGATTACAACGACACCATTAAAGATACCGGCGAGGCTGCTTTTGAAGTAAAACCTGCCGCGCTGCCGCTGTATGCCGTTAATCCGTTCCGTACTTCCGATCATGACCCTGTGATTATCGGCCTGCACTTGGGTGAAAATATTAATATTCTCGAGGGTACGTCGGCCAGAAACATTTTGACCGGAACGGCAGGTAAAGATCGTCTCACCGGCTTGGGCAGTGCGGATACGCTGACCGGCGGCTTGGGTGCAGATGAGTTCGTCTACGTCACCACTGCGGACGGTATCGACACGATCACTGACTTTAACTTCAGTGAAGACAAGATTGTGTTGACCGCGTTACTGCAAAGCCTGGGTTATCAAGGCGCTGATCCAATCGCTGATGGCATCGTCAAGTTTGCAGCATCGGGCGCTAATGCGATTGTTTATATCGACGCGGACGGCGTGGGCCCTGCTGTGCAACGGGCTTTAATCGTGGTTAACAATATCAGCGTCAGTAACCTGAGCAACGCAGCTAATTTCAATTTTTAGGCAGCTTAACCAACTCAGCTGTTTAACCAACTACTTAAGTGCCGCCTTTCATCACTGGGAGGCGGCTTAGAGACTTTGATTTAATAGGATTATTGTTATGTTTAAATTTTTAAAAATTGCTGCCAGCGTTAGTTTGTGCGGAGCATTGATGATTGCGCCTGCGGCCGAAGCGGCGCTAGTCAATTACAACTTCAGCGGAGCTATCGATTCGGGTTTGCTGGTGGGTGAAACTTATAACGGCAGTTTTGCCTACGACAATGCAACGTTGACTAACGCAGGGTCAGAATTTGTTGATTTGTCCACGTTGACGTTCAATTTTTTATCTACTTCTTACAACCTTGCTGATGCCGATTTCACGCCTACGGCTGATTTTCTTGACGGTTCATTTCTTGGCGTCAGTTACTTGGTAAATAGCATCGATCCTTCGTTTGCCTTGGTATCAGCTTTAGGAACAGGCATACCGGAAGATCTAGCCTATTTTTCTTATCAAACAGTCGCTGGCGATTCAGGCTTTGGTTCTTTAAATGTTGCCGCCGTGCCGGTGCCGGCGGCAATATGGTTGTTTGGTAGCGGCTTAGGTTTACTATTTTTGAATCGCCGGAAAAATAAAAATAGCTAGTTGCGCTTTTTAAACTAACGTGAATTCAATCAAGCCGGGTAACTCCGGTTTGATTATCTGTCATATTTATGTCACAAATCAGCTTTATGCTGGCAAGAAAACTAGGTAAGTGCTGAACAAATCGAATTAGCTCATGCCCTTCGACTGCGCTCAGGAGAGCGTTTGACACGCTCACCACAAACTAAATCAATAAGTTACCGTTTGTCTGTCCTTATACCACCCTTGTGGTGGAGCTTGTCGAAGGATTTAATAAGCGCTTGGGGAACCTCGAAAAACCCATTACTATCATGGTTCGACAAGCTCTCGGCAACTGCTCCTTGCGTTGCTCTACCTCCTCCATCCTTGGAGTCGTACCTACTGCATGCCCGATGAAGCGGGGCAGGCTTTCCGTGCAGTCGACCATGAACGGAACTCATTGATTTGTAATGTACCGTTCGCATTTATGCCCTGTGGGTACTGAGTTTATCGAAGTGAATGGTTTTTCGAGGTTCCCGCTGGCCTAGGTATCTCTCTCCCAGTCTCTTGAATTCTTCATCGCGGCCTTAATCAATAACATGACTACACAACCTAAACCAACCATACCCTCTGAACCCAAAGCTGAGCGAGTTGATCTTAACGCTTCCGATTGGTATCTCAATCGTGAATTGACCTGGCTGGAGTTTAATAAACGCGTGTTGTGGGAAGCTGAAGATGAGCGCACGCCATTGCTGGAACGAGTAAAGTTTATTGCCATTGTTAGCTCCAATCTGGATGAGTTTTTTATGAAACGGATTGGCGGCCTTAAACAACAGGTCGGTGCCGGGATTAGTGAGTTAAGTGTGGATGGCCGTACTCCGCAGCAGCAAATTACTGAATGCTATGCCGTGGTGCGAGAGCTTGAAGCTAAAAAACAAGAACTATTGACGCAGCTGATTGAGTTACTCAATAAAGAGAATATTCGTTTTTTACCTTTTGTTGAGCTTGCTAAAGATCAGCAACAAGCCATGCGTGAGCATTATATTCAGAATATTTTTCCGCTGATTACGCCGCAAGCGATTGATCCCGCGCACCCTTTTCCGTTTATTTCCAACCTGTCACTTAATTTACTCGTTGGTGTTAGCGGGTTAGAGTCTAGTAACATGACTTTAGTGCGCATAAAAGTACCGGTTAGTTCCAGCGTGCCGCGCTTTATCCAGGTAGGTAATGAACACCTTTTTATTGGTCTGGCAGATTTGATAACCAACAATCTGGATTTGCTGTTTCCGGGCATGAGGATCGTGTTTTGTGATCAGTTTCGGGTGACACGAAACGCCATGACCGAACAAGATGAAGAGCAGGCCGATGACTTGTTGCAAATGATCGAGTCAGAATTGCGCGAGCGTAAGTTTGCGCCAGTTATTCGCCTGGAAATTTCCTCAACCATGGCAAAATTGCAAAGCGGCATGTTGGCGGCAGAGTTGGGTCTTAATGAAGAACAGGATGTTTTTGTTGTTGAGCAGCGCCTGGCAATGAATGATTTGTTTCAAATTGCCAGCATTTCCAGACCCGATTTGTTCGATCCACCGCACCATCCTGTGGATCATCCTAAATTAGCTGGCGTGCCAAATATCTTCCACGCTATCCGCGAGCAAGGCTCCATTTTATTGCAGCATCCTTATGAATCGTTTGTCACCACGGTCGAGCGCTTTGTTAAAGAAGCCAGCCGCGATCCGAATGTGCAAGCCATTAAAATGACGCTTTATCGCACCTCTGCGGGCACCAAAATTGTGCAATACCTGATTGATGCTGCGTTAAACGGCAAACAGGTCGCCGTTGTCGTTGAATTAAAAGCTCGGTTTGATGAGTCTGCCAATATCAAATGGGCGCATCGCATGGAAAGCGCTGGTATCCATGTCACTTACGGCGTGGTCGGTTTAAAAACCCACAGCAAAGTCATTTACGTCGTGCGGCAGGACTATAACGGTCTGCGTCGTTACGCTCACATCGGTACGGGTAATTATCACGCCGGTACGGCGCGGCTTTATACCGACTTAGGCATCCTGACTTGCGACCAAAAGATCGGTGAAGAATTAACCGAGTTATTTAATTACTTGACCACCGGTCTGGTACCTAAGCGCAATTATCAAAACCTGCTGATTGCCCCCAATAAGCTAAAGTCCAAACTGCTGGAGAAAATCGACAGGGAAATCACTAAGCATACTGAAACATTACCCGGTTTAATTCAGTTCAAAATGAATGCGCTGGAAGATGTGGATATTACTGCCGCGCTTTATAAAGCCGCTCAGGCCGGTGTGAAAATTGACCTGATTATTCGTGACACTTGCCGATTAAGGCCGGGTATTGCCTGTGTTTCTGAAAACGTGCGAGTGATCAGTATCGTTGGGCGGTTTTTAGAACATTCCCGCATCTATTATTTTCAAAATGGCGGGGAAGAAGAATATTTTATCGGCTCGGCTGATTGCATGAAACGTAATCTGGAAAGTCGTGTGGAAGTAGTCACGCCTGTACAAAAACCTGAATTACAAACTGTTTTAAGACAAATATTAACTGTACAACTAACCAATCAACGCAGTGTTTGGGAGATGCAGGCTGACGGGCACTATATCCAGCTACGACCTAAAGATAAGCAATTAGGTGTCCAGGAAACGTTTATTAAATTAGCCAATAAGCGTTTAGATGAAGCAAAAGCCAGTAAGTCTCATAAAAAAGAAAAAAAGAAATCCGGCGCTAACCGGAATACCGACTGATGAATATGTTATTGCCATGAATGGATGGTTTTTAGAGATTTTCATAATTCGGTGATGAGCATTGGAATATCTGCAAATTACACCCAGCCGTTAACGCATAAATAATATTACTGTAACCAACGCCTGTTACAACATACCCATTCCAATGTTTACTACAGGGTGCGATATGCAAATTTTAAGTTTAATGAAACTTGCCGATATTTTTACTGTCGGCAATCTATGCAGCGGCATACTCTCAATTCTGCTGGCTATTGATGGCCATTATGATTTAAGCGCGGCGCTGCTGTTTTTGGCGATGGTGTTTGATGTGTTGGATGGAAAAATAGCTGGTTTACTGCACCAAAAAAACCTGTTTGGCAAACAGATTGATTCCATGTCTGACTTGGTATCGTTTGGCGTTGCCCCCGCATTGTTATATTACGCAATGAGTTCACCCGGTATTTTGGGTATTGCCGTGTCTTTGTTTTTTGTCTCCTGCGGTATGCTTCGATTGGCGCGTTATAACATCTCTGAAGGGGCGGGTTTCGAAGGCGTGCCTATTACGGTAAATGGCGTTTTGTTTCCAATTCTTTTCTTACTTTTCAGCATATTCCCCAACAGTTTGAATTATTGGCCGCTGGTATTTTTAATACAGGGCTTCTTGATGATTTCAACGTTAAAAATATCGCGGATATTCTGAGTTTTTGCCTAAGTCTTCTCATTAATAGCATAAGCATCTAAATAAGTCTGTTAGCTCCTTCTTCAGCAGAAGAAGGAGGAAATTGTTTTGCAACTCATTGTTTTTTAAGTTGAAAAAAAGTTGTGTAGATACCTAAACATCAATAGTGAGGGGAGGCATTTCATGCAGCCATCGACTACCCCTGTTTTCCATTTCGCTGGTGAAACAGTGGCTGCTGCAGTATTTTCTTTATCGATGCTCCAACAGATTGAAATATGGAATTGAACTAACTGTTTAACGAAATCGTCACATTGAAAAGTTAAGCTGACTACTCCGTAATCAATTTTTTGGTACAACACATGAAAAAGCACAAACTACCTAAGCTGGCAGCAGTCGTCGGTGCATTCAGCGTTACATTATCGTTGGGTGCTGTGGCAGATGATCATCATGGAAAAGATCAAGAGCATGGACATCCTCAACAAGAACAATCTAATCAGGTGCCTACTTCAGCAGCAGAATGGTTTAAGGTTGGCCAACAAGCTGTATTGGTAAACAAAAGGGATGTAGCTGAACTGCGCAAGGCAAAAAACGTGATTCTGTTTGTTGGCGACGGCATGGGTATCTCAACAGTCACAGCGGCGCGGATTTTGGAAGGCCAAATCAACGGACGTGATGGCGAATTCAACCGTCTTAACTTTGAAAAATTTAACTACATTGCGCACTCGGTTACTGCTAGTGCCAATCAACAAACATCTGATTCCGCACCAACTGCTACTGCCATGGTCGCGGGTATCAAAGCCAACGACGGTGCTATTTCCGTAGACCAAGGTATTCAGCGCATTGAGAAAAGTGCAGAAGTCAATGCCGCACACAGTGTTAAAACCATTCTGGAACGCGCTGAAGAACGCGGCATGTCGACCGGTGTTGTAACCACAGCTCGTTTCACTCACGCCACACCTGCGGTCAACTACGCGCATATTGCTGACCGCGATTGGGAAGCAGATAGCAATCTGCCAGCGGGTGCCACTGTTAAAGATATTGCTCGTCAGTTACTTGAATTTCCATACGGCGATGGCCTGGAAGTCGCGTTGGGTGGTGGCCGTAGTTATTTTATGCCCAACACTAGCAATGATCCGGAGTATCCAAGTCAAAAAGGCCGTCGTGCTGACGGTCGCGATTTGACCTTGGAGTGGAAATCTAACTACAACAATTCAGACTTTGTCTGGAACCAAGCGCAGTTTGATGCTGTCAATCCTGCCACTACCGATCATTTATTAGGTCTGTTCGAACGTTCGCATATGCGTTATGAAGCTGATCGTGCCAATGATGCAGCAGGCGAGCCTTCTTTAGCAGAGATGACTGATAAAGCCATCAAGATCCTGCAAAAAAATAAAAAGGGCTACTACCTGATGGTTGAAGCCGGACGTATTGACCACGCTCACCACGCCGGTAACGCTTATCGCGCGTTGACCGATACGGTCGCGCTGTCGGATGCAGTGAAAAAAGCCAAAGAACTGACTAATGACAAAGATACGTTGATTTTGGTCACAGCTGATCATAGCCATGTGTTTACCATCGCTGGCTATCCATCACGTGGTAATGCGATTTTGGGTAAAACTGCAGTGGACGGAGTTGTTGCAAAGGATTCATTAGGTCTGCCATACACCACGTTGTCTTATGCCAATGGTCCAGGTTGGACAGGTGGCTTGCAGCGTAAGGAATTTAATCCTGCTAACGAAGGTACCGTGGCTGCGCCGTATGCGGGCAGCAAATTACGCCCAGATTTAACTGATGTTGACACCAATAATCCGAATTACCTACAGGAAGCAACTGTACCCATGGGATCAGAAACTCATGCCGGTGAAGATGTCGCTATTTATGCTGACGGCCCAGGTGCCAATTTGGTACGTGGCACTTTAGAGCAAAACGTGATTTATCATGTAATGGCCGAAGTGTTAGGTTGGAATGGTCGTCGATAAACCTTTGTTATAACTAGCCAGGGGCGCTTGTCGCCCCTGATTTTTTTTGAGCAATCCTCAAGAGATAAAGGATCCATGTCCAAAATTATTATCCAAATTTTAATCAAACTGACTGCTTTCGTTATTCTGACCTTTCTAGCCGCTTGTAGTGGTGCACCAGTTAGTCATTCTGCAGCCAACAAAATCATCGATTTATCTTCAGCTAGCCTGCCCACTGTTGCCGCTGAATTCACGACAACTCGTGAAGGCGAAGAACATGACCATGAGCATGATGATCAGCAAACACATGCGGATAAAGTCACCTGGCGTTTTTGGCGCGATACTCAGCAGATCAACATTGAAAGACCGCAACTCGGTATGGGGGAGCTATGGCAGCGCGATGGTCAAGCGGTTATTCACCGTAAACTCTATCATGCTGATAAGCGGGCGATTGAGTTTCAGGAGGATGACTTGCGAATGCTAGACGCGTCACCGACCTGGCAAAAACTGGCGTTATTGCTGGACCAAAAACTACTGGAGCAACTCACTGCCAGCGATATTGAATGGACGGATGGTTATCCGACGCGCGAATATCAAGGAAAAGTAGCCAAAACCGAATGGCATATCGTTATGCGAATGGATTTAGGTGTGCCCATGCTGATCGAACGTCAGCAGGAAGGGTTTTTAGAACGTACCGAACTATTGAACGCCTATGCTTTAAACTCAGCACCCTGGCAGCCGACAGCAAGCACCGGCTATGACATTATCGATTTTGCTGACTTAGGCGACAAAGAATACGACCCCTTTGTTATTAAAGTGCAAGCGCAAATGGGTCATGATCATCATCATTAATTCGTCATGCTAAATAGTCTTATACCAATCACAATAAGTTCACATGCTATTCCTTCGCCAACGTACCCATAGGGCATAAAGGAGAAGGTTAGGATGAGGGTTTTAAATAAAAACTTATTGGGATTGGTATTAAGTTGAATATCAACTTTCCAGCAGATTCGGCATGTAGAAAAGATGATTTATACGATGACACGTTAACCCGATAAGGCTAACGTGTTTTTTATTAAGTTAACGCGCGAGTTTTGTCACAACAGCACTCGCTCGATACCGCCTTTTGAGGCTTTTTTGACATAGGTTTTCATCCAGTCTTTGCCAAGCACGTGCTTGGCAATCTCTACAACAATATAATCCACGTCTAGTTGCTCGCCGTCGTCTCGAAAACGTTGTAAGCCTTGCACACAAGAAGGGCAAGAGGTCAGCATTTTGACTTTACCGTCGTAGCCGTCAGCGCGCAATTTGCTGGTATCTTCTGCCAATTCGGCGGCTTTGCGGAAACGTACTTGCGTGGATATATCCGGCCGCGCTACGGCTAAGGTGCCCGACTCACCGCAGCAGCGTTCGGATTTATTAACCGGTGCCCCAATCAGCGCATTGACAGTTTTCATGGGATCTTGTTGCTTCATCGGACTGTGGCAAGGGTCGTGATACAGGTAACGGGTGCCGTTAACACCTTCCAGTTTTACGCCTTTCTCCAGCAGATATTCATGAATATCAATCATCCGACAGCCAGGGAAAATCTTGTCGAATTCGTAATCCAGCAACTGATCCAGACAAGTGCCGCAACTGACCACCACGGTTTTAATATCCAGATAATTTAAGGTATTCGCGACTCGATGAAATAATACGCGATTGTCGGTAGTAATTTTTTGGGCCTTGTCGTATTGACCGGCGGCGCGTTGCGGATAGCCGCAGCATAAGTAGCCGGGTGGCAACACGGTCTGTACGCCTATTTCATAAAGCATGGCTTGGGTGGCCAGGCCGACTTGGGAGAATAAACGCTCAGATCCGCAACCCGGAAAATAAAATACGGCTTCGGAATCGGTACGGGTTTTGTCGCGGTCACGAATGATGGGCACGATCAGGTCGCTTTCAATGTCCAGCAGCGCCCGTGCTGTTTTCGATGGCAGTTTGCCGGGCATTTTTTGGTTGGTGAAATGGATTACATACTCACGCATTGCCGGTTTGCCGGTTGATGAGGGCGGCTGCGCAAGTTGTTTACGGCCCCAGGGCCTAAGGAAAAAATTGCCGATTCGTTGTGCTTTGTAAGACCACTCGATGAGTAGCTTGCGCATTATCTTAATGCTATTGGGCCTGCCGGTAGATAAAAAGGCAATCGCCGCCGCTTTTACCGGGTTAAAACTCTGCTTACCCATTTTGCGCAATAGATTACGCATGTTCATAGAGACTTCGCCAAAATCGATGTCGACCGGGCACGGGTTGAAGCATTTATGGCAAACGGTGCAATGCTCGGCTACGTCCTCAAATTCTTTCCAATGGGTGATGGAAATACCGCGCCGGGTTTGTTCTTCATACAGGAAGGCTTCAATCAGTAATGACGTCGCCAGAATTTTATTGCGCGGCGAATACAACAAATTAGCCTGCGGCACATGCGTAGCGCAGACGGGTTTACATTTTCCGCAACGCAGACAATCTTTTATCGAATCCGAAATCGCACCAATGTCGCTTTGTTGCATGATCAGCGATTCATAGCCCATCAAACTAAATGAGGTGGTGTAAGCAGCGCTCAAGTCGGACCCCGGCATCAACTTACCACGATTAAAACGGCCTTCCGGATCGACTTGCTGCTTGTAGGCATGAAAGTTCGCCAATTCGGCGTCGGTCAAAAATTCATATTTGGTAATGCCGATGCCGTGTTCGCCGGAGATTACGCCACCTAAAGAGCGTGCTAGCATCATGATGCGCGCTACGGCAGCGTTGGCTTCTTGCAGCATCTCGTAATGATCCGAGTTGACTGGCAAGTTGGTATGTACATTGCCGTCGCCTGCGTGCATGTGCAATGCGACAAATACCCGACCACGTAAGATTTCTTTGTGTATTGCATCAATACGCTCAAGAACCGGTCGGAAATTGTCGCCGATAAAAATTTCCTGCAAGCGTGGCAGTATTTCCTGCTTCCAGGACACGCGCAGCGAATGATCTTGCAGGCGATGAAACAGCGTTGGTTGTTCGGTACGATTAGTCAGCTCGGAGGCGTTAATGCTCTTTTCGTTGAATAGCGCTTCGGCTTGTTGCAAGGGTAAATCCAGATTGTTGTAAAGCCACTGCCAGCGGTCACTTACTTCGGCAATCGCAGTTAATGCCAGGCTGCGCCGGTCACCAACCAGCTGGTCTTTATCGACGTTGTCTTCATAGGCGCGTAAGGGCAGGTCGCCTGACAATAAGTCGATAAGCGCTTCACACAAGCGCAATTTGTTGCGTAGCGATAATTCGATATTGATGCGCTCGATGCCGTCACAATAATCGCCCATGCGCGATAACGGAATCACGACATCTTCATTGATTTTGAAGGCGTTGGTATGTTTGGCAATGGCGGCAGTGCGGGCGCGGTCCAGCCAGAAGGTTTTGCGCGTTTCGTGGCTGACGGCAATAAACCCTTCAGCATTGCGGGCGTTGCATAAACGCACGACTTCGGATGCCGCCAGCGCGACTTGTTTATCGTCATCGCCGACAATGTCACCGATCAGTACCATTTTTGGTTGACCGTGATGCTTGGCTTTACTGGCATAGCCGACGGCTTTGACATAACGTTCATCCAAATGCTCAAGCCCTGCCAGCATGACCCGCGTGCTGCCGCTTTTTGGCAAGGCCGCCAGATAATCGCGAATCTCGACAATAGCCGGTACCGCTTCACGTACTTGACCGAAAAACTCGACACAAAAGGTACGCGTAAACGCGGGCATTTTGTGCAAGATCCAGCGTGCGGAGGTAATAATGCCGTCGCAACCTTCTTTTTGTATGCCCGGCAAACCGCCGAGAAACTTGTCGGTAACGTCTTTGCCCAACTCGCCCTTGCGGAATTCTGTGCCGGGGATGAGCAGTTGCTCTTCTGATAGCAATTGGCGTTTTTTGGCATCGTAACGCTTCAGTAAAAAAGTGACTTGGTCTTGATTATGAATTTTGCCGAGATTGTGATTAAAGCGTTCAACTTCCAGCCAATTACCATCAGGCGTTACCATGCGCCAGGAGGCAAGATTGTCCAGCGCAGTTCCCCAGAGAACGGCCTTTTTACCGCCCGCGTTCATCGCGACATTTCCACCAATGCAAGAAGCATCGGCTGACGTTGGATCACAGGCAAAGACCAGTCCGGCATTTTCTGCAATGTCCATTACACGCCTTGTCACCACACCAGCCCCGGTGTTAATGGTTGCGTAAGTCTGCTCAATACCCGGCAGGCTGGATGCGGATTCAATACGGCCGATATCTATCAGTTTTTCGGTGTTAATCACTGCTGAATAGGGCGTTAGCGGCACGGCGCCACCGGTATAACCAGTGCCGCCGCCGCGCGGAATAATAGTCAATCCCAACTTAATACAGTCTCGCACCAAGTGGCCGACTTCTTCCTCATTACACGGATACAACACTACAAACGGATACTCGACCCGCCAGTCGGTGGCATCGGTCACATGCGAAACGCGAGCGAACCCATCAAAACAAATATTATCTTTACGGGTATGTTTGGATAATAGCGTCAAGGCTTTCTTGCGCATTTCCCGGGTGCGCTCGAAATGTGCTTCAAACTCATTGATGGCTTGCGTAGCCGCTTCGATTAACAACAAAACCCGCTGCGCCCGATCAGGATGTTCAGCCTCCAGCTCGTTCTGACGCTTCTTCATTTGCCGCACACGATGGCGCAAAGCCTCAAGCAAGGCTTTACGGCGTTTGCGGTTATCGAGTAGATCGTCTTCTAAGTAAGGATTGCGCTGTACGGCCCAAATATCGCCGACAACTTCAAACAGCATTTTTGCGGAGCGACCGGTGACCCGTTCACCTCTAAGCGATTCTAAAATCTGCCAGTTCTCTTCACCCAGTAAACGGATAATGATTTCACGGTCAGAAAACGATGTGTAGTTATAAGGAATTTCGCGTAATCGTGCTGGCGTCGCTTTCGAGGCCAAAGGAGAGAATTTTGTATCCACTGATATTTCTAATAATGAAGTGGTAAAAGTTCATTGTAACACTCGTCACTGTCTGCAAAGACATCAAAAATCTGTCATAAAATGGTCTCAATTCCCGGGCTTTCAGGACATGGTCCATTTCTAGGCGGACTGGCGTATCGGCGACTCAAAAAACTCAGTATATATAGGGCATAAATGCGAACGGTAGTCCAATTAAATCAGTGAGTTATTCGTTCGTGCTGAGCGTGTCGAAACATGAACGAATAATTTTTAGAGGTTCCCATAAATCAATATTTTCCGTTCGTTCTGAGCCCTTCGGTACGCTCATGAGAGCCTAGTCGATCGATCTCTTGAGCGCAGTCGAAGGGCATGAACTTTTTGCAGGTAAAAACGGCTGTTATTTTTCAGGTGTTGGTAACACCTTGCCACCTTTTTCGTCACAGTATTTACGCCTTGGCCTTTACAGCCACTTGTGGCAGTTGCACACTCTGACTGACCTGATACCGCCACAATTAACTTTTTGCTTTTTGCGCAGCGCCCTGTTCGGCAGCCCTGACATAAATAATGCCGCTGCTGCAGTCGCCAATATCAAACCGGATGTGTTTTTTGAAGTAGACTTAAAATTTCTTAAGTTTTTGATTCGAAGATTTAATTACCTAGCGGTTGAAAGCAGAACCAAGCATTCTCGGTCAGCTGACAAACAGTTAGTCATTATAAAACAGTACTCCTTACAATCGGTTGCAAATTTGTAAACACAACCGAGGTTCCTTATGTTGACGTTAAATCGACGTGGTTAATTGGATCAACCATTCGGGCGCATGATTCAACACCCAGGCCTCAAAAGTCTTATCCAATCCGGTGACAATCAAAACACCCAGTAGCGTCAGCAAACCGCCAAGTATCAGCTTGCCGGTTTTACCGGTCACCGACAGTTTGCTCTTAAAACGGATCATGGCCTGATGAGACAAGGTGCCCAAAACAATAAGCGGAAAGCCGGCGCCGATACCGAAAATCGCCATGACTATTCCCGCATGACCAAGATTTTCACCCTGACTGGCAAGCGTAATAGTGGCCCCCAAGGTCGGTCCGACACAAGGACTCCATACCACACCCAACACCAGGCCAAGCAAGAATTGTCCCTTTAAGGTATCGCCGGAGATGCGTTCGAGTAATGGCTGACCAGCCCCGCTTAATCCGGAGGTGGCGGCAGCAAATTGTTGTTGCAGGCGTCCCGACAATAACACCACGCCAAACACAATTAATAACACTGCTGCGAAGTTACGAAATAACGCTTGATCCAAACCAATCGCGCTACCCACTGTCGCTAAAAACAAGCCGACAATCGTAAAAGACAACGCCAGACCAAAGGCCAACGCAACCGGCCCCCAACGGTGAGCGGATAAAGCCGTGCCGACAAGAATCGGGATCAGCGGTAACACGCAGGGCGATAAGGTCGAGAGAATCCCGGCGACAAAGCTAAGTCCGTATATGCCAAAGTCAGCCAACATCAGCTTACTTACCTCCCAGTGCTTTTTTAAGTAAGCCTTTGATACCGTCTTCAGTGGTATCGCCCAAGCTACGTCCCACTTCTTGGCCGCCGTTAAAAACGATCAACGTACTTTGTGCCGTGGCCTTAAAAGCTTTTACGATTTCTTTCTGTTGATCGAAATCAACCCGTAAGGCGTTAATTGCATGAAATTCATCTTGCTTGAGTAATTTAGAAACAATAGGCGCTTGCGCATGGCAGGTTGGGCACCAGTCGGCATGAACTGACACCAGAATGGGCTTGCCTTCTTTTTGAAGTTGGTCGAACGCGGCCTGGGTAAATGCCTCTTCACCAGCAAAAGTAGGGCCGGTCAGCATCAAGAACAAAAACAATGTACGGAATAAATAGATCATTTTTTACCTCGATTAAATTTGGAAAATTGAAAATTTGGAGTTGTCTTAGCAATTCCATCAATTAGTCACTCTGTGGGCCCATTCCTTACAGGCGTATTAAAATAAAATTTATTTGGGTTACTATTTTTTCTCTATCTCTTCTCCTAGATGCTCAGTAAAGCGATGAGCCGCTTTGCTGATGAACGTGGACTGGGTCTGGAAATTTTTGCAGCGGCTACACATCAGTACATGCAAACCCACAGCGAACCTTTCGGCTAACGTCGATTCGTTGTCTAATTCTTTGGAAATAAGAAGAGTAATGTCTCGGCAATTACGCATGATGTGATTCCTTTATTGATTTCGAATTGTTAAACCAGCGGATTTCCAAACATTCACGCAGCCTTAGCCGTGCTCGATGCATGGTGACCCAGTAATTGGCCGTGCTCAGTCCGGTTTCACGGCATACTTCATCAGCTTTCAGGCCGACCAGTTCGCGCAGCATAAACACCTTGGCCATTTGCGGCGGCAGGTTGTTCTGGCAGGTCTCGTAGATTATCCAGAACTCCTGTTGCTTGAGTGCGGCTTCCGGGTCGTTCCAAGCGCTGGGTCCGCTATGCCATTCGCCGTTGCTGGTAAAAAAATCGTCTTCATCTACTGCGCCATTGTCGGCATCGATTTGATCTAATTCTGGCGTGACGACTTCGCGGACGCTACGTCGCCAGTGGTCGGCAATTTTGTGCTTCAAAATGCCGATCAACCAACTGCGCAGACTGGCTTTGCCTTCAAAGTTCGACGCAGCTTGCCAAGCCGCGAGCAAAGTTTCCTGTACCGCATCGTCTGCCAATTCGTGGTCGCGCAATTGTAATAGCGCGTAACGGAACAGCACAGGGCGATGCTCGGCTAATACTTGTTCGCTCATTCGCTGTTCGGCGATATTTTTAGTCATTTAATGCCTCGGGTGTTTCTAATTAAAAATAAGGGCAGTGTAATAGATTTCTGCGCTACAAATAGCTGCTCCCGGACACCCTTAGAATTTGTTGGCATAGGCCAGAAAGCAAACGCTAAGGTATAAAAAGCTTGTGAGCATGGGAGAACTCCTTTGTCGAATCTACGAAATAATTGTAAGTCGTCAAAAGAGCATAAAACCTTACCAGGTGTTTAGCTATTGATATTGCCGAGGGTAACGCAGGTAAAAAAGCGTAGGTTTTTATAGAGATTAACAGAGCAATTTAATGGCTCGTTGATCAAGCAAAAAAATTCCCACAGTTCTCCCATTACATCGCCAAGTCATTCCCGGATACTACACACCATGTTGAGACGGCTGGATAAGCAACAAACCCGCTGCAAAAATTTATAAATTAAGAAAGGTGGGACTGGCTCAGTGAAGCTATCAGGCCATCTAAACAAACGAATCCAACGACAAGTACCGGGGAAACAGACATGAACAAAATGCCAGAAACCGTCACCAACAAATTCATCGAACTGTTCGCCGTACTAAATAACGCGACGGACGATCTTAAAATGGCTGGGGCTGAAGCGTATTTGATCGGCGATTTTTCGAAGGTAGATGTAATCACCGATTCGTGCCGCAAATTGCAAGCGTTAGAAGCGGAAATCAAATCCACCGTGAACAATTTCGACGCAAAATACATTGCCCGTAACGAAAAACCGAACTTTTACAAAAAAGACAAGAATCGCACCCGTAAACCCGGCGACCGTTTAATAGTTAAAGTGGCAGGCAAAGTCATAGAAGAGCCCACCATTGCTGAAACTTTTGTAAAAACCTTGAGAATCTTCGGTCTGGAGCGGGTGGCAAAATTGAACAAAACATTGGCTTCGATACCACTGATGGCCAAATCACCGGTACACGGCTACCAAGCACAAAGACGTTGTGATGGCTGGTTTATCACAACCCACGTTAACAAAGCCTCGGCAACAACGGTGCTGGAAGAAATCGCCAAAGAATTGCACATACCGGTTAAAGTCGAATTTATTGAGCGGTAACTTTTAAAGATCTCTTTAGATTAGGCAACCCAAACAACATGGCATGGGTGATTGCCAAATATACGAACGAAACAGGCACAAAACCAAAGGACAACATCATGCCCCAACAAAACATCTTTTCACTTTCAGAACTGCAACAAAAAGCCATTGATGGCAATGCACTAGCGCAACTTGCGTTAGGCCTGTATTACTTACCCAAAGAAATATGGGAATCTAATGAAGGATGGGAGTTTAGAGACAGACTCTATTGGGCGTACCGATTAGCATCATTGGACGGTCCAATTCTTGAACCCGAAATATATTCAGCTTTTGAACTGTTTGAAACCAGCAATGAAGCAAATGCCAAATCAGCTTTTGAGTGGTTTAAAAAGGCGGCGGAACAAGGCAGAGCAGAATCGCAATATGCTATAGCCCGTTGTTACTATGAAGGCAAAGGTACAGAGCAGAACGATAAGCTTGCTTTTGAATGGGCTAAAAAATCCGGCGACCAAAATTTTGCAGAAGCGTTCTGTTTATTAGGGGATTTGTATAGTCAGGGGAGAGGCGTTGAACAGGATGATGAACAGGCATTGGCTTACTATGAAGATGCCGCCAATCAAGGCATAACAAGAACGTATATTAAAAAAATTAAAATGATTGTTAGGGCCAAGGGAATTGTCGATTTCGATAAAGCAAAAGATGATATTGGAATCTTTGAAAATAAAATTTCGGATCGGCTTAATAACAATCTTAAACAATGTAAAGAGCAGAGATTTTTCGGTGAAAATATTATATACGCAGGCCCAATTACAATAGATGTTCCTGAAGATGATGAAGATTTATCAGAAGAAGCACTTGATAGAATAGCGAGCGACACTAGATGGCTAAATAGGGAACTAAAAGAACTTAGTTTAGTTACTATTGAATATAAGCAGGAGCTTGAAGCCAAAAACAAAGCCCTTGAAGCAGAAATTAAACAAAAAGAGTTATTGCAAATCAAGATGCAAAAACTGGTTGAGCAATTCACCCACACATTAGGCAATGTGATATTCCCCGACACAATTTATCAAGTTGCCGAGAGGTTAAAAACCAATCCAGACTGTCGCAAGGACGTTTTGCTGCTGAATGAAGCTTACCATTCAGAAATTATCATCAAGTTGCAAGGCGAGCTATTACGTCAACGCCATACCAGCACTAACCCGGAGAAATTTCGTCAATTGATTAGAGCTTGTCGCCAGACATCGAATATTGGCGATAAAACCAGGTCAATTGGGGATGTATTGGATTATGCGGCTAGCCGGGTAACGGCGCGTTTTCTCAATCAACATAATGCGAGTCTTGGCAGTATTCGCGACAACATTCTGTCTCGCAAAAATGTCAGTCTTGATGACTTAAAACAGAAATTTGAGGATGACATTTTGCTTAATCGATCACTGGGTTCTGTTGAATGGATTAACCAAAATCTACGACCTTTTAAGGTCGTTAACATCAGCCCGCTTTGGCAAAAAGTCTTTATCCTTGCCGAAAGCCACGCCGAAGCGCTATTGTTTGGTCATTTTTCGGAAGTCTTGTTCAACGCCTTTAAATATGCCGATCACGCCACCGACGAATTCTTAACGGTGGTGTTTGATGAACGCCTAATTGACGGGAAAACCTACTTAACTTGCAGTTGGCAAAACCCGCTCGGCGATAAAGCCGTAAACAGCCTTGGAACCGGTAAAGGACTGGAGGCGATTCAAGAAGACTTAATGCAACTGAACGACACCCCAAGCCAGTCAAGCAGCTTGTTAGCTGCACAGGAAAGACAACAATTTAAGGTGACGATGTTTTTTAAGAAGGACTTGTTAATCAATGACGCACCTACTATTAAAATCCCCAGATAGGCAAAAATGGAGTAATTAATGTTAAAAATACTTTGGGTTGAGGATCAACTAGGCGGGAAGCAAACAGAATGGTTTGGAAATAGGCCTGTTACGGTGATAACAAATTTTGATGATGCGGAAAAAACTATCATCAATGATATTGAAAAATTTGATCTAGTTGTTCTTGATATAAATTTAGAAGAGTCTGGCGTTACTGAGAATATAAATAAGCATGCTAAGGCTTATGACCTGGATACTTCAGTATTTTTAAAAGAATGTGGGATGACTTTGTTTTTGACATTATTGGAAAACGGCTTTCCAAAAGAACGTATTGTATTTTTAACTGCAAATTCCGACGAAAAAACTAATCTGCTTGATAAGTTACAAAGTGGGCTTGAGCAAAAGGATTTTGACTTGGTGGATAGCATTCTTGCAGAAATTCAAAACGGGCTGGGTGAAGAGCAAGTAAATGAATGTCAAAAATTGATAACCGCCGGTGATATAAATCTATTAATTGGCTATCTGAAAGAATATTTTGAAGACTTAAATAAAGGAACAACTCCGAATACTTACGATAGTTTTTGTGCCGCTTATAAACGTTGCCGTATCAAGCCACCCGAGGCAATTAATAAGAATTTACAAAATGTTAAAGAGTATCTTGTTCAATGGCTGAATGGACATGAAAACAACCAATATTTGGTTTTGAGGCGTGGAATTATTGACGGTTGTGGGTTTTTAAAATCCCATACTAAAAAGGATGACAGTAATATCCAATTCAGGGATTTTATTAAACTAGATAATAATAAAAAAGCCAGTATTGAAATTCCAACTACAGAGATTGAAAACTATCTTGATGCGTTGATACAGTCACTGGTTATTCGAGAGCCAATTGATGAATCCGCATTGAACATACAATATAGATTGTTTTTAAGGGCTCTTGTACATGTATGGGAAGAAAATATTGATCCCAATAAAAAGTACAACTACAACGATATTAATACTTTTGCGTGGTTATCAAAGATGACTCGAAATTGGACGTCTCATTCTAATTTACTTGAGCCATTAAATCCTCAGATAATTGCATTTTTATTCATGGTTAATATGCGGGCTATGTTTAAAATACCTCCAGAAACACAGTCATTTGAAGATATTTTATTGAGCTGCATTTCAACATCAAAAGAAATTGATGAAAGTTTAGAAAATAAAATTGAAGCCCTAGAGAATAATATTAATAACACTTTACTTACTTTAAAAATACCTGAGTATAAAGAAGATAAAAATGGAAATAGAATTCTTGATAAGTATGACAAAGAAAAGATGAAAGATTTCGGTAACAAAATCAATGCAATTCATCAGAAAAACACTGGAAATGTAAAACAACATGATTTTCAAGATTTGTTGCGGCAATATTTCTGGGTTAATCAAAAGCCTAATTTAGACAATTTAATGGCAAATTCAGATGATTTTTTACCCACATTGGCACGGCATATCTACAGTCTCAGTTTTTCATAAAAATCATTAGCTAAAAGGAAATCAATCATGAAAGCCATCGAGTTATCCGCAGACATTGACCAAAATCAGCAAATTCATTTGCAATTACCTAAATCCATTCATGCCCATAAGGCCAAAGTGATTGTGATGTATGAAGAAACTGAACAGCCATTAAAACCGCTGACTTTAGGCTTGTTCAAAGGAAAAATACAGGTACGCGATGACTTTAATGAAGCATTGCCTGACAGTTTTTGGCTAGAGGGGCAGGCGTGAAATTATTGCTTGATACTCACACTTTTCTTTGGCTTAACGATGAGTTAGAGCGACTTTCCCAAGCGGTTAAAGAGCTGTGCAGTTCTAGTGGGCATGAATTTTGATTGATCCCACGCTCCGCGTGGGATCACAATTTGAACCGCTCTGCGATTCGGGACGCTGGAGCGTCCCCACAAGGTTCCCACGCAGAGCATGGGAACCATAAAAACAAAGTTTTTTTGAGGTGACACCATGAAAATCCTGCAATTCACCACTCATATAGAAAACAATTCCCAGCTCCATTTAACCTTGCCTTGTGAATTTGCCAATCAAGATGTCGAGTTGTTGGTGATTATTCAGCCGCATAAGGAAACGCTGGAACGACAAAACTGGTTGGCGTTTATCAATCAAAGCTATGGCTGTTTAGCAGATGATTCTTTGGAACGTCCTGAGCAGCTGCCTAGTAGCTTGTTATTAGAAGATTAGGAGTTGAAATCATGACCAGAACCGAAATAGAACAAGCGGTATTAAATGAGATACACACGTTGCCGCTAGACAAAGTCGAAGCTACATTAAATTATGTTTTGTCTTTAAAAAATCAACCCGTTAAAAAAAGGCCGTTAGGTCTGTTAAAAGGCAAAGTGGAGTTTGTCATCGGGGAAGACTTTAAAATGACGGATGAAGAACTCCTGAATTTATGAACAGCTATTTACTCGATACCCACAGTTTTTTATGGTCAATATGGCAACCGGAAAAACTGGGGCAAGAGGCGGTTGCTGTTTTGGAAAACGCCGATAATAAGGTTTTCGTCAGCAGTATTACTTTTTGGGAAATCTCTTTAAAATTCAATTTGGGTAAGTTGACGTTGGGCTGTAAACCTGATGATTTACTCAAATTTGCTGATGACATCGGCTTTATAAAAATGTCATTAACGCCCGAAGAAGCGGCAATGTTTCATCAATTACCCAAACTCGCACATAAAGATCCTTTCGATAGGATGTTGATTTGGCAAGCAATCGCAAACAATTTGATTTTAATTTCTAAAGACGGTCAATTTGATAACTACAGCCAATTTGGTTTGAACGTTATTTGGTGAAGCTTGTGTCAGCGCAATTAATCCAATCCCTACTTCCCCATCTCCCCCGTTTCGCCGAAGAAGAAGGTGATTTTTACAGCGTGCCACGCTCCGGGTTGATTGATGTTTTGAGTGGACAGGTTGACCAAGCTATTGCTGAAAATACCATTGGCTTGCTAGAAACGCTGCTGGATACCTTGGCTGTATTGGATAGGACGTATTTGCAAAAAGGCGAATGGTGTTTTGTGTCTTTTCCTGCCCAATTGCTGGCAACGTCGATATTGACGGCAATGAGCGATGCCGACTCCCGTTTGTTCGCGGCCAATTTCTGGAATACTCAAGGTATCGGCAACGATAAAAAAGACCAGCAACGCGATGTATTACGCAGTCTGGAGCAGGCGCGTGTTCAACACCAGGTCAGTCAACAGGCGCAGCCAATTCGTTACTGTTATGTGGCCTGGGGTATTATCAAACTGGATGGCAGAATTTTGTTTTATCAGCGTGAAGATACCCAAAAGCGTTTTGAAAAAGCAGCGGGCGATTACGGTTTGATTGGTGGTCGGGCTAATCAGAACGATCTGCCAATCACCGATAAAAAAGTCGTTCTTAAAGCGCTGCAATCAGCACATTCCGAGTTAATCAAAAGAGCTTTACCTGAAACCTTAAAACGGGAACTTCGCGAAGAAGCGGGCTTGGTGTTTGAATCGCATTACACGTTTAAGCCTTGGCGCAGTTTAAAGCCATATCGGCAAGTGCAAGGCACCGCCCCAAATCACGCGTTGACCGAATATTATCTGGATATTTTTCAGGTTGAGTTAACGCTGGAGGGTTATCTGTTTTTGCAACAAAAAATTAAATCAGACGAGCGTTTAACTTGGTTTTCACTTGCCAACATCAAACACGGCGAAACCACAGACGATAAAAGACCTTATATCAACGCGTTGCATGACGAGTTTGGCGGGGATCGTACTGCGTTAGTTAGCGCGTTATCGGCGCTGCCGGACAGTTTTGTTGCCGGTTATTTATCGGATAAAGAAAAATACGGGATTACCTTACCTATCGATTCCGGCAAGCCGCTGTATGCAGGAGTGCTGGGCAAGGAAAAGCCATTGGAATTGCCATTAAGCCCGCGTCAATTGGCGCTTGTATTAGCCTTGGCAGCTCATTTACGTGGTTTTGAATTTGCTTCACTCGAATCGAATGTCGTTTTGCATCCGCATGGTTGGCTTGAAGTGGACGAACAATCGCCTATTCGGTTTGAGCTGATGGAACTAGCGCGCTACTTGGGCAACAGCGAGTTGGCAATGGAAAATCGCCGGGATCGTTTGTTTCGCTTATCAATCAGGCCCGAAACCGTTTTCTTTGCCGATGATCTATTTTCGTTTGCGGTTGCAAGTGATGACCCGGATTGTAAAGAAAACGGGGTCGCGGTCTTTGTCGGTCGACAAGGCTTTGATACTGCCTTAGGTGTTGTGAAGGGCAAAACAGAGCGATTCGAAATAAGTCGTAGCTTTGCCCAACGGTTAAAAACCTTAGCCGACGGGGACTTTAGTATTCACGACAAAGAGGCCTCAAGCACCGAGGATAACTATAAAAAGAGTCTGCATAAAGAATCCAGATTCAAAGCATTAGGTCTGCGGAATTTGATTCGACAGGATGGAACCGGCATTCGATTTGTGCTTCCTTATCTTATTCAATGAGCTAAACATACCACTTGGCGAACAAAATCAGCTGCTACTTGGTTTAAACCTCGAATAACCCTGCGCTTCGCCGGTCGTGACATAGGCGTTGCTCCCACAGAAAATTCCTAATGCTGAATTGTTACAACAATGTTCACCTCGACATGATGCTCCACACGATCATCGACCAACGGAATTTTACCGTTATGCTGTTCCGCGCCATCCAGTATCACGCTTGAGCCACTTCGTTCGCCGGTCGTTTGCGAGACGGCGATATGGTAAGTCGTGTCTTTAAAGCGATAACGCATTTTGAAATTCGGCCAATGTTCAGGTAAGCACGGTTCGATTCGTAAGGTGTCGCTCTCGCGATTAATCCCCAGTAGCGATTCAGTGATAAGCCGGTACATCCAACCGGCTGAGCCGGTGTACCACGTCCAGCCGCCGCGGCCGGTATGTGGAGCAACGGCGTAAACATCGGCCGCGACCACATAAGGTTCCACTTTGTAGATGGCGATACTTTCCGGTGATTTGCCGTGGTTGACCGGGTTGATCATGGTCATCAATTCCCAGGCTTTGGCATTGTCGCCCTGGCGGGCAAAGGCCATGGTGGCCCAAATCGCAGCGTGAGTATATTGACCGCCATTTTCCCGGACGCCCGGCACATAGCCTTTGATATAGCCGGGATCTAGGCTTGAGGTATTAAAAGGCGGGTCGAGCAACTGCACCAAGCCATGGTCGCGTCGGACCAGATGGGTGTTCAGCGATTGCATGGCTTTGGCGGTGCGCTCAGCCGAACCCACCCCGGAGAGTACCGACCAGCTTTGGGCAATCGAATCAATTTGGCATTCTTGATTAGTCTTCGAGCCCAGCGGCGTGCCGTCATCAAAATAGGCCCGGCGATACCAGTCGCCATCCCAACCATGTTGCTCAAGATTATTACTCAGCTGATAACGCTCAGCGTGGCAGCGTTCAGAAAAGTCATTATCGCCACGTAATCGTGCAAGTTCGGCAAATTGACTGAGCACTTCACAAAGGAAAAATCCCAGCCAGATACTCTCGCCTTTACCGCCCATGCCCACTAAGTTCATACCGTCGTTCCAGTCACCGGTGCCCATTAGCGGTAGACCGTGTTCACCAAAGTTAAGGCCGTTGAGAATGGCACGAACACAATGCTGGTAAAGGCTGGCAACTTCTTCTGACCGACGGGGCAGGTCATAGTAAGAATCTTCCTCGGCATTGACGGGGCGCCCTTCTATAAAAGAGGTCTGTTCGTCTAATACCGTAAAGTCGCCCGTGGTCAGAATGTATCGGCAGGTCACTAACGGTAACCACAGATAATCATCCGAGCAATGCGTTCTTACCCCGCGATCTGACGGCGGATGCCACCAATGCTGGACATCGCCCTCGGTAAATTGGTGACTGGCGGCTAATAATAATTGCTCGCGAACTCGATGCGGTTCGGCATGGACCAGCGCCATGACGTCCTGCAATTGATCGCGAAAGCCAAAAGCGCCACCGGATTGATAATATCCACTACGTCCCCAGACACGGCAGGATAGCGTTTGGTACAACAGCCAGCCGTTGCATAGTGTATTGATACTTTCGTCGGGCGTTTCTACCTGAACCGCTCCCAAGGTTTTCGACCAATATTGCTGTGCCAGTCTTAGTGAATCTAGCGCGGCATCCGATCCACGGAAACGCTGTACCAAGATGTTGGCATCGTTAATATCTCGGCCCAAGCCCAACTTGAAGATAACCTCTCGTTCCTGGCCTGAACCCAGATCAAACGCCACCTGTAACGCAGCGCATGGATCTAAAGCTGCACCGACATTGCCGGAAAGATAGGAACGATTCATCGCGGCCGGTCTGCTCAGAGTGCCGTTACGGCCGATAAATTCGGTACGGTCGCCGCATTTGGTGCGGGTGATATCGTCGACATCAAAAAATGCCACGCGGTCGGCAAACTCCGTGTTGTAAGGGTTTGAGGCGAATAATGCACCGCCAGGCACGGGGCAATCGGTAACCACGTAGGGTGTGGTTTTTGGCCGTAAATCGCCCAGTACCCATTCCACATAGCCGGTTGCTGAGAGTTTACGATTCCGGTTTGATTGATTACGGACTTTAAGTACCGAGAATTTGACCGATGCGTCGATAGCCACGTAAACCGTGAGTTCCGAGTGGATGCCGTCTTCGTTATGCTCAAATACGCTGTAACCGAAGCCATGCCGACTGATGTAACCGCCGGTGCCGGGGCAGGGCAATGGTGTCGGCGACCAAAGATGACCGCTTTCTTCATCACGAATATAAAGTGCTTCGCCGCTGGCATCGCTGACCGGATCGTTGTGCCATGGAGTGAGGCGGAATTCATGGGCGTTTTCACCCCAAGTGTAAGATTGGCCGCTCTCGGAAATGATGCTGCCAAAGTGCGGATTAGCTAATACGTTTACCCAAGGTGCCGGTGTTTTGTGGCCGGGTGCCGGGGTGATAACGTATTCGCGGCCATCGGCGGTAAAGCCTCCCAAGCCGTTAAATAGAATCAAGTCACCGCGCGGTAATTCGCTAGAAACCAAGGGAGTAGGTAGATGGCTGCGGGTCGGCTTGAAGCGCGGTACTCTGACTTCCATCGGGTCGCGGCGATTGATTTGTTCTGCCAGCGTGCCGCGACTGTCTTTGATGATGGCGCGAGCGACTGATTGGATCAAAATGCGATCTTCTCCGGATATTTGGTCGGCATGGCGCACAAAGATACCCCCAGGGCGATCGATTAAATTGGCTTCAACGCCGGAAGCGATCAGGCCCATGATTTGTTCCTGCAGCACTTGCCGGTAAACATCACGATCTTCGTTCCAAATCACCAAATCGACTACCAGCCCTTTTAAGCGCCAATAGGCGTGGGCTTTTACCAACTGCCGGACTAGATCGATATTGCTCGAATTCTTAATTTGCAGCAGTACGATCGGCAAGTCGCCGGATATTGCGTGCGCCCATAAACCGGATTGCCCACGACGATTACTGCTTATTACGCTGCTGTCGGCACGCATTAAGTAATGGGCGTAGATCACCGAATTGGCGAGGCGACCGTAAAGCTGCGCTTCGGCCTCTGAGGCATTAAGCTGTCTCAACACCACTTGGCCATGGGTCCAGGCCAGATCGAACACGCGATCTGCAAGTCGTCGATCATGATATTTTTCGATCAGCTCCAGACTGGCTGCACGCGTATCGGCCATGCCCATCACCATATCGATGGTCACCGAGGCTTCCGGTGCTAACGGGATGCGATGGCGAATCGCCACGATGGGATCCAGCACCGCGCCTTTGCTGCCGGACAGTTTGCCTGCATTGACCATGGCGGCAGGCGCAGACAGGTCATTGCCGCGACCGATAAATTGCGCCCGGTCAGTTTCATAGGATACCCCGATAGATTCGGTTTCATGAACGGCCAACAAATGAAACATCCACGGTGTTTGTTCATTAGTGGCGCGCGGACGGCGAGAGCATAAAATCGCCTGACGTTCATCGACGATTTCGGTTTGTACGAACAGATTGCTAAACGCCGGATGTAGCGCATCGGAGGCGGGCGAGGCAATCACCACTTCAGAATAGCTGGTTACCTCAATAGTTCTGCGGGTGCGCGCGCGGTTGGTGATGCGCAGTCGACGCAATTCAATATCATCTTCCGGCGATACGACGATGTCGATATGGGTGTCAAAATCATGATCGCGGCGACGAAATTCTGCTCTACCTTCCGAGAAAATCGCTTCGTAATGTTGCGAGCGTTTCAGCGTCGGTTGATGTGCGGTTGACCAAAATGCACCGGTGGTCAGGTCGCGGATATAACAAAACGTACCCCAATGGTCGGTGGTGCTATCTTCGCGCCAGCGTGTTACTGCAAGGTCTTTCCAGCGACTGTAGCCGCCGCCGGCATTAGTGACCATGACATGGTACCTGCCGTTGGACAGCAACTGCACTTCCGGTAGCGGCGTGTTCGGGTTGGTGATCACGCGCAACGGTATTTGGGGTTCGCTGGCGGCCGTCAACACATCCGACACTTCGGTGGTTTGGGCATAGAACGCGGAGGCCTTGGGGATTTTCTCCTGCAGTAATAACAACGTTGCTTGAAATAATGGATTAGACACAAAGCGCCGTTGCATTGGGCGATCCAGTAATAAATACGCCAACGATAACAGGCTCATACCTTGATGATGAGCCATAAAGGATTGAATGACGGCTTTCGAATCTCCTCGTCGTTGTCGCGATGGTGTGTAATCGACCGCTTCGTAGAAACCGTATTTGCCGACTATGCCTTCAGCGGCGAGTCGCTGTAGATTTAGACACGCGGCTTCAGGGGCGACCATTAAGGCCAGTGCTGAGGCATAAGGAGCAATGACCAAATCTTCGGCAAGGCCGCGTTTAAGCCCTAAGCCAGGTACGCCAAAGGCGCGGTATTGGTAGTTAAAATGCACATCGACAGTGTTAAAGCCTGATTCAGATATACCCCAGGGCACGCCGCGTTGTTTGCCATAGTTAATTTGGCTCTTAATCACCGCGCGTTGCGTTTGATCGATCAGGGTATTTTCATAAGTGGGCATAACCAACAGCGGCATCAGGTATTCGAACATAGAACCGCTCCACGACAGCAGCGTGGTCTCGTTATCCGTGGTTACCAGTAAACGACCCAACGCAAACCAGCTTTCTTGAGGTATCTGTTCCTGAGCTATCGCCACAAAACTGCATAATCTGGCTTCCGATGCCAATAAATCGTAAAAACCCGTATCCCGTTGCCGCTCGCCGACGTTGTAGCCAATGGCAAGCAAGCGACGCGGCTTATCAAATAAAAAGTCATAGTCCATACGAGCAAGATTGCTTGTCTGTGCGACCAGGGCTTCTATCTCATTAACCCGTTCGATGGCGCGGCGACTGGCTTCCTGAATAAGCCGACGCAACTGTCCTAACCAAAGTTGCTCTTCGGCGGTACTGGGTTCGGTCACTGCTTGTTCGATAGCAGGTAAAACCTGTTCATAAAGCCCAGAAAGTTCGTTAAGCGTTGGAATCTTATCGATACCAGGGAGATTACCAAATCGAGTTGGCGTCGCGGACAATTCAACCCAGGGTATTAGAAACAATAACTCATCTAAGTGGGCGCGGCATTGTCGGGCCAACGTCAGTCCCCAGCCATCAAAATCGCTTTCGGTAACGGCATTGAGGCTGTCTGCAAATTCTTCTGCGCGGCTTGTCAGCCCGTCCAAACAGAGATAAGCGGCCAACAGTGTCGGCGGAAAAGACGTGCAGGCGAATTTAAGATCGAGCTGAAATTGCTTTAATTGGCTAGGTGTAGCGCCACCGGTGGCGTCAACTAAAATCCCGAAGGTATCGAATAGACCTTCAAAGCAGCGTGCGCCCAGGACCGGTTGGTTTGGAATTTCAAGCAAGCCAGGCCGTAAGGTTAACAAATGCCCGGCTAGGTTGCCGCTGTCTACAGTCGATACGTATACCGGCAGTAAGGGTTGTAGCGAATGGGTGTCGTACCAATTGTATAAATGACCATGGAATTTTTCCAATAGCGCCATCGTGCCTAGTGTGTTCTTGGAACGCTCTATCAAACCACCGGCCGACAAGTAACCAAAGTCGTAAGCGGACAGATTCGCAAGCAATGCAAGGCCCATATTGGTCGGCGAGGTACGATGGGCAACGCCGACATTTCGGTATTCCTGATAATTATCAGGTGGCAGCCAATGATCTTGCGGACCGACAAAAGTTTCAAAGTAGCCCCATGTTCTACGCGTAATTTTGCGTAAGAAAAAAACCTGCTCTGCGCTCAGTTTTGTTTCCCGGCTAACCAGTGGTTGGCTAATCCACCAAGCAATGACTGGAGCAAACCACCAACACACTAAGATAGGAGCTGCAAAAATCAGTACCTCTGGCCGGGTGATTGCCAGAACGCCGCCAACGATCATGGCAATGATTGGGCTAATCCACATCAAACGATAGGCGCTGACAAGATCGTTGCGACTATTGAGATTAACTTCGCTGGACGGGTTCCATTCCAACAACCGTTTGCGGCTGATCAACATCCGCCAAACTGAGCGGATGATTGCATCCAGGCTGATGCTTGCTTCAAACGGAAGAAAGCTTAGCGTGAGTATTGCCTGAGCTAAACGACCACCCAGTGAACGAATTTCGGCAGTTAAATGTTGTCTGAGTAGTAGTTCGGTAGGCTTACGAAACAGGTCTAAAATGGCGGAGCTCAATGAAGGAATCAGCACAATTGCCAGTACGGCTGCAGTCCAACACCAAGCGGATGGCCAACCTAGCCAGCCAGCCAACAATAATGCGGTTAATGCTGATGAGGTCAGGCTGCGACGAAGATTATCGAAGAGTTTCCAGCGGGATAGTGCCGATAATGGGTTGTTTTGGCGGTGAGTCAAACCGGGAACGCTTGGCAATAACCAGCCTAAAAGCTGCCAGTCGCCGCGAATCCATCGATGTTGACGGCTGACATCGGCGCTGTAGCGTGTGGGATATTCTTCATACAATTGCACATCGCTGATCAGGCCGGCCCGAGCGTAACAGCCTTCTAAAAGATCGTGACTCAGGATACGGTTTTCGGGAAGACGGTGACTTAAGGCATGTTCAAAAGCATCGACATCGTAGATACCTTTGCCAATGAAGGAGCCTTCATGAAAGACATCCTGGTAAACGTCCGAAACGGCGCGGGTATAAGGGTCAATGCCCGGTTCTCCACCATATAAGAGCGCATATCTTGATGGGCTTGAACCTGACAGACTGACGCTGACGCGAGGTTGTAAGATGCCGTAGCCTTCAGTGACACGATGCTTAGACTCGTCGTAACAGGCGCGGTTTAACGGGTGCGCCATGGTGCCGACAAACTGACGGGCAGAATCACGGGGAAGCTGGGTGTCTGTGTCCAAGGTGATGACGTATTTTATCTTTAACAGATTTTTCGTATTACCAACGATGAGTGAGAAACCCTCAGCTCCTCCGTCACGTAATAGTGAATTTAGATTGGCTAGCTTGCCGCGTTTGCGCTCATAGCCCATCCATATTTTATCGCGCGGATTCCAGCGGCGTGGGCGATGAAACAGGAAAAAAGTATCCTGTGTTACGCCTGGATATTTTGCGTTAAGCTCGTCGATTCTGGTTTTAGCCAGCAGTAATAAAGAGTCATCCGATGGTATCGTTTCTGTCTGTGCATCCAGAAAATCAGTCAGCAAGCCAAAATGCAGGTTTGCATCACGATTGGCCAAAAAGCGAACTTCCAGCGCTTCAGTCAGGTCTTCGATATTTTGAATGCTGGTCAGCAGGGTGGGTATGACGACCATGGTGCCGGCTTGTGCTGGAATCCCGTCGGAAAAGTCCAGCCGGGGCAGGGTGTGCGGCGTCGTTAATAAAGTTGCCAGCCAATTCACCAACGCCACTGCCAGTTGGCTAGTGCCGATGGTTGCGATGATAGCTAGTAGTCCAAGTCGCCAGTCGCGTAAGCCATCGTCATAGCCTTTCAACACTAATAGGCCTGTGAAACTTGCCGTCAGCACCGTGATAGCACCAAGAAAAAAGAATAAGGGAAAACGGCAAATTATTCTTTTTAGGTCAACAAGCAGCGACAAATGCACGTCGGCGGCTTTTTCTAGTTGTGGTAAGCCTTTGTCAATCAGGTAAAAGCCTACGTGCCTCGTTCGATCATTATCGCCTTTGTCGGCGGTGCTCTCTTGGGCCAACTTTACCGCAAGTCTGGCGATGTCACTTTCTGATTGCCGCGTACTTCTGGCAATGTTTTCGACGACATGGCGATATTGATCGCGGGTGGCGAAATCCATAGTCGCGTAGGCACCGGCAGGATCTTCACTCAATGTCTGTTCGACAATGCTCATGGCTTCGACAAAATCGCGCCAGTCCATTGCTCCCAAAAATCGTAAGCTGCCAATGCTGTTGCCAATTGATACCTGATCGGCAGCCTGTTGCTGATTTTCTATTTGTACCAAGCGTTCAATAGTCAGATGTGACTCGGCAAGCAATTGCTCGATCCAGGTCAACGGTAATCCCAATGCTGAACTCTGACCTTGCAAACGGCGCGCAAATTCCGACACGAAGGCGGTAGTCATCGGCGGATTTGACCGGGCCATGTCCGAGATAACTAAAATCAAACTTTTCGGGTCTTTTTCTGCGACCTCTATCATCTGGTTTGCCCACGAGTCGGCCAGGTCTTGGTCGATTTTGCCGGCGGTAATGCGGGCGGCAATACGCCGTAAGTTTTCAATCAAGGCCAGACGCAGCATGATGGGGATGGCCCATAATTCGCCAAGTTTGAGGGGGGTATCTGTTTGGTAAGCGGCCACGAAACGGCTGAGAATTTCCGGATCTATCCTGCCGTCGCCGTGCGCAATCGCCTCCAGTGCAATGTCATAGACGCGTGGCAACCCAGCGGAGGGGCCGTTTAATAAGCGTGGTAATTCCCGACTGTAGCCTTTGGGTAAATGGCGCTTGGCAGTGCGAATCTGCTCATCAATTAAATAAAAGTTATCTAGTAGCCATTCACCGGCCGGTGCAAGCCGACCGCTTGCGCTGACTGTTGCAGTTAATAAGCGTGAACAGTCTACGAGTACATCTTCATTATCCGACAAGCGGCTCAACAACTGATCCGGTGCCGAGTGTTTACTTAATTGATGAGAGTTGGCCAGCGTTCTGCCATGCCGTTCCATTTGGTCGGCGCTGAATAGTTCAGCCCTTAATGGGGCTTCTTCAATGGCTTGGTTTGGTGACGCGCCGCTCTTAAAGAATTTTGCTGTCCATTCAAAAAGACTACCGAAATGGGTGTTGCTGTTCGCTTTCATTGTAAGTCTCTTGTATGTAGCGCGGAGGGCAGGGTACTTCTGGCAATGACGCGTAAGTGTGGAAAATTTACCTATTCAATGTATGCAAACCTAGTCGGAACCATACGGTAGGGTCTGGCCGATTTTTTGTGCAAGACTGATAGGCTGTACCAAGGGTCGAGGTGTATCTGCACTCGCAAAGGCGTTATCGATCGAAACGCTTTGTTGCGTTCAGTACAGCCTATAGTCTTCTGATAATTTGTAGCTAGATTCTGCCCATTAAGACCAGAATCAATAAGATAATAAAAATCAGACCAAGTCCGCCGCTGGGGCCATAACCCCAACTCCGGCTATGTGGCCAGGTTGGAATGGCGCCGACAAGCATCAAGATGAGAATGATAAGTAAGATAGTGCCTACTGACATGATGGTACTCCTATTCTGAAAACAACATTAAAGCGATCACCGATAACACGGCGTCGCGTAGGGGACAGCAATTTACATGTGCATAAGTCCTAACACACCTCGGACAATCAAATACACGGCCACGAAGTAATTTAAAAACCTAGGTACCAGCAAAATTAATATGCCAATGACCAGAGCAAGTAATGGTTCGATTGCGAAATTCATAACGACCTCCTTAAATGGGATTTCAGCTTATCGTTAACACAGGACGCAGTCTGTTCGCTATCGAACATACACTGACAAGCCGTAATTGATGTGTGCTGAGAGTTGAGAAAATTGGGAGGGTGGAGGTAACTGTAGTAGTGCTTAGTATGCTGTCCATTTCATTGATTTATGCCACTTGCAGACACCCAATGCAGCGTTTGCGTTGCTAACATTGAGCCTGCTTCTTTAGGCATTGCAACGAATACCCTGGCTTAAGCTAAGAACATAAAGCGATAATACTCATCAACCAGGGCATTATGTGTCACTGGATTCACAAAACTCCCAGGTCGGCAATCTAGCTCAAAATGAGCTTATTTTTTCTTTTTTTCGGATGGAACGTACATGATCAAATTCGCAATATGTTTTTTAATAATGCTGGGAACGATCCTAATATCGAATGATTTATCGGCAAATCCTCCGCTACCAGCGCAGTATCCGCTGAATAAGATAAAAATTTCCATTTTGCATACAACAGCCCCCGGCATTCCAGGTAATTACCAAATCACTATTAACGGTAGCGGTGACAGTTTTTACAGTCAAAACAGCCACGAAAAGCAAACTTTTACTGTTCCAAAAGAAACCTTGCTTGAGCTTGTTAACGACTTTTACACAAGCCATTTTTTTGAGTTAAAAGATACCTACGCCGTTAAAAAACAGGTGGTACTTAAAAACGATACTACTTTTGCAACCGTGACTACAAAGTTGGCCAATGTGAGTAGTAAAAAGTTGTGTATTCAGCTTCGTGCGTTTAAAAAGTGTCTGAACATTGTTGACAATCAACCCGTTGAAGCAGCAAAACTTGTTAACAAAATCGAAGAGCTGTTTCTTCCAAAATAGTAATCTGGTTAGCGTTTAAAAGGATTTTTTCAATTGATATTCGCGTAGCCTAACTAAACTCCCATGCCATGCTGACTGAGGTTGGTTTCCACAATGGCCTTTATGTCGCGGTATCGAGGCAAAAAGTCGGTTCGGTCAAATGTGGGCGCTATAGGTGGAGCTTTTCTGATCACTGCTTTCGATTAGAGTAGCGGGCACCGATGCGTAAATGAATCATTACCCACGATCAACAATACAGATGCTAACGTTCAGGAATGCTTAAATGTTATTGCGCTTGTTCAGGTTGAAGCCACTTCGTAATGTGCCGCGCTGCTTGACTGTACTTATTAAAGCTAAACGACGTTGAATAGTTACAAATTTTGCTACAAAAAGGAGTTTTTATGAGATTACGTGACGTCGCTGCAGATTTCGTTGGCGAATTTATTGGCACCTATTTACTGGTGTTTTTTGGCTGTGGTTCGGTGACTGTGGCGGTACTTTATTTGGCATTTTCCGGCCTATTTCAAGTAGCGGCCATTTGGGGGATTGGAGTCACACTTGCGATCTATGCGACTAGGCACCTGTCTTGCGCGCATTTGAATCCGGCGGTCAGTATCGCAATGGTTGTAGCGAAAAGAATGGGTGTAGGAAAATTGCCAGCTTATTTAGCGGGGCAGTTTTTAGGGGCATTGGTCGCGGCCGCCGTGTTGTTTTTGTTATTTTCTTCAACTATCACCAGCTTTGAGACAAGCAACGCCATCACTAGAGGCACGCCGGAATCCATTAAAACGGCAATGTTGTTTGGGGAGTTTTATCCTAATCCCGGCAATAGTTTGACTACCGTGGTGTCGACTGCTCAAGCTGCATCTGCCGAGGGTGTAGGTACTTTTCTGCTGGTATTTCTAATCTTCTCACTGACTGAAGGCTGTAATATCGGTCGGCCTGACAATGCTTTTGCACCCGTATTTATTGGCTTAACGGTGACCATCATTATCTGCACCATCGCGCCACTGACCCAAGCAGGACTTAATCCCGCCAGAGACCTGTCGCCAAGATTATTTAGCTATCTGGCAGGTTGGGGCAAGGCAGCCTCACCAGATAATAATTTTGGCTTAATCGTTTACGGACTCGCGCCAATTTTTGGGGCTTCAATAGCGGCAATATGCTTCACCAAAATTATTGAACCGATTTTTCTGAAAAAAAATTATGCCAATTCATGCTGCGCCGAGAGTAACCCTAAGCAACAATAGGGTCAGAGTTTTTTCAATTGCTTATGCTTTCCATCGCCCTTCTGAATGCCATTTGTTTACCCAATACAGCATTTGTTCTGCTGGCATCGGGAGTGCGATACCGTAGCCTTGGGCTAATTCACAACCCATCGATACCAGCATGTTGGCGTGACTTATGGATTCCACACCTTCAGCTATTACTTGACGAGAAAAGGTATTTGCCAAGCCAATAACGCCCTTAACAATGGCCAGATCATCCGGATCCTCCAGCATGTCACGCACAAAACTTTGATCGATTTTTAAGACATCCACTGGTAAATGCCTTAAATAGGTTAAAGAGCAAAATCCAGTGCCAAAATCATCGAGAGCAAATCGAATACCCATTTCACGGCAGGCTTTTATTTTCTCAGCAATGGCAGATAAATCTTCCAAAGCGCTGGTTTCCAGCACTTCCAGCTCCAAATAGCCGGGCTGGATGTCGGAATAAAACGCTAACAATGCCGTCATACGCTCAACAAAATCGGCTTGTTGGAATTGTTTGGCGCCAATATTGACGCTAATCGGGATATGAAGACCTGCAGACTGCCATTCACGAATTTGGGTCAACGCGGTATTTATTACCCATTCACCAAGTTGAACGGCAAGGGGGTGATTTTCAATGATAGGCAAAAAGTCTGCCGGCGAGAGTAAGCCGCGCTCAGGATGTTGCCAACGAATTAGTGCTTCAGCGCCAATGACTTGGCCGCTATTTATGTTCACCTTGGGTTGATAGTGCAATATGAATTCGCGTTCAACCAAGGCACGATTTATATTTTCTAAACTTGCTTGCTTTGACTTAATTGCGACATCTTGCGAAATATCGAAGATATGGAAGCGATTTTTGCCTTCTTGTTTAGCGATATACATAGATTGATCAGCATGGCGTATAAGTTGGTCGGCATCAACATCATCCTGCGGATAAACAGTGACACCGATACTCGCTGAAAGTTGTAACTCGGAATTTTCCAGGGTGATCAGACTGGAAGCGGCTTGTAAAAGGCGCTCCAGTATCTGTTCGCAATTAGTGACTTGTTCCAAATCGACTAATAGTGCAACAAACTCATCGCCACCGATACGAGCGAGAGTGTCGCCTTCTCGTAAAGCAATCTTCATGCGTTTTGAAATTGCCATCAGCAGGTCGTCACCAACTTGATGGCCGTAATTATCATTAACAGACTTGAACCCATCCAAATCAAGATAAACCACTGCCAACGAATGATTGCACCTTTTACTGCGAAGCATAGCCTGATGAAGGCGGTCGGTTAGGAGTACTCGGTTGGGCAAGCCGGTTAAGGCATCATAATGTGCAATATGCTCAAGTTCTTGCTGGTGTTCCTTGATTAGAGTGATGTCGGTAAATAGCGCCACATAGTTTTGTACTTGTCCCAAAGTATTTGTTACCGCACTGATGGTGATCATTTCGGCATACTCGCTGCCGTTCTTGTGACGGTTCCATATTTCGCCATACCAATGACCTTTTTCAAGCAAGGTACTCCACATGACAGAATAGAATTCAGGCGATTGGTGATTGGACTTGAATAGGCGCGGGTTTTGCCCAACAGCTTCTTTATGGCTATAGCCAGTGATGCGTGTAAAAGTATCGTTGACATCTAAAATGGTGCCCGAAGCATCGGTAATCATTATGCCTTCACGGGCATGGCTAAACACTTTGGCTGCCAATTCAAGTTTCTGATCAGCCTGTTTACGCTCGGTGATGTTACGTCCGACACCGATCAATCCCCGAATCCTTTGTTGGTCATCTTTGAAGGGGACTTTAATGGTTTCTAGGTAAAATTGTTGCCCGTCTGGATACGTGATCAGCTCTTCATTAACAGAAATGCTACTGGAAGCCATGGCTTCTTTGTCTCTTTGCCGGAAGAACTCTGCGGTAGTTGCATCTACAAAAGCAAAATCGGTTTTGCCAACGATTTCGCTTTCCGGCACGCCAAAATAATTTTCCATCGCTGTATTGCAGGCCAGATAAACACTGTCAGCATCTTTGATGAAAATATAATCAGGAATATTGTTTATCAAATCACGTAAGAGCTTCTTTTCTGTTTGAATTTGCTCATTTGAATCAGCTAATGCGTCAGTTCTTGCCTTTACTCGGCTCTCTAGTTCAGCATTTAAACTTTCCAGCTCAGCTTTGGCTTGTTCCAGTTGATTCATAGAAGGCGCCTGTAAAGCCGTCGGCATAATGCGCCATATGATTAGCGCAGTTCCAAGAGAAAGCACTGCTGTTACCGCTTTTGCCAATGCATTCGCCCAATAATTGGGGCGCCAGATTGTTAGTACATCAAGGAGATGCGTGATCCCGCAAGCGATAATGAACAGGCCGAATAGTATTAGCAGCCATCGATTACGAATGTCAGGTCTTTTTTGCGCGAAAAACCAAATCGCAAAGGGAATGGAAAAATAAGAGATTGCGATCAGTGCGTCAGAACCAACTAAAGTCTAAAGCAATAACGGATTCCATTGCAGGCAAAAGCCATGAGGGACTAGTCCGGTTAGGTTAAAAGCATCACTGAATATTTGCCACATAACGAATTGTCTTTAAAGTTGTCAATTGCTAGATTGAATACAATCAGCAAGTAGGTGGGTTAATTTTACTGCTAAGGAAGATAGATACTTATCCTTCTTTATGGAGCATGAACGCTTTTACTACAACCCACAGCGTTGCTGCTATATAAGCAGTGCGAGTTAACCCAATTATCCCATGATGAGACAATTTTCGCCTTGGCCTATAGAGCGACAAATGCATTATCGGCAGAAACTTTGTTTTTATTACTCAGTAATCCCCGCATCGGCACAAAAAAACAGTGCTTACTCTGCTGTTTCAATACCCTTCAATTACAGCTTGCTGATTTCTTAGCCAAGCTTGCTGGATTCAATGAATAACGTATTTTAGCTACAAGTAGCTATACAATGGCCTACGGCGCAATGACGTTATACAAACCTAGTCATTTAGGGTTTATTCAGTTCAATTCCAGGAGTCATCACTGATGCGTAAGCGAATTATTACCAACGATCAACAACACACCACGGCTCCTGATCAGGAATGGCTGGATTTAGAAGCGCTTGCTGAGGTGGAAATCACTTCGGAAGATGCCGCGCATCCGATTGAATCGGCATTATTGCTCGGGCAGAGCTCGGGTTGGCGTGCTGCTGGGCCTGGCAAACAAACGATCAGGCTTATCTTCACGCATCCGCAACAGCTAAGCAGAATCTGGCTGAGTTTTGTGGAAACAGAGGTTGAGCGCACCCAAGAATTTGTCTTGCGCTGGTCAGCGGATGGCGGACAGACATTCCAGGAAATTGTCCGCCAGCAATGGAACTTTAGTCCGTTGGGCACAACCTCTGAAACAGAAGATTACCGTGTCGATTTGTCGGCGGTTAAGGTGTTTGAGCTAAGCATTATTCCAGAGATAAACGGTGGGCCTTTGCTGGCCTCGTTAGCGCAGCTGCGGCTTGCCTAGTTATTTAATCTTAGGTTTTTTAAGAGTCGACGTGGGACGATTCTTAGCTATTCGGGCTACTATATGGCCGCAAAACAAATCAAGTGCATACCAAGGGGATAAAGCATGATAGCGACAACTGCACGTTTTCGTACCCGTATTGGCAACCGGCTTCCCGGCGGGGCAACCTGGACTAAGGAAGGCGCAAATTTTTGTGTGTATAGCTACGATGCTATCAACATTGAGTTACTGCTGTACAAAACTGCAACCAGCACCAAACCGTTTCAAGTAATTGAGCTGGATCCAAATACACAGCGGACGTTTTTCTCGTGGCATGTATTCGTTGAGAAATTACCCGTGGGTACCTATTACAATTGGCACGTGCAAAAGCCGGATGGCGCCTGGTGGGAGGTGCTTGATCCTTGGGCGCGTGCAGTTAGCGATGAAGGCTGGAACCGCGGGCAGCCGATTTCTGCAACCAACGGCTTGCGTGGGATCGTAACAGATACCCATTATGAATGGTTCGATACAACGTTTACGCCCAAGCCCTTAGATGGTGCTGTGATTTATGAAGTCCATGTCGGCGGTTACACGCAGCACCCATCTTCTGGTGCTCAACATCCAGGTCGGTTCTCTGGTTTGATCGAAAAGATTCCTTATCTTAAGGGACTGGGTATCACCCATGTCGAACTACTTCCCGTGATGGCTTTCGATGAACAAGATGCGCCTGATGGGGTAATTGAACTCGGTAATAAAAATTATTGGGGTTACAGTCCTTACGGCTTTTATGCGCCGCATCCGCATTTTTGCTCAACACCCGAGCCGGTGCGCGAATTTCAAGAGCTCGTTGAGGCGCTGCATGCAGCCGATTTGGGTATTATTTTGGACGTGGTGTTTAATCACACCAGCGAAGGCGGCGTTGATGGACCAACGATACACTTTAAGGCCTTGGCTGATGACATCTTTTATCATCACGATGGCGCGCATTTCCGCGATTTCACTGGTTGCGGCAATACCATTAATTGCAATCACCCGCTGGTAACGCATTTATTGGTGTATTGTCTGGAATACTGGGTAAAAACGATGCGCGTTGATGGCTTTCGTTTCGATCTTGCCAGCGTGTTTTCACGGGGCGAGGACGGCGCGGTGCTCGCCAATCCGTCATTACCCTGGAGTATCGAGTTATCGCATGTCTTAGCGCATACCCCGGTTATCGCCGAGGCCTGGGATGCTACCGGTCTATATCAAGTGGGCTCTTTTCCCGGTTCGCGCTGGTCGGAATGGAATGGCCGCTATCGTGATGTCATTAGACGATTTATTCGTGGTGATCAGGGCTTAGTCAAAGATGTTGCTACCTGCATGGCGGGCAGCAGTGATCTGTATGCCGACAAGCATCGCTTACCGACCAGCAGTATTAATTTCATTACCTGTCATGACGGTTTCACGCTGTGGGATCTTGTCAGTTACAACGGCAAACACAATCTGGCTAACGGCGAAGACAACCGTGATGGCACCGATCAAAACTTAAGCTGGAATTGCGGCTTCGAAGGCGAAACTGCCGATCCTTATATAATCGCATTGCGCCAGCGCCAGGCACGCAACTTCATGGCCATCCTGTTTCTTAGTCAAGGTGTGCCGATGTTTTTGGCGGGGGATGAATTTTTAAATACCCAACATGGCAACAATAACGCCTGGTGCCAAAATAATGAGATTTCCTGGTTAGATTGGCAACTGGCCGAAGCCAATCGCGACATGATCCGCTTCGTGCGTGAGCTAATCGCGTTTCGTCATCGTCACCCTTGTTTAACCCGTTCGCGCTTTTTGACCGGTCGAGCGGAGTCTACAGACGGTATACCCGATGTTACCTGGCATGGCTTGGAGTTAAATGAGCCGCTCTGGGCCGATGAGTCGGCGCAAGTGCTGGCTTTTACACTGGCAGGCAGTACGGCTAACGAAGAGGATTTGCATATTGTTCTAAACATGTCCGACAAAGGTATTGCCGTACAACTGCCTGAGATCCCGCAACGACACTGGTATTTGGCGATTGATACCGCCGAACCGTCACCGAGTGACATACTTGAGAGTAAGCGTCAGCGCCCGGTAAAAGCAGCAATGCAGCAAGTTCACGCGCGCAGTGTCGTGGTCTTTGAGGCGAGAAAGCTGAAGAAATCAAACGCTTCAAGAGCTAAAGCGCCGAAGCCCTAATTAAGTCAGTTCGGTGGCTGAGTGGAGTCTAAGCCAGCCAATGGCTTGCTCCTAGACACGTTGGGAAAAGAGAAAATGTTCAACAAAATTTATGCAATCGGGATTGTGTTATGCACTGCCTGTTTTTTGTCAGGCTGCGGCTTATTTGCCGTTGAAGAACAGCAACAGAAAATTGCCACGTATTGCAATATTTACGGCACCATAAAACCCGAAGTCGATAATGGCAAAAAGATGATCATTCTGCTGTTTAAACATAACGGAGGTGACATCTCAAAACGCGAAAATTGGCGCTTGTTTGATCATTTTGTTAATGACAGTCCCGGAAAATGGTATTTCTCAACCGCCTCGGGTAGTTACCTGATCGCTGCGTTTAAAGATGTTAACGATGATTTGATCTATCAACTTGATGAGCCTGCCATTGCTCCAACGCCGGAAAATATAGTGCAGTGCCAGCCGGGCGAAGTAAAAACAGGTATTAACTTAGTCATCGCCGAACAAGGCAGAACGCGTGCTGAAGCGCCTTTAGATATTGCAAAACTGCAAATTCGCAGCTCCAAGCAACAACTCGATATTTCACTCGGACAAGTTACGCAAATTGGTACTCTGGCATCACTCGATGAGCCGCGCTTTGCCGACGAAGTTGCCGAACAAAGCCTATGGCGGCCGCTGGATTTTTTGATCGACGGCAATACCGGTCTGTATTTTCTTGAACCTTACTCTGCAGAAAAGATTCCAGTTCTTTTCGTGCATGGCATTAATGGCACGCCGCGTAATTTTGAGTATTTAATCAAGCAAATGGATCGGACGCATTTCCAGCCTTGGGTGCTTTACTATCCATCCGGTGCATACCTCGATAATGTTTCCCGCTATGTCGATCAAATGCTGCAACAACTGCACGCCAAGTATAAGTTCGACAAACTAGCCGTGGTTGCGCACAGCATGGGCGGCTTGGTTTCGAGAAGCTTTATCCTTAAACATCTCGATAATTCGAAGAGCGTGACTATCCCTTTGTTTATTTCCATTTCCACACCCTGGAACGGTCACATGGCTGCAAAATTAGGTGTCGATCATGCGCCAACGCCCGTTTATGCTTGGGAAGATTTGGCTCCAGGAAGCCGATTTCTGAAAGAATTGTTCTACTTAAACGATACTCGTCGCAAGTTGCCTGACGATATGTCAAAACATTTGCTGTTTTCATTTATTGATAGCGGGGCAGGGGATGGCACGGTGAGTTTGGCGAGTGAATTACGGCCTGAAGCCCAAGAAGAAGCGAATCGTATGTATGGATACCAAAAATCGCATATGGGTATATTAAACAGTCCGGAAACGGCAATAGTGGTCAATAAACTGTTAGAAAGTATTCGTTAACGAGGTTAGGTGGGCACCAAAAACAGGCGCTTTATTGCCCACCTTGTTACTCTGCAAGACAAACTAACATCTAAATTTCGCTTGGTAGTATGTTGTTAATGATACGCTGAGGTGGCTGTTACAACACGCCTAACGCCCGGCGCAAACGTAATGTTGCTAAGGCTGCATCGTAGTTAGCATCATTGAAGTTATCATGAGCTGAAATCCTTAAGTCTTCGGCTTTAAGTACGTCCGTGTTGGTAGATAAGCCTTGCTGATATTGATCAGTGGTGACTTTCATGTTTTCATCCGCTTGATCAATGGCCTGTTGGGTAACGGCAATGCGTTTTTTGGTTTCTTGAATATCCAGCCAGGCTTGACGTACTTGTAAGTTGATCATGCTGGTTAAGTCATCGCGTTGTTCTTTTAATGACGCTGCTTGCCGACTGATGGCGTCGCTTTGATGGTGGGAGCTGGCATCGAGTTTCCATTCCATGCCGACATTGGCCATCCACATACCCTCAAAAGCTTGATAGCGGTTTTCTTGGTATTGATAACCGCCTTTTACGGCAACTTGCGGCAATAGACCGGCTTTGACACTTTTGGATTGATGTTCCAGCGAGTCAATTTGCTGGGCAAGTGTGACTAATTCAGGGCGCTGTTTTATGGCATTGCTGCTTAACTGATCCAAATCGCCTTGAGGTGTCTCAGGGAATTTATGCTCCAACTTTACTTGATCGGCAAGGTTTCTATCCAGAAGTTGGTTGTAGCGGGCCTTGGTAATATCCAGTTGATTGCTTATTTGCACAACCAATTGCTGGGCATTCACCAGTTCAACATTGGCGGCTAATAAGTCGTTGCGTGCAACTACTCCTTGGTCAAACATGTTTTTCACATCACGATGGTGTGAGCTAAGGCTGTCAACATGACTCTGCGCTACTTGCAGTGCACTTTCAGCCCTTAATACGTTGACATAGGCTTCAGCTACCTGCATTTTTATAGTGAGTGCAGAGGTTATTTCGTTGGATTGGGCCGCCTGCAATGACGCTTCCGCGGCGCTGATGTTGTGGCTGATACGACCGCTGGTAAACACCGGTATTGAGGCAATTGCCTGAGCTTGAACGCTGCCAGGTTGAGCGGTATTAAATATTACAGAGTTGCCGGACACTTGGGTTTTTGCGGCCGGTGTTTCGCTGTATTGGGTATAACCACTTTTAACAGATAAATCAGGTAAGCGCTGACTTTCGGCTGCTTCCAGTTGCTGCTCAGATGCTGAGGTGTCGGCCTTGCTAGCCTTAATTTGATGGTTATTATCAATGGCCCGGTTCCAGGCATCATCAAGTGTTTCGGCAAAAGTGTTCGCGGATGAACACAATAATAAACAGCTAATAGTCTGGGAAAGTTGACGATGTTTGTTGCTTGGCATAAATGTGGTCTCGTAAATGAGTGTTGAGAGACTGAAAGTTTTAGGTTTTGATAATGCCGTCTTCAAGTTCGACGATGCGATCAGCAACATCCAGGATGCGGTAATCGTGTGTCACCAGCAAGATAGTGGTGCCGGTGTCTTGAGCCAGTCTTTTTAAAATATTAACGGCTTCGTGGCCGCTTTGTTTATCCAGTGACGCGGTGGGTTCGTCGGCCAGTACGATTTTTGGGCCGCCGACTAGCGCTCTAGCGATTGATACACGTTGCCGTTGCCCGCCGGAGAGTTGGTCGGGTTTGTGATGGATTCTGTCGCCTAAGCCAACAGCAATCAGCATTTCTTTAGAACGTTGCAGACGTTCTTTTTCGTTAAAGCCTGGATGCAGCTCCAGCGCCATACTGACATTTTGCACGGCAGATAGTGATTTAAGCAGGTTATGTTGTTGAAAAATATAACCCGTTTGTTGACGAACTTGAACTTTGGTTTGTTCTTTGCTCTCGACTAATTGCTTGTTGAGCACAGAGACGCTGCCGTGCTCAGCATGTCGCAAGCCCCCGATAATCGTTAACAGGGTGGTTTTACCCGATCCTGATGGCCCGGTCATAATGACGATTTCGCCTTCGCCGATTTGTAAATTAACTTGTTTTAAGACCTTTTGTTGCAACTCGCCAGTGCCATAGCTGAAGTTCAGGTTTTGTACGTTAATCATTGCACTCATCAGAACATATCCGCCGGGTTGGCTGCTTTTAGTTTACGCATGGCGAGCATGCCGGCGGTTGCGCACATCGATAATATGAACAAAAAAACGGTTATCAGCTTGGTGTAAGTCATCGGCATGGGAATAAATATTGCAGATTCAGCAACTTTGTAGAGGCCGACGGACATGAGATAACCAGGCACGAAGCCTAATACAGCCAGATAAAATGCTGATGCAAATACGACTTTTATAAAATAGCGATGTTTGTAACCCATGGCTTTTAAGGTCGCAAATTCATTGAGATGGTTGGTGATGTCAGTGAACAGAATCTGGTAGACGATCACCATACCAACGACCAGGCCCATGATGGTGCCAAAGCCGAAAATAAAGCCAATGGGGGTCATGTTGTCCCAGTAGAGTTGTTCAAATTTAACTAATTCGTCATAGGTGAATAGGTTGATATTTTCATTTAGCCGTTGTTTTAAAGAGGCTTGGACTGCTTTTAAATCCGCGTCCGGGGTGAGGCGAATAATGCCGAGATCAATTTCAGCGGCATTTCTAAGTGGAAATATACGCAGAAAATTTAGTTCGCTGGTGACTACGTTGCCATCGGCTGCAAATGAGGCGCCTAGCCGAAAAACACCTATTATTTTGATTTTGTAATCATTTATTTCAGTGCTGTCTTTGCCTTCAGTCAACAATTGGCGCACCGGACCAAACTCAGGGCGCGATGCTTCATCGAAGAGTACGGTGTCTTTTAGGCGGAGTAGTTCGTGATTAACTTTGATTTCAGGTATATCAAGTATGTCCGCGTCTGGGTCGTATCCATAGACCATGAGGGTACGCTTGGTTTGTGTGGCCGGATTTTTGAATTGCGCCAACGACATGTATAAGGGATAAGCTTGTGTTACTTGAGGATGCGCAAGGGCTCGCATCAGTTCGGTGCGGTTGAATCGCACCGGTCGCCACATGGCTTCGGTTTGTTTATGTAACAGAAACAGATCGCCATCCATTTTCATGGGCGCCGATGCTGCACTGGCATACAAGGCATCTTTAAAGCCGATTTGCATAAACACTAATACCGTTGCGAACAATACCCCGCAGATAGCCGCTATCAGTTTGGTCCGATCATAAACCAGTTGTCGCCATGCCAGGCGACCTGGAAAGATGAAAGAAGTTAGTAAATTCATGGCATTATCCGCAGATGGACCTGGCGATAAATTTGATGTTGTAAGGCCTCAACGGCTTTGTCTTCCAGTGTTAGGCGCACTTCGATAATGCGGTTATCTCTATCAGCGAGAGGATCGGTGTCATTTAAATCATTCTTTTTTACTTGAAAACCAAGCTCTCTGACTTGCGCGGCGAAGGTTTGGGTAAATCCCGGCACATTGATGTCAGCTTTTTGTCCGACTTTAACTTTGGGCATGTCTGATTCATAGACTTCAGCGACGACATCAAGTTGCGTCAAATCGGCCATTTCTAGTAGCCCCTTGTCGCCAACCCGCTCGCCGGGTCGAGCGTGAATTTTGATAACGGTGCCTGAGATTGGTGCTTTGATTACAGTTTTAGCCAGGTTTTCTTCTGCTACTTTTTGTTCTGCTCTTGCATTAGCTATTTGGGCTTGCAAGGCAGCAATAGTTGCCTGCGACTGTAAGAAAGCAAATTGTTTTTGATCGGTGGTGGCTGCGCTGGCAGTAGCTGTTTTGGCAAGCGCCTGATAGCGCTGGTATTCTTTACTATTGTAATTAAGTGCTACCCGTTCGACAGCCACTTTAGCTTCAAGCACTTTAACTTGAGTCTGGGCAACTTCAATAGCGGCTTTACGCCTGGTATGATCGGCTGACAACGCTAATACATCACCTTTATTGACTTGGTCGCCTTCTTGAGGAAACAGTTGTTCAAGATTGGCACCATCTGAGCCAGCGTCATGTGAAATACGAATAACACGGCTTAGCGGTTCAATACGGCCCAAAGCGCCAATTCCCATGGGTTGATCGGCGGCAAACACCGGCAGTTGACCGAAGACGAGAAGCCCCACAAAAAAATAGAACTGAAAATAACGTAATTTAAAATACATGCTGACGAGCCTATGACAAATGAGTCTGTGGTTTTTTGTTAGTTTAGCAGTGATAAAAAATTCTTGGCGTAATCAATGTCTGCAATGTTGTTGATCTGCTTAATGATTGATCAGTAAGATTCCGCGCATATAAAAAGTGAGGGCATTATCTACCAATTGTTGTTTTTCCTGATCAGTAGGCAGTGGTTTTTTAGCAAGTAAGCATTGCAGATGTAAGTCGCCTTTTAATAAGCTGAAAAAGGCGTCAGCGGCAAAGGTCGGATTGGCAATTTTTAGTTGGCCGCAGTCATTAAGCTGGCGCAAGTAAGTTTCTAATTGCAACAAAGCGATATTCGGGCCGCTGTCATAAAACAATTGGCTTAATTCTGGGAATTCACGGCTTTCGGTAATTGCCAGCCGAAATATAGCTAGCGCATCCTCTGAGAAAATTAGTGCAGCGAAAGAGTCGGCTATTTTTCTTAGGCTATTTTCAATGTCGTCGGAATCGACTTTTGCTTGTGTCATAGTTTCAAGCAGGGCATTGCATAATTTTGATACTACGGCCGCTAACAGTGCTTCTTTTTTATCAAAATGATTGTACAAAGTGGCTTTGGAAACTGGAGCGGCTTGGGCAATTTTATCCATGCTGGTGTTGCGATAGCCGTGGGCAAGGAACATACGGGTAGCGCTATCAATAATGTTCAGACGTTTTTGCTCAGTGAGTTCTGTAGACATAATTTAGACAACGCTTGCTAAAGAAAAAGGATAAGTTAGACTAAACCGAACGGTTTAGTTTATCAAGGGACTTTTATGGCGCGCTTTCGAACGTTTGTTATCAGCAGTTTATTTGTAATTCCGGCAATTGTGGCTGTCAGCTTTTGGTTGATTGATCGGCAACAATATGAAAGTACTGACAATGCTTATTTAAAAGCCAATATTATTTTGATTAGCCCGAAAGTGCAGGGCTATGTATCACAGCTTTTAGTAGATGATAATCAAGCGGTTCAACAAGATGAATTGCTACTAACGATAGATGACCGCGATTTTAAAGCAAAAGTTGCTCAGGCTGAATCTAGGATTAATGAAGAAAAAGCGCATATTCAGCGTTTGCACGCACAAAAAACTTCACAGCATAGTCATGTCGCGGCTGCCACTGCCAATATTGCCGCTGTGCAGGCCAGACGTGAGCAAATTCAAAAAGATTTACGTCGCTTTGATGAGCTGATTAGTCGAGGCTCGGCCTCCAAGCAAACACTGGATAAAATTCAATCCGAGTCCAAACAGTCTGCTGCTGAGCTGGCAAGTTCGCAAGCCACAGCAAGTGCAGAGCAGGGCGCATACGGTGCTTTTGATAATGAGATTAGCGAAAGCACCGCTAAGTTAGAAATTGCCCAAGCAGAGTTACAACTAGCAAAGCTTGAGTTGGAGCATACCCAAATCAAAGCGCCGGTGGCAGGCGTGATCGGCAATAAGGGGGTGCAATCGGGGCAGTTAGTGCGACCTGGAATGACGCTGGCGCATTTAGTAGAGAGCCAAAAAATTTGGGTGGAAGCTAATTTTAAGGAAACTCAGCTTGAATATATGCGCATCGGACAAGCTGCGACTATTAAAGTTGATGCTTATCCAAATCTTGAATTGACTGGCAAAGTCGATAGTTTTGCGCCAGCCAGTGGCGCCGAATTTAGTTTATTACCTGCAGAAAACGCCACCGGCAACTTCACTAAAATTGTGCGGCGGGTGCCGGTCAAAATAGTGCTTGATCCCGGTGCGGATGTCAGTTTGTTAAAGTCAGGTCTGTCCGTCGAAGCCAAAGTGAAAGTTCATTAGGATGAACGCCATTCCAAATATCGAAGAAAAGCCAATTCCACGGGCTTACTGGATTGGCTTTTTCAGCATGGCAATTGGTGTATTCATGGCGGTACTGGATATTCAGATTGTCGCTAGTTCACTGTCGGAAATACAAGCGGGTCTTTCTGCTACCCAAGATGAAATTGCCTGGGTACAAACGTCTTACCTGGTTGCCGAGGTTATCATTATTCCTTTGTCCGGTTGGCTGGGTCGGGTATTTTCTACGCGCTATTTATATGTATTGTCTGCCGGGGGCTTCACCTTAGCCAGTTTGGCCTGTGCGTTTGCCTGGAATTTGCCATCGATGATCGTTTTTCGATGCCTGCAAGGTTTTTTAGGTGGTGCGATGATTCCGATGGCTTTTGCGGTTATTTACACGGTATTTCCGGTACGTCTGCAATCGACCATGACGATTGTAATGGGCTTGATTGTTACTATGGCGCCGACAGTGGGACCAGTATTAGGCGGCTATTTAACAGAAACTTACAGCTGGGAGTTTTTATTTTTAATCAATGTTATTCCGGGTGCAGTGGTATGCATATTGGTATGGCGCTTTTTTGATATTGATCAACCGGATTGGTCGTTGCTGAAAAAAATAGACTTTGTCGGTATTGGCTTGATAGCACTTTGCCTGGGTTGTATGCAGTTTGTACTAGAAGAAGGCGTGCGTAATCAGTGGTTTGAAAGTGATTTAATTTTGGCTTTAACCTGCATGGTGGTGTTAAGCGGTATCGCAATGGTGATTTGGGAATTAAAACATCCGCATCCAATTATCGATCTGTATGCTTTTCGAAATATTAATTTTGCGGTGGGTTGTGGCTACAGCTTTGTGCTGGGTGTCGGGCTTTATACTATTATTTATTTGACGCCGATTTACCTCGCTAGTGTCAAAGGCTTGAATAGTCTGCAAATCGGTCATTATTTAATGGTGGTAGGTTTGTTTCAATTGCTGTCGGCTTTTGTTGCCGGGCCATTAGAGAAAAAAATTGATTTACGTTTGATGCTGGCAATTGGTTTTGGTCTGTTTGCATTGGGCTCATGGATGAACTCCAACTTAACCAGTGAATCGGGGTATTGGGATTTTTTCTGGCCTCAAGCAGTTCGCGGCATGGCGTTAATGTTGTGCTTTGTACCGATTAATACTTTGACATTAGGTTTGTTGCCGCCTGAGGAAATCAAAAATGCCAGCGGTCTATACAATTTAATGCGTAATTTGGGTGGTGCGATAGGTTTGGCTGTTGCCAATACCTTACTGGTTTATCTCAGTAAGGCGCATTATTCGAGTTTGCGTGAATCCATTTCGGCGACAAATTATCAGGCGCAAGAATTTCTGGAAGGTCTTACTGAAATTATGCGCCAAGCACAGTTGCCAGATCCTCAGTTGGCTGCGTTAAAACAATTGACCGGGCTAGCCTGGCGAGAAGCAGAGGTGATGACGTTTAACAATCTGTTTCAAGGTATTGCCTTAATATTTTTCATCTCGTTGTTAGTCGCGCCATTTTTGCAAAAAGTCGATAAGCAAAAAATGGCAGCAATTCCGTTGGAATGAAATCGTATTTATATTGTTATTCATTTTAATGTCTTTATTGCATTGGAATATTAATTTAGAGAATTTACACACAATGAGTCATGCATTAGTTGTCAGTCACCCCGGTCATTTAACCAAGCAATGGGCTCAACGTATTGTTAATCAAAACGATGCACGGGTTGTGGTGTCAAAGGTAAACCCTATCTCTGTTGATATTGGTACAACTACGCGTGTTCGTATTGAAGTTGAGCATGATGGGCCGACAACAATCCCCCGATTTTGGTTTGTCAAAATGCCGTCATTAGCTTGGCGGGCGCGAGTGATTACTGCATTACCCAGGTTATTATCTACAGAAGTACGATTTTATCGGGAAATAGCGCCGGTAGTACCTATTAGTAAACCTGATGTGTTAGCGGCGACAAGTCGCTTAGGCTGTGGTTCAACCTTGGTATTAAGTGACGTAACTGAATTCGGGGCCAAGCCAGGTTTGCCAAGTGACGCATTGACAGTAAGTCAGGCTGAATTGGTGGTCGAGCAGTTGGCGCATTTGCATGCGAGATTTTGGCGAGTTTCTAATAATGTAGCCCATTACCCTTGGATGTCAGGCCCGACAAGGCGCTTGGAAGATCATTTGGGCACAGCTCTCGCAGTGCCTTTAATGAAACAAGGTTTACAACGCTCGCGCAGTATTGTCTCCAATTCATTACAGCGTTCGGCCCTGCGATATGCCTCTCATCGTCGTCGCGCTATGTACTTTTTAACACAGGGACCACAGACTGTTGTTCACCATGACTGCCATCCAGGTAACTTATTTTGGCAACATTCACGTCCCGGATTATTAGATTGGCAATTAGTGCGAACCGGAGAGGGGGTCAGTGACATAGCTTATTTTCTGGCAACGGCACTGACACCTGAAGTTCGCAGACGACATGAGCTTGAGTTGCTTGAGAAATATGTTGCGATATTAGCAAATAGAGGCATTGGCGTTGAGTTAAATATTCTTATAGAACGCTATCGTGCGCATTTAGTCTATCCATTTGAAGCAATGGTCGTGACGCTTGCCGTAGGCGGTATGATGGCTAATGAAGATAATCTGGAGCTGATTAGAAGAGCTGCTGCTGTTGAAGATTTAGATGCCTTCACAGCGTTACCAATATAGTCCGCAAAACTATCAATGAGAGAAAATACCCTATAATAGTAATAATTTTTAGTTGTAAGGTCTGTCATGCAATTTAACTCAGTTCAGGATTTTCTTAATCATGTTCAGCAGGAACTTAACGCTAACCGTTTAGTCTTACCGGTTTTACCTGACATTGCGTTAAAAGTTCGAGAGGCAGTTGCTTCCGGCGATGCGTCAGCTAAAGACTTGGCTGAGATTATCGTTACAGATGCTGCACTTTCAACACGTCTTATTTATGTTGCTAATAGTCCTTTGTATCGTGGCACGACAGAGATTAAAAACATACAAATGGCGGTTTCAAGACTTGGGCATAAAATTGTTGGTGCATTGATTACCAGTTTGGTGATGCAGCAGATGTTTCGACCCACCTCAAAATTGCTAGAGATGCATTTCAGAAAAACCTGGGAGCAGAGTATTAATGTCTCTTCGATTAGCCGTGCTCTGGTAGCATTAACTCCGCATCTTAATCGTGACGAAGCGATGCTTGCTGGTTTGATTCACCAAATTGGTAAATTGCCTATTTTGACGTTGGTTGAACATATTCCTGAGTTTAGAGACAGTCCGTCCAGAATGGATAAGCTTTTGGAAAAAGCACATCCCGCTATTGGTAAGTTGATTATGGATACCTGGTCGTTCCCAGAGGCGTTAAAGTTGGTTCCATCGCAATATGTTGAATTTCAGCGTGATTCAGGCCCAATCGCTGATTATGTTGATGTGGTGCAAGTCGCATTTTTGCAAAGTATTGCCGGTACGGATCATCCAGCGTGTCGTGTTGATTGCTCGACAGTTCCGGCATTTGCCAAGCTAGGCTTGACGGCAGACATTGAGGTGTTAGAAATAGAAGGCATTTCTGATGAAATTGAACTTACCAAAAGCATGTTTTCCTAAATTGAGCACATCTAAATTATGATTGATTCGCAAGCTGCACTTTATTTTCGTCGCCTTGGTGTTATTACAATTTTTGCTGTCTACTTGGTTATTCTTGCTGGCGGTATAGTAAGGGCCTCCGGCGCAGGTATGGGCTGTCCGGATTGGCCAACCTGTTTTGGTCAATGGGTACCACCGACTGATGAGTCACAGCTACCAAGTAATTATCATGAAATTTATGCGCAACGTGGTTATCAGGATACTCAGTTTAATCCAGTTAAAACTTGGACTGAGTACACTAATCGTCTGGTTGGCGTAAGTATTGGATTTCTAATTTTTCTGACTGCGTGGTCATCGCGTATTTATCTTAAAGCCGATAAAACAATCTTTTATCTGGCATTAAGTGCATTTTTATTGGTTGGATTTCAAGGCTGGCTGGGCTCTACAGTGGTTGCCTCAAACCTAAAGCCGGTGGTGATTACCATACACATGTTGTTGGCACTTTTTATCGTCGCGCTTTTAATTTATACCATAGCAAGATCTCAGCGGGAGGACATGGCAAAACTGGATATCAGTGTTTTGCCTGAAAATTATAAGACGGTATTGATAGTTGCGATGGCCATGACGCTGCTACAAGTAGCCATGGGAACTCAAGTAAGAGAGGCGGTAGATTTTATTGCTAACCAGCAAGGTATCGAAAGACAATATTGGCGTGAAGATTTTCCGATTATTTTCTATATACACAGATCTTTTTCGTCGATTATTTTATTTACCAATCTTTGGCTTGCTTGGAAAGTTTATCAATCGATTGCTAAAGAAAGTATTATTTACAAAGCTGGCTTAGCGGTTGCAGGACTGGTCGTTACGGCGATTTTGGCTGGGGTTTCTTTGGATAGGTTAGGAATGCCAGCAATTGCACAACCTATTCATTTGTTAATGGCGAATCTTATTTTTGGTGTGCAATTTCTACTTTTTATTTGTTTGAGTTACGCTGCGAATAATCGGCAATCTTATTAAAAGTATATAAAAAATAAGGGGCTGGGGCATTTGATTAATTAAATATCCCAGTCCCTTATTTATTAAATCGAACAATATTTACGTATTACCTAGGTGTTTTTCAATTTATTAATTTTGTTCTAATTGGGAAATAGCTTTTTTAGAAAGCTCACTTAATGCAGAGCCATCTTGATGCAAATAGGTAACTATTTCATTGCGCATTCTTGGATCCCAAGATCTTAAAATGTGATTTAACATTCCTTTTGCGGCGTCTTCCTTATCTGCTTCGGAATTAAAGAAATCACTAATGTCATTAGCCATTTTGATAAGTCTTTCTATTTTCATTTTGCAAATCAGTTAAAGTTGTTGTTGATATGGGTTAATCGTTGTGGATGGGCATAAACTACATGCTGCTCATTCCGAGCGAAGCCGATCAAAGTAAGACCAGCTTCATTGGCTAGGCGTATTGCTAAGCCGGTTGGAGCAGATATTGCGGCCAATAGAGTTATGCCTACAAATGCCGTTTTCTGAACCATCTCATAGCTTGCGCGGCTAGTAACAACGACAAAACCTTCAGATAAATCTCTACCGCTTCTCAATAGCAAACCGATTAGTTTATCTAGTGCATTATGCCGACCTACATCTTCACGTATATCTAAGATACCTTGCCCAGGAACAGCCCAGGCAGCGGCATGAACTGAGCCAGTTATTTTATTTAACTTTTGTCGTTGTTTGACTTGAGTTAACGCAGTTAACAAATCCTGGCTAGTTAACTTAAGATTGCCATGAACAGGCGCAGGTTGGCGAATTGCTTGCTTCAGTGTGCTGGCTCCACACAAGCCACATCCGGTCCGCCCCGTAAGGTTTCTGCCCTTGTCACTCATGCACACAAATCGTTCATCAGGGATTTTTAGCTGAATTTCAATGCCATTCGCGTGATTGTAAATTCGCGTAGATAACAATTCACTCGTTTTCTTAATGATACCTTCGGTAATACTAAAACCTAGAGCAAATTCCTCTAGGTTGGTAGGTGTTGCCAACATAACTACATGTGGCACTCCGTTATATATCAGAGATATCGGTACTTCTTCAGCAACAAAATCAGCTTCCTGAGTATGCTGGCTTCCTTGCCAGCGGTCGACTGTAATTTGCTGGTAACTCGGCCAGCCTAAGTCAAGTGCTAACGACTGCATTACTGCATTGTCGTTAGCCATTACTTATGCCTTGCTCGAGCAAATCAAGTTGTTGTTCTGAAAAAGCGCTGTACTCTTTTTGCCACTCAGAAGGCTGGGTTACTTTAGTTGCTTGTACTGCAGTTACCTTATATTCAGGGCAGTTAGTAGCCCAATCAGAATTGTCAGTAGTAATAACGTTTGCACCTGATTCTGGGAAATGGAACGTAGTGTAAACAACGCCTGGTTGGACCCGATCACTTATTAATGCGTGGAGGACTGTTTCACCAGCGCGGCTCTTAATACCTACCCAATCACCGGAATTGATACCTCTATCTTCAGCATCATGCGGATGGATTTCCAACAAGTCTTCAGAATGCCATGCTACGTTGTCGGTGCGACGTGTTTGTGCGCCAACGTTGTATTGGGACAAAATCCGACCGGTAGTCAATATCAATGGGTATTTGCTGTTGACGCGCTCTTGAGTTGCAACAAACTCAGTCGGCATGAATAAACCTTTACCATTGTCACGCATGAAAGTGTGCTCATGCATAATTGGGGTACCTTCCGGCGCTTCATCATTACAAGGCCATTGAATGCTACCAAGACGATCGATCGCTTCGTAGCTAACACCGTTAAAGCTAGGGGTCAGTCGAGCGATTTCATCCATGATTTCAGATGGATGTTGATAATTCATTGGGTAGCCAACAGCATTTGATAGCAATTGGGTTACTTCCCAATCTTCATAGCCAGCTAACGGCGTCATAACTCTACGAACTGGAGAGATACGGCGCTCTGCATTGGTGAACGTACCGTTTTTTTCTAAGAATGACGCGCCAGGTAAGAATACATGAGCAAATTTAGCCGTTTCATTGAGGAATAAATCCTGAACAATTACGCACTCCATGGCGCGTAGAGCGGCATGAACATGATGAATATCTGGATCTGATTGGGCAATGTCTTCACCTTCGACATAGAGGCCCATAAAGCTTTTGTCCATTGCTGCATCAAACATATTTGGAATACGCAAACCAGGCTCTGAACTTAATTTTGCATTCCAAGCGTTTTCGAATAATTCATGAGTTGCTGGGTCAGATACATGGCGATAGCCAGGGAACTCATGTGGAAATGAACCCATATCGCAAGAGCCTTGGACGTTATTTTGCCCACGTAATGGATTGACACCTACACCTTTGTGTCCGAGATTGCCGGTTGCCATAGCAAGATTGGCGATACTAATAACTGTTGTTGAACCTTGGCTATGTTCAGTTACACCTAAGCCATAGTAAATAGCGCCATTACCGCCCGTTGCGTAAAGTCTTGCTGCATCTCTAACGTCGCTAGCAGGTACACCAGTTATAGATTCAGTTGCTTCGGGCGAGTGGCGTTCTTGAGCTACAAATGTACGCCATTTTTCAAATGAAGCCACATCGCAACGTTCTTTAACAAAGTCTTCTTTGACTAGGTTTTCGGTAACCACTACGTGTGCTAATGCATTTAATAAGGCAACGTTAGTGCTTGGACGTAATTTGAGATGGTAATTAGCTTTAATATGCGGGCTTTTGTTAACCAGATCAATTTCACGAGGATCGGCAATTATCAGCTTTGCACCCTGACGCAGGCGCTTTTTCATTTGTGATGCGAATACCGGATGACCATCGGTTGGGTTGGCACCGATAATCAAAATAACATCTGAATCCATTACCGAGTCAAAGTCTTGTGTTCCAGAAGACTCGCCAAAGGTTTGTTTTAAGCCATATCCAGTCGGTGAATGACATACTCTCGCGCAGGTATCGACGTTATTGTTGCCGAAGCCTGCGCGAATCAGTTTTTGCACTAAATAGGTTTCTTCGTTGGTGCAACGAGAAGAGGTAATGCCGCCTATTGAATCTTTACCGTATTGGGCTTGAATGCGTTTTAATTCAGATGCGGCATAAGTGATGGCTTCATCCCAACTCACTTCTTTCCAGGCATCTTTAATGCTGGCACGAATCATTGGTTTGGTGATGCGATCTTTATGCGTGGCATAGCCAAATGCAAATCGGCCTTTGACGCATGAATGACCATGGTTAGCTTTACCATTTTTGTCTGGCACCATGCGAATGACTTGTTCGCCTTTCATTTCGGCTTTGAACGAGCAACCCACTCCACAATAAGCGCACGTGGTGATTATAGAATGCTCAGGTGTACCGTTATCGATAACCGATTTTTCCATTAATGTTGCTGTTGGGCAGGCTTGTACACAAGCACCGCAAGAGACACATTCGGAATCCATAAACGATTCATTTTGTCCGGGCGATACTTTCGAATCAAAGCCGCGGCCGTCTATGGTTAAAGCGAATGTACCTTGAGTTTCTTCACAGGCTCTGACGCAACGAGAACAGACGATACATTTGCTGGGGTCGAAAGTAAAATAAGGGTTACTTTGATCTTTGGTGGCTTTTAAGTGATTCTCGCCTGGCTGATAACGGACTTCACGCAAGCCGACTGCTCCAGCCATATCTTGTAATTCGCAATCGCCGTTTGCTGAGCAGGTCAAACAATCCAGCGGATGATCGGAGATATACAACTCCATTACACCACGACGCACGTCAGCTAAACGTTTATTCTGCGTGACCACTTTAAGGCCTTCGGCGACAGGCGTAGTGCATGAGGCAGGCATGCCGCGTGCGCCTTCAATTTGCACTAAACAAAGTCGACATGAACCAAACGGCTCAATGCTGTCAGTTGCGCATAATTTTGGAATCTCTATGCCGATACTGGCGGCTGCGCGCATAACCGATGTGCCTTCAGGTGCGGAAACCTTAAAGCCATCAATTTCTAAGGTAACTAACTTTATGCTTGGGCTGGCAGGGGTGCCAAAATCTTTTTCATTATTGATCGACATTGTAATCTCCTATAAATCGTATTTAGGCGCCGGCTTTTGCATCTATCCCGAAGTCTTCGGGAAAATGGTTTAAAGCGCTGAGTACTGGATAAGGTGTCATGCCACCCAAAGCACAGAGTGAGCCGTTAAGTAAGGTGTCGCAAAGATCTCTTAGTAAAGGGATATTTTTATCCAAATCGCGACGATTGATGATGTCGTCCATTACCTCGTAGCCACGTGTAGAGCCAATCCGGCAGGGCGTACATTTACCGCAAGATTCAATGGCGCAAAACTCCATGCTGTATTTTGCCATTTCAGCCATATCGACAGTGTCGTCAAATACCACAATGCCACCGTGACCAAGTACGGCCCAAATGGCTGCAAAGGCTTCATAATCTAACGGAGTATCGAATTGAGACTCTGGCATATATGAGCCCAACGGTCCGCCGACTTGCACAGCTCGAATGGGTCTGCCTGATGCAGAACCGCCACCGAAATCATAAAGCAGTTCTCTTAGGGTTAGGCCAAACGCTGATTCAACCAAGCCTGCGTGTTTAATGTTTCCTGCTAATTGAATAGGTAATGTGCCGCGTGAACGGCCCATGCCGAAATCGCGATAATAGTCGCCGCCTTTATCTAGAATAATGGGCACAGAAGCCAGTGAGATGACATTATTGACAACCGTAGGTTGACCAAATAAGCCTTTGATAGCAGGAAGAGGTGGCTTAAAGCGTACCAATCCACGTTTGCCTTCTAAGCTTTCCATCAGAGACGTTTCTTCACCGCAAACATAAGCGCCAGCGCCTAATCTAACTTCCAGATGAAAGGCTTTGCCGCTACCTTGAATGTTTTCGCCCAAATACCCTTCTTTATAGGCGGTATCAATGGCAGAGTTAAGCACTTCGAAAGCATGCGGATATTCAATGCGAAGATAAATATACCCTTGGGTTGCATTCACAGCTAGGCCAGCGATAGTCATGCCTTCAATAAGAACAAACGGGTCTCCTTCCATTACCATCCGGTCTGAGAAAGTACCTGAATCGCCTTCGTCGGCATTACAAATAATGTATTTTTGTTCGGAGGGGGTATTAAGTACGGTATTCCATTTGATCCCAGTCGGGAATGCTGCACCGCCACGACCACGTAAACCTGAATCGGTCACGGCTTTGACTATGTCGGCTTGGGGCAGTTTCAGCGCATTGATCAAGCCGCGATAACCATCGTTATCAAGATAATCTGAGAGGCTGACAGGATTGGTTTTGCCAATTCTGGCAAAGGTCAATCGTTGCTGCTTTTTTAGATACTCAATTTCTTCAGTTAAACCCAAAGAAAGAGCATGAGCTTCACCCGTAATGAAGTTAGCATCGAAAAGGCTAACGACGTCAGGAGTTTGCACCGGACCATAAGCAACACGGCCTTTGCTGGTTTGTACTTCAACAAGTGGTTCCAGCCAATATAGTCCGCGTGATCCGTTACGGATTAGTTCTATTTCTATGCCACGCTTGTTAGCTTCCAGGGCAATAGCTGTTGCAACTCGATCGGCGCCTAGGGAAACTGCACTTGAATCGCAAGGAACATAAATTTTTGTACTCATGCAGACTCTCCTAATTCCACGATGGTTGCGTCAAAGCTATTGGTCGATACTCGGCCGTAAATATCCTTGCCTATTTGCATGGCTGGAGAGCAAGCGCAATTCCCAAGGCAATAAACGGGTTCAAGAGAGAATTTGCCATCAGCAGTAGTTTCGTGGAAATCAATACCCAGTTTGGTTTTGATATAGTCTTCCAGCTTTTTTCCGCCCATCGATTGGCATGATTCAGCACGGCACAGTTGAATAGTGTGTTTGCCGGGAGGCGTTTCACGAAAATAATGATAAAAACTGACTACGCCATGCACTTCAGCCCTAGAAAGACTCAGCGCTTTGGCAATTTCAGGAATGCTTTCAGCAGGGATATACCCAAGCGCATCTTGCACGCCGTGCAGAATAGGCAGTAAAGCCCCCGGTTTATGTTTTAAGCTATTGGTTATTTCTTGCACAACTGCGTGCGTAGTAACTGATTCTGTCATGATTGTCTCGAATGGGTGCGTCCTTCCTGATTAAAACAACAGTCGTCCATAGTAGTTGTGAATAAACAAGCTCGCGATAGGATAGCACAGGTTATTAGCTGTAAAAATCACTAAAACACACTAGGAAATGTAAGTGATTTAATTAAAAAACGGTATTTTCACTTAATCAATAATCCCATTGGTTGCGTTTATCATGATGAGAATTATTGTCAATAAGATTGTTAGTCTTGTTTTAAAACTTATCCATTCATAGCCTTATTATTAAAATTTTGATTGCTCAAGCGCGAACGGTAGGTGTCTGATTTATTGTGGTAACTATTTGCAATGAGCGAATTAAAGTGTGATTTGTAAAAAAATCTACTGGTTTTAAAGGGCAAAAACGTTGCGATTTATTTCACAAAACAACTTTTTTCTGCATAGTCTTCGGCTTCTTTAAGCTGCTTTCTTAGGTCCTTAGCTTGCTTTGGATCACGAAAAGCACTTCCCGATTCTCCGGCTGTGGTGCGTAAATAACCAAATGTTTTGGCTGCTTCAAATTCTTCAAAAGTGAGTTTTTCAGCAATTTTGTCTATTTTGCAACCGCAAGCATATTGATTAACGTAAGAAAGTCCGCCTTTTTGGGCGACGCAGTTTAAAACGTATTCGACTCGATCGCGAGTTGGGTAGTTATTCATTAAGGGCGCCTGATCTGCGGTCTTTTCGGCTTCAACGGGCTTTTCTGCTGTGGACGTACATCCTGTGATAAAAGCCGCCAAAGCCAGGCTTGACATTAACGCTGCATAGTTGGTTTTCATGAATATTTCCTTGTATTTCAGATGTCGCAAAGTAAAAATTTGTTTAAATCGTGATTTGGTAGAAAGCCTATAGAAAAATCAAATCGACTAATGGGAAATAGATTTCCAGAATCGATTAATAAAACCTGAGCATTTTAACTTAAAATCAATTTAGATCATTTGTTCATCACAATATTAACCATGAAAACAAAACTCACCGGAGTAATTCTTGCGGGCGGACTGGCCCGCCGTATGGATTTTCAAGATAAGGGGCTCATTCTTTATCAAAAACAACCTTTGGTGAGCTATGCAGTAAAGGCCCTGAATCAAGTTGCTGACGAAGTGGTTATTAACGCCAATCGCAATATCTTGCAGTACCAGCAATTTGGTTGCCATGTAATTTCCGATCAAACCGACCGTTTTGATGGACCTTTGGCGGGTGTATATTCGGCAATGGTTTACGTAAAAACCGGTGTGTTATTAGTCATGCCTTGTGACTCGCCATTATTTAAAGCCAGACATTTACAAAAATTATTGCAATGTCAAACAGACCAGAACGTCGATATTGCTGTTGCTTGTGATGGCGAAAAAATACATCCGGTATTTTTAGCGATAAAAACAACTCTGCAAGCTAATTTGCAAGACTATTTGGATGGTGGGCAACGCAAGTTAGCGGGGTGGATATTGCAACAAAATACGGCAACAGTCGATTTTTGTGATGAGCCGGAAATATTTGCCAATATCAACACAATGGACGAATTAACAACACTGGAAGCATCAGTTTTTCAATAGCTTTAAAACCAGTGCAATACGGGTTAATTCCGCTACCGTTGCAACATTCAATTTATTTTTGATTTGAGTACCGTAGTTGGCGACCGTTTTGTACCCTAGACATAATTCATCAGCGATTTTGTGGGCAGTTAAGCCTTTTGCCAACAATAAAAAAACATCGAACTCCCGGGCCGAAAAACTGCCGATGACAGCCTGATAGTCTATATCTCGGGTCATTGCAGGTGTGTTCCTGGTCAAGCCCTGTTCGATATAGATTTCACCTTGAGCAATTTTCTGAATGGCTTCAACAAGAATGGCAGGCGCGCTGTTTTTGGTAATGAAACCTTTGGCACCGGCGTTGGCTGCTCTATCCACATAAACCATCTCATCATGGACGCTGAATACCAGGATTTTGGCATTGGCATTGCGACTGCAAATTCGCCGGATAGCCTCTAAACCGCCGATACCCGGCATCGATAAATCCAGCACCATCACATCAGGTTGTTTTTCCAGATAAAGCTGACAAGCTTGTTCACCACGTTCGGCTTCGGCAATAACTTCAATATCCTCACTTGTCGATAATAACAATCTGAAGCCGGCGCGGACCACCGCGTGATCATCTACCAAGATTACTTTAATCGGATTGTTCACAAAGGAATGCTCGCAATAATTGTCATGCCCTGTTGCGGGCTGGTTTGAATGGTAAATTCGCCACCCAAGCTTTTGATACGCTCGCGCATTCCTAATAATCCAAAGCCGGTTTTAATTTTATCGGCGGCACAGCCTTGACCATCATCGCTGACCTCCAGCCAAAGCGTTTTTTCAAAACTGCCATTATGCTTAATGACTAGTTTGATCTGTGCTTGCTCGGCTTGCGCGTGGCGGACAATGTTAGTCAAACATTCTTGCACTACCCGAAAGACCTGAATGGTGATTTTCTGCTCCAGACCATCAACTTCATCCGGGCAATCGATTGTCAGGGTCAATTCCGGATTCCGGACTGACCAATGGTTTAATAAATCTTCCATTGTGGCTTTTAAGCCAAGCTCGGTCAGCACTAAAGGATGTAACTGATGCATCATCGAACGCACCACCTTCATAACATGATCACAAATGCCGACAATGGTTTCCGTGGTTTGTTTTATATCGGCTTTTTTATGCGCGGCGGTAACAGCCATCACTTTTATCGCAGTAATGGATTGGCCCAACTCGTCGTGCAACTCTTGCGATAAACGCTGGCGCTCGTCTTCCTGTATCTCCAGAGAATGCTGAGTTAAGGCGCGATTTTCTTGCTGAGTGATATGTAATTCGTGACCTAAATGATTAACAGCTTTAGCAATAATGTCGTACTCAGTAATGGCAAATTCCGGCACCGATTGTTGATAATGCCCATTTTCAATGGCTTGTAATGCTTCCACGATAGTGGTTGTTGATCTTATTGCCTTGTTAAAAACTAAATTAACTGTCAAAAAAGTAAACAGCGTCAGGAAAAAAAACGAGCCGAAAAAAGCCAGGCTTTCCGCCCATACTTCGGTGATTTCATCTAGCGGATTGGCCTGAATAATCAGTGTTAACGGGGCGCCATTAACGGCGTTAATCTTATGTTCGGTTTGGTAATGGCCATCTTCAAGTAAATTAATAAACCAATGTGGCGGAAGATTTTCATGCTGTTCGGCGCTATTGTTAGGCGTTAATTTAAGAATATTGCCGGATGGTTGCCGTAACTGAATATGCAAATGCCGAGTTTCTTTCAGCGTATTAAATTGCGCTAGCCAGTCAGTTTCAGGTTGAGCGTTTTGCTCTACCTGGGAAAAACCAAACGCTATCAGCTTGACGGCCAGATTGATGGACGATTCGACTTCCTTGTCCACCGCAGCGCGTGCCTGCCATATCGCTATCGAACCTCCCAAAATCAGAATGCACAATGACGAGAATAGAATTCTCAGGTTGATTTGATAACGTAAACTCATATTGCCGAAGGTTGGTAAAAGGGCCGCTAGTATTGACGCGCACCGGCTCAACTAGCTATAGGAAAAAATCCTTTTAAGTTAATTGCCTTAAGAAGATCTTGTTGCAGCGACTGTTGTTTGCCCAAAAATACTTTCCAGGTTGTGCCGATGCTTTCTTGGAAATAAGTAATACCAATCCCAATAAGTTTTTATTTTGAAACCTTCATCCTAACCTTCTCCTTTATGCCCTATAGGTACGTTGGAGAAGGGATAGCATGTTAACTTATTGTGAATGGTATAAATTGGTCTCTGCAAAGTGATCCGTGAAAATTTACGGCACTTATTTCCCCAAGCGCCGCTCAGTTTCCAGAATCAGTTGCGTAGTTTTTAACACGGTGTCTGGGTTCAGGCTCATAGAATCAATGCCAATCTCCACCAAAAATTCCGCCATTTCCGGGTAATCCGATGGCGCTTGCCCGCACAGGCCGCAATGTCTGCCATTGCGTTTGGCACCGACCACGGCCTGTCGAATCATTTCTTTAACACCCTCATCGCGTTCGTCGAAGTCTTCGGCCAGGATGGCAGAATCGCGATCGACTCCTAAAGTCAGCTGGGTCAAATCATTGGAACCGATAGAAAAGCCATCAAAATATTCTGAAAACGCATCAATCTGGATGACGTTATTGGGAATCTCGCACATTACATAGATTTGCAGGCCGTTTTCGCCGCGCTTTAAACCAAGGCTGGTCATGTAATCAAGTACGCGTTTGGCTTCTTGCACGCGACGACAGAACGGAATCATCAAAATCACATTAGTTAAGCCCATGTCATCGCGTACCCGTTTCATTGCCGCACATTCCAGCGCAAAGCCTTCAGCATAAGCCGGATGCGTGTAACGCGAGGCGCCGCGAAAACCGATCATCGGATTGGCTTCATCAAATTCAAACCAGCGCCCGCCCAGTAAAGTGGCGTATTCATTGGTTTTAAAATCCGAGAGGCGCACCACGACGGGTTTGGGATAAAAAGCTGCGGCGATAGTGCCGACACCTTCCGACAGTTTTTCAATAAAAAAATCGCCCGGCTTGGCATAGTGTTGCGTCAGGCGTTTTAGTTGTTTGCGTTCATCGACATCTTGGACCAGTTCCGGGTGCAGCAAGGCCATCGGATGAGCTTTGATGTATTCAGTAATGATGAATTCCATCCGTGCCAACCCAACGCCATCGTTCGGTAAAAAGCTGGTTTTAAAAGCGATCTCTGGATTGCCGATATTCAGCATGATGTGGGTTTTTGGGTGTTGCAGGCCCGATAAATCAGTGCTTTCAACATCAAAATCTAAAATGCCGTCATAGACCTTGCCGACATCGCCTTCTGCACAAGATACCGTAACTGCGGCATTATCTTTAATTTGAGTAGTCGCGTTATCGCAGCCAATCACAGCTGGTACACCCAGTTCGCGGGAGATAATGGCCGCATGGCAAGTACGCCCGCCGCGATTGGTGACAATGGCCGAAGCTATCTTCATCACTGGTTCCCAGTCCGGGGTGGTCATATCAGCCACCAAGACATCGCCCGCTTTAAACTCGTTCAATTGCGCCGGATTTTTGATGATGCGGGCCTTGCCTGTGGCTATTTTGCTGCCGACTGAATGACCCGTGACGATGGGCGCAGCTGTGGTTTTTAGTTGGTATTGCTCCAATGTCATGCCGCTGAGCTGCGATACCACGGTTTCAGGTCGAGCCTGCACGATATAGAGCTTGCCGTCGATGCCGTCTTTAGCCCATTCCATATCCATCGGTCTGGCTTGCCCGGCCTTGGTGCTGTAATGTTTTTCTATTTTTATCGCGTAATCGGCCAGGGTTAAAACATCCTGGTCGGTAATGCAAAAGCGTTGGCGTTCTTGTTCGGAAGTGGCGATATTACGGACCGGTTCTGTGGTGCTGCCATCGCTGTAAATCATCTTTATTTTTTTGGCACCCAGTGTGCGGCGTAGTACTGCCCGATGGCCTTGGGCAAAGGTCGATTTGTGGACATAAAACTCATCCGGGTCAACCGCGCCTTGCACAACATTTTCACCCAGCCCATAAGCGCCGGTAATGAACACTACATCGCTAAAGCCAGATTCGGTATCTAAAGAAAACATCACGCCGCTGGCATCCAGATCGGAGCGTACCATTTTCATAATGCCGATCGATAAGGCCAGTTTGAAATGATCGAAGCCTTGGTCGATACGGTAATGAATGGCGCGATCAGTAAACAGGCTGGCAAAACAGCGTTTGCAGGCTTCCAGCAATGCAGCATCGCCACGGATATTCAGGTAAGTGTCTTGTTGCCCGGCAAAGCTGGCGGTGGGCAAATCTTCGGCAGTGGCCGAACTGCGTACCGCAACGCTGACATCGTCACCATATTGTTCTTGCAGCTTTTTAAATGCAGAGATGATTTGTAGCTGGAGATCTTCAGGCAGAGGTGCGGCATAGATTATTTCTCGTGCCTGACGCGCACGTCGCGCTAAATCAGCAACGTCATCAGGATTTAACCCATCCAGAGCCTGATGCAATCGCTCCCAAGCACCCGCTTGCTGCAATAAATAACGGTAAGCTTCTGCCGTCACTGCAAAACCATTGGGAATCAGAATCCCTTGCGGCGTTAACTCCTGATACATTTCGCCTAACGAGGCATTCTTGCCACCTACTAGCGGTATATCGGAAATGCTTAATTCGTTAAACCAGCGGATGTAGTTTGTTTGTGCAGTCATGGTCTTGCCCTCCAAGTTAATCCCGATAAAGAGCATTTTAGTTTGCTCAGTTATTGGTTAGTTTACTCCTGGAAAATAAGTGCGGGGTAATGACTGATAGTGATGGGGTTGGAAAATTCTTGGTTAGTAGAAACAAAAAAGGCGGCTTGCGCCGCCTTTTTTGTACTAAATAATAACCGATGAGGTTATGCAGTCTTGCGACGACGAGCAGCAAATAAACCCAATGCTCCTAATCCAAGAAGAGCAAGAGAAGCTGGTTCTGGCACAGGATTGTTATTCTCTACTTGTCCGTTGCGAACTCTAAAATTGTATTGACCAAGAGTATTGGAGTTAAGCGAGTTAGCAATTAACGCGTTAGGGCCGTTATCAAGCAGCGCGCCGTTTACAAGCGAGCCCGCCAATTGAAGGAATGTTCCTAAGCCATTAGTCCAACCAGCGACCGCTGATGTACCACCGAGGCCGTTTGCATCGCTACCACTTGCTTGTCCTGATTCCCAAAGAATCCGATCGTAATTGAATTGGAAGTCGAAATCACCAGCGCCTATATCGCTACGGTCAGTAATGATTAGCTGGAAGCTATTGTTTGGGTTGGCATGATTGCTGTAGTAACCAACATCTATCCAGTTAACGCCGAACACGTTTTGTCCGCCGATTGTACTAGCTCCATAAGTTACGGGGCTACCGCTTCTTGTATCTACGTCGGCGAAAAACGGTGCAATTATAGGTAAAGATGATGAGCTTGTTATCGCGCTGGGCGTGAACGTGCCGTAAGGTTGAGTAAATGTAACGTTGCCATTGTTGTTGACGTACAGATTACTATAGGTTGTGCCGTAAAAGTTGATGCTAAACCCTAACGAAACCAATCCTGTAGAACCATCATCGTTACCTGGGAGAGTATTAGTAGTGAAAAGGCTGCTGTCATGGACTGCGCCCGCGTAAGCATTGCCGCCAGCGCTAAATCCAATGATTGCAGCACCAATAATTGCCGTTTTGAGTATTGCTTGTTTCATTTCGAGGTCCTTAAGTTATTAAATAAAAAATATCAATTAAGAGCGGGCTGATGATTGATATTGTACAGAAGCAAAGTTTTTTAGCTTTTGTAACAATTTTTATTTAGCATTAGTTGTGCCAATTATTTATTTTATTTAACTAATTGATTTGTAGTGATAATTAATTGGGGTGTCCGGTATTGTTATCTCTTTATTAAGAGAGTTGTAAAAAAACCTGACACATTTAAAGTGAATTCGAAAGAAAATTTAATATAAAGTGGGATAAAACAGAATCTTTGTGCTAATTGCTTGGGGATAAACACAAAGTTTTTAAAGTTGTTGAGAATGATAAAAAATTGTCATTGGCGAATTCGTATCATAAGTGCATAACCCGTTTAACGAATCGGGATAGTGCTTACTCCATGAGTTCAGGAGCAAGATGTGGTAAAAAGTCTCCCGAAACATCACTGACGGGAGAGCTTCATGGCTTACACACACCTTAC
>JAUYBL010000035.1 GCA_030693065.1 Methylococcaceae bacterium | reverse complement strand
ATATTTAAACGGCTGGGGAAAAGTTTCAGTTTGCGCCATCAGCTTGCCGTACGGATCATAGGCATAGGTGTTTTGGGTTTGCTGGCTGGCGTTGGTTAAGGCGACAGTGTGGCCGGTGCCGTCGAAGTGGTAGACGTAGAGGGCGTTGGTTGTGGCATCGACCATCGCCGTCAGGCCTTTGCCGTAGATGTAGTATTTGGTGATTTGGTTACTGGCGTTGGCTTCGGCCAGGAGGTTGCCTGCTGCATCGTAGATGTATTTGGTGACAACTCCTCCTCGGGTGGCCTTGATGCGGTTGCCGATGCCGTCATAGACATAGCTGCTGGTGCCTTGGCTGATGAGGCGGTGGGCGACGTCGAAGGCGTAGGTGGTGCTGCCTTGGGTAAGGAGTTGGCCTTCTTGGTCGTAGCTGAGCGCGGTGCCGTTTTGGCTGGTTAAGCGGTTCTTTTGGGGGGAGTCAAAATGTCGGGCATAAAAAGCATGCCCGACCTACGAAACTTAAGGCACGGTCGCCCAGTTGGATGCTGACGGCGTTATCCTGCAGTTGCTCGGTGGCCCATTGCGCGACTAATGCGCCGACGGTCCATTCTTGTAAGCTGGGTTGTGTGGCGGCCATCAGGTCGCGGGTGATAGTCGTCGCAACGATTAAGGCAGCAGCATCTTGCGGGCTGCGCAGGCCCAGTGCGGTTTTAACGTCGCTGTGGAAATTGATTCAAAACTTCTTGCGTCTCAGTTTTGTATCAGACTTTTACTGTCCTAATGACTTACGTAATCGATTGTAATTAACTGTTCCATTAGGATCCCCTTGTTCAGTACTTAGCTTGAATAACTCGAGCGCTTTATTTGTGTTTTTTTGAACCCCTTTCCCGAATTCATAAGCTAGTCCCAAATTATTTTGTGCTGAGGAATATCCCAAATCAGCTGCAATTTGCCATAAACGTGCAGCCTCGACATGATCCACCTCTACACCATTCCCATCATCATATGCATTAGCAAGATTATTCAGTGCATTAACCTGATTTTTTTCGGCAGCCACTCGAAACCATTTAACGGCTTCTTGATAATCCTTGTTTACGCCAAAACCATTTTGATAAGCCCAGCCAATATTGTTTTGAGAAATAGCATATCCCTGCTGCGCAGCTTTTTTATACCATTGCAGAGCTTTTTCATAGTCTACTGGTACACCTACTCCATTTGAATATGCATGCCCTAATACGTGTTGAGCTTCAGCAAGTCCATTATTTGCCGCCAATTCGTACCAATTGATTGCTTTTAAATAATGCACTTGTCCAAAAGCACCAGAACGAAATAAATTTCCCATTTCAAATTGAGCTTTCGGGTATTCTTTAACCGCCGAAGACTTTATTAGGCGAATTGCTTCTTCTAAGTTCTTATTTACCCCAAGACCTTCAGCGTAAGCCAGCCCCAGATAGTATTCTGCCTCTGCATCGCCCTTTTTCGCGTACTCATTAATAATATGAAACGCTTTGTCATGCTCTCCATTTTTTAATAAGAGCAAGGCTTCATCTAAATTACCTGCAAATAAGCTAGAGGTAAAAAAGCATAGAAATAAGGCTAATAACTTAATTGGCATGAAATTTTGCATTCCTGGTCATTGTATAATTTGAGATTTGCTTGGTTAACATCCGAGATAAAAAAACCGTAAGATGCGCCAAGTCGATGCACCAATGGGGCGAGGCGCATCAATCGAGAACACGAACGATGTGCTTATCTCATTTTCGATTCGATTAAAGACTGAACCTTATCAACATTTTTTGGAGTAAAAAATAAACTACGTCCCTTGCCAAAATTCAGTGTTACTGAGTTCGATAACCAACCCCGTTTAAAAGTTGCTGATTTAATTTCTGAATAAGCAACTTTTGCCAAAGTCATTCGTGCCACAACAAAAAAATCAGCATAAAAGGAAATTCTCGCTGGCAAAATGCCACCTGATAAAAGTGCGCCCCCAAAAGCTCGCCAGTAGGCTGAACACCTTTCGGTATGAATAGTGGGTTGAATATTTTCTTCCGGTAGTTTTCGATAAGGCAGAATGAACATACCCAATAAAAAAAATATCCCGATGCCAATCAAAATAATTAACGACAAAAAAGCGGAATCCATTTATTACTTACCTCCTCTACTAACAGTAACTGGTAGTGCAATACCGGCTCCAAGCCCTACAGATATACCATCAATATATCTGGCAGGATTAAATACAGACATTGCTGAATTTTGTGCTTGGGTAGCGGTTATCTGTACGCCAAAGTATTCACCCGCACCGAGATTGATTGTATACCCTGAGTTATTTCCACCTCTACCGCTAATGTCGGATACTCCAATCGATACACCCGCATCCGCTATAGCCCCTACTTCAATATCCATTGATGCTGGATTAGAAACTAACGGATTTCTAGAATTAGCTGAATAATCAGAAATGACGCTTGAATATACCGGTCCGACGGCTACTCCTGGTGATATGGGTAAATGAAAACCTGCTGTGAATGATAAATCATACAGTCCTGTAGGATCCACCAACATAATAGGATTCCCGCCGACATACGCATAAAGATTCAACCCGCCCTGGAATCCCGCCGGGTCTTCCGAGATAAACCGCCCAATATTGGCATCATAATACCTAGCCCGCATGTAGTACAGGTTATTGCCTTCTGCTTGAATGCCTACTTGCCCTGCATATTTAAACGGCTGGGGAAAAGTTTCAGTTTGCGCCATCAGCTTGCCGTACGGATCATAGGCATAGGTGTTTTGGGTTTGCTGGCTGGCGTTGGTTAAG
>JAUYBL010000034.1 GCA_030693065.1 Methylococcaceae bacterium | reverse complement strand
CAAAGTGTTGTTACGGGTCAGTGTTTCTGCTGAAGGCTTAAGCGAATCGGTGGAGATATTCCGTAGCTGTGGTCATGACGTGCTGGATGAATCGGCCGTTGCAGCTGTTGAGAAATGGGAGTTTGTTCCCGCTAAACGAGGTAGCAAAGCCGTATCCAGTTCGGTAATCGTACCGATAATTTTTACTTTAAATAACTAACAGGAGTCACCTTAATGCCCGACCATATTGCGCCACAACTGATTATCGACGGCACGTTGTATACCTTGCTGATTTTTTCAGTGCTGACCTGGACGTTGATTTTGTTCAAGGTTTGGCAGTTCAGTAAAAACAATGTTTATAACCGACGTTTTAACGATGCATTTTGGGATGCTGCTGATTTAGCTAGTGCTAAGGCACTGCCGGAAAGTGTCGTCAGAGGCCCGCAAGCTCGAATCGCAATTAAAGGCTTTGCTTGGCTGGACGGCATTCAGCAAGCTGCCGGTAAACACCTGAAATATCGTGGCGAACCGGAGCAGTTACTGGAGCAATCCTTACTGGTGCAGATGCAGAAAGAAACCAGACTGACTGAAACCGGCCTGACCATGCTGGCTAGTATTGGTAGCACCGCGCCGTTTGTCGGCTTGTTCGGTACGGTATTAGGCATCATGCACGCCATGCACGAGATTACCGAGAGCGGCTCAACCAGTCTGGATGTGGTTGCCGGACCTATCGGCGATGCGCTGGTAGCCACAGCCATTGGTATCGCTGTCGCGGTACCTGCTGTGTTGGCTTATAACTTTTTACTGCGTCACGTTAAGCAACAACGCACCGATTTGGAAAACTTCGTGGCTGGATTTATCCACACGGCCTTTGCTAGCGACACTCAAAAATAGGACGCGCCATGGCTTTTAAACCGCAATCAGACAACGAAGAAGCGATGAGCGACATCAACGTGACGCCGCTGGTCGACGTGATGTTGGTGTTGGTAATCATCTTATTAGTAACCGCACCGTTATTAACGCAGTCCGTGCATGTCACCTTGCCCAAAACCGTTGAAACCACTGCCGATGTCAAAGAGCAACCACTGCAACTGGGCATTGATGTACAAGGCATTATCACGCTTAACAAATTGCCCATTGCCGATCTTGCCGCATTGGAAACCGCGTTAACTACCGAAAAAACCCAAAACCCGGACATTGGCTTGCACTTATATGCAGACCAGAGCGTGATTTATTCCAAATTAGCAGAAGTGATGGCAGTCGTTCAGCATGCCGGGATTACCAAAATAGCCTTTGTGACGGTGGAGCAATAATTTGATTGCTTGGGGTTTATTGATACTTAAGCGCGGCCCTGCCATTCGACATGGAAATATGAATTTTTAGGTCAATTGCGGACACGGCATGAGCTGGAAATTGTTTTCTAAAAAGGAACATAGGTATCTACACAAGTCTTTTAGACCTTGCTACCTGTTTCAATGCAGGCATCCAGCAGGAGAGGGAGAAAATCATTTTGCAACTTATTGATTATAAATTGTTAAAAAATTGTGCTGATACTGTTGCTTTTCTGGGGAGGTCGCCGATGAGAGAACACAGTAGTGAGGAACTCACGGTAATAGGGATGGACAGATATTTCTCCAGCAAAACCAGATTTATTATCACCCTCTAAATAGGACAGTCTACGTAGCTATACGTATTGACGGTGTCATCAAATCAGCAAACAATTCGGACGGATATAAAAATGCTGTGCCTTATTTGGGGTAACAATTTTTTATTTTGGTTGGCTTGCAAGGCTTGATCGAGGTTGAGTTCTGGTTGATAGCAGCCTGTTTCGACACAAACGATTAAATGTCCGAGTGACTATGTCATTTAGTGTCATGTCGTAGTTAAGAGGAGCACGTCATGCCCGCAACACTCTCCTATCCCGGCGTTTATATCGAAGAGATTTCCAGTGGCGTCCGCACTATTACCGGTGTGGCGACGTCTATCACCGCATTTATCGGCCGAGCCCCGCGCGGGCCGACCAACGAAGCAAAAACCATCAACAATTTTTCCGACTTTGAGCAGACCTTTGGCGGTTTGTGGCTCGACAGTACGCTTGGTTACGCTGTGAGAGATTTTTATATCAATGGCGGCAGTCAGGCAATTGTGGTCAGGTTATTTCATAACGATTTCGCCGATGAAGATGCGCGCAGTGCCGTAGAAGCGGCTGCACAGGCTGTAGCGGATGCGGCGACCGGCACTGATGAGAATGCGGCGGCCGCAGCGGCGAGAGCCAAGGCGAATACTTATACAGTTGAGCCAGAAAAGACTGCGGCCGATAAAGTTGCCGATGCTGCCGAGAAAGAGGCTGCCAGAACGGGGGCCGATAAAGATTCCGTTAAAAAAGTCGCTGAGGCCGCGGTTGCCGCCACAGCGCCTTTTGCAAAAGCCAAACTCAGTGTGGGTTCGATAACACTGGAAGCGCTTTACGAAGGCCGCTGGGGAGCAAACTTGCGTGCGAGTGTTGATCGCAACAATATTTCAGATGACAGCTTATTCAACCTGACGGTGACGGATACATCACCGGGCGGTAGTTCTGAGCGTTATCTGAATTTATCAGTGGTTGATGGGCCGCGGCGTATCGACAAAGTGTTGGCGAGCGAGTCCAAACTGTTGGCCTTTGATGGCACTTGGCCGCCAACTGCGTTGCCGGATTTAAGCGCAATCAAAGGTGCAATCAAAGACGTAATTGATAACCCCAATGATGCGACCAAGCAGAATGCACTTTGGGCGTTGACGCAAGACAGCGTGACTCAGGCCCAAAACAAATATTTGCGAGCGAAAGCAAAGCGCGAAAATATACAAAACACAGGTGGAACCGGACTTGATGCGGCTAAAGCTGCAGAAAAATCTGCTAAAGGCGACTTAGACGCTGCCAAAAAAGCCTCAGCAGATGCTGTCTCAGACGGCTCGTCTTTAACCATCAACGATTTTTTACCGACGAGTAGCAAGAAAAATAAAAAAGGCCTTCATGCCCTCGAACAAGCCGATCTTTTTAATCTGCTGGTGATTCCGCCTTATAAAGATAGCGATCAGGACGGCAAATTTGATGTGGAACTCAATCTACTCGCTGCTGCTGATGCCTATTGCCAAGAACGGCGGGCATTATTATTGGTTGATCCGCACAGCAGTTGGACGACAAAAGATAAGGCGCGCGATGATTTTACCAAGGCCGAAGACAGCTACCCCGGCATCGTCAGCAAAAATGCCGCGTTGTTTTTCCCTCGTCTCAAACAGCCTAACCCATTACGCGATAATCAAATCGAAGAATTTGCACCCAGTGGCGCGGTGGCCGGTATTTTCGCGAGAACCGACACCCAGCGCGGCGTTTGGAAAGCCCCGGCAGGTTTAGAGGCGACTTTGGCAGGTGTGCCGCAACTTAGCGTTAATCTGACCGATGCCGAAAACGGTGAGCTCAATCCACTTGGCATCAACTGTCTACGGGCATTTCCGGTGATTGGTCGCATTGTCTGGGGATCTCGTACCCTGCGCGGTGCGGATCAATTAGCCGATGAATGGAAATATATACCTGTGCGTCGCACGGCGTTATTTATCGAAGAAAGCCTGTATCGCGGTACTAAGTGGGTGGTGTTTGAGCCTAACGATGAGCCGCTATGGGCGCAAATTCGGCTGAATATCGGGGCATTTTTGCATAATTTATTTCGCCAAGGGGCATTTCAAGGCAGCACGCCAAGAGATGCTTATTTCGTCAAATGCGACAAGGAAACGACTAATCAAACCGACATCAATTCCGGCATCGTCAACATTGTGGTCGGCTTTGCACCGTTAAAACCGGCCGAATTTGTTGTCATCAAGATCCAGCAAATCGCTGGGCAAATTGAAGTTTAAGGAGCACGCGTCATGGCACAGTTTAGCGTTAATGCACAACGATTCGATCCCTATAAAAACTTCAAATTTCGCGTTAAATGGGATGGTAAGTATGTAGCGGGCGTCAGTAAAGTCGGCGCATTAAAACGGACCACCGAAGTGGTTAAACACCGTGAAGGCGGCGATCCCAGCAGTAGCCGAAAATCGCCGGGGCGTACCGAGTTCGAGGCGATTAGCTTGGAACGCGGCGTTACCCACGATAAGGATTTTGAGCAGTGGGCGAACAAAGTGTGGAATTTCGGTTCCGGACTCGGATCAGAAGTGTCGCTAAAGGATTTTCGCAAAGACATCATTATTGAACTGTACAACGAAGCCGGTCAGTTAGCGGTGTCGTACAAGCTGTTTCGTTGCTGGGTATCCGAATTTCAGGCGCTGCCCGATTTGGATGCCAATGCCAATGCGGTGGCAATTCAACATATCAAGCTGGAAAACGAGGGCTGGGAGCGGGATTACGACGTGACAGAACCTACCGAAGCTACCTTTACCGAGCCGCAATAGTCATGGCTAGTATTTCGACTGCAGATTTATTGGCCGCGTGGGAACGTGGCGGGTCGCAGTCGATGACTCGCCGTGTATTGACGTTACTGGCAACAGTGTATCCGGAATTGTCCGACGTACAATTGCTGAGCTTACCTATCGGTCAGCGCGACGGCTTAGCGCTCAAATTGCGCGAGCTGTTGTTCGGGCCGCAGTTGAGCATTGTCGCAAAATGCCCGTTTTGCCACGAGCAACTGGAAGTGGGCTTGGATGTCGCGGATATTTGCGTCGAGCAGAATACCCTGCAGCATCAACCATTTGCGTTATCTATAGAAGGATTTGAATTGCAGTTTCGCCTGCCGGACAGCCAAGATTTGCTGCACATTGAAGCTGTCGATAGCTTGGATACCGCACGGAATGTGTTTTTTGAACGCTGCTTGTTGTCGGCGACTTATGAAGGCCAGGCATGTCCAGTGGCTGCCTTGCCGGAAGAAGTTCTAAACAAAATTGAAGCGACCATGTCGGCGGCTGATCCTCAAGCCGATGTTGAACTGGATTTATGTTGCCCAGATTGTCTGCATAGTTGGTTGGCTCCGTTTGATATTGCTTCATTTCTGTGGACGGAAATTAACGCTTGGGCGCAACGTGTGTTGAATGAAGTACATCTGTTAGCGCAAGCCTACAGTTGGCGTGAAGCCGATATTTTGGCAATGAGTGCAGCTCGGCGTCGGTATTATCTGGAGCGGGTGCTGCAATGAGCCAATACCTGAACCATATCGCCGCATTGACACTTAATCAACTGGAGTCGGTGCAACCACGACTGACCAGTCGATTTGAAGCGGCGAGTGATGGAGATGATATTGGTTCACTTGGCAATACTGGCGAAAATCAGGACATCAAGGTGGGCGAAGGGCCAGCTACAGTGCGCACTGCAGATATTGTTGAGAGACAAACGCCAAACGATGTCCTGATCAAGTCGGTCACGCCAACTTACTTGCAGGTAAAAACGCAAGATGATGGCGGGCAAAAACAAGCTATGCGTGCCGAACCCGCAGCAAGTATAAACGCGACTATAAAACCAGCGCCTAAAGTGACGGATGCTCCGGCAGAACTTGCTTGGCCACCAATGGATTTGGCCAAAACTAAGCCCATTAAGACTCAACCCAAACCCATTGCTCCGCCTGTTCAAGCGATAAAGCAACCAGCTCAACATCTGCAACCAGAACATAACTTAAATACGATTGAGCGCTTACAAGAGCGATCATTCCAGGCTATGCAAAGGGAGATAGTCGGTAATGAGAGTGCCGCTAGCGATAACTTAGTAGAAATTAAACGCTGGGAAGACGTGCCGCGGCCTTTGCCCGTTAAGCCAGCTCGCATTACTGTGCGCTCTGAGCAACTAGCTGCGGCACCTGCATCGGTTCAATCTGCTCAAACTACATCTGTGCGCGCTGAGTCGAGCGAGTCACCCGAGTCGACTATCCAGGTTACCATCGGCCGCATCGAAATTCGCGCAACCCAAACGCCTGACAAACCTGCACCAAAACCGCGGGCAGCATCCACAACGATGAGTCTGGATGATTATCTTAAACAGCGCAACGGAGGCAGGTCATGAGCGGCCCACTAGCCATTGCCGGGGTGACGGCCGTGTTAAAAGACGTGCTCAATAATGGCCTGATTGATCATGATCTTGCGCCGGTGGGTAGTTTTTCTGTGACTGCGGTGCCGCCGGACCGGATCACTACCGGCACCCAAGAGCCGAATCAGCTGAATTTATTTTTGTATCAAGTCACACCCAATCAAGGCTGGCGCAATGTTGGATTACCTTCGCGCGACAGCAGCGGCGAACGTTTGAGTAATCCCCCGCTGGCGCTTGATCTGCATTACCTATTGACGGCTTATGGCGCGCAGGATTTCAACGCCGAAATACTGTTGGGCTATGCGCTACAAATTTTGCATGAACATCCCGTGCTGTCACGAAGAGACATTCGTACCGCATTGAGTAGCCCGATCGGATCCGGGTTGCCGTCAGAAATTTTTGGCAATTTATCGGCTTTGGATTTGGCTGAACAAGTCGAACAAATAAAAATCACCCCACATTACCTGACCACCGAAGAGCTTTCTAAATTGTGGACGGCGATGCAAGCGCGTTACCGTCAGTCGATGGCTTATCAGGTATCCGTGGTGCTAATTCAAAGTACCAAGCCAGCCAAGACAGCCTTGCCGGTACTTAGCCGGGGCGAAGATGATCGAGGTGTCGATGCCGCGGCAAATGTGGTGTCACTATTTCCGTTGCTGGAAAACATTCATATCGGCCCGGTACAAGATGGCGGCATTGAGCCATTGCCGACGTCGTACCCAAGTGCGGAGCTGGGCTTGCAATTGATTTTACAAGGTCAAAATTTGACTGGCGATAGTGTAAGCGTGGAATTTAAACATACGCGCTATAGCGAGCCGGAACATCCGCTGTTTTTACCGCCGCTAAGTATTCCGGTGCTTGCGGCGGACCGCACTGCTAGCCGCATTAAACTAACTCTACCGACCGATCCAGCCGCCCAAACAGCCTGGCGCACCGGTCTTTATAATGTTGCAGTGAGTGTTACTCAAGGTACTAAAGTCCATCACAGCAATGACAAGTTATTGGTATTGGCGCCACGCATCAATGCTATTTCGCCTGCTAACCCGATTGCCCGAGTCGGTGTCAAGGCAACAGTGACCCTGACCTGTTCTCCGCAGGTGCTAAAAGAACAAACGGCAACCTTGTTATTACCCGATCGTGAAGTCATTGCCAATGCCCATCCGGCCAATACCGACACATTGGTATTTGTCATTAGCGATGCTCCAGTCGCCACCGATCTGCCGGTACGCTTATGTATAGATGGCGTCGATAGCATGCCGTTTACGCGGACTTATGACGGCGATGGCAAACCGTTACCGCCGGTATTTGCCGACAATCAGCAGGTGACAATCGTATGAACGAGCGCGAGCAATGGCTGCAAAGCAATGATGATTATTTGCGTGATGCTATGCATTGGGTCCAACTGCGCCTGCAAAGACAAATTGATTCGGTAGCGCCGGTAAAAATTCCCGAACCGGTAAAAAACCACTGGTTTAAACCGAATACAGACGAGGCCGCAACTCAGCAGGATGAGTCTGCAAAAACCGCTGTATTGGCATTGGCTGCCGAACGTATGGCTAGCGCCGAAGCTGTAAATCCACCGCCCGCATTAATTATTCTTAGCCAACAACTCGGACTGACCCGCTTTGAACGCGAGGTATTGTTGCTATGCGTTGCCATGGAGTTGGATGGGTCAACTGCCGCGTTGTGCGCAAAAGCCCACGGCAAACCGTATCCCACCTTTGCCTTGGCGGCGCAAATATTCGACGAGCATAAATGGGATGCAATTTCCGCCGAGCGGCCATTGCGCTACTGGCGCTTGCTGGAAATTAACCAACCCGGTGCAGAGCCTCTGACCACCAGCGCCTTGCGTGCCGACGAGCGCATTGTTAACTACATCATTGAACCCAAACACATCGTCGACGATAGGCTGATGCCATTTATCAGCACTATCGAAGCGACCGCTCAAGATGAAGATGCACTGGCACCATCGCAGCGGCTGGCGGCGGAAATGCTGCGGCACTATTTGGCGGCAAATCAAGCCGATGCCGGACAGCGTGCGCTGATTATTCAACTGACCGGTACCGATGCTTCAGCAAAACAAGCGGTGGCAAGCCAGGCGCTTGCTGGTTTTGGCTTGCAAATAACTCGCTTTGCTGTAGACAGCTTACCGGCGCAAACCGCTGAATTGGAAAATCTGATTCGCTTATGGGGACGTGAACGTCAGTTGCTGCCGATAGCCCTTTATCTTGATGCGCATGGTCTTGACGAAACTGCCGCTCATGCCGGGGCAGTGCAGCGCTTAGTAAAAAATGTCGGCGGTATTGTGATTATTGCTACGCGCGAGCTTCGCGCCGAACTTGGCGGCTGGAGCTTGGAAATCAGCAAGCCTACCTCCGCTGAGCAGCAATTAGCCTGGAACGCCGCGTTGGGCGGTAACGAAAACACTACCGCCGCCCGTTTAGCCGGACAGTTCAACCTGGATGTACTTGCTATCCAACAAATTGCCCGCGCCGAGTTAGCAGACATTTCCGCTAAGCCGGACAGTCTGCCAACACGCTTATGGCAAGCCTGCCTGCTTAAAACCACCCCCAGCCTAGACCAGCTGGCGCAACGCATCGATGCTAAAGCCACCTGGAAAAACCTAGTCCTGCCGCAAGAAGCGTTGACGATATTGCAGCAAATCGTCAATCAGGTTGACCAACGCGGCAAGGTCTATAACGACTGGGGCTTTCTTGCCAAAATGAACCGCGGACTGGGGCTTAGCGTGTTGTTTGCAGGCGAAAGCGGCACCGGTAAAACCATGGCCGCCGAAGTGCTTGCTAATGCCTTACAACTGCATCTTTACCGTATCGATTTGTCATCGGTGGTCAGTAAATACATCGGCGAAACCGAGAAAAATCTCCGTAGGTTATTCGACGCTGCCGAAGATGGCGGTGCGGTACTGTTTTTCGACGAAGCCGACGCTTTGTTCGGCAAACGTAGCGAAGTCAAAGATAGTCACGATCGTTACGCCAACATCGAAATCAACTACCTGCTGCAACGCATCGAAGCCTATCGGGGCTTGGCAATATTGGCGACCAATATGAAAAGCTCGCTCGATCAAGCCTTTATGCGGCGGTTGCGCTTTATCGTCAACTTCCCGTTTCCCGGTTTGCCGGAGCGCAAAGAAATGTGGCGAAAAGTATTTCCAAGTGACGTACCCAAGGCAGCCGAATTGGATTACGAGCGCTTGGCCCGCTTCAATTTAACGGGCGGGAGCATCCAAAACATCGCTTTAAACGCAGCTTTTCTTGCCGCTGCACAATCTGATTCGGAAGCTATAGTCACTCTGCCGTTAATTTATGACGCCATTCGCAGTGAATTACGCAAACTGGATAAACCGGTGAATGAAGCCGAATTTCGAATTCTGGACGTTGTTGGAGCCAAGTCATGAATATCACGCTACACATCGAACGGCTGATTTTAGACGGCGTTAACATCGCCCCCGACCAACGTCATTTACTGCAAGCCAGCTTAACACTTGAATTGACTCGCTTGCTCACTCAAGGCGGCCTGGCAGCCAATCTAATTGAAGGTGTGGCTATGCCGAAACTGTCCGCAAACGGCCTGCAATTGACCGGCAACAACCCCACCCAACTGGGCCAGGAAATCGCCCAATCCGTGTACGGAGGCATCGGCCGTGAATAAAACCGCCGTTGCCCAACAACTTAAAACGGCAAGTTTTTTGCCGCCCCCGCAAGGTCTGTTACAACGCAAGTGCGCTTGCGGCAATTACACGGTTGCAGGCGGCGAGTGCGCGGAATGTGCCAAGAAAAAGAATGGGTTACAACGCAAACTGGCTATTGGGGCAAGTAATGATCCACTGGAGTTGGAAGCGGATCGGGTTGCGGAGCAGGTGATGGCGGCATCAACACATTCCACAACCAGTCGCGCACCATTACGTATTCAGCGCTTTGCGGGGCAAATGACCGAAGGTACGGATACCGCACCCGCCAGCGTAGACCGTGTTCTTGCCAGTTCTGGCAGTCCACTAGAGCCGGCGTTGCGGCAGGACATGGATCAGCGCTTCGGGTATGACTTCTCGCGGGTGCGGGTACATACCGGCGCAGCAGCGGAGCAGTCGGCCGAACGCGTGAATGCAGAGGCCTACACGGTAAGCAACAGCATCGTGTTCGGTGCGGGTCGGTTCGCGCCGGGGACGCTGGAAGGGAGGCGCCTGATCGCGCATGAACTCACGCACGTGGTCCAGCAGTGTGGGGCGGCGCATGCGCTGCATCGGAGACCCAAGCGGACTGCGGAAGAGCGCGACGCGATCCTGGTGACGGCCGCGCAAGCCGCCTTTACCTCCTTCGACGAGCAGATAGATGCGCAAGTGGAAGCGGAAGAACTTCTCGGACTCGACAGCAAGAGGAATAAAGACAAGGCGTATGCGTGGAAACTGGGCCAGCACGACAAGGCTCAGATCCAGAAGAGCGGAAACTTGACCACCGAACATCAGCACGAGATCACCGTGAAGATTCGGTTCTTTAGTGGTGACGCCAAGAGAGCCTATCTCCAAACCATCAACGGAGCGGTCAGCGAGGCGGCCGAGGGCGAGCAGGTGACCGAAATGCTGGCCGAGCCCGGGATACCGGGCGCTGGGGAGCAAGAAGAAACCGAGGGATTGGGATGTGATGCAGGCAAGAAGCAATTTCCACTGCTCTATGAAGGAGAGCCCGAGAGATCCACCTGCATCGACATCACCACCGACAAGCAAATCGTCACAAACTATTTTGACAACAATATTGCCAAGGTGGATACCTATGCCGTCCCGGGTACGACTTGGGAGAACGTGGAGTACAGCAGCTTCAGTGCCATGGTGGTGACGTACAAGAACGGCACCTCCGAGTACTTCATGCTGGATGCGGTGGGCAACTTCTACTATGGCGGCCAGGCGCTCGCCCTGCGCGAGTTTTTCTATTACAAGCGCAGTGGGACGGGGCTGATCTATCCAGTCAAAGACGGCCGCCTGTATTCGAGCGAGCTGCTGACGCCAAACCTTATCTCATACAAGAACGGACTGCGACACACCGTGAAGGACCTCCAGAGCCTGTTTGATCTCGTGAAAGCCACCGCGGCGTTTGCCAGCATCATCGCGTCATATTCGGTGGTGGAAGGATTTCGGGTGTCGCTGCAGGGGTTCAGGATTCCGCGAGGAACTGGCAAGGCGGGCGGAGGAAAGGGCGGTGGAGGGGGCGCAGGTGATGCCGGCGAGCCGGGAGGCACTGTTCGATCACCAGGAAACGAAAAAGGTGGCGGCCAACCTCAGGGTTCCGGAACTCCGCAGAAACTGTTGAGCTCAAGTCAATTAAAGGGGACGGGCAAGCTCACTAGCGATCCCGTCCGCCCCGGTATGATCAAGCGGGGCGAGGCGAAGGCGGGCCAGACCATGTACGAGTTCAAACAAACAAGCAACAACGCCGACGATCGAGCCGAGGCGCGGATGGCAGCTCGGTTGGCAGCGGAAGGGTACGACGTGCACTTCAGAGCGAATGACAAAGGCGGCGACCTGGTAGTGGGGGGCGTACCGACGGACGTCAAGAATTCCCGCGGGAACATCACGACCCAAATGATCTCAGCGGCGCAACAGGGAGCGGATCAGGTGATTATCGATGGTTCGACGACCAGGCTGACAAACGCACAGGTGCGCGCCGGCATCGATCAGTACGAGGCGATGGCGGGGCAATTGGCCGTGGGTGAGCCCCGTCCGCGGCATCCCAAGCTGCGCGATCTGAAAACCGCCTTCATCGTGCTGGGCGATGGGACGATCTATGTCTACCACCGTGACACATCGCTCAAGAAGGCACACTGAGCGAAGGAATCCGAGGCAGTGCGGATGAGGCTTCCGTAAGCGGACCCAGACGTTATCCGAAGCAAAGCCCGCGGTGGGTAGAGCGCAGACAGGTTTGTTGCATTCTATGCCCCACAAAACGGTAAATATGATGAGCGATGAAATTAATACACGAATTTTTAACAACAACCGACATCAAGGTGCGTAAAACGCACCCTACTTTTTGAATGAATTATTGATGTCAGATTATCGAATGGCGAATACTCAAGGAGGGGCTTATTTCTTTACGGTGGTGACTTACAGACGGCAAAGGTTTTTGTGCGGTGAAATGGTTTGTAATGCATTACCCGAAGGGATTAAGGCTACACAAACCACGCATCCTTTCACTATTGTGCATGGGAGGGTACTGCCGGATCCTTTACACTGTATTTGGACCTGACCACCCGATGATGTTGAGTTTTGCATCCGTTGGGCAATGATTAAACGCTATATCACCAAACAACGCTAAATACGACAGCCCATAATGATTTTTGATGATTTTTTTAAAAACAATTAGTTAAAGGTAGCTTAAGGCATCGGTCATGAATAAAACCAACGTCGCCCAACAACCTAAAACGGCAAGTTTTTTGCCGCCTGTGCAAAGCATGCTTCAGCGCAAGTGTGCGTGCGGCAATCACACGGTTGCAGGCGGCGAGTGTGCGGAATGTGCGAAGAAGACAGTTTTACAGCGCAAGCTGACTATCGGCGCGAGTAATGATCCGCTGGAACAGGAAGCAGATCGAGTTGCCGATCAGGTGATGGCAGCACCGTTACATTCAGCCACCACCAGCCGCGCCCCAGTGACTATTCAACGCTACGCGGGGCAGGTATCTGAAGGTTTAGAGGCAGCGCCCGCTAGTGTTGGTCATGTGCTTACCGGTTCAGGTAGGCCGCTCGAACCAGGGCTAAGGCAAGACATGGAGCACCGTTTCGGTCACAACTTTTCGCAAGTACGGCTGCATACCGGCAGCGCTGCCGAACAATCGGCGCGGGATGTGAATGCCCATGCCTACACGGTGGGGAATAATGTTGTGTTTGGGTCGGGGCAGTTTGCTCCGGGAGTGCATGAGGGACGCCGCTTGATTGCCCATGAACTGACGCATGTGGTGCAACAGGGCAATGGAATTTCAGCAAAAATGATTCAGAGAAGTTGGGATTGGGGAAGAGCTGGTGCTGGGGCATTAATTGGTGGAGTTGGAGGCGCTGTGATTGGTGGACTTATTGGTGGACCGGTTGGTGCAGCAGTAGGAGCTGGTGTCGGGGGTATTGCCGGCGGATTGATAGGGGGATTAACTGGAAAGTCAAAGGCTTCCTCTCCTAAGACAGTGAATATTGATGCGGTTAAGTTGCGCGGGGCAAAGCGTGATCCTGCAGCTGATGTAGCTTTCGCTAACACGGTTTTTAAACCGGCGAGTGTGCAGTTTAATTTGGTTAAAAATGAGACTGCGACCGCTGTAGATTCTGATACGTGGATAGGTGGCGATACCACTATTTCGACTGGCACATGCGGAACCGCAACAAAAGAAGAACTGGATACATGGGGCGGCGCAGCCAGTAAATTCAAATTGAGCAGCAGGCTACGTGCTTTCTACGTTGACTCAATTTCTAGCGGCAGCCGCGCCGACAGCTATCCGCCCTATTGTGCAACGGGTACAGCGGCACCGCTTAGCGGCATGGCAACAGTTTCCAATACGGGCGCGAGTCGCTCTCTTGCGCACGAACTCGGGCATATCCTCATTAACTCAGGCGACCATCCCGCAGACACGAATAATTTGATGAATCCTACGAATACGGCTACTGGCAATGACCTGACGGCCGCTCAACAATTGGCTATCTACTCCAATGCGTAAGCCAGATAGGGTGCAGTCTATGCGCCAAACAACGGTAATTTATGAAAGGGAATGGCGAGAATTATGAGCATTTTTGAACGAAATCAGCAGAACAAGCCAATCGTCCAATCTGTATATGGAGATATTGACCGTGAATAAAACCACCGTTGCTCAACAAGCCCAAATCACCAGCACCTTGGCGACTGCACAAGGCTTGCTGCAACGCAAATGCGCCTGCGGCAATTACACTCTTGCAGGTGGGGAGTGTATGGAATGTGCAAAGAAAAAAAACGGCTTACAACGCAAACTTACCATTGGTGCAAGTAACGACCCATTGGAACTGGAGGCAGACAGAGTTGCCGAGCAGGTGATGGCAGCGCCGACGAATTCCTCGGTTAGCCGCGCGCCACTGCGCCTTCAGCGTTATGCAAGGCAAACGTCGGTAGGCGAGGATACAGCCCCATACAGCGTAGACCGAGTTCTTGCTGGCTCTGGCAGGCCATTGGAACCGGTGCTTCGGGAGGACATGGAGCAGAGATTTGGTCACAATTTTTCCCAAGTACGAGTGCATTCTGGTGGAGCAGCTGAGCAATCGGCTCGGGATGTTAATGCTAGAGCCTACGCGGCAGGTAACAATGTTGTGTTTGGAGAGGGTAGCTTTTCGCCTGCAACACAAGAGGGCCGAAGGTTGATTGCGCATGAGTTGGCGCATGTGGTGCAACAGAGCGGTTCCGTCGGCAAGATTATCGCGCGGGCACCGGATCCTAAGGCACCCAAAAGCAACTTCACTCCCCAACAGCAAGCGCGGTTAGAGCAAGCGCGATTAAATCAAAATGCGGATGGCACGCGTATCGTCGGCGTATTGTATACACCGGATGGTAAAGAGTACGAATTTATTAGCGGCGGACCGGGCCGGTTTTACGCCCATATCGAAGGCAAAGCCGTGGCCAAAATGAATGAGATGGGCTACCAGAAAGGGGTGCTGTTAGTGGAAAAGGAGCCCTGCCAAACCTGCGATAGAAGTACCTACCCCTATAATCCACTGCAACCTTCAAAAGGCGGGCCGGAAGTGCCTTTGGCCAGCTCAAAAACGGGCGAACCATTGGCTCGCGAGACACCCAAGATCAATACCGGTTTGCATAAAGGATCGGAATTGAGAGTGGTAGATCCTGTATCCACCAATATGTATCGTGGTTTGAAAACACCACCGCCAGGGGGAGCTCCGGCCGCTGGCTCGGTGTTGCCGACTGAGCCGGACATCAAACCCAGCCCACCGCCTGCCAGGGCAGCTCCCCAGAATGCACCTAAAGAGCCCGCAGCCAGCAAGCCTACGGCTTCGCCTAAAGCTCCTTCTGCTAGTGTTTCGACTCCGCTCAAATCTGTCGGCCCACCGGGTGCACCAACGGCCAATGCACCTTCGCTGACGGGGACAGTTAATAACAAGCCGCCAGCCGCCAAGGTGGGGTCGCCTGTACCTATAGCGGCTAAACCACCGGCTTCTTCCAATTCGGCGGTAACCACCGGCGGCGGTGAGAGGCAGCGTTTTACCGCGCCCGTTGGTGCATTCTCGCGGCCTGGCAATTTTGCTGAAGATGCTAATGCCAAGGCCCAAGCAAAAGGCAATGGCGCGATTCTCGTGGTGCAGGGAGTATTGGCGATACTTACTTATTTCGCAGACAAATATCAGCGCGAGCGGGCTGATGCCGCTTGGGCAGAAGCCTATCCGCGCATTCAGGAAGAGGTTACCAGGACTGGGCGAGGTGTAGTGGTATACGTCGAGTACACGCAAAATACCGGCAGCTCGGTGTTGATTTTTGAAGGTATTCACTGGAGCAGCGGCGGCCACGATGGTGGCCAGCCAGGTTCACTGCGCGCGTCTGGTCAGACGGCCTCTTTCTCGCGTAGCTATGTTGGGCCTACCGAGGCGCAAGCGTCGATTACTGATGAGACAGCCTTGATCTTCCGCCGCGATGAAGCGCGCACCAAGCAACGTGAACTCCAGGGTTTGGCGGAGCTTATGGCCAAAGAGGGGTGGCTGGGTCGCAAATTGCGCGAGCGCGCTGGGGACAACATTAATCCCATCCGCGTCTACGATGCCAAAGCACACATAGTCTCCGCTTCGCAATCTATAAAAGACAAGCGCTATAGCGACGCGGTGGCCTCACTCGATAAAGCGGATGCCGCTATGGATGAAATGTGGGCGCAGATCAAAACCTATGTTGGCGAAAAGAAACTAAAGGAGCTGAGTGGTGAAAATTAACTGCATCGATACGGTATCGCCTAGGGAGCGTCACCATGATTGGCAAAGCCGCTGGCGACCAGAGGAATGCTTCAGCGCATGCAGGTTGGGTGCATTTCATGCGCTAACAGATAACAACAACAAAAACGGTGGGTGCAACGCACCCTGCGCAGGAGACATAAAATGCCCAGACTATTAAAAAAAGGTGATCAAGGTGCGGAAATCAAGGAGGTGCAAACCTTATTGATGACCAAGGGCTTTTTGACTGACGAAGAGGTCAACGGCATTTTCAATACTGAAACCTACCGCGCGGTGCGGGCGTTTCAGGCGCAGAACCTGGATAAGCAGGGGCAGCCGTTAACTGTCGATGGCAAGGTGGGGGAGTTAACGTGGTGGAGCTTGCATAACCCCAAGCCTATTATTCAAACGCATAGCGCGGTTGATTATCTTAAGCTGCCGGATGTTGCCTTGGGTGGTAGTCATCGCGGTCGAGCGGCATTACGAACAGCGATTAATGAGTTAAATGCGGGGGCGGGTGAAGTTGGCGGTAATAACCGCGGGCCTTTTGTGAAGAAATATCTGCATGGCATTGTGCCGGAGGGTAACCCTTGGTGCGCGGGTTTTGTCAGTTATTGTTTTGCGCAGCATCCTGCGGGCTGTCCGTTTCCTTATACCTTGGGCGCACGCAATATTTTGCGAGAGTTTCAAAAACGCGGCTGGGCGCATAAACCGGCCAGTGGTTATTTGCCTCAGCCTGGTGATGTGGTGGTTTGGTGGCGCGATCAGCCTAGCAGCGGCAAGGGTCATATCGGTTTGGTTCACCAAGTGCGCGATGGATTTTTGTACACCATTGAGGGTAACAAGAGCCCGAATGTACAGGGTTTTAGTTATGTGTTCAGTCGTATGGACAAATTACTGGGATTCGGCCAAGTGCCTGATGCCTGAAGGATATAAACCATGACCACTTTCCCAAATTCACCCAAATTGCTCAAAGGCGGCATTGTGCTGATAGACCCGGTGACCTCGGCGGTTAAGCGCATTATTTCTTTGCAATACAATCCCGATACGTTGACCCGGACTTTGCAAATTAAGGGGGTGGGGGCGGATAGCAGTGATCGTTCGGAAGCGTTGCGCTTAAAAGGCCCACCGACCGAGACGATTAAGTTGGATGTTGAGATCGATGCAACCGATCAGCTAGGCACCGGGGAGACGCAATCGACGCAATTGGGTCTTCATCCGCAATTAGCCGCGCTGGAGACTATCGTTTATCCCAGCTACGACCAGCTGCAAAAAAACAATGCGCTGGCAGGCAGTGGCAAGCTGGAAATTGTGCCGATGGAAACGCCGCTTGCTTTGTTTGTGTGGAGCAAAAATCGCATTTTGCCGGTGCGCATTACCGATTTCAGTATTACCGAAGAAGCGTTTGATGTCGCGCTCAATCCCATCCGCGCCAAGGTCAGCCTGAGTTTGCGGGTATTGAATGTCGATGACCTTAACTTTAATCATAAAGGCGGCAGTTTGTTCATGAGCTATCTGCAGCAAAAAGAGCAGTTTGCGCAGCGTTTGACGGCAGGCACGTTTAGTTCCTTTGGCATTGGAGGCATTCCCTAATGGACGCGAATCAAGCTTTACAAGCATTGCTACAACCCGCAGGTTTACAGGCAACATTGTTTCCGCCCAATAGCCGTTATCACGGCATTGAAACGGCGGTGTTGGAAGCGGCAGACGGCAGCAAGATTGTCTATATCCGGCGGCGTTTTTTACCCCCGCCGGAACGCTTGGCTTTGTTGCAGGAGCATGTGGTCACTCAAGGCGAGCGGCTAGATAATATTACCGCCGCCTATTTGGGCGATCCGGAGCAATTCTGGCGCTTGTGCGATGCCAATACAGCCATGAAACCGGAGGAATTAGAAACAATCAACCGGCGTTTACGCATCACGCTGCCGGACGGCATTCCGGGGCTATCCAATGCTTAAGGGCATTGATCTTCAACTATATGTCGGGCCGCTGGTGCCTATTCAGGCGTCGCGCACGGTGATCGAGGCGCTTAACGAAGTGACGGTGACCACCACTGACGGCAAAAGGAGCGGCTTTCAATTGTCGTTCACCATTAGCACGCAATCGCCATTGCATACCTTATTTTTATTATCCGGCGGCAGCAGTCCAATCAAGATATTGCGTGTCGTGATCGTCGCTATTTATAACGGCACGCCAAACGTCATTATGGATGGCGTGGTGACCAAGCATGAGATTGTGCCGGGTGGCGATTCGGGGCATGCCATGCTGAAAGTGACCGGGGAAGATCTTTCGGTATTGATGGATATGATCGATTTTAGCGGCTTCCCGTTTCCGGCCATGCCCGCTGAAGGTAGGGTGGCGCTGATGCTGCTCAAGTATGCCGCGCTGGGCATCATACCGTTAGTTATACCAAGTATTTTTATCGACGTGATCCTTCCTACCAGCCGAATTCCTGCCCAGCAAGGTACCGATCTTTCCTATATTGAAGCGCTTGCCGATCAGGTCGGATATGTCTTTTATCTGGAACCCGGTCCGGCACCGGGCGTCAACATTGCTTATTGGGGGCCGCAAATTAAGGTCGGCGCCCCGCAACCTGCGCTTAATATCAATATGGATGCGCATACCAATGTCGATTCACTGACTTTTTCTTTCGATAATAATTTAAATGCCATCCCCACCTTGTTTTATCAGGAAGAAAAAACCAAGGCCGTTTTTACCATTCCCATTCCACCGATTACGCCATTGAATCCGCCGTTAGGCATTATTCCGCCGCTACCGAGCAGACTGGAATCGGTCAGTAAGGATAATGATTTGTCGAAATACTCGCTGCCACGCGCCATTGTGGTCGGCGTGGCCAAAGCGGCGAAATGGGCCGAAGCGGTTACCGGCACAGGTGAGTTGAATGTGTTGCGTTACGGACGGATTTTAAAGGCTAGGCAATTGGTGGGCGTGCGCGGCGCCGGTCTGGCATACGACGGGCTTTATTACGTAAAAAGCGTTACCCACAAGATTAAGCGCGGTGAATACAAACAAAGTTTTGAACTGAGTCGCAACGGCTTGATTTCAACTATTCCGCAGGTGCCGGTATGAGTGAAAGTAATCGTTATTACGGTAAATATCGCGGCACGGTGTTTAACAACCTCGATCCTGAGCAGCGCGGCCGTATTCAAGCGATTGTACCTGCTGTGCAAGGCTTGGTGCCGACCACTTACGCCTTGCCGTGTTTTCCTGTAGCGGGCAAGCAGGAAGGGGTTTACATGGTGCCCCAGATTGGCGCCGGTGTGTGGATTGAGTTTGAACAAGGCGATCCGGAATATCCGATCTGGACCGGCTGTTATTGGGCCGAATCGCCTGCAGCTCCGGCGATACCGCATCCGGAAGTGCCGCTGGCTGCTGTCGTGCCGCCACCGTTGCCGGGGGGGCAGAACATCCTGATGCAAACGACATTGCAACACATGATATTGCTTAGTGATGCCGTACCCATCCCGGCAATGGCACCGATACCGGCACCTGCGACGCCGGGGACAGGCGGCATTGTCCTGAGAAGCCCGAGCGGTGCCATGATTGTCGTCAACGATGCCGGTATTTTTCTTAATAACGGTAAAGGCGCGTCGGTGGAATTGCTTGGGCCGTCGGTGATGATTAACAAGCTGGCCCTGGTGGTGACCTAAGATGCCCGGCTTTCTGGTCCATGTCGGTGCGCAAGTGTTGTGCTCTCACGGCGGACAAGCAACGCCGACGGTGCCGAATCCGCGAGTCACGGTTAGCGGCCAACCGACCGTGTTGATCAGTGCGCCTTATATGGTTGCTGGTTGTGCGTTTCCACCGCCGCCCGCTGCCAACGGGCCGTGTGTGACGGCGCAATGGTTGGTCGGCAGTACCCGCGTGTTATCCAACGGTCAACCGCTGGTTGTGCAAAGTAGCCAAGCTATTTGCGCACCGACCGGAACGCCACTGATGATCGTGCTAACGCAAACGCGCGTCACAGCGCTGTGAGGATGAAATGATAAACATCGATTTCCCTTTGCACTTCGACAGCTTCGGACGCACCGCTAATACTGGGCGCGATGACCACGTCCGCGACCTGATCGAGCAGTTTCTATTTACCAATAGCGGCGAGCGTGTCAATAGGCCCGACTTTGGCAGCGGCTTGTTACAGCTGGTATTTGCACCCAATAGCCCGGAACTGGCGGCAACGTTGCAATTTACCATTCAAGCCGGTTTGCAGCGATGGCTGGGCGACATTCTTGAGATACAGGCGCTAGAGGTGGTAAGTGAAGACGCCAAAGTGCGGGTGTTTTTGCAATACCTGGTGCGTCGTACCGGCGAAGTGCGTACCGATGAGTTTGTCCGGGGGCTGTCATGATTGCATCAACCTTAGTCTGTAAAAACGACCTGCGGCGCGAAACCGTCCGGGCAACACCGAAGCTCAATGGCTTGGATTTTCTGGAAGTTAGCGACGATCAGCTCACTCTGGTGCTGTATTTCTTGGGTAAAGCGCCGCCAGTGCTGAACAAAGACAATGTCATTATTAAAGGCGGCAGACGCATTACCGATATTCGGGTCACGAGCGTTGAGATTCATCGAGAAGAAGATCCGGAAACCGATGATTGCGTCCACATCGGTGTCGATAAGCACGGCGATTTTTCTACTTATTGTATATGCCTTATTGAGAGCTATTTGGATAAAGAAGACCATAAGCATACCCGTCCGTTAAGTGGTTTCGATCCGCGTTATGCCTGTCTGGAGTTTACTTTTAAAGCCGGATGCCCAAGTGATTTGGACTGTGAGCCGCAAGCAGGTTGTCCGCCTGAACAAACTACCTCGCCGGATATTAATTATCTCGCCAAAGATTATGCAAGCTTCCGGCAACTGCTTCTCGATCGCTTGGCGCTGACTATGCCCGACTGGCAAGAGCGCCATGTGCCCGATTTGGGCATTACCTTGGTCGAATTGCTTGCTTATGTGGGCGACCATTTAAGTTATTACCAGGATGCCGTCGGCACTGAGGCATATCTTGATACCGCGCGTCGTCGCATTTCCGTGCGACGTCATGTCCGGCTGGTGGATTATCAATTGCACGAAGGCTGCAATGCCCGAACCTGGGTTATTTTTGAAGTAGCCAGCGATTTGGACAAACTTAAAGCCGACGATTTTTACTTAACCACTAACCCCGGCTTATTGGCGTATGGCAATGTGCTTGATCATTCGCAGCTTGCCAATATTGAGCCCAAACCGTATTTGATTTTTGAGCCGCTGCTGGAAGACAAACAACAGAACATTGCATTTTGGCGTGATCATAACGAGATAAAAATTTATACCTGGGATGATGAGCAATGCTGTCTGCCAAAGGGTTCAACCTCGGTATCGCTCAGTGATCCGGGCACAGCTACGCCACCTGAAACCGATGATACCGGCGAATGCGGCCCGCATCATGAACCGCAGGTAATCCGCGAATCGCCGCTGGATTCTGACTACCGCTTAAAGCTCAAACCCTGCGACATCATCATCTTTGAAGAAGTTAAAGGCCCCAAGACCGGCAACCTGGCGGATGCCGATCCCAGCCACCGCCATGCGGTGCGCTTGACCAAGGCCGAAAAATCGCAAGATCCGCTTACTAAACAACTGATTTGGGACATCGAATGGGCGGCGGAAGATGCTTTGCCATTTGCTTTGTGTATTTCCTCCAGCAAACAGCAAGATTGCTCGCCAGTTATTGATGTCAGTATCGTGCGCGGCAATGTGCTGTTGGTGGATCATGGCGAAAGCGTCAGCGACAAGTTCGATTCGGTGCCGCTTGAGACAACCTTAATGCCGTGCGGTGATGCTTGCCTGCCTCGGGAAACCGTAAAAATTGCCGGACGCTTTACTCCGTCATTATCTAAAACCGACCTGACGTTCAGTCAGCCGCTTTTGCCCTGCAAACCAAAGCTTCACCAGTGTCTACCCGTCGCAAAATCAACACCCGCTGCGGCGTTGCTAAAACAAGATGTGCGCTTGGCTGTGCCGGAAGTGATTTTGCATGACGGTCAAACTGCGCTTGTTTGGCAACCGCGTCTGGATTTGCTGAGCAGCGATGCGGAAGACCGGAATTTTGTAGTTGAAATCGAAGATGATCGTCGGGCGCAGTTGCGTTTTGGTGACGGCGAATCAGGCCGTTTGCCGGAGGCGGAGACGGAATTTACGGCCAAATATCGTGTCGGTAACGGCACCGTCGGCAATATTGGCGCCGAAGCGATTAGCCATATTGTGTTTCGGAATAACTTACCGAACGGTGTCGATATTTTCTTGCGAAATCCATTACATGCAAGCGGTGGCACCAATCCGGAGTCGATGGCTGAAGCCAAGTTATTTGCACCTCAGGCATTTCGTAAAACCCTACAACGGGCGATTACCGCTGATGATTACGCCCAAATCGTGATGCGCGATTTTGCCAGCAGGGTGCAACGAGCCGCTGCCACCTTACGTTGGACCGGTAGCTGGACGGAAGTGTTGGTCGCTGTCGATCCTTTGGGTTCTGAAGATGCCAATAAACAATTGCTGCGCGCAATCAAACACCATTTACACCGTTACCGACGCATCGGTCATGATGTCAACGTGCTGCAGGCAAGCTATGTGGCGTTGGATATTACCTTGACGGTATGTGTGTTGCCGCATTTTCTTAAAAGCCATGTTAAAGCTGCATTGCTGGATGTTTTCAGCAGCGGGGCTAAGACGAGTCACGGCAGTACAGGTTACTTTCATCCCGATAAGCTCAGCTTTGGCGACGGGATTTATCTCAGCCAATTAGTCGCGACGGCGCAAGCGGTTGAAGGTGTTGAAAGTGTCATGGTCAGCAAATTGGAGCGCTATTTTGCCGGGCCGAATGATGAGCTTAAAAATGGTCTGTTGCCGCTGGGGCCGTTTGAAGTAGCGCGGCTGGATAACGACCCAAGCTTTCCCGAAAACGGCAAATTGACTCTGGACTTGCGAGGTGGACGATGAAATCAAGCACTGATACTTGCGGTTGCTGTGAAGGCATCGACATCATCACCCCGCAACCGACGGTCAATCGACCCGGATTAAGCGCGCTGTCTTATCGCATCGGTACGCACGCAAGCTTTTTGGAAACCATGTTGGCACGACTGTCGAGCAGCGATTATCCTGCACTGGCGGAATTGAGAACGCGTGCCGCAGATGATCCGGCCATCGCTTTGTTGGATGCTTGGGCTGTCATTGCCGATGTATTAACGTTTTATAACGAACGGCTCGCCAACGAAGGCTATTTGCGCACTGCCACAGAACGCCGATCAATACTGGAATTGGCTCGGCTGGTCGGCTACAAACTTAGGCCCGGCGTGGCGTCGAGCGTTTATCTGGCCTATAGCCTGGATGATAATTTTAAGGAAGAGACGATTATCCCCAAAGGCGCAAGGTCCCAAAGTGTGCCGGGGCCGGGGGAGTTGCCGCAATCGTTTGAAATCAGCGAAGACCTGAAAGCACGGGCGAAGTGGAATAGCCTCACGCCAAGACTGACAAGGCCGCAATCACAAGCCAGTATTACCTTTGGCAATGGGACTAATCAACGAATTTATCTTAAAGGAATTAACACCAATCTAAAGCCTAATGATCCTTTACTGATTGATTATGCTGATGGAAATCCTGTTTTTGAGCGGGTAAAGGATGTTAAGCCAAACCCGGCGGCCAATCACACCGAAGTGATTCTGCAATCCCCTGCGTCGGACGGTTCAAATGCTCAGGAAGAACATAAAAAACTTGGCTTGATTGGCGAGCTTACCCGGTTGCCGTCCTTACAACCGGCTAACTCACTGACATTCAAACGAAATCTAAGAGACCAATTCGGACGGAGTGATTTTAAGGGCCTGCAGGATGATTCTGTTGAAATTGAGTCAAGATTACGCGGAGCACTGATCAGCGGCGAAGCCAGCAATGCAGTCATCAAAACATTTGCACCTGCGCTACAAGAAACTCTGGCACTGGCGTCTGCCAATGCCAGAGTCGCAAAAGAAAATAAAATTAAGGTACATGCCTTAAGAGCCAAAGCCGGACTTTGGGGTAGTAATTATGCAGGCATTCCCGTGTCAGTGCCGCTAGCCGGTAATGAGAGTAGATCATCATTCATCACTATTTACATACCGGTGCCGCTTAAACGTTTTTGGCCGCAAGGATTAACGGAAGGTAGCGACAATATAGGCTTAGCGCGTATTGCTGTGGAGCCTCAAAACGAACAATTACAGCCGGGCGGTTGGGTTGTGATTGATTACCCTAAGCTGGAAGTAAAGGATGCCGACAATAATTTGCCCGGTGCCGCGGCTGTTAATGTTAACGCCGCCGATACGGTTAGTGAGTTGGCTAAGCTATTTGCGGCAAACACCTGTACCGCCAAAGGGCGTAGACAATCGATTCATCGTCTCGAAGAGGTCGAGAAAACCAACCTGCAAGCGGGGCTGATGGTCGGATTTGCTGCCAAAGTTGACCTGTTGACGCTAGCTACTGATAAGCCTTGGCTGTTTGCAGAGGCAAAAGATAGCGGTATCGATAAGTTGTTAGGCTGCGTTGCTTTGCTAAAGGAAACCATTGTTTACAGCCAAAGCGAAGAGCTGGAGCTTGCGGAAGAAACAATCGCCGAAGATGTTTGCGGTGGCGTCGATGAACTGATTGAGCTTGATGGCCTATACGAAGGCCTGGAGGCGGGTCGTTGGGTGGTTGTTTCCGGAGAACGGGCCATTGCCGGAACCAGTGGTATTCGCTTCAGTGAATTAGCTATGTTGGCTAGTGTCAGCCAGGACATTAAAGATATTGCTGGTGGCGACAAGTTGCATACCTTTATCAAGTTGGCCAACAAGCTTGAATATTGTTTTAAACGCGACAGCCTTAAAATCTACGGCAATGTTGTTAAAGCCACGCATGGCGAGACCCGCAAAGAAGTGTTGGGCAGTGGTGACGGCGCTAAAGTCTTACAGACCTTTTTGCTGAAACAGCCGCCGCTGACCTATGTGTCGGCAGCCAATCCCGCCGGTATCGACAGCACGCTTAAAGTGTATGTCAATGATGTTCAATGGCAGGAAACCGATGCGTTGGCGGGTTTGTCGGCAACTGAGCGCAAATTTATTACCAAGACGGACGACGACGGCAAAGACACGGTCATTTTCGGTAATGGCCGGGAAGGCGCGCGACTGCCGACCGGCATCGAAAACATCAAAGCCGAATACCGCAACGGCATTGGCAAACCGGGTAACGTTAAGGCCGGGCAGATTAGTTTGTTGACCAGTCGTCCGTTGGGTGTAAAAGATGTGATCAATCCATTGCCAGCCAACGGCGGCACCGATAAAGAAAGCCGCGATCAGGCCCGTAACAATGCGCCGCTGGCAGTAAAGGCACTGGATAGGCTGGTCTCGGTGCAGGATTATCAAGATTTTGCCCGCACCTTTGCTGGTATCGGCAAGGCCAGGGCGGTCGAGTTATCAGACGGTGCTCGTCAGCTTGTCCATGTCACCATCGCCGGTGCGGATAACATTCCGATTGATAACAACGCCGATGTCTACCGCAATTTGCGCCGGGCATTGCTCGACTTCGGCGATCCCGAGCAAAGCATCCGGTTGGAGGTGCGTGAATTGATGCTGATTGTATTGGAAGCAAATATTCGCATTTTCCCGGATTACTTATGGGAGCCGGTGATCACACAAGTACGACTGGCATTGCTGGATGCGTTTAGTTTTGACCGGCGCGAGCTGGGCCAAGACGTGTTGCTCAGCGAGATTCTGAGCGTAATACAAGCAGTGCGTGGTGTGGCTTATGTGGATGTCGATATTTTGCGGGGCATTCCGGAAAAAATTGTCGATACCCGTAATGCTGGTGAACGACGCTTGTTAACGCCTGGTGAAATTGCCAATCTGATTGGTGAGCCTTTGCAAGATAAAGATGGCAACAAAATAACAGAGCCGGTTGCACGTATCGCGGTTAATTTGGCAGATACAAAAAAAGGCGAAATTCAACCTGCACAATTGGCGTTTTTCACTCCTGACGTGCCTGCCACGTTGATTTTGAATCAACTCACTTGAGGTGGTTATGAGCACTATTGATAAAGATCGTCTTTACAAGCTGCTGCCGTATATCTACCAGCTGCGCGATCACGAACAAGGCGAGCCGTTACGTGAGTTGCTGCAGGTAATATCTGAGCAATTAGAGCTTGTCGAAGCCGATATGGCTCAACTCTATGAAAACTGGTTTATCGAGACTTGCGAAGATTGGGTGGTGCCGTACCTTGGCGATTTAATCGGTTATACGCCCGTACATGAAGCAGGTGAGCCGGGGGAGGTGAGCTCCCTGCAAGGACAATTGCGTAACAAGAATCTGATTCCTCGTCGCGAAGTTGCCAACACCATTCGTTATCGTCGTCGTAAAGGCTCGTTAGCCTTACTGGAACAACTGGCAAACGATGTTGCGGGTTGGCCTGCGCGGGCTGTGGAGTTTTATACCTTGCTTAGCGCCACTCAAGCCTTGAATCATCGCCAATGTTATCGCGGCTTGACGGTCGATTTGCGTCGGGGCGATGCGCTGGATATGCTCGATGGACCGTTTGACGAATTGGCGCATACGGTGGATGTGCGCCGTGTTAATTCGTATCAAACACAAGGCCGTTACAACATTCCCAGTGTTGGGGTGTTTGTCTGGCGCTTGAAGACTTATTCCGTTACGCAAACACCGGTCACAGCTTTGGAACAGCGGCATTGTTATGTTTTTAGTGTGCTGGGTAACAATACGCCGCTATTTACCAATTGGCAGCGCGAGATTGAGCCTACACAAATAGCAGGAGAACTTAATCTGCCGGTGCCGATTCGCCGCCGGGCTTTTGTCGATGCTAGCGTTCACAAGGATGTAAGCAGGCAGCAAGCCTCAGCCGATTATTATGGCGAAGCTAAAAGTCTGCAAATCTGGGCGACTGACTGGCCTGCTAAAGATACGATACAGCCCATTCCGCGTGAAAAAATCGTCCCCGCCGATTTAAGCGATTGGGAAAGTTATCGTCCGGTTAAAGATACGGTGGCTGTTGACCCGGTATTGGGGAGGATATTATTTCCACCCAAACAGCCGCCGCGCAAAGGCGTGAGGGTGTCTTATTTTTATGGCTTTAGTGCCGATATTGGCGGCGGTGAATATGCTCGAAGATTAGCGCAACCGTTAGACTATGTAATCTATCAGGTCAGTAGTGAGCAAAAATTTACCACCATCAATCAGGCCTTGGTGCAGTGGAAACTTGACCAAGCGCTGAATGCCGTGATTGAAATTGCCGATAGCGGTTTGTACGAAGAGCGGCTCAATATTGAATTAAAAACCGGGCAAACTCTGCAAATTCGGGCGGCAAATAAAAAGCGCCCGGTTATTCGACTTTCCGATCGTCCCGATCAATTTAGCGTCAGCGGCGGCGATGGCAGTTATCTTACTTTGGATGGTTTGTTAATTTCAGGACGCGGCTTGCAAATAGAAGGTGACATCGCCGGGGTTATCATCCGCCACTCGACGCTGGTACCGGGCTGGTCGCTTGAGCCTGATTGCGAGCCGAGTCAGTTGGAAGAGCCAAGTATCGATATTACCAACGCGCATCCGTGCGTTACCATCGAACATAGCATCATCGGCTCCATTCAAGTTAATATCGATGAAGTGAAGCTCGATCCGTTGCGCATTCGTATTAGCGACAGCATTTTGGATGCCACGGGCAGCGATTGCGAAGGTCCGGCTTGCGAAGCGATTGGCGCGGCCGGTTCAAGCATTGCCCATGCGGTATTAACAATAAAGCGTAGCACCGTGTTTGGTCGTATCGACACGCATGCGATTGAGTTAGCTGAAAACAGTATTTTTATGGGCACGATTCGGGTTGCTCGACGTCAGCTTGGCTGCATGCGTTTTTGTTATGTCAGGCCGGTGTCGCGGACGCCGAAGCGCTATCACTGCCAACCGGATTTAGTGGAACAGTTGGCTGAAAATAGTTTAATTCAAACTGCTGAAAAAGCAGGTCAGCCGAAACCGGACAAGACTGTTATCGATGCCGCAAAACGACTCGAACAGGAACGGGTGCGGCCACAATTTAATAGTTTCCGTTACGGAACGCCGAGCTATTGCCAATTGGCTGAAAACTGCGCAGATGAAATTAATCGCGGCGCAGATGATGAATCCGAACTTGGGGTATTTCACGATTTGTTCCAGCCGCAGCGCGAGGCTAATCTGCAGGTCCGTTTAGACGAATATATCCCGGCTCGGGCTGACGTCGGCATCATTGTGTCCAGCTAGCAAATTAATAACCAGGAGAGCAGCATGAAAGGTGATTTTTCCAGAGTGACATTTGATGTCAGCAAGCATTTCAGCCGCGTATTGATGCAGCAAGGGCGCGTGCAATTAGACGCGGATTGGAATGAACAAACGGCGATTTTGTTGCATTACTTGCGGTCAGTTACGGCAGATTTGATAGGACCCCACGCTGGGCCGAGTGAAAATTTGGGTTTTGAGATTATTGTTGATCCTACCCAGATTCTATCTCCACCGCTTAGCACGGAGGAAAAGAAACAACTGGAAGATTTACTAGCACAGAGTAAACCGCCCATTCTTATCGGCAAAGGCGACTATTACATTGACGGTATCCTTGTAGAGAATGAAAAGTTTGTAGCGTATTCTGGCCAACCGGATTATCCCCTGCCTATAGATACAAAATTAGCCGATGGCATTTATTTGCTTTATGTGGATGTTTGGGAACGCCATATCACTTATTTAGAAGCCCCCAGCATTCGTGAAATTGCCTTGGGTGGACCGGATACGGCGACGCGGGCCAAGGTCTTATGGCAGATCAAAATAGAAGTGGCAGCAAGTGGATTAGATCGGAATAAATTGGAAAATGAATGGTCGGAATGGATAAAAAAATGGCAACCCGAATATCGAGGCTTGCTTAAAGCCCAAGCAAAGCAAGGTGAGAAAAAATCTACTGAAGTTTGTATAACTTCTCCGGAAGCCAATTATCGCGGTGCAGAAAACCAGCTTTATCGCGTCGAGATTCATCAAAGCGGTGAAAATGGGCTCGCCACTTTTAAATGGTCTCGGGATAACGGTAGTGTCGTTACCGGCTTAAAACTTATCGACAAGCAGTTAACTGTGGATAGTGTCAGAGGCTTAACGATTGGCAAATGGTTGGAATTGACTAACGATGGTCAAGAATTGCGCGGCGAATTGGGCACATTGGTAAAAATAAAAAGCATTGATGGCGATACATTGTCGTTGAACATTGACAATCAACCTGCGCCAAAAGTCGCTGTGCCGAAAGGTGAAATTTGGCCGACCAAAGCGCGCTTATGGGAGGCTGAGCCAAAAATCATCACAGAAAAAAACAATGAGTGGGAAATACTGGCCGATGGCGTACAGATTCAATTTCAACAACCGGCAGCCGCAAAAAATCAATATCGCAGCGGCGATTACTGGTTAATCCCGGTTCGGGTAGCGACAGGCGATGTAGAATGGCCGGGGCCTGTAGGGAATCCTGAAGCTTTGCCGCCGCAAGGTGTGCAGCATCATTACGCGCCATTGGCCTTGATTAAAATTGCCAGTGATAAAGTGGCGTTTGTGGATGATTTTCGTTGGAAAATTAAACCGTTAAGGCAGCGGGTTTAATAAATAGAAAATAACTGGGGATAAAGTGTTGTCGTTTGGATAATTGTAATGCTGGAAAATGTGAGATTGATGTCTGTTGCTTTGATGAGTTTAAGGCATCAGATGGTATGAATTTGCCCGAATGCTTGTATTCTCGGTGCAGATGCTACAGCGGTAAACCTGGAAAATACGAAATTAGTGTTCCTAGGTTGGTGGTTTAGTGATAACATCGAAACGCTGTAGAATAGAGCCGGTTCTTTAACGGAACTGGGATTGTAAAGCTGGCTTAAGCCGGTGATTTTTTTAAGTTAAGAGTGTGATATGTCAGAGCAAGTTGTAGGTACCGTTAAGTGGTTCAATGATGAAAAAGGTTTTGGATTTATTGAGCAAGAAGGTGGAAAAGATGTTTTCGTTCACCACAGCGCTATTAACGGTTCCGGCCGCAAAACTTTACGTGAAGGCCAGCGCGTTACTATGGAAGTAACTCAAGGTCAAAAAGGCCCACAAGCTGAAAACGTAAATCCTCAGTAGTTTTATTTAGCTGTTGTTTACAAAAAGGCCCGAAAGTCGTATGACTTTCGGGCCTTTTTGTATCTGGCGTTTTGGTTATAGCGTGTTAACTGCGTTTAATTCCTGAAATGCTTGTTCCAGACGGGCGATCATGCTTAATTGGCTGGCACGTTGCCAGACGCGAGGGTCGTAATATTTTTTGTTGGGCTTGTCGTCACCATCGGGGTTGCCGATTTGGCCTTGCAGATAGGCTTCATGTTGTTTGTAGTAGTCCATCACGCCCGCCCAGCTGGCCCATTGAGTATCGGTGTCTATGTTCATTTTTACGACGCCGTAACTGATAGATTCCTTGATTTCCGCTGCCGACGAACCTGAGCCACCGTGGAAGACAAAATCCAAAGCGTTGGTCGGAACGCCGAATTTTTCCGAGACATGTTGTTGTGAGTCGGCCAATATAGTTGGAGTAAGCTTAACGTTGCCCGGCTTGTATACGCCATGCACATTGCCGAACGATGCGGCAATGGTGAAGCGGTTACTGATTTTGCGCAATGTGTCATAGGCATAAGCAACATCTTCTGGCTGTGTGTATAACGACGAGGTGTCTAAGTGGCTGTTGTCGACGCCATCTTCTTCGCCGCCAGTGCAACCTAGTTCAATTTCCAGGGTCATACCCAGCTTGGACAGTCTTTCCAAATATCTTCCTGAAATCTCGATATTTTCGTGCAGGCTTTCTTCGGACAGATCCAGCATGTGTGAGCTAAATAGCGGTGTGCCGGTTTCAGCAAAATGCTTTTCGCCTGCGTCTAGCAGACCATCTATCCAAGGTAATAGTTTTTTAGCCGCGTGATCAGTATGCAAAATAACCGGCACACCGTAAGCTTTGGCCACAGTGTGGACATGCTGGGCGCCGGAGATTGCACCGAGAATAGCGGCTTGTTGGCCTTCCAGTTTTAAGCCTTTACCGGCAACAAATTGCGCGCCGCCGTTGGAAAACTGGATAATCACGGCAGATTGAGCTTTCGCGGCAGCTTCCAGCACTGCATTGATGGAGTCGGTATTGACCACATTAACCGCGGGCAGAGCAAATTGACCGGCTTTACAGAGGGCAAATATTTTTTGTACGTCGTCGCCTGTCACTACGCCGGGTTTAACGACATCGGAAATTTTTTGTGGCATATCGTAAGTCCTGTTGATGTGGAGTTGTTGGATAAGATACAGAAATTGGCAGGCATTATTGCATGGTAGGCGCGCGCTGGTGCAGTAATTTTCCGGGCATTTTGCTGAATGATTTCAGTATTCAACGCCGATTAAATAGAAGTTGAGCGAGGTAGACTGAAACCTTATAACTGAATGGGGAGCATGTTGTGAATGTAACAATTAGACAGCTACAAGTATTTGAAATGGTGGCGAGGCATTTAAGTTTTACGCGGGCTGCAGAAGAGCTTTTTTTGACCCAGCCAGCGGTATCCATGCAAATTAAGCAAATCGAAGAGATGGTCGGCTTGGCTCTGTTTGAACGATTGGGGCGAAAAATTTATTTGACCCAAGCTGGCGAGCACATGTATCGAGTCAGTAGAGAAATTACTAATCGATTATCGGAGGCAGAACGTATATTCGATGAAATTAAAGGCCCGGAGGGTGGCAGGTTATTAGTGTCCGTGGCCAGTACGGTACAGTATTTTGCCATCCGTTTGCTGGGGGGCTTTTGTAAGCAATTTCCCAATGTGAACGTGAATTTAAAAGTCACCAATCAAAAAGGTCTGCTTGGCTTGCTGGAGAACAATGAAACCGATGTGGTGTTAATGGGCGAGCCGCCAGAAGGTGTTGGTTTGGTCTCTGAGCCATTGTTGGACAATCCTCTGGTAGTAATCGCCCATCCCGAACATCATTTAAAAGACAGAAAAGCTATTTCTCTGGATGAATTAAAAACTGAGACATTTTTGATGCGTGAGCAAGGCTCAGGTACACGTACTTCCGCCGAGCGATTTTTTGCCGAAAAGGGCATGAAAATTTTTGCCAATATGGAGTTGAACAACAATGGTGCGATTAAGCTGGGCGTGGAAGAGGGCTTAGGGCTTGGGATTGTGTCCCAGCACACTATTGATAATGAAGTGAAAGCCGGGCGGTTGATTGTGTTGGACGTGCAATTTTTTCCTTTGGTCAGGAAATGGTACATGGTCCGTCGGGAAGGTAAACGCCTGTCAGCAGTTGGGACTGCGTTCGAGGCGTTTGTACGTAAGGAAAAGCTCCAGTATGTGCGTTTGCCGTGAGTAAAGGTTAAGGTGTTAAACCTTCACCAACGGTGACTACTTTTAAGGCATTGGTGCCGCCTTTGACCCCGGTTAAATCGCCTTTGGTGATGATGAATTTGTCACCTTCTTTGGCGCGGTTCCAGCGGCGCAATTCTGCGACAATGTTTTGATTTACCTCAACATGATCTTGCTCGGCATAGGTGAAATACACCGGGAAAACGCCTCGGTATAGTGTCACCTTTCCCAAGGTTTTTTCTTCGCAGCTGAAGGCGAAAATGGGGATGCCGGAGCTGATTCGGGACATCCACAATACGGTAGCTCCCGACTGAGTAATCGCCGCAATGCCGCGGATTTTGGTGTGATTTGCTAAATACATTGCCGACATGGCAATGGCTTCATCAACACGTTCAAATTGCAGTGCGTTGCGATGGTCAGAAACACGCACCACCGGTTGTTTTTCAGCCTCAATACAAATGCGATGCATCGCTTCTACCGCTTTAACCGGATGTTTTCCTGACGCAGTTTCTGCAGAAAGCATGATGGCATCTGTGCCATCGTAGACCGCGTTAGCGACATCAAAGACTTCGGCGCGGGTTGGAATAGGATTATCGATCATCGATTCCATCATTTGTGTAGCGGTGATGGCGACACGATTAAGTTGCCGGGCACGTTTGATCAAATGCTTTTGTACCGCCGGCAGATTGGCATCACCGATTTCCACCCCCAAGTCGCCGCGAGCTACCATTACCGCATCGGACGCCAGGATGATTTCGTCCATCACATCCAATGCTTCCGCGCGTTCGACTTTAGCAACGATACCAGCGTCACAGCCCTCATCGAGCAGTAACCGACGCGCTTCGTTCAGATCTTCAGCAGAGCGAGGAAATGAGACGGCGACATAATCACAGCCAATTTCAGCAATGGTTTTAATGTCGGCTCGGTCTTTGTCGGTCAATGCCTTGGCAGAAAGACCGCCGCCCATCAAATTAATGCCCTTGTTGTTAGATAAGTCACCGCCGACCACCACAATGCAATTGACCCGCATGTTTTCGACATTAACTACATCCAGCACTATACGACCATCATCAAGCAAGAGCCGACTACCGGGTTTAACTTCCAACGCCAAGGGTTCGTAGGTAATGCCTACTTGCGCATGATCGCCGGCATTGGCATCAAGATTAATGTCCAGGGCAAAATCCTGACCTTCGTTAAGAAAAACCTTGTCATTTTTAAAGCGGGCAATACGTATTTTTGGGCCTTGCAAATCGGCAAGGATACCGACACGTCGACCGGTTTGCTGGCTGAGTTCCCTAATCGCATTGGCGCGATCGATGTGATCCTGTGCCGAGCCGTGAGAAAAATTCAGGCGTACCACGTCAACACCAGCGTCAAACAACGCTTCAAGCACACCGGGTTTATCGGTGGCAGGGCCCAAAGTGGCTATAATTTTGGTTCTTCTTAACGAGGTGACTTGCATAAGTTATTTTGCGTTAATCAAGGCCAGAGTGGTGTCCAGCATACGGTTAGAGAAGCCCCATTCATTGTCGTACCAAGACAATACTTTAACCAAGTTACCATTCATGACTTTGGTTAATGAGGCTTCGTAGATTGACGATGCCGGATTGTGGTTGAAGTCGATGGAAACCAACGGTTTATGATTGATGTCCAAAATGCCTTTTAAAGGACCGGCTGCAGCAGCTTCCAGAATGCTATTGATTTCTTCTTTAGTGGTGTTTCTTGCCGCTTGAAAAGTCAGGTCGACGACTGACACATTGATGGTCGGGACGCGCATCGCAAAACCATCCAGTTTTCCCGCCAATTCCGGCAACACCAAGCCAACAGCCGCGGCCGCACCGGTTTTAGTTGGGATCATTGAGTGAGTCGCTGACCGGGCGCGACGTAAATCACTGTGGTAAACGTCGGTCAGGACTTGGTCGTTGGTATAAGAGTGAATGGTGGTCATTAAACCGTGCTCAACGCCAATGACATCATGCAGAGGCTTAACCAGCGGAGCTAGACAGTTGGTGGTGCAGGAGGCGTTGGATATAACTGTGTCAGTTGCTTTTAGGACATCGTGGTTGACGCCAAAGACAATAGTGGCGTCGACATCATTGCCGCCTGGAGCAGAAATTAACACTTTCTTGGCGCCTGCTGCGATATGCGCAGAGGCTTTGGCTTTGCTGGTAAACAAGCCGGTACATTCATGCACGACATCAATATCTAAATCAGCCCATGGCAATTTGGACGGATCGCGCTCGGAAAATACCCGAATTTTGTCGCCATTGATAACAATGTAATCGCCGTCGACGCTGACTTCAAAAGGAAATTTTCCGTGTACCGTGTCATATTGGGTCAGATGAGCGTTGGTTTGTGAATCACCTAAATCATTGATAGCAACGATTTGAAATTCATTAGTGCGACCAGATTCATACAAGGCACGAACGATATTGCGGCCAATGCGACCATAACCATTGATTGCGACTTTGATAGACATAATTATTTCCAGATTGAAGTTTTAAAACGAAACAGGTACTAACGACCACCCGCTGAGGTTCTGACTATAGCAAAAGCTAAGGCGATTAGTCTAATAGGCGATGGTGCATAGGGTTATGGTCAAGCGACTTTAAAGCATTCAAGAATGATGTCTTCATAGTCATTTTTGCTGGGTGGATTTTCATAGTGCAAACCAAATTCGTTATCTGCAATTTCATGTTTGATGATGCCGCGAATGGTCAGCGGAATACCAGACTCAGGCAAAATGAGCTGTATTTTTATTTTGTCGTTAACGTGTGCCTGTAATGGCTCAGTAAGTTTTAAACGAATTCCGCTGTGACTTATATTAATAACTTCGCCATTAACATAAACCTGATCCAGTGCCTCGTTCTCCAGAGTTACATGTGCCACCAAACCCTCAGGATTAAAGCGTGCATATTGGCGTTGATCGATATTCATAATAAACCCTACGGATTAAGTCCTTTTGTAGTATAGGCAAAAATTACCGACTACGACGGTGTGATTTAAAGTTGTGGTCTATACTCGCCAATCACGTAAGCATCTACGTACAATTAATCTGACAGCAATGAACACGACAGACTTAGATAACAAATGTTGCTAAATATACTAATGACAGGGATCGTTGCCTTACTTTATGCACTGCTTGCTTGGTCAGCAGTAGTGTATGCACCTGTCGATTTTATTACCATTGTATGGCCTGCCAGTGGCTTTGCGGTAGCCGCACTTTTGATTGGTGGACAGCGATATGCGTTGTCAATATTTTTCGGATCACTGCTGACGTATATTTTATTAAACAAACCGTTAACGGCGGCTGCAGCGATGGCGCTCGGCAGTACTTTGGAAGCGATGGCAGTTGTTTGTCTAATCAACAGGCAAGGTAAGCTTCCTTCACACTTAACGACATTACGAAGCTATCTGCAATTTATTGTTGCGGCTGGTGTCGGTAGCACGATTGCGGCCATTATTGGTGTCAGTAGTTTACTGATATATGGATTTATCAGCGAACAAAGTTACCTGCATAGTTTGGCGCAATGGTGGATGGGCGATACCTTAGGAATTATGCTGATTACGCCATCACTGCTTATTTGGCGAAAATTTCCGGATGACTGGCGCGGTACTAAGCGAATACTTGAAATTGTTGCGACCATCTCGTTGATAGCGTTAATGGGGCAAGTGGTATTTCTGGGCTGGCTATATGAATTTGTTGGCTTGGTTGCCAAAGGGTCGTTAATGTTTTTGTTTGTTACCTGGGTGGCTGTTCGCTTAGGAATTCACGGCACGCTGATCGTCGTCATGTTGGTGGCAGTTCAGGCTTTGCTGGGCGCTATCGAGGGCGTGGGCTATTTTGCCGATGACATCAAAACGACCGAGTTGACCAATTATTGGTTATATATAGTGAGTTTGTCAGTGGCAGGCATGGCGTTGGCCACTTATTTTTCTGAATTCAAGCGCGGTGAGGTTCAGCTTAAACTGGCGGCAAAGGTATTTGAGCAGAGTACTGAGGGCTTTTTAATCACTGACGCTCAATCTAATGTCATCAGAGTCAATCATGCTTTTACAGCGATTACGGGCTATAGCGAAGATGAAGTTCTTGGGCAAAATCCACGTTTTTTAAGTTCCGGTCGACAAAATCAGGATTTTTACCGGACCATGTGGCAACAGATTAATAGCATTGGTTATTGGCAGGGCGAGATATGGAATCGGCGCAAAAACGGTCAAGAATACCCGGAGTTTTTAAGCATCAGCGCAGTACATAATCAACTCGGCCAAGTGACGGAATATGTCGCGGTCTTTTCTGATATTACCAAACAAAAAGCGTCTGAAGATCAGCTTACCTTTAATGCAATGCATGATCCGCTAACCGCTTTGCCCAATCGGGTATTGTTGTTTCATAGTCTGGAGCATGCCATCGAAATGGCGCACCGAGAAGGTAAGCAGCTTGCCTTATTAATGCTGGATTTGGATGGCTTTAAACATGTCAATGATAGCTTTGGCCATTTGCTGGGCGATCAATTACTGCAACAAGTGGCGGAGCGCTTAGCTTCGCGCTTGCGTGGCGTGGATATGGTGGCGCGCTTGGGTGGTGACGAATTTACGGTATTGCTTGAAGATCTTGCCCATGAAGATGATGCGGCGCGAGTTGCCGAGGCGATTATTGAAGATTTAAGCGAACCTTGGCAGTTGCCTGGTGTCGGCGAAGTACGAATTGGTGTCAGTATCGGCATCAGCTTGTATCCGCAGCATGGTGACAATCCGGAAATATTACTGCAACAAGCCGACACAGCGCTTTATCATTCCAAGGCGGCTGGGCGGAATCGGTTTTCTTACTTCTCAGATGAATTGACCGTCGCAGCGCGTCTACGTATTGATATGGAAGCCAGATTACGCCGGGCCATTTTACAGAATGAGCTGCGGGTTTATTACCAGCCGCAAGTGGATATGAATTCGGGACTGATTGTCGGCGCAGAAGCGTTAGTGCGCTGGCAAGATCCTATTGAAGGTCTGATTCCGCCGTTGCGGTTTATCCCCTTGGCCGAAGAAACCGGACTTATTATGGCAATAGGCGAATGGGTGTTGCGCGAAACCTGTCGCCAAGGCAAGGCTTGGATGGACGCGGGCTTGCCGAAGCTATCCTTGGCGGTTAACGTGTCGCCACAACAGATTCAACGCGGCAACATGAGCAAATTGGTTGAGACCATACTGACTGAGACCGGTTTCCCGGCCAAGCAGCTGGAGTTGGAATTAACCGAAACCGGTTTGATGAATCATCAGCAACACACGGTCAATCTGTTAAAGGATTTACGTGCGCAAGGCATACGCCTGGCGATTGATGATTTTGGCACCGGCTATTCATCGTTGGCGCATCTAAAACATTTTCCGTTGGATGTTTTAAAAATCGATAAGAGTTTTATCGATGACATTCCGCACCATCAGGATGATATGGAAATCACTGCTACCATTTTAGCCATGGGCCATATATTAGGTTTTAAAGTGCTGGCAGAAGGTGTTGAAACGCTAGAGCAATTCGCCTTTTTGCAAGTACAAGGCTGCGATTTATATCAAGGTTATTTTAAAAGTCGGCCGCTGCCGGCTGATGAGTTTGCCGAGTTGCTGCGCAAAGATGTCCGGGTTAAAGCCGCGCCGAAATTAGCAGTCAGCTATTAAATTTATCTTCAATTTTTTGCTTGTAATTTAAGTAATGAATAGTCTGCTGCTGTTCAGGACTATCAACCCGAAGCGCAGATAACGGCAGCTCAATATCACTGATATGCACCGGATAATTTTGTTTGCTGCGCCGAAAACTAAGCACATATTGGTACGCTGCAAAAAATACCTGCGGACCATGATCTAAAGATGAAAACTCCTGTTCATTGCAATACACCGTGTAGACGATGCCTTTAGGCGTGGTTTCACCGCTGATGCGCAAATTAAGCGCTTTTGTGCTGTCTGGCGTACTGACGTTGACCCGGTTACATGACCAGACGCCCGCAGAATTTTTGTGTAATTGGTAAAAGGCGATAGCAACATCAGATTCAAAAAAGTTGCGGTTAAGGACATTATCCAAAAAAGTCGCATAGTGGCTTAACAGCCGGTCGGTAAAGGTATTGGCATGGTGCTGCACATACAAAGAGCCTCGCTCATCAATAATATAAATGCTGACATCGGCATTATTTTGATAATAAAACAGCTGAATTATCTGGGCATTATTAAACGTATAAAGCAGCGGAATCGGTGTATTCGCCAAAATGGATTGATCAAAATGGCTGGGCCGGAATTGTTTCTGTGGACTGGCAAGGGCTTTTAATAAAGCGTCTTCATCGGGTAAATAATCGTAATTCAGGATGTTGTCGGTTTTTAGAAAGGCATAAAAGCCATGACCGCCAGATAAGAAATAGCGATTGTTGTCGCCATTGGAAAATAGTCTTAGCAACGTTTTATAAACGTCTTCAATGCGCAACACGATACTTTTACCGCGTGTCGGCGTATCGCAAAGCACACTGATGGCCGTTCCCGGCGTTTGGGCAGGGCGGTTATTAATAATGCTTGTTAACACGTCAAAAAGCCCCGCTAAGCCTACATGTTGACTGGTATTGATTTCGCCCCAGCTGGTCAGTGACACGCATTCGGTGGTCTGAACAAAACACTGCCGATTCATGCCATAACTAAATGCATCGGAGCGGGCGCTCATCATGAGTCGGCCATCTTCTCGAATATCGGTATCGGGTTGTCCGAGGTTGATCAATAGCAAAGAATGCGACGGCTTATTAGCGGTTTGGTAAATATCCAGCGGCGCATCGCTGTCAAAATGTGAGCTTAAAAATTGCTCAAGTTGGGACAGCGTTGTATGCAATTGTTCACCAGTCATCTTCAAGATATGCGCACTAAAGTAGAGCTTTAAATGCTTATGATAAAGACCATTCACCACCGCCCAACACAGCAATTCAATCAATGTCCGGCCTTTTTGTAGCGGTTCAGCTGTACCGGCAGTATTCATGTTTACATTGCCAAGGTAAAGGCTCCAGCCTTCATGATCATCACTCAGGCGGCTGTCTACCAACGATAATTCACGCGCGACGATGTCGATTTGATGGCGCGTGGTAAGAATTTCGATTTTGCCCGGCTTCTTTTCCAAGAAGGCATTCAACTTTCTGCCGATCAACCTTAAATCGTTGTTGTGTGCTTGCTGTGCCAAGGCATGCTCACGAGCAAAGCCCGTGATCATGCGATAACAGTGCGTTACTGCTTGCAATATCACCGCGTGCTCGGCACTGGCTTTACTGATGTCCCAATGATTTTGTTGTTTGGCGGCGGCAAGAGTTGTTATCGGCCAGTGATAACGATCGGCGACCGATTGCATATAACGCTGACGATAGGTCCGGTTTAACGCATCCATCGTGCTGTCGGAAGAGCCCATTATTTTCAGGTAAAAACACTGCCTGGCTAAATCCAGACGACGCTTGCTTTGATGTTGCTGAAGGTATTGTTCCACCTTTTGATAAATCAGCAGGTATGGGTCAAGATCGCTAGTGAGATAAGAGCCCTCATAGACGGCATGTTTAATTGTTTGGCAAAGCCACTGTGTGTTTGGATATTCGCTGGCATAGCATTCCATCAGCAGTAGTTTTAACAAAGATTTGTGCGGTGCATGCAAGGCTTTATAAAGATGCCATAGTGTCGCGCTGGTAAATTCTTCAGCCGGAACGGCATCAAGGCCGCCAAAATCAATCACTTCATGCTCATAAACAAAGCGATTATTAATCAGGTGACTGACGTATTGACTGTAATTTAGTTCCTGACGCGGCGGCACCAGCCACCAAATAGGGGTTTTTCCGGCGATATGAATGGCGGTTCGGTAGAACTCCTCCAGCAACAAATAATGCTGCGTATGGCCGCTGCTTTCTGCCGATATGGGTGTGTCTTCACCTTGGCGAAATTTGTCGCAATCCATCAGAAAAAAATGTACTTCCAAATCCAGTGTTGCCGCCCAGTGTTCGACAGCACTGGCTTTTTTTTGTAATTCGGTAAGATCAGATTTTGCTAAATCGGCTCGATGACACAACCAAATGTCCATGTCGCTGATTTTAGAGAAGGCAATGCTGCCGACACTGCCCATTAAAAACAGCGCATCGATGCACGGTTGCTCAGATGCTTGCCGGGTGACACTAAAGCTTTTGGAAAATTGTTTAGCCGATTTAATGACTTGGCTGTCCGGTCGATAATCAACAATTCCCGCTGGGGTTGTTGACGATACAAAGCCCGGTAACAGTGGGTTGTTGTGATGAAAAATCAGAGGTAATAATTCCAGAAACACGCGTTGCCGAGGTTGCAGAAAATCTTGAGCGCGGGTCAGGCGCAAGTGATGCATTTTTTTGAAGCGCTGCTGAATGGCCGCCAAATCTTTGATAGAAATGTCCTCGCCAGGCGCGCCTAGTCGGATGGGAGGTAGTTGGTAGGATTCGGCCATGGTGATGGGTGTTTGGGTTAGTTAGTCACGTTCAAACTCATAGTTTAGTTTTATTCGTTGCGATGTGCCGGTCTCGGTTTCCACATTTATGCTGTTGGTCAATTTATGTTTAAGAACTAAGACCGCTTGCTTGTTAAATAAGCCTACTTTGGTGCCGACATAAAAATCCGGCGTCAGATATTGACCAACCGCCACCAAGGTATCTTCCAGGGTTTTGCCTTCTTTAACTTCCAAATTATCAATGCCTAGTTTGTCGGCAAGCCAAGAGACTCGGCCCGCTCCCAACGACACCGCGGCGCTGGCAATCATATTGCTTTCGGATTTGCTGGCTTGGTTTAGCGGATTGCCGGTCACTAAATAAGCAAGTACGTCAGTTTCCGGTAATGCGGGTTCTGAAGATAAACGCGTCTTGGGCGATTTTAACGGACCGGTGACGCTAAGAATGGCCGTCACGGTCTTGCTTTTTGACACCCGAATAGCTTCTACATCCAGCCAAGGTTGATCGGCCGGGCCATTAAATACAAAACGACCTTTGCGCACAGTAAGATCTTGTCCGTAACTTGTGTAATGGCCTTTATCCATATCGACATTGCCATACATGGCTATTTTTTCTGCCGTTTTTATAATCTTTAATTTGCCGGATAGGTTGGTCTTTAGCCCTTGTCCTGTAAAGCTCACTTGCTTGCCTAGCTCAACTTCTATATCGGCATCAATGCTGGGTGCTGTAGTGGTGTTTTCAATGGTTTTTTCGGCACCGATGATGATCTCGTCGCTGCTTACGGTAACCGCTTGTTCCGGCAATTGCTGGATTACCATAATTGCTTTGGGCACTTTGATAATGCCGGTGACTTTGCCGCGGTTATCTGCAAATAACAGTTTTAACTCGGGCGATACCGCAATTTGCGCCTCCGGCAATTTGGCGACTTCAAAATCCTTACCTGTCAGCAGCAACTCGACAGTGCCCGGTAATTTGGCAAAACCACTTAGGTTAACGATGCCTTGCCCCGATTTAGCCGAACCGGTGATTTGGATTTCTTCGGTAAGATTTCCGACCGCTCGCGCTTGCAGGTTAATGTCACGCAGTTCAAGGCCTAAGCCGTTTAAGTCCGCTGCGCCTTGCGTAAAAGTAATTGCGCCACTAGCAGCAGGGGATGCCGTTGTGCCGAGTAGCACCAAATCGGCGTTAAACTTGCCTTTAAGCCCCGTTAATTGCGGCAAAAACGAATTTAATAAACTTAAGTCAACAATGGAGGCTTTGACTTGGCCCGATAGTGCCTGGGTGTTGCCGGTATCTACTTGCAGCTGGCCGCGTAAATAATCTTGTGCCGCTAATGCGAGATTAATATCCGCTGATAGTTTTGTGCCTTGTAGTGTGCCGGATAAAGAAGAAGCGCCCAGATGGATAGTTGTCGGTTGTTTATCAGCAGCAAACGCAATGCGAGTCGCTGGCAAGTCAAGCCGGTAATTGCCGGTGAGCAAGCCTTTTTGCTGCTGGATGTCGGCATCAGCATTGATAATGCCGGTGACTTGCATCCCTTCGGGCGCATAGGTTTGCAGTAAGCTAAGCGGTAAGTCGTTGGCTTTAAGTTGCAATTGCAGGTCGCTGTTAGATAAATAACTCCCTTGCAGGCACAACATAGCGGCTTGCTGGTGCAAACAAGTTTGCGCCAACTTGGCATCAATGCCTTTGGCGCTTTGCACCATGCGGACTATTAGATTATTGCTAAGCTGCCAGCGGCCTGCATCGTTGGACTGCAAATCCAGTTTGGAAAAATCTCCCTCCCAGCTATTGCCCTTCAGGCGCCCAGTCAACGCGCTTGATAATTCACCATAATTAGAACTTAGGTCGATAGTAAAGCGATGTTGCGCAGGGCTGCCTAGGCCATCAATCTGCAATTTATTAAGTTGGTTAGTGCCGCTTTTAACATTGCTTGCGGATAGCTTAAGTTGCGATGCTTTATTTGTTTCGGGGTGATAAGCAACGTTAACAGTCAATAGTTCGACACTGTGTTCCTTAAAACGCAAGCGCTTACCGGTCCCCTGAAATGTTACTGCCGGATTAAGCCAGGCACCTTGTAATTGCCCTTCGCCTTTTAGCTGGCCAGCCAATCCCGGCCATAACGCATCCAAGGCTGGCGCGTCGATGCTGGCATTAAGACGAGCTTGTTCCTGCCCCAATGTGCCATCAATATTAAGCTTATTGCGTCCAACAATTACCCGTAGCGCATCGACGCTAAGCTGTTCATTAGCCAATGCCAGCTTGCCGTTGGCACTGACCGGCTGACCACGCAAGCGTCCCTTTAATTGATTAATGTCGGCGTTAACTTGTAATGACTCGCCTGCCAGTTTGCCTTTAACAAGCGCGCTAAAACTTAAGCTGCCGGGAAGTTCCGGCAATAAAATAGCCGGATTAAAATTCTCTGCGGAGGCTTTTAGATCAAACAATATCGCCTCTTGCCAGGACACAGCGCCGCCCAACTGAAATACGCCTGCACTGGATTTGAGCTCCAATTTATCAATCGCGATAGCCTCGGTGCTGCCGTTGCCGCTAAAGGTTAATTGCGCTTTGGGTAGCGATGGCCGGGATAATTGGGCATTGAGCTTAACTTGATATGCGCTAAGCAAGCCGGTCAACTCAAAATCACCTTGAGGGCTACTGACTTGCGGCGTATTACCGGCAAGCGGCCAGTTAAAGTTCTGCCAATCGCCATGTGCGTTGATGCGTGGCGACGTATGTAAATCTGCCAGATCGCCTGTTAATTTTAATTTGAACGGCGACGACACCCGATTATCGAAAGCCAGTTGCCGCAAATCGCCTTTAACTGATGTGATCGCTTGCAGCAAACCAACCTCTTCACTGTTAAATTGCCAGTCAGCAGTTATGTTAAAAGGAAAGCCGTTACCTAATTTCACTTCACCTTTGATCGTAGCCACCAGCGGCTGAGCATTGACGGCCAGCGAAACGACATTAAGCCGGCCGTGTTCGGTAAAGCCAGATAATTGCAGTTTTTGCAGTGTGTGTACCTGCTCACCTAATTGGATGCTGGCATTCGTAAACAATAGATTTTCAAGCACAATGTCGACCGGCAGTAGCAAGTCGGCATTGACATCAAACCCGCTGGCTTCAGCGGGGGGGGTATTGGCAGTAATGTTGACCGTTAAACCATCGATAGTCAGCTCTACAATTTTTAGCTTGCGGGAGAATATCGACGCGGGCTGCCAAGCTATTACCAGCTTATTGATGCTGACAGTTTCCGTATCGGTTTTGTAGGTCAGGTCGGCTAATTCAAGCCGCTCAAGCAGTCGGCCTTCAATAGCTTTAACCGATGTATCAGCGGGTAAACGTGCAAACACTTGTTGTAACAGCCAACGGCTGCCGGATTCACTATTTAATAGTCCGAACAAGCCAGCCGGAATCAACAGCAGCATTAACAAGCTAAGCAGCGCGATTTTTTTCTTCATATCCTCGCGCCTGCGGCAAAATGAATTTGAAATGAAGAATCGGCATCGTTTAACGGCAGAGCAAAATCTAACCGTACCGGACCAAATGGCGAATACCATCTAACACCTAAGCCTGCCCCGCTTTTGATATTGATACTGTCAAGATTGTAGGCATTGCCTGCGTCCAGAAACGCCGCGACGCCCCAATTGTCGAGGATGGCTTGTTCATATTCGGCGCTGACCACGCTTAAAAACTGGCCGCCTTCAACGTTACCGGCACTATCTCTGGGGCCAAGTTCTTTATAGGCATAACCACGGATGCTATTCATGCCACCGGCAAAAAATCGATAGCTGGTCGAGAGCTTGTCAAAATTATCAACCAGTGTTGCGCCAAGTTCGGTGCGACCAATAAACCGGCCGCTCCAAGGTAGCGGCTGTGACCAGGTTGCAGATACTGCCCCCTGCGCAAAATTGACATCCGAGATGGGATTTTTAACACTGCCCGCGACATTAAATTCCAGCCGGTAACCTTTAGTTGGGCGCAATGGATTATCTGATTCAGAACGCAGCCAACTGCCGCCGGGCACCAGCAGTAAAGTTTCGCCTGCCCGTGTGCCGGTATCAAAATCTTCATAACTGTAATCAATAAAAAGCGTCTGCTTCCAGCCATTGACGAAAGCATGCTTTGCTCGCGCCGACAGCTTGGCCGTTTTAGATTTATAGCTGTCGTTATCTTCACGTTTTAAGCCTGCACCCAAGCTGAAAACATCACTGGTCGGATTGGCTAACGGTACGCTGTATTCAACATCGGCGGTCGATAGCACCGGGGCAAGGTCAATATTAGACGTAAGATAATGGCCGCGATCGTTCAATCGACGATTGGTATAAGAGCCGCTCAGCAACGGCCCGATGTCGGTGTCATAGCCGATGCCGACACTGTAATGATGCGTTTTTTTAGGGCGCAGCTTAATGGTGATCGGCACCTGCTGATCGCGAGTGTTGTCAGTATCCGGGCGGATGTCCACTTGCTCGAAATAGCCGCTTTTTGACAGGGCATTATAGGTATTGCCCAACTCTTCACTGGAATAAAAGTCCTGGCTTTTTACCGAGACGAATTTGTTTACAAACTCCGGCTGTAAAATATCCTGATCAATAGTAATCGCGCCGAAAAACATGCGCTTGCCGGTCGCAAACACCAAGGTAATGCGGGCGGTATTGTTGGCTTTATCGATTAACAACTGCTTTTCTGAAAACTCGGCATCCAAATAACCGCGCGCCATCGCCAACGATTGCAGCTGGCTTTTCATCTTTTCGTAAGCGTCGTGGCGAAGCGGTTTGCCGGTAGCCGTTATCAGTTTATTGCGCAGCTTTGCAAACTCGGCATCATGGTCGGCGTCACCGCTAATGGTGATGTCAATATCTGTGACGGTAACTTGCGGACCGGGGATAACGGCAAAGTCTGCCTGCCAGCAGTCCTTATTAAAGCGTAATGCGTTTTTGCTGGCAGCATGGTAATAACCTAATGCGCGTAAGGCCTGATCAATCTCCTGATCGGCACCTGCAAACAAACCGCGTATTTTCCACTCTGGCGCGTCGCAAGGTTCTTTTGCCAACGCTAGCGTCAGTAACACATTGTCTTTTTCTGCAGTCTCAAGCCCGGTAACATCCACCTTGGCAAGCGCAGCCGGTGTTGTTAAACACAGGCAAATGAGCGTGGTAGCGGTTAAATGGCGGGAGAATGGTTTCATTTAAACAGTTTACGTTAGCGCATCCGTTTATGAAATTTGTATGATTGGTATTGAGTCGGGATGTTGTTTGGATTGAAGGTAATCCTCAAGGTGCTAGGCTTGGGTAGGTTGGGTAGAGCAGCGCGAAACCCAACATAGATGGCTGCTCCGATGCGTTGGGTTTCGGCTACCGCCTCTACCCAACCTACGGCACTTCCGCCATGGTTAGCTACGAAAAAAAAGCATAACAATTACTACCAATAACAGGCAGACTAAACCTATCCATCGCTTTTGGGCTTCGTGGTGTAACTCAGTAAAACTTTCAGTTAGCTTTTGTTCCAAAGCTCGAATATCACCGCTAGTCGCTGGAAATCTATCGTCATATAAAGATTTATCGTTTGAATCCGAAAATCTTTCACCGGTTATGATCAAGGGTATATTGAATTGCATGTTGATCAGAAATGCGTCGGGATTTGTCTTTATGTCCCATACCTTTAATGATCCGTCAGGGCACCAACCGTATTTCAACCCGCGAACTGTAATTTGAATTTGATCTGGAAGACGACCATTTTGGATGGCTTCAATTAGTGTTGAGAATTTTTCTGGTTTAAGTGCGCTGCCGACATGAAACGATTCCGGGGAGTAACCATCAATGACTTCGGCAGACTCCTTCAAATGAAAAACAAGACCGATAGCACCTTCTTTTGTTGCTAACTCATTGTATATTGATCCCTCAATCAAAGTCATTGTCCAACTAAGCATTTTCAGTGACCGACCATCAGGTAGTTGAACATCTTCTTCCGGATCGAGATCAAGACGCATACTGAGTGTGCGGGTCAGAGATGCGTCAATAGCTTCTTCGAAATGGAGTTGGACACTTCGAGGGACGAGTGTAATGATCACGCCCTGTTCAGCGATGAAGTGTTCAAGTCGTGTATTTAATTTTTGGTCCGATTTACTCATGATGCCTAAGTAGTATTTATCTGATGATAGACGCAAAATATTGCGTCACCAGATTGTCTAAGTGGTTAAAAATATATTCAATTACAACGTAACCCCCCTTAAAACGCCCCAGCCGGGTGGACAATGCTTTTTTGCCCACCGATTTTGTCAGATTCAAAGTGGGCAAACGATAAAGCCATTTGCCCACTGTGGCTTCGGCGCTAATTTTCACCTTGAGAAATCCATGGTATGCGGAAAATTGCTCGCCAGTCGAACTGCCGAGTTGGCAGTAGACTGTCCATGTGTGATGCGTGAAAAAGCATGAAGTATCGGACATAGAGTTCGTCAAGAAGGGCTATGCACTCATCAACTTCCATGAAAGTTGGTAATTCTTTCGGCTCTGTCTTATCTCGATGAGCAACTCGTTTATCAGCGAAGTCCTCGCAGCGCTTTGTGGAGTTACGAAGACGAGTGAGATCAGCGGCCACGTGAGTTGAGTCAATGTACGGCATTCCTGGTGCAGCAAATTTGTTGAAGTCTTGATCAGCAAAATTTTCTACAATCGAGCCTTTATACAAGTCGACGTAGTATTTTCGGGTCAAAACTTGAGGCGACTCAATTAGTTCCTCGAGCAATCGAGCCATGGAAATGCTCTGTTTGTCACACTTTATTTGTCGACGTATCCCAATAACAACATGGGAGACATAGGTTCGAGACAAGTAGCCATAGAAAGAGTTTGGTTGATGTAGCATTGGATTGTTACTAATGAGCTGCTGGACCTCATGGAATGTGCGTTTCGCCATTACTAGGTCCTGTACTTCGGTCTTGATAACGTCCAGCCACCGCAACCACTTCTTAAGTTTTTTATCCATGAATAGGTGATTTAGCTAATGTTAGAAAATCATAAAATGCAATATATTGCTTCATCGGATCGACTTAGTGGATATAAAAATTAAAAATATTTTTGATTAGGAATCTTACAACTTCAAGCTTTCCCTCGCAGTCTCTATAGCCACCCTAACCGTCTCCGGCGCAGTCCCGCCAATATGCTTCCGCGACGCCACCGAGCCTTCCAGTGTTAAATACTCAAACACATCAGCAGTAATCAAAGCGGAAAACTGCTGTAACTCAGTCAATGAGATTTCCGATAAATCGCGTTGGCTTTCAATGCCTAAACGCACTGCTAAGCCGACCACTTCATGGGCATCGCGGAAGGCCATGCCTTTGCGGACCAGGTAATCGGCCAGATCCGTGGCGGTGGCGAAGCCGCGTTTGGCGGAGTTGTACATGTTGGCTTTTTTGGGAGCGATGTGCGGCACCATGTCGGCGTAGGCGCGCAGGCAGTTGATCAGTGTGTCGGCGGTGTCGAACAGCGGTTCTTTATCTTCTTGATTGTCTTTGTTGTAGGCCAAGGGCTGGCTTTTCATCAGCATCAACAGCGATACCAAATGCCCGGTGACCCGGCCGGATTTGCCGCGTACCAGCTCGGGTACGTCGGGATTTTTCTTTTGCGGCATGATTGATGAGCCGGTGCAGAAGGCATCGGGCATTTCGATGAAATCGAACTGGGCGCTGGACCATAAAATCAGCTCTTCAGAAAAACGCGATAAATGCATCATGATCAAACTGGCGGCGGCGGTAAATTCAATCGCAAAGTCGCGGTCACTGACTGAATCCAAAGAATTAGCCGATGGACGGCTAAAGCCCAGCAGCTGTGCGGTCAAGTGCCGATCAATCGGATAGCTGGTGCCAGCCAATGCCGCGGCGCCAAGCGGCATGACGTTAAGGCGCTTTTTGCAATCCTGCAGACGTTCGTGATCGCGGCTTAACATTTCAAACCAGGCCATTAAGTGATGACCAAAGGTAATTGGTTGGGCGACTTGCAAATGCGTGAAGCCGGGCATGATGGTGTCGGCATTTTGCTCGGCCAGATCGATAATGGCAGTTTGCAGGCGGACCAGTTGCGCGGTGATTTGCTCGATTTCATGCCGTAAATACAGCCGAATATCGGTGGCGACCTGGTCGTTGCGCGAGCGGCCGGTGTGCAGTTTTTTTCCGGCGATGCCGATCATATCGGTCAGTCGCGCTTCGATGTTCATGTGGACATCTTCTTGTTTGATGGACCAGACAAATTCACCGTTGAGAATTTCTTCAGAAATTTGCCCCAAGCCTTCAATAATCGCATCACGCTCCTGTTCGGTCAGTATGCCGCTGGCGGCCAGCATGGTGGCGTGGGCGATGGAGCCTTGAATATCCTGCTGGGCCATACGCTGATCAAAATCCACCGAAGCGGTAAAGACTTCAACAAATGCATCGGTCGCTTGGGCAAAACGGGCGCTGGAGAGTTTTTCAGTATTAATGTTGGTCATGAGAGTGAGTGTCGCGAAGTCATTGAGATGGCTGGAATTATACAGGCAAAGGCGGACTTGGCGGGTAACTGGGCTAACGCTAATGTCAGCTATCTATTTAGACAGCAATTCAAAATATCGAAAATCTGCAAAGCTTCCATTGAGAGGCATCTAACTGTTGCTGTAGAGACAGTGCTTAAGCACTTTGTTGCTTAGACAGCAGCAATCAGCCCTCATCTAAATCTAAACAGCAGCTTGGGCACGTTGAAAATAAATCTGGTTATTTCCCTTGCAGACCTAGGGGAACGGGCTCTTGAGGCGGCTGGGTAATAGTCAAAACACAAGCTGTAACTTATTGGCATGTATCGTGCTAAATATCATTGTGATGGTTGATGCCGCGCTGTAAGCATTATGGTTGCTGGTTTCCAGATTTAATTAACGATGAATGAGCATGGTTAGGTGTTCATTTAGGGAGTGAATGATATGAGTAGTCCTTTGGTGGGTCGTAAGCAATTTGCTTCCGAAGACCGCTTAGCGAATGGTGGCAAGTCAGCGCAAGTGTTGCCATTTAAAGCATCCGGCCAGGATGGCGAGTCTGCTTTTTCTCTGGCGACGGCTAGCGGTTTTTCGTTAAGCGATTTTAAATTTAACGATTCTGGTAGTGATCGGAGACTGGCTGATTATTTAGTTATCGGTGTGTTGTCGATATTTATTCATACCGTTGTTGTTGAGTATTTTAAAAAATCTGATGTCGAGCCAATTGAAATTGAAAAGCCGGTAAAGGTGCCTTCTAAGGTGCAAATTTCTTTTGTTAAGCCGCAACCGCCAAAAGTAATTCAGCCGCCACCGCCGCCCAAGGTTGTGGCAATTAACAAGCCGCCTAAGCCGAAGATAAAGCCGAAGCCGCAGCCAGTTATTGAGCAACCACCAGCGCCACCTAATGCGGTCGTGGCTGAGGTTGCAACTCCAGCGCCACCGGCACCGGCTCCGCCACCACCGGTTGAAAAAGTAACTGAGCCTCGCGGAGGAGCAGGTTATTTGGATAACCCTGCGCCGGTTTACCCGGAAATAGCGATGGATCGCGGTTGGGAAGGTAAGGTGATGTTGAAAGTACATGTACTTGCAAGTGGACAACCTGACAGTGTGGCCGTGCTTAAAACAAGCGGACAGAAAGTGTTAGATGATGAAGCTGTGAGAACAGTTAAAAAATGGTCATTTGCTCCGGCTACACGTGGCAAAACCCCAATCGATGGTTGGGTGACGGTTCCTATTAATTTTAAATTGTAACTTTGAGGTTTATTTATGGCAGATCCAACTACCGCTGCAGCTGAAATTTCACAGGCAGCCACCCAAGCACCCATTGCCGGAGCAGTTTCCGGCGCACAATCAGTCGCAACAGATTTGGCTCCTGCAGCTGCAAATGTAGCGTCATCTGTGGCAAGCGCACCACCCGTTGGTCCGGAAATTACGTCAGGATTAATCGTTGATGGAACCTTAGATGTATTGATAGCTTTTTCTGTAGTGACCTGGGCGTTAATACTTATTAAAGGCATTCAACACCTGCGCATCGGCTATCACAATCGTGCCTACAGTAAGAAATTTTGGAGTGCAAAAGATTTTCAAGCAGCCTCTGCGTTGCAAGACAATAAAGGCCCAGCGGCCAGAATCGCTGAGGTTGGTTTTGCAACATTATTAGAAACTGATGGCGGTACGACTACTCATGATCTTGAGCACACTGGTGAGCGTCAAGAGTTGCTGGATAGACGTCTGCGTCAGCAGCTGCAAAAAGAACGCGGCTCACTCGAAAGCGGCCTGGCTATCCTGGCAACTATCGGCAGTATTTCTCCTTTCGTCGGCTTGTTCGGTACGGTTTGGGGGATTATGGGCGCGTTAACCAATATCAGTAAGAGCGGTTCAGCCAACTTGGAAGTAGTGGCGGGTCCTATCGGTGAAGCACTGGTGGCAACAGCAATCGGTATTGCCGTCGCGGTACCAGCAGTTATTGGCTACAACTTTTTTATTCGCAGAAACAAAGTGGTGTGGGCTTTCCTTGACGATTTCGCTGTCGAGTTTGGTCATTTAGCATTAAAGACGTCATTCTTGATCAAACGTACAGGCTCAACTTCAGCGCCGACAGCACGCGGTGAAACCTTGGTCAAAAAGCCAGCACTTAAATCTAATAATGAAGATTTAGAAACCAACGGAGTACAAGTCTAATGTCCTTTAATACAAATGGTGGTGGTGAAGACGATGTAATGGGCGAAATCAACGTTACGCCATTGGTTGACGTGATGTTGGTACTGTTGGTGGTGTTCATTGTGACAGCACCGTTGTTGACTCAGGCAGTGCATGTGAATTTACCGAAAACTGCGGAAACTGCGCCACCTGAAGAAAAAGAAGCGGTTTACATCAGTGTTAATGACAAAGGTGCTGTTTTTATAGATAAAACTGAGATTGCGCTGGAGTCGTTTGAAAAGGAATTGTTAACTCGCAAGGCTGCGGATCCGGAAATTGCACTCAATCTTAATGCTGATGATGGCGTTAAATACGGCACGGTTGCCAAGGTAATGGCATCAATTGAACGCTCAGGCATTACCAAGTTATCGGTACTGACTGCGCCAAGCGGTGCGAAGTAAGCAAGAACAAAAATCAGCTCTTCGGCGCTGGTTTAATCCTCTCTAAATTACGCTGACTAAATAATGATCGAGTAACTAATCAATAAACGTAAGGATAACGGCATATGAACGAGCAAACATGGCAAAGATTTCTGCTTCCAACGATTTTTTGGCTGGTCAATGTGGGTTTTATATTTTCGGTGCCTTTGGCGGTTATTTGGTTAGTGCAATCGTTTCCTAGTTTGAATTTGGGATAAGTAATTAGACGGTTTTATCGTCTTCAAGCAAGTTTAATTCGCGAAATATAACAGTGGGTCGGCAAGAATTTAACCCTATTTGTTTTTCAAAATTTTGATTAATTAGCTTTAAACCGGAGAACAAGATGTTACAAAAAACTACACACGCTAAATTATTTACAGTATTAGGCGCCTTAGCGTTTGCAGCGGCGGTACAAGCCGACGACCCCGTGACACCGGCTATTCCGGGCGTGTCTGCAGGTGGCGTGGTCATCGAATTAATTAAGGATGGCTTTAAAGGGACTGAAGGACCTATCGGTTACTCAGATGGCAGCTTGCTGTTCACTGAAACTCAAGCCAATAAAATTGTGCGTATCGCACCAGACAACAGCGTTTCTACCTTTTTAGAAAATTCCAATGGCGCTAACGGCTTGGCTTTAAATGCCAATGGCGAAATTATTGCTGTGCAAACGCTGCAACCCAAGGTTGGGATTATTAGCCCGGTAGAAAAGCAAAAAGTGTTCGCGGAAAACTTTGAAGGTAAACCTTTTCAAAGGCCTAATGATGTAGTTCTTACCAAGACTGGCGGTGTTTATTTTACTGACAGCGGTACCCGTCCATCAAAAGACAACCCTAATCCACCAGCCTCTACACCGGGCGTGTATCACATAACCCCGGCCGGTGAATTAAAACGCTTAGCCAACGATATTGATCGTCCAAATGGCATTCAGTTGAACAAAGAAGAAAATATTTTGTATGTCGCTAATACCTCTGGCGAACACATTCTTGCTTATGACATTGGCGCTGATGGTTCAATTACCAACAAACGCAATTTCGCCAAACTGGACGGCTGGAAACAAGCTGATGGCGCCTGGTCAAGCGGTGCCGATGGTCTTGCTATAGATGATGCGGACAGACTGTATGTCGCATCCAATTCAGGTATTGAAGTATTTAACGCAAAAGGCGAGCCTTTAGGCATCATTCCTTTGCCACAAAAGCCACAAAATATTGCTTTTGCTGGTGCAGAGAAGAAAACCCTTTATGCAGTAGGTCGTGGTGCAGCTTATAAAATCCCGTTGATAGCTCAAGGATATAAAGGCCGCGCCAAATAGTCTTGCAGGGTGGTGGGCAGATTAAAGCTTGCACCCCACCCTACAATTTAAATGTTGATGGTAAAAATATTTAGCATCAGTTGCGTGTTGTGAAAGTGTCTTGTGGGAGCGACGCCCTCGTCGCGATTTGAAGCCCTCGGTCGCGACGTGGGCGTCGCTCCCACCCGCTCCTACATATGCATCTGTATCTGAATAACGTTAATTTAGGTGAAATATGACACGCAAAACGGCAAACGATTTTCCACCGGAAGTGCTGAAATTATTCGATAAATTTGTTCACGGCGACATATCGCGCCGCGGCTTTTTATCTTCAGCGGCAAAATTTACTGTTATTGGTTTAACAGCAGAAGGTTTACTGGAAGCGTTAAGCCCAAAATTTGCCCAAGCTCAACAAATAAGCAATAACGATCCTCGGATCACTGCGACCTATGTGGAATACCCATCGCCTGCGGGTTACGGCAAAATTCGCGGCTACTTAGTCAAGCCTGCGCAAGTGACTGGCAAATTACCAACGGTATTGGTAATCCATGAAAATCGTGGCTTAAATCCACACATTGAAGACATTGCTCGCCGGATAGCGCTGGATAACTTTATCGCTTTCGCACCTGATGCGTTATTCACGTTAGGTGGTTACCCAGGTGATGAAGACAAGGCCAGAGAGTTATTCAAAGGACTGGATCAAACCAAAACTCGCGCCGATTTTCTTGCCGCGGTGGACGTACTGAAAAATTTACCTGAAGGCAACGGCAAAGTCGGGGCGGTAGGTTTTTGCTACGGCGGTGGCGTAGTGAATTATTTGGCGACACAAATTCCTGATCTAGCAGCCGGTGTGCCTTTCTATGGCAGCCAACCAACTGCAGAAGAAACAGCGAAAATTAAAGCGCCGTTGCTGATCCAATACGCGGGTGAAGATGAGCGCATCAATGCCGGTTGGCCAGCTTACGAGGCGGCATTAAAAACTGCCGGGGTAAGTTATGAAGCCTATGTCTATCCAGGCGTTCAACATGGCTTTAACAACGACACCACACCACGCTTCGACGAAAAAGCAGCCAAATTGGCATGGGAACGCACCATTGCGTTTTTTAATAAACACTTGCGGGCTTAAGTTAAGTTCTGGCTGACTAATTGCGACTTTGAAATCACCAATGTTTTTACTTCGAACACTCATCAGCGTTTTTGCATTAACCGCACTGTTTGGCAGTGTGGCGCAGGCGAGTTCATTCGAAGCTGCTACCGAGCAAGTTAAAGCGCAATTAGTCGCCTCTGCCGATGCTGTGCATCCTGGCGATGAGATTTTAGTTGGTGTACATCAACAAATTATTCCACATTGGCATACCTATTGGCGCAATCCAGGTGATTCCGGCTTAGCGACGACTATCGATTACCAGCTACCAGATGGCGCAACAGCCGGTGAAATTCAGTGGCCGACGCCTAGTCGCATTACGCTCGGGCCGATAGTTAATTACGGCTATGAAAACGAAGTAACGCTGCTTAACAAAATTAAAGTGCCTCGCGAAAGCGCTGCGGGCAGCGTGTTTACCATCAATGCCAAAGTGAAGTGGCTGGTTTGCGAGGAATTATGCATTCCTCAAAAAGTTGAATTAAGCCTGGATTTGCCAATAGTGGCTGCAGGTGTTGATGCAGGGCAGGGTAGTCCGTTAATTGAACAGGCCAGAGCCAGCTTGCCGGGTGTGAGCCCGTGGCCAATAAGCTTGGCGTATAACAAAGAGCTGTTGTCGTTCCAAATTGCTGAAGTGAAGGGGCAATCGGCGACCATCAAAAATGTTTGGTTTTACCCGGCTGAGTGGGGCAAGGTAAATCATGGCGCGGAGCAAAGTTGGCAATTGTCCGGCGACAAGCTGGAGTTACAGCTTAAGCCTGGCGAAGCGCCGCTAACTAAGGACGAAACCCTTACCGGCGTGTTGGCAGTTACAGAAGAGGGCGCCAATGGACTGGTTACCCGTGGCTATGTCGTGAAAGTATCCGGTGCAGAAGTCGCCACAGGCATTAGTGTGATCAAAGCCGGTGAGCCGGATGTGCTGCTAACCACTGCTTTATTGTTGGCCTTTTTGGGCGGCATCATCCTCAATCTGATGCCTTGCGTATTTCCGGTGCTGTCTATTAAAGCGTTGTCGTTAATAAAGCATGCGCAACATGATCCTCGACAAACTCGCTTGCAAGGCTTGGCTTATACGCTGGGAATCTTGGTGAGTTTTGGCTTGCTAGGCGGTGTACTTATCGCTGTAAAAGCCACTGGCGCGGAAATTGGTTGGGGCTTTCAATTTCAATCGCCGCTGTTTGTGTTGGCTGTAGCGTATTTAATGTTTGCGGTTGGACTCAGTTTGTCCGGCGTGTTTTCGATAGGTGGCTCCATAGCTGGTGTTGGCTCTTCATTGGCTGAGCGCCCCGGTTACAGCGGCAGTTTTTTTACCGGCGTGTTAGCGACGATTGTCGCCACACCTTGCACTGCGCCATTTATGGGGGCGGCGCTTGGCTTTGCTTTAACACAACCACCGGCTTCGCTGCTGGCAGTGTTTTTCTTTTTGGGATTGGGGCTGGCGTTACCGTATTTACTGCTGAGCCAATGGCCGTACTTGCAGCGGTTTCTGCCCAAGCCCGGTGTCTGGATGGATAGATTAAAGCAAGGCTTGGCGTTTCCGATGTATGGCGCGGCGGTCTGGTTGGTGTGGGTGTTGGCGCAGCAAGCCGGTGTCAATGCCGTTGCGGTGGCATTGGGTGGCATGGTGGTTATTGCTTTTGCCGCATGGGTTTATGAGTTCACCAAATACGGTGGCAATATCGCTCAACGCACTGGTGCGGTAGTCACCGTGTTGGCTTTGGGCGTGGCATTAGCCGGTGGATATGTCGGAGTAGATACCCACGCCGCACCCTTAAAAACCGAGCTGGCGGAAAACTACGAAGCCTATTCAGCAGAACGATTATTTGAATTACGCAGTCAAGGCAAACCGGTCTTTCTTAATATGACTGCCGCTTGGTGCATCAGTTGTTTGGTGAATGAAAAGGTCGCATTGAGCCAGCCTTCAGTCATCGAAACCTTTAAACGGGGCGGCATTAATTACCTAAAGGGCGACTGGACCAACCGGGATCCTGAAATTACCAAGCTCTTAGCGGAGTTTGGTCGTAGTGGCGTACCGCTGTATGTGTTTTATCCGGCTGGCGCAGGTAATTCATCAAACCGCGTTGTATTGCCGCAGCTTTTAACCCCGGAGATTGTGACGCAAGCGGTAACAACGCCGACGGTTGCAGCGTCTTTGCGGTAAAAAATAACAAATGATTTTAAAACTGTTTATCGCGATTCCTAAGGAATCACTGAACAAATCGATTCCGCTCATGGTTCGACAAGCTCACCACGAACGAAATCAATAAGTATGTAGGATGTGCTGAGCGGTAGCGAAGCGCATCGACTCTCTACCGATGCGCCTCCTTACGTCGGCACATCCTACTTATTGATTTTTTCTATGAATAGTTACAACAGTTACAGAATAAGGAGGTTGCAACGGACTTGCCATCTCTTTACTAAAGGAAGCGAAGCAGCAGGTTAGGCAGAATCAACAGTGATTAAAAACTGTTGAGATGCTGGGGGGCTGATTCGCAGTTGAAGGACCAAGTTTGGCAGGAATGCGATGGATCAATTTCCTGCCTTTTTAATTTTACGGGCACTTGCAACCAGCTTGGTTGCAAGGCTTTTTATTTAATGACGGAGCCTACTATGTTGTTACATCGACTTTATAAATTCGCATTAGTGAGTGTTGCCTTAGCTCTCACAGCCACTGCAGTCGCTGAACCAGTAGTGGATAAACCAGCCCCGGTGTTTTCCGGCGCCGCGGCTGATGGCAGCACCATTAACCTGGCCGACTTACGCGGCAAAACCGTAGTGTTGGAATGGACCAATCATGAATGTCCATTTGTCGTGAAACATTATGAAAGCGGCAATATTCCGGATTTACAAAAAGAGGCTGTGGCTAAAGGCATCGTTTGGCTGCAAGTAATTACCTCTGCGCCTGACAAACAAGGCAATGTGACGGGTGAAATCGCCAAAAAACTTAATGAGCATCGCGGTGCTACCCCAACCAACACCGTGTTAGACCAGAACGGTGTGATTGGCAAATTGTATGCAGCAACCAATACACCGCAATTTTTCATCATCAATCCTGAAGGTGTGCTGGTTTACAAAGGCGGCATAGATAGCATTCCGTCAGCTGATAAATCCGATATTCCTAAGGCCGAAAACTACGTTAAAGCGGCGCTTGCTGATCTTGAAGCGGGTCGCAAAGTAGCCAAAGCAAGTACCAAGCCTTATGGATGCTCTGTTAAATACTCTAGCTAAATAGGTTTAATCAAAATGAAAGTAACAATCCACCTTTGGGACTTACCACACAGGCTATTTCACTGGCTGCTTGCTGCCTCAGTGGCAGCAGCTTATGTCACTGCCAAAGTGGGTGGGGAGTGGATCGACTGGCATGGCCGCTTGGGTGTTTTTATCCTCGGCCTGCTGGTTTTTCGCATTGTCTGGGGTTTTATAGGCTCAACCCACTCGCGTTTTGTGACCTTTTTTCCGACTTTTTCACGAGTCAAATCTTATGTTAAAGGCCAGTGGGAAGGCATTGGCCATAACCCGTTCGGCGCGTTGTCTGTCATTGGATTATTGCTTACTCTCGGTGTGCAGGTAGGCACAGGCTTGTTTGCTAACGACGATATTGCTTTTCAAGGACCTTTATTTAATTTCGTCGATAAGGATGACAGCGACAAATTGACTGGTTGGCACAACAGCTCAATCAACGTCTTACTCGGTCTAATCGCGTTGCATTTGGTCGCCATTGTCTATTACCGCGTGGCTAAAAAAACCAATTTGGTTAAGCCTATGTTGACCGGCAAAAAAGAAATCCCCAGAGTGTTGGCTGAAGCAATTTCAGCGCACGAGGCTACCAAAGCCGGTGTGATACGTTTTGCTCTGTCATTGATTATATCGAGCACTGTGGCATGGGGTGCGGCCGGTGGCATAACACAACTGCCGCAACTTACCAAAATAACCAATCCATGTTGTTCAGTTACCTGGGCGTCTGCCGGCACATCGCAGTCTAATCAAGCGACACCGGAAGCAACGCAACAACAAACCGCGCAAGCACCTGCAAGTTTTTAATTTTTTATAATTTTTATAACACTAACCAAAGGAAAGAGAAGATGAAAAAAAAACTAACCCTTGCCGTTTTGATTGCTGCATCAGCGACAGCTGCTGTTGCGGGCCCAATTGAAGAACAAATTAGATGGCGGCAGTCTGCGTATTCCTTCGCAGCATGGAATATTTCCAAAATCAAAAGCCAGGTAGTTGATCATCCTGAAACCTACAACAAAGACAGCGTTGCTGCAGCAGCCAACGCAATCGCGGCAGTGGCTAATTCCGGTTTGGGTGCGTTATACGGTGAAGGCACAGACCATGGCATCGGCTGGAAAGAAACTCGTTTGAAACCTGAGTTCTTTCAGAAAAAAGAAGAAGTCACTAAAGTTGCCAACACCTTCAACGAAGCAGCTAACGAATTAGCTAAAGTTGCCGCTACTGGCGATACCGCCGCGATCAAAACTCAATTCGGTAAAGTTGGCGAATCTTGCAAAGCTTGCCACGATTTGATTCGTATTAAAGATCAATAAGTTAAGTTAAATTCGCTCATGTGTTCAGATACGACACATGAGCGATAACGAACCTGTCGAGTGTGTACCAGGCTTAAACCCTCAACTCTGGTACGCAAAGCCAACAAACCTTTACCCGCTTTCTTTACTTAATTTGACGAAATGCAGTCAAGCTAAGTAAATCCGCAAACGACTCTTCATTTCAGATTTAGCTCACACCAGATAGTAAGTAAATGCTCAATATGTAGCGTTTTTTACTTGATCGTGTCTGCAGATAATTCCCTCGTCGATATAACTCAGGTTTAGATATTTCATAAGTGTTGATTGGCAGACATGGCATCAGCACATGGTGTGTATCAATGAGCATACAACTTGCTAACAAAGTGTTTTTCTATACCATTTTTAAATGAAGTTGTTTTTTCTTTATTTAAAAAAATGATTATTAATCAATGTCTTTGATTAATTTTTTACGGTGCATCTTGGGTAAATGTAGGTATTTATACTGATGGCACACGCCTTGCTTAATTAAAACTAATCCTGTCTGTGCGGTGGCTCCTGGCTTTAAAAACTGCTTTATCAGTTAACCAACAGCAAACGGAATTGTCACATCGCACCTGATCGGTTTGACGGCCGTTGGATGGATTTTGAATTTTTAAATTAAGAGGAAATAGGTAATGAATTTAAGCTTGGTAGAACCTTTTTCAGATGACGTAAGCCGCGGGCAGGATATACCTGCAGCGGTTAGTCGAAGAAAAAGACTTTCATTATGCGTCGCCGCTGCGGTGGTTGGTGTGTCTTTGGTTAGCGTTCACGATGTTAATGCCGCGCCGAAAAAATCGGCAAAAAAATCACAAAGCACCAAAGCTGTCAGTGATTTAGAAGCAGAAAATGCGCTGTTAAAAGCGCAATTAGAAGCTGTGCAACATGAACGTGATTCACTTAAGCAAGCTGGCGCTGCGGGCGCAGTTGCTCCGGCCGCTGGTGAGCCTTCACTTGCCGAGCCTACTGCAGCAACGGCTGAGCCTACTGAAACAGTTGCTGAACAACAAGCTGCAGAAACCGATAATCTGGGTGAAGTGGTTGTTAAAGCGCGACCCAAGCTGGCAAAGCTTCATGACGTTGCCCAATCGGTGTCTGTGGTTACTGGGCAAGAGCTATCGCGTGAGTTGTCATTAGACTTGGGTGCGATTACCCGCCGTGCATCCAACGTGCAATTTAACCAAAACAACACGCGTGGCGCGTCATTATCTATTCGTGGCTTGGGTAAGCGCTCATTCAGTGAAACTCAAGATCCAAGCGTTGGCGTAACTGTTGATGGCGTTAGTTATGGCTTATCTCAGTTGGCTAACTTTAGTTTTTATGATGTGGAATCAGTCGAAGTAACGCGTGGACCGAGAGGTACTGAAGGTGGCTTAAGTGCCAGCTCTGGTAAGGTCAACGTAAAATCTAAAGCACCGACGTTTACACCAACTGCTGAACTGTCTGCAACCTATGGAGAGCGTGAAGCACTTATCTTGCAAGGTGCGATGGGCGGCGGGATTATCGACGACGTACTGGCTTTTAGAACATCTTTTATCGTCGATAAAGGGCGTGGCTTTTACACCCAGGAGCATGACAGTAACTACAGTTTATATAACAAAGACCGGTTGAGTGGCCGAGCACAATTACTGTTTACGCCTACATCGACGATAACTGCAAAGTTAACGGCCGACTTTGAGCCAGAGCAGCCACAGTTGCAAAATGGTTTAACCTTTTACCATGATTCACCTTATAAATTTGCCAACGGTAACTTGGTTGATCCTACAGGCACGCAGGCAAGAGCCAAGTTAGCTGGATTTTATGCTCGAACCACGGATCCAATTACTGGTAAGGAAAATGGAATCTCTAGTACTTTTACCCCGGGTAGAGATTACTTCCAAAATAGAGGCTTTTCCTACAACGACTACATTGGCGGTCAAGCCCGAGGAACGGTCTGGTTTAACGAGAATCAAGGTCAAACCGTATCTAATCAAGGTGGGTCTATTAATGTAGATTGGGATCTTGATAGCCACGTACTGTCGTCAAATACCGGTGTGCGTGAATATAGTTTTGATGCCCATAATGACGAAGGTACGCCGTTTGATATTAGTGTTGATGGCGGCGGAGGTGTGCAATATCGACAATGGACTCAAGAGCTAAAGATTGCGAATAAGCCTGGCGGATTTGCTGATTATAAAGCGGGCGTATTTGCCATTAAGACCTGGGATGATATTGACGGAAAAACTGGCTGGGGCTCTGATGCCGGTGCCTGGTTTGCAACTAATGGTCAATACAATGCCTTGGCAGGTTCAACTATCAATAACCCAGGCCCTGGTCGGGCAATTCTTAAAGATGTGCTAGCAGATGCACGGGTAAAAGAAAGGACATCGGTTGGTACACAGTCAGGCGCGCTGTTTGGTGAGACTGATTTACATTTTACCGATCAATTTACCTTGACCTCCGGCTTACGTACTACTCTGGAAGATCGCTCTACTTCAAATGAACGGCTTATTGCCAATAATGGCATAGGGGCGGCATTTAACCCTGATAAAGTTCGTGGCATCAATACGGGTGGCTTTGCTTCAGATACACGGGCAACTTTACCAGCACCGACAGCGCAAAATCCGACTGCAACTATTACCAATCCAGACTACGGTAAGTTGTTGCCTGGTAACTCTGTTCAGCAGTTGCAGCTGGCTGATAGTATTGCCAAGCGATATTACGGCGTGAATGCTGGAGCAAACCCCGGTGATGCATACAATACTTTAGTTTCTGATAGTGCTAAAAGAATCCAGGTTGCCAACGCTAAAACCATTCGTCAAAATCAACTAGGTCGCTTGAATAACGCGGTTGAAGGTGATTACGATGATTTGCTGTTTACTGCACAATTAACACCAAGCTATAAATTTAACGAAGATCTAACCGGCTATTTGTCGTGGCAATACGGTGAAAAATCTGGATCGGTAATTGCCACTAATGGTATTGCCCAAAAAGTTAAACCAGAAAATACTCACGCCTTAGAGTTGGGGTTGAAGTCTTTTTGGGTTGATAAGTCGGTCATTTTTAATGCCGATGCTTATGTGATGGATATTCATAATTACCAGCAATCGGTATTAGTAATAGATGAGTTTGCAACGCAAACCAATATTGCCAACGGCACGCCAAATCCAACTACTTATGTCGCAGCCCAAGGCAATGTTAAAAAAGCACGGGTGTATGGTATTGAAATCGATAATGTCATCAACACTATTCCCAATTTATCGATTCGTTTAAACGGCGCGTGGAATATTGCCAAATATATTGATTACAAAAATGCAGCTAAGCCACCCGAATTGGCTTATTTGTCACAACCATATATTGATATGAGTGGGCAGCGCTTACCGGGCGCCTCTGAATGGAGCTTTAACGTGGGTGCGGAATATACCCGGCCAGTGTTTGATAAGTTCAATTTCCACACCAGCTTTAACACTAACTTCCAGAGCAAGTTTAATAATGCAGACGGTTTATCCTATACAGGTTGGCTAGATGATAGGGCTAGAACTGATGCTTCTGTAGGTATCGGCACTAAAAATAAGATATGGGATTTAAGTTTGATTGGTAAAAACCTCTTTAATGATACGAGGCATGATCAAGGCTGGCTTTCTTACACGCCTGATGCTTATCCACGTTGGTTTGGTATTCAGGTAAGCGGTAAAATTTAAGGAGCAGTAAGATCGCAAGGATGTGATGGCAGGGATGCAGTTTTAAGCGGGCTTTATGTTAGATGGCTCGCTTGTTGGAGAGTTTACTGGCTTTAAAGTGTCTGTGATTAGGTGTGGCATGTTTTAGATTCATAAAGAGTGTTTATTGTATTTTTCGTTCTTTTTGGGTTTTGTTGTCCTTAATCATAAGATCTAAGTTGGCTCATGGATGAAGTTAAAAACAATGTGTGTTTCAGCATTGTCAAGTAAGCCGAAAAGGCTCAGGTTGCTCCTGAGCCTTTTTTTTGCCTGGTGATTTGTGGTCGCGGGCAAGGCCCGCTCCTACTTGTATGGATATATTCTGCTTATCTAGCGACAGCGGTTGATGATGGCTTGTTGCTGCTTTAACAGTCAATTTCGAAAACTATTAAATGTAGGAGCGGGCCTTGCCCGCGAGAGCGAAGGTTGTTTGTGGTCGCAGACAAGGCCTGTTCTTACTTGTATAGATACTTTCTGCTTATCTAGCGACACCAGCTGATGATGGCCTGTTGCTGCTTCAACAGTCAGCTTCGTAAATTGGATTAAAGCGTAAAAAACCCGAGTTAAAAATAAATCAAATGAATAGAAAAATAATTATAAAAAACAATGTGTTGCTAGTGTAAAAAATGGATTTCCATATCAAGATGGTTGGTTTTTAATTTTTGGCATGATAGCTGCTTTAGAGTTTATGGAAGTATCGTAACAACGCGCACTCCGCAACTTTTAATTAATACTGAAGAGATGAAACGATGAGAAAAAAATCAAAATTGGCAATGTTGCTGTTATTCGTTTTTGCCGCACCGCTGGCTTTTGCTGCTGAAGAAGCCAAAAAGCCTGAAGCACCGGCTGCTCAAGAGCAATACAAGCCAACATCTAAAAAACTAAATCGTGCTGATTTTGATGCGCTGTTGGCAAAGCCTGAAGGCGTGCTGGTAATTGATTTACGTCGTCCGGATGAAGTTAGCAACATCGGTGGCTTTCCTGTTTATCTGAGTGTGCAAGCGGATCAGCTCGAAAACAGTTTGGCGTTGATTCCTAAAGAAAGAGCAATTGTTACGGTATCAAATCACAGTGGACGTTCTGGTAAATCAGCTGATTTATTAGCGAGCAAAGGCTTTAAAGTCGCTGGTTATTTAGGCGCTCAATATTACGAACAAGAAGGCGGCAAGCTGACCAAAATCGCAATTCCTGCACCTAAACCAAAAGCAGAAGAAAAGAAGTAATTTTTGTAATCATTTAGCGCGAAGCCCAATAGACCCTCTCCAGTGTACCCATAGGGCATAAAGGAGAGGGTAGGGTGAGAGGGATCTAAAGTAAGAAAAATGCTTATTTTGATTCCCTCATCCCAGCCTTCTCCCGGTGGGAGAAGGGGCGAATTGCCGCACTGAATAGTTACTGATTTTTAAGACTACGGTCTTAAGCTCCCTTAATTTTTGGAGGAAATAAATGAAAAAGAAACTATATCTTGCAGTGATGGTGGCATTGGCTGGGGCGGTCTCTAGTGAAGCCGGTTCTGCTGTTGATACCTTTAACAATCCGGTTGGTGAAATCGGCAAGCAAAAACAACCTGATCTGTTTAGTGGCTCGGTTGGTGCGATTGGTGGTTCAGCAACAGCGGCTCCTCAAGCAGCTCAAACGGCCCCTGTCGCTGCACCTGCTCCTTTAGCGGCACCTGTTGCGGTACCTGCTCCTCAAGCGGCGCAACCTGCTCAAGCAGTAGCGCCAGCTGCGCCAGCGGAAAACAAAGTTGCTGAAGCATCAGCGGCGCCTAAGAAGCTATGGTCGTATCAACCGGTTAAGTCGCCAGTGCAACCTACCGTAAACAATAAAAGTTGGGTGCGCACGCCAATTGATGCGTTTGTATTGGCACCTTTAGAAGCCAAGGGCTTAACGCCTTCACCTGATGCGGATCGTGCTGCGTATATTCGTCGCGCGACGATTGATGCTTGGGGGGTGATTCCTACGCCTGAAGAAGTGGCTAGTTTTGTTAATGACTCAGCGCCGGATGCTTACGAAAAATTGGCTGATCGCTTGTTGTCATCGACTAAATTTGGCGAGCGTCAAGCGCGTCGTTGGTTGGATTTGGCGCGTTATGCAGATAGCGCAGGTTTCCAAGGTGACCAAACACGGCCAAATTTCTGGCGCTACCGTGATTACGTAATCAAAGCGTTTAACGACGATAAACCGTATTCGCAATTCATTCAGGAACAAGTTGCCGGTGACGAAATTTTGCCGGATAAACAAGAAGGTATTATTGCCACCGGCTTTTTGGCTGGCTTTCCGGATAACAGTAACTCACGTGACTTGGTGCAACGCAAATACCAAATCGCTACCGATATGACTGATACCGTCGGTAAAGTGGTATTGGGACAAACTGTTGAGTGCGCGCGTTGCCACAATCATAAGTTCGACAAGATCAGTCAGAAAGATTATTTCTCTCTGCAATCATTCTTTGCCAACGTCAGCGCTGTAGACAATATTCCTGTCGCCAAGAAAGGTGCATTGGAACATAAGTACGACGAGCAATGGGCTAAATGGGAAGCGGCCACTAAAGATATTCGTGATAAACAAGCGGCGATTCTTGCCCCTTATCAGGAAAAAGGCATTAAGTATCACAAAGAACGTTATTTAACTGACAGCCGCGAATCAATCTTTAAACCCAAAGAACAATGGAATGCGCATGACCGTTGGGTTAATCATCGCTTGGCAAACGTTACCAGCGAAACTGATGTGGCGAGTTATTTAAGAGATGCCTCTGAAAATAAAGATAATCCTGATTACAGCACTGACATTGCTTTAAAGGCTGCGCAGTATAAAGAGTTAACTGATGAGCTGGTAAAGTGGAATGATCTTAAGCCTGTCTTTGGTGCGTCAACCATTTCGGGTGTTAGTGAGTTAGGTCATGCTGATGCGCCTCCGTCGTATGTATTCTTTGGTGGCGACCATGAGCGTAAGCTTGAAGAAGTGCAGCCTGCATTCCCAGAAGCCATTACTGACGAAAAACCTGTTATTACGCCAACTGAATTTTCATCTGGACGTAGAACGGCATTGGCTAAGTGGTTGACTAGCGATACCAATCCATTAACTGCACGGGTTTATGTTAACCGTATCTGGGAACAGTATTTCGGTCGCGGTATTGTCGAAACCGTCAGTGATTTTGGTAAAGCCGGTCAAAAACCTGTTAACCCAGAATTGCTGGATTACTTGGCTGACAGCTTTGTGAAAAATGGCTGGAGCGTTAAGAAACTGCACAGAGAGATCTTGTTATCTGGTGTGTATCGCCAATCATCCGGTTACCGTGAAGATGTCGCTAAGGCTGATCCAGAAAACAAACTGTTGGCAGTGTTTCCACGTAAACGTTTAGAAGCTGAAGAAATTCGCGATTCGTTATTGGTTGCTTCTGGTCAGTTGGAAGACAAAGTCGGTGGACCTAGTGTATTCCCACCAGTACCCGCAAATTTAGGTGCGTCTCCAGCACAATGGAAAGTGTCTAAAGACAAGAAAGATCACAACCGTCGTAGCTTGTATATCTTTACTCGTCGCAGTGTGCCTTATCCATTACTGTCCACGTTTGACATGGCGACTGCACAAGAAGCCCACAGCAAGCGTGACGTTACCACCACACCATTGCAATCGTTAGCGTTGTTGAATAGTGATGTGGTCTTGGGTTGGTCACAATCGTTGGCTGGCAGAGTGATTAACGAAGCGGGTAATGATGAATCTGCCCAGCTAGATAAGCTCTACCAAATCTTGTTCTCTCGTAAAGCATCTGATTCTGAAAAAGAAACCTTGCTGAAGTTTTTGAACAGTCACGAAAAGTCTGTTAGAGAAAAAATCACTGATGGCAAGTTTGCAATCAGCATCCCTACCGGATTGAAAGAAAACCAAAAGTTAGATCCTATTCGTGCCGCGGCCTTTGTTGACTTGGTTCACACGGTAGCAAATTCAAACGAATTTATTTACCGGTTCTAACAGCAACTAATACTTTTGATTAAGGAAAAATGACATGAATGATAAAGCTCGTAGAGACTTTTTAATAAAATCAGGCCTGGGTGCCGGTGGTCTTGCCTTGAGTGGTTTACTTCCCGGTGGAGGTTTTATTAATGCCTCGTTTGCATCTGATTTGATAGCGGGTGCTGATCCGCTGACACCTAAGCAACCACATTTTCCAGGTAAGGTTAAGTCGGTTATCTGGCTGCATCAAGACGGCGCACCAAGTACGATTGACTTCTTCGATTACAAACCGGAATTGATAAAGCTGCATGGTCAAGAAGTTCCCGCGTCTTTTTTAAAAGGCATTAAAACTTCTACACAAGGCGGTGTGGGTAAGTTATTTGCCTCTAACAGAACGTGGAAACAATACGGCCAAAGCGGCGCCTGGTTTTCTGATTTGGTGCCTAACATTGCTCAGCACGCTGACAAGATTACCTTTCTAAAATCCAGTGTCACAGTCGGCGCAACGCACGATATTTCAATTTTAAAATTGAACACTGGCGGTTTAAACCCTGGTCGTCCCTCATTGGGTGCATGGATTCAGTATGCATTAGGTACTGCAAACCCTGATTTACCTGCGTATGTCGTGCTTTATAACGGCAACAGGGAACCAACCGGCGGATCTATCAACTGGAGTTCAGGTTTCTTACCAGCCGTGTACCAAGGTACTGCTTTCCGTCCTGGTGATTCACCAATCTTGCATTTGGATCGTCCTGAGTTAATTGCAGCTGCTCAGCAATCAGAAAATCTGGATTTGTTGAAGCAACTTAATAACAAAGTAAATTCAGCCTATCCAAATGATAGTGAACTGCAAGCGCGTGGCAGGGCTTATGACTTAGCGGCTCGTATGCAAGTGACTGCACCGGAAGCTGTTGATCTGAGCAAAGAAACTGCGGCGACTAAAGAACTGTATGGTTTGAATGATGATGCAACTAAGAGCTACGGTACTACTTTGTTAAGAGCCCGTCGTTTAGTTGAACGCGGTGTGCGCTTTATTCAAGTAGTTACTGGGCCGCAAGACATCAATGGCACCAGCAGAAACTGGGATGCTCACCAAGATTTGGAAGAGAACCACGGTAAGCATGCCAAAACTGTAGATAAGCCAATCGCTGGTTTGCTAGCCGATTTGCAATCACGCGGCTTGTTAGACTCAACATTAGTGGTCTGGACTTCAGAGTTTGGCCGTACTTCTTATGGACAGTCCGGCACCGGTCGAGACCATAACCCTTGGGGCTATACACAATGGTTCGCGGGCGGCGGTTTCAAAGCGGGTTACACCCATGGTGCAACTGATGAAATTGGTCTGCAAGTTGCCGACAAGAGCTTGGCGGTTGATACCTATGACGTACACGCAACCGTACTCAACCAGCTTGGTTTGGATCACCTTAAATTGATTTACCAATATCAAGGAAGATCAGAGCGACCAACCGTGGTTTACGGCAAGGTCATTAAGGAGCTTATCTCTTAAAAAGACAATTAAGTCTTTTTGATTGGAGTTTGACGATAACCCGGATGGTTTGTGCCTTCCGGGTTATTTTTGTCTGAGCAGTTTGGTAAAGGCGAAAAATGGTTCGTCTGAGTTGTTATGTTACTGGCGACTGGAAATCGCTGAGTTAAGGATTAAATAAATTTATGCGTAAGATTATTAAACGTAGCGGGATAGTATTCCTATTGTTGTGCGGTGTGGTATTTGCCGAGGAAGGCATTGATTTTGAATCGTTAATGGAGGCAGTTGAAAACAATGCCCATAATCTGCAAACCCTTATTGTTAATAAGGATGCCCCCGCGTCGATTGCGCTTGCCAAAGATCTCCAGACTGAGTTTACGCAAGTCGGCGGTTTCTTTGCAAAAAGAGGCAATGCTAACGACGCGGTCGTTGATGCACAAAAATACATAGATTTGGCCACTGAAGTTATCAAGTATGTGGAAGCCAATGATTTTGATAATGCGTCATTAAAGGCGTCAGAACTCACCAAAAATTGTGAAGATGCTTGCCACGATACTTACAAACCTCTTTAGTAATTCACCCCTTTCAATTTAATAAATAGAGTAAATCGATGAAAAAATTTCTACTTGGTTGCTTGTTAACAACCGCCTTTACACTGCCAGCTGTTGCCGCTTTAAAAGAAGGCGATGCGGCACCGGATTTTCAAACCCAAGCGTCATTGGCTGGTAAAGCTTTTAGTTATTCATTAAAAGATGCGCTAAAAACCGGCCCGGTGGTGGTTTACTTTTACCCATCGGCTTACACCGGCGGCTGCAATATTCAGGCGCATACCTTTGCGGTCAATACTGAAAAATTCGCTGCAGCAGGTGCAACGATTATTGGTGTATCGCTTGATAGCATTGAAAGATTGAATGATTTTTCTGCTGACCCGGAATACTGCGCAGGCAAAGTGGCTGTTGCTTCTGATAAGGACGGTAGTATCGCTAAAGCCTACGACTTAGTGGTTAAAGAAGCGGCTGCGGGCAAAAAAGATTCACGCGGCGTAGACATCGATCATGGTTTTGCTGAACGCACCACGTTTATCGTGACGCAGGATGGCAAAATCGTTGCCACTATCGGCGGTATTAAGCCTGCGGAAAATGTGGAAAAAGCACTTGAAGCTGTGCAACAGCTGGCGGCTGCTAAACAAACAGCGCAGTAAGTATGGGGCGGCCGAGTATTGGTACGCGTAAAAATTATCGACATGGACGTTGGCAAACTTGGTTTTTGGTCTTGGCTTTTGTTGCATCGACGCAAACCGTGGCTGCTGAGGAAGGTGCCGATTTAAACAGTCAACGGATAGGCGGCGGTAATCCTGGCATTGGCAAACAACAGTCTGATGCCGGTCGTTGTCAGGAATGTCATGGCTCAGATGGAATGAGTAATGACGAACGGATCCCCAATCATGCGGGTCAATACGCCGGATACTTAATTAAGCAGCTAGATAATTTTCAGGCTGGAGAACGTAAGCATCCGACCATGACCATCATGGCGGAGGATTTAACCGAAGCAGATAAAGCTGATATTGCAGCTTATTTTGCCAGCCAGAAAGTGATGGAAGGCGAACCAGGCAGCGATACTTCGGCTAAGAATCTGTTCTTGAACGGAGATTCTGCCAGAGATCTTCCTGCTTGCGTTAGTTGCCATGGCGAAAACGGCAAAGGCCGGGTTGCCGATAATGTTACTTATCCGGTGCTTGGTGGCCAACGCAGAGTTTATTTACGCTCGCAATTGGTCAGTTGGAAACTCGGCGAGCGCGCTAACAGTCCGGGTGGCGTCATGAATAAAGTGGCTAAAGCGCTGACTGATGACGAAATGACCGCCTTGGCTAATTATCTAGCCGGGCTTTAGTTACAAATTATGTAGGAGCGGGCTATTAAGTTAAGCCGTTCGTGGTGAGCCTGTCGAACCATGAACGGCTTAATTTGAGAGTTTCGGATTGTCCCATTCATCCTTCGAAAAAGCTCTCCTGAGCGAAGCCGAAGGGCTCAGGACGAAGAACGGAAAAAATCCCTAACTTAACGGCACGGCCCGCTCCTACCCACATTGATTTAATGGAGTTGCTATGAAACGTTTTCTTTTAGGTTGTTTGCTATCGATGATGGCGGCATCACCCGTGTTTGCCGCATTGCAGGCTGGTGATACGGCTCCGGCTATCGATACCCAAGCGTCTTTTGGCGGTAAGCCGTTAGCTTATTCACTCCAGGAATCCTTAAAAAAAGGACCTGTGGTTGTGTACTTTTATCCAACGGCTTATGGCAAGGGCTGCAGCGTGCAAGCCCATACCTTTGCTATCAACCATGACAAATTTACTGCGGCTGGTGCAACCATCGTCGGCGTGTCATTGGATGACATAGACAGACTGAATCAATTTTCAGCAGACCCAGAATATTGCGCCAGCAAGTTCCCTGTCGCTTCTGATGTCGACGGCAAAATTGCCAATGCCTTTGGATTGAATGTCGATGAATCAACCAAGGGTAGAAAAGATATTCGTGGCGTTCAGGTTGATCATGGCTCAATCGCACGGACCACTTTTATTGTCGCCAAGGATGGCAAGATTGTGGCAACGGTGGGCGACCTTAAACCGGCTGAAAATGTTGAGAAGGCGCTAGAGCATATTCAACAGTTATCCGGTAAAGCTGCGCAATAGTTGTTAAAGAAATTCTGAATAGGTTGATTTCGTTCATGGCTCGACAAGGCTCTCCTGAGTTAGCCGAAGGGCTCACCACGAACGAAATCAACCTGAAGCCGTTCGTCCTGAGCCTGTCGAAGGACTTAATTAGAATTTTCTTAAAAGTTTCATCACAAAAGGGGGCAGAAATGCAGCGATATATTCCAGCCATTTTTTCTTCGCTATTTTCTTTGAGAGGACAACAATGAAGTTTTTAAATCGTCTGTTATATCAAGTCCATCGCTGGTTAGGTGTGGTGCTGGCGCTGTTTATGTTTGTGTGGTTTTTTTCTGGATTGGTGATTATGTACACCACGCCCGCCACCCAAAATCGTAGCCAGCAACTTGCGCATGCTGAAACATTGGCCCCCGAATTAGGTTGGTTGAGTCTGGGTGATGCTTGGAATCTGAGTGCCGAACAACGTCAGGCAGTTGCAGAAAAGCGTAAGCAAAACAAACCGGCTGGCGATGTTGTTCGTGCCGAGGGTGAAGGCGCTCAAGCTCCTAAAACCGAAGCGCCAGTTTCTATTGCCGACGCCAGATTAGTGCGTAGTGCCGGTGAGCCCTTATGGTTGATAGAAGATAGTCTCGGGCAACGTTTTGCGTTGTCGGCAATTGATGGAACTTTACGTGAGACTTCGCCAGAGCAGGCCGTAAAAATTGCTGAAAACTGGTTTGCAGCAAATAGCGACAATGGGCTGATTAAAGCAAGTTATTTGGACATCGTGCCAAGCACTATTTTCCTGCGCAATCAGGAAGCCTTAAGTCCGTTTCATCATGTTGCCGCTGGTGATGATGGCAGTGAGTTATTGATTTCATCACGTACCGGTGAAGTGTTACATGCGTCAACCAGCGTTGACCGAGCGTTTTATTATGCGGGTAACTGGGTGCATTTGTTTAAACCCCTGGAGTCTATCGGTTTGGGTAGCATCCGCCGTGACGTGCAATTGTGGTCTGGCTTGTTTGCCACCATTGCTGCGTTGACTGGATTGATTATCGGTTGGTTACGTTGGCGTCCTGGTTTTGCCGGTAAACCCACGTACTCTCAAGGCCGCACCCAGCCTTATCGTGAGTTTTGGTTTAAATGGCATTTTTGGACTGGACTGATCGGCGGTACTTTTGCGCTGTTTTGGGCATTTAGCGGTTATATCGATACCAATCCGGGCAAATTATTTTCCCAAGGTAATCCAAGCAAGCAGGAGCTGGCTCGGTATTCAGGTAATACATTACCGCAAGCGATGCTTAATTGGCTGCCAGTATTGCCGGTCGAGCTTTCTGCCGCTGTTGATGGTGCTGATGTTGTGGAATTGGCTTGGAAGAAGCTGGGCGATGATGTGGTTCTTCTGGCTAACACGCGTGAAGGGCAACGGTTACCGCAAGTTGCCGATGGCACCCGCGCCGAATTCAGCGATGAATTGCTACTGGCTGCCGTTGGTCGTATTGCCGGTAAAACGCCGGTTGCATCGCATACGGTTTTGAATGAATACGACAGTTACTATTACCCAAGACATAGACAAAGCTTGGTAGAAAAGCCGTTGCCGGTAGTGTTGGTGACCTTGGCTGATGATGTCGGTACGCAGCTGTATTTAGATCCGCAAGACGGCAAGTTGCTGTCTAAGATTGACAGCAGCGCACGCGTGGTGCGCTGGTTATATTCGGCGTTGCATCACTGGGATTTTGGTTGGCTTTATTATCGGCCGATTTGGGATGCCTGGATGTTGACTTGGGTGTTGTTCGGCGTGGTGTTGGGTGCAAGCTCAGTGGTGCTGGGTTGGAAACGCTTACGAGTCACCTTTAAATCTAAAGCTAAAAAACCAGTAACTAAACGCTATAAAACCGAGAATATCCCCAATGTGGCTGTTGAAGTGCATACACAGCTTGAACCCCAAACTCAGACGCAGTCCTGATAAATAAAATGTCCATTCGGCGGGGCTTCGTAGAGCCTTGTTGATGGGCATGATGGCTTTATTTTTAGGGTCGCTCATTTTCCGGAGGTAAACATGTTACAAATTAAACGGCTTGCTCAAGTTGCATTCACCGTCGGCTTATCGTTATGTTTTAATTCAATTTCTTTAGCTGAAGAGCTTGATCCTAAGGCGATTTCAATCAAGCTTCCCGAACAGATTAAGTGGGTTGCTAATCCCAGCGGCTCGGAATCGGCTGTGTTGGTTGGCGATCCCTCCAAACCGGGTCTTTATGTTGTTCTTAATAAATGGAATGCGCATCACAACAGTCGTCCGCATTCTCATCCGAATGACCGATTTATCACTGTTATATCTGGTACGTGGTGGGTTGGAACGGGTGAGAATTATGACCCTGAAAGTTTAAAACCTGTTCCCGCGGGCAGCTTCGTGACGCATTACGGTAACGAAGTTCATTATGATGGGGCTAAAGACGGCGATGTTATTTTACAGATCGTCGGTATCGGTCCTGCCACGTCGACGCCAACAGTAAAGAAGTAGCTCAAAAAACTACAACCTTAGTCGTCTCTTGAGCGCGATTTGAAAAGATACCTCCATCTCAGCTTACCCTAAAGGGCATAAAGGAGATGGAAGTTTTTGCGTTTTAAGCTTGTTATAAATCAATTGACCTTAAGGTATTCAACGCCTTTTCATATTCGAAATTTTCGATTTCATTACCTAATTGCTTGGCGACACTGCCTAAGGTTGCTTGAATGCGTGGGGCTGATTCCTGCCAAAGCTTATTCGCCAAAGTGTCGTCTTGGGTCAGTAATTCTTCAAGTTGACCTAGCAACATGCCAATTTCCTGCAAACTTAGTACTGAGTTAGTCGTTTCAGTGGGCTTGCTAAGCTGCTGATTGATGCTCAACAACACCGGCGTCATTAGTTCTGCAACGGCATCGACAGCGGCAATGATGGTGTCAGCATCATTTGCCGGGGTTTTGATAGCCAATTCCAGTGCTAGTGCTTGATGGTGAAGTGTGGTCAAGCCTAATGTGGCGGACAGGCCTTTTAAGGTATGTACCAAACGTTGGGCTTCAACGTTTTCACCGGCAGCAATATGATTACGTAAAGCCGCTATGTCGCCAGCATGACCTTGGCTAAACATGATCAGCAATTGCTTAAGTTTACCGGCGTTTCCCAATACGCTTTGTAAGCCGGCATTCAGATCTAAACCGGGGATTTGTGACAGTGCAATGCTTATGTCGCTCTCGGCGGGCAATTCAGAATTCATTGGCGGTGCGTTGTTAGGTTTTACGGGTGCTGGTAGCCAGCGCAGTAACATTTCATAAAGTATGGTCGGGTTGACCGGCTTGCTAATATGGTCATTCATCCCGGCTTCCAGGCAACGCTTACGATCTTCATCGAAGGCATTCGCGGTCATCGCCAGGATAGGCAGTTGCGCTTTATTAACTAGCTGACGGATTAAACGAGTTGCTTCCAAACCATCCATTACCGGCATTTGCATGTCCATTAACGCCAAGGCATAGTCGTGATTGCTGACTTGTTCTATTGCTTGTAGACCATCACTGACGACATCAACTGCTAATCCGACGGCTTTTAACAGCTCGACAGCCACTTCCTGATTGATTGGGTTATCTTCCACTAATAGCAGTCGATAGCCGTGATATTGGTCCAGTAACACTCGATCTGCCGGAATTCGGTGTGAGAAATTATTGTGAGTTACTAATGAGTGCAATTCTTTTTGCGCGACTTTTTGTAAGCGAACGGTCATCCAAAAAGTGCTGCCAACACCGCGTTCGCTGACTACGCCGACATTGCCGCCCATTAAACTTGCCAAAAGCTTGGTAATCGCCAGCCCTAAGCCGGTACCGCCAAATTTTCGCGAGATTGACGCATCAGCCTGGGAAAACGTTTGGAATAGGCGACTTTGCTGATCCGGCGTTAAGCCGATACCTTGGTCTTCTACTTCGATGCGCAATAACGCTGTTTTGTGGTCATCTTCCAATAAAGTAGCGCGGACTGTGATTTGACCTTGGTCAGAAAACTTGATGGCATTGCCAATAAAATTGAGCAGCATTTGTTGTAAACGTTGCCCGTCACCGCGTAACAGCGATGGGACGTTGGCGGCAATGTCAGTGCTTAGGTGTAATCCTTTGTCGTTGACGCGTTCGGCCATCATGCTGAAGGCGTGATCGATAATCCGAGCTAAAGAAAACTCAGTCTTTTCAAGAATCAATTTGCCGGCTTCAATTTTTGACAGGTCAAGTATGTCGTTAATGATGTGCAGTAAATGTTGCGCGGCAATTTCTACTTTAAGTAATTTGGTGTGTTGTTCGGGAGCTTTGATTTCTTTACTGAGCAGATGGGTAAGCCCCAGAATGGCGTTCATGGGGGTACGAATTTCGTGGCTCATGTTGGCCAAAAAGGTACTCTTGGCGCTATTGGCTGCTTCTGCTGTCTCTTTAGCATCTGCCAATTCGAGGGTTCTTGAATGTACCAAGTCTTGTAAATGATGGCGATGTTGATCAAGCTCTTCTTCAGTTCGTTTGCGCTGGGTGATGTCTTGTATGGTGCCCATTAGATAATCGATACGGTCATGAGCATAATGCGGAAAGCCGCGTAACTCGGCCCAGATAATGTTGCCGGAACTGGTTCGGACTTGGACTTCGAGCGTGAATGATTCGCCGGTAGCAATGAGGTTGTCAATTTTTTGTTGCACTCGTTCCCGGGACTCCGGCAAGTAAAAATTAAGGATGTCGGCATTGTTGGGATGGTAGTCCAGAGGCATCTCAAGCATGGCATAGACGCCTTCGGTCCAAAGAGATACGTTATTAGCGAGATCTGCGCGCCACCCCCCCATTCGACCGATGAGTTGGCTTTCTTTTAAGAAAAACTCGCTGTCGCGCAATGCTTGCTCGGAGAGCTTGTATTCAGTGATGTCTTCATAAATGCCCAGTACGCCGATAATTTCATTGTCTGTATTACGTAGTGGTACTTTGGAGGTACGCAGCCACATTAACGTGCCATCCGGCTTGGTTTGGGGTTCATCGTAAAAAAGCTTAGATTGGCCTGATGACACTATCTGAAAGTCATCGTTACGATAAAGCTCTGCTTGTTCTCGCCAGCTCAATTGGGTGTCATCTTTGCCGATTAATTCACTGGGATAGGTTAAGCCTGCATCTTGGGCAAAGACCGGATTACAGCCAAGGTAACGTAAGTCGGTATCTTTCCAAAATACCCGCATGGGGGAGGTATCAATAATGGTTTGCAGTAGCTTATTAGACTCGGCAAGTGCAGATTCGGATTTTTTACGACTGGTAATGTCTTGGATAATTGCTAAAAATACCGGCGCTTCGCCATCCATGAATTGCAAACGAACTTCTACTGGGTAGATCGTGCCATCTTTGCGTTTATGCAAGGTTTCAAACTGTTGCAATTCCATTTGCCCATTTCTGAGCGGAACGGTTAATTCTGTATAGCTTGCTGGGGTGAACAGCGGTTTTATATCTAATGGCGTGAGCTGTTCCATTTCACTTGCCGAATAGCCCAGATTTCTTAACGCGCCTTGACTGACTTGGATAAAGTGCAAAGTGTTAGCGTCAAATAAATAAATTTCATTAAACGAACTTTGTAATAAACGGCCGAAGCGTTGATTGGCTTGTTCAGCCTGGTGACGGTTGGTGATGTCATGCCAGATTGCTACGATAAATGTGCGGTTGTGCAATTGGATGCCTTTAAAACTCACAGAGACAGTACATTGTGAATTGTCTTTGCGGCGAAATAAGGTCTCGAAATTATTAATGGTTTTCCCGGGTATTGTTTTTGCGCTCAGTTTAGGCTGGATGTCGTTAATGCTTAATCGGGCGAATTCTTCGCGGTTATAGCCTAGGCCTTGGCAAGCGGCATCGTTGAATTCAACAAATCTAAGGCCTTCGGTATCAATTAAGGTGATGGCTTCGTTGGCTTGGGTGACGATGGCACGATAAATTTCTTCACGTTCCGCTAAGTTTGCTTGAGTTTTCGATTCGGCAGTGATGTCTTTAAAACACCAGATGCGCGCACGTTGGCCGTCGATATTTAAGCTACGGCTAAAGCGTGAAAATACGCGACCATCCTTAAAATGTAAGTAGTCTTGAGATTCTTCATCGCTGTTATAAAGCCGTTGTACTTCGGCAATAAAGGCATCAGGATCAATCAGTTGATCGAGTACATGCGCCAGTAATTTGGCATCTTCTGCTGAGGATCTAAGTTGTTCCGGAATTTGCCAAAGTTCGCTAAAACGCTGATTTGCAGATAATATGTCGCCGTTTTCGGCAACGACTAGAATGCCTTCGTCGGTGGCATTTAATGTGCTGCTCAATAAGGATTCACTATGTTGCAAAGCACTTTTGCTGAGTTTGCGTGCAGTGATGTTGCGGGTAACAGCCAGTAACGCGGTAATGTTGCCTGACTCGTCGCGTAATGGCACCGCGTGGGTATCCAGCCAGCAGTAGCCACCTTTAAACCCCTGGATTTCAAATTCTAGGTTTCCGGAAAATCCGGCAAATACGCGCTGCGTGAGTTCATAAAACGCCTTGCGATAAGCGGGGAGAATAATTCCTTCGACAGACTTTCCGATGACTTGATCCGGTGAGTCTGCTTCAATCATTGCCAGTCCTGCCGGGTTCATACGTAAGACAATGCCTTTATTATTCAGCAGTTTTACGCATTCTGGTTCCGCTTCGATGATAGCAAGTAACTCAGATTCCAATTGCAATTTGGTCGCAGCAATTTGTTTGAGAAAGTAGAGCGTTATCCCGGCAATTACTGAGCTAGCAAATACGGATGCTACTAAGCCGGTTATTAAGTCGGCATTGGTGATCTCGTTGGTAAGTAACAGCTCCATTCCTGAAACAATCGTTTCTGTGATGACAATGGCTACAAAGATAGACAGTAACCAAAGTTGCCAGGGTTTAAGTTTTTGCAACAATTTGAGAGGATGCATGGTGGACTATTTAAAGCGGATGATTACAACTGAGGCAGGATAAAACTCAGATCAGTCAAAACTACATGACATCATAGGAGTTGGTTACCCTGGCCTTTGAGTAGAACGCGTTTGGCAAGCACGGCTTCTCGGCTATCTGCATGGCGTCTGGCGATTGCGATAAAGTCATTCTGCCGTTGCAAAAAAGCATCAACAATATCGGGGTCAAAAAAACGCTCTCTTCCCTGGCTAATGGTCTCTATGACTTTTTCGATAGGAAAAGCAGTTTTATAAGCGCGCTCAGAAACCAATGCATCGAAAATATCAGCCAGTGCCATTAGTCTGGCCGAGATAGGTATGGCGTCACCTTGCAGACCATCAGGATACCCGGTGCCGTCCCATTTTTCGTGGTGGTATCTGCTTATGTCTTTGGCGATGTTAAGAAACTCTAAAGGCCGTTCGGCATCTTGTTCAGCAAGCTCTATAGCCCGAAAGCCTAAGTAGCTATGGGTTTTCATGACTTCCCATTCATCAGCGGTCAGTTTGCCGGGCTTAAGTAGGATATTGTCGGGAATACCTACTTTGCCAATGTCATGCAAAGGGGCCGATTTGACCATGTTCTGAATGTTGGTTGCAGTGAGAAAATGCTGAAAACGGGGATGGTTTTGCAACTGTAACGCTAAGATTTGTATATAGCTTTGTGTTCTAAGTAAATGGTTGCCGGTTTCAGGATCGCGGGTTTCTGCAAGATGGGCCAGGGCGCGGATGGTTACATCTTGAATAATCAGGTTATCTTCCATTCGTTGGGCGATTTCAGCTTCCAGCACTTTATTGCGATCGTGAAGCCAATCGCTGGCGGCTTTAAGTTCAAGATGGGTTTTTATGCGTGCTAATACAATGGCGGGTTTGATGGGCTTGGTAATGTAATCCATGGCGCCTAGTGCTAAACCATGTTCTTCATCTTCACTGGATTCCATGGCCGTAACAAAAATGACCGGAATATTAGCGGTATGTGGGTCGGCTTTAAGTTGGGTGATAACCTCATAGCCATCCATGGACGGCATAATCACATCTAGCAAAATGAGGTCCGGTTGAGGATCGGTTGTTGCTGTTCGCAGTGCGCGCAAACCTGAATTAGCGGCGCGTACCTGATAATAAGGCTGGAGTAAGTCGCTCAGTAACGACAGATTTTCCGGGGCATCGTCGACAATCAGGATAGTCTGCATAATATTTTGAATGGCGGCAAAGGTGGTATTAATCGAGTTATTAGTAGAAATATGCTTGGATTATAGAAGATAAATTCAAGCTGATTAGTGTGGTTATTAGGTTACCTTGTAGATATTAAAGAATTACCACGCAACTAGCCGTCTTTGCAGGCAAATACAGTTACAATAGTGGCATCTTAATTCTTATGAAAATGGGTTTTATCTTGGCTAGCAAAATTATTCGTATCGCAACCCGTAAAAGCCCGCTGGCATTGTGGCAGGCGGAGCATGTTGCAGAACGTTTGGAAAAAGCATTTCCCTGGGTGAAGACAGAGTTGGTAAAGATGTCTACGCAGGGCGACAAAATATTGGACGCGCCATTAGCTAAAATCGGTGGTAAAGGTCTATTTGTTAAGGAGTTGGAGCAGGGCATGCTGGAAGGAATAGCAGATATTGCTGTGCATTCCATGAAAGATGTGCCGGTTGAGTTCCCAGAAGGTTTGCATCTGGCGGCAATTTTGACTCGTGAAGATCCCACAGATGCGTTAGTGTCTAATCGCTATGCTTCATTAGATGAGTTGCCTGCAGACGCCAAAATTGGTACGTCCAGTTTGCGTAGGCAATGCCAAATTAAAGAACGCTTTCCTAATGCAGAGATTTTAACCTTGCGGGGTAATGTTAATACGCGACTCGCCAAATTGGATGCAGGTGAGTATGACGCCATCATTTTGGCTTCGGCCGGGCTAAAACGTTTGGGAATGGCTGAGCGTATTACCCAAAGTTTGGCACCTGAAGTCAGTTTGCCCGCTATTGGCCAAGGCGCAATCGGGATTGAATGTCGGGTGAATGATCCGGAAATTAATGAGATTTTGCAGGTGCTACACGATTGGCAAACCGGTGTATGTGTAACCGCAGAACGAGCTATGAATGCACGATTAAACGGTGGCTGTCAGGTGCCGATTGCCGGTTTTGCCGAGTTGACTGGTGAGCGATTGATAATGCGTGGTTTGGTAGGAAATCCGGACGGGCAAACTATTTATCGATCAGAACGATCCGGTGAACTGGCGCATGCGGAAACTATCGGGCGGCTTATTGCCGAAGATTTGTTAAAGCAAGGTGCGGATAAAATCTTGCAAACGTTATACGCCTAATCTACATGTTGTCAGCAAGGTGTGTGAGCTTTGAATAATGTGTTAAATGGTGCTCATGTTTTAGTAACCAGGCCTGAGCATCAAGCAGAGCATTTAGTTCACTTGATTGAACAATCTGGTGGTAAAGCAATTCGCTTTCCGACCTTGGCTATTGCTGGTTTAGGCGATGTCGATAAGATTAAAACTACCTTTCAAGGTCTGGATAGCTATCAATGCGTTATTTTTGTTAGCGTCAACGCGGTAAATTTTGCGCTCCGCGCGAATGGTGGCAAAATACCCAGCTCAAAATCTGTGGTTTTTGCTGCAGTAGGCGGTTCAACAGCACAGGCTTTGGCTAACGCAGGTTTGGTCGTTGATTTAGTGCCTAAGCAGGATTTTAACAGTGAAGCGTTGCTGGCCATGCCGGAAATGCAGCATATTTCTGGGCAAAGGATGCTGATTGTGCGTGGACAAGGTGGTCGAGAAGAATTAGCCAATAAGCTTCGGGAGCGTGGCGCAACAGTCGATTATCTCCCTGTTTATAAAAGAATAATCCCCCAGGTTGATAATGTTTCAAACCTAAGTTATTTGATCGAAAACGGTTTGAATGTGACCACTATAACAAGTGGTGAGGCTCTGCAAAATCTCGTGCTTATGGCGGGTGAGCAACACGCGGCGGCAATACGGGCAGTGCCGTTGGTAGTAGTGAGCGATAGAATTAGGTGTTTGGCCGCTGATCTCGGCTTTAATCGAATTGCAGTAACACAGAGTCCTTCAGACTCTGCAATTCTTGAAACGGTAATAAAATTTGTGACGGGGAATGAGTGTGGCTGAATTGAGTGAACAACAGGAACAGATTACGGGCGAAGTTATAAAAGTTAAAAAATCGCGCTCCGGTCTCTGGTTCGGCATTATCGTTCTGATAATAATTATAAGTATTGCCGGTGCTGGTTTTTTTCTTTTTCAACAATTAAGGAGTCAGCAAGAAAACTTAGGTGGCGAGCTTGATAAAGGCGATATGCAGCTTTTAGAAGTATCAAAGCAAATCAGTGGCTATCAGTCTCAGCTAGCGGCTATTCAGTCGCAATTGGCAACTTTAGAAGCCGATTCGGCGGGAAAAAACGAACACTTCAATAAAACCCTCGCAGATTTTTCACAATTACATAGCGAAAAACTTGATAGCGCACGTAAAGAATTAAGTGATTCCATCTCTCAAGTACAGCGTCAGTTAGGTAAAACTCGAGGTGATTGGTTGATAGCTGATGCCGAGTATTTGCTAACGGTGGCTAATCAACGACTGTATTTAAGTGGCGACATAAGTACAACCCGAGCAGCTTTGGAAGCGGCCGATCAGCGACTTCGTGAAAGTGGCGATGCCGGTGGCTTCAAAGTAAGGGAGCAAATTGCCAAAGAGATTGCCGCGCTGAGCAACATCACTGTTATTGATACGGTAGGCATTTACGGCACTATTCAATCGTTAGAAGATCGAGTTAATGGCTTGGTACTGTTTTTACCCTATTCAGGGAGAGCGTTGACTGAGCCCACTGCTGCAACTGAGGCAGCAAAAAAGGAACCTGCAGCAGATAAAGAAACTTCTGGGCTGGTTGACTCTGCGCTTGAGCAGTTGGAAGACATTGTTACCATTCGACACACTGAACAGCCCATTAAAGAGATATTGACACCTCAGCAAGCTGAATTTATCAGAGAGCAACTCAGGGTGAAGCTGGAAATGGTCAAACTTGCCTTGGTACAACAAAATCAAGCGCTTTATCAGGCTGGTTTAGCAGATGCAAAAAAATGGGCTGAACATAATTTTGCTACCAACGCAGACACTAGCGCGTTTATCGCCGAGTTAGACCGGTTAAATACAGTCAATATGCACAACCAATATCCTGACATCAGCTTATCGTTGAAACTGTTGAAGGATATTACTAAGTTAAGAATCGAAGCTGATAAAGCTTCCTTGATTAATGAGCCAGTAAGTCCAGCCCCATCAACACCAGCAATAGCAGCGCCTCCTGTAGTAAATACAGAAAAAGCCCCTGATGCTGAAAAACCCGTTGAAGCACCAAAGCCCGAGCCAGCTAAAAAGAGTAAAAAATGAAAAATATATTATATTTTTTGGGGCCGCTCTTTTTCGCAGTTGCGTTAGCTTTTTTTGCTAGTAATTGGCTTAGCGGCTATGAAAATCCGGGTTATGTGCTGATTGGCATTGGCAATTGGTCATTAGAAACCTCGTTAGTGGTGTTTACTGTTACGCTGATCATTGGTTTTTTTGTCTTGTATGTGTTTTTTAGATTTTTGGGATGGCTAATCCGTCTGCCTGGAAGACTTAAGCAGCGTGGTCGAAACGTTAAATTTAACCGTTCACAAGAAGCTTTAATTGCTGGCCTTGTCGATTCTGCTGAAGGGAACTGGGAAAAAGCCGAAAAGATATTAATTAAGCATGTGTCACACAGTGGTGCGCCGTTGATTCATTATTTAACGGCCGCAAGAGCTGCACAATCACGAGGTGCACTTGATAAAAGAGATGAATATCTCAAGCAAGCAGCGGCTCAAGCGCCAGGTTCTGATGTGGTGGTTGGCCTGACTCAAGCTGAGCTGCATTTATCCGGCAATCAGTTTGAAGAAGCTTTAGAAACTTTAACGAAATTACATTCTATAGATCCAGGTCATGCCAGTGTGCTTAAGCTCATGCACCAAGCCTATCAGCGCGTTGGTGATTGGGAAGGTATTCGCAAGCTGATTCCTTCATTGAATACTAATAAAGTATTGATGGAAGCTGAGATTAAATTGTTGGAAACGGAAGTATTTAGTAACTTACTCAGACAAGCGGCCGCTGATGCAAATGTGTCTGCTTGTGAAGAGTTATGGGCGGACATTCCTGAATACATTAAAAATATGCCTGGAGTTTCGGCTATTTATTTTGCCGCTATGATAGGTGTTGGTGCAGGGGCTAAAATTGAAGCGGATCTTGCCAGAGCCGTATCGAAAAATTGGAACGAAACTTTATTGGAATTATTTGGCAGTATTGAATCGAATGACGTTTTTAAGCAAATTGAAATGGCAGAGCAGTGGCTTTCCGTACAACCCAATAGCTCTGTTCTATTGAATGTTTTAGGTAAGTTAAGTTTAAAGTCTGGCAATAATGCCAACTCAGAAGCCTATTTATTGCGTAGTATTGCTGTTGAGCCTTCTGTGAGTGCTTATCAATTACTGGGTGATCTTAGTTACTTACAAGGTGATAAGGACAAAGCCAGCGAATTTTACAAACAAGGCTTGGAGCTTGCCTCTAGCGAAATTGTAAAACGTATCGATAGCATCTCATAAATTCTAAAACTAATGCCTTTGAGTAGCGGATCAACCGCTACTCTCATCCCGGTATAGCGCTTTTGCCCGTTAATTTAAGCCTCTTCACTCAGTGACAGAGTAACTTCTTTGAAGCTGCTATGTTCTAGTTTAAACCCTCTCATTTCCAGCACACCTTTCGTGTTGAGCGAAATAATTAGATAGAGTGCCTCTGGATAGGTTGCAAGTTCCAAGTCTATAGCTGAAGGCTGTGCAGGTGCGGTTGGATGGGAGTGATAGATAGCAAACAACTCTTCACCCCGTTCGCGCATTTGTGCCAAGGCAGAAATTTGTTGCTTAGCGTCCAGTAAAAAACGTTGTTGCGGTTGATCCGCAATGTTGGCAACCGGATAACAATGAGTAGGCAAGCCGTTTTTACTGCCTATTAAGCCACAGACTTCCGCATCAGGTGATATTTGCGCCAGATGAAGTAACTGGGTCGTTATTTTGCGTGGAATTTGGATGTCTTGACTCATGTTTTTACAGAATATTGATAGAAGTGAAAGTTAACCATGCCAGCGACCTAAAGTGACACGGGGTTGGTTGGCGTAGTCTTGGTAAGTAGTGATTTGTTGGTAATTGGCATCGGCAAATAGCTTTTGCATTTGTTGTTCTTGGTTGTAACCGTGTTCGATGAGTAAGTAGCCATCTGTTTTCAAATAGCTACGAGCTTCGCTGATGATGATTTTAATATCACTAAGCCCTTGGTCCTTAGCATGCAATGCCGATTGCGGTTCAAACCGAAGATCGCCTTGTTGGAGATGAATATCGTCTTCAGCAATATAAGGCGGATTACTGATGATTAAGTCAAATCGGCTAATGGGTATGTTGCCAAACCAGTTGCTATTGATAAAGCGGACATTATTTATCTGGTGTTTTATCGCATTGTTTTGAGCGCAAGTTAGCGCTGCATCACTTTGATCAATGGCGATTATATTTGCCAAAGGCCGTTCAGCCGCAAGGGTGATAGCGATAATACCCGAGCCCGTACCTAGGTCAATTATGTTAACCGGTTGATATTCAGGTATTAGTGTTAATGCGATTTCAATGAGAATTTCGGTATCAGGTCGAGGAATTAACACATCCGGCGTAACTACGAAATCACGCGACCAAAACTCTTTTTTACCGGTGATATAAGCAATAGGTTGACCCTGTTTTCTTAATTCAACCAATTGCCAATAGGCATCGAGGTCTGATGCATTTAAGGTCTTTTCAGGCCATGCACGCAGATAACTACGTGGCTTGCCAAGTACGTTACACATCAATACTTCGGCATCAAGAACGGCTGAATCAGAGCTTGTTGCCAGTCTATCCTTAGCCTCGCTGAGCAGGGATTGTATGCATGGCATTATTTAATCATCGCCAAGCTGCGTTAATAGTTCGGCTTGATGTTCACTGATCAGTGGCTGAATAACATGCTCCAGGCCCCCTTGCATTATCTCGTCAAGTTTATACAAGGTCAGGTTGATGCGATGATCGGTTAAGCGGCCTTGCGGGTAATTGTAAGTGCGGATACGCTCCGAGCGATCGCCGCTGCCTACTTGCAGCTTTCGGGTGGCAGATTGCTCTGCATGGTGTTTTTCCTGCTCGGCTGATAATAGTCTCGATGCCAATAGCGACATGGCGCGAGCACGATTTTTGTGTTGTGATCGCTCATCTTGGCACTCGACAACTAAGCCGCTGGGTAGATGAGTAATACGAATAGCCGATTCAGTTTTATTGACGTGCTGACCGCCGGCACCCGAGGCGCGATAAGTATCAACTTTAAGGTCGGCAGGATTGATGTCGATGGCATCCACTTCCTCCACTTCGGGCATGATGGCTACTGTACAGGCAGATGTGTGGATTCGTCCTTGTGATTCCGTCTCTGGTACACGTTGTACGCGATGAGTGCCTGATTCAAACTTTAATTGCGAATATACATCGCGACCGGACACGCGCAGGATAACTTCTTTATAGCCGCCATGTTCACCATGGCTTTCGCTGATAATTTCAGTTTGCCAGCCTCTGCGTTCAGCATAGCGTTGATACATGCGTGATAAATCCCCTGAAAAAATGGCTGCTTCGTCCCCGCCGGTACCGGCTCGGACTTCAAGGAAGATATTGCGGTTATCGTTGGGGTCTTTGGGTAACAGTAGTACCTGTAGATCTTGATCCAGCACGTCAAGTTGTTGTTCGGCTTCACGTACTTCTTCTTTAGCTAATTCACGTAATTCAGGATCGCTATCGGTGGCCATTTCTTTAGCCGAAGCCAGTGATTCTAGTGTGATTTCATAACGTTTGTAGCAATCAACTAAAGGCGCGATTTGTGCGTATTCTTGGCTAAGCGCGCGGAATTTATTTTGATTGTTTTGTGTTTCAGGCTCTGAGAGCAAGGCTGCGATTTCGTCGTAACGTTCACACAGGTTTTCTAATTTTTGTTGTATTGATGGTTTCATTGCGTTGAATTTAGTTTAAGGATTTCTCGAGCTGCGGCGACCAAGTCATGGCGTTCGTTTTCAGCGGCAATTCGTATTTGAGTGCTGGGTGTATGGATGAGTTTATTGGTGAGGCTGTGCGCTAGTCGATTAAGTACTTCTTCGGGAGCCATACCATTTTTTAATAATGAAAGTGCTTTTTGTAAGGTATCGTCACGATTTTGTTCTGCTTGTAATCGGTAATCTTGAATAATTGACTGTGCGTTTTGAGCTCTGAGCCATGCCAAAAAATGATTGACTTGCGTGTCGATAATTTCTTCCGCTTCTTCAGCAGCCTGGCGTCGTGAAAGCATATTTTGGTCAATGGTGGTTTGCAAGTCATCAACTGTATATAGATACACATCTGAAAGTTGCTCTACTTCAGCTTCAATGTCTCTAGGAACCGCAAGGTCGACCATAAACATGGGTTTGTGTTTGCGTTTTTTTAACGCACTTTCTACTCTGCCTTTACCCAGTATTGGTAATTGGCTGGCGGTTGATGAGATAACAATATCGGCTTCAGCAAGATGATTGGGTAATTCCGACAAGGCAATGGCATAACCGTTAAATTGAATTGCCAAGGCATGTGCTTTGTCATAACTCCGGTTGGCAATGATAATACGGCCAATGCCTTGTTGAGATAAATGGCGAGCAGTGAGTTCTATGGTTTCACCGGCACCTATTAATAATGCGGTTTGGTCGCTTAATTTATCAAAGATTTGTTGGGCTAATTGAACAGCGGCAAAGGCTACCGATACTGGGCTGGAACCAATAGCGGTATCGGTGCGGACTTTTTTTGCTGCGGTAAACGTATGTTGAAATAATTTGCCAAGTTGTTTACCTAAAGTACCTGCTTCGTGCGCGGCTTGGTAAGCTGTTTTCATTTGCCCAAGAATTTGCGGCTCACCAAGTATCATGGAGTCGAGTCCACAAGCGACACGAAACATGTGTCGACAGACTGAAGAATCGGTATATGTGTACAAGTAGGGGGTTAATTCGGATGGATTAATGTGTTTATTCTTTGCGACCCAATCAATCACAATTTGTTCGTCAGCGGCACTGGCTGTGCAATAGAATTCAGTTCGGTTACATGTTGAAAGTATGGCGGCCTCTTTGATGTCTTTGATTTGCCAAAAATCTTGCAATGAGGCTTTTAAAATTTCAGCAGGAAACACCAGTCGCTCCCTAATAGAAACTGGCGCAGTCTGGTAATTAATTCCAACTGAAAGAAATGTCATTGTTCTGATGTTTTTAGATTTGATGGGTGCTCTATTATTCAGCATCCAAGAGCAGGGCGCCGATTAAATCTGTAATTGTTCCATTTAACCGTACAGATGGCTTTTCGGAAAAATCGCAGATATTATGTCAGCCTATTCTAAAAAATATAATGCCTTTGTCCAAATCAAACGCAATAGTGGCTGGAATTAGTGGGTTTTTCTGATAATTCATAAAAATGCAGTGCGTATTAACAAATCAAATAGGATGTTTTCGTGTTAATTATTAGATTGTTTTCATTATTGGGGCTTATTTTAATTGTTGGTTGTGCAAGCTCACCAGAAAAAATAGACGAACCAGAAGAGTCAAAGGCTCAGGGCTCTGTTAGTGATTCTAAAATTAAGGACCAGACCAAAGAAGTTAAGACAGCGATTGCACCAGACGTGATGTATATGCTGCTTGCTGCTGAATTGGCAGGTCAACGAGGTCAATATGAAATTGCCTTGGAAGGTTATATGGAGGCTGCAAAGAGAGTAAATGATCCAAGGTTTGCAGAAAGAGCTGCAAGCATTGCAATGTATATGAAAAATCAGGGTAAAACTGATGAAGCGCTGTCTTTATGGTTGAATCAGGATCCTAAAAGTCTAGTGGCTCGTAAATTGGCGGCATTGGCAGCATTGAGATCAGGAGATAAGCGCTTAGCTATTGAATATCTCAATGGCCTGATCAAGACTGATCCCGTTGATTTTGAAAATACAATACTTGAGCTGGTTGGAGCGTTGCAAAAAGAAGATAAAGCTGCGTTTGTTTACGATGTGTTAGAAGCGGTTTCTGCGTCAAATCCAGATCAAGCTGTACTGTATTTTGTAGAATCTTTGCTTGCTATGCAATTAAACAAAAAAGAAGTGGCTGAAGCAAAGATAGAGAAAGCTCTCAGCATTAAGCCCGACTGGGATAATGCAATCATTCTTCAAGCGCAAATAGCCTTGTCCTCAGGAAAGGTTGATACGGCTAAGCAACTGTTAACGGGCGCTGTAAAGAAATATCCTGAAAATAGCAAAATAAATAAGCTATTTGCGCAGTTACTAATTAAGGAAGGTGAATATGAGCAGGCTGGTGAAATTTATCAGTCAATTATCGCTGCCAACCCAAAAGATTCTGAGGCGCAGTTTGATTTAGCTTTGATTAATTTACAAATAGGTAAGGATAAAAAGGCTGAAGATATATTTAAAGTGCTGCTGGATCAGCCGGGTTGGCGAGATCGTGCAACTTTGTACTTAGGGAAAATTGAAGAAGGTCATGGTAATAATGCAAAGGCATTGAATTGGTATGACAAAATTACTGATGGTCCCGTTGCTTTTGAAGCGTCAATATCAGCAATCTCATTGCTTGTTAAAAATAAGCAATTTGATAATGCCGACCTGAGATTGGATTTGTTGGCGAGGCAGTATCCAAAACAAAAGCTGCGCATTATTCTTATGCAGGCCAATCTATATAATCAAAAAACCGAATATAAAAAGGCATTTGACTTGTTATCTGGTGCGTTGGTGGAGCAGCCAAATCAAAAAGATCTTTTATATACTAGGGCGTTAATAGCCGAGCGGCTAGGAAAAAGCGATGTGCTAGAGGCCGATTTAAAGAAAATTCTGGCAACCAATCCAGATGACGCCGAAGCTTTAAATGCATTGGGATACTCTTTATTAGAAGACAGTACTCGATATTCTGAAGCTGAAAAATATCTGCAGCTAGCGTTAAAACTGAGGCCTGATGAGGCGGTAATTATTGATAGCTATGGCTGGTTGCAGTTTAAGCTAGGTAAGCCGCAGCAAGCTTTAATATATCTGGAGCAAGCTTATGCGAAGCAGAAAGAGGGTGAAATAGCAGCGCATCTGTGCGAAGTTTTGTGGGCTTTAGGTAGAAAAGATGAATCCAAAAAAATATTTGCCGAGGCAATTAAACGGCAACCGCTAGACGAGTATTTATTGGATTTTAAAAAGAGAATATTAAATATTACAGAATAGTATGTTGTGTTTATCTTATAGATTTATTTTGTGGGGTTTGCTTATATTATTGACCGGCTGCGCCACGATACCTGAGAAACCTTTGTACGTTTATTCAAGTAAGCAGAGGCATTATATATACGAGTTAAAACACTGGGCATTTGAAGGGAGATTAGCTGTTTCAGGTCCAAAGGATTCCTGGTCTGCAAATGTAAGTTGGAATCACAGTCCTCTTATGGAAAGTATGAAATTAACAGGTCCACTAGGTCAAGGTGCCATAGTCATTCAATTAAAGGGTGAAGAGGTCTTAATCGATCGTGGCAAAGGTGATGTTTTTACGTCGAATGAGCCAGAGAAATTTATAAGTCAGGAGTTAGGTGCATTCGTTCCTTTAAAATCATTACGTTATTGGGCGGTGGGTGTTCCTGAGCAAGACAAGGATTTTTATGAAATTGGTGAGGGTTTTAGTCAGGATGGCTGGCTTGTTGAGTATAAACAGATGCAATCTATTGATGGTGGTGGTTTGATGCCGCAAAAAATTTTGGTTACGAATGGTCAGGTCAAATTAAAATTATACGTAGACGATTGGAAGCAAATTGATGTCAAGCCAAAATAAGTTAAACATATGGGATGAGCGTTGGCCGGCCCCTGCAAAGTTGAATTTAATGTTGCGGATTGTAGGGCGTAGGAGTGATGGTTACCACTTATTGCAAACTGTATTCCAATTTATAGATCTATGTGATTGGATAAGATTTCATCCGGTTGATGATGGCAGTGTGACATTACGAAAAACAATTCCAGGTGTGGTCGAATCTGAGGATTTAACAATAAGGGCTGCAAATTTATTAAAAACAGAAACTGGCTGTGAACAAGGTGTTTGTATTGAGGTGGAAAAGAATCTACCAATGGGGGGGGGGGTTGGTGGTGGCAGTTCAGATGCAGCAACTACTTTACTTGTTTTAAATCTGCTCTGGGATTTAAATCTCCCGTTAGAAAAGTTAATGCAATTAGGATTGTCATTAGGTGCGGATGTTCCGGTATTTATCTTCGGTAATTCTTCATGGGCGGAAGGTGTTGGTGAAAAGCTTACGGAAATAATACTCCCTGAAAAATGGATAGTGCTTATACATCCTGATTGCCATGTTAATACTAAAGAAATATTTTTGGACAATGATTTGACACGAGATAGTAATTCAATCACAATAGACGAATTCCTCGCGGGTAAAAATACTAATTGTTTTCAGGGTGTTGTTAGTGGAAAGTACCCTTTAATTAAAGAGGCTTTGTTTGATTTATCTGTGTATACAGAGTCAAAATTGACGGGTACCGGGGCTTGCGTTTTTGGAGAGTTCTCTCTAAAGCAAGATGCCGTAAACTGCTTCAATGCTATTGATAAAAAGTGGAATGCCTTTTTAATAAAAAGTAAAAATATTTCTCCCTTAAAAAGCAAAATAAGGGTGATTAATAACAATTAAAAATGGGCCGTCGCCAAGCGGTAAGGCACGGGGTTTTGATCTCCGCATACCAAGGTTCGAATCCTTGCGGCCCAGCCAAATGCATCCAGAAAGTATAGTCAATCAGGAGCTTATATAAGATGAGTGACACCGCTATTATGGTGTTTTCTGGAAATGCCAATATGGCTTTGTCCGATGGCATTGTAAAGAAGCTCAATATGCGCCTGGGATTGGCAACAGTAGGTAGATTTAGTGATGGAGAAGTTGCTGTAGAAATAGAAGAAAATGTTCGTGGTAAGGATGTTTTTGTAATTCAGCCAACTTGCTCTCCAACAAACGAAAATCTAATGGAACTGCTTGTTATGATTGATGCTCTCAAGCGAGCGTCGGCCTCCCGTATTACTGCAGTTATGCCTTATTATGGTTATGCTAGACAGGATAGGCGTTCAAGGTCGGCAAGAGTTCCAATCAGTGCAAAATTAGTTGCTAGGATGATCGAGCAGGCAGGTGCAAGCAGGGTTTTAACTGTTGATTTGCATGCCGATCAGATACAAGGTTTTTTTGATATTCCAGTAGATAATGTTTACTCGTCCCCTATTCTTCTTGGGGATATATGGAGAAAAAAATATCCTAAGTTAATTGTGGTCTCGCCAGATGTTGGTGGTGTTGTTCGAGCTCGAGCTTTGGCAAAGAGGCTTGATGATTCGGATTTAGCTATAATTGATAAACGAAGGCCAAAGGCAAATGTTGCTGAGGTGATGCATATAATCGGCGATGTTGGTGGTCGAAGTTGTGTTCTAATAGATGATTTGGTCGATACGGCAGGTACTCTATGTCATGCTGCAGATGCATTAAAAAAACACGGAGCTATTAAAGTCGTTGCTTATTGTACGCATGCAGTTCTATCTGGTTCTGCCTTGAAAAATCTAAATGCTTCTTCTCTTGATGAGTTGGTTGTAACTGATACAATTCCTTTGAGTTCTGATGCTGCTATTCTTGGTAAAATTAGGCAATTAAGTGTGGCAGAGATGCTTGCTGAGACAATTAGGCGTATTTCAGCGGGTGAGTCAGTAAGCTCTATGTATGTTGATTAATGATATTAGTTATTTAGTGCCAATTGGCGCAGGGTTGAGAGAATGTCAAGTGTATTTGAATTTATAGCGAATAAAAGAGAAGTAGTAGGTAAGAGTGTAGCAAGGTCGTTCCGGCGTAATGGCTTGGTCCCTGCTGTGATTTATGGTGGCGAGGATGAGCCGCAGCTGTTAAGTCTAAATCATAATGAAGTAATAAAGCATTTAAATAATGAGGCTGTTTACTCTCATGTTTTAAATATAAATATCGATGGCAAGGTTGAAAGTGCGGTATTAAAAGACGTTCAAAGAGAGCCGGCTGGTGTGAAGATTCTTCATTTAGATTTCTTTAGAGTTAATATGTCGCAGCAAGTAAGGGTGCATGTGCCACTCCATTTTATAAATGAAGAGAAGTCGGTAGGAGTTAAAAAAGGCGGAGTCGCTACTCATTCGTTGGTTGATGTGGAAGTGTCTAGTTTGCCAGGAAACTTGCCAGACTATATTGAGGTAGATTTGGCTGAGCTTGATGTTGGTCAATCTCTGCATCTCACAGATTTGGCGTTGCCTGAAGGTGTTAGTGTGGTTGCTTTATCTCAAGGGATTGATCACAATCTGCCGGTTGTATCAATACTTGCATCCAGAGCCAGCAAAGAAGACCTGGCTGGATAAAAGTGATTAGGTTAATAGTCGGGCTAGGCAATCCTGGTTCTGAGTATGAAAAAACCCGGCATAATGCCGGGTTTTTGTTTTTAGACTTATTGGCTGAAAAATTCAATAGTAATTGGGGCTATGAATCTAAGTTTGATGGGTTGGTGGCTAAGTGTTCCATTGAGTCAGGTATTGTGTATTTGTTTAAGCCCTTGTTGTTTATGAATAGAAGTGGTGGTGCGGTTGATAAGCTAGCTAAGTACTACAGGATATCTCCAGATGAAGTGCTGGTAGTGCATGATGATCTGGATTTTCAAGCTGGAGTTATAAAGTTTAAGTTTGATGGTGGGCATGGTGGTCACAATGGCATTAGAGATGTAATTAATCACCTGAATTCCAATTCCTTTTATAGGATTAGAATTGGAATTGGGCGTCCACTTCAGGCGGGTGTGGTCGCTAGCTATGTGCTTTCGGATTTTTCTAAGAATGAGTTCGTTGCGGTCAAAAATGCTTTTGATTGTGCGAGTTCTTATTTAGGTGAATTCATTGCTGCGCAAAGCCAGGCGGTCGTGACTAGGATAAATGAATTGATAAAAAATGATTCATGATTGTTACGTCTTTTGTTGACTTGTATGGATAAATGCTTGATAATTGAAAACTTGTAAAAGTTAAGGAGGGGTTCCCGAGCGGCCAAAGGGATCAGACTGTAAATCTGCCGGCTCTGCCTTCGGAGGTTCGAATCCTCCCCCCTCCACCATTAAATAAATTGCGGGTGTAGTTCAATGGTAGAACTCCAGCCTTCCAAGCTGATCACGTGGGTTCGATTCCCATCACCCGCTCCAGATAAGAAGCCCATATAGCTCAGTAGGTAGAGCACTTCCTTGGTAAGGAAGAGGTCACCGGTTCAAATCCGGTTATGGGCTCCATGTGTTGTGAATTAGGTGTTATTTATGGCTAAAGAAAAATTTTCGCGTAATAAACCGCATGTAAACGTAGGTACTATAGGCCACGTCGATCATGGCAAGACTACTTTGACGGCTGCCTTGACCAAGGTAATGGCGGAATTGCAGGGCGGTGAGGTTAAA
>JAUYBL010000032.1 GCA_030693065.1 Methylococcaceae bacterium | reverse complement strand
TGAAATGGTAATGCCTGGTGACAATATTTCTGTAAAAGTAAAACTTATATCTCCTATCGCAATGGAAGATGGTCTGCGCTTTGCTATACGTGAAGGTGGTCGTACTGTTGGTGCTGGTGTTGTAGCTTCAATAATTGAGTAAAACAAAAAAAATTATGTTTGAATTGAATAGGTCAGTAGCTCAATTGGTAGAGTAGCGGTCTCCAAAACCGCGGGTTGGGGGTTCGAGACCCTCCTGGCCTGCCATTCAATTAAAATGAAATTTTTTAATAATATAAAGCATGAGTATGCAGATAAATAACGAAGTGTCAGTGTCAGATTTGACGAAACAGATTATATCTGTTTTATTTATTATTTTGGGTTTGGCTGGTTTTTATTATTATGTCAATTTCTTGTTGGTTTATAGGGTAATTGGACTGTTGATTATAGTACTTGGTGCATTATATTTATTGTCTACAACTTTTGCTGGAAAAAAAGTATTGTCATTTATATCTGAATCCAAGATAGAGTTGAATCGGGTGATTTGGCCAACTCGAGAAGAGACAACTAGAACAACAATGTTAGTTTTTGCAATGGTCTTCGTGGTTGGTTTCTTGTTGTGGTTGTTGGATACCTTCTTATTCTGGGGTGTGCGGCTTTTGACTGGCCAAGGGAGTTAATAATGGCTCTTCGTTGGTATGTTGTTCATGCTTATTCAAATTTTGAGAACAAGGTTAAACAAGCACTTGAAGAAAGGATTGAGAGAGAGGGTTTGTCATCTAGCTTTGGAAAAATATTAGTTCCAACAGAAGAAGTTGTTGAAATGAAGTTGGGTCAGCAACGAAAAAGTGATAGGAAATTTTTTCCAGGCTATGTGCTGGTTCAGATGGAATTAACAGACGAGACATGGCATTTGGTTAGGGATGTGCCTAGGGTTTTAGGTTTTATTGGTGGAACTTCAGATCGTCCAGCGCCAATATCAGAAAAAGAAGCGATGTCGATAATTAACAGAGTTGAAGAAGGTGTAAATAAACCACGTCCTAAAACTATGTTTGAGTCAGGTGAGGTTGTAAGGGTTATTGATGGGCCATTTAAGGATTTTAATGGTGTAGTTGAAGAGGTAAATTACGAAAAAAACAAGCTTAAAATATCAGTTTTAATTTTTGGGCGGTCAACGTCGGTTGAATTAGGTTTTAATCAAGTAGAGAAAAGCTAGGTAAAGTTTGTTTTTAAAAATATTAAATCACTGCCTTGTGTGGTGATTTTTTTGTAATGGGGGAGTAGAAATACGTTTGTACCCGAATTGGAGAAAATTAAATGGCAAAAAAGATAACAGCTTACATAAAATTGCAAGTTAAAGCTGGTGAAGCTAACCCTAGTCCTCCAGTAGGACCTGCACTAGGTCAGCGAGGAGTTAATATCATGGAGTTTTGTAAAGCATTTAACGCTAAGACTCAGGATGTTGAAAAGGGACTGCCACTTCCAGTCGTGATCACAGTATATAGTGACCGTAGCTTTACATTTATTACCAAGACACCTCCTGCTTCAATTCTAATAAAAAAAGCAATTGGTATTAAAAGTGGTAGCAGCAATCCGAATACTAAAAAAGTAGGGACAATTACTCGAGATCAACTTGAAGAAATTGCAAAAATAAAGATGGATGATCTAAATGCGGCGACATTAGAAGCTGCTGTGAAGACAATTGCTGGTAGTGCCTATAGCATGGGCCTAAATGTGGAGGGTCTCTGATGGCTAAGTTGTCGAAGAAAGCAAAAATAATTAAAGCAAAAGTTAATAAAGTTAAGCAATATTCAGTTATTGATGCGGTTGAAATTTTAAAAGAGTTGAAGTCAGTTAAATTTGACGAATCAATAGATGTAAGTGTTAATTTGGGTATAGATCCAAGAAAGTCAGATCAAAATGTCAGAGGTGCAACAGTTTTACCGAGAGGCACAGGTAAAACAGTAAGGGTTGCTGTTTTTGCGCAAGGAGCAAATGCTGTATCTGCAAAAGAAGCAGGGGCTGATATTGTTGGTATGGATGATCTTGGTGAATTGGTTAAAAAAGGTCAGCTTGATTTTGATGTTGTTATTGCATCACCTGATGCAATGCGTGTTGTAGGGCAATTAGGTCAGATATTAGGCCCAAGAGGGTTAATGCCAAATCCAAAAGTTGGGACAGTAACGGCTGATGTAGCTACAGCAGTTAAAAATGCTAAATCTGGTCAGGTTCGATACCGTGCGGACAAGTCTGGTATAGTTCACTGTACACTTGGCAAAACTACATTCGATGCAGTTGCTATTCAAGAAAATTTAGAAGCACTTCTGGTTGATTTACGTAAATTAAAGCCAACAGCTGCAAAAGGCATTTACATAAAGAAAATAACATTATCTTCAACTATGGGTCCTGGCCTATGGTTAGATCAAAGTGGTATTTCTGCTTAGTTTATAATGATTTAAGAATAAATAACTTAGGTGTCTAAGTTGATTCTAAGCATGTCAAAAGACAATAATAGAATACACGGATAATAAAAAACTTTGGGTTGTCTTTTTAGGCAACCGTCAAAGACCGTAGGTGCTTTAAAACTTAATATTGCCTACGTAGACGTGAGTTGTACCCATAGTTGGGTGAGTGCTTGTAATGGTACATTCTAAAGTGAATGTACATGTTTAATTTGAATAAACTGTGTGAAATAACAGGGGTGACTTGTGGCGTTAAATTTAGATGGCAAAAAAGTCGTCGTCGAAGAAGTTGCTGAATATGCTGCAAAGGCTCATTCTGCAGTCGCGGCAGAATATCGTGGACTGACTGTAACAGAGTTAACTGAGCTAAGAAAAATAGCCAGAGAAACAGGTGTTTATCTACGAGTAGTAAAAAATTCTTTAGCTAAACGAGCAGTAGAAGGAACTGATTTTGAGTGTATGCAAGAGAAACTTGTAGGTCCTCTTCTAATCGCCTTTTCAATCGATGATCCAGGCAGTGCAGCTAGATTGATCAGTAATTTTTCAAAAGGCCATGATAAGTTAATTGCAAAAGTAGTTGCGATTGGCGGCCAATCATTTGATGGAAGTGAAATTACACGTTTAGCCAGCTTGCCAACACGTGATCAAGGCATAAGTATGTTGATGTCTGTTATAAAGGCACCAATTGAAAAATTAGCTCGTACTCTGGCGGAAATAAGAGATCAAAAACAAGCAGCATAATAAGCACCATAATATATTAGTTTTAATTTTTAGAGGATTATCAAGTAATGTCAATATCACAAGAAGATATATTAGAAGCAGTATCAAACTTTACTGTTTTAGAAATTGTTGACTTAATTTCAGCTTTCGAAGAGAAATTTGGAGTATCTGCCGCTGCAGCGGTTGCAGCAGCTCCAGTTGCTGCAGCTGCAGTAGTTGAAGAGCAAACTGAATTTGATGTAATTTTAACTGGCTTTGGTGAAAATAAAGTTGGTGTAATTAAAGCAGTTCGTGGGATTACTGGATTAGGTCTAAAGGAAGCTAAAGATGCAGTTGAAGGTGTTCCAACTACCTTGAAAGAAGGTGTTTCTAAAGCAGAATCAGAAGATATTAAAAAGCAACTACTAGAAGCCGGAGCTACTGTCGAGATTAAATAAATTTTCGACTCAAATTTAAGGCATTTGCCTTTAAACAATGGCTGGTGGCGAAATGTCACCGGCCTTTTGCTGCTTGCATAACTTGCACAGTAGAAATATTCCATGAAAAAAGTTCGGAAGTGATATGTCCTACTCTTTTACCGAAAAAAAGCGTATTCGAAATAACTTTGGGAAAGGTACTGAAGTACTTGAAGTTCCCTATCTTCTTGCGACGCAGATCAATTCATATGCAAGTTTTTTACAAACTGGTGTATCTGTAAGCAAACGAGAAAATAGTGGTTTACATGCTGCATTTTCTAGTGTTTTCCCAATTGAAAGTCATTCAGGTTATGCGATACTTGAATATGTAAGTTATAGATTGGGGATTCCTGTATTTGATATTAGAGAATGCCAGCAAAGAGGTGCAACATATGCAGCCCCCCTCAGAGTATTGGTGCGACTAGTTATATATGACAAGGAAGCACCTGCTAACGCAAAAGTAGTTAAAGACATACGTGAACAAGAGGTCTATATGGGGGAGCTACCCTTAATGACCGAGAATGGAACGTTCGTTATAAACGGTACAGAAAGAGTAATAGTTTCTCAGTTGCATCGTTCTCCCGGAGTATTTTTTGATCATGACAAAGGGAAAACCCATTCATCAGGAAAGCTGTTGTTTAATGCAAGAGTTATTCCGTACAGAGGCTCTTGGTTAGATTTTGAATTTGATCATAAAGATTGCGTTTATGTGAGAATCGACAGACGTAGAAAAATTCCAGCGACAATTTTATTAAGAGCTCTAGGCTTTAATAATGAAGAAATAATTAAAATTTTCTTCGATACTAATAAATTTGAATTAAGTGCAGATAAGTGCATTTTTCATATAGTACCTGAAAGGATGCGGGGGGAAATTGCAGCATTTGATATAAAGAATAATGGTCAAATTCTTGTTGAGGAAGGACGACGTATTACTGCAAAGCACATTCGTGAAATGAATAAGGCTGAGTTGAAGCAGGTCGAAGTTCCTAAAGATTACTTGATAGGAAAATTACTGGGTCATAATTTAATTGATCAAAGCACGGGTGAAATAATTGCAAGTGTTAATGATGAAATAACTAATGCGATCTTAGATAAATGCATTGAAACCGGTGTATCAGTTATTGATACCTTGTTTGTAAATGACTTGGATAGAGGGCCTTATGTTTCTAATGCAATGCGTATCGACACTACAACTAATAGTCTCGAAGCATTGGTAGAAATATATCGGATGATGCGCCCGGGAGAGCCACCAACAAAAGAATCTGCTGAAAATTTATTTCAGAATTTGTTTTTTACAGACGAGAGGTATGATCTTTCCACGGTCGGAAGGATGAAATTCAACAGACGCTTAGGACGTCAAGAAATAACTGGCCTTGGTACACTTACTAAGGAAGATATAATAGATGTTCTTAAGGAGCTCATTAATATTCGTAATGGAAACGGAAATGTTGATGATATTGATCATTTAGGCAATCGTCGTGTTCGCTCGGTTGGGGAAATGATTGAAAACCAATTTCGAGTTGGACTTGTTCGAGTTGAACGTGCAGTTAAAGAGCGATTAACACTTGCTGATTCCGAAGGATTGATGCCTCAGGAAATAATTAATGCAAAGCCTGTATCTGCAGCAGTAAAGGAATTCTTTGGCTCCAGTCAACTGTCTCAATTCATGGATCAAAACAATCCGTTATCACAAGTAACCCATAAACGGCGTGTTTCCGCTCTTGGGCCTGGTGGTTTAGCAAGGGAAAGAGCCGGTTTTGAGGTTCGAGATGTTCATGCAACGCATTATGGGCGGGTATGTCCAATTGAGACTCCTGAAGGTCCAAACATTGGATTGATAAATTCATTGTCAGTTTATGCCAGAACTAATAACTATGGTTTCTTAGAAACACCTTATAGAAAAGTTATTGATGGCAAAGTCACTACGCAGGTTGATTATTTATCAGCCATTGAAGAAGGTGAATTTGTTATTGCGCAAGCTAGTGTTGCCGTTGATGAAAAAGGTAAATTGGTTGATGGATTAGTATCTTGCAGGCATAAAGATGAGTTTACATTGGCAATGTCAGATACGGTTCAATACATGGATGTGTCTTCAAAGCAAATAGTATCAGTAGCAGCATCGATTATTCCTTTTCTGGAACATGATGATGCGAATAGAGCACTAATGGGCTCCAACATGCAACGGCAAGCTGTACCGACTTTAAAGGCTGAAAAGCCATTAGTTGGTACTGGCATGGAGCGTACAGTTGCAAAGGATTCTGGAGTAACAGTAGTTGCCGCTCGTGGTGGTCGAATTGAAGCGGTTGATGCTGCAAGAATTGTTGTAAGAGTGAATGACACAGAAACAGAGACAGGATCTTCAGGTGTTGATATTTATAATTTAATTAAATATACACGATCAAATCAAAATACCTGTATTAACCAAAAGCCACTTGTTAAACCGGGTGATATTGTCCAGGCTGGTGATATTATGGCGGATGGTCCATCCACTGACATGGGTGAATTGGCCCTTGGTCAAAATATGCTAGTAGCATTTATGCCATGGAATGGATACAACTTCGAAGATTCAATATTAGTATCAGAAAGAGTAGTAAAAGAAGATAGATTTACCACTATTCATATTGAAGAAAAAACCTGTGTTGCAAGAGATACAAAGCACAGTCCTGAGGAAATAACAGCAGATATTCCAAATGTAAGTGAGGAGGCATTATCTAAGTTAGATGAATCTGGAATAGTTTATGTTGGGGCTGAAGTCAAAGGTGGCGATATTCTTGTAGGCAAAGTTACACCGAAAGGTGAAACGCAACTTACCCCAGAAGAAAAATTGTTGCGTGCTATTTTCGGAGAAAAAGCCGCAGATGTTAAAGATACGTCGTTGCGTGTACCTGCCAATATTCAAGGCACCGTTATCGATGTTCAAGTATTTACCCGTGATGGCGTAAAGAAAGATAAGAGAGCTCTGGATATTGAGCAAGAGGAAATTAAGCGTTATAGAAAAGATCTTGATGATCAGCTGAAAATACTAGAAGGTGATATATTTGCCCGCGTTGCTGAGCTATTAGTAGGTAAGGTTGCTCAATCAGGCCCTCAAGGCTTAAAATCTAGTTCTGAAATTACCTACGAATATCTTCATGATTTAAAGCATTCGGATTGGTTAAAGATTCGTATGCAGGATGAAGATATTAATCTTCAACTTGAAACCGTTGTTGCTCAAATTGAACAGCAAAGAAAAGATTTTGATGAGAAATTCGAAATAAAACGTAAGAAAATTACCATGGGTGATGATTTGCCACCTGGGGTATTAAAAATGGTCAAGGTTTATCTTGCTGTCAAAAGACGAATTCAGCCTGGAGATAAAATGGCTGGCAGACATGGTAATAAAGGTGTTATTTCCATGATAAGGCCAATTGAAGATATGCCTTATACGGCTGATGGTAATCCAGTAGATATAGTTTTGAACCCTTTAGGTGTCCCGTCGCGAATGAACGTTGGGCAGGTACTAGAAACTCATTTAGGATGGGCGGCAAAAGGCTTGGGTATTAAAATTGGTAAAATGTTAGAAGCCCGAGCAAAAGTTTTGGAAATAAGAAAGTTTCTCGACAAAGTTTATAACAATAGTGGACGCAAAGAAAAATTAGAAGATTTTTCTGATTTAGAAATACTTGAATTAGCCGCAAATCTAGTTGATGGCGTTCCTATGGCTACGCCTGTGTTTGATGGTGCTAGTGAAGAAGATATTCGAACAATGCTAAGGCTAGCTGATTTGCCAGAGCATGGGCAGGTGACGCTTTATGATGGCTTAACAGGTGAGCCATTTGAGCGAGAAGTGACTGTCGGGTATATGTACATGTTGAAATTAAATCATTTGGTTGATGACAAAATGCATGCCAGATCAACCGGACCATACAGCTTAGTAACTCAGCAACCATTAGGTGGTAAAGCTCAGTTTGGTGGTCAGCGCTTTGGTGAGATGGAAGTGTGGGCTTTAGAAGCTTATGGCGCTGCTTATACATTGCAAGAAATGCTAACAGTCAAATCAGATGACGTAACAGGTAGAACAAGAATGTATAAAAATATTGTTGATGGCGATCATAAAATGGAAGCTGGTATGCCTGAATCATTTAATGTTTTGATTAAAGAAATACGTTCGTTGGCTGTCAATATTGAATTGGAAAGAGAATAGTGTTCTTTTCTCGAATATTTAATAGATGGCTTATTCTGCAATGCTGTAGAACAAATAAAAAGAGGGTTTACTCTTGAAAGACTTAATGAATTTTTTAAAACGCCAGGGACGAGCTGAAGACTTCGATGGGATTCGTATTGGTCTTGCATCACCAGATATGATTCGTTCGTGGTCTTACGGTGAAGTCAAAAAGCCGGAGACGATTAACTACCGGACATTTAAACCAGAAAGAGATGGGCTATTTTGCGCAAAGATATTTGGTCCAGTCAGTGACTACGAATGCTTATGTGGAAAGTATAAGCGTCTAAAGCATAGAGGCGTTATTTGTGAGAAGTGCGGGGTAGAAGTTACTCTTTCTAAGGTTCGTAGAGAAAGAATGGGGCATATTGAACTGGCTAGCCCTGTGGCGCACATTTGGTTTTTAAAGTCCCTTCCTTCGCGAATTGCATTGTTATTGGATATGACATTACGTGAAATAGAGCGGGTTCTGTATTTTGAATCATTCGTAGTACTCGATCCAGGAATGACGTCATTAGAAAAAGCTCAATTGCTGACCGATGACGAATATCTTGATGCTGTCGAGCAGCATGGAGATGATTTTGTTGCAAAAATGGGGGCTGAGGCTATCTATGATTTATTGAAATCAATAGATCTAAAAGAGCAAGTCGAGATTTTACATCAAGAAATTATCACTACTAATTCAGAAACGAAAATTAAGAAATTTTCAAAGCGCATGAAAGTAATGGATGCGTTAATGACCTCTAAAAATCGACCCGAATGGATGATTTTAAAGGTTCTGCCCGTATTGCCACCAGAATTAAGGCCGCTTGTGCCTCTTGATGGGGGTAGATTTGCTACTTCTGATCTTAATGATTTGTATCGTCGCGTAATTAATCGAAATAATCGATTAAATAGACTATTAGACTTGAACGCTCCCGATATTATCGTTCGTAATGAAAAGCGTATGCTTCAAGAGTCTGTTGATGCTTTGCTTGATAATGGGCGAAGGGGGAGAGCTATAACGGGAACAAATAGGCGCCCTCTTAAGTCTTTAGCCGATATGATTAAAGGTAAGCAGGGCCGTTTCAGACAGAATTTGCTTGGAAAGCGTGTCGACTATTCCGGTCGGTCAGTAATTGTCGTTGGTCCAACCTTAAGATTGCATCAATGCGGACTTCCCAAAAAAATGGCACTTGAATTATTTAAACCATTTATATTCAGCAAATTGCAATTTCGGGGTTTAGCAACAACTATTAAAGCTGCAAAGAAAATGGTTGAAAGAGAAAGTTCTGAAGTATGGGATATTCTTGAGGAAGTAATTCGCGAGCATCCAATTCTACTGAATCGTGCTCCAACATTACATCGATTGGGGATTCAGGCTTTTGAGCCTACCTTAATTGAGGGTAAGGCAATTCAATTGCATCCTTTGGTATGTAGCGCTTTTAACGCTGATTTTGATGGCGATCAAATGGCGGTACATATTCCATTATCCATTGAGGCGCAGCTTGAAGCGCGGACGTTAATGATGGCGACAAATAATATTTTGTCGCCTGCAAATGGTGAGCCCGTTATTAATCCATCTCAAGATGTCGTACTTGGGTTGTATTATATTAGTCGAGAAAAAATTAATGCCAGAGGTGATGGTTCAGTATTCGGCAGCGTTGGTGAAGTTCATAAAGCTATACTAGCTAAAAGTGTTGAGTTGCAATCAAAAATCCAACTCCGTATTACTGAAAAGGTTACTGGTAATAACGGTGAACAAAATGATAAAACACACAGAGTTGCGACAACTGTTGGACGAGCTTTAATTTGGGAGGTTGTACCAGATAGAATGCCTTTCGAATTAGTTAATTGTGATATGACTAAGAAAAACATATCTAGATTGATTAATTATAGTTACCGATACTTGGGAAATAAGGACACAGTTATCCTTGCTGATCAATTAATGTATTTGGGATTTAGGTATGCGACTATTTCGGGGGTATCTTTTGGCATTGAAGATATGGCAATACCTGCTAAAAAAGCCGATATTATTAAAGCAGCCGACTCCGAGGTAAACGAAATACAAAGTCAATATTCTTCTGGATTAGTTACGGATGGCGAGAGATATAACAAAGTAGTTGATATTTGGTCGCACGCAAACGACCAGATAGCTAAGGTTATGATGGATGGGCTCGGTGAGGAAACGGTTATTGATGCGGATGGAAATTCCGTTAAACAGAAGTCATTTAATTCAATCTTTATGATGGCAGAATCTGGAGCGAGAGGCTCCGCTGCTCAGATACGACAGTTAGCTGGAATGCGCGGATTAATGGCTAAACCAGATGGATCCATCATTGAAACTCCAATTACAGCAAACTTTCGTGAAGGATTGGATGTATTGCAGTACTTTATTTCTACTCACGGTGCAAGGAAAGGTTTAGCTGATACAGCCTTGAAAACTGCAAATTCTGGATATTTGACACGAAGACTTGTGGATGTAGCCCAGGATTTAGTTATTAATGGGGCAGATTGTAATACTATTAATGGGTTGATAATGACACCCATTATTGAAGGTGGGGACGTTGTTGAGCCATTGTCTGAGCGAGTACTGGGTCGAGTAGTTGCTAAAGATGTAATAGATGCAACTGGTGGTCTTGTGGTTTCTCGCGGTGTATTATTGGACGAGCATTGGGTATCTATGCTCGAAAAAAATAGTGTTGATCAGGTTCTGGTTAGGTCCATTATTACTTGTGAAAATCGTCATGGAGTATGTGCAGCTTGCTACGGACGAGATTTAGGGCGTGGGCATTTAGTAAATATAGGTGAGGCTGTAGGCGTTATAGCAGCTCAATCGATTGGTGAGCCAGGTACTCAGCTAACTATGAGAACATTTCATATTGGCGGAGCGGCATCTAGAACTGCAGCGATTAGTAATGTGCAAGTTAAATCTGCGGGTTCTGTACGTTTAAATAACTTGAAATCAGTTGCTAACCGAGAAGGAAATCTAGTTGCGGTTTCTCGGTCTGGTGAAGTTGGTGTTGTTGATGATTATGGGCGCGAAAGAGAGCGCTATAAAATACCTTATGGTGCGGTTTTATCGGTTCAAGAGGCATCCAGAGTAAATGCTGGAGATATCATTGTGAACTGGGATCCTCATACGCATCCGGTTATTACTGAAGTGAACGGTATGGTTGAGTTTGTCGATTTTGTTGATGGCGTAACCGTGCAGAAGCAATCGGATGAAGTTACTGGGCTGAGTTCGTTAGTAGTAACAGATCCAAAGCAGCGTGGTAGTGCGGGTAAAGAATTGAGACCAATGGTGAAGCTATTGGCTCTTGACGGCAAATCAATATTTTTACCGGGTACTGAAATTCCAGCTCAGTATTTTTTACCTGCAGGCGCAATTGTTGGTATAAATGATGGTAATCAAGTTGAAGTTGGGGATGTATTAGCGCGTATTCCACAGGAGTCAAGTAAGACTAGAGATATTACTGGAGGACTTCCGAGGGTGGCTGATTTATTTGAGGCGCGTAAGACTAAAGACCCTGCAATACTAGCTGAAATAAGTGGCACAATTTCTTTTGGAAAAGAGACTAAAGGTAAACAAAGAGTCGTAATAACAGATTCCGCGGGAGAGCAAGTTGAAACTCTTATACCTAAGTGGAGGCATATTACTGTCTTTGAAGGTGAGTATGTTGAAAAGGGTGAGACTATTGCCGAAGGTGAGTTGACGCCACATGATATTCTAAGGCTAAGAGGGATAGAAGAGTTGGCTAACTACCTTGTTAAGGAGATACAGGATGTTTATCGCTTACAAGGCGTCAAAATTAACGATAAGCATATAGAAGCCATTATTCGTCAAATGCTAAGAAAAGTAGAAATTACTGCTCCAGGTGATACTGGTTATCTGAAAGGTGATCAAGTAGAACGTGCAGCATTAAGAGAGAATAATGACAAAGCAGAAAGGGAGGGTAAGATACCAGCAAGTTATGATTCGGTATTGCTAGGTATTACTAAAGCATCTTTGGCTACCGAATCTTTTATATCTGCGGCTTCATTTCAAGAAACTACTCGAGTTCTTACTGATGCTGCTGTAAGGGGTTTAAACGATAGTCTACAAGGATTAAAGGAAAATGTGATTGTTGGTAGACTGATTCCCGCTGGAACAGGGCTAGCTTACCACGAAGGAAGAAAAGATCGCTGCGCTACCAATGATTCACATGATGTTGAGTCGTCTTCTCACGTAGACGCGGAGGATGTTGAAGAGGCGTTAAAGCAAGCGCTTAATATTTAAATAAGATGTAGTGATTTATTTAATGGACTTGTTTTTTTATGTAAGTATAATTAATGAATTTACCATTATAATTATGCCAGACTTTTTTGCGTTTGGTATTATTAGGTAATTTTTAATTTTTTAATAATTTGGAGTTAATTTAATATGACCACGATAAATCAGTTGGTCCGAAAACCGCGTTTGAAGAGAATTGAAAAAAGTAATGTCCCTGCTTTAGAGGCTTGTCCTCAACGGCGCGGTGTATGTACTCGTGTGTATACTACTACTCCTAAAAAACCTAATTCCGCACTGAGAAAAGTAGCAAGAGTTCGCTTAACTAACGGTTCTGAAGTGAGTAGTTATATTGGCGGGGAAGGTCATAACTTGCAGGAGCATTCCGTTGTGCTTATTAGAGGTGGACGTGTAAAGGATTTGCCAGGTGTCAGATACCATGTTGTTCGCGGTAGTTTAGATACCTCTGGGGTGGCAAATCGGAAGTGTGGCCGATCAAAATACGGAACTAAGAGACCTAAAAGTTAATATTGTTTGGTGAGATAAATGTCTAGAAGAAGAGTAGCAACAAAAAGAGAGATAATTCCTGATCCAAGATTTGGAAGCGTTATGCTTACAAAGTTTATGAATATGATTATGGAAAGTGGTAAGAAATCTGTGGCTGAGGGTATAGTTTATGGCGCGTTAGACGTAATTGGTAAAAAAGGACATTCTGAACCATTAGAAATTCTATCTAAGGCCTTAGAGAATGTTCAGCCGAGGGTTGAAGTAAAGTCTCGTCGAGTTGGTGGTGCAACATATCAGGTTCCTGTTGAAGTTAGGCCATCAAGGCGTTTAGCACTTGCTATGCGTTGGTTAATTGATGCTTCTCGCAAAAGAAATGAAAAGAATATGTCGGCAAAATTAGCTGGCGAACTTATAGATGCGTTTGATAATCGCGGTTCTGCGGCTAAGAAAAGAGAAGATACTCATAGAATGGCTGAGGCGAATAAAGCCTTTTCTCATTACAGATGGTGATTTACAAATAGTTATTGGCTTTTATAGTGTCTCGTAAAACTGAAATAAGTCATTATCGCAATATCGGCATAATGGCCCATATTGATGCCGGCAAAACAACGACTACAGAAAGAATATTATTTTATACTGGAAAACTGCATAAAATAGGTGAGGTTCACGACGGTGCAGCCACAATGGACTGGATGGAACAGGAGCAGGAAAGAGGTATAACAATTACGTCTGCGGCCACTACTTGTTTTTGGTCTGGAATGTACGGTCAGTTCGAACCACATCGAATTAACATTATTGATACGCCTGGTCATGTAGATTTTACTATTGAAGTTGAGCGTTCACTCCGTGTGCTTGATGGAGCATGTGTTGTTTTTTGTGCTGTAGGTGGGGTTGAGTCTCAATCTGAAACTGTTTGGAGGCAGGCGGATAGATACAGGGTGCCTAGGTTAGTTTTTGTAAATAAAATGGATCGCATTGGCGCTGATTTTTTGCGTGTTGTAAATCAGGTAAACAATAGGTTGGGTGCTGTTGTGGTTCCACTTCAGCTCCCAATTGGGTCTGAAGACAGCTTTGAGGGAGTTGTTGATTTGATTTCTATGCGTGCCTTGTATTGGGACTCGGCAAGCTATGGTGTATCATTCAAGGATGAAGAAATTCCTTCGGGTATGATTGATCAGTGTAAGGGGTTAAGAGAAAAAATAATTGAAGTTGTAGCTGAAGTTAGTGAGGATCTGATTGAAAAATTTTTAAATGGCATTGAATTTTCGGAAGCAGAATTAGTTTCAGGTATCAGAACTGCAACCTTGGCAGGTTCAATTGTTCCTGGTTTTTGTGGCTCCGCCTTTAAAAATAAAGGGATACAGGCTTTACTTGATGGGATTGTGAGATTCCTTCCGTCTCCGTCTGATCTTGCAGTTACAAAAGGGCTTGCAGTGGATGGCTTTGAATGTATTTTGCGAAAATCCAATGATGAAGAGCCATTCTCAGCGCTTGCTTTTAAAATAGCAACTGATCCGTATGTCGGTTCGTTGACTTTCTTTAGAGTTTATTCTGGGGGTATTAAGGTTGGTGATGTTATTTACAACTCAGCTAAAAAGAAGAAAGAGCGTATTGGGCGAATGGTCCAAATGCATGCTAATAGTCGAGAAGAAATAGATGAGGTAATGGCTGGAGATATTGCAGCTGCAGTTGGCTTAAAAGATGTTACAACTGGAGATACATTATGTAACTTAGACTTCCCTATTTTGTTAGAGCGAATTGAATATCCTGAGCCTGTTGTTTCTATGGCTGTTGAGGCAAAGACAAAAGTTGATCAAGAAAAAATGAGCTTTGCTCTTGAGAAGATGGTTCGCGAAGATCCCTCGTTTAAAGTTTCAGTTGATAGTGAGTCAGGTCAGGTGATTTTATCGGGTATGGGAGAGCTTCATCTTGAAGTTATTGTTGAGCGAGTGCGTAGAGAATTTAGTGTAGATATGGTTGTTGGGCCTCCACAGGTAGCTTACCGTGAGTCTATTAATGCCGTCTTCGAACATGAAACCATATTTCAAAGAGATTTTGGTGGCAAGGGGCAGTATGCTCATGTTTTATTACGGGTGGAGCCTCAAGGTCGTGGTTTGGGGTATTTATTCGTTGCCGATGGTGTCCTACCGGTTCTGTCGAAAGAATTTATATCTGCAGTAGATAATGGTATTCAGGAGCAACTAAAAAATGGTATTCTAGCGGGCTATCCAGTTGTTGATGTCAAAGTAACGCTAGTTAATGGGTCTTATCATGAAGTTGATTCGAGTGAATTGGCTTTTAAGATTGCTGCATCAATATGTATAAGAGAAGTAGTTAAAAAAGCTAGCCCTGTGATACTTGAGCCAATTATGAGCGTTGACATATCAGTTCCTGAGGAAAATATGGGTGGTGTGCTTGGTGATATAAACAGGCGGAGAGGTATAGTTAATGGATTGCAGGATGTGTTGGCTGGAAAGCTAATTAGTTGTGAAGTTCCTTTAGTGGAAATGTTTGGGTACGCGTCAGACCTGCGTTCAATAACTCAAGGTCGAGGTGTATTTAGTATGCAGTTTGAAAAATACAATGATGCGCCTAAGCATGTGGCTGAAGCAATTATCAAAAGATATTAATAATGTAATAAAAGGTATTATTTATGGCTAAAGAAAAATTTTCGCGTAATAAACCGCATGTAAACGTAGGTACTATAGGCCACGTCGATCATGGCAAGACTACTTTGACGGCTGCCTTGACCAAGGTAATGGCGGAATTGCAGGGCGGTGAGGTTAAA
>JAUYBL010000027.1 GCA_030693065.1 Methylococcaceae bacterium | reverse complement strand
GTTACGCTATCGGCATCGACCGATTGCATTTTTCCATCGCAAACAGCGTGCTCGAAAAAACGCCGGAACGATATAGCTACCGGGGACTAAGATTCACGCACCTTCCGACTCCGGTTCGGTGCATTCCATGAATCTCAGCGAGCGATGAAGGATTCAGAACGCTTGGGCTCTGAATCACAGAAAAAAGCCACGGATGCACTGTTCAAAGGCTTGGATGAACAGCAGAACGCGATGCAATCTGATGCCAGTCAGTTGGAGAGCCTGCAAAAGGCGGCGCAAAGTGCGACCGGACAAATGGAAGCCATCTCTTATGCCAACCAAATGGCCAGTCATCAGGCCAATCAGTTGTTACAAATTCGCGGCCTGTTAATCTCGCAACAAAACGCCATTGCCACCCGCAATCAGGCCTTGGCAGATCGTGAAGCCAAAGAAGCCGCCTCCGCTGCTCAACTGCGTACCGGCAAGTTTGTCAAAAGCTCAGTTAAAAGCTGGTAAGGAGAAGTGTAATGAAACTACAACGACTGTTATTGATGATTGTTGCCGGCACGTTTGCTGTCTTGCTGGTTGGCTGCGAAAAAACACCTGAAGTGGCAAGCCCGACCTGTGCCGATTTGGATAAGATTACCGACCCGGCTCAAAAGGAGGAACTGCTTAAGACCTGTCCACGTAGCGGCTCAGGTTTCAAGCCCAGTCCAAAGAAAAGCTATTAGGTGTTACCGATGACAACGCTCGCTCAGTTAGTCAGAGGTGCCCTGCTCCCGCTAATCCTGGTGTTGATGTTGTTTTCAGTCAATGCGCAGGCCGCTATTGATAACGCGGGGATTTTGGATAATGCCCTTAACAGTTATTCAACGGCGGCCAATACCTGGGCGTCGACCATCACGGCTCACGCCAGTTGGTTGTTTTGGACCTTAGCGCTGATCAGTATGGTGTGGACCTTCGGCTTGATGGCCTTGCGTAAGGCGGACATTGGTGAATTCTTCGCGGAGTTTATTCGCTTTACGATGTTTACCGGCTTCTTCTGGTGGTTGCTGATTAACGGCCCGAACTTTGCCACTTCCATCATGACCTCGCTGCGCACCATTGGCGGCAATGCCACGGGAACGGGGTCTTTGCTGACACCCTCCAGCATTGTCGATATCGGTTTCGACATTTTCTTTAAGGTGCTGGATCAGTCGTCGGTATGGTCACCCGTTGATAGTGCCGTGGGAATTATCATGGGGGCGATTGTGCTGGTCATCCTGGCGTTAATTGGCGTGAACATGCTGTTGCTTCTTGTCAGCGGCTGGGTACTGGCTTATGCCGGTATTTTCTTCCTGGGCTTCGGGGGGTCGCGCTGGACGTCCGAGATGGCCATCATTTATTTTAAAACCGTATTAGGCGTTGCCGCACAGCTGTTCACCATGGTGTTGCTGGTTGGGATTGGCAAGTCCTTTATTGATCAGTATTACACCCACATGAGCGCAGGCCTCAGCCTAAAAGAATTAGGAGTGATGATGATCGTCTCGGTGGTGCTGCTTGCCTTGGTCAATAAAATACCGCCACTTATCGGCAGTCTGGCCGGTGGCAGTACCGGTTCACTGGGTAATGGCTTCGGTGCGGGGACGGCGATGGGCGCTGCGGCAATGGGGGCAGCGGCGGCCGCAACCGCAGGAGCGGCTATGGCAGCGGGGGCAACCAATATGGCAGGCGGTGCCCAAGCCATCATGACAGCCTTCTCGAAAGCGTCCGCCTCGGAAAGCGCAGGCAGTGGCACCGGTGACATGATGGCCGCTATGCGTGGTGGGTCTGGCAACAGTAGCGGTTCTGGCAGTGCTCTTGCCTCGGCGATGGATGGCTCGATGGGCAGAGTTGCGGCGAATACCGTTGCGAACCTGGCACAAGGCACCTGGGATGTGGCTAAAGCCAAGGCCAGTGACATGCGTGATGCGGCAATGGATCGCGTCAGTGAGACCACGGGCGGAAAGATTGCCGCGGCGATTGAAGCTCGTGATGCTGCACCCAGCTCGGGTTCTAGCCAATCCGCAACGTTTGCCAACAACTCTCTCTCGTCCGGGTCAACGTCGACAGGGCCAAATCAATCCACTGATGCAGCGTCAGAAGTGGCGTCCTTTCGTGACCGCGATTTAAAAGCCTCGTAACGACAATAAGAGCAGCAACCATGCAACGAAAACTCTATTACGCAACGGTCGCCTTAGTCGCAACGGCTTTCACCCTATCGGCCCAAGCCAATGAAACCCAGACAATCCCATTGCAAGCTAAGGCCCTGCCCTTTACCGATCTGTCGCCACGGCTTCAAGAGCGCGTGGTGTGTTCACTGTCTGCGGCCATGAAATACGAAGTGCCTGCAAACATCGTGCTGGCAGTGGCCGAAAAGGAAGCGGGCAAGCCTGGACAATGGGTGCTTAATGCTAACGGCACCCATGATGTGGGGGCGATGCAATTCAACACTGCGTATTTAAGTGATTTGGCCAGGTATGGCATTTCGGCAAACGATGTCGCGGCGGCAGGTTGCTATTCGTTCGATCTGGCCGCTTGGCGGCTTCGGCAACATATTAAGCACGACAAAGGCGATCTGTGGACACGGGCGGCTAACTACCACTCGAAGACCCCGCATTACAACGCCATCTACAGGGCTGACTTGATGGCAAAAGCCGTCAAATGGGCCGATTGGCTGGATGCTCGGTTTGTGACTTATGACGTGATTAAGTCCGGTATTCCGAACGCAACATCAGCGGCAACTGAAATAAAGAAACCCGTTGTGTCTGCACCAAGCCCGCAACCCGTCAAAACAGTTGCGTGGAATACCTCTAAATATGTCCCACGCAAACTGATCATCAACGGGCAACCGTAAAATCAGTCTTTAAATTTTAGCGGCTAAAATCATGCCGTTTGGACACGACAAGCCAATCAACGCCAGGGATTAGGCATTCACAGCGTCTTTTAAGCTTTTACCGGCTTTAAAACTCGGCAGTCTTGCAGCAGCGATGGTAATTTCTTCGCCGGTTTGCGGGTTGCGACCTTTACGCTCTGCACGTTCTTTAACTTCAAAACTGCCAAACCCTACCAAGGCCACGGAATCACCGGCCACTAAAGCCGCTTCGATAGATTTTATAATGCCCTCTAAGCTACGACCTGCGTCAGCTTTGGTTAAATTGGCGTGTTCAGCGATGGCAGTAATTAATTCCGACTTATTCATGTAAGGTTGCTCCTTTAGTTAAAACAGTTAGGGTAAATGAGTTGTGTGGGTTTTTGAATCTAATTCTTGGGTTTGTAGTTCGGTGTTACGTAACCCCCTAGATTTAGCCGATTCAACCTCTGAAGAATTGTGAACTTTACATTGTTAGACATTCAAAAAACCTCGATTGCAATACCAACCACTTTCTGCCAATGCATGATACATGGCTGATTGCCAGGAGTTTTTATGAACGCAATTAGTAGAATCTGCATTATCTTGTAGATCCTCGATTACTTTTTCCAGGCCCCCACGATTAAATAACAATTCTAACTTTGCCTTTTGATTTACCAACTCGCTACCAGCGTGCGTGGTATATAGAACTCCTAATTCAAAGATTGCAAAATGATGATGTAGCCTAGCTTTTAAAACATCGTCCCAATTTTCTGGTGGCTGTACAAAAAACCTCAGTGCAGCGGGATTGCCCTGAATTACCTCTGCATACAACCAACGTTCGGTAGTTACATCGTCATAGTAAGGATGAAGCGTTTGCTTTTCCGCCTGTGCTGAAACCTTATTAAGTTTTGACTTGTTACAAGCGCTGCATGCCGCGACTAAGTTGAACGGTGTTACCACCAAAAATGGGTAATGTGCTTGGGGTAAATGGTGATCGAGTGTATCTGCTCTTCGTTGACCGCATAATGGACATATTCCATGTTTTGGCATCAACAAAAGTTTGTCATAAATATGTCTTCCAGGCTGACCCTTTCTAGCCATTCGGTATTCATATACCTTTTTCATTTCATCGTTGCTGACTATGCTATTTACAGAGTCTTGGGTAATGTTATTTAGAGTAGCGTTTGCCGCTGATTGATCGTAATTGCTGGCCAAACTTTCAATTTCATCGGCAACTTCCGTTAAGCGACTTTTCAAATCTGTATTTTTTACTTTGCTGATACAGGTTAAAAATACGGTTTTAGCGTCATCTGTAGGTTTTTCTAGCTTTCTCATGAATTATCATCTTCGCGATGTTCACGTTCAGCAATCAAACCACGTGATATTGCTCGCGCTTCAGCGCCTAACTTTCCCTCAAAGTATTCCATTACTTCACCAAAATTATTCGATTCAGCTATAGCAAATTGCAGTAATTGATGAAATCCAGATTGAGTAACTTCCAAGCCAAATATTTCTCGTGTTAAGACGCCAACGTTTTCGCCAAAGGTTTCAATACTTGGCCGCTCAGTAACAGCTTCATATCCAGTTCGCCTCATTTTCCAAACACACTGACTCGGTACTTCTTGAGCAACAATCGGTGAGTGAGTTGCAATTATAGCGAGTCCATTTTTGTGACTTAGTATATCGGACAGTGCCCTCACAAAGGCAGAAAGCAAAGGCGGGTGAAGATGCGCTTCTGGTTCATCTAATAGCACCAATGATTTTTCTTCAACGGTCTGCACTAATCTTGTCAAAGTTAGCAGTACGATACCATGACCTGAACTTAGCTTTTTAAACAATGAACTAGCAGTCTTTTTAAGAACATCATCATCTTCAGTATCAATCAAACTCCTAAGTGCTGCGTCATTAAATAGCTGATCGGTTTCCAGGATAGAAAGTGCTTTTTGCCATTCATTTTTTTTACCCATCTTCAGACAATGCATCAAGCTTTTGACAAATTCATTAGCCAGCATATCATGACTCATAGGTGTTCCCTGATCACCACCACGATTTGATGTTCGTTTTAATCCAACATAAGAATACTTAATACCAGCCGTTTTGTCGCGCTGCTCAGGCAGTGGTTCGAATGGGTCAAAAGCGCTAAATGAAATAGAAATAACTCCAGAAAATATACCTTCTCCATTGTCGTCGTTCATCGAAAAAAATGAACCAACTTTAGACGATTTAGCCTCTTTATCGACTAAGGCTCGAACCATATTATTTAATAAATGAGTTTTCCCAACACCATTACGGCCGATTAATACATGAATATTGCTAGGGGGATTGGACTCAGGCTTTACATTGAAATCGACTGTTACACCTGCTACACCTTGACCTTTAGGTAGCAAATATTTAAATTTGAATGCAGTGAGTCGAGCACTGCCTTGCAGAACTCGACGGAATTGCCCCTGAATTGAAGTTGGGCTGACTGATCTTAAGAGTGAAATTTTTGCTACCTCCTCTGTAAGAATACGAGAAAATAATTGTTGATCGTTAACCACGTCATTCAACGCACGTAGCACCTGACCACGAAGCCCATAATCAAGTGCATAAAGATTTTGATAGAAACTGGCATCTTGTCCTAGAGAGAAAAACTGATCACATAACTGAGTGAATTTTTCCGGTATTTCAGGGCGTCGACTATTCATCCGAAACTGGCCAATTTTTAAGCGACCTATATCATGAAGCTCTCCATTAGCATCAAATACACGAAAATAATACATGGTTGAGTATTTACCCCAATCATCCCAATTATCTTCGTGTAACAGTGCCAACATACAACCACTTGCTGGAGGACCCAATTTATTTGGAATCACTTCAAATTCTAATTTCATCAAAAAACCTCCATACCCTTTATTACTTATGCATCATTTGGCGAAAACCTAATTCACAACTTATCGATAAATCGGCGAAGGCACAGTAGGGTAGGCACGATAAACATGCCAGTAGACGTTTTCTGTCAATGCGTGAATATCTTCGTCATTGTAATCATCGACTGGCAGCCCGGTTTTGTCTTCATACAGGAAGTCAAAGATTTGCTGTTTCACGGCATCGCGGGTAGCTTCCTTATCACGCCAGTTTGCGATTATCAGACTCTCGGCCTTCAAGGTTTCCAGTAGATCTATCGCCACTTTTTTAATACGGTCAGTTTCTTTCTTACTCAGAATTGGCTTGTTCAAAAGATCAAATAACACCAGCGTTTCTTCGGTCAAGCCTTCGCGCATAGCCCGGTTTTCCTCTTGCCCAAGTTCATCAACCAGCTTAACCAAAGCTTCAAACGTCTGCTCAATCGTGATGCTGTCTTTTTCCTGGTTATATTCTTTAACAAGCTGTTCGTAGTGTTCCTGATAATCGGTGCGCAACGGGTTCTGCATCAGCAATTTATTGAGCTTATTTTCCACGGCATCTTTAAGACTTTGCACAGTGGTGCGTTTAGTTGCCGATGTTTCAAACTCTTTGCGTAACCTTTCGAAGTCAATTTTACTGATGTCGTAAACTTTATTTTCTACTGGGCTTTGATCACGAACACCCGGTTTAGTATGGATGGTCTCATCGACGATGCCGTGTAACTGGCGAAGAATATCGGTGATGTCGGCCTGTTCCCGATCTATTTGTAGGCTCTTGTAAATGATGTTAATGGCGTCCCTATCTTCACGTTGGCCATTCACCCCAGGCACATTGATGCAGGCTTTGAATTTCTTAAATACCTCACGAGCCATCACTTCAAAACGTTTTCGCGTCTGGTCGTTTTCGTTCTCAGCTTCTTTAGCTTCGACGATGGCTTTATTACGGGCAAAGCTTTGTTTTTCGATGATGTCGTTTAAATTAAAGCCTTGTTCATGCAGAAATTCCCTCACCAAATCCACCGACTCGATTAATTCAGACAACAACACTTCATTAGGTTTGGTTGGATCTAATTCACCTTCTTGATCACCATGCCCACTGTCACCTCGACCTGCAAACGTAGCCAACGCTTTACGAAGATTTTTCAATATTCCGCAGTAGTCGACAATCAATCCGTTATTTTTACCTTCTGCCACGCGGTTAGCACGGGCAATGGCCTGCATCAGCGTATGTGCTTTCAGCGGTTTATCCAAATAAAGTGTTGCCAGTGGCGGTACGTCAAAGCCGGTCAGCCACATAGCGCACACAATCGCTACCCGAAACGGATGATCTGGATTCTTAAACGCCGTTTCCATATCTAAACGCTTGCCGTCATCCAGTAAAAAACCTTCTTTTATCAAGCGGCGGTGCGGTGTAATGTCCAAATCCCATTTTTTAAACTTATCCACTTCTCCTTGTTCTTCACTAACGACTACGGCGATCTGCGTCTCTTGCATCCAGACAATTTGTCGTCTGCGCCAAACGTCATCCTGCTCGTCGGTGGCTTTAGCCAAGTCCTTTTGTAATTCAAGAAGAAGATGCTGTTGCCAGTAAAAATCAATGAGCTTGTGCATCCGTACACAGGTGATTTTATCCAGACAAACAAACATTGCCTTGCCAGATTCCCAGCCATTCGCATAATGCTTAACAAAATCTTCGGCAATCTGGCCCAGGCGTTTACTACTGGTAATAATATGATAATCCCGTTTCAGCTCACGCTCTAAGCGCTGCTGTACATCAATGTCATCAATTTCCAGTTCTTCAAGCTTCGCAGCTATCTTCTCATTCAAGCCTTTGGGATCAGCTACCGTGTGTTCATTACCCTCGTCATCTTTAAACACCAACGCTTCGCCGCGAGCATCATAATAAAGTGGCACGGTAGCGTTATCTTCTACTGCTCGTTGAAAATCATAGGTAGAAATGTAATTACCAAACACCTTACGGGTAATCTCATCGTCCTTAAACAAAGGTGTGCCAGTAAAGCCAATAAAGCTGGCATTCGGTAAGGCATTACGCATATTTAGTGATAACGTTCCGTATTGGGTCTCTATGTGAATCTACACATAGCGCCCCCTATGTGTAGTCCCGAACTATGTGCATTTACATGTTTACTCTCCGGATCGGCCCTTGCTCGACATGGCATAGGGCCGACCGCAACTACACATAATTACAATGCTTGA
>JAUYBL010000018.1 GCA_030693065.1 Methylococcaceae bacterium | reverse complement strand
GTTAGAAGCTGTGCATAAACTCAACAACAGACCAAGGAAGTGTCTGGGCTTCAAGACGCCTTACGAGGTGTTTCGCGAACTATCCGGCATGGACGCTGAAAAATTGGTGGGTTATGCACTTATTACTTGAATTCACGAAATCTAATAATGCATGATTAATCAAAAACTTATGCAATTATTTTTACTCGCGCAAACTTTCTCTTACCCACTTGATATACCTGTCCGACAGTTGATTGCAGCTCCAACTTTACATCATCCACCTTTTCGCCATCAATTTTCACAGCCCCCTGATTGATCATTCTTATGGCTTCAGAAGTGCTTGCTACCAAACCAGCATCTTTAAGTAGGTTTGTAATGCTGTAGAACCCCCCCGTTATTTTTAATTCCATTTCGGGCATATCATCAGGCAATGCACCTCGCTTAAATCTAGCTTCAAAATTTTCCAGTGCATTAGTAGCAGCTTCGGCACTGTGAAACCTTTCCACAATTTCCTGGGCAAGCCTTACCTTATATATACGAGGATTCGCGCCTTGCTCACACTCATCTAGCCAGATTTTGATCTCTGCCATAGGTCGAAAACTCAATAGCTCAAAATAACGCCACATTAACTTATCTGATATCGACATTAATTTTCCAAACATGTCATCAGGGGCATCGGCTATACCAATATAGTTATTAAGAGATTTAGACATTTTCTGCACACCATCCAACCCTTCCAGAATTGGCATGGTAATAACTACTTGCGGCTTTTGACCATAGACCTCTTGTAATTGTCTCCCAACTAATAAGTTGAATTTCTGATCGGTACCACCGAGTTCAATGTCTGCTTTCATTGCCACCGAGTCATAGCCTTGCACCAAGGGGTATAAAAATTCATGAATAGCAATCGGCTGACCGCTTTTAAATCGTTTATTAAAATCATCTCGCTCTAACATTCTAGCCACAGTATGTTTCGCTGCAAGCTGAATCAGGTCGGCAGGCGACATCGCATTCATCCAACTGGAATTAAACATCACCAAAGTTTTAGCAGGATCCAGAATTTTGAAAATCTGCTCTTCGTACGTTTTAGCGTTTTCAATAACCTGATCCCTTGTTAAGGGCTTACGGGTAACATTTTTGCCCGTTGGATCACCGATCATCCCAGTAAAATCGCCAATCAAAAACAACACCTCATGACCCAAATCTTGAAACTGCTTAAGCTTATTAATTAATACAGTATGGCCTAAATGCAAATCCGGGGCTGTTGGGTCGAAACCAGCTTTTATCCTTAAAGGCCGCCCTTCCTCAAGCTTTTTAACCAACTCTTGCTTGACCAAAACTTCGTCTACACCTCTTAACAGGTGATCTAATGCATCTTGCTGCAATTTTTTCTCCAAATTCTAAAAATTAGACTATAATCCGAAAAACAATCGAACCATATGACATATAAACTACGTTAACTAGGAATTTCTACTATTATTCCTTAAAGAGTTGACGATTTGCCATCTCTGTATCATTAATGTTTTCAAAAACCAACAAGAATCGCATGAAAAATAAACTTTATTTACCCATGCTATTCGGGATAAGTCTTGCTCTTTCGACGACGACCGGATACGCAAAACCTGCCTCACACGCCTCACACGCCTCAAAAAAGCATACCACAGCTTCAGTTAAGCCCGTTAAAAACAAGAAAACCATTGTTTCCAGCAAAAAAACAAGCACCACCAAGCAGCATGGCCTACAGATTGCTTTAAAAAACAAGCACATCAAATTAAAACCTCATACTGTTTTAACTGTTGCGCGAGCCGACAATAACAAGCACACGGTCAAACACATACCACATCCTAAACTAGACTTATCGATATTCCCTGACCAAGAAATCGATGCTACTTACCCTGTACCGTCTATCAAACCCATCACTATCTTCCAAGCCACAACTGCAACTGAAGCACCACGACACCTCAGCAATGCACACGGCATAATCAATTCATCTTTAGCCGCCTCAGCTCAACAAGCAGGTTTATCAGATGACTTAATTACGCAATTAACCAGTATTTTTGCTTGGGATATAGACTTTGCCACTAACTTGCACGATGGAGACCAATTTAATGTGGTTTATGAAGAAGGCGATCATAGCGGCCAGATTGTTGCTGCTGAATTTGTTAATCAAGGCCGCGTTTTCACCGCTATTAGATACAAAGATGCCGACGGCAACATGAATTACTACAGCCCTGAAGGCAGACCAATGCGTAAAGCTTTTCTAAGCGCTCCGGTCGACTTTGCACGTATCAGTTCAGGTTTTAGTACACATCGCAAGCATCCCATTCTCAACAGAATTCGAGCGCACAAAGGAGTCGATTACGCTGCGAGAACCGGCACTCCGGTAAAAGCAACTGGAGACGGCGAGATAATTTTTCTAGGCAACAAAGGCGCTTACGGACAAGTAATGAACATCGCCCACGGCGAACATTACGAAACTGTTTATGCACACCTATCTGACTTTAAAGACGGCCTGCAAGTCGGCGACCACGTAACCCAAGGTGAAGTCATTGCCTATGTCGGCCAATCCGGACTGGCAACAGGACCACATTTACATTATGAATTCCGTATTGATGGAGAGCATCGCAATCCGGAGAAACTTGAACTAGCCCAAGCGTTACCATTAGACACAAATTTGCTGGACAGTTTCAAAGCTCAAACTCGTCCTCTGGTCGACCAACTTTATCAGGCCAAAGCCCAAAACATGCTTGCCAAAAACCAGTCTCGCTAACACCATAAGATGTCCGGCTCTGATTTTTACATTGGTCTAATGTCTGGGACCAGTGTCGATGGCATTGACGCAGCTTTGGTTGATTTTACAAATAATAAAACCCAACTAATTGCCTTCGATTTCAGCCCATTTGCCGCTGAGGTTCAACAGCAAATCAAGCTTATAAGTCAGCCAGACATTCATATTTCATTAAAAGATTACGGGGCATTAGACGCTCGGCTTGGACTGTTATTTTCGCAATCAGTAAAATCATTACTCAAAAAAGCAGCCATTTCTGCTTCTTCAATCAAAGCCATCGGCAGTCACGGTCAAACCGTTTATCACGATCCTGATAATCACTGGCCATTTTCACTGCAAATCGCCGATCCTAATATAATTGCTGAGCAAACAGGCATTACGACGATTGCCGATTTCAGACGCAGAGACATCGCAGCACAAGGCCAAGGCGCACCACTGGTGCCGGCATTCCATCAAGCTGTTTTTTCAAATCCAGACGAAAACCGCTGCATTGTTAACATCGGCGGCATTGCGAATATAACTGTTTTACCTAAAAACAAGTCCGATTCTGTCACAGGCTTCGATACCGGCCCAGGCAATACGCTAATGGATTGCTGGATTAACAAGCACCAACAGCTTGGCTATGACAAAAACGGCGAATGGGCTCAATCAGGTTCTGTTAACCATGAACTGTTTGAGCAATTAAAGCAGGACCTTTACTTCAGCGCTGCACCACCCAAAAGTACCGGTAAAGAATATTTCTCTTTACCCTGGCTTTATCAATATGTTGATGCCGACAAATTCAATCCAGAAGATATTCAAGCGACACTATGCTTTTTATCGGCAAGCACAATTTGCGATGCAATCAAACTACATGCACCTGATACTGAACGAGTTTTGATTTGCGGTGGCGGAATCCATAACCACTATTTTCTGCAGTTAATCGAACAACAGCTAGATTGCCCTATTGAGTCTACGGCAGAGTATGGCATTCATCCTGATCACGTTGAAGCTGTAGCTTTTGCGTGGCTGGCCAGACAAACTTATAACAATTTGCCTGGCAACCTAAAAGAAGTCACTGGAGCGAAAAACTCTGTGATTTTAGGTGGGATTTACCCTGGAAGCACGAACTAGACGATCAATTGGATTAAGCCGAAAATGAAGACCCGCAACCACAAGTAGTTGTTGCATTAGGATTGCGAATAACAAACTGCGCGCCAGACACATCTTCTTTGTAGTCGATTTCAGCACCATTTAGATACTGAATACTCATAGCATCAATCAAAACGGTAACACCGCCATTTTCGACGCTGGTATCGTCTTCATTGATTTCTTCATCAAAGGTAAAACCGTATTGAAACCCGGAACAACCACCACCGGAAACGTACACGCGTAATTTCAAATTGTCATTGCCCTCTTCGGCAATCAGCTCGCTCACTTTTGACGCGGCGCTATCAGTAAAAATAATTGGATTTGCCATAGCAGTAACACACTCTAAAAATTAATAGTTAAGGAATTATGACTATACCTAGTGTTACAGTCAAGATTTAAGGGTAGAGCGCTACGATCCTTAAACTTAGATCTTCTTGCAAGCCAAACATAAGATTCATATTTTGCACCGCCTGCCCAGCCGCACCTTTCACCAGGTTATCAATCACCGATAACACCACAATCGTTTTACCGCTTTGCGGCTGATGTAGAGAGATCTGGCAATTATTACTGCCCCTGACATTGCGGGTATCGGGGTGCGAGCTCTGCGGCAACACATCAACAAATACTTCATCTTGATAGCGCTGTTCATACAATGCCTGTAAATCGCTCAAGGCAACATCCGACTGTGCGTAAAGCGTGGCATGAATACCTCTAATCATGGGAGTTAAATGCGGCACAAACGTCAAGCCCACCGGCTTGCCAGCAACCAAGCTTAGACCCTGGACGATCTCCGGCAAATGTCTATGCCCGCTAACCGCATAAGCCTTAAAGCTCTCGCCGGTTTCACTCATCAAGGTCGCCAATTCGGCCTTACGTCCGGCACCACTCACGCCTGATTTAACATCAGCAATCAAATGCTCGATGTCGACTAAACCATTTTCAATCAGCGGCAAAAATCCCAGCTGTACCGCTGTCGGATAACATCCGGGACAAGCCAGCAAGCGCGCATTTTTGATAGCTTCACGATTGATTTCCGGCAAACCATACACCGCCTCGCTAATCAAGTCAGGACAAGCATGCGTCATTCCATACCACTGCTCCCATTCCTGGACGTGTTGTAATCGAAAATCGGCCGATAAATCGATCACCTTCACGCCACGAGCCAGTAATTGCTCGGCCATTAACATCGCAGTACCATTGGGCGTAGCAAAAAAAACCACATCGCATTCAGCCAATGTTTCAAGCTCGGGAGCACTAAAGATTGCGTCAATGTGTCCGCGCAAACTTGGATACAACGCATCTACTCTAAGCCCAGCATCAGCCCGCGAAGTCACCACCGACACTGCCACTTGCGGATGCCCAGCCAAAATCCGCAATAACTCCACACCGGTGTAACCGGTCCCACCAACAATACCTGCTTGAATCATCTAATCGTCCTGCCCACACATTGTTTATAAAAAGCTGTTGAATGCCAGAAAAGAAGAACATTGATAGTAACTTTTCAATTCTCTTGTCATGCTAGTAACGCCATTTTGACATAAAAAGTTAAGACACTCGGAACTTGTGCCATTCAAATATTAACAGTTGCCCCTAATAACAGAATCCAGTCTAATGCCATCACTTATTTTTCAATTATCGCCTACCCGGCGCAACTCAAACAATCAAGCGATGAATTAGGCGCCACGTTATGGGTTAGGTTGTTTGATGCATATAACCGGAGTCTTTGAATTACCTAATGCAAACTAACCACGAGCATATTAAGGAAAGCACATGAAAGGTAGTTGTTTATGTCAGTCAATTGCATACGAAATCGACAGCATTGATATGCCAGTCGGCCACTGTCATTGCCGTACTTGCCAAAAAGCACATGCCGCGCCGTTTGCTACGACCGCCGGCGTCATGCGTGAGCATTTTCGCTGGCTGAAAGGCGAAGAAAAACTGTCATCTTTCGAGTCATCGCCAGGAAAGCTGCGTCATTTCTGTTCTATCTGCGGCTCGCATTTGCTGGCTGAGCGTGTCAATCAACCTCATGTAATCCTGCGGATCGCGACGCTGGATGATGACCCTGGTGTTGCCCCGCAACGACACATCTGGAAATCGCACGATGTGCCCTGGCTAGATTATGACAACCTGCCTTCTTACCCAGAATGGCCGGAACAATAGGCAATTATTTCCAACCTGATAACAGCCATTATGTATATCCCCAAACCTTTCGACGAACCCAGAATCGATGTTATGCAAGCCTTGATTCGCGATTATCCGCTGGCAACATTGGTCACCTTATCCGCCGATGGCCTCAACGCCAACCACATTCCGCTGCATTTAGTAGTAGACGGCGGCTCGCCATTCGGAACCTTACGCGGGCACGTCGTACGTTCAAATCCAATGTGGGGCGATTTCGATCAACAGACGGAAATACTGACCGTGTTTCAGGCGGCAAATGCTTATATCTCGCCATCCCGGTACGTAACCAAACAGCAAACCGGCAAAGTGGTACCCACCTGGAACTATGCCGCCGTGCATGCTTACGGCACCATGCGAGTAATCGATGATGCGGCGTGGATTCGTAACCAGCTTGAAACGCTGACAGCGGAACATGAGGCTGCATTCCCGAAACCTTGGGCAGTGTCGGATGCGCCGCACGACTTTACTGAAAAATTGATCGAGCAGATTATCGGCATTGAAATTACCGTGACGCGCTTGTCCGGCAAATGGAAAGTCAGCCAGAATCAACCGGCGGAAAACCAAATCGGCGTAATTAACGGCTTGAACGAATGTGGTAAGGTGGAAGCAGCCGCACTTATCAAGACTTGTCAAAAGCCATAGCAAGGCGAGCTGAATATGAACATCGACGATCTGTTCGAAGCTATCGACACACCACGCACTCGTCTTCGCTGTCCTGATGTTAACGATGCCACAGATATTGCCAAACTAGTGACGCCGGAAGTTAGTCGCTGGCTTGCCGCATGGCCAGCCCCGATAACCGAAGCGATGGTTGTTGCCAGAATTCTTCGAGCCCGTCTAGAAATTACCGAGGGCAGCGCACTGCACTTTCTGGTTGAACGCCTAGAAGACCGGGCATTAATGGGCTGGATACGAATATCGCGCAACGAAACACAACCCGGCATTGGCGACCTAGGTTACTGGCTTAACGAGGCTTATCACCGTTGCGGTTACGCGAGCGAGGCCGCGGCACAAGCCCTTGCAATCGGATTCGAGCGGCTGGAACTGGAAAACATAGAAAGCGGCGCCCAACTTGAAAACACTGCTTCGTTTGCCGTGATGCGCAAGCTGGGGATGGAGCCTTGCGGCGAACGTCTCATCTGGGCAGAAACGCGACATCGTGAAGAGGTATGCTTATTTTATTCGGTGCATCGAGATCGCTATAACATTTCGCTTAGCTCGTAGGACAGAACTATAATGCCGCAAACTTAGCTTTAAATGCCGATAGCCATGCCCACCCCCACAACCATGCGCGCCATTGAAATCACCGCACCGGGCGGCCCCGAGGTTCTGAGTCTTACAACCCGGACCACACCAACGCCTGCAGCCCATCAAGTGCTGATCAAGGTTGCCGCGGCTGGGGTCAATCGACCGGATGTGATGCAGCGTAAAGGCCTGTACCCAGCGCCTCCCGGCGCATCAGATATTCCTGGCTTGGAAATCTCCGGCACCGTTATCGCCCTGGGTGAGCAAATTGAAGATTTAAATATCGGCGATCATGTGTGCGCCTTAGTCACCGGCGGCGGTTATGCCGAATACTGTCTGGCTTCGGCCGATTGTTGCTTGCCCATTCCTGCAGGCCTGTCGCTTGTCCAGACCGCGGCATTACCGGAAACCTTTTTCACGGTCTGGAGCAATGTCTTCGACCGTGCACGCTTGCAAGCCAGCGAAACGTTATTGATTCATGGCGGCAGCAGCGGCATCGGCACCACGGCGATTCAACTAGCCAAAGCCTTTAACGCCAAGGTGTTTGTCACCGCAGGCAATTCGGATAAATGCCAGCGGTGTTTGCAACTGGGCGCCGATGCAACCATCAATTACCACGCTGAGGATTTTGTCGACGCCATCCTCAACCTTACCCAGAATAAAGGCGTCGATGTTATTCTGGATATGGTCGGCGGCGACTACCTGCCTCGCAATATAAAATGCATGGCAGATGACGCCAGACTGGTACAGATTGCCGTGCAGCACGGCCCGAAAACGGACATCAATCTCCTGCCCATCATGCTCAAACGCCTGACTATTACCGGCTCGACATTACGGGCACGAGACAACGCTTTCAAAGCCGACATCGCCAAACAATTGCTTAACAATGTCTGGCCGCTATTGGCAACCGGCAAAATAAAACCAATTATTCACAGCACTTTTAGCTTAAGCGATGCGGCAAAAGCGCACAAATTGATGGAAAGCAGTCAACACTTTGGCAAAATCATCCTAGAGGTAAATCCAACATGACCTATAAAACACTCATCTCCGCCGAAACGCTTAACCAACACCTAACCGATCCCGATTGGGTTATTTTCGACTGCCGATTTTCGTTGGCAGAACCCGAAGCGGGCGGCAGCGCTTATCGCCATGGCCACATTCCCGGCGCTCGCTACGCTCATCTTGATAAAGATTTGTCGTCCACGATTACCGATCACACTGGCCGCCATCCCTTGCCTAACGTTGTCGTGTTAGCGCAAAAACTGGGCAATTGGGGCGTGAGCAACCGCAACCAAGTGGTTGTCTATGACGATGCAGGTGGCGCCTTTGCCGATCGGCTATGGTGGTTGTTACGCGTGTTGGGGCATGACAATGTCGCCGTGTTGGATGGCGGCATCAAGCACTGGCAGAAACAAGGCTTGGCATTAACGACGGCTTTGCCCGCAGTCAAAGCCACGACTTTCAGACCTTATTTAAACAATGACTTATGGCTGGATGCCCTCCAAGTGCAAAACAGCTTGGCGAGAAAATCCATTTGCCTGATCGACGCCAGAACCCCGGAACGCTATCGCGGCGAGCAAGAACCCATCGACCCGGTGGCTGGTCATATACCCGGCGCACTCAACCGGCCGTTTCAACTCAACCTCGATAGCCAGGGCTTATTTTTAACTCCCGACGCATTACGCAGCCAATTTAAGCAATTGATTGGCAGTACCGCTCCCGAACAAGTCGTGCATTATTGCGGCTCGGGCGTTACCGGCTGTCATAATTTGTTGGCGATGGAACACGCCGGGCTTACGGGATCGAAGCTCTATGCTGGCTCTTGGAGCGAATGGATTAAGAATAAAAATAGGCCAGTTGCGAGAGGCTGATTAAGCTAATGATTTGACACGTCAGAATACTGGCCTCAAGTTAATCGGGCAATGACCGAAAAGTCAGTCGAAAGAACCACAATCCCACTTGATTTTTGAGGTCAAGTGGAGCGTTTAGTTAATTGCTTCAATTTCTCTAAGTACTCAACTAAATCATGAACATTTGTACTTGGATTTATATCCCCAGTACTTTTTGAGTTTTCAAAGATTCTTTTAGAGTGGGCTTTGGCCGCATCAATTAGCTCATTATCTATTGAATATTTGTAGATTCCTTTTTGTTTCTTTTCGTAATTAGGTAGATAAGTCTTTAAGTCATCGATCACTTGATCCCCTACGCTTTTAGTTTCTAAATGAGAATAAGGTTTTGTCGACGGAATGAAATGCAGCAAAAACCAATATTCAAAAGCGGGTATTGATCGAATTGCCATGAAAACATCTCCTTCGGAATATCCTTCATTTTTTAATTCAAAATTGATTGAGTTTATTTTATCTAAGGCGTAGTCAAAAGTTTCATGTTGATCTCTATCAAAAACACAAAATACACGGTCATAATTTCCTGCGTTAACTCTTTCTTTAATAAATAACTCTTGACCATACTCCACAACACTTTTTGGACTAGAGTCACAACTGCCATCAACTTTAATATTGGCAGAGTCAAGATCTAAATGAATCCTCATTTCTTCAAAATAAAAAGGTTCTGTTTTTTCACCTTCACAAACAATAAGGACATGATCGTAAGGCTTACGGTTTGCACTGCGTCGAACGCTATCTTGTTGTTTTTTCGCTTTGCGTTTATGAAACAAATCTTCACTACCCAAAACTATTCTCCAAGCAGCTCTAATGTGCTCACTACAGGTAATGCACTATATCTCCCCGACAAATAGGATTTTTCAAGATTTTCAACACCCTTCCGAGGGCTAAAATCTGACAATGGATAAATTTCTGTTGTCTGATCTGTTTCTTTTTTACAAAACCAAATTTGATCTCGCCTAAAAACATCTTGATCCAAAATTGATGTTTCATGAGTCGTGAAAATTAACTGTGCATTTTTAGGGTTTGTTTTTTTGCTATGAAAAAGATTTACCAAAAATTTAACAATATGAGGATGCAAACTATCATGCAGTTCATCAATAAATAAAACTTTGCCGTTTTTCAAAGAGTCAATCCACGGACCAGCAAATGCGAAAATTTTTCTTGTGCCATCAGACTCATCATCAAGTTCAAATAAAACGTCTTTTCCTTGTGCTGTTGTATGAACGGTTTTGATGTCTACAATTTCCTCACCCTCAAGATCTTTTAGTATTCGCTCCTTTAATTCGGAAGGCATATCATCAGGTAAAATAGAAATATCAATTTTTTTTGACTCAAGTTTCAAATCGTTAATATCTAAATCAGCTGCATTTAGAAATTTTAAAACATCTTTTTTTCCGTCCACTTCAGTGCAAAGCTCAGCCGTATAGCCAGCCCCCCATCCATCAATACCTGCAACTTTAAGCGTTTTAGTAAACCAGTCGTAGACTGGCTTAAGCTGTTCACTATTAAGCATTACTGCGGTAGAAAGAAATAAAGAATTGTTCCGAGTAGAGTCTTTCCATGTTTGTTTTTTACCAGTTAAAAATGAACTAAAATCCCACTCATATTCATTTTTAGCTTCATCAAATGCCCTAATAAACCAGCGTTGGGGTCTTGATTTTGGAAATGCGTACAACCATTCTTCCATTACTCTTTCAGATGTTGCGGAAAAACCATATTGGTACTTGATACCTTCAGCAATAAAGATAATCTCAAACTCTGTTGGTTTTCCAACTGTTGAATCGCATAATTTGAAATGAGTAATAGATAACTTGTCACCACGTTGAGTGTTTTTTGCTGAATTCGCCACTATTTCTCTCATCACCTTTACAGCCTTGATGAAATTAGACTTACCAGCCGCATTAGCACCATAAATTACAGCTGACCGGAGTAGTGGAGAAGCGCTAAGAACATTGGGATCAAAAGTATTTCCGACTAACTCATCAGAATTAGATTTGGTAAGACTAAATGTTTGCCTTGTTTTGATAGATCGGAAATTTTCTACAGATAACTCAATAATCATAAAATATCAATTTAATGTTAATTTTTAACGATTATAGTCAAAATTTAACATTAAATACATGTTTATATAAATAACGTACTCATACATACAAGGGTGGGCAATGCTTTTCCGCACACCGTTTAATTTGAATTCCCGCGTGGGCACAAAAAGCGTGCCCACCCTACTTTTGAATTTAGCGCAGCATTAGTGATAGGGCTTTCCCTCCATTAATTTCTGCCCAGCAATTAATTTCCCTTAGTCTCTTCAGCTGGAGGAGTTGGTTCCTTAGAAGGGACTGTTGTCTCAGCAGGCACTTGTTTTTCAGCAGCCTTTTGCGCCTCAGCTGCCTTTTTTGCTTCTCTCTCCGCTGCCTTTTTTGCTAGCGCAGCTTTTTGGTCCGCAGCCCGGCTCGCTGCTATCGAACCGGTGTCTGATGCAGCTAACACAATGGCTGTGTCTGCCTGACTTAGTGTTGGAGTTATCAGCGCTGATATTGCGCAAAGACCTAGCGACAATTTGATTTGTTTAGAAAACATACTCACCTCTTTAGTTAATATTAATTATTCCAAATGTGTGCAACTCGGCAAACCCCGAGAATCAATGGGATCAGACGCGATTGATGCGGCGCTAGTCTAACCCCAACCTTAATGCAATTTACCAAGTTTTTTCTCTTGAACTCATCTGCGACTAATTCAATGGATTACCTTAACCCGTAATCCACTAGCAAGCCCACAAACACTGACACCCCAAACCAGTTGTTATTCAAAAACGCCTTAAAGCACAGCACTTTGTTACGATTAAAAATCAAGGTTTGTTGATACACGAACAAACCTGCCGCAACCGCAAGCCCAGCAAAATAAGCCCAACCTGCCGTAATCATTAACCCCACGGCAATCAGCAGTCCGATAATAATCAGTTGCAATACCGCCATAATCTGCCGGTCGTAGTCGCCAAACAGAATAGCGGTTGATTTGATGCCGATTTTTAAATCGTCATCCTTATCGACCATTGCGTACATGGTGTCGTAGACCAATGCCCACAGCACCACCGCCAGGTACATCAACCATGCTACTAACGGAATGCTATTGATCTGTGCAGCAAATGCCATCGGTACCGCCCAACCAAAGGCAATACCCAAATACGCTTGCGGCAACTGGGTAAAACGCTTCATAAAGGGATAACTGGCTGCTAAAAATGCCGCCACAAAAGACAACAGGATGGTGTAAACATTCAGCAATAACACCAAGCCGAAGGCGATTAAACACAGCACTACAAACACCACCAAGGCTTCTTTTGGCGTTACTTTACCCGCTGCAATCGGCCTTTGTTTGGTGCGTTGCACATGCGGATCAAAGTCTCGATCGGCATAATCATTAATCACACAACCGGCGGCGCGCATTAAGACAACGCCCAGACAGATGACGGTTAACACTAATAAATCGGGCTTGCCGTCGCTGGCTACCCACAGTGCCCAAAGTGTCGGCCATAGTAAAATCAATATACCAATCGGTTTATCGAATCGTGCCAGTAACCAGTATTGCCTGGCTCTATCCCTAATTTTTTCTGTTGTCACCGAGGATACCTTTTCAAAGCGAGCGTAAGAGTAAGCTGATATTATAACTTTTTTGTTTTACTGACCGTGTGAGAGCTCATGAGTGTAAAAATTTATCATAATCCGCGTTGCAGCAAATCCCGCCAAACCCTTGAATTACTGCAGCAGCAAGGCATTGAACCGGAAGTTATCGAATACCTAAAAAATCCACCTAGCACACAAGAACTGGATGATATTTTGCAAAAACTGGGCTTAGAGCCACGTGAGTTGATGCGCAAAAAAGAAGCTGACTACAAAGCCAACCACTTTGACGATGCCGGTTTAAGCAGGGAGGCGTTAATTGCCGCCATGGTTAAACATCCGGTGTTAATCGAACGACCTATCGTGCTAGCCAATGATAAAGCCGCTATCGGTCGACCGCCTGAAGATGTGTTGGCGATTCTTTGACCATTACGCAAAGAGTTGCATGGTTTATATGATTTCCCCTCACCCAACCCTCTCCCTCCGGAGAGGGTTATTTCCGAGAGAATCTAAAATATACGTATAGACTGGAACAGCCTTTTGCCCTTACAACGTTACAACAATCATTTTTAAGTCCAACTTATGACCAAAATCCTGGTGTTATATTTTTCCCGGCACGGTACTACTGCGCAAATGGCCAATCTGATTGCCCGTGGCGTGGAATCAGTATCCGGCGCTGAAGCCATCTTAAGAACCGTGCCCGATGTTTCCACGGTTTGCGAAAAAACTGCCGATACCATCCCAACCGAAGGCGCAATTTATGCCACGCTGGACGATCTCAAAACCTGCGACGGTTTGGCCTTAGGCAGCCCTACCCACTTTGGCAATATGGCCTCACCGCTGAAATACTATATCGATAGCACCACCGAGGTTTGGTTTTCCGGCGCGCTATCGGGCAAACCGGCGGGCGTGTTTACCTCCACCGGCAGCCTGCACGGCGGCCAGGAAAGTACCTTGTTATCGATGATGTTACCGCTGCTGCACCATGGCATGTTGCTGGTAGGCATTCCTTACTCCGAAGCCGCATTACGAGAAACCACCACAGGCGGCACACCTTATGGTCCCAGTCACTGCTCAATCAGCCACGGAGCGCTGTCCGAACATGAAAAAACCTTGTGCCGCGCGTTGGGTGCTCGTCTGGCAAAAACTGCAATCAGCCTTAAATCTGCATCATGACCATTAAACCGTTTTATTTTTATCTCTTGGCGTTAGTGGGATTTTTCGGCCTGTTTGGACTGTTGATGCTTTGGAATACCGTATTAGCACCATCAACTCGCTTCCCCGTGGCCTTGATTTTATTAGTGGGCGTAACGCCGCTGTTGTTACCGATGCGAGGTTTATTGGCGCGCAACAAAAGAAGCTGTGCATGGGCGGCTTATGTCAGCCTGATTTATTTTACTCATGGCAGCGTTGAAGCGTATGTCAACAGCGAGGAACGTTTATATGCCGGATTGGAAGTGGCTCTTAGCCTGATGCTGTTCTTTGGTGCTTCTTTATATGTGCGTTTTGTTGGCAAACAAGCATAACGATGGCCGAACAGCTTCCCCTGGATTTTGATTTTCGGGCCAATCAAACGTTTAACGACTTTTACCCCGGCCCCAATCAAGAAATAATCTCCCACTTACAGCAAAGTGTTATTGGCTCAGGTGAACAACAGCTATTTCTATGGGGAGCCACTGGAGAAGGCAAAAGCCATTTACTGCAAGCCTGTTGCCAGCTAGCGCAACAACAAGACATAAGTTCATTTTACTTTGACTTATCGACCCCAAAATTACCAGCACCTGCCATGCTCAATGGTCTGGAAGAAATCGAACTGGTGTGTTTTGACAACATTGAAACCATCGCAGGCAATCAAGCCTGGGAATTAGCGTTTTTTAATTTTTTCAATCGTCACCGGGAACGTGATCATAAGCTAATTTTATCGGCCGACTGCCCACCCCAATTATTGACCATCGAATTACCCGACCTCAAAACCCGGCTCAACTGGGGGCTGACCCTGAAATTAAAACCACTAAGCGATGACGATAAAATCGCCGCCTTAATTTTCAAAGCTGATCAACTGGGTTTTGAAATCTCACCAAAAGTCGGACAGTTTTTACTTACGCATTACGCCAGAGATCTTCATGGCCTTTGGGTTTTGCTAGAAAAACTCGACCGCGCCTCACTAGCCGCCAAACGCAAACTCACGCTACCGTTTTTGCGGCAAGTCCTCAGCGAAACTACAAACTAGCCACTAGGTACGTTAGCGTACAGAGATTGTCGGCTAAATTCTTTAAGCTGCTATTTAGGACGTTGATATTGCAACGCCAAAATCCATTCCCTTAAAACTCAATTTCTTAAAAGACAATAGATGAAATCTAACTTGAGTTGGTTATTCATCCTGTTCAGCTTAGGCGGATGTATGGTTGGCCCAGATTATCGAGAGGCCGTACCAACGCTGCCTGATCACTGGCAAGCGAGCAAAGATGCGAATACCGAACTGGCAGCTATTGACAAAGATGCCCTGAAAAACTGGTGGCAAAGTTTTGATGATCCAACGCTGAACCAGCTCATGGCTCAGGCGCTAGCGGGAAACTTTGATTTAAAAATAGCGTTGACCCGCATCGACCAGGCCCGTGCCGAACGCCGTGGCACCCGCGCAGAATTGTTCCCTACCGTCAATGTAAAAGCCGGGGCACAACGCCAAGAAAACCCGTTACCCGGCCTTGCCCCCGGCATCCGCTACAACATGTTCGAACTGGGTTTCGATGCTCTATGGGAAATTGATTTATTCGGTCGTCAGCAACGGCGACTGGAAGCGGCTTCAGCCGATCTTGAAGCGGCTAACGAAGTTTACAGTCAATCTTTGGTGACACTGACCGCTGAACTTGCGCGCAGTTATGTTGACTACCGTAGCCTGCAGAATCAACTGCGCATCACCCGCTCAAACCTGGAATCTCAACAACATACGCTGGCGCTTACCCAGAAACTATTCAAAGAAGGCGTGGTCGCTCGACACGAAGTCGTCCGGTCCCGAGCCCAGACCGAAACCACCATGTCACAAATTCCGGCTCTGGAAGCGCGAATGATTGGTACACAGCGACAACTGGAAGTGTTGGTGGGCCGACATCCCGGCTCGCTTGCCGTTGATCTGAATTTACTGGGGGCTGTTCCGCAAGCACCGGGAAAGCGAATATTAACCTCCCCAGCGGCAACAATTCGCAATCGCCCTGATATTCACATCGCTGAACGGCATCTTGCCGCTGCTACCGCGATGCAAGGTGCAGCTATCGCGGAATTGTTTCCAAAAATCTCGTTGTCGGCTTTTTTGGGTTTGCGTAACACTGACGTCGAATCGTTATTCAAATCCGCTGCGTTTTCCTACGGCACCGCAGCTAACCTGTTGCAGCCCTTACTCAACTTTGGCCGTATTCGTGCAGGTATTGATCTGGCTGACGCGCGCCAAAAGGAAGCTTATCTGGCCTACGAAAAAGCCATCCTCGAAGCCCTCCAGGAAACAGAAACGGCCATGACCAAGTATTTGAACGAGGAAGTCAGACGGCAAATGCTATCCCGCTCTGCAGAAGACTTGCGCGAATCGGTCCGGTTATCTCAACTTCGCTATCAAGAAGGCGTCATCTCATTTTTGGATGTGCTGGACTCCCAACGCAACCTGTATGTTGCCGAAATCGAACTGGCGCGCTCCGAAGCGGAGGCTTCCACCAATCTCATTGCCGTATATAAAGCATTAGGCGGCGGCATCAATCCCATTGCGCCACCGCAGTTGTCCCAGGAAAACTAATGAGCAAAAACACAAAACGACTGTTGATTCTCGCCGCGCTCATTATTGTCGCGGCAGCTATAACTTGGTGGGCCTTGCGCCCTGCCGGCCTGCCCGCGGCCATTGTCTCGGGCAATGGCCGTATTGAAGCCACTGAAATCGATATTGCCACCAAGATGCCAGGCCGCGTAGCTGAAATTTTGGCGCGTGAAGGCGATTTCGTGGCATCCGGGCAAGTGCTCGCTCGCATGGACACCTTTGTACTACTGGCTCAACAGGCCGAAGCGCAAGCCCAGGTCCATCAAGCTGAGAGTGCCTGGCAGACGGCAAAATCCGTCGTCGTACAACGTGAAAGCGAACAAAACGCAGCCACGGCTGTTGTTGCTCAGCGCCGCGCAGAATTTGATGCCGCCAGCAAACGCCTGCAACGCTCGCAACGGCTGGTCGGCGAAGGTGCCACGCCACAACAGGAAGTCGATGACGACCGCGCCAGAGTGCTGGGTATGCAAGCGGCAATCCGTGCTGCAGAAGCGCAAGTCGCGGCGGCTGGTGCGGGGATCGAAGCGGCAAAATCTCAAGTATTACAATCCAAATCGCTTATAGAGGCCGTCAAAGCGACAGTAACACGTCTACAGGCGGATATTGACGACAGCGTGCTCAAAGCACCGCGCGATGGCCGCGTGCAATACCGTGTTGCCGAGCCTGGTGAAGTGCTGGACTCCGGCGGCCGTGTACTTAACATGGTGGATCTATCCGACGTTTACATGACCTTTTTTCTGCCCACCGAAGCCGCCGGTAAAATCGCACTGGGTAGCGATATTCATCTCGTCCTTGACGCAATGCCGAACTATGTCATCCCAGCCAAAGCCAGCTTCGTTGCCAGTGTTGCCCAATTCACCCCGAAAACGGTGGAAACAGAAAGCGAACGACTCAAACTAATGTTTCGTGTGCGCGCACGACTCGATCCCGAGTTATTAAAACAGCACCTGACCCAAGTCAAAACCGGCGTGCCCGGCAAGGCCTACGTTAAACTCGACCCGGCTATCGAATGGCCAGCCGAGCTCGCGGTCAAACTACCAAAATGACTGCCGAGCCCGTAATTCGGATTCAAGGCGTCAGCCTACGCTATAAAAAAAATCTCGCTCTCGACGATTTAACGCTGGATATTCCAAGCAACCGCATGATCGGCCTGATTGGCCCTGACGGTGTCGGCAAATCCAGTCTGATATCGCTCATTACCGGCGCACGAAAAATGCAGACAGGCCGCATCGAAGTGCTGGGCGGCGACATCAATAACTCTGCGCATCGCCGCGCTGTGTGTCCGCGCATTGCTTACATGCCGCAGGGGCTGGGTAAGAATCTTTACCTAACCTTGTCGGTGTTTGAAAACGTCGACTTCTTTGGTCGCTTGTTTGGTCAAGACCAGGCTGAACGCGATCAACGCATTAATGAATTACTTGCTAGCACCGGTCTTGAGCCATTTCGGGACCGGCCCGCAGGTCAGTTGTCGGGCGGCATGAAACAAAAACTTGGTTTATGTTGCGCGCTAATACACGCCCCTGATTTGTTGGTACTGGATGAACCCACCACCGGCGTTGACCCACTATCGCGCGCGCAGTTTTGGGAGCTGATCGAGCAATTACGTAAACGTCGCCCCGGCATGAGTGTATTAGTTTCCACCGCCTACATGGATGAAGCTGAGCGCTTCGATTGGCTGGTGGCGATGGATGACGGCAAGTGTCTAGCGACTGGCAGTGCGTCAGATCTGCGCTCGAAAACCGGCACCGACAGCCTGGAAGAAGCCTTCATCCAACTGCTGCCTGAAGAAAAACGCAAAGGCCATAAAGCGGTGGTAATTCCACCGCGTGACCAAAATGGCAAAGCTCAGGTCATTGCTATTGAAGCCCATAATTTAACCATGCGTTTTGGTGATTTTATTGCAGTTGACGACGTCAGCCTGCGCATTGAGCGCGGCGAGATTTTCGGCTTTCTCGGGTCTAATGGCTGCGGTAAATCCACCACCATGAAAATGCTTACCGGCCTACTGCAACCGACCAAAGGCGATGCGCTGTTGTTCGGTGAGGTCGTTGATGCGGCTAATCTGGCCACCCGTAGGCGTGTCGGCTATATGTCGCAGGCATTCTCGTTATATTCCGAACTGACCGTGCAACAAAACCTGGAACTGCATGCCAAGCTGTTTCACCTGCCTTCTGCCGAGATTACCCCTCGCGTTACCGAGATGGCAGAGCGTTTTAAGCTCGGCTCGGTCATGGATGCATTGCCTGATGCATTGCCGCTGGGTATTCGTCAACGTTTGTCGCTGGCGGTAGCGGTCATCCATAAACCGGAACTGCTGATTCTTGATGAACCAACCTCGGGCGTCGATCCGATAGAACGAGACAAATTCTGGGAGCTGATGATTGAACTGGCGCGTCGTGATCAAGTCACTATTTTCATTTCCACCCACTTCATGAACGAGGCTGAACGCTGCGATCGTATTTCTTTGATGCATGCAGGCAAAGTGCTTGCCAGCGACACTCCCGCGGCGCTCGTTAAGCAAAGCGGTCAAGCGACGCTGGAAGACGCCTTCATTGATTATCTTAAAAAAGCCAGCGGCGTCAATAACGAGCCAGATGAAGCCGCAACAACATCACCAGTAAGTGAACCCATAGCAGCGACTAAACCGAGTGCGCGCTTTAGTCTGATGCGTTTATACAGTTATACGATTCGCGAAGCGCTGGAACTGCGCCGCGACCCCATCCGCGCGTCAATTGCCTTATTAGGCACACTGTTTCTCATGTTCACTTTTGGTTATGGCATTACCATGGACGTCGAGAATCTGCATTTTGCCGTACTCGACCGAGACCAAACCACCTTAAGTAACAACTACGCACTCGATATGGGCGGCTCGCGTTACTTTATTCCGCAGACGCCGATTGCTGATTATGATGAACTTGATCGCCGCATGCGCAGCGGTGAATTGAGTTTGGCGCTGGAAATACCGCCAAATTTCGCTCGAGATTTGGAACGCGGCGACCAGGTTAAAATTGGTGCCTGGATTGACGGCGCGATGCCATCGCGTTCTGAAAATGTGATCGGCTACCTACAGGCCATGCATCAGGGCTGGCTGCTGGAGATGGCGCGAAGCCGGGCAACGAGTCGAGTATCAGCCGGATTGATGACCATCGAAACCCGCTTTCGTTACAACCCTGACGTAAAAAGCTTGCCGGCGATGGTACCTGCGATCATCCCTATTTTACTGATGCTGATTCCAGCGATGCTCAGCGCCCTCAGCGTCGTGCGTGAAAAGGAACTCGGCTCCATCCTCAATCTCTACGTCACGCCAGTCACTAAGCTGGAATTTTTAGTGGGCAAACAACTGCCTTATATTGCAGTGGGCATGGTTAACTTTTTTTTACTATGCGCGTTGGCGATTTTCGTTTTCGGCGTCCCGTTCAAGGGCGGTTTTTTACTACTGACTTTAGCGGCACTGCTTTACGTGACAGCCTCTACCGGCATTGGTTTATTGATCTCCACCCTTACCCAAAGCCAAATCGCTGCGATTTTCGCGACATTTTTAGCGACGTTCATACCGTCCACACGTTTTTCCGGAATGATCGACCCGGTCTCTTCGCTGGAAGGCGGCGCGCGTTTAATGGGCGAAATCTTTCCCGGCTCATATTTTCTGACCATTTGCCGAGGCACCTTTTCAAAAGCCTTGGGTTTTGCCGAACTCAGCCCATCGCTGCTGCCAATAGCCATCGCCATTCCGGTGATTGTGGGATTGAGTGTGCTATTGCTGAAAAAGCAGGAACGTTAAATTAATCATGCAAACTCTACTCAACATTTTTTATCTCGGAGTAAAAGAATTGCGCAGCCTTGGCCGCGACACCATGATGCTGGTGATGATCGTGTTCTCGTTTACCGGCCAGGTTTACCTGATCGCTACGGGCCTGCCCGAATCCCTACACAAAGCACCCATTGCCATTGTCGACGAAGATCGCTCGCAATTATCAACTCGTATAGTCAACGCCTTTTACCCGCCGCATTTTTTGACACCGGTGATCATCGATCAATACGCCACCGACCCCGGCATGGATGTTGGTTTGTACACCTTTGTTGTCGATATTCCGGTTAATTTTCAGCGCGATGTGTTGGCTGGGCGGCGGCCGACAATTCAACTTAACGTAGACGCCACGCGTATTTCGCAAGCATTTATCGGCAACAACTATATTCAAACTATCGTCAATGGCGAAGTGGCGGCATTCGCGCAAGGCCATCGCGCGCTTGTTATGCTGCCTGTCGAACTCGAAGTACGCGCGCTGTTTAACCCCAACTTGAATTCGGAGTGGTTTGGCTCGGTGATGGAGGTGATCAACAGCATCACCACACTATCGATCATTCTCACCGGTGCGGCACTGATCCGAGAACGCGAACACGGCACGATTGAACATTTGCTGGTTATGCCGCTGACACCTTTTGAAATCATGATGGCGAAAGTGTGGTCGATGGGGCTGGTTGTAATTGTCGTTGCGACAGCATCCATTGTTTTCGTGGTACATGGACTACTAGACGTGCCAATTCAGGGGTCGCTTGAACTGTTTGTTGTGGGCATGTCACTACACTTGTTTGCCACGACGTCGATGGGGATTTTTCTCGGCACCGTTGCACGCTCAATGCCGCAATTAGGTCTATTGATGCTAATCATTCTGCTGCCGTTGCAGATGCTTTCCGGTGGTATGACACCGCGCGAAAGCATGCCGGAACTGGTGCAGAACATCATGTTGGCGGCACCAACTACGCATTTTGTATCGCTGGCCCAGGCCATTCTTTACCGCGGCGCGGGCTTTAGCATTGTCTGGCCGGAATTTCTGGCCCTAACAACGATCGGCAGTATTTTCTTTATGCTGGCGCTAAGCCGCTTTCGGAAGACCATCAGTTCGATGGTCTAATCAAACTAAGCAGCAGCTAAAAACTATTTTTTGTAAAACACATAACCGGCCGTATAAGACACCCGCTTCTCAGTGCCCAAGTGATTGCCATTACAGCCGGATACTGGCGGCAGACCGCCTTGGGTGTTGATGCGATTGATAAAGTCTACGCCCGCCAACACGCCTTTGCCTTTATGCTCAACCGCCTCCAGCAACAACCAAGAAATCGTTGAATCCGGCGTTAAATCGACTTTACTCAATAATCGCCCACGCACTTCGCTGCCATCTTGATAATGCCACGTCGGCCCGGCAACATGCTTGCCAACCTCATGGCCTTGCCCATCAAATAACACAGCATCGGGCGCTTGTAACTGCCAAGCGTAGTTACCTGACTCAAGCGTACATTGATAAATCTGGTCGCCCTTGGCATGCACCGATAAGACAATTTTGGCGTCATTCGGGACTCTAATCGCCTCTGGAATGATGGTGCCGGCAACCACCAATCCTGGTAACAACACACTCACACAAAGTATTTTTTTAATCATCTCTCTCACCATGGCGCCACGGCCCCGTCGTATTTAACAAAAGTGCCCGTTTGCGCTAATAAAAATCCGGCAATTACTTGCCGCATACCGGTTACACTTTCCTCAACATCAATCAACCCGTTAGGGCCACCCATATCAGTTCTAACCCAGCCTGGATGCAAGATAAGCGTACCGATTGCTTGATCCTTAAGATCAATCGCCAAGCTTTTCATCACCGAATTCACAGCCGATTTACTGGATCGATATAACAAACTGCCGCCACTGCCGTTATCGGCAATACTGCCCATCAAGCTGCTGACCGTCACTATCAGCTTATTTTTACCTTGTTTAATTTGCGGTAAAAAAGCCTCCGCCATTTTTACCGGCGCTTGCGTGTTCACTGTTAGTGTTTTGGTCCAGACTTGATAGTCCAACTGGCCAAAGCCATGACCACGCTCATCGCCATAAATACCGGCGTTGTTGATCAGTACATCAATTGGTTGATCGGCCAATTTTTTAGCTAACGCATCAATCTGCTCAAATTCAGCAACATCCAGTGTTTCTAATTGAATGCCTGGGTAACTTTGAGCCAATTTATTTAGCTCTATCGCTTGGCTGGGTTGCCGACAAGCAGCAATCACCTGCCAGCCTTCCGCCGCATATTGCCGCACAAATTCTAATCCTAAGCCCCGGTTAGCACCGGTAATCAATACTGTAGACATTTTTCCGCTCCCATAAAAAAACCTTCTGCATCATAAGACGCAGAAGGTTTTTAAGTTTAATTAAATCGGATTACGCTGCGAAATTCTTGGCAGCAAAATCCCAGTTAACCAATGCCCAAAACGCTTCCAAATAGGCAGGACGCGCGTTGCGATAATCGATGTAATAAGCGTGCTCCCAAACATCAACTGTCAACAAAGGCGTTTGACCTGCAGTTAATGGTGTCGCTGCATTGCTGGTGCTGACTAAGGCCAAGCTGCCATCAGCATTTTTTACCAACCAAGCCCAACCAGAACCAAAAGTGGTTACAGCCGTTTTAGTCAATTCTTCTTTGAATTTAGCAAATGAGCCAAATGTCGCATTGATAGCTTCAGCCAATGCACCGGTAGGTTCGCCGCCGCCGTTTGGCGTCAAGCTGTTCCAGTAAAACGTGTGATTCCATACTTGCGCGGCGTTATTAAAAATACCGCCGGAAGATTTTTTAACGATCTCTTCTAATGACAAACCTTCAAACTCGGTGCCGACAATCAAATTGTTCAGATTGGTCACATAAGTTTGATGATGTTTACCGTAATGATATTCCAGTGTTTCAGCTGAGATATGCGGTGCCAAAGCGTCTTTGGCGTAAGGTAATGCAGGAAGTTCGAAAGCCATTTGATTCTCCTAAATAAAACATCTAAAAAATCTGCGCCGAATATTCGGCATCAGAAGATAAAAACCAAGTATTTCAATACACTATTACTTTAGCACTGCCCAACAATTAAATAAAGCCGCCTGTCAACGTTATCTATATAAGTGAAATACAACGACTGGCTACATCCCCGGATATAGTTCACTTATAATCGTCGCTCTTTAATAAAGAGGATGATGACATGACCAACAAAACCGACGCGCCGATTGCTGTTGAAGTAATCGCCGGTGAAAAATATGCCTGGTGCAGCTGCGGCTTAAGCGCCACGATGCCATTATGCGACGGTGCCCATAAAACCGCCGAAACCGACAAGCGTTCGTTGAAATTCTTCCCGGAACAAAGCGGCACAGTCCTGCTCTGTGCGTGTACTAAAACTCAAAATCCACCCTACTGCGACGGCAGTCATTGCCAATAATCTGACCGGATACTGTCATGGCCATTGAAATAGAACACAAATTCCTGCTTGTTAACGACGACTGGCGCCAGCATATCGACCACTCGGTCAACTATTGCCAAGGCTATTTAAGCTCCCAATCAACCAGTTCGATACGGGTCAGAATCAGCGATAACCACGCCTGGCTTAATATCAAAAGCGCGACCATCGGCAGCCAACGGCATGAATATGAATATCCAATTCCATTGGCTGACGCCCAGGAAATATTAGCCAACCTGTGCCGAAAGCCTTTAATTGAAAAGGTCCGTCACTTCGTCAACCATGACGGCAATCTCTGGGAAATCGACGAATTTTCCGGTGACAACCAAGGCCTGATCGTTGCGGAAATTGAGTTATCAGAAGTTGACCAACACTTCTTAAAACCATCCTGGGCAGGTCAAGATGTGACCGATGATTTGCGTTATTACAACAACAATCTAGCTATCCACCCGTTCTCAGAATGGCGTTAATTTTAATCATTTCATAGAGATATTGTATTGTCGTGAATTTTATTTTATATTCACGGCATGAAAATTCTATTTTTTGTTGTTTTTTCACTACTTTCAAACACCGGCTACGCGGAAAGTTTTAAAGACGCTCTTGACCGCATTGAATCCGAGTGGGCAATCGTTTATTACAATACACCCAAAAATCAACAAGCCGATGCCTACGCACAACTACTAAATAAAACCATCGCACTCTCTCAGCAACATCCAGCCGCCGCAGAACCCTTATTTTGGCAAGCCCTGGTAAAAACCTCCTACGCGGCACACATGGATGCTTTTTCGGCATTAAATGCCATTAAAGAATCCCGGGAACTACTGATTAAAGTCATCACTATCAACCCCACTGCCATGAACGGCTCGGCCCACGTTACACTGGGCACTCTTTATTATATGGCACCCAAATGGCCGATTGCGTTTGGTGATGATGACGAAGCCCAAAAATTATTAGAAACCGCACTTGCCATCAACCCCAACGGCATAGACTGCAACTATTTTTACGGTGAATTCCTGCTCCAACGCAATAACCTAAAAGCTGCCAGCCAATATTTCGAACGCGCTATTGCCGCGCCAACCCGTAAAGAACAAGCCTTTGCCGATAATCAACTCAAAATTGAAGCTAAGCTGGCACTGCAAAATACCAAAGAACGCAAAATTGGCGGTGAAAGAAATATTTTTTTATCGCTGTTTAATTCTGCTGAAGCGGAATAGATACTTGTCCCTAGATAAATTTATCACTCCTCAAACAGCTATACCAATCCCAATAAATTCATATTTTATTGTTTCTTAGCTGGTTGAAGGCTAGCTCAACGTTAAGGATTAACCGTTCGCCCTGAGCCTGTCGAAGGGTGAATGGTTAAGCCGTTCATGGTTCGACAAGCTCACCACGAACGGCTTAACTTAATGACATTGAAGAATTAATAGGATTTAATTAAAAACTTATTGGGATTGGGATTAATAATGGCTTGCAATGACTCAGTAGCATTCAATAGCTTAATGCTTTCTGTTAAAATGCCCGGCCTTGCTAAAACACACTTTTCTCTTAACTTACTGGGTAATAATTATGGCTTTTGTAGTCACTGAAAACTGTATCAAATGTAAATTTACTGACTGTGTCGATGTTTGCCCAGTCGATTGCTTTCACGAAGGCCCAAACTTTTTAGTTATTGATCCGGATGAATGCATTGATTGCACATTATGCGAGCCAGAGTGCCCGGCTAATGCTATTCATGCCGAAGATGAAGTGCCTGAAGGACAAGAAAATTTTATTGAATTGAACGCAGAATTGTCCAAAAAATGGCCAACAATCACAGAAGTAAAATCGCCACTACCTGACGCAGAAGACTGGAACGGCAAAGAAGGCAAACTTGATTTACTAGAAAAATAATTACTGCCTTTAGACAATCATGAACTCCTCAAAGCGTCCCAGACTGAGGAGTTCAATCCCACTATAAAACCGTCACCACCAACGCAAACACAAAAACAAATATCACAAATAACGTAAACCGTGCCTTGGTGTTTAGTCCGGCTACCGCAAGCTTTACCTCATTCTTCAACGCTGCTTTAACATCATCCGCGCCAACAATGCGCTTTAAACGCCCGCGCCAGGATCGCCTTTCTTCGTCAGCTTCTTCTGCAGCAATCAATTCGATAATTTTTGAATAGAATCTGCCGCATACCGGACACACTGTAGCACCCGGCAAACGATCGGCTCCGCAAGTAGTGCATTTACTCATCGTTTTCTCCCTCGTTTATTTCTTGTCTTCATTAACGTACCGCCTATCTTACCGCTAACATCCACCCACAGATGCGGTAGACCCAAAGATTCAAGCCAGGCTGGGCCTTGTTCTTCTTTCAGCATAGCGATAGTAGAAGCACTACCCGCCACCACGCAAAAATCACCGACTACCGTCACCGCCGCCAGTTTTTTCACCGGCCAACCGGTTTTTGGATTCAGTACATGGCCATAGCGCACTCCGGCAACTTCAATGCAGCGCTCATAATCACCACTACTCGCCACAGCGCCGGAATGCAACGACAATGTATCCAGTGTTACCCCCTTCTTGCGAGGATCAGCGATTCCGACCCGCCAAGATGCGCCATCAGGACGTGGACCGATAAGCTTAATGTCGCCGCCTAAATTAATCAGGCCATGCTTAACGCCATGCTGTATGCACAGCGTAGCAGCTCTATCCACCGCGTACTCCTTAACCACACCGCCTAAATCCAGCTCCATGCCAGATACTGGAAACGCCAACACCGCCCCATTCCAACTAACCTTTTCCCAGCCGACTTTATCGAGCAAGCCTTCAATTTGGCTTTGCTCAGGCAATTGGCCCCGGTCAAAACGCCAAGCTTGCCGCAAGATACCCGAGGTAATGTCGAACAAGCCATCGCTTTGTTGATAACAAGTTGCCGCGTAATTTAACAGGCCTGCAGTTTCGGCATCGATCGTGATCGCACCGCCGACTGCCGCCGCCCGATTGATGGCAGATAAAAAACTGTCTTCGCGATAACGAGAATACAAGGCCTCAAGCCGCTGCACATCGGCGATAACAACATCGACAACCTGACGGGCTTGGGCTTCATCTTTGGCAAATAACTGGATTTCACACGGGGTACCCATGGCATTAAAGCCAAGACGGCAAAATTTGGGGTTCGAGGAAGTGGGGATCAAAATGATTTTTTACTGGGTTAAGTGTCGTAGGATGGGTACGACAGCATGGATGCTGGAGGTAGAGCAAAGCATGGAGCAGTTGCCGAGAGCATCGCGAAACCCATCATTATCAGCATGGGTTTCACTACGTTCTACCCATCCTACGAGCTTCCCTATTCAATTGTAGGGGCGAATAAATTCGCCCCTACAACACGATCGTAAATAAGGAAGTAATTTTGGCCAAATCCTAAGTCGCGACGAAGGCGTCGCTCCCACTTGATATTTACTGGCTCCTGTCAGGCTTAAAACCCATAACTCCAAGTCGCATTCAAGGTGCCATCACGCTCAAGCTGATAGCCGTTGACATCATCTTCAACCGGTTGCAGCCATTCCACGCTAAACGTATTGCCTGCAAGTGATCCGCTCGGTATCGTCGCATTAAGACCGAAACCCACATCCCAGTAACGACCACCGTAGTTTTTGGGATTGTCCATTGAGCCTTCTTTGGGGTTGACGTCCCCCATAATTGGATCCCCCTCAGAAGTATCCCCGATTACTGCATTAAACTGATGTTTGACTGCACCTTGAACCGTATAAATACCCCGCACAGACGCAGATAGCCAATTAAACAGGCTGTAGCTACCCCAGGCGGTAGATTGAAGCTGGTCGCCAAATGCAAAACCTGCCTGGTTTCTATTTTCCAGGCGTTTAGTGCCGTTTACTTGCGCGCCCCAAGACCAGTCATCGACTTTTCCTGTATATGTGATACTGGGTTTAAAATCCCAGGTGCCGCTACCCAACTGCATCCCATAATGAATATACCCTTCATCTTTGGTATGCATACGCCTAAGCTTTATGTCGACAGCACCGGTCGGGGCAGTAACACCCACGCCCATATTGACGTCATGCCCAGCACCTTGATACAACTTGAACATCGCATATAAACCGGTATCGCCAACACCGCCCGTTTCATGACCGCCGTGTAAATGATCGCGATTAACATTCGGCGTTACACCACCCAACGATCGCATATTCATATCCATGTCCATAAACTGCGGCATTACCATCAGGTTAAGCCAGCTGGTAGGCGCGTACATAATATCCAGCATGTGCATGTGCATATTCATGAAAGCTGGAGACGTGCGACAGGTTAAGCCCGGCTCAAGATTGCAACCCTTACTGACAATATCCTGGTCAGCCGCAAGCTCGTTCTCATGCAACATACGGCCATCCTGACGGCTGTACATATAACGATAACCGACCATAATATCGCCCGGCGTGGTCATCACATGGCCAAACATGACCCCAGCGGGCAACGGCGCACCGTGATTGTGATGCATGGCATGATGATCGTGTTCCCCACCACTCATCGCACGCCCCACTGACTCCAAGTTAACTTTTAATGCAGCATTAGCGGTGTAATAACTAAAATCGGCATAATCGCTCTCGCCGCCACTACCCAGTTTGAACGAACCTTTATGATTGTAATATTCAAAACCTGCTTCCAGGGTCAAACCCTTGGCGAACTGCTTGGTTAACACTAATCCACCACTGAGTGCTCCGTAGCCAGATAAACGGTGGTCGCTAGAGAAATGAGCTGGCAACTTACTGGCGTCATATGGAATTTCTATTACATTGCCGTCAGCATCAAACTCAGGATTGCCATCCGCGTCTGTCTTAACCCCCCGTTTCGCCTGCTTAGAGATGATATATGGCGTGTAAAAATCTGCAGCATCCTGAGTGTAATAGCGCAGCCGCGGAGTTACCGTCCAACCCGAGCCCATAGGTTGAACCCAATCGGCTTCAAAGGTGTGTGCATCAATACCCCAGTCATCGTGAAAAAACCGGTAATCAACATGCAACGCAGCATCCAGAGGATTGATATATTGCACGTAACCGGTACTAAAATTCCACTGGTCACGCACATTGGGTCGTTGCTCTAAAAATGGCTGAATTTGCCCAGTATAAGGCTGATTAACATAACCGTTGTAGTCAGCATTTTCGTCGTTAAATTCATTAGGATCGATAAAAAACACCGTAACTGCTTTGTATGGATTTGCCATATATCCGGTGCTACGGGTGTAACCCGCGCCGAATTTAACTAGCGCATCTTTGTAGAGAACTTGCGTCAACCCCAAATTTGCCGCCCAATCCTGGCGATTTCCCGTCATCATGTAACCATTGCCGTCTGAGGTCTTCTCTATATAGTTTGTATAGTGGCTGGTATCAATGTAAGTGCCATATACCCCCGGCACAGAAAGCACATCATGATCAAATCGTGCAGAGGTATCGCTGTTGGTGTAACTGACCCCACCAGTCAGACTGGTTAGTTTTTGATTAAAATCTAAACGTCCGCCAATGTTGCCAAAGCGCGATTCATAGTCTTTTTCAATAGAAATGCCACCGCCCACATCTACTGCCGCCTCATCCCACTCATAACCTAGTTTAAAGTTGCCTTCTTTTCGGGTTTCCGGTGAGGCAAGAGCCATTGTATGCGCCAACTCATTCGCTTGACTGTACTCAACCACCTGATTACCGTCAGCATCTGTACCAGTGTCATTAATGATACGCACGGGATTAAATTGTTTATCAAAATACACTGGCAACGCCGTTTGAACATAAGGAGATGCGCCAGCAACAATAGTATTATTTATTTTCAGAGCACGATTACCCTGACGATTTGAAGATGCGGGGTGAGCTATAGGTGAAGTACTAATCGGCGTTGCCCCGGACCAAGTATCTTGCACATAGTTAAACGCAAATTTAACCCGGTCGGTTAAGCTGATTTTTGAACCGGCCTGCAAGCTATCAACGGAAATCGGGTCGAACTGGCTTTTAACATCGCCAAGATTACGATGGCTTTCTTCGTAGCGGCCATATTGAAAGGTAAATTCATCTTCATCGGCAGCTTGGGCAACCCCAAGCATTACACCCGGTAACAGTAAGGCGGCAGCGGTAAGTGACTGTAATGGATTTGGTGTGTTCGCCCTACCCAAGCGTTTGTTTTTACTTTTAATAGCAGCCACAACCACCTCCTGAAGCGGAACCGCCCGCACCGGCGGCTTCACGACTGCCATGACTGTGACCACTCAATTCAGTCTGTAACGGATGCGGATCTAAAGCCATTTGCGGCTTAGCCAAATTGCCGCGCTCCCAGGGCGCGACAGCGCAACCGGTAAAACTTACCGCCAGCGGCAAGATGATTAAAAGTAACTTCATTGCTTGGTCTCTAAAAAATTCGGTACTCACTATGCCTCAAGGCAATATTGTCGACTAATCAAAACCCAGTGGGAGCGACGCCTACGTCGCGATTTTTTGACTTCGGCCGCGACGTAGGCGTCGCTCCTACAAAAATATTTTCCTACTTCGAGGCAACCGGCTCTGCCAGTAATCGTTCGACTGATACCCTAAACTCTTCAGCTTCGCCAGGGCGAAAGCCTAAATGCGTTTCCCGAATCACGCCATTGCGATCAATCAAAAAAGAAGTTGGCATGGCTTTTACTGCAAAATCTTGAGCGCATTGCTGGGCGGCATCCAAGACTATCGGGAAATTAGGAGATAATTTGGTTAAAAATTCCTGGGCATCCTCAGTATTTTCATCCAAATTAACAGCAAGAACCTGCAGGCCCTTACTTTCCAGGTCTTTATGCAACGTATTCATAAACGGAAATGATTTGGCACACGGCCCACACCATGAGGCCCAAAAATCGACATAAACCACTTTGCCTTTGAATTGCTGTAAATCAAAATGTCGGCTTTTATCCAGGGAAGTTAATTGGCATGAGGGTGCTGGATGTCCGTTATCAGCAGCAATGACAGTTATGGAATATGACGCGACAAGCGCGACAAAAACATGCGAAATGACTAATTTAAAATTCATGATTAGCGTTCTGTGAATTGCGTTGCGGCAAGTAGTGTTCTTAAAAACCGAACATGGATTGATTTAATAGCGAGTGTACAGAGCTAAGCATTATAAAACGACAAACGTCCGTTTAAGCACGAACGTTTGTCATTAAAAGCTTTTTATTGATTTTGTAGGCGAATAATACCTGTTGTAGTGTGGGCTCCAGCTGCCGATTCACAGTGGTATATAAAAGCATAATTCTCGAGAGCTTTGGCTGTGTGACTGACTAAGACTGTATACGCACCAGCACCACTACCAGCCGGTGGCGTAAGCGAAACGGCTGGACTGTATTGCCCATCACCACCGACAGTATCAGTAGTGGTGACCGCCTTAGCGCCCTTAAAAATCTGCAAACTCATAATTGGACCACCAGCGCCCTGGTCATCAATTTGGGCGAATAATTGAGCAGAGTCAGCACCACAAGTTACCTGGTACAGATCAGTTGCACCCGGGCTGACTGTACCGAGTAATGAGCCGGTTTGATCATGCGCGGATACCAAGCCAGCGTGGCTGACACCCAAAATTAAGGCTACTGCTAATAGGTTATTTTTATAAAACGAAGTTTTCATAGTGGTCCTTGGTAATTTAATTTTTAAAATTTCGCTGCTTTAACTGCTTTATAAACTCACAGCTCAGCACGATTGGTTTTGGTAGTGTTTTTATTGTTTTGACAGAACATCCAGTTTTAATTGCGCCAAGTCGCGCACAGCAACGTCTTTGTCTTGTAAAGCCTGCTGTAACAATGTTGTATCAGACTCGATATTATCGACTGCCATCATGCGAACGCTAGCATCACTGTCCTGCAAGGCTTGTTGCAAGTGTCCGCTTACTGCCGCCTCCCCTTCTCTAAAAGCTAAGGCATTTATTGCTTGAGCCCTAACTTGGGCACTTTTATCTGATAAAGCTTTTTCTAGCGCTGTTCGCACGCTTGCATCATTTTTAGAACCTTCATCCACCGCTAAATTAGCGATGGCGTCGGCGCGGTCATTAACACTTTTAGCATTGACTTGACGTAACAGCTGCTGAATAGGGCTGACATTATCGGTACTGCCATTTTCACCGACTAGCTTACTGGTTACTCCTGCACTACTCAATGCACAACCGTTTCCAGCATTATCCTGAGCATGTAACGATGAGCCAAGTATCCAGACTTCTTCTGGATTTACCTGCTGTCCAGATGCTACCGCCTTATTTTCCGGGTAGCGAAATGCCATATCAACATTAGCCCCTAATAAGCACTCCAGAACCTGCTTGGCAGTTGCGCCCACACAAGTGGCTGTAACAGGTACTTTCGGTAAAACAGAGTAATGCAGTTTTATACCGGTTTTTAAAGCAATTTCATCAAGCAGCTTAGCCAAATTGGCTTGTTTTGCTTCTAGCTGAAGTGCGGTATTAACCGACGGATTGGCTTTTACCATCAACGACTCAAGCTCTGCACTTTGCGCAATGGGCCAGTGACTTAACAAAACAGCTATTAAACAAATTTTGGAGTTAGACATAGCGAAAGCACTAACATTTCAGTAAACATCACAACAGGTGGTTTGATGATTGGATGAAGCCGCCCGGCTAAAAAGCACCTCAACGACTTCTCTGCAATTTAAGCGGCTATCGCTGGTCTTTTTTTGCGACCAACCACACCCAAGCCGGCAAGAGCAGATCCCATCAACCATACGGCGGCTGGTACAGGCACTTCAGAAGGTGCGCCAACAACAGCGAGTGAACCGGATGTCGGCTTGATAATTAGATCATGTGTCCAGGCAACACTTTGAAAAGCTTCATGATCCACCCATGTAATACCGTTTGATAATTTAGTGCCAACAGGAGGAGGATTTGAAACTGTGTAACCAGTAGGATTTGCAGAATCATTGGTTAGAAGAGCAACATAAGAACCAAGATCAAAGTTTTGTCTTACGCCCGCATCGGAAATACCTGGCTGACCAGCATCAATGTAACCAGTGATATGCACACCAAAAATATTATTCGCAGTATTCAAATCAATACGCTGACCCTGCTTATTACCAGCAACTAGAGACCAATCTGTACCCACATCATCTTTTTTAAAAATCCATAAGTCTGTTTCAGCACCATCAACATCTCTATCATTAGTATAAATATCCAGGGAACCCGCGGTACTGACATCAAAATGATACGCCGCTAAATTGGCTTGCCAGCTAAGAAGATTGCCGCCTTCATCAAATGTTCCGAAATTCGTAATTGTGCCTGTCGCAGTGCCGACACCATGATCACCATTACTCCAGGTGATTACTGGCTCATGAATTGTAAATGGATCACCACCGACGGGTGTTACGACTTCATGTGCATAAGCATTTGCTGCAGTTAGCCCCAGCAAAGCGGCTGATAAGATTAAAGACTTTTTCATAGTTATCCCCGTAATTAAAAAAGAGTTGTGCGTTTATTGACTAAAAATGGACGAGTCATAGGACCCAGTCACTTTTTAAAACATGCAGCTAACATGCCATCATTTTATTTATCGGCAATATTTCTACCCACCTTCCCGCTAAGGCATGAATTTACTTGAGCTGGTGCATTATAAATTAATTACCCTGCTTCTGATTATTCTCCGCAGGGTTGGTTTTATAGAAAAAATAGGCGATATGGCCCAGTAAAAATACGTTAAATAACACAGTTTAATTAAAATACAGTTTCTATCCGCATCGATAAATTAGCCAATTCGTTGTTTTATCAGGACTTCTGGAAAAATCACATCCGCCTCCCGACTTCGTCTAAAATGCGCCTTTTTTGTCGGCATACTGACTATGACTAAAGATATTCGTATTGAAAGATGGAGCGGTGCGGCGCTGGAGAAATTTATTCCGGAACTTGCCAGACTCAGAATTGAGGTGTTTAGGGACTTCCCTTATTTGTATGACGGCGATTATGAATACGAGAAAAAATACCTGCAGACTTATGTCAACAATCCTGACAGCGTGATCGTATTGGCGCTAGATGGCAATAAGGTAGTAGGTGCATCAACCGCACTGCCGATGAAATTTGAGACCAATGAACTTAAAAAACCATTTATTGAACACGGCTACAATCTGGATGATGTGTTTTATTGCAGCGAATCAGTGCTCAATAAAGACTATCGAGGCTTAGGCATCGGCGTCCGTTTTTTTGAACAACGTGAAGCGCATGCTTTAGATTTGGGCGGTTTTAAACATATCACTTTTTGTTGCGTGGAACGCCCCGTGGATCATCCTCGTCGCCCAGCCGATTATGTGCCGTTGGATCGATTCTGGAATAAGCGTGGCTATGTGAAACACCCGGAACTGAGGACCGAGTATGTCTGGAAAGATTTGGATGATAGCGATGAAACCCCTAAACCCATGACCTTTTGGCTAAAACATGAAAGTTAATATTGCTACCGCACAATACGACATTAGTTTTCTGAATAGCTGGCAGGATTATCAAAGCAAAGCCGAGCGCTGGGTTGAAGAGGCTGCCAAGCAAGATGCGAAAATTTTATTGTTTCCTGAATACGCTTGTATGGAATTGGCATCGTTATTTGGAGAAGAGATTTATTCTTCATTAAGTAAACAGCTGGTAGCGTTGCAATCCTTGCGGGATGACTACATCAAGCTTTACCAAGGTTTGGCGCAAAAGTACCAGTGTTATATTCAGGCAGGTACATTTCCGGTGGCTATTGAGCCCGATGTTTATCGCAACCGGGCCTATTTATTCTGGCCGGATGGCCGGTTCGATTTTCAAGATAAGATCATGATGACTCGTTTTGAAAACGAACAGTGGCTTATTAAAAAAGGCCAAGAGCTCAAATGTTTTGATACAGCATTCGGCAAAATAGCCATTAATATCTGCTACGACAGTGAATTTCCATTACTGGCCAGAAAACAGGTGGAAGCGGGCGCAAATTTGATTTTAGTCCCTAGTTGCACAGACACGTTGGCGGGTTTCCACCGGGTTAAAATCGGCTGCCAAGCAAGAGCCTTAGAAAACCAATGTTACGTGGTGCAAGCTTGTCTGGTGGGCAATGCGCCTTGGTCGGAAGCGGTAGATGTCAATGTCGGCTCAGCCGGTGTTTATACGCCGGTGGATCGCGGCTTCCCAGATAATGGAATTATTACTGCGGGTACCTTAAATAAGGTTGAATGGGTGTTTGCGGAAATCTCACTGGAAAATATTGCGACTGTACGCGAACAGGGGCAAGTATTTAATTACCGGGACTGGCCACTACAATTGACCGCTGTTAATTGAAAATTGATTCGAAAGAATAGCCGTTGGTGGTGAGTATTTCTTTTAATTTTTTTAAGCCGTCCATCTGAATCTGCCTAACACGCTCTCTAGTCACGTTTAATTCCAACGCCACTTGCTCAAGAGTGGCGTCATCGTAACCGCACAGGCCATAACGACGGCAAATCACTTCTCGTTGTTTTTCAGGTAATTGAAACACCCAGGTAGTAATGTTTTCTTTAATCCCATCTTCCTGAAGTTTCTCGTCATGGGATTTACTGTGATCATCAGAGATAGAATCAACCAAAGGCTTGTCAAAATCTTTACCGCCAGGAATGTCTATGGACGTGACCCGCTCATTTAAGCGCAGCATTTTTTCTACTTTGCTAACAGGTTTATCAAGGTAGACGGCAATTTCCTCAGCGGTGGGCTCGTGATCAAGCGCCTGGGTAAGATGCCGCTGGGCTTTGAGATAAGTATTCATTTCTTTAACGATATGAATCGGCAATCTAATTGTGCGGGTTTGATTCATGATCGCCCGTTCAATGGTCTGCCTAATCCACCAGGTGGCATAAGTCGAAAATCTGAAGCCGCGTTCGGGATCAAATTTTTCAACCGCTCGAATCAAGCCCAAATTGCCTTCATTGATAAGATCCAATAAAGGTAATCCGCGATTCAAGTAACGCCGGGATATTTTTACCACCAAGCGCAAATTACTTTCTATCATCACTTTGCGAGCACTTTCGTCACCCAGCAAGGCTTTTTTGCCGTAGAACTTTTCCTCATCGGCCGTCAATAATTTGGATTTAGCCAGCTCATTGAGATACACGCGCGTGGCGTCCATCTCGGTATCTCGGCGGCTTTCGATGGCGATTACGGAATCCACATCTAGTGCTTCAACCACATCAGCAGACGTTTGCAACGTATCCGCATCGGTATCCTCAATCTCATCGGTGAAAGAAAACTCATCTTCAAACGACCTGGATAAGTCATCATTCAAGGGTTCAACTAATTCTTCCTTCATCTTAGCCTCTAGCGTGTGCGGCCCAAACCGAGTGGACTCATTATTTGCTTGATAAAAATATCATTGGATCGATCGGCTTGCCATTTTTTCTTATTTCAAAATGCAGCGCTGGACGTTTGGTGCCCACTTGACCCACTTCTGCGATTACTTGGCCTTTAGTGACCGAATTACCCTCTACGACCAGCAATCGACTGTTATTTGCGTAAGCACTTAAATACAGATCATTGTGCTTTATGATTAGCAAGTTACCGTAACCTAGTAGACCTTGTCCACTATATACCACCTTGCCGGCTTCAGTAGCCGCCACCGGCTGACCCACTTTACCGGCTATTTCAATGCCTTTGTCATGTGACTGAGAAAACTTTTTTACTACTTTTCCTTTCAAGGGCCATTGAAAGTTTAACTTTAACACTTTTTCTTTATCAATTGAAATAGTTAGCTTTTTTTCATTCGCAGATGCGCTATTCCCATTTGAAGACACTATTGTTAGCGGTTTATTTTTCGATTTATTCGCTAATACCTGAGGCTTGTCCGGCACGTTAACAATAGTTTTGGGAGAGGGCGAAGTTTTGTCTTTTGGGGCTTCGGTTTTAGCCGGTTGTTTTTTTACTTCGCCCCTTAAACGAGGCTGTTCTTGATCCTGGGGATGTTCTGGAAAATGAGAATAAACTGGGGCATAGTTTGGTTCTTGTGCGCAGCCGCTCAATAAAATCAACGCCAGCAGCGCAGTAATATCTGTGGAATTAACATTGCGGTGCGCCATAACTGTCTTACTTGGGTAGGTAACTACACAAGTTTTTGGCCCCTTCTCCAGCGGGAGAAGGTTGGGATGAGGGGAATCTAAGTGATTGATTTTAATCTCCTCACCCCAACCCTCTCGGCAATTGCTCCTGCATTGCCCTATTACCTGCATCCATGCAGGCATCC
>JAUYBL010000015.1 GCA_030693065.1 Methylococcaceae bacterium | reverse complement strand
GTGTTAGAAGCTGTGCATAAACTCAACAACAGACCAAGGAAGTGTCTGGGCTTCAAGACGCCTTACGAGGTGTTTCGCGAACTATCCGGCATGGACGCTGAAAAATTGGTGGGTTATGCACTTATTACTTGAATTCACGTTTTCCAAATATCCATTGTCTACAATTTGAACCACGCTACCTTTTAATTCTGGGTATGTCTTCAGCGCCTCATCTATCGACAAACTCCATTCTTCAGATTTTCCCAGCCAGTACAATAGATGTAAGTATGGAGCACGACCTTCTCGACGGACCCTTGTGCCCTGAGCGAAGCTAACGGTTCTGTTTTTGAAGGTTCTTGATAACCGGTCAAATACTTTCCCCTTGACCAACTCAAAACTAACAGTTGTAACGCAATTGGGTTCTTTTCGTTCTAATACGCCTGAGTCTAGGCAGGCTTGGTGAGCCAACATTTGTGCAATATAAAAGCTTCCATGTGAGGCGTCGGCAATTTCATTTTTTATATTTAATTCAATATTTAACGCATTTTCTCCCTGGTCAAGCAATTGTAATACTTTATGTATTGGGTTTGCTTCGAACTGTATTACTTCTAAACGATTATTTAAGTCATGTGCAAAATTAATAAGCGATTGTCCTGCTTGATTTATTCCTAAGATAATTATCTTACTATCCCGTCTTTCTTCATCAGCAAGAATTTTCATGTAGTCTGCAATTTTACATTTAATATCGTTATTTAAACGATGAAAGTCATCAATAACTACAATGCCTATACTTTCCATGCCAGGTAATTCTTTGATAATATCAGTATCTTGTAACTTTCTTGCGGAAAGCACCAATACATTATTAGTTAAGTTTAATTGCTCAAGTGCACGATGAACTGAAGTGGTTTTTCCAATACCAGACGGCCCCTCAATAACTATGCCGCGACCTGGAGTTCTCAACGCTACTACCAACGCAGGGTACTCAATTGGTTCAACAAAAGTAACGGTAGGCAATCCACCAACTTTAAAGATTTCTTCCAAATTACTCACTTATTCTCCTAATGATCAGTTAGAATCTAAAAATATTTATCAGTATAGTTTATTTTTATGTAAACATTAGTCGATTATTATAAATAATAAAAATATCAATGATTTTTATTTAAAAACTAATAATTACACTGCTATTCACAATTCAACAGTTTGAAAGTGTTCGCTGTTATAATAATTTCTTATTTATATTGCATAATTTTATATTAACCATTGTTATCTTAATAAAGTAATATCCAATTGTTTTTCGTTTTTTTTGTCTTACACTATGGGTATTTTTAGAGACGTTTTTGAAAAATATTACTTATAAGCTTATAAATTATGAACGCTAGATTCGGTGTGTTCGGTAATAAAATTAATATACGCATTAATCTCGGAAACCTGAATTTCATTATTTTTTACGGCATATTGATTCGAAAAAGCTTCACAGAATAATATGTTAAGTGTACTAATGTGCAGTATATTTGCACTACAATTCGACTGTAATACTAACTTGAGGTGTTAGCCCATGACAACCACAAAATCTGTCACGTTAACCTTACGTGTTGATCCCAATATTAAGGAAGGATTACGCTTGTTGGCAGAACATGAGCATCGTAGCCTCACTAATATGGTGGAGGTGATGATTCGTGATTATTGCAAGCTGCACAATATTGCCATTTCCGAGCAGCCAACTCTTTTTAACAGCGAAAATCCACAGTAATCACTACAGGCATTAAACAAACCATTATGGCTCAGCTAGAAAACATAGAAGCAATTGAAAAACGCCTGTGGAAAGCCGCAGATACCTTACGCAGTAATTCTGAATTGGCCAGTAACGAATACTTCCTGCCGGTTATGGGGCTTATTTTCTTACGTCATGCCTATAGCCGTTTTTTAGGTGTTAAAGACGAAATTGTCGCCAACCTGCCCAGCCGTGGTGGTAAAACCCGAGATGTCACCAAAGAGGATTTTTCGCAAAAAAGCGCGATTTACCTTAAGCCGGAAGCCCAGTTTGATCGTTTAGTTGCACTTACCGATGCCGATGACCGTGCCGAAGCCATCATCCAGGCGATGGAAGCCATTGAAGCCGATTACAGCAACTTGAGCGGGCAATTACCCAAACAGGAATTCCGCACCATCCCCAATGATGTATTGGGCCAATTGCTGCGTGCTCTTAACCCAGATGAACTGAAAAAAGCCACTGGCGATATTTTTGGCCGCATCTACGAATACTTTTTGACTGAATTTGCCGGGCAAGGGGCGCATGATGGTGGCGAGTTCTTTACGCCGGTGTCACTGGTGCAATTGATCGTTAATGTAATCGAACCCGACCACGGTAAGATTTTTGATCCGGCTTGCGGTTCTGGCGGTATGTTTGTGCAGAGTGCGCATTTTATGGAGCACCATCAGAAAAATCCCAATCAACTTACCTTTTACGGGCATGAAAAAAACCGAGTCACCACCCGCTTAGGCAAAATGAACCTGGCTGTTCATGGCCTGGAAGGCAATATCGCAGGCGGTGAACCGGCGATTACTTACTACAACGATCCGCATGATGGCCTGTTTGGTACGGTCGATTATGTGATGGCTAATCCGCCCTTTAATGTCGATGAAGTCGATGCCGAAAAAGTCAAAAACGACCCGCGTTTACCGTTTGGCTTGCCTGGCATCAACAAAAACAAAAAAGTACCCAACGCCAACTACTTGTGGATTCAATACTTCTACAGCTATTTGAACAAAACGGGCAGAGCGGGTTTTGTGATGTCATCGCAGTCATCCAGTGCAGGGCGTGAAGAAGCTAAAGTACGTGAGCAACTGGTCAAAACCGGCCATGTCGACGCTATGATCGATATTCGCGGCAACTTCTTTTACACCCGAAGTGTGCCTTGTCAGCTGTGGTTTTTAAACAAAGCCAAACCCATTCAGCATCAAGACAAAGTGCTGATGATCGATGCTCGCAACGTCTATCGAAAAGTCACTCGTAAGATCATGGACTTCAGCCCTGAGCAATTGCACAACCTTAGCGCGATTGTTTGGTTGTATCGGGGGCAAACAGAGCGATTTGTGGAACTGCTGCAAAGCTATGTCGATAGCGTATTACGTGAGGCGAATGCCTGCCATTTGTCCGAAGCCGATCAGGCGCAACCTGTTCCGGACTTTATTGCGGCGATGCAAGCCTTACATGAAATTGTTAAGCCTTTTATTGCCCATTTGGACAAAGCATTAACTGAAGCCGCAGCGCATATCGGCATATACAGCGAATGGCTAACGACGATGCAACAGGTTACGGATAGCTGGGCAAAGTTTTCTCAGGCAACGGCTAATGCCCAACAACACTGGCACCAAAACCGCTTCACCACCCCTAAGGATCTGCTGACATTTATCGAAACCGACCGGATCATTGCCGACTTGGCCGATCAAAGCCGTGATTTACTCAAAGAAATTGACTTGAGCTACAAGCTTGCCACTCGTCTGATAGACCATTGCGAACAAGAACATAATGCTAAAGACAACGCGCTTTGGGATAACGGCACCATCAATGGCACCCGCAAAAACAGCCTGAAAAAAGCCGCCGATAACGCCCGCATACTGGCGGTTGAACAACTCAAACAGGTGCGTTACTTCTACAAACATGCTCACTGGTTAGTATCACGTTTTCCCGATGGCAAACTGATTGATGTTGAAGGTTTGGTTAAGTTGGTGGACGTCAAGGACATCGAAGCTGCCGACTGGAGCTTGACGCCAGGTCGGTATGTCGGCGTTGCCCCGGAAGAAATGGATGAAGACTTTGATTTTGAAGAATCTCTACGTGACATCCATATCGAACTCAAAGGACTCAACGAAGAAGCGGCTGAATTGGCGGCGCAGATTGTTCGGAACTTTGAGGAATTGGGGATATGAGCTTTACGCCTTGCAAATTAAGAGACGCAGTTGAACTTATCTATGGCAAGTCACTTCCAGATAGTGTCAGAAAGGCTGGCAATGTGCCTGTGTATGGTTCTGGGGGAGTCGGAGGTTACAATAGTCAATCGCTAGTTGATGGCCCTGGAGTGATAGTTGGCCGCAAAGGCACAGTAGGTTCAGTATTTTATGAAAAGGATAATTTCTTTCCGATCGATACAGTTTATTACGTTAAAACGGCTCCTGAAAAAGTTGACCTCCGGTTTGCTTACTATCTTCTTAAAAGTCTTCCGTTACCCTCTTTGAATTCGGATGCTGCTGTTCCGGGTTTAAATAGGGATAGAGCTTATGATTTGCCAATCAAGTTGCCAGATATAGGCATACAAAAACGGATCTTAGAAATACTTCAAAACTACGACGATCTCATAGAAAACAACCGTCGCAGAATTCATCTTTTGGAAGAATCAGCGCGGTTGTTGTATCAGGAGTGGTTTGTTCACCTGCGTTTCCCCGGTCATGAGCATGTCAAGATTGTTGATGGTGTGCCGGTGGGCTGGGAGCGTACCACGGCAAGTAACGTAATGGAGGTGCTAAGTGGTGGGACTCCAAAAACAACGGTGAATGAGTATTGGAATGGGGAAATTCCATTTTTTACTCCAAAAGATACTACTAAATGTGCGTTTACATATTCAACTGAAAAAACGATCACTGAAATTGGCCTATCAAAATGCAATAGTCGTCTTTACCCAAAATATACTGTATTTATCACCGCCAGAGGTACTGTTGGTAAACTGAGTTTTGCACAAAGGCCAATGTCCATGAATCAGTCATGTTATGCGTTAATTGCTAAAGGGAATATCAGCCAGCAATTTTTGTATTCTTCACTTAAAGCGTCAATTGAGCAATTTAAGGCAAGAGCAAGTGGAGCAGTATTTGATGCAATTGTCGTTGATACGTTTAAGCAGATACCATTTTTAAAGCCTTCTGAAACTCTACTCGAAGAATTTACCGAATCAGCGTCAAAGGTTTTTGAGCAAGTAGATAAATTATCATTAATGAATATTAAGCTTGCCGAAACCCGTGATTTATTGCTCCCCCGCCTTATGAACGGAACCATCAGCGTATGAGCCAAGGCTACCAACCTCCCTATAGCATTACGGCAAACATCTTCAATGCCGTTGCTGAAATCAGTGAATTGCTGGGTCGTTGGTCGGCCAGTCATCAAGGTGCATTATCCCCGCAACTGAGGCGCGATAACCGCCTCCGTACCATTCAAGCATCGCTGGCTATAGAACATAACAGCCTCTCGCTGGAACAAGTCACCGCTATTCTGGAAGGCAAACAGGTACTCGGCTTGCCACGAGAAATTCAGGAAGTGCGTAATGCCTTTGCTGCTTACGAACAGTTACCCCATTGGCAAGCTACCAACGGCGAGCATTTGCTGGCGGCGCATGAACGCTTGATGGTGGGCCTGATTGATAATGCCGGACAGTGGCGTAGTGGTGGCGTCGGCATTTTTCGAGGAAAAGAATTGGTACATATGGCGCCGCCTGCTGCACAAATTCCCCGCTTAATGGTGGATTTGCTTGGGTGGCTAGCCACAACAGATGCCCATCCACTGATAGCCAGTTGCGTGTTTCATTACGAGTTTGAATTCATACATCCCTTCAGTGACGGGAATGGCCGACTGGGCCGCTTGTGGCAAACCTTGATCCTAAGCCAATGGCGAGCAGAAATGGCGTATTTGCCGGTTGAAAGCATTATCCGTGACCAGCAAAACGAATATTATCGGGTGCTGGGCGTTGCTGATTTAGCCAGTGATTGCACCATATTTGTTGAATTTATGTTGGACGCGTTAGCGCAGGCATTGCAGACAGGGATTGCATCATCACCGTCAACCATGTCGGGAGAAATGTCGGTAAAACTGTCGGGGAAAACGCCACTAGCCATTGTACAAGCGTTACAGCAAAACCCCGAGCTGACCATACCCACGCTGGCTACCCAGTTAGGTGTCAGCTCCCGCACTATTGAGCGTCATCTGCAAAAGCTGCAACAGCAAGGTCTCTTAAAGCGCATGGGTTCTGCTAAAGGCGGGTATTGGCAAGTTCAGACTAAGGGAAACAAGGAAAGCGATGTATAACGAAGACACCCTGGTACAAACCACCACCGCTGATTATTTACGTAACGAACTGAGCTGGGATGAGTCCATTTTTGCGATGGATGAAGTCTTTGGCAGAGAGGGAACGTTAGGCCGTAGCCATGATAGTGAGGTGGTGCTAACCCGCTATTTGGGCGAGAAGTTGATGGAGCTAAACCCTGGTTTGCCGCAGGAGGCTTATCAGGATGCTTTGCGAATTATCACTGAAGTGAGTTCAAGTTCGGTGCTACTGGCTACCAACCGCGATAAAGACAAGCTGCATAAAAACGGTGTGGAGGTTAGCTTCCGTAACGACAAAGGCGAACGAGTTAAAAAACGCCTGCGCCTGTTTGATTTTGATCATCCGGAGAATAATCATTTTCTGGTGGTCCGCGAGTTCTGGATCAGGGGCGACTTGTACCGACGTCGAGCCGATGTGGTCGGGTTTGTGAATGGTATTCCGTTGGTCTTCATGGAGCTAAAAAACCTGCATAAGGACATTAAGGCGGCCTACGAACAGAACTTTGCCGATTACAAGGACACCGTGCAGCATTTGTTCCACCACAATGCCTTTATCATTTTAGCCAATGGTGTGGATGCCAAAATGGGCTCTATCACCAGTAAGTTTGAACATTTTAACGACTGGAAACGCCTGCAGGAAGACAGTGCCGGTGTGGTGGATATGGAAACCTTGCTTAAAGGCACCTGCAGCAAAGTTAATCTGCTGGATATTGTTGAGAACTTTATCTTGTTTGATGAAAGCGCCGGAAAGATGGTGAAAATTGTTGCCCGTAATCACCAATTTTTGGGTGTTAACCGTGCCGTTGCCGCCGTCAAAGATCGTAAAGCCCGTTTGGGAAAATTGGGCGTGTTCTGGCATACCCAAGGTTCAGGTAAGTCGTACTCGATTGTGTTTTTTGCCCGTAAAGTTCATCGCAAACTCGGCGGTAATTACAGTTTTGTGGTACTCACCGACCGTGAAGATTTGGACACCCAGATTTATAAAACCTTTGGCGGTTGCGGTTTGGTGGATAACGATAAAGACCCGTGCCGTGCAGCCAACGGTGCTCATTTACAGGCTTTGTTAGGCCAGCAAAAAGCCTATGTGTTTTCGCTGATCCAGAAGTTCAATCAAAAAGTTGATCCGAATAACCCATATACCGAACGTGATGACGTGATTGTGATCACCGATGAAGCGCACCGCACCCCTATGTGTAGTACCAAACTATGTGCAGATTACCGAACGCCGCTTGCCACCAAGTTCAATTTCATTGGCTTAAAAGCCAAGCTTTCAAGGTATTAACTTGACATAGTTTTGCCGGCGTCCTGAAGTGAAAACTCACTCACCTCAGGAGGTTCTAATGAACTCTGCCCACGACCACACATTAACATGGCTCCTAGAAAGCCAATTAGCTCCCCACGTTGATGCTTTCATGCTGCATTTGTTTGACTGCCGCTATGCATCAAACACCATTAATAATTACCTTGCCGGCCTGACCCACTTTGCACACTGGCTTAGCCAGTGCAATATCGATATCAAAAACATCAATGAGACGCTGATCCAACAATTTCTTAATGATCATCTGCCCCACTGTGATTGCGAACAGCCTGTATTCCACGACCGGAAAGATTTGCATGCCGCACTTGGGCATCTGCTTGTGCTGCTGCGTGCCCATGCAGTTATTGCTGATCCATCAATAGGGCTAACACCTGTGGATGAGGAGTTACGACGATTTGATGATCATATGAATCACGTTCGAGGACTCGCCCCGAAAACACGTAAACACTATATTGCTATCATTCGCTGCCTGCTTTTCGGGCAGTTTGCCGATCGCGCTGTTGAAATTTGTGCTATTAAACCCGACGACATACGCAAGTTTGTCGCCAACCAAAGCGCGCGTTGCCGGGTATCTGCCAGTATTAGTGCGCCAATCTCGGCATTACGTAGCTATTTTCGTTATCGTGCCACGCTGGGTGATCAGGTACACCAGCTGATTGGCGTCACCAGCTTTCCGGCCAACTGGCAACAAGCGATGCTTCCGAAGACATTGAGCAATAACGAAGTCGACCGTTTATTGGCGGCGCTTGCGTATGATGGTACCGCGGCTCGCAGAACCGCAGCCATCGTGCATTGCGCGCTGGATCTTGGTTTGCGCAGCAGTGAGATTGCTAATCTTGGTCTTGATGATATTGACTGGTGCGCGGCAACGATTAGGCTGCGAGGAACCAAAGGTCGTCGTGAAGATGTCATGCCCTTGCCAGCGGCAACCGGTCAAGCGATTGCCGATTACCTAAAATTTGAACGACCGGTCACCAGTAACCGAGCTGTATTTGTCCGTAACGTCGCCCCACGCGATCAACCTGTCGGCCCTGATCTGATCCGTAAATCGATACGCCAAGCTTATGCTCGCGCAGGCTTGCCCTATACGCGTTCACATCTTCTGCGGCACACCCTGGCCAACCGATTATTGGCGGGTGGCAGTTCCCTCAAAGAGGTGGCGGATGTCTTGCGGCATCGCTCGCTTAATACCACTCTGGTATATGCCAAACTCGATAGTAAAAATCTTACTGCGGTGGCCTTGCCTTGGCCAGGGAGTGCGTTATGAATACGCGTATCACCCTGCAAACACATGCCACCAATTACTTGAATGAACGGCGACAACTAGGTTTTGGTTTGCGTACGCCGGGCTATTCGATTCTCAGCTTTGCTCGATACGTTGATGCCCTTAACAGCCAAGCACCGCTAACAGTCGAGCTAATGGCTGACTGGGCCAGGCAAGACCAAGGTAATACAGGCAAACCGTCCACTTGGGCGCGACGTTTGAAGAATTTACGCTCGTTTTGTCGTTACCTACAACAGTTTGAACCCCGTACTGAGGTGCCGGACGACAGTATCTTTGGTCGAATTGGTCAGCGCTTGACACCGCATATCTATAGTGAGCAGGAGATCATCGATTTGCTGGCGGCCGCCCATAAACTAGATTCATATATTCCAGGATTGCGTGCCGCCACTTACGAGACGCTGTTCGGTTTAATCGCTTCCACTGGCCTGCGAGTTTCCGAAGCCTTGCATTTGCTGGATTTGGATGTCGACCTCAAATCCGGATTGCTAAACATACGAAAAACCAAATTTGCCAAATCACGCTATGTGCCGCTCCACCCCAGCACTTTAGAGGCACTTAGGCAGTATCAGTTGCTACGCAACCGTTATATCCAGGTGTCAGATGAATCGCGGTTTTTCGTGGGTGCGCGTGGGCGACGGTTAGGACAACCGCTCAGTCTGAAACAAGTCGATCGCGTCTTCATTAGCTTACGAAGTCAATTGGGCTGGATCAATCGTGGTGCCCACAATGGCCCACGCATCCATGATTTAAGGCACACCTTTATTGTCCGTCGCGTACTACTCTGGCAGGCCCAAGGGTTAGATGTCGATCAGCAGATGTTGGCCTTGTCCACGTATGTGGGGCATGCCATGGTGACAAACACTTACTGGTATCTCACGGGGATTCCTGAGCTCATGGCGGGGGCCGCAGACAAGTTCGACGCTTTTGCCCACATACCGGAGGTGAGTCATGACTGAAACGACGGCACCTAGACCTGTATCGTTTGCATCGCTGGTACAGCAGTTTTTTACCGAGTATCTAGTGACGCAACGCGCCTTGAGCCCTCGCACGGTTGCTTCTTATCGGGATGCCATGCTGTTGTTCCTGGATTTTGCGCAGCATCGCCTGGGCAAAATGCCGACAGCACTGAACCTTAGCGACATTACGCCGGAGTTGATCCTGGCATTTCTGGATCATCTGGAACAAGAACGGCAAAACTCGGTGCGTAGTCGTAACCTGAGGCTGACGGCGTTGCGTGCGTTCCTGAAATTTGCTGCACGGCGCGATATATCTTCTTTCTTCGTTATTGAACAGGCGCTAGGAGTGCCCATGAAGCGTTTCGAACGCCCGATGCTAGGCTTCATGACCAGAGAGGAAATGTTGGCAGTGATAGGTGAACCCGGTGATACCTGGACTTCGCAACGTGACCATCTGCTACTAACCATGCTTTACAACACCGGTGCGCGAGTCTCAGAAATCATAGGTGTTAAGGTAGGTGATGTCATTTTGGATGAATCCGCCTGCGTACATCTGCGTGGCAAGGGCCGTAAACAACGCTCGACACCATTATGGAAGAGTACGGTTCAGGCAATCCGAGCTTGGCTGAAGCGCAATCCCTCGCTGGGTAAAGACGCCGCGTTATTGCCAAACAGAGATGCTAATCCGATGACGCGTTTTAACGTCACCCAGCGATTAAACATCGCAGTTGCTCGTGCAGCCCAGGTACATATCAGCCTCAGCAAACGAAGTATCTCTCCACACTCCATCAGGCATACGACCGCCATGCATCTGTTACAGTCGGGTGTTGCTTTTAATGTGATTGCTTTATGGCTTGGACACGAGAGTACAACTACTACACATCGCTATGTCGAGGCCGATTTAGCGATGAAGGAAAAGGCGTTGGCGAGACTTCAAGAACCCGAAACACAAATTTGCCGCTATCACCCAGCTGATGACGCATTGATGGAGTTTCTTCAAGCATTGTAATTATGTGTAGTTGCGGTCGGCCCTATGCCATGTCGAGCAAGGGCCGATCCGGAGAGTAAACATGTAAATGCACATAGTTCGGGACTACACATAGGGGTAGCTATGTGTAGATTCACATAGGGGTAGCTATGTGTAGATTCACATAGCGACCCACACGCGACATTCGCTCCAGTTTTGCTAATCTCCGCAAATTGGTAATAAGCTGGCAGTGGGTTTGAAGCAGTAGGCTGGGTTCAATGGTAATGAAACCCAGCTTCGAAGCTGATAGGATTTTCTAATCCAAATAGCAGTTTGAATGAGAAGAAACTCAGTTATTTCAAAGCCATCAGCTGGTTTTCGCGTTGCTCTACCCAGCCTTACGGCCCTGTAGAACATTCAGAAGCGTCAATGCCCCTTTTTATTCAAATCAATCTACCGGTCAATCCAGGTGGCATGGTCCATGCCAGTAGATATGAATGGAAAAAACGCGAGAAACACATGAGAAATATTGCTAGAATCAGAGGTGATTCATCAAACCATATTCTGAGATACATCAGTTCAGCGTGCCATATAGTTCGCTTGCGGTAGCCAGAATAAAAGTACTACTAACCGATCCTCTTTGTTTAATGCACAAGGAAAATTATGAATAACAAACCAACTGCTTTGCTTCGTAATGTCTGTGTCGCCGCGAGCATTTTCTCGATAGCCAGCAGTGTTCACGCTGGTGTAGTGACATCCGGCGCCACAATCCTGGACAGCGCAACATATGTGATTAACTCCGCAACAAGTTCGCTAGCCTATAATCCAGGAACATTTTCATTTGGAACCGATGGTTCAGGTGGATCATCACCTACGGTAAATTATGTTATCAGCGGTTCATTCGACGTCACCAGTTGGACCACAGATAACGGTAATACCGATTGGCTGACCATTAATAATGTGAATCTAACTGCCAATGGTCTACCTAATGACTTTCAAATGCCTGATTTTATTAATAGTCAGCTCACAGGATCAGTATTTTCCGGCAATGGTGATGGTTGTTCAAATATTCCACCCGGATTCATCGCATCTTGCGTTAGTACTGGCTCATTTCCCACTATCACAGGACAACTACAAAACGGCACTATCAGCTTCGGTGCTTTTATTCCGGTGGGCTTAGCAGCTATCGGTGGTGGGTCTAACTATCAAGTCAATGCCGCATCAGTTGTGCCGATACCCGCAGCTTTCTGGTTATTTGTGTCAGCAATGGGATTTTACGGATTCAACTTTCGGCAAAAAACCATTACGTTGAGTAAATCCTAAGTTCGAGCTTACTCGACAGCAGACTGCTGGAGAGCTGCTGTCGCGTTTCTTTTTAGGATACCTAACTTGAGGCACCGTCATTGCGACAACTTCCGTGTAATACCATTGAATTTAGCCTGGTTGGGCACTGCTGTTTGTGCCCAACCGGTTGAATTGGTGTGCAAATTTGCCCACCTTACGTCAGCTTAAAGATTCTTACCGGCGAGTCAAAAAGAAGAAGTCAGGTCTTGCGATCAAGCATCCATAGCTAAACTGACAGGCAGGTACCCACTCTATTCCTGTCACTGATGGTCGAAACGTAGTAGTCCGCTTTTGGCCGAACCTTGCCAGCTATTACGCGGCCTACTTCAGGCTTACATTCTGAAATATCAGATTCGATAAAGATTTTTACAAAAAAGTACCAATTACCCTCAAGTCCGAGCAAACTCAGGTATACCTTCAATGTGGATTTTTTCCATATGCATGTACTGCAAGCCTAGCAACGTTGCTGATTCGCTGTGATCAACCCAAATCACTTTTACTGCACCTTCCAGATCCAGGCGTTTAAATTGGAAGGCGGTGATTTGTTCTGCTTGCACATCGACGATATTGTCCAGCTTAATCATTAAGCCTTCTACCGATACATTGACGGTTTCGAACTCTATAAAGTTACCAGCCAGCAGAATTTTGCCCGGTGCCGACATTATTTTTCGATAAGCCTTTCTTTTATATAGCAAATTATCTATATCGTGAGATACATATTTGAAAGTTAATGCCATCAGGATATGTGATTCTACAAGGTCGACCCTCACCACCTCGACCTCACCAGCCAGGCGCATTTCAGACAGGTAAAAATCAAGTACTGGCGATCCGGTTGCTATGGCTTGATATATATCGCTGATTTCAAGTGGTTCGTCTTCGCAATGCAATTCAGCCAAAAAACCGGTTAAGGAAAGATTTTTAACTACGATCTCGCGTTCTTTTCCACCCATGTAAATCAGGCCATGCCCAGCCAGACTTTTACGATAAGGTCGTTCTTCCTGAATTGTCATGTGTGTTTTACCAGTCGTTGTAAATTTCATAGCTGTATAGGCGCTTATAGACTATAAGCCAATGGCATGGATTATAGTAGAGTCTTTAAATTAGCTAATCCAACCCCATTCATGTTTTTTGAATACATTCATATCTCAACATGATAAAAAATCATTTTCTGCTTGCTTTGTTATTGTCGTTAACGGCTTGCACGGTCATGCCGCCCAAAAATCCAGACAATCTTTGCGCAGCCTTTAATGAAAAAGAAGATTGGTACGATGACGCCAAAAACGCCGCCACTAAATGGGGTGTACCAATTGAAGTACAAATGGCCATCATGCATCAGGAGTCTCGTTTTGTTGCCGATGCCCAACCGCCACGCCCCTGGTTATTAGGATTTATTCCGTGGTTTAGAGCCAGTAGCGCTTATGGCTATGCCCAAGCCAAGGATGAGACTTGGGATAATTACCTTGATAAGGCCGGTAGCTGGGGCGCGGATCGCGACGATTTTTCTGATGCTGCCGACTTTATCGGTTGGTACTGCCACACCAGCCATAGAAAACTGGGCATACCCCTGACTGACACTAAACGCTTGTACCTGGCTTATCACGAAGGTCAAGGCGGCTATCAGCGGCAAAGCTACAATCAAAAGCCTTGGCTACTGAAAGTTGCAGACAAAGTTGCCTTGCGCGCCAAGCTTTATGAACGCCAACTTGGCGGTTGTAAAAATCAATTGGAAAGCAAAAACGGCTTTTTTTGATAAACTAGCGTTTTTACGTCACTTAAAGGCAAATCCGTGAAAAAACTTTATCTTAAAATTACTTCCCTCATCGCTGTTATTTTTATAGGACTTACTATGGCCAACGCCGCTACTCCCGAAGAAAACAAAGCCGCAGGTGCTGCGTTTCTTGCTGAAAACACCAAAAAAGCCAACATTGTCACTACTGCCTCTGGCTTGCAATACGAAGTATTAACTAAAGGCACTGGCGCTAAGTCACCTTCAGCTACTGATGAAGTCACCGTGCATTACAAAGGTACTACGCTCGACGGCAAAGAGTTTGATAGCTCTTACAGCCGCGGCGAACCAGCGACTTTCCCATTAAACCGCGTTATCGCGGGCTGGACCGAAGGCGTGCAACTGATGCATGAAGGCGATAAATTCCGATTCTATATCCCTTCAGAGTTGGCTTATGGTTCACGTGGTGCTGGTCGTGATATTGGCCCCAACGCTGCGTTGATCTTTGATGTCGAGTTGATCAAAATTCAGTAACACAATCTCCCTACAAAGGCGCAAGACTCAGCTAATCCGCTGGGCTTGCGCCTTTGCCGTTTTTAGCTAGTGCCACATTGAGCGGTTTTTATGCCCACTTACCAACTGTTTGCCACCACCCCCAAAGCCATGGAAACCATCCTCACCGATGAGTTGCGCGCGCTGGGAATTTCCCAAATTAAAGCAACCATGGCAGGGGTGGCGTTTCAGGGGGATCTGGAAACTGCTTATCGAGCGTGCCTTTGGTCTCGAACCGCCAATCGTATTCTGCTGGTGTTAAATTCTTTCACCGTTAAAAGCCAGCAAGATCTTTACGACGGCGTACAAGCGATTAACTGGGATGATCATCTGGCGTCCGATGGCAGCTTTGCGGTGTCGTTCAGTGCTAAAAATTCACCGGCGATTAACAACACCCACTTTGGCGCCTTAAAAGTTAAAGACGCCGTTGTTGACCAAATGCGCGCAAAGTTTAACCAGCGCCCCAACATCGATACCGAACGTCCGGATATTCGTATCAATGTGTATTTAAACGGCGAAACGGCCCAGCTCAGTTTGGATTTATCCGGCGAAAGTCTACATAGACGCGGTTATCGCGACGTCACCATCAAAGCGCCGATCAAAGAAAATCTGGCCGCCGCCATGTTACTGCGCAGCGGTTGGCCCGCTATCGCCAAACAAGGCGGCACGCTGATCGACCCGATGTGCGGCTCCGGCACTTTAGTATTGGAAGGCGCGATGATTGCCGCCGATTACGCCCCCGGTTTATTACGCGATTATTTTGGTTTTATCGGCTGGAAAAAACACGATGCCAATATCTGGCAACGCTTACGCGCTGAAGCTGAGCAACGCAAGCAAGTGGGTATTAGTAAGCTTCCGGTTATCGTCGGCTTTGATCAAGACCGCTATACCATTAACACCGCGTTAAAGCACATCACTAATGCCGGGCTGACTAACAAAATTCATCTGGAGCGCCGCGATATTGAAGACGCGGCGCCTGCGACCAGTTGGAAACCGGGGTTGCTGATTTGCAACCCGCCTTATGGCGAACGCTTGGGTGATGAAGAAGAAACCGCCGAACTGTACAAAAAAATGGGCGACACTTTTAAAAACCATTTTGTCGGCTGGCAAGCGGCGATGATTATCAGCAATCCGGAATTAGGTTTTCGCTTGGGTATACGCTCACAAAAACCCATCACGCTTTTTAACGGCGCTTTGGAATGCAAGCTGTTGCGCTTTAATATCGAGGAAAAAGCGTTTTTTATTCCTAAGGCCAAATCACAGGAAGAACGCATTGCTCAGGTAACAGAAGCCAGCGAAGCCGAAACAGAAGTAGTTGAAAACACTGGCGCGGACATGTTCTCAAATCGCCTGAAAAAGAATCTAAAAAAACTATCCAAATGGGCGAAACAAAACAACGTAACTTGCTACCGCGTTTACGATGCCGATTTGCCGGAATACGCTGTTGCTATTGACATCTATCAAGGCGAATCCCAGCAAACTTGGATCAACGTACAAGAATATGAGCCACCAAAAAGCATTGATCAACAGAAAGCCGATCATCGTTTGGCCGGGGTATTGGCGGCAATTCCCGAAGTGCTTAATGTCAGCCGCGAACAAGTGTTCTTAAAAATACGCCGAAAACAAAGAAGCACCGATCAATACGAAAAGATTGCCGAACAAGGCCGTTTTCATGTCATTGAAGAAGGCGGCTGTAAATTGCTGGTTAATTTTGAAGATTATCTTGATACCGGTTTGTTTCTTGATCACCGACCCATTAGGTTGATTATTCAAAAACAAGCCAAAGATAAACGCTTTTTAAATCTGTTTGCTTATACCGGCAGCGCCACTGTGCATGCGGCAGTCGGCGGAGCAAAAGCAACCACTACGCTGGATATGTCCAACACTTATCTCGGCTGGGCCAAAAATAATTTGGCATTAAATACTGTCCAGGGCCAGCATGAGTTTATCCAAGCCGATTGTTTAGAGTGGCTGGAGACAGAGGCCCGCCAGTCTGAACCGAGACAATATGACCTGATTTTTCTTGATCCGCCGACGTTTTCTAATTCAAAACGTATGGATGATGTGTTCGATGTGCAAAAAGACCATGTGCAGCTGATCAATAATGCCCTGTCTTTGTTGGCACTGGATGGCGTGTTGTATTTTTCCACCAACTTCAGGCGCTTTAAATTTGATTATCTGGAGCTGGCAAAATTAAACGTGGAAGATATTACTCCGGCGACCATTCCGGAAGATTTTGCCCGCAACCCAAAAATTCATTATTGCTGGAAAATTAGCCGATGAGCCGTCACGTCAACATCGTGGTTTCAGGAAGAGTACAAGGCGTTTATTTTCGCGCCTTCACTCGACGAAAAGCTAAACAATTAGATCTTGTTGGACACGCAACTAATCTTGCCGATGGTCGTGTCGAGATCATTGCCATAGGTGATGATGAGGCCATTACGCAGTTTATTACTTGGTGCCGTAAAGGCCCGATTACTGCCCGTGTTGATCATATCGAAGTCAATGAACTTCCTGTCACCGTGGAGCTACATTCGTTCGAAATAAAGTAATGGCCTAATGCGACAGTTTGTCGCGCGACAATCTGCCACATTTTCAAATAGCAGATTATTCAATACACTAGAACCACTCGCTAAACAACCTCCATTTGGGTTGCGAGTTTCATATCCTTCCTCTTAATGCGGTCACTAACCTGACCGCATTTTTTTTGTTCCAGACGTTAACCATCAGCTTAAATGAGGGGGTCAACATGACACTGTCAATAAACCAAGATTTTCTTAACATCAAGCAGCTTGATATTGAAAGCAAGTTGATTGAGCCAACATCCAGATTAGTGGCGCAACTAAACACACAACTGAGTTCGCTATACCTGGAAACCGAAGCAAAATTGCGCGAGTTACATACAGAAATTGCGACGCTGTCAAAACAGGCCTACGAACAACCTGTAGAAACCTTTACGGCGCTGTATGACCAATCAATAGAAGAATGCAACGAAGTGTATGTGCTGTTTCGTGAAGAAGTATTGCCCAAAGCGGAAGTTGTCTGCCAACAGCTGGCCACTAAAATCTCTGACGTCGGCGATAAATCACTGGCATTTGGCCAAGCGTTATTAGATGACCCACAAGCAACAGTTGCCAGCAGCGTCGATAAAATCGCCGTCAGCTTCAACACCGGCTTGGATGCCAGTCAGGCTATTGTTGATACTATCAACGCCCAACTGGCTACCTGGTCGTCAACGGCGCTGCAAGTAACTGAAGAGAACGCATTAAGCCTTTATTATGCGGCCGGAGCAATCTTAAAACTGTTACTGGAGCAACCTTGGGAAACAGTGCAGGCCTTGTTTTATAACACGCTGTCGTCATTATTAGACGTGTACTTCCAAGCCGTCTCGTCCTTAATCAGTTTTGCCTGATCACGCCTTCTATAAACAACCCACTCAATTAGCGCAATAACTTAAGTTTATTGCGCTAGCTTTCACCCTCAGCCAATTAAATTCCCAGCGCTCACATTTTCTAACGACGTTATACCAATCACAATAAGTTCACATGCTATCCCTTCTCCAACCTACCCATAGGGCATAAAGGAGAAGGGATAGCATGAGGGTTTCAAAATAAAAACTTATTGTCATTGGTATTACTTACCAAAGATGCCCGAAGCCGCTAGCGATGGCTTTTTTGAATCATGTAAAACGTTATCTTACGCTATACTGAATCACACTTTTACTCACTCCGCTGGAAATGTGCCGTGCAGCTGCTGCAAAAATTGTTTGGCAAAAAATCTGAAGATAAAGGCATTGTCGGCATTAGCCTTTTGCCAAATGGCATTGCGCTGGCCGTTGCTAAAAAAGCGGACAATAACAAGCTACGGCTCAGCCATTGCGAATTTATCCCCATTCTAAAAATTACTGAGCAATCAGTTGTGCTTCGCGATCTGGTTGATCGTTTTAAGCTTGATGAATACAGCTGTCATTGGGTGCTAACTCCCGATAATTATCGCCGCGTCAACATTGAATCGCCTGTTGTTGCAGAACACGAAATGCGTGACGCTATTCGCTGGAAAGTGGCTGATCTGATTGACTTTGCTATCGATAAAGCAGCTATCGATTATTATCCTGTGCCGTTATCAATGCGCGCCAGCAGCAACAAAATGCTGGAAGTAGTCGCCAGTCCCAATACCTTAATTAAAGAGCTTGCCGATCAAGCGACAACGGCTGGTTTGCAACTCAAAGTGATCGATATTCAAGAAACCGTGTTGCGCAACTTAGCGGTACTGCTCCCGGAAAATAAACGCGGCGTTGCTGTACTGCATCTGCAAGAATCCTCAGGCACAATACTCATCCAAAAAGAAGGCACTATTTACCTCTCCCGTAATTTTGATATTGGCTACCGAGACTTAGGCTTAGCGTTGCAAAATGCCGACAACGACAGCCAAAGCAGGATTGAACAAAACAATCTGGCCTTGGAAATACAACGTTCGCTGGATTACGTTGAAAGCTATTACGGCATTCCGCCTATTTCTGGGTTAGCGGTTATTCCGTTGGCAGAAAATACCCAGGAATTATTAAATATCCTCAACAGCGATCACGGCATTACCGCCAGAATCATGGACCTTTCCGCGATTGTAGATTGTGATATTTTGCTGGACGACACCACCCAATCCCGATGCTCACCGGTGATTGGCGCAACGTTGCGCTACGCAGTGGAAGCTTTTTAATGCAGCAGATTAACTTATACAGCGAAATTCTCGCGCAACAACACAAGCAGTCCGGTATCAAGCTGTACACTGCGATTTTGGTCGCCGTGATCATGTCATGTTTAAGCTTTAGCGCTTATTTATCATGGCATATCAGCACCCTTGAAACTGAGTTAAAGCAAGCACAGCTCACGCTTAACAATGAACAAGCCCGGGTAAACTCACTGTTATCGACACGATCCAACCAGCAGCCGAATGTATTGTTAATTGCAGAAATCGAGCTGTGGCAAAACAGTGTCACAGAAGCCACGCAAACATTACAGCTGCTTGCCGGTAAAGAAGCACAGTTGTCACAGGGCTTTTCCAGCTATTTTCAGGCACTCGCCAATCAATCCACGCCTGACGTCTGGTTAACCGCCATCCATATTGATAAACAACACCGCGATTTAAGATTTGCAGGCAGTAGCTTTAAACCGGAACAAATTCCAATGACATTTCAGCGCTTACAACAAGAACAGGCATTCAGGGGGCAAACTTTCGCTAAACTTGCGATGCAAAAATCCATCACCCACCCCGGACAAATGGACTTTACCCTCAGCAGTTCCGAGCAACCCACTGACAAAGATCATGCTCAATAAACTCCAAGAAAGATTTGAAAGCCTTACCAATCGTGAAAAAATTATCGTTTTCGTCGCCCTACTCGCCGCATTATGGAGTGGCTGGGACAGCCTTTTTTACCAGCCGATCTCGCTTAAACAAAATACTCTTACGCAACAACTGAGTAATATCAACTCTCAGCTAGCCAGCCAACAACAAGTTGAAGCCCAACTTGAAAATAACAGCAAAACTGATCCTAATGCCGTTAACCAGGCTAAGTTGCTTGAATTGAAAACTCAATACAGCGGCTTGCAAGAACAAATCATGCTGGGTGACAAAAAATTTGTGCCCGCTGCATTAATGGCTAAGGCCTTAAGCGATATGCTTAAGCAGAATAAACAATTGACCTTGATTAAGTTAAATACGCTACCAACCAGCACTTTATTAGACGCGAAACAACAACATCACCCCATTTATAAACACGGCTTGGCGATCACCTTTACTGGCAACTACACCGATACCGTTAATTACCTCAAGGCGTTAGAAGCCCTGCCCTGGGCCATTGTTTGGGATAGTATTGATTACCAAGTTAAAGAATATCCGGTAGCAGAAATCACCATCCACGTAGTCACACTCAGTTTTGAAGAGGGTTGGTTAGGTGTTTAAAATATTATTGAACATATTTTTGTTAACAGTGGTGTCATTACCAAGCTATGCCGTTGATCAAGATCCCACACGGCCTGCTTATCCAATCAATACACCAGAAACCGCCGAGATCAGCATCGAAGCAGAACCCCGATTATCAGCAATCTGGAGCTCCGAACACTCCAGATGGGCAACCATCAACGGCGTGCAAGCCAAACAAGGTCAAAGCATACCGGGCAACATTAAAATCATTAAAATCCGTAAAAATGCCGTCACCATCAATCAAAATGGCAACATCAAAACCTTACAATTGCTGCAACGACCCTACAAGACCACAAAATAACCAGGATATGTATTAAATGACTAAACCGAAGCTCGTCATTAAACTCGCGGCATCGTTACTGATAACGTCCTGCGCCTCTTTGCAGCAACCTGCACCTGGCAACCTTGCCGACGCCTTTCCTCAAAAAGCCCCACAGTCACCGAGCAATGGGTCACCAGCAGCGCCAACTATTCCGGTACCCGAATTTAAAATCCCCCCTGCAACTGCGCGTTATGAACTTCGGCATCCGCTAAATGTGTCGGTGCATGAAGTCGATGCTCGCGATTTTTTTATGGGGCTGGTGGTAGATTCTGATGACAACATGGTGGTGCATCCGGACGTCAAAGGCACTATTTCTTTGGAACTAAAAAATGTCAGCATTCCGCAGGTATTGGATGCTGTACAAAAAGTCTATGGCTATGATTATAAAAAAACCGAAATTGGTTACGTTATATATCCGTCCACCTTGCAAACCAGGGCTTTCAAAATCGATCGTTTAGATTTATTGCGTCAAGGTAAATCCAATACCTTTGTCTCTTCCGGCCAGACGGGCAATTCTTCTCAAGCCTATGGCAATCAACAAAACCAAAACCTCACACAACCGTTTAACAATAATCAGCCCAATAACGGCAGCATGACTGGCATGCGCTCATCTGGCAGCTCAATCACCACCACCACCGAGACGGACTTTTGGAAAGAACTTGATGAGGCATTACGTACCTTAATTGCTGTCGATAAAGATGCGACTGTCGTCATTAACAAACAATCAGGCGTCGTCATTGCGCGGGCCAAACCGATGCAATTGCGGGAGATTGAAAGCTTCTTAGCCACAACCCAAAACCAGATCAGCCGACAAGTCATATTGGAAGCCAAAATACTGGAAGTGGTGCTTAATGACAGCCACCAAGATGGTGTGGAATGGAAAAGCATTATCAGGCAGGGACTGCAAATTGCGCCTGGAGTAGCGACGGGGGGCGTATATACGCTAGCTGCAAATGCCGGAAGTTTTCAAATCGGTGATTTCACCGCAGTTGTTACCTTGCTTGAATCGCAAGGTAAAACCAACGTACTTTCCAGTCCGCGAATTTCTACGTTAAATAATCAGCAAGCGATTATTAAAGTAGGCCAGGATGAAACGTTTGTGACCGGCATTTCACCCGGTATTGTCGTAAGTAGTGGCATTAGTGGCGGTACCGTTCAGCCCGCGCCTATTTTGTCGGCGTTTTTTTCCGGCATTGCCCTGGATGTCACCCCGCAAATCAATGACGGTGGCGATATTACGCTGCATATTCATCCATCTATTACTAAAGTGGAAAGTAAAGATAGAGAATATAAAATTGACGGTTTCGGCTCTACATCAGTGGTACCCACCGCATTAAGCACCATCAGAGAATCAGACAGCATTGTTAAAGCCGAAAATGGTCAAATCATCGTGTTGGGCGGTTTGATGCAAGACAACACCAATGAAAACAAAGAAGGTGTTTATGGATTGTCTCGCATTCCATACCTAGGCAATCTGTTTAGACTTGACAAAGGCAGCAGCCAAAAAACAGAACTGGTTATTTTACTCAAAGCGTCCCTGATCAATAGCAACGCAGACTGGCAAAACGATATTGATGCCAGCCAAAAACGCGTTAGAGAACTGGATGCTCAACCCCGCTGGCAATAGTTAGCTTCTGATATAGCCATGGACATTACCAAAAAAATACGCATCGGTGACTTGCTGGTTCAAAACCGGGTTATATCCCATGAACAGCTGTTAGCGGCCTTAGCCGAACAAAAAAAGACCGGCAGAAAATTAGGTCGAACACTTATCGACCTTAACTTTATTAAAGAAACTGATCTGCTTAATTTCCTGTCGCGGCAATTACAAATTCCGTTTCTGGACATTACCCGGCACCCAAGAAATCAAGATACCGTTAAATTATTACCTGAAAGCTTGGCGCGCCGTTTTCGCGTCATGCTGCTGGAAAATAATGCCGGTGATGTGTTGCTGGCCATGGCCGATCCGACCGACTTAATGGCACTGGATGAATTATCGCGGGTACTTAAAAAAACCATTCGCGCGGCCGTGGTCAGAGAATCAGATTTATTGGCCGCCATTGATCAATCCTATCGGCGCACCGCTGAAATCAGCAATTTGGCTGAAAAACTGCGAAATGAACTATCAGAAAATGACATTGATCTTGATTCCCTACTGACCTCTCAAGAGGTCACCGATGCGCCGGTCGTCAAGTTATTACAATCGCTATTTGAAGATGCCGTCCAAGCCAAAGCCTCTGACATACACATCGAACCCGATGAAAAAGTGTTACGCATTCGGCAGCGGGTTGACGGTGTATTAGTTGAGCAGGTACTTGATGAAACCAATATCGCCTCAGCCTTAGTGATCCGCTTAAAACTTATTGCCGGGCTTAATATCTCCGAAAAACGCCTGCCCCAGGATGGTCGTTTTAATATTCGCGTTAAAGGCCGCACCCTGGATGTCAGAATATCAACATTACCGGTGCAAAATGGCGAATCCGTGGTGATGCGTTTGCTGGATCATTCGCACGGCCTGCTGGATCTTGATCATTTAGGCATCCCAGCCGACATCCTTAGTCGCTTTAGAAAACACATCAACAGCCCGCATGGTTTGATTCTGGTGACTGGGCCGACCGGTAGCGGCAAAACCACCACCTTGTATGCTGCGCTCAGCGAAGTCAACAAACCGGAAACCAAAATAATTACCGCTGAAGACCCGGTGGAATACAGCTTGCCGAGAGTCAATCAGGCACAGGTTAACGATAAAGTAGGACTGACCTTTGCCAGCGTGTTGCGTTCAGCATTGCGGCAAGATCCCGATATTATTTTGGTTGGCGAAATGCGCGACAGTGAAACCGCTGATATTGCCATTCGCGCCTCCATCACCGGCCATTTGGTGTTTTCCACATTACACACCAACGGCGCTATTGAAACCGCCACCCGCTTACTGGATATGGGTGTTGAAGGCTATATTTTAGCCAGCGCTTTACGGGTGATCATTGCTCAGCGTTTGGTGCGCCGAATTTGCGAATATTGTGCAGAGCCTGCCGAAATCGAACCGGGCCAACGCATCTGGCTGGAAAAAACCCAGAACAAAGATTATAGCCAGACCATTTTTCAGCATGGGCGCGGCTGCCATCAATGTAACCACACCGGCTACAAAGGCAGAATAGGCGTTTACGAATTACTGGATCTTCGCCCGGAAACGCTCGATGCTTTGCGCCGTAATGATGCGGCTGGTTTTACTCAGGCCGCTTTACAAACGCCGGGCTTTATCCGATTCTCGACCTGCGCAGCAGACTATGCCGAGCAAGGCATGACCACGATAGACGAGGTGTTACGTATTACCGGTGCCGGAGAATAACGTGGCGCATTTTAAATACACTGCACGTAACACCGCAGGCATGTTAGTCAGCAGCATAGTTGAAGCCGACAACAGCTCGCTGGCCGCGCAAATTATCAGCAATCGCGGCCTGACGCCGGTATCTATTACCGAAGCTGCCGGCAATAACGATTTGATCGAGCAATTCAATCGCTGGCAAGCATTCAATAGTCTAAACATAAGCGACATGATGTTGTTTAGTCGGCAAATGCACAGCTTGTCCAAAGCCGGAGTGCCACTGATTCGAGCCTTGCGCAGCTTGAGTGAATCGACACGTAATCCAGCTCTGGCAAATGCAATCAAGGATATTGCTAAACGCCTTGAATCCGGCTCGTCCTTAAGCCAAGCGATGAATCAGCACCAAAAAGTGTTTAGCCCGCTATTTATCAACATCGTCCATGTTGGCGAAACCAGCGGCGGACTCGATCAGGCTTTTTTACAAATTTCCAATTATCTGGAGCGCGAAAAGGAAACCCAGAGCCGCATCAAAGCGGCCTTGCGTTACCCGTCCATGGTGATTATTGCAATCAGCATCGCCATGATTGTCATCAACATTTATGTGATTCCTGCGTTTAAAGGCGTATTTGACAAGATGCACGCGGAGCTGCCTTGGCAAACCAGACTGCTAATGGCCATCTCCGAATTTACTGTCAACTATTGGCCTTATTTACTGAGCGGCTTATTGGTGTTGAGCGCGATCGTTATCAAATACATCAACACCCGTAAAGGCCGCTTGCAATGGGATTGGTTGATGCTGCGCATCCCCGGCGTCGGCAGCATTGTTGAACGATCAACAATGGAGCGCTTTGCTCGCTCATTCGCGATGACCTTAAGCGCCGGCGTGCCGCTGATTCAAGGCATTACTATCGTGTCTGCAGCTATCGGCAACAGCTATATCGCCTCCAAACTGGAGCAAATGCGTATCGGTATCGAAAAAGGCGACTCCATTAGCCGCATGGCCAGAAGCACCCAGCTATTTCCGTCGCTGGTAGTACAAATGATTATGGTGGGTGAAGAAACCGGAAATATCAGCGATATGCTGTTAGAAGTGGCCGATTTTTATGAAACCGAAGTGGATGCCGAATTAAAAAACATCGCCAGCGTCATCGAGCCCATTTTGATTGTCATTATCGGCATCATGGTGTTGATACTAGCGTTGGGAATCTTTTTACCGATGTGGGATTTATCGACCAACATGCATCGATAATCTTCAAAGCTATATATCGTTCGCGTGCAAGGCCCGCTCCTACGAAATCATTAACCCTAATAAACTTCCCGCAAATAAATCTGCTTGCTGTTACCTTTGTAAATGCCAAACGTCGCTTTGGCAGTGGGCGAATTATCTTGCACGCCATTATTATCCCAATCGAATAAGAGCCACGGCATGCTGGCAAAATTGCCGCTGATGTCGATATAACCGGTATTGCCCGCGCCCGGTGCGCTAAAACTCAATCCCGCCACGCCATTGAGTAGAGTGGCATTTGCCAAGCTGGCTTGCGAGGTACCAACAGGCGCAATAATCATCACGGCATTACCTGCTTTAGTTGCACCGCTATTGGTGAGCGGATTGCTAAGCGCCAGCTGGCTGCTCAAGGTTAACGCCGTGCAATTGTCGCTAGTGTTACTGATAAACGACGAGTCGTTGAAATACTCAGTAAATAACGGCACCGACAGGGCAACCAATTCCGAGCCATAGGCATTGCCCAATGCTAACCGTCCCCAGCGCTGAACTTTATTGCCGCCGGTAAAGCTGATGCCGTTGCCGACAGTGGCCGCACCAAATCCAACCGGATTAACGCCCGCGCCGCCATTGATGTTGGCAACCTGTACGGCATCGGTGTCTTGCAAGATAAAACTCAGGGCGATTTCAGCATTAAACTCGTTAATTGGCGCGGATCGAGTAATTGCCAGAATATTACTGGTGGTATCGGCAAAGTTGAGCCGCCCAGTGCCGTCACCGTTATCGATAGTAGTAGGTAGACTGGTATTTAATACCGTCAATGGCTGAGCAGCTTCGCTATAGCTCGGTGTAATGCCATAAGTTGTATCGCTGGGGTTAATCTTCCATAAACTGCCGGTGTAATTCTGCGTGACTACGCCGGAGTTGTTTTTAGCGCTAATGCTGGCTTCTGGTGCGGTGGCAAATTTGATAGGCTGCCCGATATAGGTAAACGTATTACAGCTGGTTGCAAAGACCGGCGTATTTATAGTGACATCGAAATGATCCGGTACAAACCGGCCAATAGTAAAAATTGGGGACGTGATAGTACGCTCGCTTAAGGTAGAACCATCGCTAGCGTCAATAATTGCAAAATCACTATCTTTAATTGTTGCGTTAATAACGCCAACCTCGGAATATTGAGCAGTTATCGACGTCGCAACACCGTTATTAACGACAAAAGTGCCGGCATTGAAGGCGCCGCCGACACACCCGCTAGCAGGCAAAACGCAACTATTAAAATTAGCGCTTGGGGTTCCGTTATAGCCGCTGGTGACAGCACCGAGACTGTTATAGGCTGTTGCAACCAAAGTAAACGGCTGCCCGGCCTTATGCGTTGGTGTAGCACTAGCCGAGGTGGCATTCAAAGATCGTGTAGTCCCGGCCGACACCCAGTTAGCATCACTTGCGGCAGCAATAAAGCTGGCTGGACGAATAGCAAAATGATCCGTAGAACAGACCACCACAGTTGGCGCGCTGGCTGGATAAGAAATACGCACTAGCGCATCGGGATACGCCTGCGCTTGGCTGACGCCGGAAAAAGTATGTCGGCCTTGTTCTGGCGCAGTAAATGCATAACCGGCAGTGACGGTTTGAATTGCAGTATGGGTAGTACAACTTGCACCACGACCATCAACCATCTCCACTTTGACTGTACCGGTAAAGCTGGTCAATACCGTGGTAGGACTACCGGCGAGTGCAACCACATCAAAATTAAATGCGGTTCCTGCAATTTTGGTTTTCAACACACCACTGATTGAGTTGGCGGCGGTAGTTGTTTCAAAGGCATTAAAGCCAGTGGGAGGTGGGACAACAACGGGCACAGTTTGCGGTGTGCCCAAACTGGCGCTTGTAACACTCCATTCCAAATCATCAAGCAAAAACCAGCTCCGATATGCGTTGGTAACATCCATTCTTATTTCTAACTTGACAGTTTTGCCGGCAACCGTAGCTAAACCTGCAGAACAGCTAATCCAAGGCTCACTACCTCGGTTAAAAGTACTGGTCATTCCTAAGGTATGATTATTGGAACCGGTCCCATTGTCCCAATAATTATAAGGTCCATAACCCGAGGCGCTTTTGGTTGCAGGACTGGTGTTGTGATTAGGGCTAAATGGGCAAGTCGCGTAATTATTCAGTGATGGCCCGACAACCACTAACAGCAGGTTAGAATTACTGGCATCTAGTAAGCGCACTTGCAAGAAATCATAGTTACTCAGATCCTTATTTTTTCCCGAATCCCAGCCCTCTGGTTTAATTTTAATCGTAAGATTACCCGGATTAGTAGCGGGGATTTTAATAGTACGGGTAATAGTGGCATTGGCATTATTCGTGTCGGGTTTACTACGAAAGCCTAGCAAATAAGAATATTTACCAGTGCTGGGGTTACCGTTGGTATTAACTGTTGCCGGAAGTGTGCCGGAACTGTTATCACTAACACTCACAGTCTCCGCAGGACGAATCTGCAAATCCATATTGGCATCACTACGACTGGCTGCAGCCCAGGCACTCGGGGTTACCGTACCGGTAATATCGGCCTCGAAGTTGCCATTGATTTCGGTTTGCGGGTTGGTCGCTTTAGGGCCATTCGCTACGGTATCAAAATACAGGTAATAAGTGGTGGCTCCGGCATCCTGCAAAATAAAACGAATTTCGCCACGATTGTTGCCATTAGAATCAGTGCCCCCGGCGTAGATAGCATCGGTGTATTCTTGGCTGGTGACTAAACTGAGATCATCGCTGCGGACAATGCGAGGGGAGTTAATATCAAAACTACCGGTAACGCCAAGGGCGGTCAGTTGCGCGGCAAAATCGACATCGACCTTGATGGTGCTGTTAACGCTGCTACCGGCAGGTACATTAATAGGAATCCTGTAATGCCAAGTGTTATCGTACCAAGCAAACGTTTGACCGCTAAAAAGTAGTAATAACAGCCAAGTAAAAAGCAGTCCATAAGGCTTATTTGCATTGTTTAAGTTAATTGAAATACCCGGCATTAAATTTTTAGCCGACCATCAGAATTTGTTAAGTTTGCAAGCGGGGCAAATATGCCCACCATCACCGGTATTAACCCAACCTGCTTGAAGCGCTGCACTCAATTCCCCTTCAAACCAGGATCGTCCATCGCTGATCCGTCGTCCGGTACGCTGGTCGTTACGAGGTGCGCGGCGATATTCGATTGCCCTTAAACCTTGTGGATTACATATATCGCAAAATATGATTTTTCTTATGCTCATGTCGACTGTCTGGCAGAAATATTAAATAGCTGGAGTTATGGCACGTAAGTTGATTTTTTAAATCGCAGAGATTTTAAATTGCAGTATAGTCTACACTTTCTAGCGTTAATGCAGTGTGGGCTTATTTCTTATTCAAACTCAAGGTGACAAAAGTGAATTTACACAAACAACAAGGTTTTACGTTAATTGAATTGGTCATGGTAATTGTGATTTTGGGGATTTTGGCGGCAACAGCGCTTCCTAAATTTGCCAATCTGGGTGGTCAAGCCCGACTAGCCGCGGTTAACGGCATTGCTGGCGGTATAAGCTCAGCAGTCGCTATTACCAAAGCAGCATATCTTGCAAATGGCTCCACGACCGCAGTCTCTGTCACACTGAGCGGGGGTTCTATCGTCACCGTAGCCGCGGGTACTGGCATCCCAGAAGGAAGCGCTGTTGGAATTGGGAGAGCAATGGATAATTTAAACGCTGTCACCCCTGATTACACCACAGCCACAGCGGTTACGTTCACTCCAGTTAACGGCGGTAGCGCTACCTGCCGAGTCGAATACAATGGAACCACCGGCGTAGTAACCCCTGTTATTGGTGGTTGTTAAGTCTTTGGCGTGGATAGCTTAAGTTGTCCACGCTTTGCTTTTTTGCCTACTACTGTGATTGAGCACAATTTCAAAGCCAATTTTATTTCGCAGCGAGGCTTTACTCTGGTTGAATTGGTGATGGCCATTGTCATTTTGGGAATTATTTCCGCCACAGCACTGCCAAAGTTTTTCAGTATTTCTACTTTTCAAGAACGCGGTTTTTTCGACGATACCCTTAGCGCCATTCGTTATGCACAAAAATTGGCAGTAGCGAGCGGTTGTAATGTGCAGGTAGTAATTGCCGCCAATCAGTTTGCCTTGAAACAACCGGGGGCTAGCAATCGTAGTCAGTGTGCATCGACCACTACCAGCGATTTCACCCAAATGGTTAAACGTCCGGGTTCTGGCGAACCCAGCTACCAAGGTAGCCAATCTGGCATTTCGGTTAGCAATACGACAATTTATTTCACCGCTAAAGGCACTGCTTCAACTGGGTTGGACATCACTATCGGCAGCCGAAAAATCACCGTAATACAAGATACCGGCTTTGTTTATGACAGTACGCCTTAAGCGACAACGCGGCACAACCTTGGTTGAGCTGATTTTGTCGATGGTGATTATCAGCATCGCGTTGGTAGGCATTCTTTCCGTTATTAATCTCACCGTTAGTCATAGCGCCGATCCTGTGGTTGAATATCAAGCACTGGCAATTGCCGAGTCCTATCTGGAAGAAATTTCGCTGCAAGCCTACAGCGGTACCGCCAGCACTGGTCGCAGTAATTTTGATGATGTTGATGATTACAACGGCTTGAGTGATGCCGGTGTCCGTGACCAGCAAGGCAACGCCGTTACTGGATTATCGCAATATACGGTGACGGTTGCGGTAGCAGCGGCAACCGCGTTAACCGGCGGTGTTAATGCCAAAAAGATTACCGTCAGTGTGTCGGGACCAGGCGTCTCCAGACTGACCTTAGTCGGCTACAAGGCAGAGTATTAACATGATCCGCCGCGAGCAAGGGTTTACCCTAATTGAGCTGATTACCGTCATCGTTATTGTCGGCATTTTGGCATCAATGACCAGTGATCTTATTACGTTGCCTGTGAAGAGTTATTTCGACCAGCAACGTCGCACCGCGCTGGTTGATAGCGCCGAATCAACCTTGCGATTGATGCAACGCGACATTCGCCGCGCTTTACCAAACAGTATCCGCATTAACAGCGACGGCACGGTGTTAGAGCTGCTGCATACCAGCGATGGCGGACGTTATCGAGCTAAACTCACCAACACCGGCAGTGGCAATATTCTTGATTTCACCAGCACTGACAGCAGTTTTGATGTGATCGGCACCTTAATATCCGCGCCTCGCGGTGAGTTGGTGATTTACAACTTGGGGCAAGTATCTGCCGACGCCTATGCCGGTAATAACCGCGCGACATTGAGTAGCGCATCGACTACAACATCAATCAGTCTAGCTAGTGCCAAAAAATTTCCACTGCAATCGCCCCAGCAGCGGTTTTTTATTGTCGATACACCTATTACTTACCGTTGCGACACTGTCGCCCATACATTGCTGCGCTATTCCGGTTACAACATTACCGCTACGCAAGCCAATCCGCCTACTGGCGTGACCGGGCAACTGCAAGCCAATACTATCAGTAGCTGCACATTTGCCTATAGTTCGGCAACGGCCACCAACTCAGGCCTGGTCACGCTGCAAATCACCCTGACTGATAGCGCAGGCGAATCGACTCGTTTGGTGCATCAAGTGCATGTGGATAACGCCCCATGAAACGACAACAAGGCTTTTCTCTTGTCATGGCTATTTTTATTCTGGTAGTACTGGGCTTGCTCGGTGGCTACATGGTGAGGCTGAGCGGCGTGCAAATCGGCACCTTCAATTATGCGTTGCAAGGTGCTCGTGCTTATCAGGCTGCGCGCGCAGGGATTGAATGGTCGATTGGCCGTATTAATAACGGCGGCAGTTGCACTGACATCAGTGCGCAAACTGCGATGACTTTTACCGGTATTGACGGCTTTAACGTTAGCTTGAGTTGCAGCAGCCAGAGTTACTCTGAGGCCGATCAAAATCTCACGGTCTATCGCATCAATGCCCTCAGCCAATATGGCAGCTATGCCAGTATTGATTATGTATTTCGGCAGATTGAGGTTTCTATCGTCAAATAGAAGTCGAAGCGTATAGTTGGCTTCGGCTCCGCTCAGCCTACGAAAAAGAATCAACTTTTCTGGCAGGCAAAAAAAAGCCCATCAAGCGATGGGCTTTTTATATACAGCTAAACCAGCTTAGTTTTTGCTTTTGTCTACGATTTGATTAGCTTTGATCCACGGCATCATGCTGCGCAGTTGTGCGCCAACGACTTCAATTGGATGTTCTGCATTTAAACGGCGTTTTGCCGTCATTTCTGGGTAATTAGTTAAACCTTCCAGAATGAATTTTTTCGCGTATTCGCCGTTACGAATGTTTTGTAAGGCTTCACGCATTGCTTGACGGCTTTCATCGTTGATGACTTTAGGGCCAGTAACATATTCGCCATACTCTGCATTGTTAGAGATGGAGTAGTTCATGTTTGCAATGCCGCCTTCAAACATTAAATCTACAATCAGTTTTAATTCGTGTAAGCATTCAAAATACGCCATTTCTGGTGCATAGCCTGCTTCAACTAAGGTTTCAAAACCCATTTTTACCAGTTCAACCGCGCCGCCACATAAGACGGCTTGTTCGCCGAATAAATCGGTTTCACATTCGTCGCGGAACGTAGTTTCGATAATGCCTGAACGACCACCACCGATAGCTGACGCATAAGACAAACAAATCGCTTTTGCTGTGCCTGAGGCATCTTGATGAACAGCGATTAAGTCAGGAACGCCGCCGCCGCGTACAAATTCAGAACGCACAGTGTGTCCAGGTGCTTTTGGCGCGATCATGATGACATCTAAATCAGCGCGTGGCACAACTTGGTTGAATAAGATTGCAAAACCGTGAGCGAATGCTAATACAGCACCTTGTTTGATGTTTGGCTCAATTTCGTCTTTGTATAATTTTGATTGAAACTCATCTGGAGTCAAAATCATAACGACGTCTGCGCCGGAAACTGCTTGGGCTACCGGTTGTACGGTTAAGCCATGGGCTTCAGCTTTAGCCACTGAAGGCGAGCCAGTGCGTAATCCAACGACAACTGCAACGCCAGATTCTTTTAGATTAAGGGCATGGGCATGGCCTTGTGAACCGTAACCAATGATGGCTACTTTTTTTGCCTTGATGATCGAAAGGTCGGCGTCTTTGTCGTAATAAACTTGCATGGATTTTCCTGTTTTTCTTAAGGTTAAAATATAAAGAACGGGGCGGCGCTTATAAATGCAGGCCTTTTTCGCCGCGTGAAATACCTGTTGGTCCTGAGCGAACCACTTCTATGATGCTATCAGGGTCAATGGTCGCGACAAAAGCATCGAGTTTTTCAGAAGGTCCGGTCATCTCAACTACATAAGAAGTTGGGGTGACGTCAATAATTTTGCCGCGAAATATCTCGGCGACATTTCTTATTTCACCACGCGAATGCTCACTGGTTCTGATTTTAACCAACATCAATTCGCGCTCAATATGGGCAGACTCCGCCAAATCAATCAATTTGACGACATCAATCAGCTTGTTTAGCTGCTTAGTGATTTGTTCGATGACATTTTCACTGCCACGTGTCACCAACGTCATTCTGGATAAACTTGGATCTTCTGTCGGCGCTACCGTCAATGATTCAATGTTGTAACCGCGCGCAGAAAACAACCCAGCAACCCGCGACAATGCCCCTGATTCATTTTCAATCAGAATAGAAATGATATGCCTCATTTACGCAAGCTCCCTGTCCGTTGATGTGCCCAAAGCTACTCTCAACTTCATATCATGATGACCTTTTCCGGCTTCAATCATTGGGTAAACATTTTCGGTGCGATCAGTAAGAATATCTAAAAATACTGTGCGATCTTTCAGAGCGAACGCTTGTTCCAGAGCTGGTCTTACCTCTTCTGGTTTAGTGACACGAATGCCGACGTGACCATAAGCCTCTGCAAGTTTTACAAATTCTGGAATAGTATCCATGTATGAATGTGAGTAACGGCTTTCATAGGAAAACTCCTGCCATTGCCTGACCATTCCCATGTAGCTGTTATTCAGATTAATGATCTTAATGGGCGTTTTGTATTGCAGGGCAGTTGATAACTCCTGAATACACATTTGAATACTGGCATCACCGGTAACACAAGCCACTTCAGAATCTGGAAAGGCCAATTTAACGCCGATCGCAGCAGGCAAACCAAAACCCATAGTGCCCAAGCCGCCGGAATTGATCCAACGACGCGGTTTATCAAATGGATAATATTGAGCCGCCCACATTTGATGTTGACCAACATCAGAGGTGACATAGGCGTCACCTTTGGTCACTTCGTAGAGTTGCTCAATCACATATTGCGGTTTGATTAAACGGCTTTCGCGATCGAACTCAAGGCAATGCACACTGCGCCACTGATCAATTTGTTTCCACCAGGCTTCCAAAGCTTTTTTGCTTGGTTTCTTTTTGCTTTCAGCGAGCATTTCCAGCATTTGGTCCAAAACCGGTTTGACGCCGCCGACGATAGGCACGTCGACTCTGACGGTTTTGGAAATAGAAGCGGGATCAACATCTATATGAATAATTTTCGCGTACGGGCAAAACTCATCAAGCTTACCGGTAACTCGATCATCAAAGCGCGCACCAATGGCCAATATGACATCACTTTCGTGCATTGCCATGTTGGCTTCATAAGTGCCATGCATACCTAGCATGCCGACAAACTGCGGGTCAGTTGCAGGATAAGCGCCAAGGCCCATCAAGGTGTTAGTGACCGGAAAGCCGAGCGTTTTAGCTAATTCAATCAATTCTTTGCTGGCTTCGCCTAAAACAACGCCGCCACCTGAATAAATAATCGGTCTTTCAGCTGCCAAAAGTAAATCAACTGCTTTTTTAATCTGGCCTTTATGTCCGGTAGTTGCCGGATTATAAGAACGCATGACGACTTTTTTAGGGTATTTGTAAGGCACCTTAATCCGTGGATCGGTAATATCTTTTGGAATATCAACGACTACGGGTCCCGGACGACCGGTGGTGGCAACATGAAAAGCTTTTTTGATGGTTTCTGCCAGCTGGCTGACGTCTTTTACCAAGAAATTATGTTTTACGCAGGGTCGGGTAATACCCACCATGTCGACTTCCTGGAAAGCATCACTGCCGATCACAGGCAATGACACCTGGCCGGAAATCACTACCAGAGGAATGGAATCCATATAAGCTGTAGCAATACCAGTGACTGCGTTGGTAGCGCCAGGTCCAGAAGTGACCAAGACTACACCAGGCTTTCCGGTCGCCCGCGCGTAGCCGTCGGCTGCGTGTGTGGCTCCCTGCTCATGGCGCACAAGAATATGCTTGACATCATCTTGCTGAAAAATGGCATCGTACAGATGCAGCACTGCGCCGCCTGGATAGCCGAAAATATATTCTACGCCTTCGTCCTTAAGGCTCTGAATGACAATTTGTGCGCCGCTTAGCTCCACATTAATATCCTCAATAAACTGACAGTAGATTGTTGTTTTGATGTCGATTATATGCGTTTTTTTAAAATCATTACCAAATTACTTGGTTAAAAACGGCGACACGGGGACGTCTGCTTTAGACGATGTATTACAGGCATTTTAACCGGTTCCAGGAAAAAATGTAATTGCAAACTTAGACATCAATTAGCCTGCAAGCCAAGAATTTCCTAACAAAGCAAAGGGTACACAAGCTCCAAAACGCTTACACCGAAAACTCCACCTCATAGCCGGTAAACTTACGGATATTGATTACTCCGGTATCCAGCAGCAAATACTGGCCTTTAATGCCGTGTAGAACGCCTGAGACTTCTGGGTTTTTATCAAAATTGAACGAGTTAATTTTGATTGGATAATGGTCGACCGGAAACGCTATATCCACGGGCTGCGCTTCAGCCAATAATTCAACTGCCTGCTCACCAAAACGCTGCCTAACCTCATTGAGCTCTGGTGCGCAAGTCTTGATTAATTCATCTCTTTTTGCCGGCAAATCAATAGGCTGAACATTATTTTTAAGCATTTGCTGCCAGCTGGTTTTATCGCTGACATGCTTGCCGATCGCGATTTCTATCAATCCCGACACATACCGCGAAGGCACTTTAAAAATTGGTAATGCTTGCACGGCTCCCTGATCAATCCAGCGCGTAGGAATTTGTGTTTGCCGGGTAATGCCTACCTTGATGCCACTGGAATTAGCTAGATAAATGATATGCGGCTGAAAACAGAATTGCTCTCCCCAAGTAGAATCTCGGCAAGTTCCGGCGGCAAAGTGGCAAGTTTCCGGCTTCATGATGCACATATCACACTGCGCCAATGAGGTAAAACAAGGGTAGCAGTAACCCTGGTTAAAACTTTTTTTGACGGCCCGCTGACAATGAATACAGGTTATCTTGCCGGTAAATTTAAGCTTAATAGACTGCCCAATCAGTCGATTTAAGGGAACCCGCTGGTCGCCTAGCGGTAATTGATACTCAACCGGCGAATTCAAAATTACGCGCATTTTCTCTAATTGTCCCTGCATTGTTCTGGCTTTCCTCTGATTAAAGCTGATAACAGCTGATATAATGTCATCATTTTACCATTCACTCCACGAGGACAGCCCATGTCACTAATGAACGTCAAGTCTGGCATTAACGTACCCGACGATATCAATGTAGTTATCGAAATTCCGGCTTTTAGCGACCCGGTCAAGTATGAAATTGATAAAGACACCGGCGCGTTAACGGTAGATCGTTTCATGGGCACCTCAATGCAATATCCAACCAACTACGGTTATGTTCCGCACAGTCTTGCTGATGATGGCGATCCAGTGGATGTGTTAGTGATTACGCCCGCGCCATTATTGAGCGGCTGCGTGATTCGGTGCCGTCCGATTGGTATTTTGAAAATGACTGATGAAGCAGGCGGCGATGCCAAGGTGTTGGCAGTGCCTGTTCCTAAATTAACACCGTTTTATAATCGCGTTAATACGTATGATGATATTCCTGAAGACAAATTAGCCAAAATCGTGCATTTCTTTCAACATTACAAAGACTTGGAGCCTGGCAAATGGGTAAAAGTCGATGGCTGGTATGGCATTGAAGACGCTCGTGAAGAGATTCTTTCAAGCATCGCACGTTATAACGCTGAAGAGAAAAAACCACTGTTCTAAAAGAAGCACTGCTTTAGTTTTTCGGCAGCCCACCACAAGCGTAGCTTACGTTCGTGGTGGACATGTCGCAGCCCATGAAGGGCGCCAACACAGGGATTTTGACGCTATTTAGCGAGATTGCTTTGCCGGTGGCGAAGCAAAAGGTCGAGCCAGCGGCTCGCCGACGAAAATACCCTGCCCAGGCTCCCAAACACTCTTCCAATAAGCCTCGATCAATGTATTGCCGCGCAAATAATATTGCAGCATTACACCTGGATGAGGAAACTTAGCCGGATAATTACAAGGCTCGACGACAGCTCCATAAGTTGCCGTCGCCCCCGCTTTAATCCACTCCAAAATGTTCATTTGATCGCTACCAGTCAACACACCACCCACAGACGTTAAATGATCGGCGACAGCACCCGGCAGGTAGGTGTTTTTGTCAATGTCCGGCACATGCATCAAGCCGGTGAAATAAAACATCACATCGGTTTTTCCGGCAATAGCATTCTGTTCCAGATAATTTACCGGCCACAGGCCCGAAAATGCTTTTGCCACCTCTGGGAAATAAGCAGCCCGCGAACTACGCGCCTGATCCGTGGTTTTTAACAAATACGCCGATCCTTGTGGTCGAGTAAAATCTGCCGCAACGCCCCGATCAACCAACTGCTTAACCTCATCAAATGAATGCCCCGCTAAAGTCATGGTCGGGCGCCACTGGTAATCGGCAAAGGGTTTCTGACTATCGGAGGCAAAATACGGGCTCTTGCGGGTTTCCTGACAGACTTTCGCACAAAATGCCTGATCAAAACCGGCCGCAAAGGCGGTAGTAATCGACATACAATCCACTCGAAACGGTTTTAGCCAGGTCAATACAAAAGCCTGTACTTGTTTGGGTGTTTTCGCATCTACCTGCCGCTTAATAGCTGCAAAGTCTTTTTGAGACAGCGCATTGGAGCTTGCATCGAAGCGAATATGAATCATGTTCGCCAACGGAATTTGCCGTTTACTTTGGTAATAGTCGGCAATGCGCACACTTAACGGATCTGCGTCATTAACAATTACAGCTAATTGTTTTTCTGTCAGCCCAGGTAATGGTTGATAAAGAGGAGAAAATTTTGCATGGCCAACACCAATAAATAGTATCGACACAATCAGTGAGAATATAAATAAGCTACTACGCTTTATCACCATCTAAATTCCTTCCAGTTAACAAGTTGTATAGCCATCAGTATTTTTTGACACCCAGCGTTCTTGATCTGAGTCTAGCAGCTCTTTTTTCCAAAATGGCGCTTTCGATTTCAGGGCTTCCATGATGTTGCGACTGGCATCAAAAGCCTCGCCTCGATGCGATGACCACACCGCCACCAACACAATCGCCTCATCTGGCAAAATAGCACCTACCCGATGCACGATAAGCGCATCCAAAATTTGCCATTGCGACTGAGCTTGAGCAACAATTTTTGCCAGCTGTCTTTCAGTCATGCCTGGGTAATGTTCAAGCGTCATGCCCTTAACTTGATCACCCTCATTAAAATCGCGCATGGTGCCGACAAATACACTGGTCGCACCAATTTTACCGGTCAGCGCTGTTAACGTATTCTGTTGATACGATTGAACCTCTTGCCAAGGATCAAACATATCAGGGCAGATTTTTATCAGCATATTTAACCTCCTGTCACCGGCGGAAAAAATGCCACTTCATCACCATCGTTAACTGGACTATCCAAGTCGACATAGTCCATGTTTACCGCAGCCAGAATGTTATCGGGTAGCTTTTTATCTGGATTGGCAGCATGCCATATTGATCTGACTGTCGACAATCCTGAACTATGAATGGCCTGCTCGGCGCATCCCACACGGTCTTTCAGGCTAGCAAAATAACGGACTTTGATGGACATGATCATTCACGCGCTGGTTAAAAAAATGGATAATGGCTTTTTGCACGTAATTCTACCGCCAATGACTCACACTCCGCATTTTAATCAGGCAGGCGAAGCACACATGATCGATGTGGGCAGCAAAGCCATTACCCAACGGATGGCTGTTACCGAAGGTTTCATCGAAATGCAGCCTGAAACGCTACGTCTCATCATCGCTGGCGAGCATAAAAAAGGTGATGTACTTGCTGTGGCAAGGCTTGCCGGTATTATGGCCAGCAAAAAAACCGCAGATTTAATTCCATTGTGTCACCCTCTGCCCATTACCCATGTTGAGGTCAACCTTACACCTGAGCCTGACAATCATCGTGTGCGCTGTCAGGTTACGGTAAAAACCAATGGTCAAACCGGTGTGGAAATGGAAGCATTAACAGCTACCCAAATTGCTCTACTTACCATTTATGATATGTGTAAAGGGGTTGATCGCGGCATGGTTATTCAGTCAGTACAATTGCTGGAAAAAGACGGCGGAAAAAGTGGACATTGGCAACGCTGAAACTTTTTTCATCATGCTATGCTTGTTGTCAAAATATGACCGACCAATTTTTTGACTTCTTGCCCTAAAATTCTGATAAGCATTACCCCATTAATCCAATAGAGATAAACATGACGATAACATTAAAAGAATTGGCTGATTTTTGCGGCGCCAGATTGGAGGGGGGTGAAGAGACAACAGTAATTCAATCGGCTGCTGACATTACCGCTGCTGAAAGTGGTCAAGTTACCCAGCTAACCAACAGTCGTTATGCCCATCACCTGAAAAATTCAACCGCATCAGCATGCATCATCGGCGAGAATTTCCCTGTCACTGATGTTCCGGAAAACGTAGCTTTATTAATTTGTACCGATCCGGAACTTAGCTTTATTAAAGCGGTTGAATTACTACACCCTGAGCGATCTTACCTGCCTGGTATTGCGCCGCAAGCCGTGCTGGAAGCAAATATTACTTTGGGTAATGCCACCTATATCGGCCCATACGCAATTATTGGCGAGCAAACTCAGATTGGTGATAGCAGTGAAATTTTAGCCGGTGCTTACATCGGTAAAAACGTCAAAATAGGCAATAACTGCCGAATTTACCCTTATGCCGTTATTTATGATGACGTGGAGATCGGCGATAACGTGATCATCCACTCTGGCGCAATTATCGGCGCCGATGGTTTTGGGTATAAGTTCAGAAATGGTCAACATATCAAAGTACCGCAAGTCGGTAATGTCGTCATTGGCAATAATGTCGAAATCGGTGCGAATACTTGTGTAGATAGGGGCGCATTGGGCAGTACGGTCATCGGTGCGGGTAGCAAAATAGACAACTTGGTACAAATCGGCCACAACAATAAAATTGGCCAAGGCGTGATCATGTGCGGTTTAACCGGTGTATCGGGTTCTTGCACTATCGAAGATTATGCCATTTTAGCCGGTAGTTCCGGGGTTGCTGATCATGTCACTATTGGCCGCGGCGCAGTAATTATGGCGCGTTCCGGGGTTGCTGGAAATGTTGCTGCAGGTGCGCAAATGTTTGGTAGTCCGGCCAAAGACAAAAAAACCGCCTACAAAGAACAAATTGCTTTGAGCAAACTGCCTGATCTATTAAAGACCGTAAAACTGCTGGAAGAAAAAATTAAGCAGCTTGAGCAACAATCTCCAAGCGCTGAATAAATACAACTAATACCAATCCCAATAAGTTTTTATTTAAAACCCTCATCCTAACCTTCATCCGTTGGAGGAGGGATAGTAGGTGAACTTATTGGGATTGGTATAATCTTCTTTAGAAGGCATTCACGCCGACTAAATGTCAGCTTAAGAAAAAACGAAAGACAAAAAAAATCCCCCGTGCGTAAAGCAACGGGGGATTTTTTCACAACAATTTTTATAAAACTTTATTTTCCAGAAATCGCTTCAGCGCTACTGTTGTTGCTAGTGTGTCTTTTTTCAATTTTTGTGAATGTTTCTTTTTGCTGCTCTGCAACTACGCCACTAGCCAAATGCTTGGTTTCATCAGCTTTCAGCATCAATACTAAAACGATAGTAGCAACAATTAATCCGCCAATATAAAACCAAAAATAGTCTTTTTCTTGTTCTTCAGCCATTTCTAAATCCTCATAGTTATTTATAGTAATTTTTATAGCCCTTAGCTAAGGGACAACTCAAATCATCTTTGAGTTGTACGTCGCTTGCAAAACAAACGACGGGGTAATTTTTATCACGGCTTTAGGTGTCGTGTCAAAACTATAAATAATTTATTTTTATTTTTTAGGCATTTAGCAAGATTAACTTGAAGAAAATAAAATGTAACTAATTGAAAATTATTATATTTATCTCAAGCGTTGATTTTACTGTCAGCGTTAGCGACTAGAAAATTAATCATTAAAAATTGCACGGGATTCAAAGACACTCGTTACTCCCGCACTGGTTTTTTATCCAATTTTCTTTGTAAGGTACGTCGATGCATATTCAGTGCTCTGGCCGCAGCAGAAATATTGCCATCATGCTGCATCAACACTTTCTGTAAATGTTCCCATTCCAGGCGTTTTATTGACAGCGGGCTTTCACTGATGCCCACAGTAGAATCGCCTTCATTTTTATTTAGCGCCGTCACAATTTCATCAGCATTGGCTGGTTTGGTCAAATAATGCACCGCGCCCAATTTTATGGATTCAACCGCTGTAACAATACTGGCAAAACCCGTCAACATAACAATGCGGGTATTGTCGTCTAACGAAATCAACTTTTTTACTAATTCCAGTCCTGATTCATGACCGATACGTAAATCAATCACGGCATATTCCGGCAGATTAAGTTCGGCTAATTCAATGCCCGTGTTAACGTCATTCGCTATCAGAACTTCAAAATTTCTTTTTTGCAACGCGGCTTTCAATACATTACAAAAAACCTCATCGTCATCTACCAGTAATAGCCTGGGTTTATCAATTTCCTGTGCTGTCATCGCCATGTTTCAGTTGTAAAAGAGGAAGGGTGATTTCTACGCAAGCACCGCCCGAATCCATATTGTCAAAATTAACCTTGCCACCGACTCGGCTAATGGTCGAATAAGTCAAAAATAAACCCACGCCCATACCGCGTTTTTTACTGGCTACCGGCTGCTTACCGACCAGTTGAAAAACCTCGGGGGGAAAGCCAGGGCCAAAATCACGAATTTTTATAATTGCCTGTTCTCTATCCCAGCCGGCATGAAACTCAAGCCCTTGTTCTGGTGGCGATGCTTCGGCGGCGTTGTTTAAAATATTGATTAGCGCATGAGTCAGAGTACGTTCAGCGATAATTTTAGCGTCTTCGACAATACTTGGATCGATAAATAATCTGAGCTTCGTTGATGGTTGATGAGTCCGCCATTGTTTGAGCACGTCATCCAGATAATCAGCCACTGGCATAATGCTACCTGATTCGGCGCGCATTTCACCCGCTGAAGCAGACATCACGGATAACGCTTTTTTACATCGATCAAGCTGCTGCTGCATGATGACGACTCTTTCATGTAGCTCAGGATAACGATGGATGGGATAATCGTTCTCCAGTTCATGCGCAAGAATAGCGATAGTCCCTAACGGCGTCCCCATGTCGTGCGCGGCGCTGGCCGCCAACGTACCTAAAGCCACCACCCGTTCATCGCGCAATGCACTTTCTCGTGCCTCCGCCAAGCTGCGTTCCTGAACTTTTAATGTTCTTGCCAGCTCGACCACAAAAAATGCGACTAATCCGGCACTAAACACAAACCCAAACCACATACCAAAAATATGCAGATTAAAATAATGCCTGTCACTGGTGGCGTGCGCCTGATGCAACATTTCCAGATGTTCAATATTGTCATGCACCATATCGGGATTAGGGATATGCGGCTCTATTGAAGGTAACGGCACGTTGTAAGCCATTAAAATTGTATACATCGACGTCGTCAAAATGACCATGTACCACGCATACGCTTGGGGCAACATAATAGCGGTAATAATCAGTGGCAGCAGATACACCCATATAATCGGATTTGATGCGCCGCCCGTGAGATACAGCAACGCGGTAATCCCAAGAACATCAACCGCTAATTGCGAAAAAATTTCCTGATCAGTTACCGGATCATCAATCTGCAAGCGTAGCCAGGTGTAAATATTGACCGCAATTATCGACATTACCACCAGCCAAAGTTGCTGCTGAGGCAATTTAATATTTAATCCAAATGTGGTTAAAAAAATCAGCACAGACTCGCTAAGGATCATCAAATTTCGCAAAATGAACAGCCAGCTCAGGTTTTGCAGTGCCGATGAGCCGGGTCTCGAAGAAACGTGTGACAGCATGTTGAATTCAGCAATTTGGGAAGTTAAGCCGACCGCCATTATTGGACATCTCTGGCGTTTTTAATAGCTTAATGGACGGGGTGCGACAATATGCCACATTTTTATTTGCCTAAGGCGTTGCTATTATCTATCTAACTTTTAGAGCCTGAGTAGGCTTTCATAGCTGAAAGTTGCGTTATATCCTTCCTAATACTTCAGGCAGTTTTTATAAACTGCCTTTTTTTTGCCCGTTAGCTTTACAACTTTATTCAAACGCCACTCCCAAGCCCCCTAATCCGCAATAACCCTGTGGTTCTTTGGCAAGATATTGTTGGTGATAATCTTCGGCAGAATAAAACTCTCCAGCTGGGGCAATTTCCGTCGTTATCTCATTGAAACCGGCTTGTTTAAGGCGTTGCTGATACTGTTCTTTTGATTTTAACGCTTCGCTAAATTGTTTTTCCGTGTAGGTATAAATCGCCGATCGATACTGAGTGCCGACATCATTACCCTGCCTCATTCCCTGAGTAGGATTGTGTACTGTCCAGAATAATTCCAGCAACGTATTAAAAGTAACGATGGCCGGATCATAAACCACGCTAACTATCTCAGTATGCCCGGTTAAACCGCTGCAAACCTCGTCATAGGTAGGATTAGGGGTGTAGCCACCCGCATAACCCACTGCGGTAGAAAACACCCCTGCATATTGCCAGAATTTACGTTCAGCCCCCCAAAAACAACCCAACCCAAATAACACATGCTCCAAGGATTCTGGAAAGGGCGGCAAAATTGGATTGCCATTCACATAATGTTTATTTGTCACCGGCATGGACGCGGCACGTCCCGGCAACGCATCAACAGGATCAGGCAGAGTAAGTTTTTTTGTCGTGAATATCATCGGCTGTGGTATTTTTGTTGAAAATTATGACACTGTAAAAACATAGAACATTTAATCGGAGAATCATGAAAGAGCAAGATGTATTACGCCGTTTTTTATTCGAGGAACTCGGCATCCGCGGTGAATGGGTGAAATTAACCCAGAGCTGGCAACAAGCAAAAAGCCACCAGCAAGGTGACGAAGCCATACAGCAACAACTCGGGCAAGCTCTAGTTGCAGTAGTGATGCTATCGGCAACTATTAAGTTTAAAGGCTCGATGATTTTACAAACCCAAGGTGACGGTCATATCCAAACCCTAGTAGCTCAATCGACCGAAGATAAAAAAATAAGGGGCCTAGTACGCGCCCGCGAAAACGCGCCGCCAAATGCGCAAGACAACCTGTTTGGGCAAGGTCAACTTGTACTTACTGTCACCTCCGACAACAACCAGCCTTATCAAGGCATTGTGCCGCTGCAAACAAGTAATTTAGCGGCTTCCTTGGAAATGTATTTTGCCCAGTCCGAACAGCTCAAAACCCGTCTGTGGTTATTTGCCAACGAGACTGACGCCGCCGGACTATTCATCCAGGAACTGCCTGAACATGATCGCGCCGCCGTTTACGACCACGATGCGTGGGATCGCATCGAAATACTGGCCAATACCATAACCAGCCAGGAAATTCTTGATCTGGACGCTGAAGATCTATTGCTCCGTCTATTTCACGAAGAACACGTCCGACTGTTTGACGCCGAGCCTGTTGAATTTTATTGCAGCTGTTCCCGTCAAGTAATTGAGAAAACCCTACGTGCCATGGGCCGCGCAGAGCTCGAAGATATTTTGCAGGAACAAGAGACAATTAAAGTCGATTGTGAATTCTGCGGCAAACATTACAGCTTCGACCAAGTGGATGTAGAAGCTATTTTGGTTCCAGACGGCGTCAGCACCCCATCTAACACTAGGCATTAGCCCATGAAAACTCAAATCATCCATCGCCACCTTCGCATTGTCGGGTTGCTGATACTGCTGGTCTCTTTAACCGGCTGCGCTTACTGGTTACGGGCGTATCAAACCTATCTGCAGATGGGTGAATTTGATCGTTATTTCAATATCGTAGTGACCGATGCCTTTACCTTGGAATTTAAAGAGCCGATTCTTTACAGTAAAGATTTTGTCTCATTATCGAAACTTTACGCCAGTGAAGACGATCCCACGCCAACCGGACGGCGCTGGCGCTACCGGTTCAATAAAGTAGATGCCAATAACAAACCTGCGGTACCGGAAGTCAAATTCTATTCGGAATTAAACTTTAACAAGGAAAGCCGCATTACCTCTTGGTCGTTTTCGTCGTTGTTCTTAGAAATTGCCCCGCCAAAGTTTTTGGAAGTGTCATTACGCTCAATTGGCGGCGCGGAAATCAACAAAGACAAAATGCAGCTGCGCGGCAATACCGATTTAATCGAAAAAATTTCCGCTGAACTCCCGAAAAAAGCAACCGTCGTTGCCAAGCTGGGCGAACCGCTTGAAATCAGAGACGAGCCGGAATGGGAAATATATATCTACCATTTCCTGCTGGATACCCACGGCATAGAAGAAGGCTATGAAGACCGGGCCTTAAGCGAAGTCAAACTCACTTTCGATAAAAAAACCCAAGAACTGATTAAAATGGCGGGACGTTTTGCTGGACTTAAAGTGTCTATCAACTACAAAAAGTTTCTTGATGACAAGCCGGATGCTGAAAACAAGGAGTAATAACCGGTTATATTGCAATAATCTGTGGGGGGGAATTTCGCTCAGCAAGCCGCTAATTAACGTAAATTCCATAACCTATTACGCGAATCCAGCTTACGGATTAATTTCGAAAGACCACCTATTTTGAAGGTGGTCTTTCGAGGTGATAATTTTGAAGCCGTTTAAATATTGAGTTGAGAGAAGCGTGCAGCTTAGTTGTTGAGTTGATTTTTTTTGGTAAAGGTGACGATTACTTTCTTTTCTTAAATGCTAAAAACATACTCAGCCACGACCCAAATAACCAAAATGCAGCAGGCAAGGGGACTTGGGACACTTGCAATTGGTAAGTTTGTTCACTACGCACCAATCCACCTAACAATAGGTAGTAGTCAATTCCTTTGCTTGCTTCAAAAGAAGCTAATCCTGTATTTGTTGTTGATAGAATTGAAGTGCGATTAGCAATATTTGCAGTCAACTCGTCTCCCGAATATGGGCTAGATACTTGGAAAGCTGGTGTTAAAGAAACTTCAAATTTTCCATTTAGAGTGTTGCCTAAATAGAAGGCAAAGTTAGTGCTGGCTGTTGAAATAGAAATTTTCTGATCAACTTGAATGATTGGTGAATTTCGTTGCGTCCAACCTGCATCATAGTTACCACAAGTCCCATTAGGCAAACAGTAACTTAGCGTAGGTTCTATTAGAACAAATATCGGTGCCGATCTAGTATCTGACTGACTAAAAACAGAAGCAAAACTATTTTGGCTTACAAAACTTACAAGTAGGATAAAAACAACATTAATACATTGTTTTTTGAGGGATATTGATATTTTCATTTACTACATGTCCTTTGATGATTTCGAAATAAGAGTATTTTCTAATAGCCAAGTAGCTTCTTTAGCGCCTTAGTCTATTGGCTAGAGCTATAAGATTGCAATCTATTTCGGCTATCAAGAATTTAAGCAATTATTGCGATTTAGCTTAGCTCCTTAAAAGTCAAAGGTTGTAAATATTCTTTGTAGAATCTTGTCGACAAGTAATTTCAGAAAGGTCTCATCAACCCTTCACATTCCCCACATGTAACCCGCATTCTTTTTTGGTGCTCTCTTCCCACCACCAGCGTCCGGCGCGTTCGTGCTGATTAGGTAACACCGGGCGGGTGCAGGGCTCGCAGCCTATGCTAATGTAGCCGTGTTGGTGTAGTTCGTTGAATGGCACTTGATAGGCTTCGATATGATCCCAAACTTGCGCTGAACTCCAGTTGGCGAGCGGATTAAATTTAACCAGCGGGTGATTTTCGCTGCCAAACGCCGTATCCAATTGCACTTCCGGCAAGTTTTGGCGCGTATCCAGGCTTTGATCTTTGCGTTGTCCGGTAATCCAGGCATCCACTTGTGCCAGTTTGCGTTTTAACGGCTCGACTTTACGAACGCCGCAGCATTCTTGATGGCCGTCTTCATAAAAACTAAACAGACCTTTGTTTTTTACAAACGCATCCAACAGGTTTCTATCGGGCGTCAGCAGTTCAATATCGATTTGATAATGCTTTCTAACTTTTTCTATAAATCGATACGTTTCCGGATGCAAGCGCCCGGTATCTAAAGAAAACACCTGAATATCCTTGCGAATTGCCAAGGCCATATCAATCAGCACCACGTCTTCGGCACCGCTGAAAGAAATCGCAATGTTATCGAATGTTTGCAGGGCTTTTTTAAGGATAACGCGCGGGCTTTTGCCTGCCAACTCGGTTTGTAATGCTGAAATATCTAGCTTTGTCATAATTATTTTTGCGCAAAATACTGCTGTAAAAAATCGTCGAAAGGGATTTGCGGTTTGCTTTCGAGCTGATGTTGTTTGGCTAGCGATTCGACTGCCATGGCTGTAAAGCGTTGCCGTGTTGGCTCATCTAACATGTCGGCGGATAACGCCTTCGCATGTTGTGCGGATTGTTGATGCGCAAATCGCGTGAAGGGTTGCTGGGTTTGGCGCATGGCTGCCAGTATGCGTGCTGAAGCGGTCAGATCAGGATTATCCAAGACTTGCCGCTGCACCGCCAACGCCGCACTATAAGGTTTGCTGGCATTATCTTGATCCAGAATTTCACAGACCGGCTGCATGGCGGCAAAAATTTCTTCCGCCCAATCCGTCAATGGTATTTTTTGCCCGTCTTTATCAAGCGCCAAGCCCGGCATTCTACCGAAATTAGCCACCGCCAGCTGATTGGCATTATTGAGCTGGTGATCGGCTGCCGACAAAGTCGGGCTATCTTTTAACGCACAAGTGAGCAGCAAGGCTTCAATAAAACGAGCGGTGTTTTCGTTAATGCCGATAGGTTCAAACACATCCAAATCCAACGAGCGCATTTCCACATAGCGCACGCCGCGTCGTTTCAGCGCCAGCGTCGGCTTTTCGCCGGATTCGGCAATCTGTTTCGGGCGGATGATGCTGTAAAACTCGTTTTCGATTTGCAGGATATTACTGTTGAGCTGGCGGTATTCACCATCAACCTTGACGCCAATTTGTTCATATTCAGGGTAAGGCGTGGCAATAGCTTGGCTCAAACTGCTGACATAACCTTCAAGCGAGTTGTAATCAATTTTAAGGTTGGCCTGGTTTTTACTTTTGTACCCGATGTCACTCATCCGTAATGAGGTGGCATAGGGATGATAAAGCGTGCCTTGATCAAATTCTTCAAATTGCGCCATCAAGGCCGGACGACTTTTAAAGAAGTTTTTACAAATCGCAGGGGATGCGCCAAATAAATACAGAATAATCCAGCCGACGCGCTGAAAATTTCTGATCAGGCCAAAATAGCCTTCATTGATAAACTGTTCCAGCGTTAATGCCTGTTGTTGCTGGTGTAATGCCCGCCACAAGGCGTTCGGCACAGAATAATTAAAATGTATGCCGGCAATAGCCTGCATGGTTCTACCGTAACGGTGCCACAATCCATGTCGATAAATGTGCTTCATGCGGCCAATATTGGACGAGCCATATTCGGCAATAGGTATGCTGTCATCGCCATCAATGCCGCAAGGCATGCTGGAGCCAAGCAAGATTTCATGATCCAATTGCTCATAAACAAACTGGTGCAATTGCTGCATATACGCCAAGGTGTCTTTAATTTCTGCAAACGGCGGCGTAATCAGCTCGATCAACGCTTCTGAATAATCCGTGGTGATGTAAGGATGAGTTAAGGATGAACCCAAGGTTTTCGGGTGCTGGGTGTGGGCAATAAAGCCGTCATCGGCAAGTCGCAGGCTTTCTTTTTCGATACCTTTCAGTCCGCCGCACAGTGTCTGTTGTTGATCATTTGCCAGAAGTTGCTCAAGGCGCGCCAGCGGCGCAGTGCTAAGAAGTGTCATGGTGTGGGCGTATGTACCTGTCAGTCCTGATATAATCGCACCATTATAAAAGCTTTAACTTATTGGAGCACTGGCAAAATTTCTATGAGTCCTAAGGAAGCGCTGATTAAATCCTTCGACAAGCTCCACCTCAAGGGTGGTCTAGGGACAGATGAACGGTAACTTATCGATTTCGTTCGTGGTGAGCTTGTCGAACCATGAGCGAAATCGATTTGTTCAACGCTTCCCTAAATCAACCGCTCCTGAGCTATTTCTACAGTAAAAATAAACACCATGGTAGTCGCGGTAAATCATTCCCCTCTTGATGTGCTCAAAACAGTGTTCGGCTATGACCGGTTTCGTGGTCATCAGCAGCAAGTCATTGAGCACGTGCTGTCCGGCCAGGATGCGCTGGTATTAATGCCTACTGGCGGCGGGAAATCGCTGTGTTATCAAATTCCGGCGCTGCTAAGACCCGGTGTTGGCATCGTCGTGTCGCCATTGATTGCGTTAATGCAAGATCAAGTCAGTGCGTTATTGCAACTGGGTGTGAAAGCTGCATTTCTCAATTCTGCGCTGTCGCTTGAACAAGCCCGCCAGATCGAACAGCAATTACTTAATGGCGAGCTGGATTTGCTGTACATCGCACCGGAACGCCTGGCCTCAGAACGCACCGTGGCATTGTTTAAACGCCTGCAAATTGCGCTGTTTGCCATCGATGAGGCGCATTGTGTGTCGCAATGGGGACATGATTTTCGCGCCGATTACCTGCAACTGTCGATGCTGCATGAGCGTTTTCCTGAAGTGCCGCGCATCGCGCTGACCGCTACCGCTGACGACAAAACTCAACAAGAAATCAAACTGCGCTTAGGACTGGAGCAAGCCCGACATTTCCAAAGCGGCTTCGATCGACCGAATATTCGCTATCGCATTGTCCAAAAACAAAATGCCAAGCAACAATTGCTGGACTTTATTCGTGCCGAGCATGCAGGGGATGCCGGTATCGTTTATTGCCTGTCGCGCAAAAAAGTCGATGCCACTGCCGAATGGCTGACCAGCAAAGGTGTTAACTCGCTGCCGTATCACGCCGGTATGTCTAACGATCTACGGCAACGGCATCAGCACCGGTTCTTAATGGAAGAAGGGCTGGTGATGGTCGCCACCATCGCTTTTGGCATGGGCATCGACAAACCCAACGTGCGTTTTGTCGCGCATTTGGATTTACCGAAAAGCGTTGAAGCGTATTACCAGGAAACCGGCCGAGCCGGGCGCGATGGTTTAGCGGCTAATGCCTGGATGGCTTATGGCTTGCAAGATGTGATTACGCTCCGGCAAATGTTGGCAAGTTCGAATGCCGACGAGGCCCATAAACGCATCGAATATCATAAATTGGAAGCCATGTTGGCGTTATGCGAACAAGTGCATTGTCGTCGCCAGGGCTTATTAAATTATTTTGGTGACACGCTTGAACAGCCCTGCGGCAATTGCGATACCTGCTTAAAGCCGGTCGACACCTGGGATGGCACACTCGCCGCTCAACAGGCTTTATCGTGCATCCATCGTACCCAGCAGCGTTACGGCGTTGCCTATCTGGTTGACGTTTTACTCGGCAAAAGCACCGAGCGTATCGTCAGTTCTGCCCACAACAAACTCTCCACCTTTGGGATAGGCAAACAACTGGATGAAAAACAATGGTATTCGGTATTCAGGCAGTTGGTTGCCCGAAGCTTGGTTGCCGTTGATTTTGACAACTTCGGCTCGCTGCGCCTGACGGAAGCGTGTAGACCGATTTTGCGCGGCGAGCAAACACTAATGCTGCGTAAAGATTTACAACCGGAGAAAGTCAAAGGCAGCAAAACCGCAGGCCGGGCGTTTTCCAACAATCAGAGCTCATTACTTTGGAATGCCTTACGCGCCAAACGCAAAGCCATTGCCGATGCCCAGGACGTGCCGCCGTATGTGATTTTTCATGACGCCACCTTGATGGCCATGCTGGAAGCCAAACCCACCAACCGCCAACAAATGGCGATGCTATCAGGTATTGGCGAGCGCAAGCTGGAGCTTTATGCCGATGACTTTCTTGCCGTTATTCACGAATTTACCGAGCCTACATCCAGCGGCCCGATTGGCTTGTCGGATACCACAGAGGAGACAATCGCCTTATTTAGACTTGGCTACAACGTGGAGAAAATTGCTCAACAACGCGGATTACAGGAAACCACCATCTTCGGCCACTTGGCTCAGTCGGTAGAACAAGGACAACTCGCGCTACAAGATGTAGTAGAATTGCCCGAACAAGAAATCACCGAGATCAAACAAGCCATCCTCGACTTGTCAGAAGCGCACAACGCCGCAGTTAAACCAGTGTTCGACCACTTTGAAGGCCGTTATAGTTACGGCATCTTACGTTGCATCCGCGCAGCATTGGCTCACTAGACTACTGAGATATTCATTCAAAGAGCGGTTAACAAAACCGCCAAGCAACTTGTATTTTTATGGCACGACGACGAAAACACAGCCTGACAGAAATCAAAGACATGATTCTGGATTCAGCTGAAGAAATAATAACTCGCGATGGTGTTGCCAAGTTAACTGCTCGTCAGATTGCCGGAGACATCGGCTATACCGTGGGCAGTATTTATATGGTATTTCCCAGCATGGCGCATTTGATTATGCATTTTAATGCCAGCACTTTAGACAATGTCGCTGAACGCTTAACCCTGGTCAGAGAGCAGGAAGCTGAAAATAATGAACAATGCCTTGAAGAACTAGCCAAAGCGTATTTGAATTACGCCAGCCGCAACATTAACCGTTGGCGAATTGTGTTTGACAATCGTGCCCCTGAAGATGTCACACCAAACGATATTGACTGGCTTCAGCAAAGAATTGATGTGATAACCCGGCAATTTGCCATCCCGCTGCACCAACTGGCACCACAACGCCCAGAACCGGAAATCACCTTAGCGGCACGAAGCTTATGGGCCGGTATTCATGGCATAGGCACGCTGTTTTTGATTGGTAAGCCTATTGCCGCAACGCCAGACCATCTCAACGATAGCGGAATATTATTAGTAAGAAATTTTATCCGCGGCTGGCTTGCTGAGTTACCTGCTCAATAGAGCGTTAGGACGTTTGCCGATCCGGCAACTTTAACGCCACCAAAAAAGTGGCCGTAAATACCAAGGCACCGAGCACTGTCATAGCCATAATTGGCCCCACCTGCTGCGCTGCCGCATAGGTATAACCGCCCACCGCCAACAGCATGGCAAGATTTTGAAAAAATCCCTGTAACGCTACCGCGCTGCCACTACCAATGCTCTGTTGCCCTAATTCCTGTAATGCAGCGTTGACCGGCACGATAAACATACCGCCCATCATGCCAATAAAAAACAGCGTAAACCGAGCGGGCCACAAGCCGTCCATCAAGCTCAATATACATATACATACCGCCATTAAATAGGCCGGAACCCTGGCGCGACGCAAATGCTCTAGCGGAATCATACGCGGCACCAGTACTGAACCGACAATAATGCCGACCGCCAAAAACAGCGTCAGTTGCGCAATGTCTGTGGCATTTTTTAACGCCAGCACCAATGGTGCCCAGGCAACCAAAATCACCCGTAATGTTGCGGCTGCAGCCCAAAATAACGACCCGCCCAGAATTGCAAAACGTGATCGCGGCGTATCAAAAAATTGACCGATTTGCCGGGCAAATTGCACGACTTTTAAGCCGGTGTCGTCTGTCAGCCTTTGTTTGATTTTTACCGGCAAGCGCAAGGTCACTATTGCAGACACCACAAACAGGCCAATAGTCAGAGCAAGAGCCGCCGTTATCGAATAATCCGCCACTCTGGCCCCTATCACCATGCCTAGCAAAATCGCCAAAATGGTCGAGCCTTCAATCCAGCTATTTGCTTTAACCAAACTGTCATGCCCTACCAGTTCCGGCAAAATGCCGTATTTGGCAGGGCTGTAAATCGCCGCCCCCATCCCGACTACGCCGTAAGCCAACAAAGGTTCGACATGCAGCAGTAACAATCCCGCGCCGCTCGCCTTAATCAAATTGGCAATAATTAACACCTTAGATTTAGCATGATGATCGGCAAAACCGCCTACCCAAGGCGCCAACAATACAAACGCCAATAAGAACGAACTTTGTAATGCCGGGACATACCAGCTGGCCAACTGGGTGGATTGCATCACCAGCGCAATCACCGTAAACAAGATGGCATTATCGGCAAACGCGGATAAAAACTGGGCGATCAGCAGTGGATAGATATGTTTTGTCATTAGAAAATCTCTAAAAATTGCACTTCGACTGTTCGACAAACTCACAGCTCAGTACCCACAGGGCATAAATGTGAACGGTGAAATTATTAAATCGGTCAGTTATCCGTTCGTGCTGAGCCTGTCGAAGCATGATCGGATAATTTTCAAAGGACTCCATAATAAATTACGCCTTACCGGTAATCAGCGCCGTCACCGCTGAGTAATTGGTTTTGCCGGTCGCCATTACCGGAATGGCATCAACCAACACAATTTTGCGCGGCAGACTGATTTGCGTCACACCGCCGGATTTGGCAGCAAGCTCAGCCACAGTCGCTTGTTTTTGCGTGGTGAGCAGAATGATTTGCTCGCCCTTTTTTTCATCCGGCACACTGATCGCCGCATGATGCGCATCGGGCCAGGCATTGGTCGCCAATTGTTCAACCAGCGTCAGTGACACCATCTCCCCGCCGACTTTGGCAAAACGCTTACTGCGACCGCGTATGCTGATAAAGCCGTCATCATCCACGTGAACAATATCGCCGGTGTCGTACCAGCCTTTACCGAATACCGACTCAGTCGGCACTAATTGGCCTGGATTGTTGGCCAATAAGTAGCCCGACATAATGTTGGGACCCTGCACGTGTAATTGCCCGGCATCTTCAATGCCAGGTACGGGTTGCAGCTGGTAAGTCATCGCCGGCATTAAGCGGCCAACGGTGCCGGCTTTATAGTCCATCGGGGTATTCACGGCGGCCACCGGCGCAGTTTCGGTAGCACCGTAACCTTCAAGAATGCGGATGCCGAATTTTTCCGCCCACAACTGCCGGGTCGTTTCCTGCAATTTTTCCGCACCGGCCACTACATAACGCAGCGAATAAAAGTCGTATGGATGCGCCTTCTTGCCGTAGGCGGCAAAAAAAGTATTGGTGCCGAACATGATGGTGGCATTGATTTCATAAGCGATTTCCGGGATCACCGCAAAATGCAAAGGCGTTGGATAAAAGAACGTGGTCATACCGTTCAGCACTGGCAGTAAGGTGCCGACGGTAAAGCCAAAAGAATGAAACATCGGTAAAAAGTTGAGCACCACATCCTGTGGGTTAAAGGCGATGCGCGCTGCAACTTGCCGGTGATTGGCCAAAATATTGGCATGAGACAGCACGACCCCTTTGGGAGTGCCTTCCGAACCTGAGGTGAACAAAACTACCGCAGGACTATCTGCATCGACCTGTTCATGTTGATACCACCAGCAGGTTTTGCTTTGCAACAACGCTTTAAATTTATCCAAGCCGCTAATTTGACCGGCCAAATCTTCCAAATAAACCAGCTTTACCTGCTGAGCCAACTGTTCGGCTTCGGCGCCGAGCTTGCCCAATTCAATAAACCGACGTGAAGTCAGCACCGTTTGCACTTTGGCTGTCGCACAGGCCGACAACATCCCCGCTGAACCAGTTGAATAATTCAACATCGCAGGCACCCTGCCATGCAACTGCAAGCCCAATATCACATACAGTGTTTTGGTGGAGTTGGGTAAAAACACCCCGACATACTCGCCGCTGTCGGTCATGTTTGCCAACGCATTGCCGATCGCAAAAGTACGCGTAATCAACGTGTCGTAAGATAATGGCAGTCGCTCAAGATCTTCGGCAACTGTGTGTTTACCCCCATGAATTTTGCGCGCTGCCAGTAATCCGGAAAAAATAGTTTGCTGATAATGGCTGGTCGCAAACATCATCTCGGTCATGATGTCGGCCAACACATGACCGCTATATTTACGTCGGTTTTTGCCGGTCAATTCTTTACGTGCCGCAATATGCGTAGGCGGCAAAATCTGCATGGTGATTTTCGGAAAAAAACGTACGCGAACGATGTTGCGCAGCCTGGAGAAATGCGTGTATTCGGCACCGTCTATACGAATCGGCAAAATCGTCGCGCCGGATTTATCAGCGACCATGCCGGGGCCATCGTAGATTTTCATCATCGACCCGGTGACGGTAATCCGGCCCTCAGGAAAAATCACTGTGCGGGTATTACCCTGCATGTGATGAATCAGATTTTTTAATGAAATCGGGTGCGTGGGATCCATCGGAAACACCTGCGACAAGCGCAAAAACGGCTTAAGCCACCAGCGCTGGGCGATATGGGTATTTATCGCAAAGGTGATTTCGTCGGGCAAAAACACCCCCAACAACAATGGGTCCAGAAATGACGTGTGATTGGCAATAATCAACACCCGCTCGCCAGCTTTTTTATAATTATCCAGACCTTTAACTTCAACTTTGTAAATAAGGGTCAATAACCAGCGCAACACCACTTTTAACATGCATCCTCCCGGACATATAAATGCCGCCAGAGCCCCGCAAATTTAGCTTTCGCAAACTTTATCCGCATGGGGTGGAGGCTCGAACAAAATATTTGGAATCTCGAAAAACCTATTCCGTTTATGCCCTTCGACTGCGCTCAGGAGAGCGTTCGACAGGCTCACCACGAACGGAATACTTTTATTTACAAGGTGCCTTTCGCAATAAGCTTATCGAAGTGCAGGGGTTTTCGAGGATTTCAACTGGGCAGATTATAACCAACCCTGCCAAATCAGCATCCAACAGTTATGTTACAAACGCTTAAAATCGGCTTCTTGCTCAGGTGATATGTCGCTTGGATGAGTAATATGCTCGAAATTAATTTGAGTGAAGTTGCCGCCCGCTTCGCGTATTTCCAAGCTGCGCACCTCGGTGTCACCTGACAAGACAATCGTGCTGATAATTTTTTTCAGCATCTCATCTTTGGGAATTAATTCTAACTGCCAGGCAGTTTTTTGATTGGTGCCGGTGATGCTAAAGCCGTTCGTAAGCTCCGCTAAATCGCCGCCCAGCATGGCTTTAAAGACCTTTCCAAACGCAGCGGGAACGGCTTGTTCACCTTGGCCGGTCAACAATTTCGACTCATTAACCAACAATATTGAAGGCACCGGCGTCAGTGTTTTCCAGATTACGCCTTTGCTTTGATGATAAGTAAACGAGCCTGTGGAAATTAACGGTTTGCGCAACACCTTCAAGTGTTTTTGTTGGTGAAAATCGCCTTGGGTGATGGGTGTTTTTATTAATCTGGCTGAGATTTCCGTTAATGCAATTTCGTCGGCAGAACTTTGGTTAACAACCAATAAAACCAACATCAGTGTTTTTATTGCTATCCACCTGATGTTGCCGACATTCAAATTAATTCTCAAACGCCACGTCCTCATAAATATCGCCTAATCTCAATCCAGCCTGATAATTATCACACGTGACAATTAACGTTTCTTCAGCGTCAAGGAATGCTGTTTGCCATTCACCGTCGGCATCGCGTAAAAAATACTCAACTTTTAGAGAATCGGCACTGACCAACAGGTAATACTGCAAGCCAGGTATTTTTTGATACGCCAGCAACTTTTCGCGCCGATCAATCGCCATCGTGTTGGGCGATAAAACCTCAGCAATAAAGCAGGGCTGTTCTTTGTAAGCATCGGCAATATCCTGACGATTGCATACCAACATCACATCCGGATAGTAATACGCCTTACCCTGCGCCAACCTTAGTTTCATGTCGTTGACAAACGCCCCGCAATGCCCGCCACGCGCAGCGGCACGCAATTGAAAGGCAATATTTAAAGTAATGCGATTATGGCGCTCACCAGCCCCCGCCATTGCATAGAGTTGGCCATCGACATATTCATGACGCACATCGGCTGTTAACTCATAGCTTAAGTAATCCTGTTCACTTAAATATGTCAGTTTGTGTAATAAACTCATTGGACTCTCCTAAAACAAACAAGACAGATTGATTAATTGACATAGTACCGGACGCTACAAAATTCCCAGCTTTTCCATCAACACCGCAGGCGATGCAAAACACATTTGTTGTGTTGCCATGTCTACCCCCACTTGAATGCTGTAGCCTTTAGTTATTCTTGCGCCTGACTGTTTATCGGTAATCAGGTAATTTATTTTCAAGCGATTTTCCCATTCAACTATTTCCGCCCTGACGGTAATGATCTGTCTAAATGTCGCCGGTTTTGCATAGCGAATTCTAAGATCAATCACCGGCCACGCGTAACCGGAATCGCGCATTTGCGGATAGTTGTAATCGATAGTGTCCAATAATGCACAGCGAGCGATTTCAAAATACTTCGCGTAATGCCCATGCCAGACGATTTCCATCATGTCGACATCGTGAAAGGGAATTTCCAGGTCGATTGAGTAATACAGTATTTTAGTCATTGGCTCTATTTGATTGGCGCCGCAAGACTTTGCAGCCACGACAAGCTATTAACAGTCGATCCTACCGGCTTGTACTCCGCGCCGACCCAACCGGCATAAGGTGCTTTTTCAATGGCTGAAAAAACCTCGACAAAATCAATCTGCCCAGTGCCGGGCTGCCCACGGCCGGGACAATCCGCAAACTGTATATGACCGATTTTGTCGGCATTTTGCAGAATAAACTCTGCCGGATTTCCGCCCATCATTTGGGCGTGATAAATATCGTATTGCATCAATAGATTGGGATTATTTTGCTGATTTAGCACATCCAACATCTGTGGCCCGGTATTGATGATAAACCCCGGCATGTCGCGGCTGTTAATCGCTTCGAATACGGTTTTGACAGCCAAGGGCGCAAAAGCTTGAGCCGCAAAGCTTAAGTTTTCTTGGAATGTATCCAGGTATTCATTTAAGCGATCTTGCTGCAAACAGCGCCCCGGCAACACGTTGATGACTTCGGGTTGTAGCAGTTCCGCATAATCGACAGCTTGCGCAACGGCCTGTTTAAATTGCTCCCGCTTGTCCGGCACACACGCCAAACCTTCGCCGCCTTGTAACAAATCATCGGCATCGACATTGAATAACACCAGTTTTAGACCGGTCTCATCCAATGCCTGCTTAATCGCCGTTGCGCTTAATGAGTAAGGAAATTGTATTTCGACGGCTGTAAAACCCTGATCTTTGGCGGCTTGGAAACGATCGATCAGCGGCACTTCGGTAAACAACATGCTGAGGTTTGCCGAAAATTTAAGCATCAACGTCACCAAACAATTTAATCAGCGTTGCCGGGTCTTGTTCCAGGTAGCCATGACTGCCATGCAGCTGCATTAGCTGTGCGGCCAACCCGGACATTGGCGTAGCGCTGCCCTGTTGACCCGACAACGCGACCGCCATGTTTAAATCTTTCAGCAACGTTTTCACACGCCATTTCACCGGCTCAAAAGTATTCGTCGCCATTTCCGGCCCGGCGATTTGCAGCGGCTTGGAATCGGCAAAACCTCCAGCCAGCGCGATAGGTATTTGCGCAGCATCAACACCCGCCTGTTTCGCCAGCGCCATCATTTCGGCAATCACCAGCATATTGCAGCCGACAATCATTTGATTACATATCTTGGTAACCTGGCCGCTGCCGACCTCGCCCATGTGCGTTAATTGCTTATACAACGGCGCCAGCACCTGCCGGGCGACAGCAATATTGTCAGCACTGCCACCGGCCATAATCGCCAGTGTGCCTTGTTCCGCCCCCGCAACGCCGCCTGACACCGGCGCATCGACCCAAGCCATCGTGCAGTGTTTTTGCAGTAAATGCGCCAATTGCCGGGTGTTATCCGGATGTATGCTGGATAGATCGATCACCAATTTGCCTGCTGAACCATGCGGCAAAATATGCTCACGCACGATAGCTTCAACAACGTTGGTGTCAGCCAAACAGAGCAAAATAACATCGGAGCGCTGCACCAACTCGGCAATGGCATTGCAGGCTTGCGCGCCCGCTGCAACGACTTCGGTCAATTTGTCCGGGCTGCGGTTCCATACGTTAACGGCAAAACCAGCGGCAAGCAGTCGTAAGGTCAGCGGTTTGCCCATCAGGCCGATACCGATAAAACCCAGCATGTATGTTTTTTCTGACATGGATTAAGTGTGTGCGGTTAAATTGCAGTGGATTAGGCCAAATATGCTGGCTAACTTCAAGTGCTGTCTAACGCGGAGGATTTTTTTAGCAGGCGTATAAACAAAAACGGGTGCAATGAAACCATTACACCCGTTTTGATGTTGTCTTGTTTAACTTATTGTTCGATAGATTGACGCAAATGCGCGCTAGCTTCTTGAGCGTGATTGGCTGATACATCAGCATGGCCTTTTTTGGCATGCTCAACGGCTTCTTTTAAATGTTTAACCGCAGTAGTGGTATGAACATGCGCGTCAGCATGGTCTTTTTCAGCGGCTTCCGCGTGTTTCAATGCTTCTTCAGCATGTTTAAGGGCTTGGTCGGCGTGACCATCTTGACCATGTGCAGCGGCAGACGCGGCATGCTCTAATGCCAAGGCGGTGTGATGCTCAGAAGCGCTGGCGCCAGCGCTTAGACCCAGTGCCAATGCACCTAATAAAACGGCAGTATATTGAGTTTTCATAACGGCATATCCTTGATTTATAGTTTTATATTTAAGTTGAAACCTCGATGGTATATCTAAATTTTCGAGGCATATCAGGTATACCACATCAATTAGTTCGCATGCAATACCAATTTTTACCAATACCCGTCTTGCTCATGCAACTCTCTGCAAACGGCTTTGCTATGGTTTAATAAATCCAATTTTTCAGTGCTTACAAAGAGGGAACCATGTTGAGAACAACGTTAGTTGCGCTGCTGATTGTCTGGCAATCGCAGGCCATTGCTGATGGTAAAGCTGCCATTGCCAGCGCCAATCCTTTAGCCACCGCCGCCGGATTTGAAATTTTGGCTAAGGGCGGTAATGTATTTGACGCGGCAGTGGCGGTAAGTGCGGCCTTGGCAGTTGTCGAACCGTCGGGAGCGACCCTGGGCGGTGGCGGTTATTTATTGTTACACCGCGCCAGCGATGGCTTTGAAACCATGATCGATGCGCGTGAGCGGGCACCGCTGGCTGCACATAAAGACATGTTTGTAGATAAAACCGGCAAGCTTGACCCCAAACAACCGCTGGATGGCGCATTAGCCGCTGCGATTCCCGGTTTGCCTGCGGGCTTGGTGCATTTATCGGAAAAATACGGGCGCTTGCCGCTGGCTGATGCCTTGCTTCCTGCAATTCGCTTGGCACAAAACGGTTTTGCTATCGGCGAAATACACCACAAGCTGCTTAAATTCAGGGCTGACGTCCTGAAAAAAGACCCGCAAACAGCGAGCATTTTCTTAACTAACGGCGACATCCCCTCGCCATATTCGATCTTAAAACAACCCGCGTTAGCTATTACGCTAAAGCAAATCGCCGCATCCGGGCGGGAGGGTTTTTATAGCGGTGATGTTGCAGAAAACTTAGTCGCTTCGGTCAACAAAGCAGGCGGTATCTGGACTCAGCAAGATCTTGACAGCTATCAAGTCATCGAGCGCGAGCCGGTAAAAGGCGACTACCACGGCATAAAAATCACCAGCGCCGCACCGTCTTCTTCTGGCGGCATTACCTTGATCGAAGCTTTAAACATTCTTTCTGGATATGATTTAAAAACATTTGATGCCGCCACCCGCAAGCACTTAGTCGCAGCTGCTTTGCAACGCGCTTATCACGACCGTATTTTATATTTGGGTGACCCGGCGTTTGTTGAACTGCCCACCCCGCGTTTGTTAAGCGCTGAATACGCCGCTGGACTCCGTAGCAGCATTCGTTTAGATAAAGCCCTGCCCAGTGCAGAGCTGTCCGGCGACATACTGCCACCATCCCAAGGCACTCACACCACCCATTTTTCAATTATTGATGAGCAAGGCAACCGTGTCGCCGCCACGCTCAGCGTTAATTTCCCTTTTGGCGCGGGCTTGGTGGCTGGCGATACCGGTGTTCTACTCAACGATCAAATGGACGATTTTGCCAGCCTGCCGGGGACTGCCAATGGTTACGGCTTGGTGGGCGGCGTTGCTAATACCATCGCCCCAGGCAAACGCATGCTATCCAACATGACCCCAACCTTTCTTGAGGATGGCCAGCGCGTGGCAGTATTAGGCACGCCCGGCGGCAGTCGTATCATTTCTATGGTATTGCTGGCGACCCTGGACTTTGCCGAAGGTAAAGGACCGGACGCCTGGGTTAATAGCCCACGCTATCACCACCAGTTTTTACCCGATGTACTGGAATATGAGCAAGACGCCATCGCGCCCGCGGAAGCCGCCAAACTCAAGGCAATGGGCTATCAATTAAAGCCAGCTCGCTATAGATATGGCGACATGCAGGCCGTGCAATGGCACAAAACTACCCATGCATTAAGCGCTGCCAGTGATAAGCGCGGTGAAGGTCGCGCGGTGGTTGGGCAATAGACACCTAAGATCGCCGTATGAGTTGAGCCTGTTAAAAGTCTCAGCTCAAACGGGATGTTGCAAAACTTACCTGCCGTTTATAGTTACAGGCTGGAATAAGTTGAACTAAGCTTTAGAAGGTAACAAAGGGGCGTTGTCTTAAGGCAACTTATCTACGTTTTCATAAACTCTATAACTTAGCGCCGTCATGGAAATTGAATCAAAATTTAGCTTAACCCAACTGCAATCCATCAACGAACAATCCATGATGTATACCTGTGCCTGCCCGGCTCAGGTCAGTGTCCAAATGATCAATTTACGTAAACTATTCAAATATCAATATGCCTGTTTAGATAAACCCTCCGAAGACGATGTGCAGCAAGTGGTTCATCAACGCATTGCCGAAGCCAGCATTAAAGCGCATCAAACCCTGGAGGATTGTTTAAATGAAATTTTGGATTTGGAAGGCTGGGATCGCACCACACTTACAATGCCAGCCGGTTTACGGCAATTGATAGAAAAATCCCTTGATGAAAGTTAACCAGTTAGCCTGCTTCAAATGTTACTCCGGCAAAAATCCCCCAGCCTGCATCGACCATAATCGATGGTAAAAACCCTGTAACGCTAACAATTCATCATGGCTGCCATCTTCAACGATGCAGCCATTTTCAAACACCAAAATACGATCAAGATGGGCAATAGTTGATAGCCTATGCGCCACCGCAATGACGGTTTTACGGCCCATCGCGCGATCAAGATTCTCCTGAATGGTTTTTTCAGTGACCGAATCCAGGCTGGAAGTGGCTTCATCGAGAATCAAAATCGGCGCGTCTTTTAACATGACCCTGGCAATCGCTATACGTTGACGCTGCCCGCCGGACAGCTTGACGCCGCGTTCTCCGACCAGGGAATCGTAGCCCTCGGTTATATCGCGAATAAACTCATCGGCATGCGCCATTTTCGCGGCGGCAGCGATTTCAGTATCGCTGGAATCCAGCTTTCCGTAGCCGATATTATCCTTAAGGCTACGATGAAACAGGCTGGGATCTTGCGGGATCAGGCTGATTTGCTCATGCAAAGAATCCTGGGTAACGCCCATGATGTCCGACCCATCAAGCAAAATTTGCCCACCCTGCGGTTCGAAATTGCGCAGCATCAAATTCACGAACGTCGATTTACCGGAGCCGGAAAAGCCTACCAGACCAACTCGTTGCCCCGGCTCGATTACTACACTCAGGCCATCGAACACCGGCTGCGCCGTATCATAACCAAACTGCACATGACGAAATTCGATCCGGCCTTGAGTGATCTGTAGAGGCTGGGCATCCGGTGCATCGACAATTTCGTGCGGGCGGATGATGGTATCGACACCGTTGGCCACATTGCCGACATATTCGAAAAACTCCAGAAAGCGCCGGGTCAGGTTGCGGGCATCGTTGATAATCAGCAAGGCCAAGCCCACGCTCATCGTAAAATCGCCGACCGTAATCAGGCCGCCGTCCCACAGCGTCAACGCGTAATAGACCGTGCCCAACTTAAGCGATGCGGCGGCAATAAATTGAAACCAGCGCACCCGCTCCATATACCAAAAGGTACGCCGCCCTGCCTGTACTTCGGTTTCCAGAAAGCCATTGAGATATTGCCGCTCGAAGCCTAGGCGGGCAAACAACTTGGCGTTGAGGATGTTGGTCACGGCATCGACAATCTTGCCGTTCACCAGACTACGCGTGGCCGCGTAATTTTGCGCATAGGGCTGACAGCGGGTAGCCATAAAGTAAGAGCTAAGAACGTAAACAAATACCCAACCCGCAACGAACAAGCCCAAGCCCTGATGGACGCCGAGCAACAAAGTAATCGACACTGCAAATGTCACCATAATCGGCCAGAAATCTGCGATCACCGACCACACAGTATGATTGACGCTCATCGCCGTTTCACTGATACGGTGCGCCAGTCCACCGGCAAAATGGTTGCCGAAATAACGCACAGAGTGATATTGCAAATAAGCAAAGAGATTCTGCGTGGTGCGCTGCCGCAAGCGCGGCCCCATGGTAATCAACACAGCACCGCTGGCTCGGCTGAAAATAATTTCCGCTAGCGCTAAACCTGCCAGAAACAGCAACGGCCCGCGCAAAGTCTCCAACACCGGCCCGCCAGCCAACTGCGCCACACCGTCCATAATTGCCTTTACCGCATACGGCACCAAAATATTCGCAGCCGCCTGTCCGGTTTCCAAAAATACCATCAGCAACATCAGCCAACGAAAATGGCTCATACAATAAAGTATGAATTTAACCGTACTAGCTGGTAACTCCGGTGCCGCTGCAGCGCGCTGAAAAGTTGGGGATTTGGGCATGTTTGGTGAACGATTATTTGGATGTTGGGGGCATTATACTTAAGCAAGAAGATATCAATCAGTAGTGAGACTTGAAAAAACCAGAACTTCGATAAGCACAGACATAAACAGAATAAGTGGCTTGATATTCCCAGTGTTATTCTGCCTATAAACGGCGTCCTTAATTCCCTTAGAGCATTAAAAAAACGCCTGTTAACCAAAAATAATAAATTTAAGTGTTTGATTTTAATGTATTTACCGCCGCCATCACTTACTTATTTGATTTAATATCATTAGCAAATATCCGCTTTTTATTTAATCTTCTTGCTCAAAACCTTTCCTTATAAGCTGCACCTTGAGCAACACCCAAATAAGCCGTTTGACTTTCCGCTGACACTGGTTTAGTGTCGGCTTGCAAGTGTTTTTCACCCCTTGCCGTTATTGTTAAATTGATGGCGAGGATCAAAATGCAACACAAGGAGTAATACAATGAATAAGAATAAATTAATTACCGCCTGCGTTTTGTCCGGGGCAATTTTGGCGAGTTTTTCGGTTAATGCGGAAGAAAAAACCTACTTACAAGGTTTTTCCTCAAAAATTAATCAAGGCTTTTTCAATATTGGCACCGGTTTTATTGAAATTCCTAAAAACATTGTCAACATCAGTCACGAGCACAATGTTTTTGTCGGCCTGACGTGGGGCACATTGCGAGGCGTGGGCCATGCGGTTAGCCGCACGTTGATAGGCGGCGCCGAGCTGCTTACTTCACCCATCCCGACTGATGACTATATCAGTCCGCCTTATGTGTGGGAGCGCTTTAGCGAAGACACCCGTTATTTTGGTCTGCATTATCCCGGCTACTGGACGCATTACGGCCCGCTGGATCATGGCAAGTAAACCCGCCCAGACCATTTGATTACGAGGATAACATCATGAAAAAGCAACATATCTATCTACCGCTTGCTGTTTTAGCGCTATCGCTGACTGCTTGCTCCACACCGAAAAAAGACACTTCCGCGCTCAAGGCGGAAATTGACGCTTCTTATGCCGGTCACTATGGGCAGTCAATTCGTCACGAAGAGATTGCTGAAGATAGGCAGAAAGTCGCTAATCGGGTATTAAAACACTGGGAAAAAGATCAATACTGGAATATCGACGAGCAGCAAAAAGGGCTGGATGCCGCTAAAGACGCCGCTCATCATCGTCTGGAATCCGAAAAAGAGTTATGCCAGTGGTTAACTGAAGTTCACGGTCCGAATCATCATCAACAAGAAGCCGTCCACCATGTTGCTGCGTATTTTAAAACCGGCAAATCAACTCCGTTTAAAACTAACGACGTCGGCATTGCTCATATAGGTAATTTTCTACATACACACCCAGATTCTAAGGCAGATGTAATTGCCTCGGCCGATACTGTTGGCAGTTCGGCCAGCAACCAGGAGTTATCAAATCGACGAGCAGCATCGGTAAGAGATTTGTTGATCTCACACGGTGCTAATGCCGATCAACTTAGTATTCAGTCTATTGGCGAAGGCCCAGGCCCCGACAAAACGCCTAATCAAGAAAACCGTATTGTCACTATCAGCACAACGCATCCTACCTATGTTGACTGCGCTAACGTGAAATAAACGGCAACACCACACCCCGCCGCCGCATTGCTGCGCGGGGTGTTTCACTCTTTAAGTACCGATTTTTTTTAAATCACTTCAGCTAAATTAAGTCCAAAAGGTGCGCGGTGCGTACAATTCAGTTTTATCGCCGCGACTCTAGGAATTTTCACTTGCTTTACCCCCTCATTTTTCTATCCGGCCTGTCCAGTTTGATTTACGAAATTGTCTGGATTCGGCAAGCTTCGTTTGTATTTGGCTCCAGCACTTTGGCCATGTCGACGGTATTGGCGGTATTTTTTCTCGGCCTGGGTTTGGGCAGTTGGTTATTCGGCCGCATTGGCAGTATCGCCAAACAGCCGTTGCTTTGGTGTGCCGGGATTGAGTTGTTATTGGCCGTCAATGGCTTATGTACTCCGGCATTGTTTGCCTGGGCCGATAATCTGTACGGCATAAGCTATCGACACTTCGATACGCACTCCGCATTGTTATTGTCAATCCGCGCCAGCTTGGTGGGCTTACTTTTATTACCTCCTGCGCTGTTAATGGGCGGTACTTTGCCGTTATTTTGCAGGCAGATTATTCGTGATCCGGCGCAGCTTTCGGCAAAACTTAGCTTTATTTATGGCGTTAATACCGTGGGCGCGGCAGTTGGCTGTACGCTGAGCGGATTTTTATTGTTACCAATGTTTGGCCTTGCCGCATCATTGCAAGTCGCGGCCGGTTTGAATGTGTTGACCGGCTTAGGATTCTGGCGGTTAAGCAACAAGGTAGAACCATCAGCGCCAATCACACCCTCGCAACCGCTTGAATCCTCTTATAACCGGCGGCTTTTGTTACTTGCCGGATGGCTGTTTTTTATGATCGGGGCGGCCGCGTTGGCTAATGAATTGATCTGGGCGCGTTTTTTAAGCAATTTTATCCGCAACTCGGTGTACACCTACACCATTACCCTTGCCGTGGTGTTGATTGGCACGGCCGCCGGCAGTTTGTTGCTCGGTCCGTATTTTGATAGATCCAAAAACCCTAAGGCATTGCTGATCAGCTTCGGCGTTTTACAAGCGCTGTCAGCAACGCTGCTGTTGCTGTTAACACACTTGCCTGCGTCGGTATGGCAAGGCCTTCAACCCTGGGGATTCCTGCCTTTTATACTATTGATGTTGCCGTCGACATTTATTGCCGGCGCCAGCTTTCCGCTGTTAAATAAAATAGTCACTCAGCAAACCGAATTAGCGTCTAAACAAATCGGCATGATGACTGCAGTCAATATTGCCGGTTGCATTGTTGGTTCAGTGTTAACCGGTTTTTGGTTACTGCCGCATATCGGCTTGGATGCCGGTATTTTTATTAGTTCGGCCTGGACGCTGGCGGCGGCTTGGTTAGCAATCATATTTGCATCGAGCAAAAACACCCCGGCATTCAAAGTTCGAGCTTCTATTTACGGCGGTCTAAGCGTTTGGCTATTGATGTTGCTCTGGTCGCCGGTGCGCATTCCTGATGATTACCTGGACCCCGACGATGAACTGGTCAGCATTACCGAGGGTTACAACTCCAATCTCGCGGTCGTGCTGCGCGACCAGGTAAAAACACTGTTGATCGACCGCCTTTGGCAAGGTGTGGAAACCAGCAATTATCAGGTCATGGTCGCTCATATACCGATGCTGCATTACCCCGACGCCAAGGATGTACTGGTGATTGGCTTAGGCGCAGGCAACACGGCCCGCCGTTTTCTTCGTTATGACATTGAGCAGCTAGACATTGTCGACATCGAGCCGCGCCTGTTTGACTTTACCCGTGAGCATTTTCCTTCCCGTTGGATGAATGACCCGCGCGTGAATTTGATTGCCGAGGATGGCCGCAATTACGTCAAACATACCGGCCGCCACTATGATTTTATTTCCGTGGAAATCGGGCAATTGGATCGCCCCGGTGTCAGCGTGTTTTATACCGAAGAGTTCTATCAGCAAGCCGCCGCCAAGCTCAACGCTGACGGCATGATTTGCCAGTTTGTGCCCTTAAGTTTCTTGCGTCCGGCGGAATTTGCCAGCGTATTAAAAACATTTTTGGCGATATTTCCTAATGCGCAGCTTTGGTACAACACCGATGAATTGCTGCTGATTGGTTTTAAAGGTGACATCCGTCAACTGTCACCGGAAGGCTTTGGCAAAGTTACCGAAGAACCCAGCATTGGCGCTGATTTCGACCTCAATTATTGGGGTGGGGATAGTTACAATTTGAATAACTTTCCGGTGTTTCTTGGCAGTTTTTTGGCTTCCGGCGCGGAACTCAACGCCTTGGCAAACATTGCCCCGGCAACGCACTACACCGACGACAAACTGCAACTGTCTTACAGCGTCAGTGATTTTCAACACACCGATCAACGCGCCAGCGCCTTAGTGCCGTTTATTCAGCAGCACTTAACGCCGATCACCGCCGCCTTCATGACTAATACCGCGACCGACATAGATTTACAAACCGCCGCGAAAGTACGTGATCTCAACCTTGCGGACATTATTGCGACGGATATTTTAGGGGCAGCCGACGAACATGACAGCATTGCATCCCGAATCCAAAGGGCGCAGCAGGCCTTACGAATCAACCCTAAAAATATTGATGCTCAGAATGAACTGCAACGAGCAGAGCAAGAACAGAACAAACAAACACCCGTTCGTCCTGAGTCCTTCGACTCTGCTCAGGAGAACCTTGTCGAAGGACCTACCACTCAGCAAAAACATCTTCAGCCATGAGCACTATAGAATGCTGGCACGGCCAACTTAGCGACGAAGCAGACCACCAGCACTGGCAACGCCTCAGTGCTGAGGAACAAGCCCACGCCGCCACATTAAAAAACCCGGTGTTACGAACTCGCTACGTCAGCGTTCGCAGTCACTTACGGCAAGTGTTGGCGCAAAAACTAGCTATACAAGCAAAAGCCATCGTGTTTAGTAAAGCCGAACATGGCAAACCCTATCTTGCCGACTATCCGGAGCTAGCGTTCAATTTGTCGCATTCCGCAAATGCTTGGGTTATCGCCGTGGGTTGGGGTTGCCGGTTGGGCGTGGATATTGAAATCGCCAAACCCAGAGCCAATCTAGCCGCATTGGTTGAAAAATGTTTTGCCGACGTTGAAGCAAGCTACTGGCACAGCTTGCCGGAACATCAGCAAACCGCCGCGTTTTACCGTTTTTGGACACGCAAAGAAGCATTTGTAAAAGCCACCGGCCGAGGCATTGCGTTAGGGTTAAAGCAATGTGTTGTTAATCCGGAACAGCCGACGGAATTTTTAACTGTACCGGCAGAATTTGCACCTGCTTCAGTGTGGCGGGTGCTTGATTTGGATGTGGGTCAAGGACTTGTTGGTGCGGTGGCTGTGGATCAAGCCGTTGTGGTTCGACAAACTCACCAAGAACGGCTTAACTTACAGAATTTAATACGGGCCGTTGACTAAGTGGAGCATAAGCCAACACAGCCTAAATCAATGCGCTAACTCTGCTACTTTGCTTTGCAATTTTTGCTGTTGCTCAGGAGTTAACAGCTTAAAAACAGCATTATCCAGATTAGCGTTTTCCAAAATATTCTTCTTATGGCTTTCTGCCGCTTGATCTAACAAAGGCAGTAACTTATCTTCGTTGAAATCCTTGGAAAAAATCAGTCGCTGAATTTCTTTATGGATTTCTTTGCTAGCATCGCCCTTCGCTGCCAATTGCTCATGATGCGTTTTAATCAGCGTTTTAATGTCAGTGCGTTGTTTATCGGTCAGCTCAATGTCGTGTAAAAATCTTGGTAAAAAATTTTCGCCATGTTCGTGACCGGCTTGATGATGCTTACCGTGTTGCGGCCCATCGCCGACAGGAGGCTGGCCCGGAGCTGGCGGGTTGGCCAAAACTAACGCTGGAAACAGGGCTAACGTCAAAAGTATCTTACGCATAAAAAAATCTCCGATTGATTTGATGAATGGTTGGCGGAATTGGCTTAATTCCGTCGGGTATATAGTACTGTGTTCCATGTAAATTACAGTTATTAAGGCCTCTGCTACCGGTTTATGACCTAGAAAATCAAGAACGAGGCATTTAGTGTCATCTAGTGTTGATGAACCATTAGTGGGGCGCGGGTCTTGGCACATCACACGGTGTATTAAACCCAGGTGCCTATATATCAAAATGGGTTATTGATAAGTCGTCATTATCAGTTGTAAGTGGTAGCAACCTGATTAAAAGTGTTTATGGTTGGGAGAGCACAACTCAAGCATCTAAACTGACTGCTAATTTTTAACCGTTTCTGTTCAGCAGATTTGCCGGTAGATAGTGCTTTGTACAATGCGATAACCGGTCATGGTAGCCAAGAAAAAATCTTTATGGCTGGTGAAGAAGGTGGAGCCAACGGCTGTGTGCAAGGTACAGTTGTAACCGGCGCAACAGCCGGTAGCAGTTACACCGTGGGCAAATTCAATCTCGCAACTAACGGTTCCGGTATCAACGCTGAGGGCAGCTGGGAAAATATTTTTTTGAACCCATTTAACCATCGCAATTGGTAACAACGATGACGGCACCAGTATCATGGGCAATTCTCTGGCATTGTATATAGGCAACAAAATCAATACCGGTTCAGAAGTGGATAAAACCGGTTTTGCTGATGCCAGTATCTGGTCTTATGATTTTGCGACCAAGTCATTAGCTAAAATCTTCAAAACTGATCCTATCTTGTTCGATGATTTAGTCGGCGGCATTGCGGTTGCTGGCTCTATTTGCGCGCTGACTGAAGAAATCGTGTGGCAACTCGTTCAAAAGAGTGTCATAAAAAACCTTTTGCTTCTCGAAATTAGCAGTGATGCGTGATACGGTGCTCGGCACTTATTAACAAGGTCGGATTCGTGCGACTATTTTCACTTCAATGCATATTTCAGCCAATACCAAACTTTTGATCAACGCAAGTTGGGGCAATTCCTTATGGGCTTAGGCAAAGCGCATAATCGGAAACAACTTAATGAAGGAATCCCTAAGCTGACCGCCGGACTTTGGTTGCTGGGGATGATTGTCATCGGTTTTCTTGGCTTCCAGGCATTGACGAAAGATTGGCTGGAAACCAGTTTTTTAGCGTTGTTGCCCGCCAACGAGCAGCAGCCGGAAGTCGCCAAAGCCATTCAGCAGCATAATGCGCTGATCAACAAAAAAGTCATCTGGCTGACGGGTGCGCCAACGTCGCAAGAAGCCATCGGTCATGCCCAAAACCTTAAACAGCAATTGGAACAAAGCCGGCTGTTTAACAAGGTGGTGTTGGAGTTTTCTCAGCAGCAATACATCAAGCAATATCAGCAACTGTTTCCGTATCGCTATCAACTGCTGGATGCGCAATCCCGAGAAATCCTGACTAAAAATCCCGACGAGCTAATCAAGCAGAATCTGGAAATACTCAACAGTCCGATCGGCCAGATGCAATCAGCGGATTTCGAACGTGATCCATTGCTGATATTCAGCCGCTATTTCAGCGCGCAAAATCCTATCAAGTTAAACCTGGAACAAGGCATCGTGGTTTTGTCCGATCAGCATCGGTATTGGGCATTGATTTTGACCGATCTACAGGATGATCGTTTGCAGCTGGATAAGCTGGAAACCTTGTTAGGCCTGGTGAATAGTGCAGAAAGCCAAATCAAAACAGCAGGCGGTGAGTTGCTGGTGACCGGTATGCCGCTGTTTACCGCGCATGGTGCAGAATCTGCTAAACAGGAAATTTCCACGGTGGGATTTGGTTCCAGTATCGGCATTATTGTCTTGCTGTGGCTTACCTTTCGTAGCATCAGGCCGTTAGTATTATCGGCGTTGGCAATCGGTGCGGGTCTGTTTGCGGCGTTAGTTATTTGCGTATTGTTTTTCGGCAAGATTCATATTCTTACGTTGGTATTCGGCGCCAGCTTAATCGGCGTTGCCGATGATTACGCCCAGCATTTTTTATGTGACAGTTTCGGCGAAAAGGATTGGGATCCTCGCAAAAGCTTGAAGTTTATTCTGCCTGGACTTTCCTTTGGGCTATTAAGCAATCTGTTAAGTTATGCAGGCTTAGGTTTTTCGCCGTTTCCCGGGTTACAGGAAGTGGCGTTGTTTTCTGCTGTCGGTTTGTTGGTCGCCTGGCTGACGGTGGTACTGCTGTTTCCGTTGTTGTTAACCGGATTCATATTTGATCATCAACCGGGAATACTTAAACTTACCACTTATTGGGAACAGCACTGGCCGCTGTGGATAGCCAAACACAGACGCTGGCTAAGTGTATTGATGCTGGTGTTTATCGCAGGCGGTCTGTGGAGGCTAAGCCCGCAAGACGATGTCCACTTGCTGCAATCGGCACCAGCTGAGCTGCTGCAAACTGCAGATAAAATACGCTCTTTGTTGCCGATAACGCACGACAGCCAGTTTTTTCTGGTATCCGGAAAAGATCAAGCAGAGTGGTACCAACATGAGCAGCAGCTGCTGGATCGTCTGCAATTGTTAAAACAGCAAAAAGTGCTGACAAGTGCTGAAGGCTTGAGTCAGTATTGGCCTGATGAAAATCAGCAACATCAGAATTACCAGCTGTTAAAAAATAAGCTGGTTGACTCAGGTTTACTGGAGCGCTATATGACTGAGCTTGGCTTTGATGATCAATCGGTGACTGTTCAGCTCCAGCAATTTAAAGCCGCTGAAACCAACACACTAACCTTACCGGAATGGCTGGCTAATGCCGATGAAAGTAAACAATCGTTGTGGCTGGGCTGCGCTGCCGGGCACTGCCAAAGCACGGTCGTCTTAACCGGCATTACCGATCTTGCCGTATTACCCACGTTACAAGATTTGCCGGGTGTCGTTTGGGTGGATCAAGTCGAATCGGTATCGTCACTGTTTGCGCGCTACCGAATCCGGGCCAGCGGATTATTAGCGGCGGCATTCTCGCTGGCATTGGTGGGCTTGGGCTTCAAGTTCGGTTGGCGCAATGCCTTAACCGTCATGACTGTACCGGTGGTGTCGCTGGCTGTGTCGCTGGCGATGCTGGGCTGGTTTAACCAATTGTTCAGTTTGTTCAATCTGTTTGCACTGTTGTTGGTGCTCGGTATCGGTGTCGATTACGGGCTGTTCTTTTTCATGGCTGGCGACCGGCGCGCCAGCACATCGCTGGGTGTGACACTGTCGGCATTGACGACCTTGCTGGCGTTTGGGTTATTAGCAATTAGCTCAACAGAAATCGTGCATGCCTTTGGTTTTACGTTAACTGCGGGTATTGTCACGGCATTACTATGTGCGCCGTTGGTTGGCTTCAGAGGGCAAATAAATGACAAACACGGATAAACGCAAAATCATCATTATCGGTGCCGGGCCTTCCGGCAGTATTGCCGGTGCCTTGCTGCAAAATCAGGGCTTTGACGTAACCATTCTGGAACGACAGCTGTTTCCCCGTTTTAGCATTGGTGAAAGTCTTTTGCCGCAATGCATGGAATTTATCAAACAGGCCGGAATGCTGGATGCCGTTATCGATGCCGGATTTCAGTTTAAAAACGGTGCCTCTTTTGTACATCAGGAACGGCAAACCGAATTTAATTTTGAGGACAAATTTAGCCCCGGCATAGGTACGACTTTTCAGGTACAGCGCGGCCGCTTTGACAAGCTGTTGGCGGATGAAGCCGCGCGCATGGGTGTAGATATACAGTGGCAAGTTGAGGTAATCGCCGCCGATTTTACGGCTAACAAACCACAGCTCACCGTCCGTGATGCTCAAGGCGAAGTCACCAAGATCAGCGCTGATTTTGTCCTGGATGCCAGCGGTTTCGGACGCATTTTGCCTAAGCTTTTGGAGTTGGAATCGCCGTCCGGCTTTCCGGTCAGACAGGCCATTTTCGGGCATATTGAAGACCGCATTACCGACAAGCAGTTTGATAGAAACAAAATCCGTATCACCGTGCATCCTGAACACAAAGATGTCTGGTATTGGCTAATTCCATTCAGCAACGGTCGCAGCAGCATCGGCGTAGTGGCAGAGCCGACCTTTTTTAACGGCTGCGATGATTTCAATCAAGCCTTAAAGGACATCATCAGCCAGGAAGCCACCCTGACTAGCTTGCTTGCAAAAGCCGTATTCGATGAGCAAATCAACACCATCATAGGTTATTCTGCCAATGTCAAAAGCCTGGTTGGCAACGGTTACGCTTTATTAGGCAATGCCGGAGAATTTTTGGACCCGGTATTTTCCTCCGGGGTCACCATTGCGATGAAATCTGCGACACTCGCCGCCGATGTTTTAAACAGACAGCTTAATAACGCTGAATCGGTGGACTGGCAAAAAGACTATGCAGCCCCATTGCAACGCGGTGTTAACGCCTTCCGGGTGTTTGTCGATGCCTGGTATGACGGCCGCTTTCAGGATGTTATCTTTCATCCCAAACAACAACCCGACATTAAAGCCATGATTAGTTCAATACTGGCAGGCTATGCCTGGGATGAAAATAATCCTTATGTTAAAAATGCCCGCCCCCGCTTAGATACTCTCGCTGAAATATGTCGCCAAGATTATTAACCAGCGCCTTATGTTTAAGCTTAACCGCTTGTGTACTAATGCCGCCCGAACAAGTTGCCGATAAGCCGGTAATAATGCCGATGGCCCAGCCTATAGGACCAGCCCGGCGCGTCGTGCAGCAACTCACCGCCGTATGGGCCGACCGTCAGGAAACCCTGCTGGCAGTTCTGGAATTGGATGCGCAGCATATCGCGATGTCCGGGCTCAGCAATGATGGCTTGAGTTTGTTTAATTTGACTTACGACGGCAAAACTATCGTGGCGGATAAAAGCCCGTTACTGCCGGCATCGCTCAATCCTGAATTCTTCATTACCGATTTTCAGTTGGTTTATTGGCCGTTTGCCGAGTTACAAAAAATTCTCCCTGCCAAATGGCGATTGGAAGTCGCTGAAAAAAAACGTATTTTATATCTCGAAGATCAAAAACAAGTGGAAGTCGATTATCTAACGCCCGATCCTGTATGGCCTAAAGAAGTTGATCTGATCAACTTCCAATATCACTACCGGTTACACATTAAAACGATAAGTTATGACCCTGTACCTTAATGATGTAGGCCTGTTGTGTGCGGCCGGTAATAGTAAAACGGAAGTGTTGGCACGATTACTAGCTGGTGATCGCTCGGGTTTGGTGCCCTGCGATGAGTTTGGATCACAGCAATGGGTTGGACGGGTTGCGGCGGAGTTGCCGGAAATCCCGCTAAAAGACAGCGTTTATAATTGCCGAAATAATCGCCTGCTACAGGCCGCATTAAGCCAGATTCAGCCAACGGTGACGAATATGATTGCCAAGTTTGGTGCTGACCGAATTGGCGTTGTGCTGGGCACCAGCACTTCCGGTGTACGCAATACCGAATTAGCGTTGGCGCATTCAACCGAGCACGGCGCATTGCCGGAGCAATATCATTACAAGCAGCAACAAATGGGAGCAGGCGCTGATTTTTTGGCCGATGCTATAGGCGTTAAAGGTCCGACTTACACGATCTCGACAGCTTGTTCTTCCAGTGGCAAAGCGTTTGCTTCAGCCCGGCGTTTAATCAGATTAGGATTGTGCGATGCGGTGATCGTCGGCGGCGCCGACAGTTTATGCTGGTTAACCACCAATGGTTTTGCCGCATTGGAATCTATCAGCACCGGGTTGTGCAAGCCGTTTGGCAAACACCGTAACGGGATTAATGTGGGTGAAGCCGTCAGTCTATTTGTATTAAGCACTGAACCCGGGCCGGTGATATTAGAAGGCATTGGTGTAACTAGCGATGCACATCATTTTTCTGCACCTGATCCAGAGGCAACTCAGGTAATCAGAGCCATGCAGATTGCCCTGGATGATGCCGGTAAAACTCCTGCACAAATTGATTACATAAACTTGCACGGCACGGCGACAATGTTGAATGATGGGATGGAAAGTAAAGCCGTTAATGCCTTATTCGGTACATCGGTCGCGGCAAGTTCCAGCAAAGGCATGACCGGGCATACGCTGGGCGCAGCAGCGGCATTGGAATTGGCTTTTTGTTGGCTATTATTAACCAGCAATGATGAGCACGGAACGTTGATTCCCAACATTAATGATGACGAACCGGATGAGACATTGACGCCATTAAACTTGACAGCAAAAGGCAACATGTTAGGCCGTAAAATCAACACCTGCCAAAGCAATTCATTTGCCTTTGGCGGCAGCAATTTATCTATTGTAGTGACGCGCGCATGAATGATATTACCTCATTGATTCCGCATAGCGGTGAGATGGTATTGCTGGATAGAGTTATTGATTATGACGACAATCGCTTGAGCGCTGAACTGCTGGTGCGCGGCGATGGCTTGCTGGCCGGTGATGAAAACAGCGTTCCCGCCTGGGTTGGCATTGAATACATGGCGCAAACCATCGCCGCTTATGCGGGCATCGCCGCCAAGCAAGCCAAGCAACCAATTCGATTGGGTTTTCTACTAGGCACCCGGCGCTATAGCAGCAATACCGATAAATTCAGGGTTGGCGCAAAATTGACGATAGAGGTCGAAAGAATTTTCCAAGATGATAATTTAAGCGTTTTCGACTGCCGGATTTTGGGCGATGATGTGGACGTCACCGCCAATTTGAATGTCTATCAACCGCCGTTAAACAACACACAAACTAATGAATAAAACTATTTTAGTCACCGGCTCCAGTCGCGGTATTGGTAAAGCCATCGCGTTGTACCTCGCTAAGCAGGGCTTCGATTTGGTGGTTCATTGCCGTAGCCAGCGCGTGCAAGCCGAAGAAGTAAGCGCAGAAATCCAGCAATTGGGGCAATCGGCGCGGATTTTACAATTTGATATTGCTGATCGCGCGGAGTGCAGCGAACAGATCAATCAGGATATTGAAAGCCATGGCGCTTATTACGGCGTGGTTTGTAATGCCGGCATTACTGCCGATAATGCCTTTCCTTCGTTGACCGGCGAAGAGTGGGACAGCGTTATTCATAGCAATCTCGACGGTTTTTACAACGTGTTGCAGCCGGTGGTGATGCCTATGGTCCGGCGACGCAAGCCTGGGCGCATCGTCACGTTATCGTCAGTATCAGGAATCATGGGTAACCGCGGCCAGGTCAATTACAGCGCAGCAAAAGCCGGTATTATCGGAGCCACCAAAGCATTGGCATTGGAACTAGCCAAACGCGACATCACCGTTAATTGCGTGGCGCCCGGTCTGATCGAAACAGATATGGTCAATGAATTACCGTTGGAGGAAATAAAAAAAATGATTCCCGCCCGCCGAGTCGGCAGCCCTAAAGAGGTTGCGGCACTGGTGGCGTTTTTAATGTCTGAAGATGCGGCGTATATTACCCGGCAGGTAATTTCCGTAAATGGTGGCTTATGCTAAAACGCGTGGTAGTCACTGGCATGGCGGGGATTTCCCCTATCGGCAATGATTGGCAGACCGTTGCCGAGCGCCTTAAAAACAAGGTTACCGGCATTAGAACCATGCATGATTGGGCAAAATATAAAGGCTTGAACACTCGCCTGGCTGCGCCGGTGGATTTAGTTAAGCCCGCTCATTACACCAGAAAACAGACTCGCAGCATGGGCCGGGTAGCGTTGCTGGCGACTTACGCTACCGAATTGGCACTGATCGATGCCGGTTTGTTAAACGGTCCTTGTCTTAGCAGCGGGCAAACGGGTATTGCCTACGGCAGTTGCGCCGGTAGTCTGGATGCGGTGGCCGAATTCGGCAACATGCTGATTAATCATGCGGTTGACGGCCTCAATGCCACCTCTTACATTCGCATGATGGCGCATACCGCGCCCGTCAACATCGGCTTGTTTTTCGGCATCAATGGCAGGGTTTATACCACCTCCAGCGCCTGTACTTCCGGCAGCCAGGGCATCGGTTATGCCTATGAGGCGATCAAATACGGACGTCAGCAAGTGATGGTTGCCGGTGGTTCAGAAGAACTTTCCGCTACGGAAGCGGCCGTTTTCGATACCTTATTTGCTACCAGTTTGCGTAACGACGAGCCCGATAAAAGCCCCCGACCTTTCGATCGAGATCGTGACGGTCTAGTAATAGGTGAAGGCGCAGGCACGCTTATATTAGAAGAACTCGAACACGCCTTGGCACGTGGCGCTAACATTTACGCCGAGCTGGTCGGCTTCGGCACCAATTCCGACGGCTTGCATGTCACTCAACCCGACAGTGCCAGCATGCAGATTGCCTTGCGCTTGGCGTTACAAGATGCGCAGCTTGAACCCGCAGCCATCGGTTATATCAGTGCCCACGGCACCGCCACCGAACACGGCGACAAAGCAGAAAGCCACGCAACTTATGCAGTGTTTGGCGGCAACACCCCCATCAGCTCAATGAAAAGCTTTACCGGTCATACCCTGGGCGCCTGCGGAGCGCTGGAAGCGTGGGTGGCGATCAATATGATGAATGAAGGCTGGTTTCATGCCACGGCCAATCTTGACAACATTGACCCGGAATGTGCCCGGCTGGACTACATTAAAGAGGATGTCCGCAAGCTCGATTGCGACTACGTGATGAGTAACAATTTTGCGTTCGGCGGCATCAATACCTCTTTGATTTTTAAGCGCTGGGATAATTAAGGTCCCAATCAACCTGGAGAAAACTACGATGATAAAAAAAATAGGTTTAGCCTTGGCGGTACTGGTCATGATTACCGGCTGTACTACCACCGGCACCTTTAAAGTACCGGCAGGTACCGATTTGTATGTCTACAAAAGACCGGAACCAGTAGACATCAAGGCCGACGGCAAAGTTACCACCAAGCCGTTTTTCTGGACCGCCGCGGGCATACCACCTGAGTCAGGCATTCCTTATCGCTTAGAAAAAGGCGGTAAAACTGTCAAAGAAGGCAGGTTGAGAGCGAAATTCCGCGTCGTTTCAATATTCTGGCCACCCGCAGCAGCCATCTACTGGCCAATGGGCTTCAACCCCGACATCACCTACGATTTGGTGAATGACAAGCAGCAATAAGGGATTGATTCATCAGGATGAGACAGAACTTGGCTCATCCTGATGTTTATAGCCACATATTAACGCTCACCATTTAGGCGGAAACATTGTCTGGGACCCCAGCTACGAGTTAGGGATAGAGGATATTGATTACCAGCACCATTACTTCTTAAATCTAATTAATAAACTATCGGATGAGTTAACAAAAGTTGAAGACTCCGTTTATAAGCTTGCGCTCATTTCAGAGCTTAATGCCTATGCTCGCTTTCACTTTATTAGCGAAGAAAACATGATGCAGCGCGAGGGCTATTCTGGTTTGAAGGAACACAGAAAGCATCATCACGAATTAATAGATCAGCTTTCCATCAAGCAAAGCATGCTGATCATGAAAGACTCGGAAAAGGAAGCTGATGAAATAGTTGATTTTTTAGTTAACTGGTTTTTGAGTCATACCAATTGTGAAGACAGATTGTTCGCAGATTACCTACACGAAAAAAATAAACTTGCCACTAAGTAGCCAGGATGAAGCTAGGCAAAATCCAGGCTAACTGGGGCTAAGCCAGTATTTAAACGACTTATAGACGCATATCTTTTCTTCTTCTCCTCGAGGTCATCATGAGTAAAAAATCGTCCGAAAAAGCAGAAAAGCAAGCCTACAAAGACGCCTTACAAGAACTGCAAATCGAACTAGTCAAACTGCAAAATCACATCATCAAATACGACGAAAGAATTCTGATTATTTTTGAAGGACGCGATGCCGGCGGTAAAGACGGCACCATCAAACGTATTATTCAGCATTTAAGCCCACGCGAGATTCGGGTCGTTGCTTTAGGCAAACCGTCTGGCCGCGACATCAGCACTTGGTATTTTCAACGTTTCACATCGCACTTGCCCGCCGCGCAAGAGTTGGTGTTATTCAACCGTAGTTGGTACAACCGCGCCGGGGTAGAAAAAGTAATGGGCTTTTGCAGTGACGATGAATATCACGAGTTTATCGAAACCGTATCGCACTATGAGCAATTGCTGGTGCGCTCTGGAGTTAAATTACTGAAATACTATCTGGACATCAGTAAAAGCGAGCAGAAAAAACGCTTAAAAGAACGAGAAAGAGATCCGCTTAAACAATGGAAAATCAGCCCTATAGACAAATCAGCGCAAAAGCATTGGCGTGAATACAGCGAAGCCCGCAACATCATGTTCGCGAGAACCCATCATATGTCAGCACCTTGGACCGTGGTCAGAGCCGACGATAAGCACGCTGCTCGTATCAACCTTATCAAAGACATATTGTTCAGACTAGACTACCGAAGCCCTGGTGTTACCTGATGCCAATATCGTGTTCAATTATGATGAAAGCTATCTGCACAATAAGATGATTGCGCCTTAACTGAATTATAATGCTCGACTCTGTCGCCAGAATCGAGCTAAGAAGGAGACAAAAGAAATTGGTATAGGATAAGCTGCTTAAGCCCGTTTTGGGCTCAAGCCTAATGTTAAATTAAATAAAATTGATACGCTTAGAGTAGCCTAACACACCAAACAAGGCAGTTCCGAACAGCCAAATGCTGGCTGGCAAAGGCACTGGGGTAATATTATCGAAAGGAAGTGCGCTAACACTCAAAATAACGCCTTTTTTCTCAATAAAGCCAATCTCAGTAAAAGCATTGCTTAAGGCTATCAAGATATTTTCCACCGTAATATTGACGCTGGATGTTCCAAAAGACGAAACATTAGCTTCGGCACTAGCTTGCCAATTTCGAGTCGGAAAAAATTCGCTTTGTTTAACAACAGGAGCTGTCAATATTATAGCGTCTGTTACTTCATTAAGAGGAGCATTTAAGTCAGTCACTCTTAACTGTCCTCCCGCTTCTACATAAGAACTATCACCTTTACTGATATAGTCGCCTCTTTCAGTAAGACTTACTGTATCAATGGTGCCACCGTTTAATGCGGTTGCCTTGATATTAATGGTTGAGTTTTTAAAATCAAAGCCTAAAGTGCCAATCGCTTTTGCAGTAAATGCAGTCGGTGTGAAAAATAACTGATCGCCTGCCACAGTTGGAGCACCAAATAGCTCTAACAGAGCATCATCATAGGAAAATGCAACGTTAGTGCCGTTAACAGTAACAATACTGGCTTGAGGATCGCCAAAAAACGTTAACAATATAAATAGAAAAATTGATTTCGTTTGTATATTCATAAAAACACCTACTACTAAATTAAAACAAGAAATATCCATACCTTTACTCACCCCACTCAATGGGTGATTCCATTATCCTAATTAATAAAGCACATTAAATGCCATCTATTAAATTCTGCGATGGAGTTCTAGTTTTAATATTTATTTCAACAAGTTATAGATATTTAACGTTGATCTATATCTCTTCACTAAAATACTATTGAGTATTTTTTGAACCAATTCAGTGCACATTGACTGCAGTATGCACCTTCATAATAATCATACTCGAGAGCCACTTGCAAAACTACCGCCCAGTACCTGGCTAAGTTAATCAAGGCTCCTGATAAACCGTTTTTTTAAGTGGGACGAGCTACTTCGGGTTAGTTACCCAACTAGCTCGTCGTTTTTTTATAATTCAAGGCATAGCTGTCTCATTCATTCAATAATTCTTCATTTTTTCAGCCAATCAGTGCTTTTTTACGTCACCCATATCATCATTTGATTGGCGGTTAACGCCAGAATACCAAACATTAAATGACACATAACCTTCGCGTGCCCGCGCACTCGCACAAAGCGCCCACCAAATTCATCTTTCAAACGACTATTCACACGTTCAACAGTGCTGCGCTCGTTGTAGCGAATAGCTTCGGCTGTCGTATGCCCGAGCTGTCGGCAAACGTCGTGAATCTGCGGGGCATCGTAAGCGGCGTCCACAAGTGCCCCGTGTGGGTATGACATCATAAAGATTGGTGACGCGCTCACTGCTCATGTGGTCCAAGGGCAGCGCGACTTGGCTATCGTGGACAGAGGCTGAGGTTAATACCACGCTAATGGGAATGCCACCGTCAGCAACATCCAGGTGTAATTTGTAGCCGGTCCAGCTGGTTTTGTAACCTTTGCTGTTTTTCTTGGTCCCCACGTCGCAAGCCCTAGGTAAGTCAGTGAGCATGTCGGCTAGGCTCATGCCGCCTGCTTGCTGTTCGAGTCGGGTCAATGGCGGGGCAGCGCGTTTTTCACCCCGTTTCGGGCGACCACGCTGGGCGGCTATTTTTGGGGCGATGAGCTTTTTAAGCGGTTTTTCGCGCGCCTCAATGGCCGTTGAATCGCGGCTGTTATGGCCCACTAACTCGCCCGTATAGCTTTTTTTGATAAAGGCTTCATGAACGCGTTCAGGCAAATGGGCGGCGGAGAACTCGGCGAAAGCCCGCGAGAAGGTCGATTCGTCGGGGACATCACTGCGACGCTCCCAGCCACAAATCAGTCTTAAGGCACTATCGGTGGACAATCGATCCAGCAAGGCGCGCGTCGTCGGCAGCTGGTAAATCGTTTTCGCAACAAACGCACGGGCAATGGCGGTGCGGTCTAAAGGCGGTCGACCTGGAAAGCCTCGACTGGATGTGATGAATTCCTCGATGCGCATGATTTCCAAGGTGGTGACCAAGGCTTGTTGTTTCTCGGTCAATGGCCCCAGTTCTTCGGCTAGCCAAGGAAATAATGAGCTTTGGATGTTAAGCCATGTTTGTGATAAAGTTTCGTTTAACCTGTTCATATTATTGATATTTATTGGTTTTTAGACGATTCAATTTTATCATTTTTGAACAGGTTTTTTCTTTTTTAGCCGGCCTGACTACTAATTACGCTCGCTTTAAGGGGTTTTGCAAGTTCCTCGCCACACTAAACTTTTTTAAATTATAATTTTGATCGTGGTTAGATGCGCTGGTTTGCGCTGTTAATCCGATAGACTCCTAGCTAATCAGGAGTAATAAATGCCCACCGAGCGGTTATGCAGCGCGGTGGGTGCGTTTAGTTTTCCCACAGACTGGGTTGTTGGGGCC
>JAUYBL010000014.1 GCA_030693065.1 Methylococcaceae bacterium | reverse complement strand
GTTAGAAGCTGTGCATAAACTCAACAACAGACCAAGGAAGTGTCTGGGCTTCAAGACGCCTTACGAGGTGTTTCGCGAACTATCCGGCATGGACGCTGAAAAATTGGTGGGTTATGCACTTATTACTTGAATTCACGAAATAACATTTTCCAGGTTGGTTATGTATATTTTGTTAAGTGCCGCGTGACTCGAAATGTTGGTTTAAGGCGCAACCTTACTTTTCTCTTCTTGCTTACCCGCAAGCAGCAGTCTAGCTAGTCTCCGCAAGCCATCAGATGAAATGTCCAGTCCAAACGGCGCACCTATGTTTTCAAGCTCGTAAATCACATCGGTAGCGGCGATAAATGTCAGGTATTTAAGGCTTTGCGCGCCGGGCAGGTCGTTGCCGATGGTTTTTAATACCGGCGATAAGCGTACCCAGGTGTCGGTAAAAAATACCCGAACCGGATCGTTGTCAGCATTGCCGTGATCTTTTAAACCGGCCTGAAATGCGGCTCGGGAGTCCATCAAAATTTCCATCAGAGTTTCACGCACTTCCGGCGATTGAGTGTCGTTGGTGGCTTGTTTGATAGCAGAGCTTAAGAACTCATCCCATTGTTGCCAAGCGGCTTGCCATTGCTGTTGTTCGGCGGCGTTAAACGCAGGTTCCGCTTTTTTGGGGGCTAATTTGTTGGGGGCGTCAAATTGCAGTTTAACGTTGATGCCGTTGTCACCGGCTTGCACATTGTTGAATTTGAGCGAATTAAGCATGGTTTGTACTTCGGCAATGTTTTCTTTGGGTAAAAATCCCGTCAGAGTGTGTTCGATGTTACGTTTTGATTCGTTAAGGTCGATTTTGACTTCGGATAATTTGGGTTCGGCAAAGCGTTTGATCAGGTCTTGCAGTTTATCGATGGTTAATTGCCGACCTTGCGGATCATAAGCAGTGGCTTTGGTGATGGGGAATTTGAGTACGGAGTTGTTGCTATCCAGGGTTGGTTGTTGCAAGGTTACCAGCGTGCCCGACCATTCCAGCAAGGTTAAGCATTGACCGCCTAATTGGGTGCCGACTTTGGCATCGACTTGATTGATCATGCGCACTTGGCCTTGCTGGCCGTTAAGTTCAGGGTTCGACAAGGTTAAATGTCCGCAGCCATGACGGTCGTTCCAAAGCTCAGCGCTGTTGATGCGGCCTTTATAAACTTGGGTCAGCAGCACTTTTTTTATCAGGCTGTAATCAATTTGTACCGGGATGCTGCGTTGGTCGGCGGCGCTGATTGTTGAGGTGATGGTGAGCAAGCCAAACACGCTGGTGACTAAAAGTTTGTTCATGCGATTTTCCTGAAGGTTATTTATATCGCTACTTTAATCGATATTGATATAAATAACGCTATGCAGGTGCATGTGCTGGCATGGATGGCTTAACCGCGCATTCTTTGAAGAGATGAACGGTTAAGCATGTACTGGTATCTGATTCTTAGTTGATGGTCGGCGCCAGCTGTGCGGTGATGGCTGGAGAAACAGGATCCATAGGGTGTTTGGGTCTGGCAAATTGACGACCGATGAATAAATCGTTGCTGATGATATTAACGTTTTCCAGCCAGCGTGCGGAAAGTTGGCAGCCGTCGGAGTAGGGCGGCTCTTTACATGTGTCGACCGAGCCATTCGTTGACACATTAAAATGCAGGCCGGGTAATGGCCGTACTTGCAGCCCTGGTATTGCGGCGGTGTAATCCATGATGCTGGGTTCATCGTAATTGAGCAGATCGAGCACCAATTTAGGCACTTGATACAAGGGCAAGCTGCCGATTTTTAGCGGGCCGCGTTTGCCGTCGATGATGATCATCGGTGTGGATACGTAAAATTTAAACATGGCTGGGGTGAAGTCGGTTTTGTTGGTGGTTAAAACATTCGAATCCACATAGCCGCCAAAATTTTCTCCCAAAAAGGGTAGATGATCACCGAATACAACAATAATCCCATCGGGATCGCGTTTGCGCATGTCGTTAATAAAATCCATTAATTCCCGTGATTTGTAATAGACAGTGTTGGCGTAAGCTTTGACTTCTTCAACTTCGGAGCGCGTGCTGATTTGGTTGGGACGGCTTTCGTTCAACGGATACGTCCAATGGCCAAAATAAGTGACGATGTAATCCAATACCGGCTGTTTGGCTTCGAGTGAGCCGGAGATTTTTGCGGTAACTTGACGATATAACGAGCTATCAGCAAGAAATTCCTCATTCATATCATCTAATTCAAAATCCTGGATTGACCAATAAGTCTGAAAGCCGATACGTTTGTATGAATTAACCCGATTCCAAAATACCGGCACATTGGGGTGCGATACTAAGGTCCGGTAGCCTTTATCCGCCAAAAGATGCGGCAGGCAAGGCACATCGTTAAGCAATTGCCGTTCGAATTTGACATTATCTTTACTGACCGGAAAGCCGCACAGTACCTCAAATTCTGAATTAGCGGTAAAACCGCCAAATACCGGCGTTAACGCATGCGAATTCCCGGCGGTTTTCCACAGCTGACGAAACTCCGGTGAGAGGGGGTTTTGATTAAATTTGGCTTTTTTTAACTCATTGGGGTCCCAAAATGATTCCAGTAACACAATATGCACGTTGCGCGGTGTGAACTCTTTTGATGTGCCGACTTTTTCTAGGGGCGGTACGGTAGCTAATAATGATTCTGTTGCTTCTTGAACGCTATCAGCATCAGGCGGAACATCGGCAGCGGCAAAATAACGGCCTGTTTCGAGCAGACTGTATAGGGTTGCGCCTCTCCAAACGTAGTTTGAGCGCTGATCCCAGACTGAATTGCCGAAGTAATTATCCAGTGGTACGACAAATGCGGCAGGCTTGTACAACATGGTAATGCCCAATAGCATCAAGATCATGCTGGCAAGATAGCCGCTCCAATGACGTATCCTGAAATTAAATAATAATAAGCTGGCGATAGCCGCAAGAGGAATCGCTACCGCGAAAAAACGCCAGCCCTCCAGTATCAATAATAATGATCGAAGTGCATAGACATCGTCAGGCATGATCGGGCCGCCAAAAAACGAAATTTTGACAGCATTGCCGATGTATAAAACACCCATCATCAGGCCGTGAATAATTAAAAACACGCTGGGCTTTTTTGACAATGCAAACACTAAATAGGCTATGCCCAATTGCAGCAAGTAATCGTAAGGTACTGATTGCGGCAAAATCTGCACATCGAACTCTAAGGTGCTGATTAAGTAATAGAGCGCGTAAAACAATGTTGTTGATATAAGCGGCAATGATTTTTTTGGCATGTAAGCGAGACGAAGTTGTGACTGAATACAGGGAGTTTAGTTCTAACTATACAAATTTGGTCAAGGCGGCCCCCACTTGAGTTGCTTTGTCAATGCAACTCAAGTGGGGTTGAATCCCTTAGATTTATAAGTAATACCAATCCCAATAAGTTTTTATTTTGAAACCCTCATCCTAATCTTCTCCTTTATGCCCTATGGGTACGTTGGAGAAGGAATAGCATGTGAACTTATTGTGATTGGTATAACTCAGGATTACACCAAGCTTTTACTGGCTACTTCATAAACATCTCTGGAAATATCAGGGGTGCTGATAATTCTTTCAAGCTGGGCTTTAATCAATACTTGTCGGTTTTGATCGTAGCGACGCCAAGTCGTCAGCGCACCAGTCATACGCGCCGCAACTTGAGGATTAAGGGCGTTGAGGGCAATGATTTGGTCGGCGAGAAATTGATAGCCTTGACCATTGGCGGCATGAAAATGCAGTGGATTGCTTTGGCTAAATGCGCCAATCAAGGCCCGAACGCGGTTGGGGGTTTTTAAATCGAACGCAGGGTGTTGTAACAGCGCCTGGATAGTAGCAAAGGTATCTGGCTCTGGGCTGGCCGCTTGCAGCGTAAACCACTTGTCGATTACTAGCGCTTCGTTTTGCCATTGCTGATAGAACTGGGTGAGCAAGCGTTGTTTTGCCGGATGCGGATAATTGACTGCGACACTTAAGGCGGCAATTTGATCGGTCATATTTTTAGCGCTGGCAAACTGCTGCTCTGCCAAATCTTGTATGTCCGGTTGTTGCAGCGTGCTTAAATAATTAAGGCAGGTGTTTTTAATGCGTCTGCGCCCAATTGCACCTGCATCGAAATGGCCTGATTCGTCCTTATGGTTTTGGTTATATAAGGCTTGAAATTGCGCTTGAAGCTCAGTCGCCAAAGTTTTGCTGACAAATTCCCTGGCTTGATGAATGGCGTCGACATCGACCACTGACATTTGTTCGGCTAAATAAGTTTCTGAAGGCAAATTCAACAACAAGGAAAAATACGATAAATCCTCCCAAGATTGTTCAAGGAGTTTTTTGAAGGCTTGGATCAAGCACGGATTGAGTTGCAATGGCCGTTGCTGTTGAACATCGCTAATTAATCCGGCAATGATTTGCCCTGCTAGTTGTTGACCGGCTTCCCAACGATTGAAGGTGTCGCTGTCGTGACTTAATAAAAATGCCAACTCGTCCAGGCTACGATGGAATTCCAGCTTAACCGGTGCGGAAAAGCCGCGTAACACAGACACGACAGGCTGTTCGGCAAGTTGTTCGAAGGTAAACGATTGTTCGGCTTCGGTGATTTGCAAAACAACTTCTTGGCTTAATTGGTCATTGCCCTGGAGCTTAAATGTCTGTGCTTTGCCGCTTGCATCAAGCAGCCCGGTGGTTACCGGAATATGCAGCGGTTTTTTAATGGTTTGCCCGGGCGTCGCTGGGCAGCTTTGTTTAAAAGTTAATGTCAGTGTTTGCTTGTCTTTATCGTAGGTTTGCTCAACAGCCAACATCGGCGTTCCAGCTTGGGTGTACCAATGTTTGAACTGAGTTAAGTCAATGCCGCTGGCATCGGTCATGGCCTGCACAAAATCGTCGCAAGTGACCGCTTGACCATCATGACGGTCAAAATATAAGTCGCTGCCTTTACGAAAATTCTCCTCACCCAGCAAAGTGCGAATCATTCTCACGACTTCTGCGCCTTTTTCGTAGACGGTAAGAGTGTAAAAGTTATTGATCTCGATATAGGAATCCGGCCGGATCGGATGTGCCAAGGGGCCTGCATCTTCGGCAAACTGGCGGGTGCGCAGCATGTTGACGTCTTCAATGCGCTTGACGGCTTTGGAGGTGCGATCGCCGGTAAATTCCTGGTCGCGAAATACGGTAAAGCCTTCTTTGAGGCTGAGCTGAAACCAGTCACGGCAGGTGATACGGTTGCCGGTCCAGTTATGGAAATATTCATGCGCGATGACGCCTTCGATATGTTCATAATCGAAATCGGTCGCGGTATCGGGACGGGCCAGCACAAACTTGGTGTTGAAAACGTTCAGGCCTTTGTTTTCCATCGCGCCCATGTTGAAGTGGCTGACAGCGACAATCATGTATAAATCCAGATCGTATTCACGACCATAAACCTCTTCGTCCCAGCGCATGGCGTTTTTTAACGACTGCATGGCATGGCTGCATTTATCGATGTCGTGCTTCTCTACAAAAATTTGCAGTGTGATGTCGCGGCCGGATTGAGTGGTGAAGTGGTCTTCAATACTTTCCAGTTGGCCAGCGACCAGTGCAAATAGGTAGCAAGGCTTGTTGAAAGGGTCTTCCCAAGTGACCCAGTGGCGATTGTCGGGCAAATCTCCGTGGGCAATTTTATTGCCGTTGGATAACAAGACCGGATAGCGGTCTTTATCGCCGGTCAGGGTGGTGGTAAACCGGGTCATCACATCGGGGCGGTCCAGAAAATAGGTAATTTTCCGGAAGCCTTCGGCTTCACACTGGGTGCAGAGCATGCCGTTGGAAAGATACAGGCCTTCCAGTGCCGTGTTGGCTTTGGGGTTAATACGGTTTTCGATGGTCAATATAAATGGCCGTTGTTGCGGCACATCGTGGATTATCAGGGATTCCGGGGTTTGCAGGTATTGTGCTTCAGATAATGGGGTGTCGTCGTTTAGTACGATGCTGAGCAATTGCAGATTTTCTCCTGCTAATGTCAGCGTGGTGTTAGCTGACCGGCTGGCAGGATTGCGGCTTAAAGTTAGTATCGACGTAACAAGGGTGTTTTCTTCATCCAGGTGAAAGTTTAACTCGACGTTGTGAATCAGGTACTCGGGTACGGTGTAGTCTTTTAGATAAATGGTTTGTGGATTAGCGTCGCGCACGGGCATACCTGCTTTGATGTGGTTTTTTGACTGCGAAAATGGCAATGAGAGTCCATGCCGTTAAAAAGCTAACGCCACCGATCGGGGTAAACATCCCCAGCCAGGGCTGATTAAGTACTGTTAAGCAATAAAGGCTGCCGGAAAAAATAACTATGCCTAAAAACATCAATCGCGCGGCCCAGTTGAGCAACGCGGAATCTTCAGCTTGAAGTTGTTGAATAATGGCAATACCGATTAATCCTAACGCGTGCCACATTTGGTAGCTTACCCCGGTTTGGTAAACAGCCAACATTTCCGGGCTTAAAATGGTTTTTAGCGCATGTGCGCCAAATGCGCCCATGCCGACGCCGGTCAGCGCACTTAACGCGCCTAAAAATAAAGCTACTGAACGCATGTTATCGTTCCAAAAGTCTAGGGATTAGCTGAGCCAGGTTGCATGGCCGAGTGCGATGATCGAGCTGGTCTTTGATCAACAAATCCCAAGCGGTGCGACAAGCCCCTGAAGAACCGGGGACACAAAAAATGTAAGTGCCGTTAGCAACGCCCGCCAGTGCTCTGGACTGAATGGTGGAGGTTTTAATATCTTGATAAGACAACATGCGAAAAGTTTCGCCGAAGCCAGCTAATACTTTATCCAATAACGGTTCAATAGCTTCCGGCGTGCCATCGCGACCAGTGACGCCGGTACCGCCGGTACTGATCACCACGTTGACATTGTCATCGGCTATCCAGTTGGAAACAGCAGCACGGATTTGATATATGTTGTCGGGCACTATCCTTTTTGCAATGACTTGATGGCCTGCTGTTGTGGCGCGTTCCACCAAGGTGTTTCCTGACGTGTCATCGGCATCGGTGCGGGTGTCCGAGACGACCAATACGGCAATGTTTAGGGGAATAAATTGTTTTTCAGTAGTCACGATGTTGTTAATAGGTTGGTTAAAAGCCTTACCGGATGAGTGTTATCCGGCAAGGCTTTATAGGTTAGTGTCTGTTTTTGGCTACTGTAACACAAGAAAGAAGCCTTCCTGTCCGCGCTGAATATTGATCAGCAAGGCATTATTTGGGGCAATAACTTGTTGCAGCTCTTCAAGATTATGCACACGGTAACGGTTGGCAGAGATGATAATGTCACCGGGTCTCAAGCCTGCACGCCAGGCAGCGGAAGAGGCGGCGACTTTTTCAAATAAAATGCCTTCGACTTGATCTTTTTGGGTGTTACTTAATATTGTACCTTGCAATGTTTGATGTAGTTTTTCACCTGTGAGTTGTGGGCGAACCGGTTTGCCGATCTCAGCAGTAGCCTGTTTTTTCACGCCGCTACGGATGTACTCAATATTAACTTTGTCGCCAATCTGCATCATGCCAATCAGGTTGCGAATTTCTGCGCTGCCTTTTATTTCCTTACCATTGATAGACGTGATGATGTCACCGGGCTCCAAACCTGCCTTGGCGGCTGGCGAATTGTTTTCGATACGGCTAACTGCGGCGCCATTTTTGTTGGACAGATTAAATGCGTTGATTAAGTCGGGTGTTAAATCTTGAGTAGTAACGCCCAATAGGCCTCGGCGGACTTCGCCGTGCTTGACTAAGGAGTCCTTAATCGACATTGCCATTTTTGAAGGAATGGCAAAGCCGATGCCGACATTTCCTCCTGAAGGTGCCAAAATAGCTGTGTTCATACCCACTAATTCACCGCGCAGATTGACCAAGGCGCCGCCGGAATTACCGGGGTTAATAGATGCATCGGTTTGGATAAAGTCTTCGTAGCCTTCAATGCCGAGTCCGGAGCGGCCTAGTGCGCTGACTATGCCAGAGGTGACGGTTTGGCTCAAACCGAAAGGACTGCCGATGGCGACAACAAAATCGCCCACTCTTACTTGCTCGGAATTTGCGATAGGTAATTGCGTGAGGTTGTCTGCGGGGATTTGAATAATGGCAACATCAGAATCTTTATCTGTGCCAATCAGTTGGGCATTGAGTTGGCGTCCGTCGTGTAAAGTCACCATTATTTTATCGGCTTTATCGATGACATGATTATTGGTAAGGACAAATCCTTGGTTGCTGTCAATTATCACTCCTGAGCCCAAGCTGTTTCTTTGTTGTTGTCTGGGCTGGTTAGGCTGATTGGGTACGCCAAAAAAATGCCGAAAAAATGGGTCCTGCATTAACGGATTTTCGGCGATTTGAACATTGGTTGTGGTGGATATGTTAACAACTGCAGGCATAGCGCGTTCCAGCATTGGCGCTAATGAAGGCAAGGGTTGATTGTCAATAAGTGGCGGTAAGCCAGCTGCGCTTGCTAAATGGGTGCTTCCCAAATAAGTAGATAATACTATTATCAATAACAGCTGCTTTAATAAGTTGTTGTTCATCATCAATGTTCCAGTAGTTGTTTGAACGAGACCGAAAATATGGGTTTGAAAGTATTTAAAAACAAGTCGAATGTGTCGGATAGATTATAAAAATTCGACCGGAATGAACTATTATTCAGTGTTTACTGCGCTTACTATATTGTCATGGCCGTAGATGTCAATTCTGAAGATGGGGTGTTAATTCGCCAGTTGATTCCTCTGGCTACCCTGCCACATATACAGTTCACTGAGTTGTGTGCGGCAATTACCGTAGAAAAAACACTGGATGGCCTGCTCTTTAAAAAGGGCGATGTAGATAGCAGATTGGTATATTTGTTGAATGGCGAAGTTTCGCTCCAGGCTCAAGGATTGGTCGTTGAGACTATTACCTCTTCAAGTGTTGCGGCGAAATTTGCATTGGCCCATCAAATACCCAGAAAAATAGACGCTGTGGCCAAGGGATGGGTGAGGTTTTTAAAATTGGAAGCACAATTTGCGCATATCCAATTCGATACAGTTTATCCAGAGGATAATGATTATATGGTCATTGAAGAACCCGAAGATGATCCAGATGACTGGATGACCGCACTATTAAGATCGCCCATATTTCAGCGGTTGCCACCGGCTAATCTTCAAAAAATATTAATGGGCTTGGAAACGGTTAATTTTCGCCCCGGAGAAATTATTGTTGAACAGGGTGGGGTTGGTGATTATTACTACCTCATTAAGAGTGGTCACTGTTTGCTCACCCGTAAGCCATCGCCAAGCGCTAAGGAAATTAAATTAGCGCAATTAGGCAAAGGCGATACCTTCGGCGAGGATGCGCTGCTTTCTGATGTGCCTAGAAATGTGACTGTTACAGCAATGACTGATGTCATTCTGTTTCGTTTAAATAAGGCGCAATTTGTGTCTCTGATAAAAGAGCCTTCGTTAAAGTTCGCTAGCTACAATGAAGTGCAAGAGTTGTTAAGTCGTGGCGCCATTTTGCTAGATGTAAGATCGCAAGATGAATACGATATTTGGCATCTTGATGGCAGTATTAATGCGCCCTTTTTTACATTGCGCATGCAAGTTAAGACCTTGAGCCGGGAAAAGCCGGTAATAGTGGTTTGTGCAAATGGTAAAGACAGTGAGGCGGCGGCGTTTTTGTTACTTAGAAATAAGATAAAAGCGGTTATTTTACGCGGAGGGATGGAAAATATTGCGCCGGAATTAAAAATCACTCATCAGGCACAGATACTTCGCGCTATGCCGGAAGCCGCATTATTTAAAATTGATGATGGTGTCGAGACATTAGTTGAGCTTGCCGATATTGCTCATTCTGATAATAACTCAGATATTATTGATCATGCGTCGGATAACGCTGCTGATTATGACAATAAATTACTACTTGAGACTGAAAATAAGAGCCTTAAACAGGCCAATGCTGAGCTTAATCATCAATATGCAAAACTGAGAGCTGATAAGGAAAATAGCGAAAAACAGATATTGTTAATGCAACAGCAGATTTTAAAGCTTACGCAAATGGTGAATTCTTTAAAAGAATTAAGGGATTAGCTGGAAACGAAAACGGCCGGTCTACAACTATAAATTATAGACCGGCCGTTTAGTTTGAAGCAGAACCAATTACTTGATTTTGGCTTCTTTGTAGATAACGTGTTTGCGAACCACAGGATCAAATTTTTTGATCTCCATTTTTTCTGGCATGGTGCGCTTGTTCTTAGTAGTGGTGTAAAAATGACCAGTACCTTCTGTAGATAGCAATTTGATTTTATCGCGCATAATTATTCCTTAAACCTTTTCGCCAGCTTTACGTAAATCTGCTAAAACCGCATCAATGCCTTTTTTATCGATAATACGCATTGCTTTGGTGGATATTCTGAGACGAACCCAGCGATTTTCACTTTCTACCCAAAATCTGTGATGTTGCAGATTAGGCAGGAAACGTCTTTTTGTTCTGTTGTTAGCGTGTGAAACATTGTTACCGGTAACTGGACGTTTGCCTGTTACCTGACATACTCTGGACATTGTTGATCCCCTAGGTGTTACTAAAATTCATAAAATTAGCCCGACTTTATACCAAATAATCTTTTCAAGGTAAATTACAATCTATAAAATGAAACGATATTTGCGCATTTTGCCTACTTGTCAGGCGACTAATGGAGATTTTAATGTTGATTAAGCTCGGTATGGTCATGGATTCGATTGATCATATCAACATAAAAAAAGACACCAGCTTTGCCATGCTGTTGGAAGCTCAGGCCAGAGGCTGGGAATTACACTACATGGAGCTGAATGATTTATATCTTCGTAACGGCCGCGCTTATGCCAGAACACGAACGCTTAAAGTGCAGCGAGATGCACAACAGTGGCATGAATTTATAGCTGAACAGGACATGCCTTTAGATCAGCTAAACGTAATTTTGATGCGCAAGGATCCGCCATTCGATCAAGAGTATATCTACGCAACGTATTTGCTTGAACGTGCAGAGGCTTTGGGAACGCTAGTTGTCAATAAACCGCAGTCATTGCGTGATGCCAATGAAAAATTATTTACTGCCTGGTTTCCTCAATGTTGCGCGGAAACCCTGGTTGCCAGAGAGTCCACTCGAATTAGGGACTTTTTGACCGAGCAAGGCGAAATCATATTAAAGCCCTTGGACGGCATGGGTGGCTCCTCGATTTTTCACTTACGCCTGAATGATCCAAATCTCAGCGTCATATTAGAAACAATGACAGAGCATAATAGTCGCTACGTCATGGCCCAAAAATATCTGCCGGAAATTAAGGATGGCGATAAAAGGATATTGATTATTAACGGTGAAGTTGTTCCTTATGCGTTGGCACGCATACCCGCTCAAGGTGAAACGCGCGGTAATTTGGCGGCCGGTGGACGCGCTGAAGGACGGCCATTAACAGAACGAGATCGTTGGATTGCCAATCAAGTGGGGCCAACTCTGCGTGAAAAAGGTCTGGTATTCGTCGGCATCGATGTTATTGGCGATACGCTTACTGAAATCAATGTGACCAGTCCGACCTGCGTACAAGAATTGGACCGTCAATTCGGACTGAATATCTGTGGTCAATTAATGGATCATATTGAAAATTCATTACGATGATGTCCAATCAGCTCAAATTTGAGCCGTCTACGCCGTTATCAAATAACGACTCATTACTGGTTGCAGTTTTTATTGCGACGATCGTTCACATAATTATTGCTTTAGGAGTCAATTTTACCGCCCCCAATCCTGAGAAAATTAATCGTTCTATTGATGTAACTTTAGCGGTGACACCTACTCCTAAAGCACCTAAAGAGGCCAAGTTTTTGGCGCAAGATAATCAAATCGGTGCCGGTGAACAAACCAAAAAACCTGAGCCACCCAAGCAGCAATTACCAAGTCCTAATAATGGTCAGGCAAAACAGGTCAGCAAAACCGCACCTCAAGTGAGTAAGCCTAAGGAGACACCTAAAGTCCTTACCCAACAAAAAGCTGTAACTAAAGTAGTTGCGGCTACAAAACCAGAAGTTGTTGAGAAACAGCAGGAAGAACAGCCCACTCCAAAATTATCGGCCGAATCACTGCAGCAACAAATTAGTGCATTGGGAACAGAAATTAGACAGAGTCAACAAAGCGCGGATCAAACCAAAATAGTGTCCGTTAACTCGGTTAGTACTCACAAATATGTTGCCGCACAATATTTAAAAGATTGGGAAAGCAAGGTCGAAAGAACCGGCAATTTGAATTATCCGGAAGCAGCTATTAAGAAAAACTTCTCTGCTACACTGACGATGGATGTCGGAATTAAGGCAGATGGTTCTATTTACACTATTCGAATTACCCATTCATCTGGTATTCCTGCACTTGATGAGGCGGCAAAAAACATTGTTAAGATGAGTGCGCCGTTTCCACCATTACCGTTAGATTTACGTAAAGAAGTCGATATATTGGTAATTACCCGGGTATGGAAGTTTTCAGATGAATCCGGCATGACGACAAAATAAAGCCGTGAAATCTTGCATCATTAAATAATTGGCAACTTAATCACTTTACATCGCACCATTATGAATCAAGGCTCGTACTTTAATAATCAATTCATTATTGCTATGCCGACGCTGGCAGATCGCAATTTTTTTCATACAGTGACTTTTTTATGTCAACACAATGAAGAAGGCGCACTGGGGATAGTTATAAATCGCGCGACGGATATGAAACTGGGTGAAATCTTTAGCCAGATGGAAATAAATGTAACGTCCCCAACGGCTAGTCAGCAACCTGTTTATGCTGGCGGTCCAGTGCAGCAAGATCGAGGCTTTGTCATTCATTCACGAGGAGGCGACTGGAATGCGACGATGCCTATATCGGACAATATTTCTCTCACTACTTCGCGTGATATTCTTGAAGCGATTGCCGCTGGAGAAGGCCCCGAGCATTATTTGATCGCCTTGGGCTATGCAGGTTGGGGAGAGGGCCAATTGGAAAAGGAGTTTTTGGACAATGCGTGGCTAAATACGCCTTTTTCCAGCCAGATATTATTTGATACGCCTGTCAGTCAACGATGGAGCGCGGCGGCAGATCAAATTGGCATTAACATAAATAAACTGACCACACCCGCGGGCCATGGCTAGACCCGATCCGTTATTACCAAAAATCCAAATCGATACTTACCTAGGCTTTGATTTTGGCAATAAAAAAATTGGTATTGCTGTTGGTCAAACTATCACGGGTACAGCCAGCCCCTTGCAAACCCTAAGATCTCTCAATCAAACGCCCAACTGGGATGTCATCACTGCCTTGATACAAGAATGGCGCCCTGCAGGCTTAGTCGTGGGTATTTCCAGGCAAGCCGATGGCTCAGACAATCCTATTACCCCTCGCATGTTAAAATTCTGTCGGCAATTAGCAGGGCGCTATAACTTGCCGGTCCACCAACAAGATGAAACCTTATCGACATTCGAAGCCAAACAATTGTTGTTTGATGAGGTCAATGTCAACGCCAGTAAGCTTTGGGAAGTGCAGGATCAACTGGCCGCCCAACTAATCCTGCAAACCTGGCTAAACGATTACTCCAAAAGGACCCTTTAAGTGTTAGAAATAAAAACTGTACTTGATCGCTTGGAAGCCGAAATAAGAAAAGTGATTCTTGAAAGACAATTAAGCAACCCGGTAATGATCGGTATTCGCACCGGTGGCGTTTGGGTGGCTGAGCAGATGCATCAACGCCTGCAACTTGCCGAGCCTTTAGGCTTGTTGGACATTTCGTTTTATCGGGATGATTTTTCTCAAGTCGGCGTACATCCCAATGTTAAGCCCAGTGCGTTGCCTGCCCAAATCGAAGGTCGCGATGTTATTTTGGTGGATGATGTTTTTTATACCGGCAGAACCATCCGCGCCGCGCTGAATGAAATTTTCGATTACGGTCGCCCCAATCAAGTCGTGTTAGCGGTATTGATTGAGCGTGACGGCAGACAAATTCCGCTTTGCCCGGATTGTGTAGGCGAGCGCATTAGCTTAAGTCCAGGTCAACGCATTAAACTCACCGGCCCTGAACCACTGGGTATACATGTTCAATCTATCGATGCCGCCGCATAAATTATGTCTAGCAATCTGCAATTAAATTCGGAAGGTAAGCTTAAGCATTTTTTAACTCTGGAAGGGTTAAGCAAAGAATTATTAACTGAAATTCTCGATACCGCCGAATCGTTTGCCGGTATGTCGGATAGCCAAGTTAAAAAAGTACCGTTGCTGCGCGGGAAAACCATCGTCAACTTGTTTTTTGAAAACAGCACCCGCACTCGCACAACGTTTGAACTGGCCGCTACACGGTTATCTGCCGACGTGCTCAGTATGAACATTGCTACCTCGGCCACGTCTAAAGGCGAGAGCCTGCTCGATACCATTCGCAACTTGGAAGCGATGTTTGTCGACATGTTTGTGGTGCGTCATGCCATCAGCGGTGCGGCACACTTTATTGCTCAACATACCGCGCCCCACATCAGCGTGATCAATGCCGGTGACGGTCAGCACGCGCATCCCACGCAAGCGATGCTGGATATGTTCACTATTCGCCAGATCAAGCAGGATTTTTCCACGCTGCGGGTGGCCATTATTGGCGACATTTTGCATTCACGGGTTGCCCGCTCACAAATTCAGGCGCTCAACACTTTAGGTGCTGCCGAAGTCCGTGTTATAGCCCCGAAAACCTTGTTACCAGCCCATGTGGAAAGCCTGGGCGTGACCGTCTCTCATAACTTAACCGAAGGCCTAAAGGATATTGACGTGATCATCATGCTGCGCTTGCAAAAAGAGCGTATGACCTCTGCGCTGCTGCCGAGTGAAAGTGAGTATTTCAAATGCTTTGGTCTGACGGAAAATAAACTCAAAATTGCCAAGCCCGATGCCATTGTTATGCATCCCGGCCCCATCAACAGAGGAGTGGAAATCGATTCCAAAGTTGCCGATGGTCCGCAGTCAGTCATTCTCAAACAGGTTAGCAACGGTATTGCTGTGCGTATGGCGATTATGGCGATGGCCATGCAGACATCAGCTAGATCGGCAATAACTGGGAGTAATTGATGAGCCAGATTCATATCCAACACGGCAGAATCATTGACCCTGCTAACAACATCGACCGCGTCGGCTCGGTGTATATTGCCGATGGCAAAATTGTTTCTGTCACCCAGGAGCCTGCAGGATTCAGCCCCGATACTGTTATTGATGCCGACAATCAAGTCGTCTGTCCCGGTTTTATCGATTTAAGTACCCGGCTGCGCGAACCCGGACAAAGCCGCAAAGCCACTTTTAAAAGCGAAACAGCCGCCGCGGCAAGTGCCGGTGTCACAACCATGTGCCTGCAGCCGGATACTGTGCCGGTGATCGACACCGCGGCCGTTGCCGAGCTGGTAAAGGATCTGGCGGAAAAATCCGGTTATCAACAAATTTACCCGATTGCAGCGCTCACTCGAAAGCTGGAAGGAGTTGAATTAAGCTCCATGCTGTCGCTTAAACAAGCCGGATGTATAGCCGTCGGTAACGCCAGTCAGCCGGTGCAAAATTTGCTAATTTTACGCAGAGCGATGGAATATGCCGCCAGTCATGATTTACTGTTGATATTTCGCCCCAACGACTATTGGCTAGGCAACAAAGGCTGCGCCCATGAAGGTGCATTTGCCACCCGCTACGGTTTGCCGGGCATTCCCGAAGCTGCAGAGACCATTGCGTTGTCGCATTGCCTAGAGTTGGCTGAGCTCACCGGTTGTCGGGTACATTTTGGCCAAATCAGCTGTAAACGCGCGGTGATTAAAATCCATCAAGCGAAAAAATATGGCTTAAATGTCAGTGCCGACGTTGCGATTCATCAATTGCATTTAACCGAAAACGACATCCAGCCATTTGACAGCAGCTACCACGTGCTGCCGCCTTTGCGCACTGACGCCGATAAAGATGCTTTAAGGCAGGGACTTGCCAGTGGCACATTGGATGCCATCTGCTCCGATCATCAGCCACATGACATGGATGCCAAACTGGGTGCATTTCCGGAAACTGAAGCCGGAATTTCCTCATTGGAAACTTTGTTGCCGCTAATGCTCAGGCTGGTCGCACAACAGAAAATAACGCTGCCACAAGGCATCGCCGCATTGAGCACAAATCCTGCCCGGATCTTGCGACTAAACAGTGGAGCGTTAACGCCTGGATTTAATGCTGATGTCTGTGTGTTTAATCCTGAATTCAGCTGGCAAATAGATGCCGATTCTTGGCAAAGCCAAGGACTCAACACGCCCTTTTGGGGGCAGACCATGACTGGTAAAGTGACCCACACCTTACAGGCTGGAAAACTGATTTATTGTCAGGGCGAATAATTCCCCAACCCACATCCAAATCTTATGAGCAACGAAGACATCAACAAAGTTAAAAGCTATCTGCTCGATTTGCAGGACCGCATTTGCAAAGCCTTGGAAGGTGAAGAGCCCGAAGCCAGATTTATTGAAGATCCATGGGAACGCCCCGAAGGTGGTGGTGGCCGAACTCGTGTATTGAGTGGTGGTGAGGTCTTTGAGCAAGGCGGCGTCAATTTTTCCCATGTTTCCGGTTTTAGCCTGCCACCCTCTGCCACAGCCAAACGCCCGGAGCTGGCAAACCGGCAATTTCAGGCGATGGGTGTGTCACTGGTTATTCACCCAAAAAATCCTTACGTACCGACGTCTCACGCTAATGTGCGATTTTTAATCGCTGAAAAACCGGGTGAACCCACTATTTGGTGGTTTGGCGGCGGTTTTGATTTAACGCCGTTTTATCCGTTTAAAGAAGATGTGTTGCATTGGCACCAAACTGCAAAAGCCACCTGCGATCCATTTGGTGCTGACGTTTATCCACTTTATAAAAAATGGTGTGATGAATATTTTTATCTTAAACACCGTGATGAAACTCGCGGAGTAGGTGGGTTGTTTTTTGATGATCTCAACGAGTGGGGCTTCGAGCGCTCATTTGCCTTCATGCAAAGTGTTGGCGACCATTACATCGACGCCTATTTGCCTATTGTGCAAAAACGCAAAAACACGACTTATGGCGAACGAGAGCGAGAATTTCAGCTCTACCGTCGCGGTCGATATGTGGAATTTAATTTAGTTTTTGATCGTGGCACCCATTTTGGCCTGCAATCCGGTGGTCGAACCGAATCAATCTTAATGTCCATGCCACCCGTTGCGCACTGGAAATACAACTGGCAACCGGAACCAAATTCACCGGAAGCAGAACTTTACGCAAGCTATTTAAAACCTCAGGATTGGTTGAACTAGGTATAAATGCCTACTACAATCCCCTGAGGTCATCGGCTATTGTGATGGAGTTGGCATTTTTGCTGTTCTTATCGTTTGCGCTGCTGGATTTTAAAAAAATTAACGAATTAGGGAGCTTTAATGGTCATATTCACCAAGCCACACATAGTTGTTTTAACCCTTGCCATGCTGATGACTCTATCCGGTTGTTCTGTAATGCGCAGTTACGATGATGAGCTTACCCAAACATTAAACTTGGTCGGTCAAGGCCATGTTGATCAAGCCATAACGCAGCTCGAATCCAATAATACCGGGGCCGATAAGGACCTGCTGTATTACATGGAAAAAAGTGAATTGTTACGTCTTAACAAACAATACCCAGAAAGTATTAGTACGTCGCTACTAGCCGACCATTTGGTAAACGAATGGGAAAACGAAGCCAAGATTCGACTTGGCGCTGTGGCAGAAACAGCAGGCGCCGTTTTATTAAACGACAAAACGCGTCGATATGATGGTCATGACTACGAAAAGGTAATGTTGTCCACTCGGCTTGCCTTAAGTCACATTCTTAGCGGTGATTGGGATTCGGCCAGAACCGAGATTAAGAAAACCCACGAACGCGAAGCAATTATTGCCGAAGTCAGGGCGAAAGAAACTGAAGCGGTAGAAAAAGAAAGTAAAGAAAAAGGCATTACAACCACCTTCAAAGATCTAAATGGTTACCCGATTGAAACCTTAAATGCTCCAGAAGTAACGGCGTTAAAAAACGGTTATCAAAGTGCGTTTAGTCATTATTTGGCCGGCTTTGTTTATGAAACCCTCAACGAGCCGGGCTTGGCTGCACCAGGTTATCGGCAAGCCGCTGAATTGCAACCCAATATAAAAATTCTTGAAGATGGCTTGGCGGGCTTAGAAACGCGGCCTAGCTTATTGAAACAAGGCGAAACCGATGTGCTGTTTGTGGTTGAATCCGGCAGCGCGCCGGCACTCAAATCGATCATGATCCCCGTGCCTGTCATCGTCAGTAACCTGGGGGTGATTCCTATTTCTTTCCCGATACTTCGCACTGATCCAAATCGCGCAACTGCACCCAATATGGTAACGATTGATGGCAGCAATAACTTGCCGCTGGCTACCATTACCAGTTTGGATACCATGTCTAAACGAGCGCTAAAAGATGACATGCCAGGCATTATCGTTAGAGGTATTGTGCGCGCGGCAATCAAAACCACCTCGCAAAAAGTCTTAATGGATCAGGGCGGTGCAGCAGCCATAGCCGGTATCGCGTTAAACGTAGCAAACGTTGTTACCGAATCTGCGGATGAACGTACCTGGCGAACCTTACCCGCGAATATCAGTGCAGCCAGAGCAATCATCCCTTCCGGGTCGCATGAAATAGTGCTGCCGGGACTGTCAACCAAGCAAACCATCAATATTAAAGGTTCGCACGCTTTAGTAGTTGCTAGGCAAGTCGGCAATCAACTTTATTGGTCGCAGCCGATTTATGGCAGCAAATTGCCGGGCTATGCGCAAGTCAGTATCAACAAAACGCCTGACGTTGCCGATCAAATAGTGAAGAAAAAAGCCGGTAAAAAGAAAAAAGCCAGTAAGAAGAAGTAACTCGAAATCAACCAAACACCTTAATAAGGATAAATTGATGAATACCTTTAACAAAGCGATCCTCACAGGTATGTTAACCAGTGCCTGTCTATTAACCGCATGTACCAACCATGCGCCGCCGCCACAACCGGGCAGTATCAATTCCAAACTCGAACAACTGGGTGAAATGTCTTATCTCAAGGTGAGCGATTTAAAAGCAGTAAAAAGAAATCACCTGTTATTCGTTCAAGCTGAAATCACCAACACAGATGATGATAATCAGCAACTGTTCTATCGCTTTAAATGGGTCGATGCCAGCGGTTTTGCTTTGGGTGAGGAAGCTTGGAAGCCTTTAGTGTTATACGCCTATCAAAAACAAACGCTGTCAGCGGTTGCGCCATCACCGCAAGCGACCGATTTTAAGTTGGAAGTCAATAGTACTGACAACACCGGCGACCGTCCTTAACCACAAATTTAATTTACCGAGACTAACCAATGAATCAATCCAAACATCTGCATATAAATCTGGCTATTTCCCTGGCTCTGTCAGTTGCGCTTACCGGTTGCGCCACCAAGTCGCCTAACTTAAGTTCCGGCAACGTTGAATACGGTGACAGTAAAACCGTTGAAACCTTAACCAATGAATTTGGCTCAACAGATTTGCAGTCAATCGCTGAATCAATGTCTAGTTCGTTACTACAATCGCCCGTGCTGGCAGCAAAGTCGCGGCCTTTAGTGACTGTGGCTGAAGTAAAAAACAGAACCAGCGAATACATTGATACCAAGTCTATTACTGATTCTATTCGAACAAGAATACTTAAAAGCGGTTTGGTACGCTTTGCGGTGGACACCAGTGCCATGCAAACACAAGTTGATGAGATAACCCGTCAAAACCAAGGCAATCTATACAAAAAAAGCAAATCAAAAAAAATTGGTCAGATGGAAGGCGCAGATTTTCGTATTGAAGGCACCATCACCTCCATTGTTAAACGTGCCGATGATGTTAAAGATGTGTATTACAAATTCAGCTTACAGCTAATTGACAACGAATCCGGCGTGATGGAATGGGCGGACGAAAAAGAAATTAGAAAAACATCCAATAAGTCATTGTATTAACGGTGAAGATAATGAAATCGCTGCGTTTTTTATTAATATTGCCGTTATTGACAATCTATAACGTTCAGGCCGCTAAAATTGCCGTCACCGACCTGACGTATTCAGAAAGAGTTAGTGGTTATTTTCATGTGGTTGACTATCACAACAAGTCTTCTGGTCGTGTTAGTCAGAGCGATCGTGAAAATAACTATTCAAGCTCCAGTCGCTATTCCGAGAGTGGACGTTCACAAACCGATTACACCGAAGTTGCAAGTAGTTATAGCTATATAGAATATGGCGAGTTACGCAAGTTTGTTGGTGATATTAAAGGTGAAATCCTTAAAACCAGCGGTTTTCAACTAACGCAAGCAAAACCATATACCAGCAAAGGCAGTGAAAAAATCTTTGATATTATTGCCCGCATCAAAAAAGGCTACTATCCCAACGCGGATTACGTACTGTTTGGCACTGTTACCGAGCTTGAATTTAGAGATGAATTGAACCCAATTATCGGCACAAATACATCGTCAAACACCTTTAGTCTAATGTTGGTTGCCGAGTTTAGTCTGATCAATACGCGCACTTATGAAGTAAAGGCTGCATTTAGTGCAACAGGCGAAGGTGAAGATGCGCGAATGGCTTCAGCAGGTAGTCGGGTCGTTCCTAGCCGAGGCAAAGTCATTGCAGCCGTTTCAAAAAGCTTAGGCGAAGATGTGGCTCGTCAAATGAATGAACAGCTGGGTAATTACACTGATAGTGGCGAACGTGCTGAACGCGGTGCGCCCGCGCCACCAGCAGGTTTGCCTAACGAAGGACCAGTGACTCGCTTTACTCCGTAACACCAACGTTATACCAATCACAATAAGTTCACATGCTATCCCTTCTCCAACGTACCCATAGGGCATAAAGGAGAAGGTTAGGATGAGGGTTTCAAAATAAAAACTTATTGGGATTGGTATTACAACCAAAAACGCCAAACCCAGTACATCGGGTTTGGCGTTTTTGTTTTTTTAAAATACCTATTTATTGCCGATAGAATTTGCAATAACTGCACGGCAAATTAATCTGCGCAATTAAATTCCCCGACTAAACAATACTTCTTGCTTAAATAATGACGCAGCCAACCGTTGGTATCGTCTTGTCGGTCATCCAGCGCTTCGGGTATTTGCTGTAAGCGTTGGCGAACAGCATGGTGCGGCATTAATAACAACTCTATATCAACCATCGCCACGAACTTGTCTGGGTTTGTGCTCTTGCCGTTAAAAATTTTAAACAGCTGATGTTTCTTTAAACCAAGATGAATATTCAGCTCTTCCCTGAACTCAAGAAACAGCGGTAGCAAGTCACTGCCGGTATACGATTCATCATGCAGCTTATCTAGTCGACTCAACAGATGGCAGATCGCAAACCGGTACAGTTCCGACTCGCGAACAAACAGCCGTACAGCGGTTGAACGCATCGCGAACCGGTCGGCATTATTTAGCCGCATGGAAACGATCTGTTTCTTGTCGTTTTTTAAATTGTCATCATTTTCGATCAAGGCTTAATTCCTGGCGCACTTGAATAGTGCAAAAAATCAGGTTATTTAACCCGGTAATTAGGTCTATCAAGCATAAAGTATCAATGTTACAGGTATATAACAGCCACTTGATCAGGTGAAATTATCTGTAGATTGAGTTTTAACTGTCAGTTAATTGAGCGCAGCGTTCGCGTCATAAAACAGTCATATTTTTGTCGCATAATCCTCGCATGATTAAATTTGAGGAGTTATTACCAATCGCTTGCCAGTTAAATACTGCTGAGGTTGACCTATTTCGGATAGGTGCTCCACACATATTGCTAACATGCTTGGTAATTGCCTATTTAAGTTATGCGTTGTTTTCCTTAATCTTGGCGGTGGCCTCCAGTGTTGAGCACCAGCCGCCATTCTCTGCGCATCTTGAATCGACAATCGACAGTCCGCTCTCAGATTTTCCGCAAATCGACGACTGGCATTTATTCGGCCAGACTTTAAGTAAAAACAATGTTGATAAGCCAGGCGCAGACACTCAGCTGCAACCTACTTTATTGGCCGTCCTCCTGCTTTCGCAAGAGCCTGAATCGGCACTCGCAATTATTCAAACCGAAGCCGGGTATTAATATTGTTGTGGTCTGTTAACGCAACCTTGTAACTTCAAATCATCCCGATGTAATACATGTCTTAAAACATTAACTTGTCTGTCACTGAAATGTCTCAATCAACCAGTAATCTACAGGCATTCAAAAAACCAAGCGGTTGATTGCTTTGGTCTTTAGTAAAAATGGTTCGGGGTATCGTGTTTTACCCTGTGTAGTTATTTCAAAATTAGAACAGTGGCAAAAGCCAAACCTATCGTGAGGTAGGGACGGAAAACTTCGGGTCTTTATCGATGAAAAAGATCGATTAAAATGGAGAGCCTCGAAAACCCTGCACTTCGATAAACTCAGTACCCACAGGGCATAAATGCGAACGGTGTCTTATAAATAAGTTCCGTTCGTGGTGAGCTTGTCGAACCATGAACGGAGTGGGTTTTTCGAGGTTTCCAAAGATAGCCGGGTTGCCACCTTATTAACGTAAGGACTTATCAATGCAAGAAAATAACCGTATCAAATGGGGCCTAGTCCTGATGTTGTTATCAGTTTTTAATACCGGCAACGCTTCGATTAAGGTTTTTAACGAGTCTGTTAACAGCGTTGCTAATGATAGGTTTATTGCTGCGGAGCAATTTAACGCATCATTAATATCGACAACCGGCCACAGTGTTTCAGCAATGACGAGCAGTAAAAGCGCATGGACGAAACAAACCAATTTATGGCTGCTCAACGCTAATAAGCCGACCAGTCATCTACAAGCATTAATCGACACCTTTGTCGGCAGCGCGTTAGCTTTAAACACAGGATCGACTTGGGATGTGATGGGTGAAAAGCAATGGTTGGCAAACTGGAGCGTTAGCATCAACAATCTTGTTAACACCGTCAGTGTCAGAGCGCTTAGGGTGTCGGTTATTTCGATGCTTGCTTCATCTGAGGTTGTCGCGGCAGTAGCTACTATCTCAGCTGTGCCGTTATCAACCATGGTTTGGGTGTTTCTTACCGGATTAATGATCTTACTGGCCACTCGCCGCAAACACGCGGTGTTAGGGATAGTGGCGTAAAAGTCGGATTACCAATTAACCGGTGGGCGTCGCTCCCACAAGTTGCTTTTATGGTAATTAACGCATTCTTGATAGCTACAAAGCGCTTTGTCCGGCTAACAAGACTAAGTCAAAAATGTAATACATTTCATCAAACTGTAACCAAGCTGTCACCGAAACAACACAACAACTCTGGAATAATTAGCACCAAGTTGAGGCGGCTGAATAGGATTGTTACTTAACGAATTGGATGTAACTAGGGAACAAGGACGGCACGAATAGGGAGTGGGCTTTGGAAGATAGTAGGGAGTAAGTCGGGGTAAAAAAATGGTAGCGGGGGCGTAGGCGGCAGTGTTTATCTGTTAGATGGTGTCGGGCAGAATTATAAGTGTGTAAAAGCCAAACCTGTTGTGAGGCGGGGACGGAAAGTTACAGGTCTTGATAGTGAAAACACTCAAGACGGCTGGGCCATCACCTTGTGTAAATAATACTTTTTATTTTTTAAACATAAGGCATTAAACCAATGAAACATTTCTCTAAATCTTTATTAGCAGTTGCTTTGTTAGCGGCTACAACGGGCGCTGCTAACGCAAGTATTGCTGTTGGTAGTAATACATTGTCAGAAGCTTATTTGTCTGTGTATGACAGTTCACAAGGATTAACCTTTACTTTGGACTTGGGTCTGACTTTTGGTGACCTTGTTCTCAATAAATCCAATGATACTTTTTCAAAAAGCTATGACCTGGCTGCTTTGACAGCAGGTTCTACTGGTGGAAAGTGGTCTACTTTTGCTGCTAATTTAAATGCTGCTACTACGGTTTATGGCGTGGTAGCTTCAGGAACAGCTGGTAAATTATTTGCCACAGGTCCTGAAATTAGCCCAGCAAAATTTGCAGTATTAAATGATGCTACTACTGCTGTAACTGCCACTAAAAATCATATAGCTACTGTTAATACAGCTTCTATTGCTGACAATGCGGGTGCGGCTGTTAGCACGGCTTTAAATCTGAGTGCAATAATTTCAGATGCCGATACCGAGGACACTGGACAGCACAATCAACAAGGTCCATTTAGTACTCTTAATGGCGCTAAAAGTGATGCCGCAGCCGATATTAGCTACGGTCTAGCTGGTAATTTTTACTATTACGAAGGTGCCAAAGTACCATTCTTAACTGCTCAGCAATGGACATTGGCTGGCAATACGCTGACTTATGCAACTCCTGCTGCTGTGCCACTGCCTGCTGCAGTTTGGATGTTTGGCGCCGGTCTGATGGGCGTATTAGGTCTTACTCGTCGTAAAAACGCTGCTGTTTAAGCGTTGATCTTAGGAGGGGTGTTTAGCATTCCCTCCGTCTTAATTAACTGACTCCAAGTGAGAAATCCAATGAAAAAATTAGTCTTAGGCGCTGCCATCGCTGCAGCGTTAACAGCCACGGCTGCCCAAGCGGCGATTACCGTTGATGCCAATGGCGTGCCAGTCATTAACCCAGCCGATACCAACATTTTGTATCTGTCAGGCGCTTCTGCTGCAGAAAAATTTATCGAAAAAGTAATCACTGACACGTCAGTGCCTGCTGTTGATAAAATCTGCGACACTTCTAAAAAGTTATATAAGTTCCAAGATCCTGCCGCTACATCGCAATATGCTTATTTGTGCGAAAGAGCCACGACTAACCCGTCTGTACCCAGCAATAAAGCCAATATCCTGATCTATAAACGCAGTGCCGGCGGTTCTGCATTTGGGGTAAGCCCAATTGTTGCTGAAGCAAACGGTAATACAGCCGCTGCAACGATCGAGTTTTTGAAAATCAGTTCAGCATGTACAGTGACTACTGCCGCAGGCGCAGGCGCATTAACAAAAATTAGCTGCGCTTACGATCCAGCCGATGCGACTAAATTTGTTAATCATATTCCTGATTTCGGTATCTCTGACGTCGATCCTGCTCAATTTAAAGGTGACAATGCGCCTATTAATCCTGATACCAATGCACCTTATGACAGCGTAACTTCTGCAGATGTGGCTAAATTGACAGTTAAAAGTGCATCTGCGCTGACCTTTGGTGTACCGGTTACTAAAAACTTGTATTTTGCGTTGCAAGCGGCGCAAAAATCTACCGGCGCAATCCCTGCTACTTGCGTAGTGGGTGATGAAACTGAAGCGTGTATGCCTAGCTTGAGCTCTGCGCAAGTGGCGTCTATTCATGCTGGTGCCATTGTTGATTGGAATCAATTAAAAGTGGGTACAGTTGGTTTGTATGATTGGGTAAATACCCCTGCAAACGGTGCTAGCGCATATCTGCCTGGTGCATCTTATCTGCATACTTGCCGTCGTGAAAACGGTTCCGGTACGCAAGCGCAATCTAATATCAAATTCCTGGCTAATCCTTGTGCGGGATCTCTTGGTACTATCCCAACATCTGATGCAGTAGTACAGGGGTTCGGTGAAGGTGACGGCTTGGCAATGGTTCACGAGAACAACAGTTCAGGTAACGTGGATCTTTGTTTGAATGAACTGCAAGACGGCACTAACGCAGCCAATGCTTTTGAAAATACTTACGGCGTGCGTTGGGCTGTTGGTATCCAGTCATTGGAAAAATCAACTGCAGCTGCCACTAAATACCGTTTTGTTAAAGTGGACGGTGTCGCACCTACTTTGGTTAATGTTGTTAAAGGTAAATATCGCGATTGGACAGAAAATACTTTCCAATACAGCAATACGCATGTCTTCTCTACTAACAGTACTGAAAACACAGCATTGAAAGCTTTGACTAATGCAGTTATTAAATCGTCTGGCGCACCAGAAGTTATGGCAGCGTTGAATAATGGCTTTACTCATACTTTTACTACCGCTAAAGGCGCTTATTTGGCAGTACCTACCAACTATGATCCACAACCAAACGGCGCTTTCCTGTCTACAAGACCGGTTAGTCCATTCAGCCATGCAACAGCTGCTGCAACATCTAACAACTGCCGCGTGCCAACCATTTATAACAATGGTTCAATCGGTTCAGGTGACACTGGCTTGTAAGTTTAGCTAAGCCGGGGCAACCCCGGCTTGAGTCAAGGATGACTCAAAATGAATAAAACCAGCCGTTTTAGGACGGCTGGTTTTTTTTGCGTTTCGGCGGATAAGAATTTTCCCGTTCGTCTGTCCTTAGATCACCCTTGTGGTGAAGCCTGTCGAAGGACGAACGGTTAATCCTTAAATTATCATCGTCGACCCAGCTGCCTAACATTTAAATGACAATAAAATATGAACTTATTGGGATTGGTATGAGCTCATGCTTCGACTGTGCTCAGCACGAACGGTTTGGCGGGAAAAATTGTGGTGGGAGCGACGCCTTCGTCGCGATGAGGGCGTCGCTCTCACAAGCCTGTCTTTTATTTGCCGGGGTGATGCTGCGTATTCATGATCCTTAGCTTGGTCATGTAATACATGTCTTTAAGCTGTAACAAGATTGTCAATTGCTTGAAATATCAGCATGTCAGAATCCAGCGAGTTGAAAAGCTAAACCCGTTGCGAAGCGGGGACAGAAAATTGCGGGTCTCAAAGTAGATAGCCGGATTGCCAATGTGGAAGCGACGCCCACGTCGCGACTGTATACGTTTCTATTCATACTTTTGGGATTTATCATGCATAAAAAATTACTGCTTTCGGCTGTTATCGCTTCTTTGTGTGCCGCTACATCGGTGCATGCGTCAATAACGTCAGGCCAACTGATTGCTATAGGCGAGTTAACCGGAAGTTCTGCGGGTGTTAACGCCGACCTTTCAGGATTGACGGGTCTGCTTGAAAACGGTGTTGCTGCTAACTTATTAGGCGGCATTGGTTCCGGTTTGGCTTACGCAGGTGGCAATGTTTTTATCGCGACCCCTGATCGCGGCCCCAATGCAACTGCCTACAACAGTAATGTCGACGATACCACTTCTTATATCGCGCGCTTCCAGACCCTCACCTTGGATTTATCCGTTAATACATCTGGTAGCGGATATGCCTACAATTTGACGCCGACATTGACAGGAACAACCTTGCTGTCTAGTGCAACAGCGCTAAATTACGGCACTGGCGTGGGCTTAGGACTCGGTAACGGCGCATCTGCGCTTAATGCCGTCAACAATACCAATTATTTTACCGGCCGTTCCGATAATTTTGGTTCAGCAAATCCTATTGCCGGCATCGCTGATTCGTCATCTGCTAACCCAAGCAATGCTCGCTTCGATCCTGAAGGTGTGCGCGTATCCAACGACGGCAAGAGTGTGTTCATCTCCGATGAATATGGCCCTTATGTCAACCAGTTTGACCGTGCCACCGGCGAACGCATCCGTTCTTTTGCGTTGCCTGCCAATCTGGCGGTTGAAAATTTGAGTGCGTCTGGCGCGACTGAAATCAGTAATAACACCAGCGGACGAATTGCTAATAAAGGCATGGAAGGCTTGGCTATCACTCCGGACGGCAAAACCTTAGTAGGAATTATGCAGGCTCCGTTAGAGCAGGATCAACCAGCAAGCGGTAAAGGCGATGTGCGCATCGTGACTATCGACATCGCAACGGGAGCGACTAAAGAGTATGCCTATCACCTGACCAACGGTTCAGGCGTCAGTGAAATCGTCGCCATTAATGATCATGAATTTTTAATCGATGAACGTGATGGCAAAGGCTTGGGCGATGGCAGCAACGCGGCGGTAAAACAGATTTTTAAAATTGACCTCAGCAATGCCACAGAAGTGAGTAATTTAACTGGTGCTGCGGCCTTGCAGGCGGCGGCAGTTCCAAAAACATTGTTTCTGGATGTCGTGCAGGTACTTAATGCCAATGGTATCGCCAAGAGCCAGATTCCAGCCAAACTCGAAGGCTTGGCATTTGGACAAGACATAATCGATAACGGCTTACTTTTTCATACTTTATTCGTAGCTAACGATAATGATTTTGTGCCGGGTATCGCGGGTAGTAACAAATTTTATGTGTTTGCTATAGCTGATACAGCGCTTAATTTTCAAGCTCAACAAATATCTGCAGTGCCGGTTCCAGCGGCGGCATGGTTATTTGGTACGGGATTGATTGGTTTGATGACTGCGGCAAGAAAGCGCGCTAGATCGTAATTGTATTAACAGCCGCCAGTATCCTGGCGGCTTATCTCAGCAGTGAATCGCTGTCCGAAATTCTCTTGAATTAAATCTGCTTGTCATCATTCTGATGCAGGGTTACTCAATCATTTTGAGATAACCCTTTTTTTATTAGTTCTATACGGTTTAAGCGATGGCTGGTACCAATCCCAATAAATTCATATTTTATTGTCATTTAAATGTTAGGAAGCTGGATCGACGACAATAATTTAAAAATTAACCGTTAGTCTGTCCATAGATCACCCTTGTGGTGAAGCCTGTCGAGGGTGAATGGTTATACCCAAAGGGCACAAGAGCCGTTCATGGTTCGACAAGCTCTCGGCAACTGCTCCTTGCGTTGCTCTTCCTCCTCCATCCTTGGAGTCGTACCTACTGCATGCCCGATGAAACGGGGCAGGCTCTCCTTGCAGTCGACTACGAACGGCTTAACTTGGCGACATAGAATATGACGGATTAATTAAAAATATACTGTGATTAGTATTATTTAGTTTTACAAGCCTCCGCTCCTGTCACAAAACCTTAACCTTACTTTCATACAATGACAATTGGGACGCTTTCGAGGGGAAAGCGCTGAATAGTCTGAGCCAAAAAGCATGCAATTAAACCGGAATAAAGGAAGCCTCACGCTAGTCACTGTGGTCTGGGTCGGTTTTGTCCTGGTCAATATTGGCGTTAACAGTTATGCACAGGACGTGCAGCAGGATGTGTCGGCTGAAGCCGAGCAACCGGCTACTTTCGATTTGTTGGAATTACGAGTCAAGGGCAATAGCCTGATCGACAAAAAACAGTTGGAGCGGACTATTTATCCATTTTTGGGACTCAAGAAAAGCGTCGACAATGTTGAGGCTGCACGTGCGACATTAGAAGAGCTCTATAAGACGCAGGGTTATCAAACCGTGTCGGTGGATATTCCTGAACAAGATGTTAAAAACGGCATCGTTTATTTGCAGGTAGTTGAAGGCAAAATATCTAAATTACGGGTGAAGGATGCCCGCTATTTCTCGCTTGGAAAAATCAAGGCGGCCGTGCCGGAATTGGCAGAAGGTAACGTGCCTAACTTCCCGAAAATGCAGAAACAATTAGCAGAATTGGGCGTCGCAAGCCCTGATCGGCAAATTCAGCCGGTATTGCGGGCTGGGGAAACGCCAGGGACGCTGGAAGTTGATTTAAAGGTCAAAGACGAGTTGCCATTGCATGGCAAGGTTGAGCTTAATGGCCGCAATACCTCGACGACCAGTCGTTTGCGCTTGGTGTCGTCATTACGTTACGAAAATCTTTGGCAGGCCATGCACAGTGCTTCGTTGATGTACCAAGTGTCACCGGAAAACAGCGCTGAAGTCGATGTTTGGGCGGGGACTTATGCATTGCCGTTGTTTAGTAGCGATGCGCGACTGGCATTTTATGGAGTGAGTTCATCGTCAAGTGCTCAAATTGCCAGCGCCGGGGCGTTGTCTGTGATTGGTATCGGTAATATTTATGGTCTCAGATTGGTCAAGCCGTTGACGCCGGTAAATGACTATTTTCATAGTGCTACCTTGGGTGTCGATTACAAAGACTTTCAAGAAGACGTCAACCTGATCGGTGCCGACAATATCAAAACCCCCATCAGCTATTTACCGTTTATGGCTCAATACAGCGGCAGCTTGCGGACCAAAGAGTCAGAAACGACATTTGATGTAGGCGCACATTTTTCTTTTCGCGGTCTAGGGAACGATCAAAAGCAATTCGAAGAGAAACGCTTTCTGGCCAAAGCTAATTATGTGTACCTGACCGGCGACCTTAAGTTTCAGCATGAATTGCCGTTGGGCATGGCAGCGGTCAGCCGTGTTGCCGGTCAGGTGTCTGATACGCCGCTAATCAGTAACGAGCAATTTTCGATGGGTGGCGCTGAAAGTGTGCGCGGTTATTTTGAAACACAGTCATTAGCTGATGATGCGCTGTTCGGATCTTTAGAACTGCATTCGCCGCATTTGGGCGCCGCTGATTGGGAGTATCTCAATACCTTGAAATTATTAACGTTTGTGGACGTGGCTAAAGGCTGGGTTAAAAACCCGTTGCCGGGTAATTCTTCAGGCGATTTTATTAGTAGCGCGGGGATAGGGATGAATTTTCAGATGTGGAAACATCTGAGTGGTGTATTGAATGTCGGGTTTCCTTTTAACGCATTAGGTCCCGTAAAAAGCGGCGATCCCCGCCTGCATTTTAATATCGCTACTGAATTTTAAGATTGAAAGGTTTGTAGGAGCGGGCCTAAGTATTTATACAAGTCTTTTAGCTCCTTCTCCAGCGTACCCATAGGGCATAAAGGAGAAGGTTGGGATGAGGGGATTCTAATTGATTGATTTTAATCTCCTCACCCCAACCCTCTCGGCAATTGCTCCTGCATTGCCCTATTACCTGCATCCATGCAGGCATCCAACAGGAGAGGGAGAAAATTGTTTTGCAACTCATTGATTTTAAATTGTAAAAATCTTTATAGATACTTACGCTTCTACAGACTGAATAAAGATTTTTTTTATTGTGTTAATGCTAAACCCGTTGCGAGGCGGGGACAGAAAACCGCGGATCTTGTTAACAAGACGGCCGGGTTGCGACTAACTAAAGCGTGTTAATTATTTTTGGTATAGGTAACCCCATGTCTCACAAAACGCAGCCAGCTCAACATAAACCCGTAGAAAATCAGTTCAGGTTAAAACCCTCAGTTGCATGTATAAAACTGGTCATCACCGGCGGTTTGTTCGCAAGCGCAGTGGCACCGGCCTATGCCGAATTACCGGTTCCGGTCCCAGGGCAAGGCTGGGTCAGCTCCGGTAGCGCCAGCAGCCAAGTGTTGGGCAACACTTTACGAATTGATCAGACCACCGATAAAGCCATTCTTAATTGGCAAAGTTTTAACGTCGGCAAGGAAAATACCGTGCAGTTCGTTCAGCCCGGCAGCTCGTCGGTCGCATTAAATCGCATTAATCAACAAGACCCCAGTCGCATTCTTGGTCAAATTAAAGCCAACGGCCAAGTGTATCTGTACAACAAAAATGGTTTTGTGTTCGGTAAGGATTCGGTGGTCAACACCAATAGTCTGCTTGCCAGTACCCTGAATATCACTGATGACGTATTTAATCGCGGCATCACCCGGGTATTCGATGAAAACGGCAGTGCAGCATTAGCCATTGAGCCAATGCAAGCAGGCGATGCGCTGGATCCAAAAAACGCCCGAATCCTGATTGAAGCCGGTGCCAAAATTTCCACCGACAAAAATGGCCGCATCATTATCGTTGCGCCGACTATCGAGAATAAAGGTTCGTTGTCTGCTGATACGCAAGGCCAGATTATCTTGGCGGCCAGTCAGGACAAGGTTTATTTACAGGCGGCTGACAAAAATGACCCGTTCGCTGGCTTGGTTGTGGAAGTCGATACCGGCGGTAAGGTGACCAATGCCGGTGATATTTTGGCGCGGCAAGGTAACGTTACGATGGCCGGTTTTGCTGTCAATCAACAAGGTCGTGTCAGAGCAACGACCTCGGTGAGTGTGAATGGCTCGATTCGCTTGTTGGCGCAAGAGCAACACGGCACGCAAGGCAATAAGCTGGTGGCGACCAAGACTGATCGAGAGACCGATCTAAATGATGGTTTGGGCACCAAAGCCACCACTATTTTAGCAACCGGCAGCGTTACCGAAATCGTTGCGGATGTCGATGGCGGCAGTGCTATCGATGAGCAGGCCCAGCCAGCGTCTTATTTACAAGTGACGGGCAATACCGTGCAAGTGCAAGCTGGTGCCGCTATTAAAGTGCCGGGCGGCAAAGTAAATATCACCGCAACTGATAATTTGGCTGATGCTAAGCAAGGTACGAAAGGCCGAATTATTGTTGATAAAGACGCTGTAATTGATGTATCCGGTTATAAGAATGTGGCTGTGGCGATGGAGCGCAATGTCGGCGAGATTTCGGCGCAAAGCTTTGATTTACGTGATTCGCCGTTACAAAGAACCGGCGTACTGAAAGGCGAAACCCTCAAGGTGGATTTGCGTAAGGGCTCGGATATTGTCGATACCAGCGGCGCAGAAGCCCGTATTACACGCGGCATTAATGAACGCTTGGGCGACGGCGGCGAAATTAATCTAACGGCCAGCGGCGATTTGATTATCAACGACGGCGCCAAAATTGATATTTCCGGCGGCTCCGTTGCTTATCAGGATGGCTACATCAATACCACCAAGCTGCTGACTAGCTATGGACGGATTGTTGATATTAGCGATGCCGATCCCAATGAGCATTATGTGTCTATTTTTGGTGTGGTTAATGAGAGCCACAAAAAATGGGGTGTCGAAAAAGTCTGGAATATGTTGGGAAATGGCGCTGGTCAGTTTCAACGCGGTTATGTTGCAGGTAAAAATGCCGGTAGCTTGAATATTCAAGCGCCCAAAGTGGCTTGGAATGGCACGCTAATAGCGGGCAGCAGTGCCGGGCAATTTCAACGCGAGCTGGCGAACACACCTTTCGGAGGCCGTCTTAATATTGACATGGCGGTTTTCCAATCAGTGCAAAATGTTAAGTTTCAGAATGCAGGTCAGCAGACACAACTTGCTTTGGATGACCTGTTTCCCGAACGGAATGCTCAGCAACCCAACGATTTAATATTGTCTGCGGCACTGTTAGGCAATTCCGGCGTCGAAGCGGTATCGGTTAAAACATTTGGTGATGCGACCTTGGTTGAAGGCGCCAAGATAACCATGCAACCTCGTGGCAGTTTGACGGTGGAAGCGGGCAATATTGACGTTAACGGCAGTTTTCAAGCCGCAGGCGGCAGTATTAACTTAAAGGCGGCGACTAATTCAGTAGCGTCTAATGCGGGATTACTGAACATTAACTCCGGCGCTGTGTTGGATGTTTCTGGTCGGTGGGTTAACGACATAAAACAAGGGTTGTCTGCATTATTGACCGATCCATTGGCGATTGCTGGGGGGACGGTAAAGGTTCAGTCCGAGGGTGATTTAAATGTCAGGTCGGGCTCAGTCATCCGTGCCGATGGCGGTGCCTGGCTGCCGTTAAGTAGTAAATTAAAAGCCGGTAAAGGCGGTGACATTTCGCTGGCTGCCAAGGGTGACGGATCAGTGCCTTCCACCTTGGCGCTGGCTGGCGAAGTCTCGGCTTATGGTTTGGAACAGAACGGCAGTTTAACGCTGGAAAGCGGCAAAATTATTGTCGGTACGCCTACAGCCGGTGATGCCACCGATCAGGCGTTGGTATTGGGTGTGTCAAATGGCAATTTCGATTTCTCTCAAAAACTAGCGTTTAACCAGATTAATTTAGTGGCCGATTTTGATGATTTAACGGTCAAATCTAACGTTAATTTAAATTTGCGGGCGAAAAATCTCCAACTTAAACCGGGCTATTTAACAAAAGCTACCGGCAGTTCAATACGCGACTTTACAACGATTGTTGAATTACCGGAGCATTTACGCCAACCGTTGCAACTTAATATGGACGGCAATTCCGGGGTAAAGATTGAAACCGGCAGCGCCATACGTACCGATAAGGGATCAACGATCAGCTTGCTGAGTCAAGCCGGCAGTATTTTCGTTGGTGGTCTATTGGAGGCTGCTGCGGGTCAGATCAAGCTGGCAATTAAACCTTCAGCAGGTTTGGAATACGATCCCAAGCAAACCATCTGGGTCGGTGATCAAGGCAAATTATTAGCGCAAGGCGCTACACGTTTAAATCCGGCGGATATTTTTGGCTATCGTACCGGCGCTGTGTTGAATGGAGGTGAAATCAGTTTTGATGCTCAGCGTGGTGCTGTGGTGCTGGAACAAGGCTCGCTGCTTGATGTGTCCGGCACGAGTGGCACACTGCATATATTGCAACCGTCCAAGAATGCAGCTGCCAATTTCGTGGCGCAAACCATTGCTTCCGACGCCGGTAAAATTAAGCTCACAGCGGCTGAAGGCATTGTGATGGATGGCTCGTTGCGTGGTGCGGCGGGCTCGGCTAAAGCGCATGGCGGTAAGCTGGAAGTCACGTTAGATCAAGCCAAACGTAATCCGCCGGATGATCCGCAAGTCCCTTTCCCCAACAATCCATTGATAATCAATGTGACTCAAGTGGCACGACGCTCATTGGAAGAAGACGTTAACCCCGGTGATGACTTTCCTCTTGCTCTGAATGGACAGGCAACCTTAAGCGCCGACAGTATTCGTAGCGGAGGTTTTGCCGATCTGAGTCTTAATACCAAAGATCAGGTGGTGTTTATCGGCGACGTCAATTTAACGACGGCTGAGCGCATCAGCATTGATGCAAAACTTATCAGCGCCATTGGCAACAACGGCGCTGACGCAGGCAATATCAGTCTCAACACCAACTTCCTGCAGATGGGATCGTCGTTGAATCGGACGCTTGCCGATTCTGCACAGACCGGCAATGGCCAATTCACCGCCAATGCCAAGTGGCTGCAATTAAATGGCGCGACCCAGTGGGACGGTTTTAAACGCATCGCGTTGAACAGTGAGCATGATATTCGCACCATCGGTTTGCGTAACGCTGATGAGCAGCGCGATTTTGCCGGTGGTTTGGTCACTGCGGCTGATTTAGCATTAAATGCCAGCCAAATTTATCCATCAACATTAACTGATTTCACTTTTGCGGTTAAAAACAACCCCGACGGAAAAATCGATATTACCGGTCGCAACACCGATACCTCGCCATTATCGGCAGGCGGCACCTTGACCTTTGAAGCGGCGGTTATCAATCAAAAAGGCGTGCTAAAAGCGCCTTTAGGTACGATTAACCTCAAAGCAAGCAAGAGCTTAACGCTTGAGGATGGCAGCCTGACTTCCGTGTCAGCGAAAGGCCAAATAATCCCCTTTGGTGTAACCCAGGGCGGTTTGGATTGGTTGTATCCTTTGGATACCTTGAGAAATTTGGTGTTCGATGCCGCGCCGGAAAAACGCATGGTGTTATCGGCACCTGAGATTGTCGCCAAACAAGGCAGTGTGGTTGATGTCTCCGGTGGCGGCGATTTGGTTTCTTATGAATTTGAGGCTGGCGCCGGTGGTTCTTTTGATTACTTACAACCCGGCAGTGCATCTTATCAAGGTGGCTTTGCCGTGTTGCCGACCTTGGGTTCACAGTTAGCCCCGTATGACCATTATGAAAGCCAGGGATTTGCCTATGCGCCCGGCAGTACCGTTTATTTAAGTGGTAGTAAGGATTTACCGGCTGGTGAATACGCAATATTACCGGCCCGTTATGCATTATTGCCGGGTGCATTTTTAATTACGCCGCAAGCCAATACTCAAGACTTGGCGGTGGCTCAATTCACTGTCGATGGTTTGTCCATCGTACCCGGATACCAAAAGCTTGCAGGTACTGACATTCGTGATGCGCGCACCAGTGGTTATCTTATTGAAAGCAGAGCTGATGTGCTTCAGCACTCGAAATACAACATAAATACCGCTAATCAATTTTACCAAGCACGCGCCCAGAAGAACGAAACAGCGACGCCAGTGTTACCGTTGGATGGCGGGCAGATTTCCTTGATCGCCCAAACAAAATTAATTATGGAAGGGCAGTTTATGGTCGATGCCTTAACCGGCGGCCGGGGCGCTAAAATGGATATTGCCGCCAACCGAATTTCTGTGGTCAATCAATTGAGTGAGACCCCTGCTGACGGAATACTGGAAATTTTGGCAGGAGATTTAAGCGATTTACGTGTCGACAGTTTGTTGCTCGGCGGCGCGCGCAGTCGCAATAAAACTAACAACGCTGAAACTGATATTACTGTATCAGCTCAAGATGTTGTGTTTGCAGCAAATGCTCATTTGCAAGGCCCTGAAATTATCGCGGTAGCAACCGACTTGGTCGAAGTTCAGGCGGGTGCTGGTTTGGTTGCCAATCAACAAGCCCGAAGCGGCGATAGTGTGTTGAATGTCAAAGGTGATGGTGCCTTGCTGCGGCTGTCCGGTGATAAACAAGTGGTGTTAAATCGCACCGAAACGTCCGGCGTTACCGGCGAATTACGCGTTGCCGCTGGTTCGACGCTAACGTCTACTGAGTCTATGTTACTGGATGCCAGTCAATCGACTGAACTGGCGGGTGAAATTCAAATGCACGGTGGCTCGTTAAATCTGGGTGCTAATACCATCAACATCGGTGAAGTCGATAATTTGGGCGGCAATGCATTGAATCTGTCCAACCTAAAATTAGCTAATTTGGCTGTCGATGAATTGGTGCTGACCGGTCGGGACAGTATTGGTATTTACGGTAACGTCGGCCAGGTTAATGCGGATGGCTCATTGATTACTGATGTTAATGGTCAGTCGCAAGCCATAAAATTCGATCGTTTGGCCATCAACACCGCAGGATTTACCGGCCACGGCACCGCTTCTGATAGCGCCAAACTCCAGGCTGGTAGTTTGACTGTGCAAAACACGGCAGCAGCCATCAACCAGCAAGTTGTTGATGGCCAAGGACAGTTGGAGTTGCAGGCTGATAGCTTTAATGTAGGTAGCGGCAACTTTGCGATTAACGGTTTCAATACAGTCAATATCAACGCGACTAAAGAGTTCCGGGCAGCCGGTAAGGGCAGTATCGATGTTGCTGCTGATTTGCATGTGACGACAGCGGCGTTGACGGCTGACGGCGGCAGCAATATCAAACTGAATGCGGCAGGTTATCAGGCTCAGTTTAATAGCTTGAATAGCACGGCTGCGGTTGCAAGCAGTTTTGGCGGCGTGATTGACGTGATTGCCGATGCGATTGGTTTTAACACCAAGGTGGTTTTACCGTCCGGCAGTTTTGGTCTGCATGCCTTGACCGGTGACGTTACCTTGGGCCAACAGGCTAATGTTGATCTGGCTGGGCGAGCCGTGCAGTTTGCCGACCAATTCGACTACACGCCAGGTGGTCATTTTAAAGCGGAGTCAGATCACGGTAAGGTAGTAATGGCCGTAGGTTCCATGATCGATGTTGATAGCGGCGGCGGTAAAGCTGCTGGCGGTAGCGTTACTCTAAAAGCGCCTGAGCAGTCAGTGGTATTGTCAGGGCAATTACAGGCTGCAGGCGGCAACGCGACCTTAGATGTCGGTGGCTTTGATGCCACGGCAAACTTTGATGCATTGATGCAGGCAATGAATGCGGCGGGTATTAATCAATCTATTTATTTTCGTACTCGTAATGCCGACATCGTACAAAGCGCAGCTGCCAATATCGTGGCCAAAAACGTCACTTTAGTGAGTGATACCGGTGCAATGACCTTGGCTGGCGCAATACATGCCGACTCGGCTGAACAGGGCGGCAGTATTAAACTTTACGCAGGCGACGGCATTACTTTGGCCGCCGGTGCTGATTTAACAGCCTTAGGCACTGACGATGGCGCGAAAGGTGGTCAAGTGTTGTTGTCGTCGGTTGATGGCGATAACGATGGCATTAGCGGCATCGATCTGCAGAACGGTTCGCGTATTGATGTTTCAGGTAACGGCGGGACAGACGGTGAAGTGACTCTGCGCGCCTTACGCACCGGCACTGGCGTTAACATTCAGCCGGTCGCCGGCACGGTTAGTGGTTTTAGCAAGTTTTATGCAGAGGGTGTTAAACAATACAGCAATGCTGATCTGGGTGATGACGGTGAGATTAATAGCGGCGACATCGCGGCAATCAAAGCCGAAACTGCTGCATTTATGACGGCCGAGAATATGCAAAATGTCGCAGCAATGGCGCCGGGCTTGCGTTTGACCGCCGGTGTTGAAATCAACTACAGCGGCGATTTAACTCTGAAAGATAAGTGGGATTTAGCTGATTGGCGTTATGACGATGTCGCAGACAGCAATGTCTGGGATGATTTGCCGGGCAGGTTGGTGATTAAAACCGGCGGTGACTTTAACGTTGAGAAGTCTCTGAGCGATGGTTTTAAAAACCAAAGCTTTACATTTTCGGGGGCCACCGCTGGTACAACACAAACGATCAATATTGTCGATAAACTGCAAGGCGGCGAATCCTGGTCTTACAACGTCGTGGCCGGTGCGGATGCCAACAGCGCTGACATCAATGCGGCTGGACAGACTGGTAATTTGGTTATTGGCGCCAATGCCGTTATTCGTACCGGTAGCGGTGACATGCAGGTGACTGCCGGTGGCGATATTACCTTTACCGATAATACCTCTTCAATTTACAACGCCGGACAGCCGACTGAGACATCACCTTACGGCAGTCTGAAAGATCGTTTCGTCGGCTTGCGGTTTTATAGCGAATTCCCAGTCGCCGGTGGCGATTTGTCATTGGTAGCCGGTGGTAATATCAATGGCGCAGTGGCGGCTAATAACGATTTAAACGATTGGTTATTACGTATCGGTACCTGGACTGACTCAGTCGATCATAGCGGGCAAAGTCCGACAGCGTGGGGTGTGGCTTTGGGTTATATCACTAGCGCATCAAGTAATCCCGCTAAATCAACCAAACCGTTCTTTCAACAAAATGTCGGCTCTTTCGGGGGCGGTAATGTCACGGTATCTTCCGGCGGTAATGTCAATAATCTTGATGTGCTGATGCCGACTACCGGCAAACAGGTCGGTACGGCCGATAACAGCACTGCTAACAGCTTCAATTTTTTAACTAACCAAGTTGAAGTTAATGGCGGCGGCACTATGCACATTAGCGCTGCCGGTGATATTGCCGGAGGTACTTATTATTTAGGTAAAGGCACCGGCACGATGACCGCGGGCGGCCAGGTGACAGGCGGTAGTAGTTTTCAAAAAGGCCCGGATTTATTGATCGGCGATACTCAGTTTTCTATTAATGCCGGTAGCGGCGTTAGTTTGACTGGGGTATCTGATCCGATGATCCTGCACAAAGCCGATGTCAATTTTTTCAGTTACAGCGCCGCTAGTGCGTTGCATGTCGCGTCGTTGTCAGGTGATGTGTTGTTGGGCGCTGACGGCAGTATTTTTCCAAGAAGTAATCCTAATAGTAATCAACAAACACTCGCGCGCATTTATCCTGCATCTCTACATGCCAGCGCCTTTGGCGGCAATATTGAGCTGACTGATGAGATTATCCTGTTTCCATCGGCTAATGCTGAGTTGAGTTTGTTTGCTGAGCAGAACATTACTGCGGAAGTGGGCATCAGACTGGGTATGTCGGATGGTGATCGTTCTTTACTGCCTAGCGCGGTAATTCCGGTAACGCGTAGCAACATGTCGACAGTCATTGGCAGAATCGATCCGTTTGGTGGTGATCCGAAGCTGTTACATGCCACCGTACCGGTGCATAAAAATGATATTCAGCCGGTGCGACTGGTTAGTCGTCAGGGCGATATTGAAAACATCGGTTTTAGTCTGGCGAAAAAGGCGATAGTTAAAGCTGGGCAAGATATAACCAATTTATCGCTGTCTATCCAGCACGTAAACGCAGGGGATGTGTCGCTGCTCGAAGCGGGTCGAGATCTTCGCGACACCAGCGATCGCGATCCGGCGACTGGCGCTTTGTTGAATAACTCTGCCAAGATTGAAATCAGCGGTCCCGGCGAAGTATTGGTTAAAACCGGTCGCAATGTTGATTTGGGGGCATCTGAGGGTATTTCGACAGTGGGCAACGTGGTTAACACCAGTTTGCCGGAGCAAGGCGCAAATTTGACTATTTTGGCCGGTGCGAACGGAGAGCTTAACTATGCGGGGTTTATCGATGCTTATTTACGAAACAACGATCAATACAGTCAGGATTTCCAACAGGTTACAACGTTGATAAGCGATTTTATGCGGCAAACCTTAAATGACAATTCACTGACTGACGCCGCCGCAATGGAGGCATTTGCCCAGTTGAAGAGTGAGGATTTCGTGGCGATTCAACCGCAGCTTAACGCTATTGTTCAGCCCGTACTTTTTAATGAGATTAGAGAGAATGGTAAAGCATCGGCAAAGGCAGGTTCGCTAGACTTTAAACGCGGATTTGCGGCGATAGCGACGTTATTTCCCGGTAGCGATTGGAAGGGTGATCTCAGTTTATTTTTTAGCAAAATCCAAACTATTGATGGCGGTAATATTAATCTGATAGTGCCCGGCGGACAGATTAATGCCGGGTTGGCTGCCTCTTTTTCCGGTGCTAAATCCGCATCTGAATTGGGAATTGTCGCGCAACGTTCGGGCGATATAAACGCACTGGTACGTGACGATTTTCTTATCAATCAATCACGGGTATTTGCGTTGGACGGCGGCAATATATTAATGCTGTCTACTGAAGGCAATATCGATGCTGGTCGCGGTGCCAAATCGGCGATTGCGGCGCCGCCTCCGGTGATCAGTTTTGATGACAACGGCAACCTGAAAATTGAATTTCCACCGGTGGTATCAGGTAGTGGTATTCGTACCGCGGCCAGTTCAGAAGGTATCAAGCCCGGGGGCGTTTCTTTATTTGCCCCGCATGGTGTGATTGATGCTGGTGAGGCCGGTATTGATTCAGGTGGTTTTGCTGACATTATTGGTACCTTAGCGAATGCGAGCAATTTTAAAAGTGATGGCCCTGTGTCCGGCGTTGCGCCACCACCAGCCAGTGTTGCGGCCGGTATGACAGGCACCAGTAATTCAACCGCAGGTGTCAGTCAGGGTGCGGAAAGCTCAGTTAACAGTGATGTGGGTAAAAATGTCGGTGAGGCGTTAGCAAAAGCAATATTGGGCATTTTGAGCGTAGACGTGCTTGGTTTTGGTGAATAGACATTAACAGGTGGGAGCGACGCCCACGTCGCGACTAAAGGCTGCAAATCGCGACGTAGGCGTCGCTCCCACAGTGCTTTTTAAATTTGGCTCAAAACGAATTTGCCAGTGACAAAAATGTATCGATTTCTTAAAGCGTATTTGTAGTAAAAAATCATCTAATTGTCATATTCATGTAACGAACTGTTGTGATAATGCGGCTATAAATTTATTTTTGAGAGCAAGCATGAGACGATTTGGTTTTTTATTGGTCGCGTTGTTAATGATGCCCGCACTTGCGCAAGCTTGGTGGAATGATGACTGGGGTTATCGCAAGAAAATAAGCATCGATACCCAAAAGCTTCAGCAAGATGGCGTCAAGATTCCTGGTGAATCGCTGGCTTTGGTGCGTTTGCATACCGGTAACTTTGGCTTTTTTGCCGATCTTGGTGAGGGCGGTAAAGCTTTGCGCTTTATGTCTGGCGATGACCTTACGCCATTGAAGTTTTATATCGAGAAAATCGACGCGGTGAATGAAATGGTCTTGGTCTGGGTCAAATTGCCCGCAGACTTTGCTAAAGCTGACGAGTCGGCCATTTGGATGTACTACGGCAACCCCAAGGCAGTCGATGCTCAGGATGCCGCCGGTATTTTTGATGTGGCACAGGCTGTTGTTTATCACTTCGAGGCTGGCCCGGTTAAAGACAGTACCGCTTATGCAATTCAGCCCGCGGCAGCAACAAGTACTGTGATGGAAGGTGGCGCTGTAGGTGATGCTGCTGCATTCGACGGTAAACAGGTGGTTCGGATTTCCGCAGTACCATCATTACAAATGACCACTGATCCGGGTTGGACAGTGTCTGCTTGGGTAAAAATCGATCAAGCGCAAAAAGAGGGTGTGCTGTTTCAGCGCGACAAGCTAAGTTTATCTGTTAGAGGTCAGTCGCCGGTTTTGCAGGTGGCAGGTAAGGAATTTGTTAGCCCAACCGGTCTAAATTTAGCCGCGTGGCAGTTGGTGGCGGTGACTGCAACGCCCAGTGGTTTTACGCTTTATGTGGATGGTAAGGCGGCGGGTAGTCTGCCGGCCAGTCTCTCAGTGTTGGATGGCGATATTAGTGTAGGTGCGGCGCTTGATGGATCACGCGGATTGGTTGGTGCGATCGATGATTTTGGTATCGCCAAAACGGCACTGGATCAGAATGCCCTGCATTTTGCCGCACTGATGCAAGGACAAGCCTCAGCAGCGTTGATTTACGGTGAAGATTTGACGCCAGATAGCGAGGAAGGCGGCGAATCCCTGATTATGGGCTCGTTAAAAAACGTCACCACCGATGGCTGGGTCATTATCGGGATTTTGGGTGTGATGTTTGTGGTCAGTTGGTTGGTGATGATTATTAAAGCCATCGTTCTGCAGCGAGTGCATAGCGAGAACAAAAAATTCGAACAAGCTTATAGTCAATTGACGTCGCAAGACATTGATAAGCTAAACAAAGAAGACGATGAAGATGATCAAGACTTTGAGGAATCACCTTTGTTGTTGTCGTTTACCAAGAAGCATGGCGCTTTTGCCGGATCGACTATTTACCGCATTTACCATACCGGTGTTGAAGAGATGAATCGCCGCTTGAAAAAAGGCGAAGGTTCAAGCGATCAGGTGTTATCTGCCCAAGCCATGAACGCGGTAAGAGCAACCATGGATGCGGTGTTAATCAGAGAATTACAAAAACTTAATTCACAAATGGTGCTGCTGACTATCGCTATCTCTGGCGGCCCGTTTCTTGGGCTGTTGGGTACCGTTATCGGGGTAATGATCACGTTTGCTGCGATTGCGGTCAGCGGCGAGGTTAATGTCAACGCGATTGCGCCAGGTATTGCCGGCGCATTGACGGCAACGGTGGCGGGTTTGATTGTCGCGATTCCTTGTCTGTTTGGTTACAACTATTTAGGTGGTCGTATCAAGGAAATTACCGCTGATATGCATGTATTTGTTGATGAGTTTGTTGCCAAATTGACTGAGCAACATACCTGAGCAACACCTAAAGGTACGCGATGCGTACCCTACAAATCATAAATCGTAGGGTACGCACTACGTACCATTGAACCAACGAGAATATCCAATGAAATTACAAGAAGAAAATGCGGCGTATGACGAAATCAATGTCACGCCAATGCTGGATTTGGCTTACGTGTTATTGATTGTGTTTATTTTGATGACCACCGCTGCGGTGCAGGGCGTGCAAGTCAATTTGCCCAAAGCCAGCAACACGCCCAGTTTGGCTAAACCGCAAACCAAAGCCATTACCGTGACTGCCGACGGCACTATTTTTCTGGATACATTTCCGGTAACGATGGAGCAGTTGGAATCGACTTTGCTGCAATACAAGGCGGTTAATCCCGAATTGCCGGTGGTGGTAAAGGGCGATTCGACAGTCCAGTATCAAAATGTGATCGACATCCTGGCGCTGTTGGGCAAGTTGGAAATCACTCAAGTCGGCTTAGTGACGCAGAGTCTTGTTAAGTAATTCACATGACCAAAAAAAAACATTTCCGGGTTTATGTGCCGCGGATTATCGGTGGATTACTGGCTGTAATTGCAATTTATTACGTGGTCAAGGTCATCATCAGTTTTAGCGATGATAAACCCGTCAAACAAGAGAAAAAAATCCAGCCGATTACCTTGTTTAAGCCACCACCCCCGCCTCCGCCGCCACCTAAAGTTGAAAAACCACCGGAGCCGGAAATAAAAGAAAAGATTGAACAACCGGAACCCGAGCCGGAACCGATGCCGGATACTCCCGATGAAGCACCTGCCCGCGATTTGGGTCTGGATGCGGAAGGCACCGCCGGTTCTGATGGTTTCGGATTGGCGGCTCGCAAAGGTGGTAATGGCTTGTTTGGTGGGGGCGGTAGTCCGTTTGCTTCATACGGCAGCTTGGTCAAGAACGATATTCTCGGTTTGTTGAGTGGTCGTGATGAGTTACGTCGCAAGGGCTATACAGCGATAGTCAAGGTTTGGCTGAAATCTGACGGTTCCGTGGAGCGGATCGAGCTAACCAAAGGCAGTAATGATGCCGAGATTGACGACATTATCAGCCGCACGCTCGACAAGCTCAAAAAAATAGGTGAGATGCCGCCTCCCGGCATGCCGCAACCGATTAAATTAAAAATTTCATCACGCGTTTAAAAATTACAGGTACACAAATGGCGAACAAAAAACAGCTGATGGCCTTGGTGTTGTCAGGACTGGTCGGGATAGCTCATGCCGGTGAAAAGGAAGAATTGCTGAAATTACGCAATACCACCACTAATTTAATCAAACAATTGGTTAAGTCAGGGGTGATTACCGACAAAATGGCCGAGGAGATGATCAAGCAGGCCGAAGCCGATGCCGGTAAGCAAGTTGCTGAAGCCAAAGAAGCGCCATCCAAGGAAGTAGTACCTGCCGATGAAGTGCGGGTCGCTTATGTACCGGATTTTGTGAAAGACGAGATTCGCCAGCAAGTACGTAGCGAGTTGCGTGAAGAAGTGGTCGGCGATGTCATGGCGAAAGCCAAGAACGAACAATGGGGCATGCCGAATGCACTGCCGGATTGGATTAAGCGATTTAAATTGTCTGGTGATATTCGGCTACGTTCTCAGCATGAATTTATGGCGGATGATAATATTCCTTACGCTTATTATGACTGGATGACAATTAATGATAATGGCGGGTATACATTTAATAACGATGTCGATTTTTACAACTCTACACATGACAGACAGCGTTTCCGTGAGCGGGTGCGGTTAGGGGTTGATGTCAATATCACCGAAGGCTTAAAAGCCGGTGTTCGTTTGGCGACTGGTAATCAGCGTGATCCGGTATCGACTAACCAAACACTGGGTAATACCGGTAATAAATACGACTTTACAGTCGATCGCGCTTACCTCCAGTACGACGCTGTTAATGACGACAAATTCAAATGGTTGACACTATCCGGTGGCCGCATCAAAAACCCTTGGTATACCGGCGGCGGCGAATTTACCGGCGGCAGCGAATTAGTTTGGGATACCGATCTGTCGTTTGAAGGGTTTTCCGGCACAGTGAGTCATCAACTGGGTGAATCTGATAGTTTAATGGGTACCAATCGACTAAACCGTTCTGTATTTGCCACCGCAGGTGCATTTCCTCTACAAGAATCGGCGTTGAGTAGCGACAAATGGTTGTTTGGCGGGCAAGTGGGACTGGATTGGGGGTTTGCCAATCAGGATAACCTGAAGATAGGCGTGGCTTATTTCGATTATGTAGGTATTCAGGCTGAGCAAAATACCAATGTGGTAGACACATGTGATCGTAATACTCCTAAAAATAATGCTTCTGTTCCACAATTCATGCAGGGTGGCAATACGTTGGCGAGTATTTGTAAAGATCCCACCCAGACATACGATGCTCAGGCCGGGTTGGCATCAGACTTTAATATCATCAACATAAATGCTTCCTACGATGTCGCGCTGTTTGCTCCGTACCATGTTAGATTTAGTGGGGATTATGCTAAAAATATTGGTTTTGATATAAACGATATACAGAATAAATTTAAACCAGGTTCTCTTTATCAGCATGGCGGGGCTCTCACTGGCGATAATTCGCTTTCAGAGGAAACTAATGCCTGGCAGATACGCGCAGACTTTGGTTGGCCGAGAGCGGAAGTTGCCGGGCATTGGAACGTGTTTGCTGCTTACAAACGTGTTGAGCGCGATGCCGTGCTTGATGCCTTTACCGATTCTGATTTCCACCTTGGTGGTACCAATACCAAGGGTTGGGTGATAGGTGGTAACTATGGGCTGATGAAAAATACTTGGCTCACCGGTCGCTGGTTAACAGCTGATATGGTTACCGGTCCTCCATTTGGTGTTGATGTCCTGCAACTTGATGTTAATACGCAATTCTAGGCGGGTGACAGGATGAATAAGATTATTAAAGTGTCGGTTTTGTTAGCTGGCAGTCTGTCGTCGTTATCATTGCAGGCGGCGCCGCGGCAACCTGCCGCCGATAACGGTGCGTTAGTTAAGTTGCAAGCTTCGGTAAAAAGCTTAACTGCCGAACGGGATGCTGCGACGGCTGAAGCTGCCGCACTGAAGTCGGAAGTTGAGCAGCTGAAGAAAGAAAATTCGGCAGCTGTGTCGACCAAAGAACAGCTGGGCAGTGAATTATCTGCGCAAAAAAACAGTAATAGCGAAGTGCGGGATAGATTGGAAAAAACCAACGCCAAGTTGCTGGAAGTTATTGAAAAACACAAGGTACTCAATCAGGCTAAAGCCGATCTCGGTAACGAGCTGACGGTCGTAAAGGGCAAACAGCAAGCTGCCGAGCAACAACTGGCGACGTGCAACGATCATAACGTCAAACTTTTGCAATCAGGTCAGGAACTGCTTGATCGCTATCAGAGCAAGGGCACCATGGCGACATTGCTGCAGGACGAGCCGATCCTGCAATTCCAGAGCGTCGAGATGGAAACTATCGCCCAGGAATATCAGGACAAGTTGAACTCAGGCAAGTATCAAAAATAAACCAATGTTCTAGGCTGGGTAGAGGCGGTAGCCGAAACCCAGCGGTGCAGGTGTTTTTGGAATGTTAAGTTGAATCGTTACTGAGCCTTTTGTAATTTCAGACTTATCCCCGTTTAAATTATTTCCCCACCATTTTTAATCCCTTTGATCTATGTCAAAAGCATTAAATTTTTTGCTGTCATACTGTCCGCAAGCCGTTAAGAGATCTCTGAAGAAGTTGGTTTAAGCAGAGATGCCGTAAGGCTATTTAGTCCCTCCTTTGACCTTGCAGCTTCGTGCGAAGGGTGGCATTTTTAAATATAATAATGAGAAAAAACACTATGAAAACAATCAGCCACGTTTTGTTGTTAGTTATTGCAGTCGCATCACTTGTCGCATGTGGCGAACAAGGTGTCGGTCCAAGCAAGCCGGCTACACAAGAATCTGCTAAATAAAAAGCGTGTTCGCCAGCGTGATATTGCCGTTTGTTAGGACGGTGATGTCAGCTGGCAGCTTTATTCATTAACAACGTAATGAATAGGGCAGGGGTTAACGATGGTATTCAGCAAATCGAGGTTATTTATTTGAATTCCTCTTTGTTTGACTGTGATGACGCCTTGCTTACTTAAAAAAGCCAATTGCCGACTGACCGTTTCAATTGTTAAGCCTAAAAAATTGGCAATATCTTGCCGACTCATAGATAAGTTAAATGTAGTGCTGGAAAACCCCAATGCGTTATATCGATGCGAGAGCATCAGTAAAAAAGTAGCCATTTTTTCTTTGGCTGTGCGATGCCCCAGTAATATGATTTTGTCGTGATCTGAGGAAATCTCTTTACCTAAAATACGCATTAGCTGGGTCTGTAAACTGGGGATTTGCGCGCATAACTCATTCAGGTGAATTATTGGCAGTTCGCACACCGAGGCGGTTTCCAAGGCTTGTGTGGTGCAGGTAAAGCGACCGTGTTGTAAGGAATCCAAGCCCATCAGTTCGCCGGGCAAATAAAAGCCCATAGTTTGCTCTACACCTTCTGAGGTGGTGATAAAACTTCGAAAAGAACCGGATTTAATCGCGTACAAACTTTGGCAGGCTTGACCTTGGGAATACAGCAATTCGTCAGTTTGCAAAGGTCGTTTGTTTTTAACGATGTTAGCCAGTTGCGCGACTTCGTCTTTTTGTAACCCATAAGGCAGGCATAGCTCAGATAGTTTGCAGTTTGGGCACGTTATCTTGGGTGCGTTAATTTCAAGCATAGTTACCCTTTAGTCAGATTATTCTGTAATTGGCATAGTAACAGAGCTTGCTTGTTATACAGGGCAAAAGACTCCGCTGAGACTGATAAATTTATCTATATAGCAAGATTAAGATTTTATTTATATGTGGCGTTCATTAGCGTTCTTTTGACTGTGTTTTGCAGAAAGCGGTGTTAATATATCTAAAATGACCGGCGCAACTGTTCATGGAGAACACTTTTAGTAATTACCAAATCTGACGCTGATGGCATTTTATTTGTGGTTATATCGCAGTCTTAACCTCTTCCAAACTTAACCTTACCTTTAACTTTAGAGAACTTAAAATATGTCTAAATTCCCGATTGATCTTGATGCTTATCAGCGTATTACACTGGATGCCAGCGTTCCTACACTGACTGCAGAGCTAAGAGCCAGTTTAAAAGCCAATATTCAACTGCTCCGAGATGCAATTGTATTTTTTACCGCAACTGGCGCGGCCAGAGGCGTGGGCGGTCATACTGGCGGTCCATATGACACAGTGCCTGAAGTCGTAATTTTGGATGCGTTATTCCGCGGTTCTGCAGAAAAATATGTACCGATCTTTTTTGATGAAGCCGGACACCGCGTTGCTACTCAGTACATCATGTCAGTGTTAAACGGCGATATGCCTGCTGAAAAATTGACCGAATATCGCGCAGCACATTCACATTTACCAGGTCACCCTGAATTAGGCTTTACTCCTGGTGTTAAATTCAGTTCAGGCCGTTTAGGGCACATGTGGCCTTATGTTAACGGTGTGGCGCTGGCACATACTTCTAAAACAGTTTTCTGTTTAGGTTCTGACGGTTCGCAACAAGAAGGTGACGATGCCGAAGCTGCACGTTTAGCTGTTGCCCAAAACCTGAATGTAAAACTGATTATCGACGACAACGATGTCACCATCGCTGGCCATCCATCTGTATATTTAAAAGGTACTTCAACGGCTAAAACTTTGGCAGGTCATGGTCTGACTGTATTGGAAGGCGACGGCGAAGATCTGGATGATTTGTACAAACGTATCGTTACCGCTATCAACACTGACGGCCCTGTTGCTGTAATCAACCATCGCCCAATGTGCCCAGGTATCGTTGGTTTGGAAGGTTCAACTCACGGTCATGACGTTGTTTCTGTAAAAGTTGCATTGGAATACCTGGAAACTCGTGGTCATCAAGCGGCTGCTGATTTCTTGAAAGAAGTTAAAGCACCGAAAAATGATGCGACATTCTTAGGCTCTAGCGACAAATGGGATGCCAACCGTAACGTATTTGGCGATGCCGTTGTTGGCGTTTTAAGCAAATTATCTGAAGCAGAACGTAAAGAAAAAGTACGCGTCGTTGACAGTGATTTGGAAGGCTCATGTGGCTTACATAAAATCCATACTGCTTACCCTGAAACGTTTATTTCATCCGGTATTATGGAGCGCGGTAACTTTTCTGCTGCTGCCGGTTTCGGAATGGAAGCAGGCAAACAAGGTATTTTCGGTACTTTCGCAGCATTCTTGGAAATGTTGATGTCAGAAATCACCATGGCTCGTTTGAACAACTCAAACGTGCTCAGCCATTTCTCACATTCAGGTATCGACGACATGGCGGATAACACTTGCCATTTCGGTATCAACAACTTCTTTGCGGACAACGGTTTGGATGACGCTTATGCCACCAACCTGTATTTCCCAGCGGATCCGTTGCAAATGAAAGCGGTTGTCGAAAAAATCTTCTTCGATCCAGGCTTACGTTTCGTATTCTCAACACGTTCTAAAGTACCAACTATTTTGGACACCAACGGCAATGACTTCTTTGGCGGCGATTACAAATTCGTTCCAGGTAAAGACGAAGTCATCCGTGAAGGCACAGACGGTTATATCGTTGCTTTCGGTGAGTCTTTATACCGTGCCTTGGATGCTGTTGAGCGGTTGAAAAAAGAAGGCATCAACATCGGTTTGATCAATAAACCAACCTTGAACGTCATCGACGAAGAGACATTGGCTAAAATCGGCAATTCACCGCTGGTCTTGGTTGTTGAATCTTTCAACCGCAAGACTGGTTTAGGCAGTCGTTTCGGATCATGGTTGTTGGAACGCGGCTTGACGCCGAAGTTTGCACATATCGCCACGCATAAAGAAGGTTGTGGCGGTTTGTGGGAGCAGTTCCCGCATCAAGGTATCGATCCAGCGGGTATTATCGCGAAAGTAAAAGAACTGAGAGCTTAATCGGTTCTAAAAGAAAGGGCACGAAAGTGCCCTTTTTGGTTTCTAGTGAAATTGCAGCAAATTTAATAACTGATTTTTAGGGGGAACAAATGGGAATAGCAATTTATCTATTAACGGTAGCCTATGTAGGGTATGTACTTTATACCGTGTACAACGATCAAAAAAAGCCTCTGTAAATTGAATCAGCCAAGCTGCTTAGAGGTGTAATTCAAAGCAGCTGCATCAAACCCATACCAGCCGCGCCGGTATTATCAAATTAGTCGCCATCCCTGCTTTAGTTTTATTTAGTTGACTGAATGTGCGGCAATTTGCCAACATCCCGAGTGCTGGCGCAATCAGTGTGTACCAAGATTGGCCGTGAACAAACGCATCACTGCCCGAGGCAGGTAACCCAACTAAATTAACTCACCATAGCCACGCCAGCGCTGACGGCATTCAAACAAAACTCAGCATTAATCAAATGCTGTCTGAGTGACACCCCATCTTGTCAGTAGTTCGCAAAGTACAATAGTAACCAAATACCTCCCACAATTTGCGATCCTGATCGTGGCTTATTCTGCGAAACCGCACATAAAACCAGAGCAAATGCAGCGCAAAGGGTAAAGATTGAATAATGTTGTTTACGCTCATCTTTTTATAGTGCTTAGATTCAACTCATAAGTGCAATTGATTTTTCACTGTTGTTATGGAGATAGGTTTTAAAACCACGGAATCCATGTTGAGAATAATGAAATATCCAATTAAATCTCGCCCCAATAGAGTTATGTTTTCGCTTAGTCTGGTGTTGACAGGTTGCATGGTCGGGCCTGATTACCAGCAACCGCCAAGTACTGTTCCCGCAAATTGGAGCGTTAATTCGCCAGCCAAGGCGACGCCAATTGAAAGTCGCACATTTGCAAACTGGTGGTCGGTTTTTAACGATCCAGTACTGTCCAGCTTGATGGCGAAAGTGCAGAAGGGGAATCTGGATTTGCGCCAAGCCGAAGCGCGTTTGCGCGAGGCTCGCTCCAGACGCGCATTGTCCCAAGCTAATTTATTTCCTACGATTTCAGCAAAGGCCGGGGCCAATCAAACGCGCGTTAGCGAGGAAGTTGGCCGAGGCAATACCACTGAACTCTACTCAAATATATTTGATGCCAGTTGGGAGGTGGATGTTTTTGGTAAATTACGCCGTGGTATCGAAGCCGCTGAAGCCACGTTACAGGCATCTGAAGAAGACTTACGCGATGTATTGGTGAGTTTATATGCGGAGACGGCGCTGAATTATGTCGAAGTGCGTTCCTTCCAAGCCCGGCTGGCGATTACCGAAGCCAATTTAGCGGCGCAACAAGATACGTATCAGCTCACCGATTGGCGATTTCAGGCCGGGCTTACCACGCAATTGGATGTCGATCAGGCCAAGCTCAATATGGAAACCACTCGTGCGACTCTGCCAACGCTGCATATTGGCCTGGAGCAAGCACAACACCGCCTTGCAGTGCTGGTGGGGCAACCGCCCGGTGCGCTGAAACCTTTGCTGGCGCCGGTGCTAGCTATTCCGGTAACCGCTTTATCGGTAGCTGTGGGCATCCCGGCTGATTTGCTGCGGCAACGCCCAGACGTGCGCCGCTCGGAACGAAAACTAGCCGCGCAAACCGCGCAAATCGGTGTTGCCACGGCGGCACGTTATCCGAATTTTAATTTGTCCGGCTATATCGGCTTGGAAGCGCTGGCTTATACCAATCTTTACAGTGCCAGCGCCAAGGCCTTTCAAATGGTGGCTAATGCCGCGTTGACGTTGTTCGATGCGGGGCGACTGCGTCGGAATGTAGACATCCAAACGGCCTTACAAGAACAAGCTTTTGCACTCTATGAATCGACAATTCTGCAAGCCTTGCGCGATGTGGAAAATGCCCTGGTCGCTTTCTCCCAGGAGAAAATTCGTCGGGACACCCTGCAAGCCGCAGTCATAGCGGGACAAAGCGCACTGGCACTGGCGCAAAGCCAATACAATTCCGGTACTATCGATTTTCTACGGGTGCTGGACGCGCAACGATCTTTGTTAACTGTGCAGAATCAATTGGCGCTCAGCGATGCGGAAGTCGCATCCAATTTGATCCGGCTTTATAAAGCGTTAGGCGGCGGCTGGGACGCAAACACTCAAAACACACCCCAAAAATCATGATCGAAACAAGCACTAAAGCCGAACAAAGCATTACTAAGACTTTGGGTCTTGATGATCCAAACGGCAAACATAAATTCATCAAAAAACACTGGCTATGGTGGCTGGTAGTTGGGATTGTCCTGTTGATAATGATTGTTCTCGTCGTTCAAAACCAACGTCCCACACAGGTGCAATATCAAACTGAGCCAGTCAGGCGCGGCGATTTGGTGGTGACCGTTAGCGCTACCGGCACACTGGCACCGGTTAAGGAAGTTGAAGTTGGTATCGAGGTGTCGGGTACCATCAAAACCGTGCTGGTTGATTACAATGATCGCGTCACGGTAGGGCAGATTCTGGCAATACTCGATACCACCCGATTGGAGGCGCAAGCCCAGCAATCTGAATCGGCGCTGGCGTCCGCGCGGGCAAAGGTCTTGCAAGCCGAAGCAACCCTGCAGGAAGCGCAAATAAAAATGGCCCGTTTAGAAGAAGTTAAGCAATTAAGCGGCGGCAAGGTACCGGCCCCATACGATATGGATACGGCAAAAGCCACGCTGGCCAGAGCCAAGGCTGATCTGGCGAGTGCCAAAGCGGTTGTTGAGCAAACTCAAGGCGCTTTTGATGTGAACCGCACTGATATAAAAAAGGCAGTTGTGCATTCGCCAATTAACGGCGTTGTTTTGGAACGCTCGGTAGAACCCGGTCAAACGTTTGCCTCCCAGTTTCAAGCGCCGGTGCTGTTTAAGCTGGCAGAAGATTTAACCAAAATGGAGTTGCAGGTCGATGTCGATGAAGCGGATGTCGGTGTGGTAAAGGAAGGGCAGGAGGCCACGTTTACCGTAGATGCTTATCCTGACCGGACTTTCCCGGCGAAAATTACCCAAGTCCGCTACGGCTCCGAAACTAAGGAAGGTGTGGTGACCTATAAAACCGTGTTGACGGTAGATAACTCGGAACTATCGCTACGCCCCGGCATGACTGCCACCGCAGTGATTACCGTTAATAAAAAAGAAAATGTGCTGCTGGTAGGCAATGCAGTGCTCAGGTTTACGCCGCCGCAAACCGCTCCGGCTGAGAAAAAATCCAGTAGCCTGCTGGGTGCAATGTTACCGCGTCCGCCACGAACCGATTCCAAACCGCCGGTGGCTTCTTCAGCCGGCAAAGAGCAGCAAGTATGGCAGGTTGGGGAAAATGGTTTGACCCCGATAACTATCACCAAAGGTTCTACGAACGGCGTTTCGACAGAAATTATTAGTGGCCCTGTCGATGAGGGCACGGCTTTAGTCACTGGGGTGGCGAGTGAATGATCCGGCCAATAACAACGTTACGCCGCTGCTTGAACTACGTAATGTCACCAAAATTTACGGCACTGGCGATGCACAGATGCAGGCGCTGGCCGGGGTTAATTTAAGTATTTATCCCGGTGAATTTGTTGCTGTTATGGGGCCCAGCGGCTCGGGCAAAAGTACCTGCATGAACATATTGGGTTGTCTGGATACGCCAACCTCAGGCAGCTATTTGTTTCAGGGGATCGATGTTGGCGCGTTAAACCGTAATCAGCGCGCCTTGCTGCGGCGTAATTATCTCGGTTTTGTCTTTCAAGGCTTTAATTTGCTTAATCGAACCTCGGCCTTGGAAAACGTGGAATTGCCGCTAATTTATCGCGGCACCGACACAGCTACCCGCCACCGGCTGGCAAGACAGGCATTGCAGGCGGTCGGTTTGTCGGATCGGGAAAATCATACCCCTGGCGAATTGTCCGGCGGTCAGCAACAGCGCGTAGCCATTGCTCGAGCTATTGTTACAGGCCCGTCATTGCTGTTGGCGGATGAGCCCACCGGCAATCTGGATTCCGCCCGCAGTATTGAAATCATGCAGCTGCTCACCGTATTTAACCGGGACCAGGGCATTACCGTGGTCATGGTTACTCACGAACCGGACATGGCCGCTTACGCCAAACGCATAGTGCATTTTAAAGACGGATTAATCGAAACCGATCACCACAATGGAGCGCAAAACTAATGTTAGGCAACGCATTACTGCTGGCATTAAGAGAATTGCGGCGTAATGTCATGCGCTCAATTTTAACCATGCTCGGCATTATTATCGGGGTAGCTGCGGTGATTACCTTAGTTACCTTGGGTGGTGGCGCTACGCAACAGGTGACCCAGCAAATCGCCAGTCTAGGTAGTAACTTGTTGATGATCAGCGTCGGCAAACGCATCGGGCCGGGTCAGATGTCGGGTGCGGAAGCATTTAAAGTGGCCGATGCCGAAGCGCTCGCCCGAGATGTGCCGGAACTGGCAGCCGTCGCACCGGTGGCATCGGGTGCGACAACTGCTATTTACGCCAACGAAAACTGGTCGACCAACGTGACCGGCAGTACCGAAGAGTTTTTTCCGGTGAGTAACCAGCAGATCGGCGAAGGTCGGATATTCAATGCCAGTGAAGCCCGCGTCGGCGCGGCGGTGTGCATAATCGGGCAGACGGTGGCGACAAAGTTGTTTGGCTCTCAAAGTCCATTGAACAATCGCATCCGGCTGCAAAAATTATCCTGCGAGGTAATCGGTCTGCTGAAATCCAAAGGCCAATCGACGATGGGTTCCGATCAGGACGACATTATTGTGGTGCCGCTACGCACTTACCAACGCCGCATTGCCGGTAACCAGGACGTTAATATGATTAAGGTGTCGGTGAAGGATGGTGTGGATACTGAACGCGTTAAGCAAGACATTACCCGACTCATGCGGACTCGCCGCCATCTTGCCGTTAATGAAGACGATAATTTTAATGTGTTGGACATGAAAGAAATCGCCAAAATGTTATCCACCACGACCCAAACCATGACCGGTTTACTCAGTGCAGTCGGTGCGGTCAGCTTGTTGGTCGGCGGCATCGGTATCATGAATATTATGCTGGTTTCAGTCACCGAGCGAACTCGTGAAATAGGCATCCGTCTTGCCATCGGCGCCTTAGAGCGCGAAGTCTTATTGCAGTTTCTGGTAGAGGCTGTGGTGTTGTCCTCGTTCGGCGGCTTGATCGGCATCGTGCTGGCACTCGCTACAGCGGTGGTGCTGTCCGGCGTGTTGCAAGTGCCGTTCGTGTTCCAAGGCGGCATCGTGATTATCGCCTTTTTGTTTTCAGCGACGGTAGGCGTGGTGTTCGGCTATTTCCCTGCCCGCAAAGCAGCCCGGCTGGATCCGATTGAGGCGTTGCGGCACGAGTAGCGAATGTGGTTTGACAGTAATTTATAGGATGGGCTGACGAAGGAAGCCCATCAAACCTAATTAAACAAAATGACCAACTACCGACGCATTTACACCCCAGGAGCCACCTGGTTTTTCACAGTCAACCTTGCCGAGCGCAATAACAATACCTTGCTAATCGATAATATTGAGCAACTGCGGCAGGCTTTTGGCTATGTAAAACAACGACGCCCTTTTGATATTAATGCCGCGGTTGTGCTTCCTGAGCATTTACATTCGACTGCAGGGATGCAGGAGGTAGAGCAACGCATGGAGCAGTTGCCGAGTATTTGGACGCTGCCGTCAGGTGACTGCGATTATTCAACCCGCTGGAATCTACTTAAAGCGTATTTTTCCCGTAGCATCGATAAAGGCGAACACCTTTCAGCAAGTCGAATTAGCAAAAGAGAGCGAGGAATTTGGCAACGCCGATTTTGGGCGCATTTAATAACCGACGAACGGGATTTCAACCAACACATCGACTACATCCATTGGAACCCGGTAAAACATGGGTGGGTAAAACAGGTAGCAGATTGGCCGCATTCAAGTTTTCATCGTTATGAGAAGCTTGGCATTTATCCGCTTGATTGGGGAGGTGGCAATGAATTTAATTTTGATGCGGGGGAATGACTTAAGATGGGCTTCGTGCCTCAGCCCATCCTATTGTGCTGTAGACATGTTGTTTTACCTATTGGTTTTAAGATGTTTATGTGTGGTTATTTTAATCGGGGTCTCGCCCCCGAAGGCGAGGTACTTTCTTTTGCTTCGCCAAAAGAAAGTACCCAAAGAAAAGGCGCCCCGGATGCCGCTTGCTTCCTGCCCCTCTGGCAACGTGCGGCATCCCTGCCGCACCCCTAACGGGCAAATCCCGCCGAAAATTCCGGTGCTCGGCGCGGCATACGGGAATATTCCATCGTACAAGATTTATAATAATTCGTGAATTCAAGTAATAAGTGCATAACCCACCGGTTAACGTGTTTCAAGCTAGCTTAGCAAAGGCATTTCTAAGTGTGATCTGACGGTCCTTGAAAATTGGTATGACCTCGTGTTTCATTCTTGGGTCGCCATTGATGCGATGGATGAATATTGATGACGTTAGTAATAAATTATCGTTTTGTTCTCCATATTCCGATAATGCCGTCCTGGCGACGTTACCTAGTCGAATTTTTCCATATACGTCTGCCATTTCTTGTGGCAACTCATTTTCTGACTCATCATCGAATGACTTGAAATAGGCAGCTTCCGCAGACATAAGAGCTTGCCGTTGCAGCTCGGCCGGAACAGTTGCGCGAATTATATCCCTGACAATACTCCCCATAAGAAAAGATGTTTCGCAGGTGAGAACATTCCCGGGGATGCTTGTCTTTCTGAACATTGATGCCATATCCCAGCACCTATCAGGATCAGTGGCTCTAAACATAAGATTCCAGCAAAGCGTGTCCAGAGATTGTTTTTCCTTCTTTTTCCAAAACAATAGATTCATCGGTGGTTTCTCCGTAGCAAAAAATTGAGCCGTCTATCGTTGATGTTAGCCGTTATTGTGATTGACGATAGTGAGCATTGATGAAATCCACCGTCCGCTGATATTTGTGCTCGTGGGTTGCACCAGCCCGCTGCATCATGCTCTCAAGAAGCGGAATAAGTGGGGATCTAAAGCTTGCAGAACCGTTTTGAAACCTATAAGCCATGACATCGTTTGCGTTGCACTTTCGCATTGGAATAGTGGGGGAGGCTACGAAATCATGTCTGCTAGGCTCCAGACCCAGACTTCGCGCTTTGGCTATAGCTTGTGCCGTCAATAGAAGTCCCAGCCAATCTTGATCTTCACCCGTAACGAATGCGTCAATGAATGCCTTACCCATTACAGAGCGATTGTCATCGCTTGTTATAAGCGAGCCAACAGATATAGCTCCGCGTATTGGGATGCTTGAGTAAAAACAGTTTGTGATGAACCGTTTCGCAGCCTGCTGAATCAAACTATATGACCTACCTTGAGCGTCATTGGTAAAGATGACAAAGGTATCAGACAGCCAGAAGTACGAGAGATCTTCAGGGCTGTATGGTTCAGAGGATTGCTCCAAATGAGTCAGTGTTTGCTCGTAGTCTGCTTGCACGAGTTGAGCGTCAAATGATATCCCATCGACATTCACTAAGTTCTTGAAACCGAGAATGTCGAAGCTAGCAACCCAACAGTCGCGTACACTCCAATCGGTTTTGGTTCGCGTTTTCATTTTAATCATGCCAAGAAGTAATTAAAAAGTGTCTGTATATCTACCACAATTTGAAAATTGACGATCAACAAATACGCGCTTGTAATCAGGTGGTTAACTCAGTTTTGGCTCTTTATTTCAAATCTCTAAAATCCCGCCTAATTGTTTCAATTTGAGCTCGGTATTTTTCGGCGTCGCCGTAGTTGATGAATTTCTGATAGCGGCTATGTAAGGTTTTGATGCGTCTGGCGTGTTTTATGGGGCACCAGAATTGTTCGGTGCGGGCGCCTATTTCCTGTAAATAGCCAACTAGGCCATTGAAGTAACTGCAGTAGGCGCAGTTGATTTTTTCTATGATGTTTAGGTAGTGGAGGTATTGTCTGTCAAAGACAATGTAATTTTGTCGTTTAACTTTGGGGATGCCGTAAATTGGAAAGCAGACCCATTGATATAAGCTGACTGTTAGATCCACCAATAACACTGGAATAATACAAGCCCAGATAAAGGGCGCGCTGAGGATGTGTTTTATGTGCGCATCATGTAGATAGTTCAACAATTGTTTTGCGAATTTCCTATGCCGAATAATGACATTTTCTTCAAAATCGACGCGTCGTTTGTGGATTTCATAAGAAAATTCTTCCTCTTGTTTTTGTAATTCCTCTACCATTTCGCTTTCCAGCGCTTTTAATTTGTCCAGCAGAGTTTCGAGTTTGGTCGCCATAACAATTCCTGTGGGTGAAAGATGATTATTATCAAGACGGGAAGGAATCGGTCTAAACGACTCGACACTAAATCCAAACTGATTAGGCATTTAAGCATATTCCTGGACCAAGCATTCGCTTTAGCCTTTCTGTAGAATTTTATTTCAGACGTCATCGTAATTTAGCCATGCATAATCCATTTGCCGCCCTTCAGTATCCCAAATTCAAGCTGGCCATATTGGTGCTGTTAATGCTTAACACCGTTATCTATGCCTTTGTGGATACCTTGACCAGCACTGTCGATGCGCTTGCCTGGCTGATTTTGTTGGTGATGTATGAATTGGAAACCAACAGTAATAATCTGCCGATTGCTGAGACCATAATGCAAGCCATTCGTTATGGCTTGATTGCTTTGATCGCGCTGGTATTTGTCAGCTATCTGCAGGACAGCGAATGGCTGGATGTTGTTAACTCTCTGTTGTGGTTCGGATTAATCGCAATGCTGGAATTGGAGGTGCATAAACCCGGTTTGGTAATGCGGCATGGGCAATTTTTTTGGCTGTTGACCGTTGCAACCTTCATTGGCTTAGTCGTGATGGCTGTAATATGGCTTTGGCAAGGCGCTTGGTTAGACGGTTATGATGCAGCATTGTGGATTGTTGCTTTTGGTCTGATTGAAGTTGATATTTTTAACTTCTTAAAGCGCAAGACTCTGAATAATTAAGGTTTTGCTAGCTATTTAGCGGTGCCAAAAGGCGACCGCTTACAAAATCTTATACAATATCCCCAGATTCATTATTTATTTCAACACCAAGCAGTTCTAGCAAAATATCTCCTATAAAACGTAGGGCGGATAATCGTAAGAAGGCATTGGCAGTCCACTCCCACTCCAGGAATTTTTTTAATGACGTTTAAAACCAAGTGGAATAAATTATTTTCCGCCTCACGATTTACTATTGTCTTGCTGTTTTTACTCATCAACCTGGTCAGTTTTGCACTGCTTAGAGTGGTTTTATTACTGAAGCAAATTGTTGATATAGATTCGCCATTTCATAAGATACTGATCGCTTTTGTACTAGGCATTATTCACGACGCGGCTTTTTTTAGTTATTTGCTCATTCCATTTACGTTGTATTTGTTGATACTTCCTAATCGTATATTCCACAGCAAAGCGCATAAATTATTTTCAACCGTCGGCTTTATTATCTTTTTATATTTGCTGTTTTTCGTTGAGGTGTCGGAATGGACATTTTGGGATGAATTTGGCGTCAGGTTTAATTTTATTGCCGTCGATTACCTGATTTACACGAATGAGGTCGTCAACAATATTATTGAATCTTATCCCTTAGGCTGGTTGCTTTCCGGGATTTTGCTGGTGACGGTGTTGTGTTTTTTGTTGGTAAGAAAAACACTGATGCGCACATACCATGCATTTGAACCCTTTAAAACCCGATTGAAAATTAGCGGCTTGCTGTTGCTGTTGCCGGTGCTGAGCTTTTTTGTGGTTGAGTCGTCGTGGTATCAGTTTTCAACGAATACTTATTTGAATGAACTGGCGGCTAACGGTCCATACCAATTTTTCTCGGCCTTCAGGAATAATGAGTTGGACTACCGTCATTTTTATAAGTTGGGGGATGATCGCGAGTTGACGCAAATCGTCAGGAAGGAAGTGGGGATCGATACCGCAGCCAATCCCAGTGCTGATTTGTATGACATTAAACGAAGCATTAAACCGGCAGGCGCAGAAAAACGTCTGAATGTTATTTTAATTACTGTCGAAAGCTTGAGCGCGGAGTATTTAACGACGTTTGGCGGTCGTGACAATATCACGCCGTTTATGGATGAATGGTTTAAGCAAGGCGCGTTGTTTACTAATTTCTTTGCGACGGGCACCCGCACTATTCGCGGACTTGAGGCCTTAACCTTGTCTATTCCACCGACACCCGGACAATCTATTGTTAAACGGCCGGATAACGGCAAGTTATTCAGTTTGGGCCGGGTGCTGCAACAAAAAGGCTATGACACGGCGTTTTTGTATGGCGGTCGCGGTTATTTCGACAACATGAATTCGTTTTATTCGGAGAACGGTTATCGCATTGTCGATCAAACCGATTTAACCAGTGATGAGGCTACTTTTGCCAATGCTTGGGGCGTTTCAGATGACGTTATTTTTAACCGGACCTTAAAAGAAGCTGACGCCGACCATCAAAACAATAAGCCGTTTTTCTTCCAGATCATGACCACCAGTAATCACCGTCCGTACACTTATCCGGAAGGCAAGATCGATATTCCTTCAGGTAAAGGCAGAAATGGTGCCGTTAAATACACGGATTTTGCGATTCAGGAATTTATTAAAGCTGCAAAAAGCAAACCCTGGTTTGACGATACGGTATTCGTATTAGTTGCGGATCATTGCGCAGGCAGCGCCCGTAAAACCGAACTGCCGGTAGATAAGTATCATATACCCCTATTCATTTATGCCCCGAAGCATGTTGCCGCAGTGGCAAACGATACGCTTTCCAGCCAGATTGATGTGGCGCCGACCATTTTAGGCGTGTTGAATTTGTCTTACGAAAGCCAGTTTTACGGCAAGGATATTTTTAAAATGTCCAAAGCCGAGGGCAGGGCACTGGTGAGTAATTATCAAAAACTGGGTTTATTTAAAGGCACCAAGTTAGCTTATCTGTCGCCGCAACAACGGGTTGATGTGGTCGATGACCCATTTCCGTTAGGGTCGCATCGACAGTTGGATCCTGAGGCGGAACGCCAGCTGGTACTGGAAACCATGGCCTATTATCAGTCAGCTGATTACATTTGGACGCATCGCTTGAGTCGTTATCAGCAATAGTTTTATGTTTTAGCTTGGTGGTCAGCTTTAATCAGTTTATTGACCACTAAGCTGCCGATTAAATCGCCTTCGACATTAACTGCTGTGCGCACGGTATCTAGCAGGCGATCGATAGGCAACAATATTGCAATTGCTTCAGCGGGTAAACCCACCGATTGCAAGACCATTATCATCGTCACCATACCAGCACTTGGAATGCCGGGTGCGCCCATGGCTGCAACCATGGTGGTGGCAAAAATGACCAGTTGCTGAGTCAGCGTTAAATCTATTCCCGCTAGGTTTGCAATGAATAATGCTGCGGTTGCTTCATAAAGTGCTGTGCCATCCATGTTCATAGTGGCTCCGAGAGGTATTACAAAACCGGCAATTTCTGGTTTTACATGCAAATGTTGTTCTGCGCATCTTAAGGACACCGGCAAGGTGGCGGAACTGGAACTGGTAGCAAACGCGGTGATTAGGGCTTCTCTTGCTCCTCGCCAAAAAAACAGTGGCGACAATCTGGTTACCAGATACAGAATTAACGGCAATAACACGACACCATGCAATAAGGTAATGCCGATAACTAAGCCAATAAATTTGGCCAGCACACCGATCAATGCAGCGTCTTGGGTAGCAGTCAGCTTTGCCAATAACGCTAGAATTCCCAGTGGTGCAATGCGCATCACCCAGCCAACCATGCGTAAGATGAGCTCCAGCCATTCTTTAAGCAATACCAGAATGTTGCGATAACGATCACCGCCGGCTACCAACGCAATGCCGATAAATAATGCAAAAATCACAATCGCAATGATATTGCCATCCGCCAAAGCGCTAAATGGATTTACAAACAGGCCGTGCAGAAACTTTTGGAAAAACTCGCTTGGCGTCATTTGCTTAGCATCGAAGCTTTGCATGGCATCATGGAATAACGCCAAGTTTAGATTTTTGCCGGGTTCGAAAATATTAGCGGCGGTCAGCCCAAGTATGATGGCGATAGCCATAGAGACCATAAAAAAGCCTAGGGTCGTCAGCCAGACGCGATGGATTTGTTGATGCGCGCTCAAATTGGCGACACCTACCGCTATTGAGGTAAACACCAGCGGCACTAGCACCATCTTAAGTAAATCGACAAACAACGTACCTATTAAACCGAATAGATATAAGCTATTTTGCCGTAGTTCGGAGTCTAACGGGGTTGTTTGCAGCCAAAGACCAATGGCAATGCCAGTAGCGGCGCAGATAAATATCTGAAGGTTAAGCGATAGTTTTTTCATAAAGATAAGATGAGTAACGCTGGAGGTTTTTGATTCTCCGCTAAAAATACTTATCCTACTAGGGGACTAACTTGGGGATTTAGAGGAGAGATCAACAGACCTAATTTTCAGGTCTGCATTGACAAGGATTTAGATGCTGGCGAGCCATTACGCATAATGGCTTTTAAAGCAGGACATTACTGATCAAACATTCAATAAGCCGTATAGCTGTAGTCGGTGGCGTAATATATTTCGGCTGATGCCCAACATGCGCGCGGTTTGTACTTGGTTATGCTCGCAAAAATCATAAGCTGTTTTTACGACAGTCTCTTCAATTTTTTCGAACAATTGATCAGCCGGATTTTCAAAAAGATTATTCAGCACATTTTCTAACGAAGAAAAGCCACTTGCGCCATGCCCGTTAGAGGATGTTGTTACGTTTTGGGATAGCTGGCATTGCATTTTTTGCAGGTCTGACGCTTGAATTTCCCCTGTTTGAGAAATTAACAATGCGTGATGAATAGCATTTTCTAATTCCCTGATATTGCCGGGCCAAGGATAGTTTATAAGTTTCTTTTCAGCCCCCGGCGTTAATCTGGGAGCAACCATGCCTAAACGTTTGCCATAGCGACGCATAAAATGGCGTACCAAGGGAATAATATCTCCCGGACGTTCTCGTAGCGGTGACAAACTAAGTTGTGCAACATTGAGTCGGTAATACAAATCTTCCCGGAAATGCCCCGCTTGCACAGACGTAGCAAGATCAATATTGGTGGCTGCAATCAGTCGAACATCAATTGGTATCGACTGTCTTGAACCAATACGAACGACTTCGCGTTCTTGCAAAACACGTAACAATTTCACTTGCAAAGACAGCGGCAAATCGCCGATTTCATCCAAGAATAAGGTGCCGCCATTGGCAGCTTCAAACCAGCCTTCACGAGAACTTACTGCACCGGTAAAAGCACCGCGTTCGTGGCCGAATAATTCACTTTCAACCAGAGACTCTGAAAAAGCCCCGCAATTTACAGCTACAAAAGGGCCTGCATGGCGTTTGCTTAAGGCATGCACATGACGAGCCATTAATTCTTTGCCGGTACCGGTTTCGCCAATAATTAATACGGTTGCTTCACTGGGTGCTATGCGTTCGGTATATTCAAGCAGTTGCTTGGAGACAGGGTCAACGAAAACTAAGGCCGAAGCACGGATGGATAAGGCGAGTGCATCAGGTTCGGCAAAGGTGATTAAAGGATCATTATCGAGCGATGGCGTATCTATCACGATAGTGTCATTTCTATAATTAGTCATAAATGGCCTTTTATTAAAGAGGTTAGCCTATGGTGAATAGTCAAACTGACAGGGTTTGATTGAGCTAATTATGGGTTAATGGGGTTTTTGTTGGTCAGTGTGCTGATGCTATTAAATTTAGTAGGACGGCAATGTCTGCTACTAAAAGGCCATCTACAAACCAGTCATTGGTTAAGCTCAATTTGATGAAATGACATCAAAAATCACCTAGGGCATTGTTTATTATGTAGGGGGATCTTAAGGAGAATTTAATGTTTAATAAAGTGTTTTAATTAGAATTGTATATCTAATTATTAGTTTTCTGATGGCGTATGCATTGAAAACTCCGCTGGTTTGCTTTACTCAGTGCAGAGTTATGCAAATTGTCACTTTCATCGCAAGGATTACCGTTAAATCGCTGTTTGTTCGGTCATTTACGGCGCATACTGGGATTTGATGCTGCGGCGTCGAATAACGCTCTAAATTGCTTGTAAGTGATACATAAGAATTTACAAGCAATATATAACGTTAGGGCGTTTATATATTAAATAGAATCTAAGGAACCTGAATATGAAAAAAATAAACCTACTCACAATTTCATTATTAGCATTTTTTTTAAATAGTGCTTACGCTGAAATCACATTGGAATCTAAGTCAGAAGTCGAAGGTACTTGGAAACTGCAATATACTAAAAACTCTTTGAATGATAAGGAAGCTATTAATAGAGAAGATACCTGGATATTTAAAGATGGCAAAGCAACTATTTTACATATACCTCGTGATGGCAAATATTACGACCAGCCACCCGTAAATTATGAAATTGAAAATGGTAAGTTAAAAATTGCACTTGTTGGCAATGGTAGATTTGATATTTTTTCTTTGGAAGAAAAAGACGATAAATCTATGACGCTTAAAGGTAAATTTGGCGGCTATTACTATTTTACTAAGAAGTAATATAAATAATATTAATGGGGTGTTAGCCTAGGTTGATTAGTATTTATTAAATGTCAACCTGGTCAGTCTGCCCCATTATTTTTTTTAAGATGCACACGATCTGTTGGTGGTCAGGAAAAACGGCCGTTTCTTTTTTGTAAAAAATACCGTTCTAACTTATGAAAATAGGTATAGATGCCATAAAGAAAGCCACCTGCTATAGGCAGCGCGAAATACCAATGGGCTTTAGCAAAAGCCAGTAAAGTTAATATTTCAGCACCATAAAAATATGCAGGCGTGACTGTAATTGCCGCCCATACCCAGGCACTAAGTAGATTAATAATGGCAAACTTTTTTCCTGAATATTTGGTAATCCCAATCGACATCGGAATCACAGTTCGCAATCCGTACATATAGCGTTGAACAAAAATAATGGGCCAGCCATATTTTTTTAATAATAAATGTGCAATCGCGAATTTACGTCGTTGAGTATGTAGTTTTCGTTGAATAAAACCTTTATTAAAGCGGCCAATATAAAAATAGATTTGATCGCCGGCAAAACCTCCTAATCCAGCGATAAAAACTGTCATGAAATACTCCATGTCGCCAGTATGCGACATGATGCCCCCCATGATTAAGCCCATTTCACCTTCTAATATGGCCCAAAGAAATAAAATTACGTAACCGTATTCTTTAAGCCAACCGATAAATAATTCTTCCATAACTCTTTAATTTAATTTTGATGCTGCTTTGTTAGCAGTTGAGTTTACGTTAGTCATAAATGAATGCTAAATGAGTTAAGTGGGTTCATCGAGAGCGCTAGTATAGAAGATGAAAATTAAAATACCTACCATGAACCTTGCAATGACTTAAAGATTCGAGATCCAACTTCGGCGTGCAATTTTCAGTAAGCGCTTAGTTGTTACCCCAAAATGCGTGGTGAGGTTTAGTAGGCTATCGGCTTTGCTTGATCGCCCATGCCACGTCTAGTGCCTGGCGGTTTTCTTTGACATCATGAACTCTAAACATCTGTACGCCGTTCATTACTCCCAGCGCAGTGGTTACAGCTGTAGCGGTGATAAGTTCGGATGGTTCGGAAACATCGCAGATACTGCCCATAAATCGTTTACGACTGGTGCCTAATAAAACGGCATGCCCCAACGCCACAAACTTATCCAGATGCGCCAGCAAATCCAGATTATCCTGTTTACGCTTACCAAAGCCGATGCCCGGATCAATGGCAATGTGGTGCCTGGGAATACCGGCAGCCAATGCTGCACCGATTCGACGTCTAATGGCAATCAGCACTTCGGCGACTACATCGTCATAGTGTGGGTTGTCCTGCATGGTTTTGGGAGCGCCTTTGCTGTGCATCAGAATTATTGGTGTGTGGGTTTGTGCTGCGAGTGTAAAGATTTCCCGATCATTGAGTCCGGCTGAAATATCATTGATGAGCGTCGCTCCGGCCTTTAATGCGGCTTTGGCAACAATGCTGCAAGTAGTGTCGATGCTGATCGGAATTTCATGCTGTTGTCTGATAGCTGTGATGACTGGAACTACTCGCCGAATTTGTTCGGCACTGTCGACCGGTTCTGAGCCGGGTCTAGTTGATTCACCGCCAATATCGATTATGCCGACGCCATCAGCCAGCATGCTTTCGGCTTGCTCTAAGGCATTATCAATCGAAGTAAATTTGCCGCCATCGGAAAAACTGTCTGGGGTAATATTTAGTATCCCCATAATTAGCGGTTTGTTGATGCTGCTGAACATTGTGGCTTAGCTCCTTAACTGTCAGTCGTATAGAATACCAGTTTTGTTTTCAGGCTGATTGATGCGTATTCACTCCCTCCCCACTCAACTAGTTAATCAGATTGCCGCCGGCGAAGTGGTCGAAAGACCCGCTTCGGTGGTTAAAGAACTGGTCGAAAACTGTTTTGATGCGGGTGCCAGTCAAATTATTATCGACATAGAGCAAGGCGGTGCCCGGCTGATAAAAATTCGTGATGATGGCTGCGGCATTGATAAAGAGGATTTAGCCTTAGCATTGTCTCGTCATGCGACCAGCAAAATAGCCACATTGAAAGATCTGGAACAAGTTGCCAGCATGGGTTTTCGCGGCGAAGCCCTGGCCAGCACCAGTTCGGTAGCGCGATTGACATTGATTTCGCGGGTCGCTACTGCCGATTGTGCCTGGCGAGTCAATGCCGACGGCAGCGAACAGAATTTCGATCCGCAGCCTGACCCGCACCCGCAAGGCACGACAGTTGAAGTGCGCGACCTGTTTTACAACACACCCGCCCGGCGCAAGTTTTTAAAGGCCGAAAAAACTGAGTTTTCTCATATTGAAACCCTGATCAAACGCATGGCGCTCAGCCGATTCGACATCGGTTTTACTTTAACGCACAACCAAAAAGAAATACTTAAACTTAAGCCCGCGATCACAGCAGATGAGCAAGCGCAACGGGTGGCCGGTATTTGCGGCTCGGCGTTTATTGACGCTTCCGTCAGTATCGATTTTGCTGCCTCGGGCTTACAACTAAGCGGTTGGGTGGGCTTGCCGACCTTTTCCCGCAGCCAGCAGGATATGCAGTTTTTTTATGTCAATGGCCGCTTGATACGCGACAAACTGGTGGCTCATGCAGTCAAACAGGCCTTTCAAGATGTGCTGTTCCATGGTCGGCATCCGGTGTTTGTGTTGTACCTGACGCTTGATCCGACTCTGGTCGATGTCAACGCGCATCCGGCCAAACTGGAAGTTAGATTTAGGGAAGGAAGATTGGTGCATGATTTTTTGTTTTCTGCGCTGCACCGGTCTTTGGCGGAATTCAGGCCTGGTCAAGTGCAGCACTTGGAGATTGAGCAGGCGCCGCAATCGCCGTCGGTATATTCTCCAGCCGAAACCGAGCTACGTCCGACGGCTTCAAATCAACCAAGTTATCAAACCAGGCCAGTGCAGCAAACCATTCTACCGTTGCGGGTGGAAGAGGATATTCGAGCGTATGCGGCGTTATATCCAAAAACAGCGCTACCCTCCTATGCAACGCCAGCTCAACAATCTAACGATGACAGACCTTTAGGCAATGCGATTGCTCATCTGCATAGTATTTTTATTCTCGCAGAAACCAAAACCGGCATTATTTTGGTTGATGCTCATGCCGCGCATGAACGCGTCACCTATGAGCGCTTAAAACAACAGCATCAACAAGGCAAGGTACCGAGTCAGCCGTTGCTATTGCCGATTAAGTTTCGGGTAAGCATTCAGGAGGCCGATTTGGCTGAGCAGGAGCATGCCTTCTTTAGCGAACTGGGGTTTGAACTTAATCGGTCCGGTCCGGAAACGCTGGTGTTGCGGTCTATCCCACTATTGCTGGCCGATCACGATACAGAAACCCTGATTCGCGATGTGCTCGCGGATATTCTTGAACACGGCAGCAGCCAGCGTATTCAGGATCAAGCCAACGAAATTTTGGCAACCGTTGCCTGTCATGGTGCCGTGCGCGCCAATCGCCGATTAACTATTGATGAAATGAACGCCTTACTCAGAGACATGGAGCAAACGGACAGGGCAGGGCAGTGCAATCACGGCAGACCGACCTGGGTGGCACTATCAACCCAAGATCTGGACAAATTTTTTCTGCGTGGACAATAGGACTCGTTTGCCTGTATGCAAAACTCAAACAATCCACCAACCATTTTTTTAATGGGCCCCACCGCGTCCGGCAAAACCGCATTGGCGGTACAGCTGGCGCAACAGTTAAATGGCGAGATTATTAGCGTTGATTCGGCGTTGGTATTTAAAGGCATGGACATCGGCACCGCAAAACCCAGCTCGGCGGAAAGGGGTGGGATTGTTCATCATTTAATCGACATACTCGATCCGGCAGAATCGTTTTCTACCGGACAGTTTAGGAAACTGGCGCTGGAGTTGATGGCAGATATTACTGAGCGGGGCAAGCTGCCGATTTTAGTCGGCGGCACGATGCTCTATTTCAACGCTTTGAATAGCGGTCTTGCGGTATTGCCGGAAGCCGATGCTGGTATTCGCGCCAAGTTGGATGAAGAACTGGCTCTATTGGGTAAAGAAGCCTTACATCAAAGGCTTGCACAAGTTGATCCGCAAGCCGCCGCCAGAATTCATCCCAACGACCCGCAGCGGGTACAGCGTGCGCTGGAAGTTTATGAAATCAGCGGCCAACCGTTGACGTCGTTTTTTACTGAGGCGCAAAGCCAACCCATTCCATACAACATAACCAAACTCATCATCGCCCCGGAAGACAGAAAAATCCTGCACGCAGTGATTGCCAAGCGGTTCCAACAGATGCTGCAACAAGGCTTAATCGAAGAAGTCGAAAAATTATTTGCACGCGGCGATTTAACAGAGCAACTGCCCGCCATTAGAGCTGTCGGTTATCGGCAAGTGTGGTCTTATCTGCAAGGTGAATACGATCTTGAAACCATGGCCGAAAAAGCTATCGCAGCCACCCGGCAATTGGCCAAACGCCAGTTCACCTGGCTACGTAAGGAAACCGATGCGCAGCATTTTCAAACCGGGCAAGCTGATTTATTGAAGGCCGTGTTGACGACTGTCAATGATCGAATAGACGGGGCTAGTGGCTAAAGAATTTTTATGAAGTGCCAACTCAGGAAACTTAGGTAGGGAATGCGTCAGATTGGTTGTCTATTTCTCAACGTGATGTTCCTAGATCCTTTGGTAATGGAAATATCAAGCTTTCCAATGGCTTAAAAACTCCCTATAATGCGCGGTTCCATGAAGCAGTTGGCTTCATCCTTGCTTTACCATCTCAGGAATAACCCTAGGTGGGAGGCTTAACCCGAAAGGAAAAATCATGCGACATTATGAAATTGTCTTTTTAGTTCATCCGGACCAAAGTTCTCAGGTTCCAGCGATGATTGAGCGTTATAAAGCGACTATCGAATCAGCCTCCGGTACTATTCACCGTTTGGAAGATTGGGGTCGTCGCCATTTGGCTTATCCAATCAACAAAATTCACAAAGCGCATTATGTGCTGATGAATATTGAAATTGATCAAGCAACTTTAGAAGAATTGGAAAGTGGCTTCCGTTTCAATGATGCTATCTTGCGTAGCCTGACATTAGTGCAAAAACACCCTGTCACTGAAACATCTGTGATTGCTACAGCGACAGCTGAAGAGAACAAATTGGCTGAATCCAGAGCCAAAGATGCGGCTGCAAGAGAAGCTTTAGCAGCAACTACTGCAGCAGCTGAAGACAGCGACGAAGAAGTTGATATTGACAGCGTAGAAGAAGATTTCGACGCTGACGAAAGCATCACTGAATAACCTCAATCCCTGAAATACGAGAAATCTTATGGCACGTAATATTAGACGCAAAAAATTCTGCCGCTTCAGTTCAGAAGAAGGCACTCAGATTGATTATAAAGATCTGGATTTACTGAAAGATTACATTACAGAGACTGGAAAAATTGTTCCTAGCCGTATTACTGGAACAGCTGCTAAGTATCAAAGACAACTGACTACCGCAATCAAACGCGCACGTTACCTTGCTTTGTTGCCTTACTGCGACGCTCACGAGTAACAAAATACTGGAACCGGCATGAGGTCTTTAGCGGAATATATAATGCGCGGGCGAATGCAAGCTATTTTGATTGCATCAACCCTTGCGTTGCTATCGCTGATTTTACCTCCGGTAAGTGTTGTAAGTTCGGCCGCAGTCGCTCTTGTCACTTTACGGCGGGGCGCTATTGAAGGTTTATATGTTGCGCTTTACTCAAGTATTGCAGCTGGACTACTAGGATTTTTTGTCCTTGGAAATTACCAGTTTGCATTGATATATGTCGCGGTGCTATGGCTTCCTATTTGGCTAATAGCCGTCGTTTTGAGAGAAGGACGAAATTTAGCTCTGGCTGTTGAAGTAGCAGTCTTGTTAGGTATCGTTGCGGTATTAGGAGTTTACTTATACCTGTCTGACCCTGTTGTGATGTGGAAAACTGTGCTGTTACGCATGGTTCCTGCAAATGCTCCAGTTGAAGATGTTCAGCGGACGATAGATGTACTCGCGCATTATATGACAGGCGTAGTGGCTGCAGGATCTGTGTTTGGGATATTGTTTGGCCTGTTTTTAGGGCGGTGGTGGCAAGCAGTGCTGTTCAATCCGGGTGGTTTCAAGCAGGAATATTTAACTTTGAGCACCCATCCGCGACTGGTATTTGGCGCAATTGCCGTGGTAGTTGCGGCATTGACCACTTCAGGTGTTATTTCAGAGTTGGCTTGGAATATTAGTATCCCGTTATTTGTGTTGTACACATGCATAGGTACCTCGGTTCTTCATGCGCTGTTTGCATCAATAAAATGGAGCCGTTTTGCTGTGCCCATGCTCTACATAACATTATTCCTGATACCACATGCCATACTGCCGGTTGCCTTACTTGGCTTGAGTGACCCGTGGACGAACTTACGAAAAAAAATTTCGAATCAACATACGCTTAAGGGCGAATAAACAGTCGGTTAAAATCCGCAACGAGGTAATTAAAGATGGATGTCATTCTTCTTGAAAAGGTAGCAAACTTAGGTAACTTAGGTGACAAGGTCACTATTAAATCAGGTTACGGTAGAAACTATCTGGTTCCACAAGGTAAAGCAGTTCCTGCAACTGCGGCAAAAGTTGCTGAATTTGAAGCGCGTCGCGCAGAACTTGAAAAAGCAGCGGTTGAAAAATTGAACGCTGCTCAGGCGCGTGCAAACGCATTGAGCAAGTTAGCCGTTGTCATCACTCACAAAGCGGGTGATGAAGGTAGATTGTTTGGTTCAATTGGTACACACAACATTGCAGAAGCCATTAGCAAAGCTGGCGTTGCTATTGAAAAGCATGAAATTCGTTTGCCGCATGGCGCGATTCGTCATCTTGGCGATTTCGAGATTGATGTTGCTTTCCATACTGATGTTGTTACAAAAATCACAGTTAAAATCGCTCCAGAAGCATAGATTTTAATAAGATCAAGGCGAAGAGGATTAGGGCAAACTGCAAGTTTACCCAGCCTTTAGCCTTGAATCTTGCTGACTATGCGCGTTGTTTACTCCCTTCTTTTTTATCTTCTTACTCCCTTTATACTGCTTCGTTTAGTTTGGCGCGGTATCAAAGCACCTGAATACCTCAATCGTTGGCGCGAGCGCTTCGCAAGCTACGATAAGCAATACCCACAACACGATATTTGGTTTCATGCCGTTTCCGTAGGTGAAACAGAAGCTTTATTTCCGCTGGTAAAACGCTTACAGCAAGAACATCCTGAACTTAAACTGCTGATCACCACAACTACGCCGACCGGTTCTGCCAGGGTTAAAACGGTGATGCAGGAAACTGTAACGCATGTTTATTTGCCTTATGATCTTCCCGGCGCAGTCAGTCGTTTTGTGCGCTGTTTCAAACCCAGATTAGCCGTCATTGTAGAAACTGAGATTTGGCCCAACTTATTTGCCTGTTGCGGTGCCAACCAAATTCCATTGACCATTATCAACGCCCGTTTGTCAGAAAAGTCTGCGCGCGGCTATCAAAAAATCCCAACACTTGTGCGTCCCGCCTTAGCGCAAGTCAAACGCATTACTGCACAAACAGAGCAAGATGCTGAACGCTTTATCGCCATTGGTGCGCAAAAGCAAACCGTCGAAATACTCGGCAACATAAAATTCGACTTGGAAATTGCTCAGGGAACGATCGAACAAGGCCAACAGTTAAAAGCCACACAATTTGCCGGGCGTTTTGTCTTGTTGATTGCCAGTACCCATAAAGACGAAGAAGCGCCGTTTGTAGACATTTACCGGCAGTTAAAACAAACAATTCCTGAGTTGTTATTAGTCGTCGTGCCAAGACATCCGGAGCGTTTTGATCCAGTAAAAAAACTCTTCGAACAGCAACAACTTACCGTTGTGACGAGAACATCCCAGCAGCAATGTCAGCCGGAAACTGATGTTTACCTGGTCGATACCATGGGCGAATTAAAAATGCTCTATGCCGCTGCTGATGTAGCTTTTGTTGGTGGCAGTCTGGTGCCTAGAGGCGGACATAATATCCTGGAAGCCTCTGCAGTCGGCATCCCAGTGTTATTTGGTCCGTATATGAATAATTTTAAGGAAATTGCGGGAGCAGCTTTAACTGCAGGTGCCGCTCTGCAATGCCAGAACGAACAAGACATCGTTCAAGCCGTTTTAATGATTTATCAACAACCTGATTTTAAACAAGCGTTGGTTGAAAAGGGTAAAGCATTTGTATTGCGTAATCGGGGTGCAACTGATGCGGTCTACGCTCGACTCATGACAATTCTCAACCCAACCTAATGGTGAAAGAGCGAATGGCCTTTGTTTATTCACTGTAAAACATGACAAACTCAGCCCATATTTGGAATTGTTGAATAAGGTTTTTTTGTGAAAAACAAATCGATATTGATCTGCAATCGATTTTAAAGCCCCTTGCTTCGATTTTCCATCCGCCTCAAAAACTCAGTCAGTATCAAACGATAAAGTTCATCGCCTAAATAGCTATCCTCAATGCCGCTGTCGATGTTGGGGTTGTCATTGACTTCGATCACGTAGCCTTTGCCATTTTTCTCTTTAACATCTACACCGTATAGTCCATCGCCGATGAACTGCGTGGCTTTTAAGGCGGCTTCAAGTACCGCTTTGGGCGCTTCAAAGGTGGGTAAAGTATCGAACTTGCCGCTATCGGTGCGCTTGCTGCCGTGGCGATAAATCTGCCAGTGGTTTTTCACCATGTAGTAGCGACATGCGTATAAGGCCTTGTTGTTAAACACACCGATGCGCCAGTCGAAATCGGTATAGAGAAACTCCTGAGCCAGCAATAATGCCGATTGTTCAAATAATTCTGCGACTTTAATATCCAATTCCTGTCGCGTGTTTACTTTAACGATACCGCGTGAAAACGAGCCGTCGGGAATTTTAATCACAATCGGAAAACCGGCTTCAACTTCCAGCAGATCCAAATGTGCGGTATTGCCTTTATGCAGTATCCAGGTGCGCGGTGAAGGCACTTTATGGGTGCGGAATAGATCGGCAAGATACACCTTATTGGTGCAGCGCAACATCGATGTAGGGTCGTCAATAACCACCAGTCCTTCGGCTTCAGCTTTTTTGGCGAAGCGATAAGTGTAATGATCAATCGATGTGGTTTCTCTGATAAACAAGCCGTCAAACTCGGGCAGACGTCCGTAATGCTGTTGGCTGATCAATTCAATATCGATACCTAGTTCACGGCCGATTTTGATGAATTTTTTCAGTGCGCCGCGATTGCTGGGCGGCAATTGCTCTTCTGAGTTGACCAAAATAGCGAGGTCATAACGGGCGCTTTTACGTATTTTGCCTTTTCGCCAGATTTTTTTACTGAATTTATCCAGTGCATCGGCAAACAGTGTTTGCTGAGCCTCATCCAGCTCGCGCGGCGATATGGCGTTTAAATCGGTGATTTCCCATTGCTGACCAAAGTGCAGTGTGACCTCCAAAATCGGGCAGGTGAAACGCTCAAACAGTAAGCGGGCAAGTTCTTGGAAAGCCGGTTCTGGCGTAGTGCCGAAATAGCTTCTGAAGACATATTCTGCATCCTTGGACTGGTGCTTGAATGCTTTTGCCAACGGCCCAGTGAGATCTTCCAGCTGCAATCGATATAGCGCATTTTTACCCAGGTCATTCAGCGATTTAACCGATGGAATTACATGATGGCCTCTGGCTTCGGCAAGCAGCGAACAGTAATAGCCGTCGGACAGATAGCTGTAGCTGCTGCACAAGTTAATCACGCGTACCCGTTGTTCGGAATCGCCTTGTTCGGTCGCCAGATAGCTTTCGAAAGTGATCACCTGGTTGCTGGGATAGTAAGGGCCCCAGTCGGAAAGATTATCAACCACCAGAAGAGTGCGTGCCATAACGAATAAAATCCTGTAGTAAGATAATAAATAAAGCGCAGGTTAATGAAGTGAAGCTGTCGGTTGTCAGTCGGTTGAATCATGAACGGCTTAATATAAACTGGGGATGAACGTTTAAGCCTTTGCTTAACAGCGTTGGGTCCGTGCTAATAATTAGTATGCTAACAAAACATTCAGGCAATCAATATGAATTCCAATTCCCCTGTAGCTGTTTTTGATACTCACGTGTTTCCGGCAAGTTATGTGCTGGGTCGGAAACAATGGCAGCATCAGGTTGCCAGTCTGGCTGGCGCTAAAACTATTGCGTCTTATCCTTGTTCCGGTGTGACGCCCGAAGGCGATGCCTTGTCGACCGATACTGTGTGGATAGGCGATAAAGAAGCGCCAAAGGTACTGGTGTTAATCAGCGGTACTCACGGTATCGAAGGTTTTGCCGGAAGTGCAGTAGAAATCGATTTTCTAAACTTGCTCAGGGCAGGGCAGTTTATTATTCCGAGCAATACGGCAGTGCTGGTAATACATGCCTTGACGCCATGGGGTTATGCCTGGCACCGGCGTTGCGATGCGGATGGCGTTGATTTAAACCGCAATGTGGTCGATTTTTCCCAGCCGTTGCCGGAAAACCGGGGCTATGATTTGTTGCGCCAGACGTTTTTTTTGCCGGACGTTCAACAAAGAAAACAAGCTTATGCCGAATTCGCTCATCAGCATGGTCGGGAAGCCCTGGAAACAGCCATTAGCGGCGGTCAATATCATGATCCTGCTGGTCCTTTTTATGGCGGCAAGGCGCCTACTCACGGCAGGTTGGTTACAGAACAGCTAATCCGCGAACATAGTTTGCAACAACGGGGTTTAGCGGTCATTGATTTGCATACTGGACTGGGGTCGTACGGTTATGGCGAGATTATTTGCGATCATCAACCGGACAGTGCAGGTACGAGAATCGCTCATGCCTGGTATGGAGATTCGGTGACCTTACCCTTACTAGGGACTTCCAGTTCAGTTCCCAAGACCGGCCTGCTGGATTATGCTTGGCACGCGATTATGAATGAGCGCAGTTGTTACATTACCCTGGAGTTCGGCACCTTCAGCACCGAGCAATTATTTGAAGTTTTATTACGCGACCATCAGGTCTGGGCGCAAGCAACTGACCTGCATGTTAGGTTCACCCAAGCAAAAGCCATGCGGCATCATTTCTGTCCGCATGAGCAGGCCTGGCAGGAAATGGTGTTGTTTCGTGCCAGGCAGGTTATCAGTCAAGCATTACGGGGCGTATCATCTTGAATATATCAACTCGCGATGCCCGGTTATCCGATCTTGATGCGTTGGTAGGACTGGAAAACGCCTGTTTTGATACCGACCGATTAAGCCGACGCAGTTTCAAACACTGGCTTAGCACCGAGCACCGGGCGTTATTGGTTGCCCAAGTTGCCGACGCCATTGCCGGATATATTCTTATTATTTATCACCCCGGCACACGGCTGGCGCGTATTTACTCGCTGGCGGTCAGCCAACAATCCCGCGGCTTGGGCGTGGCCAAAGCACTGATGACGGCAGGAGAGCAGGCTGCACGGGAAGACGGCCGCTTATATTTGCGTCTGGAAGTGAGTGTCGATAACACCCCCGCGATTAAATTGTATGAAACCCTGGGGTTTCAAAAATTTGGTATCTACCGTGATTACTACGAGGATCACCGGGACGCGTTGCGTTACCAGAAACGCATCCGGCGTTACCCGGATACCCTGCAACATCGTTCGGTATATTGGCTAAGACAAACAACGCCCTTCACCTGCGGTCCTGCATCGCTGATGATGGCCATGCACGGACTTAATAGGTCTTACCAGCCTTCGCAGGAAGAAGAAATTAATCTGTGGCGTGAAGCTACCACAATTTTTATGACATCAGGGCATGGTGGTTGCCATCCGATAGGGTTGGCATTGGCTGCCAAGCGTCGGCAATTTTCTGTCGAGGTGTGGATTAATAACACAGGCACATTGTTTATTGACGGCGTTCGTAATGAAGAAAAAAAACACATCGTCGAGCTAGTTGATGACAGCTTCAAGCGTCAGGCAAACGAGCAGGGCATTGCTGTTCATTACGCGAACATTTCTCAGGATGATTTAATTGCTGCGTTTAAAACAGGAGGGATTCCATTAGTGTTAATTAGCACCTTCAGAATGGATCGCAAAAAAGCCCCGCATTGGGTGGTGATGAGCGGTTTCGATGACGACTGTTTGTATATGCACGATCCCGATCCGGAAGTAGGACGCCAAAGCGAACTTGATTGCCAATTTATTCCTATTGCACGAGAAGATTTCGACCGTATGTCCTGCTTCGGTAAAACTCGGCTCCGAACTGCGGTGATTCTTCGGTTTTAGGATATTTAGCTATATGGGTTTTGGATAATGGGTTAAATCTGTAGTTTGGCATGCGACCATTGATCGCCATATCCACCACTTGACGTTTGAAGCCAAGCATATAGGGCTTATAGCGATAGTCAAAAAGAAATGTCTTGGTTAAACACTCTTCATTCTGGCATCGATAACGTTGTGTCCTTTGCTCTGTGCGACCGGACTTTATTATTCGGTTGCTGCCGCACTCGGGGCAGACGATTTCTTAATAGCATGTCATGCTGCTAAAAATACACAAAACTACAGAATTAACCCATTACTTGTATCTTAATACGTTTGCTCTGGGCTACCGAATGACTGAGATAATTTCAATAGAGTATATTTTAAAGTCACTTGCCCGAAACAGCATCACGCATATTTTGGCTATATGGATAGTGAAAAACTCTAAAAATGACTAGGCATGAAGAATTTGTCATGTATAATACTCGGACATTCGCTGGTGTAGCTCAGTTGGTAGAGCAGCTGATTTGTAATCAGCCGGTCGGTGGTTCGAATCCTCTCACCAGCTCCATGTAAAACAAGGCCTGTAGCGTTTTCGTTACGGGCCTTTTTTATTTTAGGTAACACATAGGTAACACATAGGTAACAAATTGACGGTAACTTTATGCAACAGCATGAGACAGTTGTAAATTTTTGACTAAAAAATTTTAGTTTTTAGAATTTATTTATTTCATCTTTACCCATCAGTTTGTAATTTTTGTTGAAAAAATCATCTGCAATTACTGTCATCAACAAAAACGCCATTTAGTTAAATAAATTGGCGATTTACTCAACCCCCAACGCCTTAAACACAGCATCCACCGGATCAGAGTAAAAACTGGTTTGGAATTTGGCGAACAATTCGCCTCTGACGGTTGGAATATCGGTGACGCTGGCCATTGGCAGTAATATGCGTTTGGCTCCCGAATCAAAGGCCATCTGCAGGGTTTCCGCTAAGTTTTCTACTGGGATGATGTTTCCGCCCAGGGTCATTGTGCCTAAAACAACCATCTGACTTTGGACTGATTTATTCAGCACGCCTGAGCAAAAGGCAATAAACCCGGCAAGGGTCAAGGTTAGCGAAGGGCCGCTATTGTGCAATTCAATTAAATGCAGGTGATAGTCATGGTCTGCAGCTTTAGCAGAACCGCTGACTCTGGAGATGTTACCTTTATAGTAATCAAATCCGACTTTGATCGCTTCCTTCGCCTGGGTGTTGCTGCCAAACCCAGATAGGTTCAGTTTGCCGTTGCCCGCGGTCATCTGTGTTTCAATTCTGAATAAACCTAAATGCCCCTTCATCCCTTGGGAAATGGTATGTAATACCCCCGGCTTTAAACCCCCTTCAGGAATCAGCTTGTCGCCGCCTTGCTCCGGCACATTCACAAACGTCTCTTCCATGGTGTCCTGATCGATATAACTGAAATGGACGTCGAAAAACTCCATGCCGCCAATCTTTTTTAATTGTTCTTTAACGCGACGACGCGTTTCCAGCGCATATTCAAGGCATTGAGCAACAGCGGCCTTGTCGTAATCACCATGAGGGTAGAGCAGCTTTAATAAGCCCGATACCGTGCGTCTGACGGCAATGGTATCGCGTTGATTCAGGTTGTTGCCCAGCTTGAAATATTTATCGATGGCATCGGAAAAACTACGTTTACGCATTTCCCGCATATATTCAGCCAGGTAATCGACAATCAATCCGTAGTGGTTGGTAAAAAACTCGGGCCGCATTTTCGGAATTTCCCAGCCGGGAATATAGGCATGGAAGCGGTCAAAAAATGCCGTATCTATCATGACATCCGGAAAAGGCGTTAATAAGTGACTGGTTTTAACCAAGGTATCAACGGATTGATTGATGTTGCCGACAAATACCATACTGGCAGAAGCCACCACAGAATCACGACCTCTGGCGAATGATCCCGAAGCCATAAAGTCTTTCATGATCTGTATGCCGTCTTTATCCTTAAACGAGATACCGGCCACTTCATCAAACGCGACGACATCCCATAAGCCGACCAGGCCAATCGATTGTCGTCCCAGATTGTAAAAAAGATTGGCGACCGTTGTCTGACCACCGGAAATCAAAATGCTGTTGGGACTGACTTCCTTATAGATATGACTTTTACCTGTGCCTCTCGGCCCCAACTCGCAGACATTGTAATTGTTCTCAACAAACGGAATCATCCGAGCAAGCAAATGCCATTTGGCCCGCTCATTAAAATGTGTGGGTTCCATGCCGGTGGAGCGTAGCAATACTTCCAGCCATTGCTCAGCAGTAAACGCCTTGCGGCCTTCAAACAACACCTCCATATCCATATTGGGCATTTGGATGGGCTTTAATTCGGTGATTTGAAAAGGCGATCCCGCTTGGCCTTCCTCAAAAAAATACTGCATTGAAATAATGCACCAAATACCCCCGGCCAACAGCTTCTCAAATTCTTTGACGTTGCGGTCAGAGATTTCAACACCTTTAACACCCAGATTGGACAAAATAGCTTCATAAACATCACGCCGCTCATTCAGCTTGACGGTGACTTTATCAATCACCTTATAAGTGCCACTTTCCCGGATTTTAGATTTGATCTTCTCGGCTTCATCCGGACGCACATAGTTATCCGCCAAAATGCGCTTAACATTCTTTAAGCCTGCCTCAATGGTGGCTTCATCGTCGCTCGCGCAATACATCCCGAGCAAGTATTCCAATACATACACCGGAACATTCGCACCTTCTTTGATCAGCTTGGTTAAATCCTTGCGAACCACCTTGCCCGCGAAGTTGTCGTTCAACAACCTATCCAGGCTTTTATCCGTGTCGGCAGCATTTACAGTATCGTTCATCATCAATCCTAGAAATCGTTGGTGAATGCCAAATCAACCTTCAGCGGCACGCGCAACACTTCCACTTTGGTTGAGGCATCACGGACAATCAGGTAATAGTCTTTGTTTCTATCATAAGTGCCCGATAACACAGTAAGCAGTAACGAGCGTTTCCGTTCATCCAACAACTGAGAGACGCTATCAAAAGTAACGGTCTGCTCATTACTGATGGGCTTGTCGCCATCGCGCAGAGAGATCACCACAGAACGTGGTAAGACCCGCTCAGAGACTGCCTCGTTCTGAATAAACTCAAATCGCTGAGTATTGGTGACCACCTTATTGGAGGCACCTAATAAACTGATGCTCACCGGCTTGGTTTTGGCTAATGCCGATTCACTCTCCCTGACGGCAATTACCGGAACAATAATCTCTTGTGGCATCGCGCTACCATGCACAAATCTTGCCCCCCCCGCAAAATGAAAGCGGTTGGCCCCTTTGGGCACCCAGAAATCAAGACTACCTTCGGGTTCGGTACCTGCCGTCAATGCGGTATTGCCTGACCAGGCCTTATCGTTAGCCCCCAGGCCTTGTCCCAATAAATAACGCTTTTTCGCACGTAAGGTGCCTTCGGGCTTTTCAGCAAGCGCGGATTTATCGGCCTCTTCCAACGCGGATTCCTGATAGATAAAGCCGTGGTCTGCCGTCACCAACACATTCGAACCATTCAGGCTGTTAACGATAAAGCTTACTAATTGGGCCAGCTCTGTGACCGTATCTGCAGCGGCTTCAAAGGTTTTGGTTTCGGAGGATTGTTTATCACCAATCAAATCAATGCGGTCGTGGTAGATATAAATCAGTTGGCGATCACGCACGAATTCCCGGCCTTTATCTTTACCCAAAGCCAATAAGTCTTCGGCTTTAATGGCAACCCCGGCATGCCCTGCCAAATAAGCACTGCGTTGTTCCATCGACGATACCGGCTTGCCATCGGCCATCAGATCCAGATTGCTATTGATTTTATAAGCCAGGGTTTGATGCGGTAATAAAGAGGCCATGCCCAAACCGGTATAACTGGGCAATACCCCTAACAGGCTGGATAGCTTGGCCTTCAGGCGACTCTTACTATTGATCACTTGTACTAATTCTTCTGCCACCTCAAAGCGAAACGCATCAGAGATGATCACATAAATTCGTTTAGCCCCGTCATCCGACAAAGGCGAAACCACTTGCTTGAAGAAGTGTTGCTGATTGATGACGCCGGGTATTTGCCAAGTAGAAAGTAAGCCCGCATCGCCTTCCAAAACCTTGGCCCAGGCAGAACTTAATTGCGGGATAAACCACCCGGAATAGGTGGCTTCAATGCGCTGGCTTAATTCATGTAAAACTGCCCAGCCCATCGGTTCAACAAATTCAGTTGCCCGGTTAAAATGCCGATACAGCTGATCAAAGCGAAACAGCTCAGTTTGATAACAGGTAACCCCGGCCTCGGCAGAAACAAAACTAAAGCCATCCTTGTATTGGGTTTTTAGCGTCAAAAAATGCGTTGCCGCTTCCAGGGCATCATAACTTGCTGCCAAGGCACGACTTACATCGTTAGCACTGGCCAGAATCTGGTTTGCCCAATGACCATCCCGACGTCGGGCAATCAAAGTAAAAACAGCATCCATTGCCGCACCGGCACCGCTCAAAATTCTATCCTTCAAATCACTGATGATGCAGCGTTCCACTTCTTCAAACGTCATCACCTCAGACAAGTCGTCGGCTGATAGATTGCCCAATACCAGACCTAATTCCAGGTCTCGACCGACAACGGCAGTGATCAAGTTGTAGCTGACATAATGCGCTAAATCAGAACGCCACCGGGAAGCAAACACCGATGCATTGGCGGCCAAGTTACGGTCAGGCAGCATAAAATGCTTCAAGGATTCAGCAGGCTCACCCCCCAATGAACGACCAAAATCAGTCACCAGAATGCGGAATAGCAAATCACGCAAACTGGGTTCATCCTCGGCGTAACCCAAATGGATCTTGGCAAGTTGCCAAAAGGCATCACTTAAATCATTGGCAACAATGTCCTGCCACAGCTTGGGCTGGGTATTTAGATCAACCTCGCCATCGTTAATCAATGCAGCAAACAAGCGTTGCAGAATAGAAAAAAGTTCCGGCTGATCGGCACGCGTCAACACAGCCAGCATCTTACGATCAAGGTCATCGGCGTTATCGGAGGCAACCACTAACCGCTTCAAGCGCTCAACCCGATCTTTGGCACGCAAAAACTTAGCGCGTGCTTTTAAATGTTCACGTAAGGTTTGCGACGCCAAGCCTAAATCATCAAGCAGGATAGAGATCGAGTCGGCTTTAAAGGACTTACTGCGTAGCCGAATATCCAATAACCAATCATGGTTCGGATCAGGCTCCGGTTGCGGGCTATACAGCAACCAACGCGAATCAGGTTGACGCTCTATATCAATTTTGATTTGTAGTGCGGGCAATTCATCTAAACGAACCAGGTTGACCTTATCTAGGGCAAGATTTTCTATGGTCGATGAAAACTCGCCATTGACATCATGCCAGAACACAATGGCATGCGAGGCGAACAAGATGTTTAGGGAATCGGTGATGCGTTGTAGACTCAAACTGGATTCCCTTTAAGTTGTTAATTCGTCTAATGCGTTGTTGAGATCTGCTTTAAATTCTTTAAAGCTCGGCATTGCTTCGGCACGGCTAATATCGAAAGGATTATTCTCCAGCCATTCGCATAGCTCAGTAGCAGACTTATGTTCGCCAAACGCTTCGTCCAATTTATTCTTGGGATGATTTGGAGACTCAACATTACCTGGCAAATCTTCAAGCTGTAAACAGTGTTGGTAGGGCTGCGGTTTGGCGGCACAAAGCCACCAAACTTCCGAAGTAGGTTTGGGTAATAACGGTACACCACGGCCAAATTGTGAAAACCTAAAACCGTCAATCATAGATTTTCGTTTTATTGCCCATGCTCCTGCATGAGTAGAGCGCGTGGAATCGCAATCTCGGTGTAATACAGCAATCGCTTTTTGCCCGGTTTGAGCTTCCAATTCTTTGGCAATAACACCTAACGCAACGGCATTGCCAAAGAAATAGCCAGTCTCAAATTCTTTCTTTTTGCTGCGTGCAGGTTGTAATCGACCTGGAAGACTTTTGGCTTTGCTCCGAATATTCGCTTCACTCCGGTAATAAAGTGAATCTTGATTATCTAAGATCGAATGGCCGTTTAACCGGGCAACTATTTGACTGATAAGTAACGTCAATGGCCCAATAATAAATTCCTCGCCGCTACATTGCCCGAGCGCATTACTGCATGCCCCAAAGTCAGTTGTGCCTTCTCCACTCAACACCAAAATCATTCAACTTCTTCCGAACGGGGACTTTTTTCTAAACTATCCAATTCAATGCATTCTTCAGTTAATGCCTCCAGATTGGTATCGACAAACGCATCGCCTGGGCCCATATAGCTTAACTTCTCACCGATGCGTGGAATTTCAAAGAAACGTCGAATACGCGATTCACCCTGGGGAGATTTGTAAATGAATTGCACCGACTCACGAGCTAAATCGTCATCAAGAAAATTCAGGATCAAAGGACTATGGGTCGTGACCAGAATCTGTTGAGGGCTGGCTACCAAGGTATCAACCAGTTTTTCGATGATTTCCTGATTGATACCATTCTCAATTTCATCGAGCAGTATCAACGAACGATCAGAGCCCGATTGAGCAATTACGGCAAGAATTCTCAGCAAACCATCGCTAAGGTGTGAAGCTTCGGTTTCTAAGCGATGTCCCTCAAACTGTTCAATAACCGATAGCTTTTTCCAGCCAGCTCGCTGGTTGGTTACCTTGAAATCTTCAAGCTTGGGGTAAAAGCCTTTTAACAATCCGACCAATTTGTGCCTGGCATCACCTTTGATGCCGTACAAGAAACCAGCAAGCTTTTCACCACCAGCTCCGATGTCTATATCGTTGATCCGCGCACTTTTGCGCATAAGTTGGGGTGAAAGCAATTCCAGAGAACGTATACGTTTTATGGAGTCACGGAATTCTTTAATTGGGTCGGGTAGCTCAGAGTCCTTCAAAACGGATAATAATGATCCTTGATACTTAAAGGCAATATCACGCCATTTCGTGTCGATCTTGAATTGCTGACCTGTAGCTTGAAAAATTTTGTCGCTACCAAGAAATACTGTTTCGGACGTGCATCTAAGTTCAATACGGTTAAACATTCCTATCCAGGTCAAGGTCTTGCCTTCCAAGGTTTGAAACTCGACGCTAAGTAAAATATTACTTTCCTTGCGCAATTTGCAGTTCAAGTCATGGATGCTCCATCCTCGATTGTCCAGCCAATCTTGAACTTGAACATTCATCATTTGAGAAATGAAATCAAATACCTGCAAAACCGTGCTTTTTCCAGCACCGTTCATTCCGATTAGGCAGTTGAATTTCTCCATCGGCAAATGGATTTCGCCTAGAGATTTAAAGTTTTTGATGCGTATATTTTTAATCATCGCTTGCACCACCCGTGACGGCCTTCACCTCTGCCAACAAATCCCCAAACTTGCCGTAGTTTACTTTTACGCCGTCATCCAAATCTAATTGGATTCGCAGGTCGGCGTAGTGGCGGAGTTTTTCGTCGTAGGCTAGGAGTTCGACGTGTTTTTTCTTTAGCTTTTCGATGTCTTTATTCAGCTTGTTGCGGGACGCGTTGGAGTCGGCTGCGGCGGCGTCTTTTTCCAGCATTTCGATGCGGGACTGGATTTTGCCGGTGAGCGGTACCACGTATTCGGCACGCATGCGGGCCAGGGTGCCTTCGTGGTAGCGGTGCAGATAAACCAGGGCCTGGAATGCACCTTGTTTGCCGCTGGAAAACAGCCAGTAAATCGGGCGTTTTTTGTAGGTTTGCAGGTGGTCTTTAAAGAAGCTGCCGGCAATATAGCGGCGGATGGTTTCGATAGGCGTTTCGTTGCCTTTTTGCCCCAAGCTTTCCGCCAGCCAGACGGTGTTTTCATCCAGCGTTTCTGCATTCCACACTGCCAGTAAAAATTCCTGGATGCGATTGGCAGCATCGTCTTCAAACCAGAGTTCGTCGGTGATCGGCACAATGCCGTCGGCGTCGGCGGGGAACGTGTTGTAGCGATCAGGGTTAAAGTCGACGTTACCGGCATGAGCGTAGATTAACCCCGGTTCATCCAGGCTGTAACGTCCCATCATGCAGCCGATGGCATAGGAAATTAGCCGCTGGCTGTCTTTTTCTCGGTCGGCGCGGGCGAGGGTAATTTGTGCTTCGGGAACGTCGGGGGAAAGTTCGTCTTGCAGACCGTAGGCTTCGATGAACAGGCGGTTGTTTTCTTCTTCCAGACGTTGCATTTCAAGGATGGCTGCGCGGTTTTGCGTTTGCCATTGATTGAAGCATTGTTCAAGGTTGTTTGATGCGTAGGTTGGGTTAGCGGCTTTATCGCGTAACCCAACATCGGTGGCTTCGGTTTGTTGGGTTACGCTATCGCTAACCCAACCTACAATTAATGGATTATTTTGAAAGTCCAATGAGAATTCAAAAGTATCCCAGTTTTCCTTTGAAACAGTTAGGGCAAGGTTTACATTTGTAATTGCTTTATCGAAGCCAAATCCTCCAGATTTATATGGAATGTTTCTAACATCCCTAACTTGTAAATCTATGGTTGGATTGAGCATCGGAATAAAAACTTCAGATAATTTTGAATTCAGAATTCCTAACGATAATTTCAGGTCATTATCATTTTCGATAAAAATGGAAGATCCAACCATATCAAAAGTTGTATCAATTGGTAAAAGACGAAATGCATTAGGCGTTCCTTTTGAGGAGACTCGGCTCCATGTAATGCCAACGCGATACCAGAGATATTCAGGAACTATTCTGCATCGCTCACTTGTGCGATAGTAAGCACGGGTCTCAGGTGACCAATCGATAACATTTTCAAGATTTCCATACCATTTTCTATATTCACCGCCTTTACAATATGTCAGCCACTTTTTATTTCGACCAACACTTCTAAAGGTTACCTCCCACCAAAATCGAACAAACTTATCATTATCTCCTGTCTTATTTTGACCATCAGAAGTTGAAACATCGAATATTTTTCTTCCTGAAAAGCTATTAACAATTTCACGATTAACCCAATAAGCAAGAGGACTCCCCGGAATCTTCTTGAAATCATCTTGAACGGTTTTATCAAATCGATTTTGACCAGAACGCAAAGCGGTTTGTTTTTGTTCTTCTTGACCATCGACTAAACGAAAAAATGCAGGTTTGTAACCGCAAAAATAATCACCATGAAAAACAAAGGCCGTCGTTTGCACCACTTCGCCCGAAATTTCGCTGAACGCTCGTGCCCCTAAATGCGCCATCGTGTTAATGGTTCGGTGAGTCAGCAACTTCTCCCGCATCGCCTGAAAAGACGACAAAAACATCCAGCTCTGCATCGTCACCATGCTATTAAAGCCAGACGGTTTACACCACTCAAAGCCGCGCTCAACAAACATGGCGAATAAATCCGATTTGCTGTCGGGAAACGTGCGCTTGGCGTAATCCTTCAAAGCCGCATTCATGCCCTTACCACCCATATACGGCGGATTGGCCACCACCGCATCAAACTGCATCCCCAAAATTTGCGCCTGCTGCACCAATGGCAACAGATTCAATGCGGCTTCTTGTGCAATCAGGTCGCCGCTTTGAATTGCCGATTGCAAACCAGCGTCCATCGCTGACAGCTGTGCATTCAAATCGGATGGAATTTGAATCAGCGAGCCGAAAGTTTTGGCGTGGGCAAAGGTGTTGATGAGTTGGCGGATGTAAGGTGCTTCGACAAGCTCAGCACGAACGGTATTTGAGGCAGGCGTAGGTTGGGTTAGCGTAGCGTAACCCAACGATTTGGCGTCAGAATTGCCATCAATCCTGCTTGTTGGGTTACGCCCTCCGCTGTGCTGCGGGCTAACCCAACCTACGAAAGCGGCCAGGGCTTGGGTCAATGCATCTGCATCCAAACCCTTGCTTTCCTGTAAGGCCAGCACATTGAGTTTGGGCGAGTTGTCGAACAAACGCCGATCGTCGGCACGCGCTTTCATCAACAAGGCAAAGCCTGCCAGTTGCGAGGCACGGTCGTCGATGTCTATGCCAAAGAGATTTTTTTCTAAAATCAATCTCGGAATGCTGCGTGGCTGATAACCGCGTTCCAGATAAATTGCTTTTAAGACTTCGTAGGCTTCCACCAGGATATGGCCGGAGCCACAGGCGGGGTCGAGGACGGTGATGGTTTCCGGGTTTAGAGTCCCCCTCACCCCCGGCCCCTCTCCCTCAGGGCGAGGGGAGTCTTCCGCGATTCGGGTTTGAATCAAGGCATCGAGTTGGGCTTGTACTTCCGGGTTTTGTTCGGCGGGTTCAATGTAATACGGCCATTGTGTTTTTAATGTCGACGCCGGGTTAGCCATCAGCCATAAGCGGCCAATGCTGTTTTGCACCAGGTATTGCACGATCCAGTTGGGGGTAAACAGCTGGGTGGCGGCGGGAATGTCTTCGGATTTAACGACCTTGCCGATGACCTGATCTTTTTTCTCGCTGATGTAAAACTGATACAGCCAGCCAATAATCTCGACCTGGCTCCAGTCTTCTTCCGGGATGACCTCCACCAGCTTGGCAATGACGGAATCAGTCAGCAGCAAATTGTCGGGCAGCAGCAATTCGGTTTCATTGTCGATACGCTCAAACAGGAAGGGCATGACACTGGACAGTGCGTTGCATTGGGCAATCAGCGTTAAGCGATACAGTTCGCCGTCTTGATCTCCGGCCAGTTTGAGTTCAACCACCTGTTGATGATTTAGATCGGGGAGGTCGCGGTTTTGTGCCAGTTCCGGCGCAGCGTTAAGGATTTCCGGCAAACCGCCTGCGCGGCTGGACAGCACCCGATAACCGTGGCTGAGGTAATCGTGGATTTCCATGTAGCGCAACGCGGCGAAGCGGTTAAACCAAGTGTAAGCCACCGCTTCCATGGTTTGGTTAAAGCCGTCTTGCTGAATCAGGGCAATCAGGTGTTCGCGTTGGCGGCTAATTTTGGCAGGCCAGGATTGCCCGGCAATGATGACTAAATCACCGCTTTTTTCGGCGGGTGCAATGGCGAGTTGGCCATTGTGTTCTGCCAGACCCAGTCGATGCGCACGGGCAGTAACGGCAGCGATAAAGTCTTTACGGGCTTGCGGGGCGTAGGCTTTGAGTTTGGCTTTGTTCATCCGTGATTTTATTTAAAAGGGTTAATGTAGAGCATGGGCTTAACTATTGCTCACGCGTAAAGAGCGGTACATCGCCAACCTGACGACTGAACTGATTAAAAAAATCTGGCCATGTCGATGCTGGTTTTATTTCCGGGGCGGGCTCATCATCCAAGGGCCGCAAAATGACTTCAACTTTGCGATGTTGTAGAGCTGTTGGCACTGGAATGAATGCCGGTGCATCAAGGTATACGCGTCTTACCTTCATTCCCGGTAGTCCTGCAAAAGCATAATACGGCCTAGGCTTTGGGCTTTTCGGTAGTATTTCTCATCAGCCGTGATGAATATCGTCTCCGGTGTTTCGAGAGCGACAGCGTGAAATAGCGTGTCAAAAGTATGATGATTAAGTGCTATGGACAATGAGCAGGCGGTTGCATAGCTTTTGCTTGTTTCGACCCGATGAAAGTCCATGTTCAATAAATCAGTCAGATTTTCAGCGGCTTGTTCCGGGCGTAAGCGAGTCAGTACACCAATGACTTCGGCAATAAAATGCGGTGGTTGGTAACATTCAATTGCTCCGACCAATACTTGGTCAAGGATTTGAAGGGCTTCACTCACATGGGTTTCTTCAGCCTTGAGCGGCAGAAACCATTTAATAGCGACACTGGTATCTATGACAAATCGGCTCATGAACGAAGTTCTTCACGGGCCGCTCGAATTTCTTCTTCACTAACAGGTTGTGTTTCCGCACGTCTGGCTAAAATGTTGGCGATGGCTTCGCGATGTCGTTGTTTGCGGGCGGCACGCTCGACCGCTTCCATCATTAGTTCGGCGATGACGGCGCTTTTGTTTTGACCTTGATATGCGAAATTAAATGCTTCTTTAATTTTATCCGGTACGCTGTAGTTGACGGTGGCCATAGTGTGCTCCTTCCTTTTGTTGAAAATTTCAACAAATTATTGCGCGTTGTTGGTGAAAGCGCAATTATTTGTCGTCGTTAGTTTCAATCAATCCGCGCTCTTTTGCCTTCTTTTAACACGGCTAATAAGGCCTGCTTTAACTTGGCAAGGTAGTCATCAACTTCGGCTTCGGTTTCCAGATAGGATTTTATGCCGAGTGTTTGGGCACGAATCACGGTAATTGGTTTTTGTTGTGGGGTAACTATTTGGTTATAAGATTTGTCTGTGCCTGGTGTTCCTGGTGGCACATCTTTAATACCTGGAGCCGGTTGTTTTTGTGCGGCTGCAATGGTGTCCATCGCGGTATCCAGTTGGTTGCCTGCCTGTTCGGCCAGATAACGAATTTTGGGGATGCTGTTTAATCCGGCGACACTGATTTTGAGTTTTTGGGTCGGCAGGAGTGCTTTGTTGCGCAAATGGACATCAGCTTTAATTTGATCCAGTGCGGTGCCGATTTCAGTGAGTTTTTGGTCAATGGCTAATAAGGCGGCTTCTCTTTCGACGGCAGCCAGTCGTTCATTGACGGCTTCCACTGAACTGAGCAGGGCATCGATACGGTTAATCTGGCCATACGGTGTGGGGTTATCCCGTATAGCGAGCAATTCTTTGATGGCATTGGCGGCACCGGCATCTTGCTGGAGTGCTTCCTTGTTATCTTCAAAGGCCGTCATGGCTTCCAGCAGGCGTTGCCAGGTGGAAATCTGGGTTTTATAAAAACTAAGTACATCATGAATTTCATCGGCAAGATCCAGCCAGTCGTTTTTACCGGTGAGCAAGGTGTCGATGAATTCGTAACTGTCGCGGATGGCGAGTTGTTTGCCTATTTTTGTAACGGCATGTTCAATGACCGATTTGCCTGGGTAATATTTGCTGGCAGCACTATGGACGTAGCTTTTAAGTTCGGTTTGCCAGGAGGCCAAGCTGTCGCGGGTATCAGAGACCAAGCCGTCTTCATCTTCTCTGGGCAATTTAGAAAACAACTCACGGTGTAAGTCACGCGCACGTTTAAGCGAGACGCTATCGGCAGATTTGCGTTTGAGGATGGAGACCTGTCTGAACCGAACGGATTTGGTTAAGGGGTCGATGGCCGCACGCGGATCAATATCAGCGCCTTCCAGCATCAATTTAATCTCACCGGCCATATAAAGCCGGGCAACCAGCAAGACGATTTCCCACTCTGGTTTCCAGCCCCAGGGTATACCGCTAAACCGATCCACAACATCTGACAGCAAGACCCGGTTTTCCGAGGCCGCCAGTAACAGGTATTGACGCAACTCGTTAAGCGCCAGGGGATTGATTTCTTCGTTATTGGTATCCAATGAAGTTTGGGCAACATCATCTGTGGTGAGCACGGCTTTAATTTCAGCAACGGGGTCAGCACAACGGTATTTAAGGTAAGGCAGTTTGCTGTAGGTGTTGGCGATCAGGTAATTGATCAGCTCATCCAATAACGTGGTTGGATGTAAACCGGCTTTGATGTCGGGCTTTTGTCCCAAAACATAGAAATCACCGGTGGCCATAAGCGTACTGAGTTGATCCACGAGTCGAGTTTTACGCTCACGGTTTTCATCTTTACGATCTGTCAGGATGCGCTTTAAGGACGGTGTCGCCTGACCGGCTTTGGGGCTGATGATGTATTTTTCGATTTGCAGGTACAGGGTGAGTTCCTGGAACAGCCGTTGGCCTTCTGCCATCCGGAGTATGGCACGGCCGGTGCCTTCTGCACTGCGCATGATGCAGGTAGCTTCCTGCATTCTTTCATAGTCATCGCCCAGGGGGCTTAGCACTTCCAGGGTTAAGGCGTGTGCAGCGGTTTTCCAGGGAGCACCATCAATGAGGCGATTAAATTCGTAGTCACCTTTGGTGTCACGGTGCCGCACTTTGACAGTGCTTTTTAAGATGTCTTCGAAGATTAACTCGGACAGCAGGCGGGTTCTTTCTGATGATGAGACTTCGACATGGCCCAGTTCGCGGGCGACATCACGCTCTTCATTGGTGAGGAAAAACCACAAATCGCCATTACGGCTGACTAACTGTTGTTGTTCCAATCTAGCTAATGACTCTTGAAGTTTACGCTTGAGATTGAGTTTGTCGGCATCGACTTCATCAACACATAGCGTTGCCAGATTGTCGATAGTTGGCTTGACCGTTTCGGAGATGTAGCGAATCAGGAACAAGGCCTTAAGCAACTTGGTGTCGTAAGGCTCCAAGGCATCATTATAAGGCGCTTGGTCAATGGAGCGTTTGGCGATGCTATCAATAAAGCTTTCGATAGACGGGTAAAAATCATACAGCGGTATCAGGGCATTGATGGGTTTGTTGGCATTTTGCACCGCTGCCGACTGGAAGGCATCCAATAAAGAACGCTCGCCGCGGGAAAGATGTTTGCCGGTAGCACCGACTTTACGAATCGACTCGAAGATTTTTTGCAGTAATTGGAATTGATAGGGAGCAAAGGGATAGTAAGCCACATATTCAGCCGCATCTCGGTATCCGCGCAAGTTAACGGCATTGCCGACAAAGGACAGCTGGTTGTTGATAATGTCGCCTTTTTGGGCAAAGGTATCGCGCAAAGCGACATGGGCTTGTTCAGTTTTAGCCAGCAAACGCTCACCAATGACTTCGTCGGTGTTGGAACTTGCCAATGAGAGTCGAGTATGGAAACGGGCTTGAATTTTGGAAAAATCTTGAGATCGGGCTTTGTTAGCTTCGCCAATTGCAGCATCAATGTCTTCCTGACTGGTGACAATGACCCAAGCACGGCCTTGGCAGAGTGTGCCTAACTGCTCAATGATGGTTTGCAGGCTGAGCATCAGTTGGGTGTTGTCGCCGATAAACTGCCCGACTTCATCGACCAGAAAAATCACCCGATGATCGGCGGGTTTGGTTTCTAAATAATCACGAATAAGTTTTGCAAAACTTTCGATGTTGATACGGTAATCATCACGGGCGTTATCAAACCAACGACCGGCGGACTCAATGCTCATGTTAAGGGATTGAGCCAGGGCGGCAATGACGTCATCACGCAGGAAGTCTACGGCATCCCGCTCTTGTTGCCAGGCGGTACCATTTTGAGCATGAAAAGCGGTCTTAAAGGTCTCGTAAGCGCCTTTTGAAATCAGGTACCGTTCCATTTCGGCAATGTGCGGTGCATCCCCGCAAAGTCCGAGTTTTTCGTTAAACACGCGCAGAAACACCTGAACGATAGCATCCCGATCGGTTTTGGTATCGGCCTTGGCATCGATGTTAAAGAGCATGACATCGGCGGTGCCTTTGATGGCTTTATGGATGTCTGCCAGCAGCATTGCATCCTTAATTTTGTGCTCGTCAAAAAAATCAGCGGCTTTTTTGTGCGTGCCGGTTTTGGGATCGATGGCTTCAATGTTTTCCAGTAAATAGGACAAGATTTTGATGTAGTGCGACTTACCCGAACCGAAGAAGCCGGACACCCATACGCCCATGCGTGCCGTAATAGTGGAGTCTTTGGGCTGTTCTGCGGCAGCTAGATAAGCATCGAAAAACTTACGAAAGTATTCGGTGAGCTGTTTAGTGACGACGTATTCTTCTAATTCCTGCCAGACGCTTTCAGCGTCTAATTGGTCAGCCTTTATGACGCCGTTGATCGGGCGATCAATCGGCTTGGTGAATAAATCCCTTATTTCCATGGAGTTCTCTTGTTAATCAGCAGTGTTATTGCACGTCAGGAACCAACCTGAAGGCTCGATAATAATGATCTTCGGATAATTTGTTGAACAAGCGTAATGAATAGCCGTCATATCGCCCAGGGTAAAACATTAATAAAGGTGTTCTGCCGACCAATGGGTGGAGTGCAGAAAGCAGCGTGTGCGTTCTGAGCATAGGATAAGCACTGCCCACGCCGGAGAGGATTAGGACATCGATGTTCACAAGATCAACTAAGGACACGACTTTTTTCGCCAATTTATCTTCTTTGAGCACCGGACGCAAAGCCGCCATGACTGCTTCATCACCTTTGCTGCGCTGCATTTCGATGGCTTTATCGAGTAGGTTACGCTCCTGAAGCAATTGAATGACTAGTTCAAATAAATTGATTACTCCCGCTCGAATAGCTGGCTGGGACTTATTCAGGCTGGTGAGAATGGTTCTGGATAGAAAGTCACGCATCTCCATTTCCCGCTCGGGCGGGTAATCAAAAATCCAAAAACCGATTTCATTACCCAGTCCGGCACTGTTTAAGAAATCATCAGAACTTATTTTTGGCAGAATTTGATTAAGACGTTCCTCGAAAGTCAGGGCCATTAAGCGCGCTCCAGGAGTTCCAATAACGTGGAATCTCCATGTGACGATAGATAGCGCCGAACATCAGGGTGTAAGGATTGCGGAGTGAGTTTCATACTGCGTGTGCTTTCAAGATATTTGGCTTCTGTAAGGATGCGAAGGATAACTTGGAATAGTTTAGCCTGTGTTGAGGCTGACCACTTACTGATTGACGAATCTCTATGTGCGCATTCGATTAGAAACCCTTCCCAATCACCGGGTGTGATTGCCAGATTTAAACGGCGCTGGTGGTCAACGTAGACATCGGAGATAAAATCCGCCAATAGCTGGCTGTGTTTAACGGTCGCAATCAGTAATAATTGAACAGCCACTTCTTTCTCACGATTGGCAATCATATCCCAAGCGGCATCATCCAGAGTATTTAGCCGTTTCCGGATTAACTGGGCTTGACGTAAAGCTGTGGCAGGCGCTTTTTTTTGCAAAAGATTATCTTCGACCAACGTCCGTCTCCAGGTAATATCATCTGGATGAGTCAATAAAAAAGCCGCGATGCGTCGGCTCTCTAAGGGCATAAGCGAACCTGCGGAGATTTCTGCGTTGTAAATGGTCACGGGTTTGGCACTTTAATGCTTAAAAATGGCAAATTTTTAGGGCCTTTGTGAATATATGCCTAAAACAAGATTTATTACAAAAACGATGAAAAACACCGGATATGCTTATCGATTTCCGGATCAATTTAGACAAATTGACCAGATTGGCGGGCTATATAGCAGTATCATTAAGAGTTATTTTAATTAATTTTGCAAAATAACAGCAAAACACCATTGGAGTGAAACGGATTTTGAATCCGATATGGTTAAATATACTTAACTTGTTGAAACAGCCTAGATAATTGGCAGAAAACGAGTAGGAGCATGTCGGATTGTGTTGACGCACAACCCGACAAAAACTTTAAGTGCTTTGCTGAGCACTTTTTTTTAACAAACAAATGAATTCGATAAGTCAAAAAAATATTAAGAAACCTTTTTTGCCTCCCCACGAAATGGACGCGCTGTAATTTTACTTATATGCGATGTGAGTTGTAATAACAACACAAATAACTCATGACTGCATGACCTGTCTATGCTTTTGCGTCGGCGAGGGTAACTACATGTAAAATTCAGCCCCCAAGCAGTTCAAGGTGGATCATCGTGTTCATTGAATTTTCTAATGGAATTTCAATGCAAAATAAAATGCTTATTTGTGTCCTCAATTTTGTACGTCCAAGGGATTTTAAACTTTTGTACGGTATCTCTCGCCAAACCGCATGGCGCTATGTCCGCAGCGGGCGTCTTGTTCCTCCAACCCAGATATCACCAGGCATTTGCGGTTGGGACCGCGCAATTCTGGATGCTTTTTTTTGCATATCGACAAAAAATGTTAACGACCTGATAGAAAGCAACGCCACAGCCTTAGCTTACCCGAATAACGAAATTAATAGGGAATGCAAATGAATCAATTAATCTGTGCGCCCTATCGTCTGATGCAATGGATTCTGAGAATGCAGATAATCAGACATTTGATTTTACTATTTTTCAATCGGGTAATGGCCCCCTTTCAAAAGCGTATAGCCTGCAAAATGATGGTTCAATCGACAAATCGTCCACAAAAATGAGTTCTGGTCGTGCCAGCAGAGTTTCATGCACCTTCGCAGAATTTTCAAAACTGCTGCGCAATGCGAAAAGTGATGCGGCCTTCTGTTTTGGCACTCACGCTCCAAAATATGGCGATATTGTAGATATAACGCTTTCAGTAAACGTGAATCCGGCAGCGTGCATTTTGGCTCGATCTGCTGAGTTTTATCAATTCACTAATGGCCTTGGCATATTGTTGCTGGATCACGATGAGGGCAAGGATCCAGGAAAATATTTGTCTCCTGAAGAGTTTTTTGAAATTCTGTCAAAAATTCATCCTGAAATTGCACATGCAGCCTATATAGTCCGTGGGTCGCTGTCTTCAGGTGTACACCGGTCAAATGAGGAACCTATTGCCAAGGGCTGGCACGCCTATCTTTTGGTCAAAAATGCCGCTGACATTTCTCGATATGGCGATGTTATTTTTGAGCGGCTATGGCTCGCCGGTTATGGACATATAAAATTGGCCTCAAATGGAGCAATGCATTTACGGACTATTAGTGATAAAGCGGTTCATCAGGGTTGTCGTCTGGATTATGTCGGACAACCAGTTTTAGTAGGCTCTGGACTCAGTTGGAGTGAGCCCGAATTGATATTCAAATCAGGACGGGTCCTCGATACCTCGACACTAGAGGATTTGAACTCTACCGAGAGGACAACGCTCAAGCGCTTACAGGCCGATGCCAAGTTGTTAGCAAAACCACTAGCTGAACTTAGGGAGGTTTCATATACAGCGCAGCAAGTGAGGAAAATGGTAGCCAATGGAATTGATGAAACCTCAGCAAAAAATACGATGGCTGATTTCAAGAATTCTAATCACTCCCGATTTATTGGTGATTTCCCTCTTGTTTTTGACTCCCTCGGCAATGTGACAGTTCATGACGTTCTTGCAAATCCTCAGCTGTACGATCAGCAGACATTAGCAGATCCCGTTGAGGGATTGGAATACGGTAGAGGCAAGGCCATTTTTTACTGGAATAAGGGCACACCTGTTATCCATTCATTCGCGCATGGCAAATCCATTTATACATTGGGGCAGCCCGAGGAGGCTAAGTCATTCCCTGGCATTGACGAGCGTCCATGTTTTCGGGTGTATTCGACATTTATGAAAATAGGTAAAAAGACGTTCCCCCCCGGTGTTTACATGCATGGTTTTAAACCTGGCACAGAAAAAAAAGAGCCAACATTGATCGATAAATGCATTTGCGGTGAATTTACGTTGATGCTGTTTCTCGTGATACCAATGGGCTAAATTTCGGCCGGGTTTTACGATTTGTTGACAGTTTAGGTGAGCTAAAAAATTGGGATATGCCTGCTCATATGTTAGCTGGACGTAGTGATGAAATGTTGAAATCCCTTCTTAGCATGGGATTAGATATTGCACATCAATATCGGTAATTTTCAATCTAGTTGTCGCCTCATTAGTGGCTATTAAGCAGCCTGTTGGTTGAATTGGTTAACCTCCTGTTGGTTGCTGGTCTTGATCGGGATTCAGTAGCACACGGTCAATGGTTGTCCAGTTGCGCGTTTGTCCCTGCCAGCGTTGTGGATTGGCTTG
>JAUYBL010000010.1 GCA_030693065.1 Methylococcaceae bacterium | reverse complement strand
GGCTTTGGCCCCGTTGACGTTTGCTCATATATAAACTCTCTTGATGTCGAGTGATACGTTTTCCAGGCAAGAGTGAGCTCCCTATAAAAGTGAAACTCACCGTTGTCCTTGGTATCGGTCAACCGGTCAAGATAGTTGTCGTCAAATCGGACAGGGTAATTGTCGCCGAACAAATGGCTTTTCTTTAGGCTTGGCGTTTTTACACGCTGGGTCTGTTAGTGACATTTGGGGGTATCTCTTGGTGGGGTATTAAATGTACCCCCGATTTATACCCCCACTTGTTCTGGTTGTCATCACATCGCATTGCACCTTGCTGGAAAACAATAGGCAATAAAAAACCCGCGAAGCCAGAAGACTTGCGGGTTTTTAATTCTCTTTGCACATACTCGGACCTATAAATGGTACCGAGGGCCGGAATCGAACCGGCACGATGTCACCATCACCGGATTTTGAATCCGGCGCGTCTACCAGTTCCGCCACCCCGGCAAAGAAGCGACATTATAGAAATCAACCTTGCTAATGGCAACACTTTTTTGGGGTGTTTTTAGAGTACCTAACCTGATAATATCGCCAGCCTATGAAAAAAAGTGACTTTGTTTATCAATTACCCCCCCAATTAATCGCCCAAAAACCACTGCCAGAGCGGGATGCAAGCCGTTTGTTATGTATGCATCGTGATGACGGCAGTCTAAGTAATAAACAGTTTGCTGATTTTATTGATTTAATTGGTGAGCGTGATTTATTGGTTTTTAATGACACCAAAGTAATTCCGGCTCGGCTATATGGCCAAAAAATTAGCGGCGGTAAGATTGAAATTCTTATTGAGCGCGTTTTGGATCAGCATCATGCGTTAGCTCATATTCGCGCCAGCAAGTCTCCAAAGCCTGGCAACGTGCTTGAGTTAGATGATGGTTTTAGTTGTGAGGTACAGGGGCGGGTCGATGATCTGTTTCAGCTGCGATTTAACGGTGATGTTGATGTGTTAGATATTTTGGGGAAGATTGGTCATATCCCGTTGCCGCCTTATATAACGCGTGCCGATGATGAATCTGATTTAACACGCTACCAAACGGTGTTTGCCAAGCAATCAGGTGCAGTTGCTGCACCGACAGCAGGGTTGCATTTCGATCAGGCAATGATGGCAAAGATTGCCGCGAAAGGTGTAAGAACGACTTTTGTGACTTTGCATGTTGGGAGTGGCACCTTTCAACCGGTTAGGGTGGAAGATTTATCTGAGCATTTAATGCACAAAGAGTATTTTGCTGTGGGGGCTGATACCGTCACGGCTGTGCAACAGGCTAGAGCCAGGGGAGGACGTGTGATTGCGATTGGCACAACGGCTGTCCGGGCATTGGAGTCGGCTTCGCAAAGCGGCGCCTTATCTGTTGGTTTTGGTGATACCCAGTTATTTATTACTCCCGGCTATGAATTCAAATCGGTGGACGCATTGCTGACTAATTTTCATTTGCCGGAATCGACATTGTTGATGTTGGTGTCTGCTTTTGCCGGTTACGAGCATGTAATGAATGCCTATCGACATGCGGTAGAAAATTCATATCGCTTTTTTAGTTACGGCGATGCGATGTTTTTGAGCCGCTAGCCTGCCTAACATCCTCAACATACAAGCAAAATTCGGAGTCTCCTCGTTGTTATGATTTTTTCCCCACAAGTTCCGAACAAAAAAGATCAACAAGTCACCTGGGCCGGATTATCCGGTTGTGGTGATGCATTGGCGCTGGCTTCAGCGATTAAAAACGAAAATCGCCTATTTATTATCGTAACCCCGGATAACCAGACGGCATTACGGTTGGAGCATGAGCTGGCGTTCTTTTTAGATAGCGAATACCCCATTTTGCAGTTCCCCGATTGGGAAACATTGCCTTATGACGTGTTTTCGCCGTTGCCGGAGATTATTTCCGAGCGCTTAAAAACGCTGGCCTTACTGCCCCAGGTTAAGCGCGGTGCATTGGTGGTGTCGGTGGCAACATTGATGCATCGATTGGCACCCAGAGAGCATGTACTTGCCAATAGTTTTTCAATAAAGCTGGGCGATCAATTCAACCTGGAATTAAATCGCATTAAGCTGGAAAGTGTCGGCTATCACTGTGTCTCGCAGGTGTATCAGCATGGTGAATTTGCGGTCAGAGGGGCGATTGTCGATTTATTTCCGATGGGCAGTAAGGTGCCGTTTCGGATTGAGTTATTTGATGAAGACATCGACTCTATTCGCACGTTTGATCCTGAAACTCAGTTGTCGTTGGAAAAAATCGAGCAGATTCAGTTGTTCCCGGCCCGCGAATTTCCGTTTACCGACGAAGCTATAAAACATTTTCGGCAGGCATTCAGGGAATATTTTCCGCAAGCCTCGCCCAAAAACACCCTCTATACCGATGTCAGCAAAGGCATAACGCCGGGCGGTATCGAATATTATTTGCCGTTGTTTGTCGATCAAAAGGCCACGTTGTTTGATTACTTGCCGACGTCGGCCACCATGGTGACCACTTCAGATTTTGCGATTACCGCTCAGACTTTTTATACCGAAGCCGAGGAGCGTTATCAGCAACGTAAATATGATGTTGAACGGCCGCTGTTAGCACCCGAGATGTTGTTCATTTCGGCTGACGAATTGGCTGAAAAATCTGCTCGTTTTACGCGCATCAATATCGCCAACCAAGATTTGGACGGTAGCGACCAAGTCAATTTCGGTTGCCAGCCGGTACCGGATTTAACCATTAACGCCAAATTGAGCGAGCCTGCTCAGGCCTTGCGGCAGTTTATCGAGCAATCAAAAGCCAGAGTGTTGTTTGTTGCCGAGTCGGCAGGCCATCGCGAAGCCTTAATTGATAAGTTACGGCCGTACAAAATCGCGCTAAAGCCTATTGAAAGTTGGTCGGCATTTGTAGCGACTGAATCATCACCGCATGTGCTGATTGCGCCGATGGATCATGGTTTATGGTTACAACAACCGGCACTGGCAATCATTACTGAAAGTCAGTTATCCGGTGAAAAAGTCCAGCAGCGGCGCAGGCGACGCCGGGCATCGGTGCGTGCTTTGGAAAATATGGTCAACAACCTCAATGAGTTGACCGTTGGCTCACCGGTAGTACATCAAGAACATGGTGTCGGCCGTTATTTGGGCTTGCAGATTCTGCAAATCGGCGGCATCGATGCAGAGTTTTTAACCTTGGAATATGCCAATAACGACAAGCTCTATGTGCCGGTTTCGTCGCTACATGTGATTGGCCGCTATACCGGCATTAGCCCTGAAAATGCGCCATTGCACAAACTCGGTGGCGATCAATGGAGTAAAGCCAAGAAAAAAGCCATTGAACGTATTCGTGATGTGGCGGCCGAGTTGCTTGAAATTCATGCCAAGCGCGCCGCCAAAGCAGGGCATGCCTTTGATGTCGAAGACACCGACTATCAAGCATTTGCTGATGCCTTTCCGTTTGAAGAAACGCCAGACCAGCAATCGGCAATCGAAGCCATTTTGGTCGATATGGCCAGTCCACAGCCGATGGACCGGGTGATTTGCGGCGATGTCGGTTTCGGTAAAACTGAAGTGTCGATGCGCGCAGCCTTTATCGCTGTGCAAAGCGGCAAACAAGTGGCGGTGTTAGTGCCGACTACTCTTCTGGCGCAGCAGCATTTTCAGAATTTCCGTGATCGCTTCGCCGACTGGCCGGTGCGAATTGAAGTGATGTCGCGCTTTGTCTCGCCTAAACAGCAAAAGGAAATTCTCGACGAATTGGAGCAAGGCAAAGTCGATATTGTCATCGGTACGCATAAATTGCTGTCCAACGAGATTAAATATAAAGCCTTGGGTTTGGTCGTGATCGACGAAGAACACCGCTTTGGCGTGCGCCAAAAAGAGCATTTTAAAAAGCTGCGTAACGAGCTGGATATGCTGACCTTGACGGCAACGCCGATACCGCGCACCTTGAATATGGCGATGGCAGGCTTAAGAGATATTTCCATCATCGCCAGCCCGCCGCCCAACCGTCATGCCATCAAGACCTTTATCAGCGAGTGGGTGGATGCCCAAGTGCAGGAAGCTTGTTTACGGGAAATCAAGCGCGGCGGGCAGGTGTTCTTTTTGCATAACGATGTTAAAAGCATGGAGAAGATGACGATGGAGTTGGCGGCGTTGGTGCCGGAAGCGCGCATCGAAATGGCGCATGGGCAAATGCCGGAGCGCGAGCTTGAACGAATCATGCTGGATTTCTACCACCAGCGCTTTAACATCTTGGTGTGTTCGACCATCATCGAAAGTGGTATCGATATTCCCAGCGCCAATACCATCATCATCAATCGCGCCGACAAACTGGGGCTGGCGCAATTGCATCAGCTGCGCGGCCGGGTAGGGCGCTCACATCATCGCGCTTATGCTTATTTTATGGTGCCGCCGAAAGCGCTGATCAGCAAAGATGCCGTGAAAAGACTGGAGGCACTGGAAGCATCCGGTGATTTGGGCGCGGGCTTCATGTTGTCGTCGCACGATATGGAAATACGCGGTGCGGGTGAGTTGTTAGGGGATGAACAAAGCGGTCAGATTCAAGAAATCGGCTTTACGCTGTATACCGAATTGCTGGAACGTGCGGTCAGTGCGCTCAAATCCGGAAAACAGCCGGAGTTGGACGCGCCGATGGATAGGGGGCCGGAAGTTGATTTGCAGGCATCGGCGCTAATTCCGGAAGATTATCTGCCGGATATTCATGCACGCTTGGTGCTATACAAACGTATCTCCAGCGCCGAAAATCAGCAGGAATTACGGGATTTACAGGTGGAAATGATCGACCGTTTTGGTTTGCTTCCGGATCCGGTCAAAACCTTATTCAGCGTTGCCGAGTTAAAGCAGCAGGCGGAATCTTTGGGTGTTAAAAAAATCGAAGCCAACGCCACTGGCGGACGGATTATTTTTACGTCTACGCCCAATATCAATGCCGACCAGTTGATCTTGCTTATTCAGACGCAAGCGCAATGTTATAAGTTTGATGGTGCCGATAAATTACGTTTTATAAACCCATTTGAGACAGTTACGCAGAAGCTGGCGTTTATTACCGAATTGTTGAAAAAATTAACGCCGGTGGGGTTGGAGAAATGATAACAACCAGGGCATTACTTTTTAGTTTAGTGATGGGACTGTTTAGTGGGCTAGTGTTGGCGGAAGCTCGGGCCTATCAAGTCGAGTTGATTGTCTTTACTCAGGATTTTCCTAACACCGAGCTGTTTGACCAGACGGAAAGCAAGATCACCTGGCCTGCCGGAATAACCGAGATTTCTGATCAACAACGTGCGACTAATACAACCCTAGATGAAAGCCTTTCTTTGCTCAGCAAGAGCCCAAATTATCGGGTGATTAAGTATGCTTCCTGGGTCCAAAAGTTGACTGCTGATAGTACCGGTGTGCCGGTACGCATTCGTAGCGCGGATGGTCAATTGAATGGTTATCTCCAATTGCTACAGGAACAAACACTGCGAGTTGAAGTTGATCTTGAGTATCCATCAGGGCAAAGCGATAGCTATGGAAACATGGTTCTCTATCGTTTGAACGAAAAACGCTCCATAAAGTTGGATGATATTTATTATTTAGATCATCCAAGGATCGGAGCAATTTTAAAAGTCACCGGGCTTTAAAGTGCCTTTCTAAATATCATTAATGAAGTTACTGTACTTTCTCCGATTTTTTCTGATTAAGGTACTGCACGATAGCTTGGGTATCTTTCACGCTGATTAATGCTTCGAAACTGGGCATTTTAGTACCGGCTCGGTAAGCCGGAGCATTTCGAATAAAACCAGCCAGTTCTTGTTCCTTAAAATATTCGCTAACATTTTTAGGGATGTTTAATTCAGGACCGACAGTGCCGCCTGCAAGATTGACAGAATGGCAGCGAATACAATAACGACTAAATAAGCTAAAACCGTTTTTAACTTGTGTGTCATTACTGTTTGTTGGCGCGGCAGCGCCATAATATTCTGTGGCCGGTTGTAAGGACACGGTGGTTAATTGAAATGGCCATGGATAACGCCATTCATCAAGCCCTGCCTTAGACCACACTAAATAGTAGGGTTCAGGTGTGATGGTTTTTTTACCAGACTTGAAGGATTGCCAATTATTGCTGCCGGCTGAGTTATCTTTAAGAGCGATATAACCTTGTTCTTGAAGGGCATCTGGGTAAGTCATCGCTACTTTATAACCATCGGTTGCGGTAAATACCACCATCCAATCTTCACTTTGCTGACCATCCGGTATGGCGAGTTTTTTGATTATGTCTGATAGAGGATACGCCTGGTATTGTTTGGCGGATTTGTAAACCGGATCATCGCTAATGTCTATGGTCTGCGCTTTCAGTGAGCGTACCAGAACGGCATTAGTTAGTTCAAACTTAGGCCAATCGGCGGCTAGACTTGTTTGGGACAAAATAAAAATTATTAGGCTGAGAACGCATTGTCTGTTGTTCATAAATGTCCTCTCAAATGTTGTAGTAGTTCAATAAGTTGATCTTCGTCAACCGGTTTAGTCAAGTAAAAATCAAAACCGGCGGACAATGCTTCCGATATTTTCTGTTCGTCGGCATACGCGCTGATGGCGACTATATGCAGCCGATACTGTTGCTCTCGGAGCCTTTTGACCAATTCCAAGCCGGTCATCAAGGGCATGTTAAGGTCGATAAGGGCCAGGTCATAATGATTACTGTTAAGTCGTTTTAGCGCTTGTTGACCATTGCTGACTGAATCAACCACGCAGTCTTGTAGTTCTAATAGGTTGCCTAGCAAAAGCAGATTGATGTCGTTGTCATCCGCAATTAAAACCCGCAACGAATCTTGGTTGCTAAGAACAGATTGGTTTGAATTAATGACAGCGCTGCTCTTTTTGGTGCTGGCAGGTAAGGGAATGCTAATTGAAAAAACACTGCCTGCGCCGACGCAGCTGGTCACTGACAATTCGCCATGCATTGAGTTAACCAGCTCGCGGGTAATCGCCAATCCTAAACCGACACCTTCACGAATGTAGTCAGTGGGATTGATCTGTACAAAAGGAGAAAAGATTGCGGATAAATTTTCTTGGGCAATACCGGGACCTGTGTCAACAATGGACAGCTTTAGGTGTCCGCTCTGGTAAGCAGAACTTATAGTGATTTGCCCTTGGTCGGTATATTTGATGGCGTTGTTAAGTAAGTTGGTAATGATTTGTCGAATGCGATTTTCGTCACCCTTTAACAAATGTGGAATCGCTGTATTGATGACGATGAGGGGCAGTTTTTTTTCTTCAGCCTGAAGTTTAAAAATATCAATAACGCCACTTAGAAGTATTTCAAAATCAAAGTCACTAATATTTATTTTAAGTTGGTTGGATTCAATGGCGGCAATATCCAGTAAATCGGTGATGAGCGTCAGCAGGTGGTCACTGCATTGTTTGATAATTTCGATTTGTTTCTTATCGTTTTCGGCCAGAGATGATTTTTTTTGGATTAATCTGGTAAATCCTACGATGCCATTTAATGGCGTACGGAGTTCATGACTGATGTTAGCCAGGAATTGACTTTTGGCTTTATTGGCGGTTTCTGCGGTATTTTTGGCTTTTAGCAAATCGGCCGTTCGTTCATCAACAATTGACTCGGTTTGAAAATGCCGTCCGGTCAGCATTAAAAGGCCTATGCCCAAGGAACTGGTAAACAATAAACCACTGATTAAAACCCACCAGATAGACCAGTGAATTCGGGAGTTTTCCATAACGAGGTCATGATAAAAATTCACTTGCCATTGCTGATTGGCGACCTGAAGTAGGTAGTTTTTATATGGAGCAATGTTTGGCGTGTGGTGGCTGCTATAGATTGTTATGGGATCGGTAAATGAATTGATTTTCGTGCTGATGGTTAAAAAACAACCATGATTGTTAAGTTCTTCGAGTGCTTGTTGAACCAGTTCATTTATCGTAATAGATGTCACGATGAAGCCTAGTAGTGTGTTGTCTGCGTGTGAAAAAACCGGTGTTGAAAAGTTAATGACGTCGTTTTCATGCGAAAGATATTCGGTTTCTTGGGTGCCGTAGATTTTATCGAGGACATGCTGAGGAATAGCAGTAGGCGGCTGTGTCTGTTTATTGAGTAAAGTGGTAAATGCTGCTTGACTGGTTTTAGCGTTATTGAAGGGAAACCATCTAATGGCTTTAATTTCTTTAAATGGCGACAGGGTACGAACGCTAAATAAATAAAATTCTTTAGCTTCGACAGAGTGAGAACCTATAAAAAAATTAGTTATTGCGTTAATGGCGCGAAAATCGCCAGCAATACGGTTTTTTAAAGCTTGAGATAGAGTTATCGATTGATCAAGAAGCTGCTGATGGTGTTGCTCTTGTTCTGCTTTGCGGACATAGAAAAAGAATATTACAACTAAGGTAAAGCTTATTAGCTGTGGTATTCCTACTGAGATGCGTCGCTTAGTCCATATGGTTTTTGGTTGGGCAAAGGCGGCTAGCATTAATGGGGTGAATACTAAAACACCAATGGTGTCGCCGACCCACCAGCTAATCCAATTGACGGTGATTTCGGGTGCGGTGACGATGTTGGCCAAGACCATCGCTGCGATACCTATTGATGCGGGTATTAAGCAGCTTAATGGACCGCCTAGCAGCATAAATAATAGAATGCTGCGGTCGTCAGTTAAAGGGGTTGGAAAACCGACAAAGCGTTTGATCAACGCTGTGCCGACCAGTGCGCAGCAGGTGGCACCAAAGCCAGTGGCGACGTAAATGGGGAGGGAGGTTTCGGTAAAACCAAAGGCGTAGGCGCTGATGCAAAAATTACCAATAAAAATCCCCGGCCATATGCGTGGACCTAATAAAAGCATTGCGGCTAAGGAAATGCCTGCTGGAGGCCATAATCCACCAGCGTTGCTAGGGGGGACTTTAAGGAGTAAGCCTAGTAAACCAAAAATGAAATAACTGCTAGCGACAAGTGCAATCAGGCTAATGTATCTAATTGGTCGAGCCGAAATCATTTAGATAGTTGCAGGTTTAATTGAGTGTTTGATTTTTATTAGTGCTGATCGACTCAAGCGCGCGGTTCTATCATGCTGTTCACAAAGTGCGCCTCTAAATCCCAAGTAATCAGGATTTAGAGGCATCAGTTTGGCAATGTCATCAGCTTTGAGTGAGCCTGCTAATCCGCATAGCAATTGGTACTGTCTAGTAAGATTGACAAATTTAGTAATTGTGGAAAGTGTCATCACTTTCGTTAATGAGCCTTTTTGTTTATCCATGGTGTCGAGCATCACACCTTTAAAGCCACTGTTTTTTAGCGTGCTCAAGATAGCAAAATCCGGTTTCGTATCGGCAAATAAAACTGCGATCAATCCGGAACGCTGCTGTTGCCAAATATCAGTATAACTGTGTAATTTTTGCAGTGTCGCCAGCCAGTCGCCGCCCGGAAAAAAACCGATTTTGACATAATCAACGCCGGTATTAACCATGTCATCAACTGCCTTAAAGACTCTGTCCGGTTGCATGGGTAAATCACCAATCGTCGCGCTTATGGGGCAATCACCGTTAATAGCGTTAACAATTGTGTTTATGAGATCGATTTCCAATGCACCTAGCGCGCCTTTGCTTGGCTGTTTCAGGTCGATAATATCAACCTCTGCGTCCAGTGCCAATCGGGCTTCTTGTAGGCTGTTAACACTGGCTAGCATGCCCGTCATGCCTCAATCTCCGCTGTGTGTTTGTCAATAATTGCCATTAGCCAACTCCAGGCTTCAAGTTCTCTAACGCCAGCGGTTTTTTCCAAACCGATGCGCAGATAGTCAAGCTCTGCAGTTATCTTTTCCAAAGGCAATCTGTCTAGGCGGCTGATTAAAATCGCAGCTTCCAATACGGAATATTGGGCTCGGTTGAAGCCCTGAAAGGGAGCATGGTTAACAGTGTGAATGGCTTTGCAAAACAATTTTGGCCGAACTGGATCTTCTTCAATTCGCACCAATTCGACTTCAGTGTGAGCAAGGGCGCAGTCAAGAACAGCTCCAGCAGTTTTTTCTGCGGGTTTAATCGGCCACTCACGTCGGCCAGTTAAACAACCGGCAAAAACGCGAACATCATCACAGTAATTAAGAACTGCGGTTTGCGTTGAAATTAGATTTTCCAGCGTAGTGGATGGGCGGAAGGGCAGAATAACGATGTCATCACCGTCGACATGAATACCCATAGGGGCAATGTGTGCAGTGCCATAACGATTTTGTGTGGTAACGATAATCTCTTGAATCATGACTGTTTTTTTAAAGTGCTTCCAGCAGGTTTGAAAGTATGCAGATCTATGGTCGGCTCTGTTGTTTGCGAAGCGCATCCCCAGTTTAAGGCTTGATCTTGGGTAAAACGTTTGCCTAGCTGCCAGGCAATTTGAGCGCGGGCTAGTTCAACGCCCAAGTAGAAGGCATGTCCGCCATCGTTTTCAACATGCAATTTAGGAAATAAATCAAATGGATCTGTGGCGGTATGGAAACCATCGCGATTATAGATGTGTACGCCTTCTTCGCTAGTTTGAATTCGAAAACTAGGGTCTTTGATTTGTGCCGCCCAATCTTTGATGTCTTCCAATTGATTAGGGTAAGGCGATGATTCGTGTAATGCCATTAAACCAGCGTCGATGTGTTTGGGTAAGGTGTTTTGTTGTTTTGCGGCAAACATTATTCGCCGCGCAAGATCAGCTTCTTTGATGGCTCGGCAAGCATGTTTGCTAACTTGAGTTGCCAGAATGTTATTGATGTCAAGTTCAGAGCAGATGCCAAGTAATAAAGCATTCATACCCATAGTGTCGGCATGTGTCAGTTCGGTGATATTACCGACGCCAAGCATCATTTCAATTTCAGGGTGTTTTTTTCTTACTTGGTGATAACGCACGATGGATTGAGTGAATCCAAAATGCAGGGGATCTAAAATAGGATCGACAATAAAAACGCGATTTTTTCTTTGCAATTTGTCAATGGCTCTATCCAATGATGCAAGATCTTCGTGCTTTTCGGGGATTAAAATCGGGGTTGCAGCGACTTCATCAGCAATCCATAGCGTGCTTTCATGCAAGCTGAGCATGTAATCTGCTCCCGCTTTACCTCCTCGTAGCAAGTCATTTGCATCAAGTGAGTCAATGCTCACCACAAAACCTGCTTGTTTTAGCGCCTGAATGGTTTCTTCCATGTGTGGAAAGTCGGTGCTAGGCAGGCAGCCAATATCAATAACATCTGCGCCATTGCTTTTATAGTAGAAAGCACGATTAACAATTTCTTCGATGCTGACATTCGGGGCGTCGACAATTTCAGCAAAAATTTTAACTTGGTAATGACTTAAGTCATATTTATGGGCCGCCTGCCCGAAATACATAGGTAAGTCTTTAAGTTCTTCAGGTCCGCGTTCAACCGGAATATTCAATATTTGAGTTAAAATTTCGATGTCTCCACGGCAGCGGCCTGGAAGTATGATACGTGTGGCACCGAAAGTGTCAGTTAAGCGGCGTGCAACCATGTCAGTCGTCATGAGAGCGGCAACTTTTAGACCCAATTCGTGAACTGTATAGGTAAATGGTGGCTGCATTTTAGCCAGAATGCTGCATAACTGGCGTTCCGCCAATTTGCCAGTAAGGAAAAGTATGTGTTCAGTCATGCTTTGGGTTAGATGTTTATATCGAAAGCTTTGTATTGCCTAGGCTATCGAAAGCAATGGTTGTAGTAGATATAAGGCAAAAGGGGCAGCTTTCTGCGGACGCCATAATATCTTTAAATTATACCTGACTAGGTTATTGATCCGAGTAAAAGGTGACAGACAATTGTTGATAGTGGCTAGGGTAGCATTGACATCTATGCCCTTTCTAATTTACAGTTAGCGCCGCATAAAGATTATGTAACTGATCTGTAAATAACTATTACTATAACCCATTGGAGCACTTATCATGGCACAAGCATTAATTCAAATGGCATTGGATTCTTTAGATTTCGATCAAACTGTGGCACTGGCTACTCAAGTTGCGCCGTATGTTGATATATTCGAAATCGGTACTCCATGCATCAAGCATAACGGCATTGAGTTGGTAAAAACTTTAAGAGCTAAATTCCCAGATAAACTGTTGTTAGTTGATTTAAAGACTATGGATGCGGGCGAATACGAAGCCACTCCTTTCTATGCAGCTGGCGCAGACATCGTGACTGTTTTGGGCGTATCTGGGTTAGCTACAATTGCTGGTGTTGTTAAAGCAGCTAACGCAAACGGTGCTGAAGCTCAAATTGACCTTATCAATGTAGAAGACAAAGTAACCTGCGCAAGAGAGTCTGTAAAATTGGGCGCCCAAATTGTTGGTATTCATACAGGTCTTGACGCACAAGCAGCTGGACACACGCCATTTTCAGATTTGAATGATATTGCGGCACTTGGCTTAAACGTTAGGATTTCTGTTGCAGGCGGTATCAAAGCATCAACAGTTCAAGACGTAGTAAAAGCTGGCGCGAATATCATTGTAGTTGGCGCAGCAATATACGGCGCTCCTTCACCTGCTGAAGCTGCTCGTGAAATTCGTGAATTGGTTGATGCAGTAAGAGTATAAAACTATGCACCAGCAACTTATTCTGGAAAAGATTTCGGGCATACTTGAAGCGACAGATGATTCTTACGACGTCAAGTTGACTAAGCTTATCGATGGCGCAAAAAGAATTTTTATTTCCGGTGCTGGACGATCCAAACTTGTTGGTAATTTTTTCGCAATGAGATTGGTGCATGGAGGTTACGATGTTAGTGTTGTTGGTGAAATCGTAACGCCGAGCATTAAACAAGGTGATTTGTTAGTTATTATTTCAGGCTCTGGAGAAACCGAGCAGCTTATTGCTTTTGCAAAAAGTGCTAAGAAAGTAGGTGCGAGCATATTACTCATATCAGCAAAAAGTGATTCAACAATTGGTGATTTGGCTGATGCAGTATTTCAAATTGGCCGTTCCGAGTTATATGGCAAAGTTGTAGGTATGCCAATGGGAACAGTCTTTGAATTATCGACACTGGTATTTCTAGAAGCTGTAATTTCACACATTATTCACGACAAAGGAATTGCCGAGGAAGTGATGAGATCAAGGCACGCTAATTTAGAATAAGATTGCAGTAACGAGCAGCTTTAAGCTGCTCGTTCATCTTAATTCCGAGTTAATAATAAAAAAGTTTTCGTGACAACATTGCCAAATAATCAATACGTCATGTTCAATAAATTTACGAATGTAAGGAGAAAAATATGACTTCGCGTCGAGAGTTGGCGAATGCCATACGCGCCTTGAGCATGGATGCTGTCCAAAAAGCAAACTCCGGTCATCCAGGCGCCCCTATGGGCATGGCGGATATTGCTGAAGTCCTATGGAATGATTTTATTCGCCATAATCCGACCAATCCAAAATGGTCTAACCGTGATCGTTTTGTGCTTTCGAACGGTCATGGATCTATGTTGATATATTCCTTATTGCACCTTACAGGATATGACGTAACGATTGAAGACCTTAAAAACTTTCGTCAACTTCATTCCAGAACGCCAGGGCATCCTGAATACGGTTACACTGCTGGAGTAGAAACAACAACAGGTCCATTAGGTCAAGGTATTACCAATGCGGTTGGGATGGCTATTGCTGAAAAGGTTTTAGCAGCTCAATTTAATAAGGGAAATCATAAAATTGTTGATCACAATACCTATGTTTTTTTAGGTGATGGTTGCTTGATGGAAGGTATTTCTCACGAAGCTTGTTCATTAGCGGGGACGTTAGGTCTTGGTAAGCTGGTTGCTTTTTGGGATGACAATGGCATTTCTATTGATGGACATGTCGAAGGTTGGTTTACTGATAACACACCTAAGAGATTTGAATCATATGGATGGCATGTTATTGCAGACGTTGATGGGCACGACCACAAGGCTATAAATGATGCATTAGAGCTAGCCCGTTCTATAAGTGACAAACCAACGCTAATTTGTTGTAAAACAACTATTGGCTTCGGTTCTCCAAATAAGGCAGGAACTCATGCTTGTCATGGGGCCGCTCTTGGAGATGAAGAGATTAACTTAACTAAAGCAGCGCTTGGTTGGGACCATGGTCCTTTTGAAATACCTGCAGACGTTTATGCTAAATGGGATGCTAAATCAAAAGGAATTAAACTTGAAGATGAGTGGAATAAAAGTTTTGAGGCTTATAAGGCTGAGTTTCCTGATCTTGCAGCAGAATTTTTACGTCGTTCGGTTGGTGACTTACCATCAAATTGGGCTAACGACGCTGGTAAATTTGTAAGCGATGTTAATATAGAAGCTAAAACTACAGCTACACGTCTTTCATCTTTAGCAACTATTGAAGGGTATGCCAAGATTTTGCCTGAGATATTTGGTGGGTCTGCTGATTTAGGTTGCTCAAATATGACGGAATGGTCTGGTTATAAACCATTACGTGCGAATAAGCCGGATGCAAATTACATAAATTATGGCGTTCGTGAATTTGGAATGTCAGCAATTATGAACGGTATCGCTCTTCATGGTGGACTAATACCTTTTGGAGCTACATTTTTAATGTTTTCAGAATATGCCCGCAATGCCGTGCGTATGTCTGCATTGATGAAAATTCGTTCAATTTTTGTTTACACTCATGATTCTATTGGGTTAGGCGAAGATGGTCCTACGCATCAGCCTGTTGAGCAAACAGCTACTCTCCGTTTGATTCCAAATATCCATGTATGGCGTCCCTGTGATGCAGTAGAAACAGCAATATCTTGGAAGGCAGCTATTGAGCGTAAAAATGGGCCGTCTGTGCTTATTTTCTCGCGGCAGAACTTGCCACATATGTCTCGTACTGATCAGCAAATTGCGGATATATATAAAGGTGGTTACGTGCTTCGTGATTGTAATGGTCAGCCTGACGCAATTATTATCGCAACCGGTTCTGAAGTTGAATTGGCAGTAAAAGCTGCAGAAGAATTAACTGCAAAAGGTAGAAAGATTCGCGTTGTATCGTTACCTTCAACAAACATATTTGATGCCCAAGATTCTGAATATAGGGAGTCTGTATTACCTGCTGCAGTAACTAAGCGGGTCGCTATCGAAGCTGGTGTTACTGATGGCTGGTGGAAGTATGTTGGGGCTCAAGGGGCGATTGTTGGATTAGATAGATTTGGTGAGTCTGCTCCAGCTGGACAATTGTTCAAGGAATTTGGGTTTACTGTTGAAAATGTTGTTAAAAACGTTGAAGCTATTCTTTAAAACTCATAATGACGTATCAAGTAATTTATACAATTTTTAGTGAAGATTTATCCTGATTTGCTTTTTAGCAAATTCCAAAGGAATTTCGATCGATTTAACAACTTACAGGGGAATAATGTGAAAGAAAATATTTTAATAAGAGGTGCATTTGTTGCTTTGTTATTGACCAACACAATGGCAATGGCTGAATCCGATTATCCAGCTACAAATTTTAAACCAGTCATAGTTTTTCAAGATCAAGATGCTAACGAGAGTTCTAAAAAGAACGAATCAGCAGCACCTACTAAGAGCAAAAGTGTTGAAGCGACTAAAACTGACTCATCTTCTAAAGTAGATGTATCTGAGGAAGATTCTTCTGATGCTGTTGCAGTAAAGCCAGCAACAGCAACTAAAGATGAAAAATCGAATACAAATGTTTTGATTGGACTAGGTGTAGTTGTGGCGGCTGGCGTTTTCTTTTTTACTAGAAAGAAAGGCGGATCTGCTAAAGAGGCTATTAACACACGATCAGGTGGTTTAACTGGTGTTGAGCGCTATTTACAGAATCGTAGCGCGACTGCAGGAACAGGCGTTGCTAGATATCTTGATAAGAAAGCCTCAGCATTAAAACAAAAAGCCGAATCCACCGGTGTTTCAAAATACTTGAAAGAAAAATCACAAAACCAAAGAGTAGCCGCTTCTTCTGAAGTTTCTCCAAGAGGTACAGTCGGCGGAGCTACAGGTGTTGCAAAATATTTACGCGACAAGGGTTAAAAGTAGTATTAATTAACTGCTTAATTTAAGCGCAAGTTGCTTTGTAGTTCTTGCGCTTTTATATTTTTAAAAATTAAAGAATACTAATCCGCTGCATGATTTCTTCCTGTTTAAACGCAGGACAGGTTGCTATGTAAGCGGTTTTTTTTTAACAAGTAATTATAGGTAATTAAAGTTATGGCAAATTTGTTAGAACAATTAAAAGAATTTACTGTCGTTGTGGCAGATACTGGCGATATTCAAGCGATTGAAACCTTTAAACCTCGCGATGCAACAACTAATCCTTCGCTTATTACTGCGGCTGCACAAATGCCACAGTATCAAGGGATTGTTGATGACACTCTTAAAAGCGCAAGAAGCTCTTTAGGTAAAGACGCAACAGCAGCTCAAGTTGTATCATTAGCGTTTGATCGTTTAGCTGTGTCGTTCGGCTTGAAAATTCTTGAAATTATTCCTGGCCGAGTTTCAACTGAAGTTGACGCCCGCCTTTCTTTTGACACTGACGCAACAATCGCAAAAGGCCGTGATTTAATTGCGCAGTATGAAGAAAAGGGAATTAACCGCGAACGTATCTTAATAAAAATTGCTGCAACATGGGAAGGTATTCAGGCTGCAGCTGTTTTAGAAAAAGAAGGCATTCATACTAATTTGACTTTGTTATTTGGAATACATCAAGCAATTGCATGTGCTGAATCAGGCATCACGTTGATATCTCCGTTTGTTGGCCGGATTCTTGACTGGTACAAGAAAGACACAGGTAAAGAATCTTATGCCCCAGCTGAAGATCCAGGTGTATTGTCGGTAACTGAAATTTACAACTACTACAAAAAATTTGGTTACAAAACTGAAGTAATGGGAGCTAGTTTCCGTAATATTGGTGAAATTGTTGAATTAGCTGGTTCTGATTTGTTGACTATTGCACCTTCTTTACTTGCTGAATTACAAGCTACCGAAGGTACTTTAGAGCGCAAGTTAGACCCTAAAAATGCTGCTGGCTTGCCAATTGAAAAGATTTCTATTGATAAAGCTACTTTTGAACGTTTGCATGCTGAAAACCGCATGGCTAGCGATAAATTAGCAGAAGGTATTGATGGCTTTACTAAAGCATTAGTATCACTCGAAGAAATTCTTGCAGCCCGTTTAGCTAGTTTAGAAGGCTAAGATTTAACTGTTTACCCCCTCGGCAGAGACCTATATATCTACCGAGGGCTTCATTTATTTTACGCTCGACCCTTGCCAATCTGTCTTCTGCTGTTCTCTAGAATTTTAAATTAGCTTTAATAGACTGGAGGCCTGATATTCTCTCTATATTATAAATTTAAGCGTTTACCTTGTAATTTTATAATGCTGATGATCCATTCATAAAACGCGATCTTAACCCAAGTATTAAGTCGTTCACCCCTGCGATCATGCCTAAAGAGGAAAGCTCAATGAAATTTACTCCTAGTCTGTTGCCTAATTTAATCCAGTTAATTGCTAATGTATTAGTACAAAATACGGAAGAAGTAGCCGCTCTTGATCAAGCCATTGGTGATGGCGATCACATGGTTAATCTACAGCGTGGCATAAATGGACTTTTGGCAGAAAGCGCAGGAATAGCTCAGCTAGATTGGGCTGCAGCGTTTAAGAAAATCGGCATGACGCTGATGACAGCCATGGGCGGAGCTTCAGGCTCTTTGTATGGCACATTGTTTATTGGCATGAGTAAAGCTACTAAACAAAGTGAGCTGACATTACCGGATTTTGCAGAGATTTTTTCTGAAGGAGTGCAAGCTGTAAAGCAGCGAGGTAAAGCAGCGGCCGGTGAAAAAACTATGCTTGATGTATTAATTCCAGTTGCAGAAAGATTACGCAAAGGCGCTTTAGCTTCGATGACATTAGCCGAGGTTATTAGTGATATTACTAGCGCGGCAATCGCTGGTATGGAATCTACCCGGGATATGGTAGCAACTAAAGGAAGAGCCTCGTTTTTAGAGGAAAGATCCAGGGGGCACATAGATCCAGGGGCTAGAACTTGTCAGTTAATAATTTGTGTAATCGTTAATGAATTGGCTGCGCAATTACCAACGTAACGCCGCAGTATGCACTGGGGCATCCCATAGCCTCAAAATTTCATCGTCTAGCAAGCTTAAAGTAATTGAACATCCCTCCATATCCAAGGATGTGACGTAGTTGCCAACTAATGAACGGCAGATATTAATTCCCCGCTTTTCCCAAAATTGGGCCGCAAGGTCGTAGATCAAATGCAATTCCAATAGCGGCGTGCCGCCGAAACCATTCACCAGCAGTAATGCCTGTTGGCCTTTTTCAGGCTTTAATTCGATATCGATAATGTTGGCTATGTGTTCAACAATTTCCGTTGCTGTTGCTAATGGCAGTGTTTCTCGGCCGCGTTCGCCATGAATACCCACGCCCATTTCCATTTCATTATCAGCAATCTCAAACGTCGGTTTGCCAATTGCAGGCACGGTGCAGCTAGTTAATGCTACACCCATCGATGCGGTGGCAAGATTGACTTTATCGCCAAGGGCTTTACAAATAGCTAGGCTTGCACCTTGTTCAGCGGCGGCACCAACAATTTTTTCGACAATCAGCGTGCCGGCGACGCCACGTCGGCCAATGCTGTGATTTTTCGGCAAGGAAACATCATCAGTGACTAATACTGTTGCACTCGGGTAATCGAGCATTTCAGCGGCCATTTCAAAATTCATTACATCGCCAGCATAATTTTTAACAATGAATAATACGCCACTGCCGTTTTCAACTGCTTCTGCAGCAGCCAACATTTGGTCGGGGCTGGGTGAAGTAAATATCTGGCCTGGACAGGCGGCATCAAGCATCCCAAAACCGACAAAGCCGGTATGAAGCGGCTCATGGCCCGAGCCGCCACCGGAAATAAGCGCAACCTTACCCGATGCAGTTGGCTTGATACGTTTAACAAACCGCGGTTGGCGGTTGAGCTGGATAATGTCGGCATGGGCCTTGGCAAAGCCCAGCAAACTTTCATCAAGCTGGGTATCAACGCTATTAATGAATTTTTTCATTAGAAGACTCCAGTTTTATTTAAGTTTTAATGACTCAGTATTAATAGTAGGCACTTATCGATGAGCATTTCAAAGGTGTGAATGTTGTTAATACTTGCGGCTAAAGTCAATTGCAATTTGGCTGGCCCAACAGCAGCAAAGATTAAATCAATTGCAGTCCGATTAACAATACTATTATGTGCTTTATATAAATCAACAGAATTTCCTCTTTAGCCAGTGCCAATTCAGCTATAAGTAATGCGGTTATAAGGAGTAGGAATTCGGCGCTAAATCTTCTGTTTTTGTGTTGTCTGGTAGCACAAACTCTGCGCGGGAATCCCGATAAAATAGTTCTGTTCATGGGTATCAGCGATCGTATAGGGTCGCTGAAGTTTGGCCAACAAAGCTTGTACTTTGGGGCTTCAGTCGCCCAGTGATTCTGCTTAGCTTGCCGTGTTTTTTAACGGCTCCGTCTTAGCGAATATACTCGAAACCATAATAAGTCAGTCCCCATCACTCACTTAGCGCTTGTATTGTCAGGCGGTAAATATTTTATTTGGTTGAGTTTCAACAATATGCCTCGACCGCAGCCGGAATGCTTAAGTTCCTGATAGTTAGGAATCTGTTAACAATGTATTGTCTGTGTCTTTTGTATTAACTATTGGCAGTTATGTGACGTATTTCGCTTATAGCATGGATGCAGTCTGCTAAATTCTAACTCGCCTATTAAGGGGCACTTTTGATCTATGTTGTAAAGGTTTTCACGTTGGTCCTTGGCGTAAAGTTACACGTTGGTTGGGTTATTCTCGATCATAATCAATAAAATTGGGAGTTGGCATGAAGAAGGTAATGTCGTTTTTGATATGCAGTATTATTTTTCTTATTACCGTGCTGCCTCTGTTGCCAAGTGCAGCTTTGGCCGGAACTTGTGACGGCGATGGAGATGCACCAGACTGGGACGATCAATTCGATCCACGCTGTAACCCGCCCAATAGTGCAAAAAGTCTAGGCGGTGGTACCGATAGTTGCTCTGACAGTAATGCTAATCAGTGCAGTATCGGACAATATTCCGGTAATCCGATCAACAACAGCACCGGCAATAAATTTCAGCAGGAAACCGATTACATCGGTTCTGGCTCAAATACGCTTCAGTTAGTACGGTATTACAACAGTCAATCCACCATTGGCAACGGCCCGTTCGGTTCGCACTGGAACTTCAATTACAGTGGTCGGATTCAAGTGGTTTCTTCTACTCAGGTCAACGTGATCCGTTCGGACGAAAAAACCTTTAGCTTCAAATGGATCAATGGTGTTTGGCAACCCGACGCCGATGTTAACAGCCAGTTGACGGCAATTAGCGGTGGCGGTTGGGTTTATACCAATGGTCAGGACGGCACGGAAAGATATGATGCCGCTGGTCGATTAATTACAGTAGCCAACCGCGTCGGCCTTAGGCAAACCCTTAACTACGATAGTACCGCTAAACTGACGTCGGTTAATGACGAGTTCGGGCGCAGCTTAAAGTTTGCCTATGACAATCAGGGGCATATTAGCGCCATTATTGATCCGGCCGACCATACGCTGAGTTATGCTTATGACAGCAGAAACAACCTGACCACTGTTGGCCATGCCGATGGCAATAGCAGAGAATATCGTTACGAGAACGCCAGTTGGCCCCACGCGCTTACTGGTATTATTGACGAAAATGGCACTCGCTTTGCCAGCTGGAGTTACGACAACCAGGGGTGGGCGACAAGTTCTGAACATGCCGATGGCTCGGAAAAAGTCACCTTGTCGTATGACAGGGCCAATCTAAAAACCACTGTTAAGGACTTACTGGGAGCGAATCGACTTTACTCTTATCGTACTTACCTTGGCGTGGCGCATACTGCGTTTGAAACCCAAAGCTGCACGAATTTAAGCTGCAGCAGCGCTACGCGGAGCATGAGCTACGATAACGAAGGTAACTTAGTGCAGAGCATAGATTTCAACGGCAACATTACTAACTACAATTACGATACTGTCCGGAACCTGGAAATATTGCGTACCGAAGCGGTAGGCAAGCCGCAGTCCCGCACGATACAGACGACCTGGCACAGCCGTTTCCGATTGCCGGCCATTATCACCGAATCCGGTCGAACGACTACCTTTAAGTATGACGACCGAGGCAATTTGCTGCAAAAGACCGTCACAGACAATGCTACCCAACAAAGCCGCAAATGGTCCTATAGCTACAATGACCAAAGTCAACCGCTGACTATTGACGGTCCCCGTAACGATGTCAATGATGTCACCCGTTTGAGCTATGACGCCCATGGCAACCTAAGCACGATCAGCGACGCGCTTGGTCATGTCACTACTATTAACAATTACAATGCCGATGGCAAGCCGCTATCTCTTAAAGACGCCAATGGCTTGGTGTCTCGGTTCCAATATGATCCGCGCGGCCGACTGATAAACTCAACTATCGGTGCGGAAGTTACTCGCTACAGTTACGATGCCGCCGACCAGTTACTCAAAGTGACCCTCCCGGATAGCGCATCCATTGCCTACCGCTACGACAACGCCCACCGTCTGGTTGGCATTACCGATTCACTGGGCAATCATATCGATTACACACTGGACAACCAAGGCAATCGCCTCAATACCCAAGTCTTCGACCCCGCCAACCAGTTGATCAGCACTCGCGCCCAGGTGTTCGACGGCCTTAGTCGTCTAACAAAAACCATCGGTGCTGAGAACCAAACTGCCAGCGTTGGCTACGATGCCAATGGCAATACTATTAGAGTTATTGATCCACTTAATAACAAAACGGTACTTGCCTACGATACACTGAATCGATTGATCAGCAGTATCGATCCCGCTGGTTATGCCACTAAAAACGCCTACGATAAACATGACAACCTGTTGTCAGTGACAGACCCGCTGACTCTGGTTACCGACTACGTCTATGATGGCCTCGGACAACGATTGACTTCGGACAGTCCCGATACTGGCAAAAGCCAAACCAGCTATGACGACGCTGGCAACCCGCTAAGTAGCGTCGACGCTCGCGGACAAATCGTGAATTACAATTATGATGCCTTAAACCGCGTTACTCAAATCAGTCCAGCTGGTCAATCGCCCATCAAATTTAGATATGATCAGGGACGTAACGGCATCGGCCATCTGACTCAGATGATTGATGACGCGGGCGTCACGAACTGGGCTTACGACGTAAATGGTCGGTTGACCAGCAAAACCATTAAAACCGGTTCAGTGACATTGGTTACCCGCTATGGATTCAACGCAAATGGTCGATTGACTACATTGACTTATCCATCCGGCCAAGTGCTGAAATTAAACTACAACAGCAACGGCCAAATTAGCGGGTTTGATAACAAGCGCACGACCCTGCTCAGTGGTATTGACTATCAGCCTTTTGGTGTCGCTAAAAACTGGACTTTTGGTAATGGCGTCAAAACCAGCCGCGACTTCGACCAGGATGGTCGCCTCATCGGCTACGACTTGGCTGATCGTTGGCGACAACTTAGCTATGACTCTGCAAGCCGCATCACTGGTTACATTGATGCCGATCTTAACTTCGATCAAAGCTTCAGCTACGACGAACTGGGCCGGTTAACGGGTGTTACCAATCCCACCAGTCAAACTCGCTACAGCTACGACGCTAACGGAAACCGCACCCAACAGCTAGATAGCGCGTTGACGAAAAGCTTTAATCTTGAGTCATCCAGCAATCGTTTGATGTCTGTCACCGACGACAACCTACAGACCATAAAAAATTATAGCTACGACACTGCTGGTCACCTGATCGATGACGGCTATAACCAATTTGGCTATGACGGACGCGGCCGTCTGGTGCAAGTGTCAAATGTTGTCCTAGGTGTTGAGCAATACCGGGTCAACGGCTTGGGACAGCGTGTCGCCAAATTTCACCGTAAAATACCTAAACGGTCCGGCGGTGATAAAGGTGACGTTGATGACGAGGACGAACACGGCGATCAACACGGAAAAGTCAAGAAAAGTACTCAACGAATACTAACCAGTACTTACTTCGTCTATGACGAAGCCGGTCATCTGATTGGAGAATACGATCAGCAAGGCCAAGCCATTCAGGAAACGGTCTGGTTAGGCGACATGCCCGTCGCCGTGTTGAAAAACTACCAAACCTACTATGTCTATACCGATCACCTTAACAGCCCGAGGGCTATTACCAGCCAGAACGGTGAAGTAGTCTGGCGCTGGGAAAGCGATCCTTTTGGGATGGGACTTCCAAAAGTAGGCATAAACCAAGATCAGGACCAGGACGATCACCATCGCAATAGCCAAGCCATCGACGAAGACCCCGATCATGACGGCCATCCATTTATCTACAACCTGCGCTTCCCCGGCCAGTATTACGACAAGGAAACCGGACTACACTACAACACCCACCGGGATTACGATCCAAGTACCGGGCGGTATATCGAGAGTGATCCGATTGGGCTGCTTGGCGGCGTTAATACCTATGCCTATGTGGGTAGTGATCCGCTAAGGTATATCGACCCAAGAGGTCTTAATCCTTTGCTAATTCGGGCGTTGGCTGCTGCAGGGGCTGTTGCCCTTGAACTATATGATTTACAGCTGGCGGGAGTCGAAGGTGTGCCGGGCGGCGGCGTGGGGCGGGTTTGTGGGGCTGCAAAAAGCTCAGAGAGTGGCGGGCTTAATCTCTTTAAGTGGGGTAAAGACACTACTGCTAAAGCTGAGGGTTGGAGAGGAGGTGACTTCATGCTTCACTTGCCTGACAAGGGTAGTCCCAGTGCAAACTGGGCACAGAACTCTGGTCGTTTGCGCGAAGAGATGGGTAAGGGTAATCCTATCTATGATTCATATCGAAATCCTGTAACTGGAGAACGGATATCAACAGGTGGTTTCCTGCGAGCGGAGCGAAATCTTCTTGAATCCCGTGGTTGGCAATACAGCCCATCGACGGGTGCATATCACCCGCGGGGAAACTAACGAGAGGTAATTCATGACTTTGTTATTCTCTGAAAAGGCACAGCGCCAATTTGATCCAGTGGCGCAACAATTTGGTTTAGTTTGTGTAGCTTGTACAGAATGGGGGGTGCGCTATGAAAACGACCAAGTATTTTTGAACATTAATTTCGATAATGGTCGCTCATATGAATTGGGTATTGAGATTGGGCAGCAGGACCCGCGTTATCCAGGACCGCCTTTTTCGCTCGCGGAAGTATTGCGTCTAAGAAATATTCAAGATGCTGCATTTGTTTCGGAACTGTTAATTAACGACGATGCACGGATGCTAAATGTGTTAGCGCGGCTATCCGAATTGATTGTTCGACATGCTTCTGATTTCTTGAAGGGCAATGATTTCTCTTTTGCGCAGGTTGAGAAGTTGCGCAGCAAAGAGAGTGCCGAGTTTGAGTTGGCTTCTGAGCTTAGATATGCGAAATCAATAGTTGATGCGGCATGGTCAGCAAGGGATTACGAAGCCATCGTTAAAGTGTTAGGGCCATTGGAGCCGCACTTGTCCCGGGCAGAAAAAAAGCGATTAGATTACTCACGGCAGCATTTTCATTCTTAGCAGCTATTCGTTAAGCTTTGCCATCCGCTATGGATAATTCATTAAAGTTGTGTATTTGGGAAGAAGTTAATGGACTCTGTTTAATTAACGAATACAGTCGATTTGTTAAGTATATTGAAGCTCAATTAGCTCAGGGTCAAACGGAGGAACAGACAGCTGATCCAAATTATGGAGCAGGGGAAATCTATGGAGGACGATGGTTTAAAGATATTTACTCTGGACAAATATGGCGTTTAGTAGCACCTGATTTTCCCTTTAAGGGCTTGTGGTAGCGAGTTAAACGCGATTAAAAATGAATTGGCAAACATACAGGTTTGAAGAAAGATAGATCGTTAACCTAAAGTCGAGGAATCGAGCTTGTGGGAGAATCTGGAACGTCTTTCTTCATTTGTTGTCAGAGCCCGAACAGTTGTAAGGGTATAAATCTGGATTTATACAATGTGGGGCGTGTATAACATGAATAACAAAAACTCTTTTGCCAGCTAGATGTGTATCCAAAAGCTATTTAGATTTAGGCATAAACTGGACTGGCCAATTCGAAAGTTCTCCTGGATATCACCTTGCATGAGGTCAGTAACATATCAGGGCAGGACACTGTTCGTTAACGCCAAATCTTTTTTTTTGCCCTACGAAATCCGAGACGCTTTCATCTTACAAGGGAAAATTGTTGTTCTAGCTGATCCTAACTCATTTCTTAATGACCCTTCATACTGTAAAGAGCGACGGCGCGGGATCAATCCTTTTAAAAATCTATTAGCACTTTCATTTGATGGTTCAATAATTTGGGAAGCAGAATTTCCTGAAAATGTAGATTATTACTATTCGATTTCTTCAAAGCAGCCACTTGTTGTTAATTCTTTTTCATCGTTCAAGTGCAATATAGATATCGATACAGGAGAAATAATTGCTAAGCAATTCTATAAATAATTAGCCCGGTAGGATGGGGTGAGGTACGAACCGCATGGTTCGTGTTACGCGATTGATGTGGTTCACTTTGTTTACCGCATCCTACGAGCTAGGCGTGCTAAACGAGCTGAACAAGGGTGCTCCAACTTACAATTTAGAACGTATAGATGTTAAGGATTATAGAGGTTATGAGCGTATATTTGAGCGCACTGGTAAATATAGCGGTGGTGTCAAAGGGCTTGATTATTAGGAGCATGGTATATGACGCCAGATATTAAACAAATCTTTATTGATTTTACTAAAAATCAATTTTCCTTTTTAGTAGATTCCCATAGCTTTGATGGGCCTTATACAGAAAAAGATGCTAAAACCAATTTTTTGACCGTTTACTTTCTAAGAAAGAATCTTGCTGTCGAATATATATTCGATCCGAGAGAGGAAGATATCGATTGCAAAATAGCTAGAGTAGTGAACGGGAAAATTGCAAATGATTATTTTATCGATTCAAATGGGATTCTTGTTCGGCAAGGCTTGGCGAAATTGTTGAGAGACCGTGGTGTCCGTGATAGGCTTTTTACTAATATATCTGGTCTTTCAATTGAAGATCGAATTAAGGTAACTTTAGAAGACTATGTGAACATATTAAAAGTTCATGGATATGATGCGTTAAATGATAATGCAAGTTTCCTGGATAATTAGCATTGTTGGTCGGCAGCGATTATTTGGGAAAAGAGACACTTTGTTCTGCCTGATACTTTTGTTTTATTCTAATAATCTTAGCGTGTAGCATAGATTTTCAAGTGTCAGCTATGCCAAACGTTAGGGGATACTAAGCAAAGTGAAATCCGCAAAGTGAATAAGGTCCGCTAAGGTCAGGTAAATTGTAAGATCCTGTTTAAGGCATGTTTTGGCTTCTGATCCTACAGCAGAGCAAGGAGCATGAAATAAGTAGCAATAGTAGATATGATCAATAATTAAAATTATCCAGCAAAATGACTTATTTTTTGAGAGTTTGTAAAAATTATTTTCTTAATTTGATCAAACTATCATAAGCCCGCGCATAATCACTAACCATACGGCTTAAGCTAAATACCGATTCACAGTGGTGTCTACCAGCCTGCCCATGGGCAGTTATTAATTCAGGATTGTCCAAATACAGTTTGATGGCATCGCTCATCGCAACAGGATTTTGTTTGGGTATCAGAATGCCCGTTTCATTGTCGACCACCAATTCCGGATTGCCGCCGACTTTGGTGGCAATTACCGGCAGTCCAGTGGCCATGGCTTCAAGAATGGTGTTGGATATGCCTTCGTTGATTGAAGGCAGTACAAAAATATCCAGTGTCCGCATCAGATCGGCAACATCGCTACGATCTCCTGCAAACCAAACTAAATCATTTAGGTCGGCTACTTGAATCATAGAGTTCAACCTCTCTTGTAATCCACCTGCGCCCACAAGCACTAAGCGCACTTTATCTTTAAGCTCCGGAGAAGTGCTAAGTAGATGAATAAGTGCTGCAACCAGGGTGATTTGGTCTTTGACCGGATCCAGCCTGCCGACGGTGCCGATGATTTGCAGTCCGGGCGTGCGGAATGATGGAGGAAGTAATTCTAGAGGTTTTTCATTGCCTACTTTAAAACGGCTTAAGTCGACACCGTTGTATAGTTGGGTGATTTTTTGCGGCGGTACTTGTATTTGCCGCACCAGCCAATTTTCCAGGTCTTTTGACATTGGGATGTAACGATGCACTAACGGCCGAAATAACTTTCGCAAGAAGACATAACGCGGGTTGGTGCCGTTGACGTCGTCAATATCCCGGCCGTGCTCTCCGTGTATCCGATGTTTTACCCCAGCTAACAAGCCGGATAACTGTGCTTCCAGCGCTGATAAGTTACGGGTGTGCAATATGTCGGGCTTTATTGTTCTTAACAGTCGCCATAGGCGTAGGTAAACGGCGAAGTCTTTGCCGGGCTTTTTGTTTAAACAATAAACCTGCACATCTTTATTGGTAATGCGCTTACGAAAATCTGTGTAATTTGTCATGCAGATAACGGCATGCCGATATTTATCATCCGGTAAGTGGTTGATTAAATTGACAACACCGTTCTCCAGGCCACCAGTGCCTAAACGAAACAGAACATGGGCGATTAAGGGTTTGCCAGCATTCATAATAAAATCGAGAGGGGATAATGAGTGTCTATTAATTCTTAAGGTAAGGCGCAAATCTTTTATGTTCTTCCGTTAGATGCTTTATCCACCAGTTTTTAAGAAAACTCAGCAATAATTCCGGCTCTCTATGCAGGCAGGCCTCTTGGCAAGTAACTTTGAATTGAGCAAAAAGCTGTTTCCTAAGCGCTTCATCATTCTCAATTCCCGGATAACGGGATTTGGCCAGAATTCCCTGCTCGGTTGCAAAATGAAAGCCCATGAACATCTTCGATAAATCTACCGTAGGCTTTAAAAAGGTAAGCTCATGCCCCTCTTGAATAAAGTAATGCAGGGTGTTGATGGTTGAGATGATGCCTTTGTGTTGTTCGTTAATAATGGGGCAGTCAACGTTATAAGAATCCTGCCAGACGATGAATAGATGTGAGCTCATGTCGCTACCTTGTTAAAGTGAAAATGTAATGGGTAATTTTTGTACAAGGCAGCGTCCTAATGCGCTTTATGCTTACAGATTAAGCGCTTTAGCCGGAAACTGCATAGTCATGCAATGCAGGCTGCCGTATTGGTGGACCAGCGGCCTGCAAGGTGTGGCGATGATGGTGTGATTCGGGAAAATATCTGTCAAACGTTGCAGAGCAATAGCATCGTTAGGATCTTCATAAACCGGTACCAATACGGCATTATTGATAATCAAAAAATTGGAGTAATTGGCTGGCAAACGCTGGCCTTCATCGTCGTAAATCGGCTTGGGCATCGGCAGCGGCACCAGCTGATAAGCCTCGCCCGATTGTGTACGCAAGGCTTGCAACTGGGCCTGCATCGCTTGCAGGCTGTCGTGATGCGGGTCTTGCGGATCAGCTGATGCCGTGTAAGCAATTGTATTGGCTGAACAAAAACGCGCCAGCGTATCAATATGGGCGTCGGTATCGTCGCCGGTCAGGTTTTCCTGGTCTATCCATAACACGCGATTAGCGCCAAGGTGTTTGAGTAATTGCTGCTCGATTTCTTGCTGGTTTAAGTGCTTGTTTCTGTTAGGATTCAACAGGCATTGACGGGTAGTCATGATGGTATCTATGCCATCGCTTTCGACGCTGCCGCCTTCCAGGATGAAGTCTATATAAACAGTATTGACACCTTTGAACGGCGCTGAGTTCAGCAAGTGTTGGTTAAGCGCGTTATCGTGTTGATGCGGGTATTTATCGCCCCAGCCATTAAAACGAAAGTTCTGCAGCTGCAATTGTCCGTCGTTTTCTACCGTTAAAAATACCGTATCCCGCACCCAGATGTCGTTAACAGTGGCGTGGATAAACGTGATGTTTTCCAGCGTCTTTAACTGCGGCTCGATATGCCGTTGATGCTCGGTATCGCGGCAGACAATCAGTAGCGCTTGATACTGACTGATGGTGTCGGCAATAAAAGTATAAGATTGTTCGACAGAGGCAAGATTACGAAAGTCGCCGGTGTGGTGCGGCCAGGCGATTAATACGGCAGCTTGTGGTTCCCATTCGGCTGGAAAGCGGATCATTGGTGTTGGTTTCCTGTAGTTAACATTTCTTGAGCATGTGCCAAGGTATTGGCGGTAATAGTGACGCCACCCAGCATGCGGGCGATTTCATCAACGCGTTCGTCATAGTGAAGTAACCTAACGCTGGACGAGGTGATGTCAGTTTGGTTGTTTTTTTCAACGTAAAGATGCTGATGCGCTTGCGCTGCAACCTGTGGTAAATGGGTAACGCACAGCACTTGCCGGTTATTACTTAATTTACGCAATTTTTGCCCGACAATTTCTGCAATGCCGCCGCCGATGCCGGAATCGACCTCATCGAAAATCATCGTCGGCGTGGTTTTGTCGTTGGTGGTCGTCACCTGAATCGCTAAGCTGATGCGTGACAATTCACCGCCCGAAGCCACTTTTGCCAACGGCTTAGCCGGAATACCGGGGTTGGCGCTGACCAGAAACTCGATTTTATCGAGGCCATTAAGCTTAGGGGCAGAGTTTTCTTGCGCACTGAGTTGTACTAAAAACTCGCCCTGCGGCATGCCCAGTTCTTTAATCAGTGCGGAAATTTGTTGTTGTAATTGTTGGCCGCTGCTTTGACGTTGCTTGGATAACTTTTCAGCCAGTTGCTGGTATTGCTTGAGAATTTGCTGAGTAAGCGCGGTTAATGCTTCGATGCGCTCGCTGCTGTGGGTAAGGCTATCCAGTTCCAGTTCCAGTTTAACTAACAGCTCAGGCAATTCGTCCGGAGTGATATGGTGTTTACGGCTAAGTCGTTGTATCTGACCAATTTGATTTTCCAATACTTCCAGATGTTGCGGGTCGATTTCTTGCATTTCCAGAAAACGCCGTAATTGCAGCGAGGCTTCTTCAGTTTGGATTTGCGCCTCAGACAGTATCGCGCAGATTTCATTTAATTCCGGAGCAAAGCGGGCAATATGTTGCAACTCGCTTAAGGAGTGGTTGAGCATCTGGTTGGCCGACAGCCGGTCATTTTCATACAGGCTATCCAACTGGGCTTGGCCGACACTTAAAATATCGCCCAAGTTGGCCAATTTACTGTGTTCTTCCGAGAGTGCGGTGTAGTTGAAATTGGCAAGATCCAGCTGCTGTAATTCATCGATTTGGTAGCGCAGTAGTTCTTCGCGTTCGGTTTGATCCTGGCTGGCTTTAACTAGATGAGCTAGCTCTTTTTGGCTACTGTGCCATTGCCGGTAACTGTCGTTCAGTTGATCCAGTAGCGGCTGGTTTTTAGCGTAGGCATCTAATAAACGGCGTTGCTCGTCGGCATCAAGCAGGGTTAAATGTGCATGTTGACCGTGAATTTCCACCAGTTTCTCGCTTAATTCCTGCAAGGCTTGCAAGGTGACCGGGCGATTGTTGATATATGCCTTGGAGCGGCCGTCACTATTAATGATGCGTCTAATCAAACAATGATGCTCGTTATCCAGTTCGTTAGTTTTCAGCCAATGTTGTGCCTCCGGCGCGTCGTCAAGATCAAATTCCAAATTGATTTCTGCCCGTTTGCTGTTAGGTCTAACATAGCCGGAATCAGCTCTGTCACCCAGCGCCAGGCCCAAGGCAGTCAATAAAATGGATTTACCTGCACCGGTTTCACCGGTAAGCACGGACATGCCTTTATCAAGATCAAGATCTAAGGATTTGACGACCGCAAGGTCGATAATATTAAGATTGAGTAGCATTGGGATTATTGTGGTAGCCACGACTCCAGTCTAATTTATTCCTAAGAATAGCAAAAAAATCATGCCCTTCTGGGTGCAGGATTCTAATAGGTTTGGGGTCTTTTTTAACCAAAATTTTATCGCTGATCAGTACTTCCGGTATTTCAATATGATCGCAAGTGACCAAGGCATTGATTTGTGTGGTCTGGCAGAAACTTATTTCAATTTCCACAGAATCAGCAATCACAATCGGGCGATTGGATAAGGTGTGCGGATTAAGCGGCACCAGTACTAAAGCGTTTAATGACGGGTGCAAAATCGGTCCTCCTGCTGACAACGAATAAGCTGTTGAACCAGTGGGTGTGGAAATAATTAGACCGTCGGAGCGTTGAGAATTTAAAAACACACCATCAATTTTAGTGATGATTTCAATCATGCTCGGGGTTACCCAGCGATGAATGGCGACTTCATTGACGGCGGTTTCTTCGTGAATAATGCGGTTGTCGCGAATCACTTTGGTACGTAGTAAATAGCGTTTCTCCTCGGTGTAACGGCCTTGCAATATGTTGTGCAGTTTCTCAGGAAGCTCATTAGGCGAAATATCCACCAAAAAACCCAGTCGGCCCAAATTGACGCCGATCAATGGAATGTCGAAGTCAACAATAGCGCGGGCCGCCGCCAGAAAAGTGCCATCGCCACCGACTGCAATCACCAAATCACAAAGTTTACCCATGGCATTGGCTGGGCATGATTTAACTGATGGATCAACAATGAAATGCGCGCTGTCTTCAGCAATGACAATCTCGTAATAGTGTTGATGCAAATAGTCATAAAGCACCGATAACGTTAAGGCTACGCTGGGATCGCTGGGCTTACCTATGATGCCGATGGTCTTAAATGAGCTATGCATTATCGATGCTTAAGAGACTAAAAATTTTCAATTATACAGTTAGTGGCAGTTAGCTAAAGAGTTTTGCCGGGTAGGCGTGATATTAGCTCGCTAAAGCTTAATAGTCGCTTTGCTAGCACTCGCACTGATGGAGTGCTAAAATTAGCCCTATTTTATTACGAATTGATTTACCAGAGATGCCGTGCGTGAAACGCAAATATTATGAGTGAAGCCCAAATATTAAATGAACGCTCTATGCAGTTATTGAAAACGCTGGTTGAGCGATATATCAGTGACGGTCAACCAGTTGGGTCTCGCGTGTTATCGAAGGATTCGGATTTAAATCTTAGTCCCGCGACGATTCGTAATGTCATGGCTGATTTGGAAGATTTGGGGTTGGTGCATTCGCCGCATACCTCGGCAGGCCGCGTACCGACCGTGAGCGGTTATCGACTGTTTGTAAATTCCTTATTGACGGTCAAGCCGTTGGAGTCTAAGGAGTTAACCCATTTGCATCAACAATTAAGCCATGATGAACAGGGTGATGTGATTGGCGCGGCTTCAAGATTACTGGCGGATCTAACCAAAATGGCTGGGGTCGTGACCTTGCCCAAAAGAGAAGTGGTGTTTTTACGGCATATTGAATTTTTGCCGTTATCCCATGGTCGCGTGTTGGTGATTTTTGTGACCAATGAACAAGAAGTACATAACAAAATCATCCATACCGCCAAAGTGTTCAGCCCTGCCGAGCTTCAACAATCGGCCAATTATTTGAATTCAATTTATTCGGGGCACAGTTTGCAAGCCGTGCGCAAATCGGTATTAAAAGAGTTGCAAGACGACCAAGAACGCATGAACCAAGGCATGCTTGATGCCGTAAGAATGGCGCAGTTGGCATTCGGACAAGATGCTGCAAAGGAGGACTATGTGCTGACCGGTGAAACTAATTTAATGGGTTTCTCGGAATTGGCAGATATGGACCGTTTGAGAAAACTGTTTGAAGCCTTTAGCCAAAAGCAAGATGTTATCCATTTACTTGATCAGTGTATGCAAGCCGATGGCGTACAGATTTTTATTGGCGAGGAATCCGGCTATCAAGCATTCGATCATTGCAGTTTAGTGACGTCCTCGTACTCGGTCAGCGATGAAGTCGTTGGCGTGCTCGGTGTCATCGGCCCTACGCGCATGGCTTATGAAAAAATCATCCCATTTGTCGACGTGACAGCAAAATTACTGGGTGCAGCCTTGAATCCAAAGTCAGCATCCCCATTGTGATTGTCACTATTAACTATCGTTGTAAGGAATCTTAAAGAATGAGTACAGAGCAGGAAAAACCTGAAGTCCAGGTTGATGAAGAAAATCAGCAGCATGAACACACTGATGTGGGTGAGCATGAATACACCCTTGACGAACTGAAACAGGAATTAGCTGAAGCGAAGAGTCAAGCTCATGAAAACTGGGATAAAGCAGTGCGTGCTCAAGCGGAGATGGAAAATCTTAAGAGAAGAACTCAAAAAGACCTTGAAGATGCCCATAAATTTGCCTTGACCGGCTTTGCTAAAGAATTATTGTCGGTAATGGACAGCTTGGTGCTGGGGCTGCAAGCGGCAACTGGCGACAGCGAAGATGTACAAAAGTTTCGTGAAGGCAGTGAGTTAACGCTGAAGCAGCTGGAATCTGTATTCTCAAGATTTAAAATTGAAACTATCGACCCCATCGGACAGCCATTCAATGCCGAATTTCATCAAGCGGTAGCAGTAAGTCCCGATGCTACTGCAGAGCCTAATTCAGTCACTAATGTGTTCCAAAAAGGTTACTCATTAAACGGACGATTATTGCGCCCTGCTATGGTAGTGGTTGCTAAAGCCCCTGAACAGGCTGCAAATGCACCGAGTATTGATGAGCAGGCTTGAACATCAAAAAATAGCCCCCACAATGGCAATAACTAATTAACTTAAAAATAAAGATCTGGAGCATTAAATGGCTAAAATAATAGGCATCGATTTAGGAACAACAAACTCTTGTGTAGCAGTGCTGGAAAACGGCGTGGCTAGAGTGATTGAAAACAGCGAAGGCGCACGTACTACACCGTCAATTATTGCTTTTTCTAATGACGGTGAAGTGTTGGTCGGACAATCCGCCAAACGCCAAGCGGTAACTAATCCAAAAAACACGCTGTTCGCAGTTAAACGTTTGATCGGCCGTCGTTTTAAAGATGATGTTGTGCAAAAAGACATCAACATGGTGCCATACAAAATCGTCGAAGCTGAAAATGGCGATGCTTGGGTTGAAGTCAATGGTAAAAAAATGGCAGCTCCTGAGATTTCAGCTCGGGTGTTGATGAAAATGAAGAAAGATGCAGAGGCTTATTTAGGTGAAGAAGTCACCGAAGCCGTGATTACTGTACCTGCGTATTTCAACGACTCTCAACGTCAAGCCACTAAAGATGCAGGTCGTATTGCTGGCTTAGATGTTAAACGTATCATCAATGAGCCGACGGCCTCTGCATTGGCTTACGGTATGGATAAGCCTAAAGGCGACACCAAAATTGCCGTTTATGACTTAGGTGGCGGTACCTTCGATATTTCCATCATTGAAATTGCCGAGATTGATGGCGAACACCAATTTGAAGTGTTATCTACTAATGGTGACACCTTTTTAGGTGGTGAAGATTTCGACTCAAGAGTCATTGAGTTTTTAGTTGCCGAATTCAAAAAAGATACAGGTGTCGATTTACACAATGATCCACTGGCGTTGCAACGTTTAAAAGAAGCCGCTGAAAAGGCAAAAATTGAATTGTCATCATCGCAACAAACCGACGTCAACTTACCTTACATTACTGCAGACGCGTCCGGTCCTAAGCATTTGAACGTGAAATTAACACGTACCAAATTGGAATCATTGGTTGAAGAATTGATCAACCGTACTAAAGGCCCATGTGAAACAGCGCTGAAAGATGCCAAATTAACGGCCGCTGATATTCATGATGTGATTTTGGTAGGCGGTCAATCCCGTATGCCGAAAGTACAAGAAATGGTGAAAAGCATCTTTGGTCAAGAGCCACGCAAGGATGTTAACCCTGATGAAGCGGTTGCCTTGGGCGCGGCCATTCAGGCAGGCGTATTGGCTGGTGATGTTAAAGACGTCTTGTTATTGGACGTTATTCCGTTGTCATTGGGTATTGAAACCATGGGCGGCGTGATGACCAAGTTGATTGAGAAAAACACTACGATCCCAACTAATGCATCGCAAGTGTTCTCTACCGCTGACGATAACCAGTCTGCGGTGACTATCCATGTGTTGCAAGGTGAGCGTGAATTGGCCTCAGCTAACAAGTCATTGGGTCGTTTCGATTTGGCGGATATTCCTCCGGCACCAAGAGGCGTTCCACAAATTGAAGTAGGCTTTGATATTGATGCCAACGGTATTTTGAACGTATCAGCGAAAGACAAAGCTACCGGCAAAAAGCAATCAATCGTCATTAAGGCATCTAGCGGTTTATCTGATGAAGAAGTCGAACGCATGGTTAAAGATGCTGAAGCTCATGCTGATGAAGACCGTAAATTGCATGAATTGGTTGGTGCGCGCAACCATGCCGATGGTTTGATTCATGCAACAGAAAAGTCTGTGAAAGAACTGGCTGATCAAGTCAGCGCTGATGAAAAAACAGCTATTGAAGGTGCTATTGACGCCCTAAAAGATGTTCTCAAAGGTGACGACAAGGAAGCGATTGATGCTAAAGCTGAAGCGTTAGCCGAATTGTCAGGCAAGCTTGCTGAACGCGTTTATGCACAAAAAGGCGCTGCTGAAGGTGCTCAAGCCGGTTCAGGTCATGCAGATTCTTCTGCTCATGCGGCTGATGACGGTGTAGTTGACGCTGAGTTTGAAGAAGTCAAAGACGACGATAAGAAATAAGGCAAACTAACTTGATGGCCGACTTATAAAATCAGCCATTAAGTATTTCTGTAGTAACAATCTATAAATCCCAAAGGACGCCCAGGTCGCGAAGTTTCATCTTCGTAGTCTGGGTGTCCTTTGTGGTAAATGGCTCAAAGTAACGAGCTGTATTGTGTCAGCAGAGTTTCTCCTAGACTTGTGTTTAGGTATATCGAACAGACAAAGACGGACAGGACAGTTAAACAGACATGGCAAAAGAAGATTATTACAAGCTTCTGGAAATAGACAGAAACGCCAGCGATGCCGAGATTAAAAAGAGTTATCGCAGCAAGGCGATGAAGTTTCATCCTGATCGCAACAAAGACAACCCAGATGCAGCCGAAGCTAAATTTAAGGAAATAAAGGAAGCTTACGAAGTCTTATCCGATCCTAAAAAACGCTCTGCCTACGATCAATTTGGTCATGCCGGTGTTGATGGCTCAGCCGGTGGCGGTCGTGGCGGTTTTGGCGGTGAAAATTTCAGCGATATTTTCGGTGATGTTTTCGGAGATATTTTCGGTGGTGGCAGACAGCAGCGAGGCGGCGCTCAGCGTGGCTCTGACCTACGCTATAACCTTGAATTGTCGTTGGAAGAAGCAGTATTTGGTACTGATGCCAAAATTCGTGTGCCGGTGTTGACTACTTGCGGCGAATGTAGCGGTTCAGGCGCTAAAAAAGGCTCCAGCCCTATTATTTGTTCAACCTGTCATGGTCATGGCCAAGTCAGAATGCAGCAAGGTTTCTTTTCTGTGCAACAAACTTGTCCCACCTGCCGAGGTTCTGGCAAACAGATAAAGGATCCTTGTGGAAAATGTCATGGGCAGGGCAGGGTACAAGAAAATAAAACCTTGAGCGCCAAAATTCCACCGGGTGTTGATACTGGTGATCGTGTGCGATTGGCGGGCGAAGGTGAAGCCGGGGCTAGCGGCGGTCCTTCCGGCGATTTGTATGTGCAAATCCAGGTTAAAGATCACGCTATTTTTGATCGTGACGGCGCTAATTTATATTGCGAAGTGCCGATTAGTTTTAGTACCGCTTGCTTAGGTGGTGAGCTGGAAGTCCCCACCTTAAATGGTAAGGTGATGTTAAAAATCCCAGCCGAAACGCAAACAGGTAAATTGTTCAGGCTACGCGGTAAGGGCGTTAAGCAGGTGCGTGGTGGTCCGGTCGGTGATTTGTTTTGCAAAGTACAAGTTGAGACACCCGTGCATTTGACTAAAGAACAAAAAGCCTTGGTCGAAAAACTTGGTGAATCCTTGTCCGGCGGCAAACATCACAGTCCTCAAGAATCATCTTGGACGGATAGCGTGAAAAACTTTTTCGATAAATTAACAGGGTAAGCCATGATTCGTATCGCTGTAGTTGGCGCGTCCGGGCGGATGGGTCTGTGTTTGATAAAAGCCGCCGCATTGGCTAGTCATACCGAGTTGAGCGTTGCGGTATCTCGACCTGACAGCACGGTACTAGGTAAAGATGCTGGCGAATTAGCGGGCATCAGTGCTGTAGGCATTCAGGTGGTGGCTGATTTGGCGGCAGTCGTCGATCAATTTGACGTGTTGATCGATTTTACTCGTCCCGATGCCTCAATGGATTTTATTGAGATTTGTCGGCAAGCTGGCAAAAAAATAGTGATCGGCACCACTGGCTACAGCGATGTTCAAAAAGCCTTGATTACAGAAGCGGCTAAAGATGTTGCGATAGTCATGGCGCCTAACATGAGCGTTGGCGTTAATTTATCACTGAAATTGTTGGAGATGACCGCCAAAGTGATGGGGGACAGCACTGACATTGAGGTGATTGAAGCGCATCATCGGCACAAAATTGACGCGCCATCTGGCACTGCACTGCGTATGGGCGAAGTGATTGCTCATATCTTGGGGCGTGATCTGAAAGACTGCGCAGTGTATGGCAGGGAAGGCATTACCGGTGAGCGTGACAGAAAGACCATCGGTTTTTCAACCATCCGTGCCGGTGACATTGTTGGCGAGCACACGGTGATGTTTGCTGACGATGGCGAACGTGTCGAGATTACCCACAAGGCCTCCAGTCGTATGACCTTTGCCAATGGGGCTGTTCGCGCTGCAGTCTGGTTACAAGATAAGCAAACCGGTCTTTTTGATATGCAGGATGTATTGGGATTGTCTTAAAGCTTCCGTTGATCCTCTAGTGACCTGCCAGATTATATTGGCAGGTCAATCTTCAAAGATCCATCAATAATCCAGGTATGCCAATGGCTTGAATGCGAATGGCATTTTTACCTTCCTCATAAGGCAGCAATTTACCTTCTTTTTGCCACAACCTAAAAGCCAACGCATGGGATAACACCCGAATCGGGTAATCCCGCGGCAGCTGTTGTAAATAAGGCTGGATAGTTACGAAATCAGTTGCCCCATACTGCTGCATAATCGACTTAAGTCCACCATTGGCGGGGCCAATGTTATAAGCCAGCAGGCCAAGAAACAGATCACCATGCATTTGCGCAAGATAGTATTTGAAAGTTGCCGCAGCAATATAAGCATTGTGTTTCGGATCGATTAACGATGCTTTTACACCCAACTGTTTTTCCGCTTGCGCCGTTATTGCTTTCGGAACCTGGGTGATTTGAAACAGGCCATGACCACCATCGGCACTGTCACGCGGCAAAAATGAAGATTCCGTCGCTGCAATGCCTTGTAAAAGATTGGCATCAATATCAAACACCTTTCCCGCTTCTTTGATTGCTGCGTCGTATTGCTGAGACCGGTTCAGTAATTGTTGCAGCTGAGCCTGGTTATAGCGCCGGTAAGCGGCATAAACCTGATGCGCAAGCGTTACACGGCCAGCCTCCTGTTTACCGCCAACCAAAGTGCGAAAATGCCCAAATGCTTGGCTAAAAGAGTTTTGCGTGACAAACCAGCCAATGATTAATGCCAATGCAATAGCCAGCGCCGGAGACGCGGCGGGTAATTTGCTGTGCAGATGTTTCCGGATCTTATACCAGCCTGTCAGCAACCCGGCAGCAGCAAGAATTAGCAATAAAATTCCCGCCGCAAAAGGCAACAGACTTGAAAAAAACCGGGTGCCGGAAAACCAGTTAGCCGAATAACCCAAAATAATCATTACGACACTGATGCCAATAATGGCTAGCCCGAGTAATTCTAAGGCTAGGTAGGTCATCCTACGTTGCAGGCTGTGTGGGGGGATTTTGGAACGTTTTTTTCGAGGTTTTGCAGGCTGCTTTTGGCGTTTCGGTTGCGCTTTGGCAGGTGCTTCGGTGGGTTTACTTGTTGTTGCAGGCTTAGGCATTAAAAAGCATCTCTAAAAATTGCACTTCGATCGATCGACAAGATGCGAGCGGTTTCATAATTAAATGAGTGACTTATCCGTTCTTATTCTTTGATTACGCTCAGGACTGGCATCGAATAGCCTTTCTCGAACGGATAATTTTTAGAGGTTTCCTTACGTTAAAAGCCAAATTCTGATTCATCAAAGTCGTCAAATTGTTCCTTCAAACGCTTTTTTTCCCAATAGATTTCAATTTTTCTACGGGCATCTCTTTTAATAGAATCCTCGTCTACACCAACGGCCAATGAAGAAAACTCACTGTCCTCGAGAATCTCAGTATCTTCGTGCTCGATTTCAGGGCTATCTTGTGGCTCAGTCGCTGCAGCTGATTTTGAAGATATTTTTGCCATGTTATCAATCTCGTAATTATTGTTATTTAAAATCAATATGGGGTGAATGCCTGCAGAATAATATCATCAAGTCCTAAAATTTCAACTTTGTTACAGCGTTGAATAATAGTTAGTGAATTAATTGACTTAAGTGTTTTACAGTGAAAAGCTTTTTGATCAGTTGCCAATAAATACAAGCGTTAAGGCGAATGTTTTGAACACAACACTATTGATAGCTTACCAAATAGAACAGACAGGTAACCGTTGTCAGCCTGAAAATCGAAGATTGTGCGGCGAAACTTAAGTGTTTCGCCGCACTGATGATTAAACGCCTAGATGTTGTAATACCTTAGTTTTAAAAGGCCCCGCATCTTCCTTCGCGGTGTAGCTCAAGTGCAAAACTACATCACTAATACTCGGTCGAATAGGCACTGTTGCCGGGCCGTCCATTTCTAATCGCCAGCGACTGATAACACCGGCGCCTTCAAACGGTAAATACCGGCTATCGTCAAACCGCAATTCAAACAGACCGGCATCATTTTTACCGTGACTGATGGCAATGGCTTTAAACGGCACATTATTTTCGGCAAAGCGCTCATCATCCGCCGGTACCCCTTCGTCCTGATTGCGCGGATAGTTTGCGCCGGAAGTATTTAAACGCACGGAATTACTGATTAGTCTTAGTGTCGCGGCAACAGTTGTAGTGGCATCGGCGTTACAAGCAATTGATAGGCTGACAGCACGAATTTTTCGATAGTAATGTCCAGGGAAGTCGCTATCAAATAATCTTTCCGTTAAGGTAAATTCACAAATGCCCGTTGTTTTTAGAGCAGTTAATGCCGCCAAATCAATTTTTGTTAGAGAGATATTTTTAGTTAATTCAAATTGCCGTTTCTGGCCGTCGAGATAAGCTTTTTCCAATTGCCGAAGTGCTACGTTAAGTTGTTCCCCAGCCGTTAAACCTTGATGCGCACCGTCAAAATAGCCGTATTGAATAAAATTGGAAGTGATTACGCCCAGCTCATTGCGATAAGCTCGCTCAGCCGTTTTCGCCAAATCATAAGCCAGCTGATAAGCGGTTTTATGTGCGGCAAACACGCGTTCGCGTAGCCAAGTGTATTGCTCGACATTGGTGAAGCGGTTTTGTAGAAAGTCCTCAATGTCTTCAGCATTTTTGATTTGCTGACGATGCGCGGCAAGCTCGCGCTGAGCCATAGCAATACGAATGTCAGCGGCGATAATCTGGCGATGAATCTGTAAAATTTCCCTGGCTGCCAGTCTGGCATCGATAGACCATTGTTGTTCCCGGCGAATCGCCTCGGCTGTAAAGCCGGATTTTTCACTGTCGAGCGCCTTCAGGGCGACATAAACCTCCTGCACTTTATTGGCAAACTCGGTCACGGCACTAAATTGCGCGCCGCCGATATTGATCCCAGCGCCCACGCCCCACGGTTTGGCGGCAGTGTCGAATTGCGGCAGTGCCGATAATGCCCCGCCAATGGCTTTACCGGCGGCGATAATTTTTTGAATGGTCTGCACTGCTTCTTTGGCATCTTGCACAAATTTTTCCGCAGGCAGCAATTTAGGGCCGGATTCACCGCTGGCCACCGGTTTTTGTTTCGTGGCCGGGGTTTTCAGGGCGTCTTGACCGCCAATCAGTGCTTCCTCCGGCAAACTGTCATCTTCGGACGGTGTTTTAGCCGCATTAAACTCCGGTGGAGTGGGCACATTTACGCCTTCGCCGCCCAAGCTTATATCCATTAAATCCAGTTGATGACTTAGTCGCTCTATGCTGACATCGCGGGCTTTCAACAGCACATCCCGATGCGCCTTGCTTTCCAAAATATGCCAAACCCGAATGTCTTCAGTCAGCTTGAGCAGGCTTGTGGCGTGACCAGCTTGTAACAGACCTAAGCGGGCGGCATCTTTTTTCTCCAGCACCGAGAGTAAAAACTTGCCCATTTCCCGCACTTCGCCAGTCAATTCCAACGATTTAGCCAACAGAAATTGGAATCGATACAGCGGCGAGGGACTAAATAAATCCGCCAACACATTGCCTAAACTGACGCCATTGGCTGTTGCAGCTACCAGCATCGCCGGATCAATCGGCGGATCGAACAAGGCCAGCTTGCGTTCAACGCCTTCCAGATTCAGGCAATGACGAATCTTGAATAAGCGATCTTCAACGGTATCCCAGTAGGTTAATAACTTGGCATTGTGCGGAATACAAAAATACAGCCCGGTGCCGACACCTAATAACGAGCCGTTAGCCGCTGAATTGCCGCTACTGACCGGTACGCCAGACGCATACGGAATCATGTTTTCCCAAGCGACCATGGCATTGCCGAAGCTATCAAGATTTTTTTTGCTCAATGACGCGTAGGTTTCCGGCGCTGCCTCGCCGCGTTTAGGGATTGTTTCCGGACGTTTGCCGAGAATATGCGCGGCAATAATATAAAGTTGGGTGGCTTCGTTGATGCTTTCGATGGTGTCGCGACGGAATAAATCATCAGCCCAGTCCACTAGGTTTTCAACGTACTTCAGTACCACATTTTTCTTATAGGCAACCGGACGGCCTCGGGCGATTAAATGCGGTTTAAAGGGGAATTCGCGCCATTTGGCAACCTTGGCCTTAATATCCTCATCGCCATTAGCCAGCCGCTCGAAATAGTTGGTAATGGTTTCTTTGTCTTCTTTTTTAAACGTCGGTACTTGCCAATAATCGCCGCTGGTGATGGCATTCGCTGTCAGCGGATTAAAAATAGTGTGATACCACTGCATCGCTTCGGCATATTTGCCGTTTTTGGACAAACGGGTAGCGATATACAAAGGCGCATGGAAAAATAATTCCCAGTTATACAGGCCATAAGCATCTTTTTCGCCAAACTCAACGGCTACTGGCGGATAAGGTTTACTCACCAGCCAATCGACAGGTTTATAGTCGCTGGCAAAGTGCGCCCCAAGATCGCTGTTAAGATCGGTATCCTGACTTAGTAAACCGATCACTCCTGTTAGGTTGAGTGCTTCAATAAACTTTTCGGTATACGGATGATAAAAATTATAAAAAGTCAGGGCTTTACTGATAAATCCTGAGGGGCGACTTTCCTGCACACGAAATATCCGGTCGCCGCCGAAGGCCGTCGCCGCCTTTCTTACAGGGGCAAATAGCGAATTACTGCTGGCTGTTTTACTGACTACATTGAGATTTTGCTCGGGTTGCGATGCCAGTCGGGCTGGTTGTTGAGGGCTGGCTGCTAACGCTTTAAGCGCAAAGTTCTCCGCTACAGGTTTTAGCTGCACTTTCTGTAAGGTGTTGGCATAGGCTAAAAACGCAAAGTTATCCGGCTTTTTGATGATGTCGATGACCAGTATCGGGTTCCAACGATCTTGAGATTCAACATAAAAACCCCGTTTGGCATCGCGGAAAAAGAACGGAATAGCGGCTTCAGTTTCAAAAGTTGAAGCCGTTACCGCATGGTTAAAAATGTAATTTGATGGGCCATTATTAAGTGCCAGATAGTTTGATTTACGTAATTGCAGATTGCCGGTAGCCGTTCTTGCCATGAATTGATTGTGCTCATGGACCTGATTTATTAAAAGCATTTCAGGTAAATCCACTACTTTAATTTCAGCTTGTGGATTTGTCAGTTCAAAAGTACCGGCATTGGTTGGTAAATAATAATTGTATTTTTCTTTTTTCTCTTGCTTAGGTTGAGGTGTCCGAGCTGGGCCGAAATTGTCCACTCCAATCAACAGTCGACCATTCGATTCCATTGCCCAAGGGCGATATTGGTGAGGCTTGTAATCTTTAGCCTCATCTTCGGTAAATTCAAATGACCGCAATGTATCTTTAGACATCTGTTTTGGCTGCCATTTGCCGTCGCGGAATTCGACAAAGCACAAATGTACCAACCATTGTTTTTTGGCTTGTAATTGACCGATACCGCTAATGCCACCATCCTTCGCAGCGGCAATACTCGGGTCAGGCGGCACCGACTTTTGCAAAAACTCCAGCCAAAATATAAACAGCCGTCCTTTCCATACTCTTGGCAAGATATGCGCGCCATTATTGCCACCGTCACCGACAGTCTTAACATCAATCGGCAAGGTTTCCCAGGCCGACCAAACGCCATAACTATCTCGATTACGGTAAAAATATTGCGCGGCAATACCATGGCTGCGGGCGACTACGTGCAGGATATTAGTGGCTGGGTCTTGATAGACTCCCACCACCTCCAGATTAGAAACGCTATCCAGTTTGCCCAAGTAATTTCTAAAGGCGGTTTCAACCGAAAACGTGGTGATGTCGTTTTGCGTTAACTCGCTTTCCAAGTCTTTAAAAAACGGGCTGCGATCATCGCGCCATTCAGGCTCCAGCCAGTTTTCCGGGTAAATAAAAACCTTGCGATTAGCTTCCCATACTCGGTACAGTTTCATCCATTCCCACTGCGCCGTTTCGTTTTGGTCCAGCGCGACCCAATAGTCGCCCAGGACAGGGCTTTGCGCTTCCAGATTGAGTAAGCAACGCGTGACAAACAGTTGCACGGAGGACAAGGCTTGCCGGACCCGCGAGGTATCCATGCAGGCGCTCATTTGCACATCGATTAAAAAATACTCGAATAAACTGTCAGCGTCGATCACGCCCCAGTCTTTTAACGGCTGTTGTACCAGCAAATAATTCACCAAGGCATCACGGCGGCGTTCCCGCAAAGGATTGGTGACGGTTGGCGCAAAATCCGCCCAATCTTTTTCGCTGTATTTAGCGCGTATAGCATTTTGAACATCAATGGCGACGGCCTTTAATTGTTCAAAATCGCTGAGCGGTTGTGCCCAATTATGTAAACGCTCCACACTAAAACCGCTGGTGGCGGCAAATTGCGCCAGTTGCGCGACTGTAAGCCAGTTATTTGGCTGAGTTAGATGAGCCGGGGTAAGTGTTAGTTGCGGAATTGCAAATTGCAGATCTTTCACCGTCCAAATTGCATTTGGACGATTAAGTACTAGAGATACGAGATCATCTACCGATATAGCCGGATTTTGCGCCGCATCGAGTACGACAAGCCAATCGGTGTTTGGCGCCAGCCGCCGCAATTGCGCAAAAGCATTAAGTGCTTGCCACGCAGTTAAGTCAGGATCACTGAAGTCGATGTTGGCAAAATCAGCATGGTGTTGTTGGATAAACTGGATTTCCAGAATGGATAACGGCAATTTTTGCACTAAAACCGCGCCACGGTGTAAACCACGTAAAATTGCTGTCAATTGGCTTACTGCGGCCTCAGTGATTAAGGCGCTGGACGGAAGTACTTCCAATGGCAAACTATCTGTTTTCCAGCTTAAGCTGATACCGGAAGCGCGGCTGCGGTCGGTGTAATCCAGTTGCAGATGATATAAACGGCCAGACTCCAGCGAGAGCGTGGTTTCCCATAGTTTTTGCGCATTGCCATCGTTTTTATGCAGACGCTCGGCACCGTCGATGAATAATCTGAAGCTGTCATCGGTACCGGCGACCGAGATGACCAGCGTGCGTTTTTCGTTTGCTTTGGCCAGCAGTTGCCCGGTCCAGCGGCAGCCAAAATTATCACGCTGCAAGCCCGGGACGTTGAAAGAATTGTTGCCGGTAAAATTAACAACGGCATCGGTGCGCGTGACAATCGGACCGACAAAGCTGTGATTATTAAAATACTCGGCGGTAAATCCTTGGCTGCTAACCGCGTTGAACAGATTAGTTAGCTGCGCTTCTGTTAGTAGGGCAGCGGTTTGTGCTTCGGATAAGCCAAGCACGGTACTGATGCGGGCATGGATAGCATTGATTTGTAATGTCTTGAGTTCGGCAGTTTGCAGCGGGGCGATGCTGAGTTTTCCCCAGTCGCTGCGAATATCCGCTATAGCATTCTGAATCTTTGCTTCATCAAGGCCAATGCCCTTTCCAGTTAATAGATAGTCCAGCTCGTTAATGCTGAACTCGGATTGCGTGAGTTCATCCGTGGCCTTGATGAACGTTAAAATATCCGCCGGGTTGTTGTTTTCAGCCGGAAATGGATTCAGTCTCAGCAGATTTTTAATCGCCAGCAGCTCGTCGATGCTGAGCTTTAGTACTTTGGCCAGCACGGTGTAGCGGTATAAGGCAGTTAAGGTCGGTAGTTTTAATAACGCTATATCCAGATCAAGGCTCGCATCTTTAGCGATCGCGGCTAATTCAGACTCTTTGATTTTAAATGCCGCCAACAACGCGGCGCGATGGCTCGAAATAGCTGTGTCGACCGTTAAAAAATCCCCGAATGCATCAGCAGTAAAAGCCAGATCAAGCTGCTGAATAGTGCGGGTTAAAAACAACTTGCTGTAAAGCGGCTTGTCGCCATAAGTTTCGATGCTGCCAAACAGGGCGGCAAGATTTTCCAGCGGTAAACTGAACAGTTCAGCCAATTGTTTAATGTCCGCAAGTTTTTCCAACACATCGGCTGATATATCCTTGGCTTGCAATGCAACAAGAACGCTATCCAATTCTTCAATACGCCAGTCTAAACGCCGCCACAGGCGAATATAGCGATGCAGTTTCGAGAGGAAATCTGTTGATACGGGCTCGGCAACGGGGCTGTAGATTTGCTCGACGGTTTTTAGTTGGGTAGTGGCAAGCTGGCAGCGACCTTCTTGCTCGAATAATAAAACGCTGGCGTTAATGTCGGCAAAATGGGCTTTAGTCCAGGCGATGAAATCATCGGGATTAGTGATGCCGCGTTGGCTTAACGTTTGTCTGATCAGCGGGTCGTCGGCCGGGTTTAATAGATCAGCGTTAATGTCGCGCAGCAGGTTATACACCTGTTGGCTATCGAAGGGGGCCGGATCACCGGTTGCGATGGGTGTTTTAAATATCTCGTCGACAAAATCCAGTGCTGCAAGTCCCGGATTTAAGAAACGGGTTTTTAATAAGGCGACCAAATCGATATAACTAAGGCCGGTTCTATTTAAAAACTCCGGCACATTTGGTAGCGAGAGCTGCATGGCAGCCTCATCGGCAAAGCCGTAAAACGCCCATAGCTCGGTAGTATCGCCAGCATCCTTAGTGATGATGGCGTATTCGCGATCGGACAGCAGCAATTGTTCGGCCACAGCTGCCGGGCCGCTAATACCAAATCGGCGCATAAGATCGGCGCGTTTTAGAGTAGTCGGCAGAAAAGCTCGAATGTTGTCCAAGGGCTTATGATAAGGCAGACTAAAGGGATAAACGGCTGTTGCCAGCTTTTTATAAGCGTCCAGGCTGATATGTTGCGGATTGGCGCGCAGTTCGCTGGCGGTTTCGTTGCTGTTGTTTTGGATGGCTTGGGCATCGAGTTGGTCATGCGCTACGTAGTATTCCAACACTTCGTTAACCAAGTCGATATAGGGAATGATGGTGTTGGTGTTTTCGCAGGTCAGGCGTAAATGCAGCAAATCCGGGCGGCGCTTTGCCAGAGCATCCAAAGGCGATTTGCCTTTAGCGTTATGGTCAAGCGCACCTAAAAATTGCAGGATGTCGACCAAGTAAGCGGCCGGTGATGTGACCGCTCGACAATCTCTGCATTCGCAAAGGCTAAGGTCTCCGAACAAGGTTTCATAATTGGGAAATAGCTGTTTAGTCGCCGCCAGAGTGTCGGCGCTATCGGAACCGCTGGCGGCAGGTTTTGCTATATCGGTCAGTTCGCGAGTACTGATGATGGCATCAAGCACGCGCGTGCTGACAAAACCGGCGCGATTATGCACCAAGCGGGCCAGCTCTTCGCTACCCAGAATAGCGCTAAAGCGTTTAACAAATGAAGCTTCAGGCACCCCAGCCACTTGAAAAGCAGAGTGAATACCCGCGTCGTGCAATTGCACCATCGCCTCAGGTGTCGGGCTGATTTGAAATACCCGCTGCAAGGTTTTTAAGGTATCGCTTACCGCGATATTTTGGGTTTGTTCAGGGGCAACGTTATTGATGATCTCGGCAAAATCTTCCACGCGCGAGTTGCTGAAATCAAAACTTGGCGCACGTTGAAAAAACTCAACGAGCGGTGCTTGTAACTCGCCGATAGTGGAGAATTCCTGTCTTTGCACCATCAGGGCAATTTGGGCGGTCGGGTAGGCGGCATGCAAGGTGTCGCGTAACTCGGTAACAAAGCCGTCGGCATTTTCAATGCCTTCGGGCAAACCAACACCGGCAAGCGTATCCTGCCAGTCTTGATTGGTGAAATTTAGTAATTCTGCGGCTGACGTTATGCCCCGCTGTGCCTGTAAAGCTTCAATCAGTGGCAGATGTCCGTCAGTCAGTGCGTACAGCTGATTATTGAGTTTTAACCCCTCGATCTGTGCTGTATCCAGGCCTGCTTGCGGTAGGTGTTCGGTCCAAAATTGTTTAGGGTCGTCGCCATTGAAGCGTTGTGCAGCAGTAATCACGGCACGTTTGGCGCCATCGGATGTTAAGTTAGCGGCTGTTAAGGATCGGTTAAACGCCTGAATGGAGGGGGATGTATTGTCCGGATTGATGATGTCATTGCTGGCTACTTTTAGCAGTCGCGCTAAAAAATCTTTTAGTCGCTCGTCGGCTTTATTGGCGATGATGTTTAAAGCAATCGCAGCTTGTAAGCGGGAAAATAATTCCGCTTCGAGGATGTCGTGCAGCTCAATCAGACGTAAGCCGGTCTGTTGACGGCCCAAAGCATACAATAATTCGGCATCGTCTCTGTCTAATTGGTTTTGGGCTAGCGCACTAGCTTGAACCGCAGTACGCAATTGCTCGCTATCGACATCTGTTTCCTGCGCCAAAAATGCGATTTGTTGATCCGAATCAGCAATGTCCGCCAAATTGATGTCGCTGCTGGTTAGGATTGGTTCTATCGCGTTAAGCAAGCGTTGCCATTCGGAAACACCGCGCAACAGTTGGGCATCGCGCAGACCAATATCCAGGTCAACAACGTCTGTCGCGTTGATGTAATCACGTTTTGAGGCTAAACGAGAGCGCTCGACCAGCAAACCATCAGCAACCACAAAGGCCAGCAGATCGGCATGGCTTTTATCGGCAAAAATAAATTGCTCGCGGGCGAAACCGATACTGTAAAAACCATCGGCATCAGTGCGGGTTCTGCCTAGCAGCTGGAAACCAGGGCTTTGTAATAGCTCTCCTAATTGCTGAAGATTGTCGATGAGGCGTATGCCGCGTAAGTCCACGTCAAATACAGTCACCATTTGCTCCGACACCGGCGCACCGACAACATCGACAACGTGGCCGCTGACGTGAAACTCGGGGGCTAATAGGTTTCTTTCGCGCAAATTTCTATTGAGTGCCGCCGCCGTATCGTTATCCACATTGCCGCGACCATCAATATGCTGTGAATGCTGAAACCGCAATACCGCGTTAACAGTGGTTTCCCCAAAAAAAGTATCGCGAAATTCAGCTGGGGAAATTTCTAGTCCCAGTGCGCGCAGCGCTTGCTGTAAGTTGGCAACATCGTCGCCTTGCTGGGTTTGGTTTAAAGGGGCGGTAATCGGTTTCATAGCAACTCCTTGCAGATATTTGATTGTTAGTAAAACAACAAAATGGGGTGTGAATTAAGTGTTGGAGTTTTTTCTAGTTATGCAGAAACGAGTGACTAAACCCATTAAGGCTGAGCCAAACAGCCAGATTGAAGCGGGCAGTGGCACAGGCGAGTAATTAAAACCGCTGCTACTGACTATGCGATTTCTGGGGTCTACCGGGCTAATAAATATCCGGGCAGTATTGCCGAAATTTGCTAAAGCATCGCCGTATTTATGTGTATTGGGATCGGTGTTGGCTGCAGCAAGGACTTCCAAAAAACCGGAAATCGATATATCCCAATTGGCGGGTACTGAAATTGTGGCTTTGCCTGTGCAAGAGCTAATGTTTGATGAGCAGTCAAACTGCAACGGGGAAGCAAATGCCTCACTTGCGTTGATGTTAAACGTGTTAGCGTAGGAAGATATTCTTAAGCCGCCTTTGACTTTAGCTAAGCCCTGCAAACTGCCGCTTAAGTGATATTCAATATTAATATCGACGAAAAATTTACTCGAAAAAATCGAGAAAGTATCTGTGAATTCGGCATTGCCAACTCCAACCACACCAAGATTATTAGGTGGGTTTGGGCCATCTAAAAAATAACCGGCACTGGCGTAGGCTTTTAATATGCCTGGACTAGCGTCGGCTGAAGCTATTGCTTGTCTTCTGTAGGAATAGCCGGATTCTGTGTTGGCATCGAAACCTTGATCGTATACCGAGGCATAAGCGTGTGAAACTGCGTTTGTATGAGAATCCGTTTGACCATCTGTAAATGGCAATACCGTGTACGGCGATGGCTCAGGATACGAATGCCCCCCTACTTTAGCGCCTGCGCTGGCGAATGTTGTATAAGCATTACTAAGTGGTGAATAACAAAATATCAATAAATATAAAAAAAGTACGCGGTAAAATTTCACGGCGGGCACCTTTGTTTGTTGAGCTCTAAAAAAGAACCATAAAGATACCAATATAAATGACAGGGTGTCAATTCGCGTTTTTCGTTTGGTATAGTTGATATAAATCTAAAGATTGGGAGATAGGGTGACCATTTTTGTGCTTGCAAGTTACGTCAATGCCCACTGCTTACAAGTGGCACGTCTGCCGTTACCCGGCGAGTCCCTTTGTGCGAGTGAAAGATGGGCCGAGCATGGCGGTAAAGGCCTCAATGTCGGACTAGGCGCGCATCGGCTAGCTGTGCAGGTGGAAATGTTGTTACCGCTAGGTGCTGATTCTATTGCTGAATCGGTGCTGCAACTGTTGCTCGATGAAGGCTTGCATAGCCGCTGGACTCTTAAGATTGGTGAGCAATCCGGCTTTGGTGTGGGCTTTGTCGCGCCTAATGGCGATAATTTTCTGGCGATTTATCCAGGGGCGAATGCGCTGTTAACCGCTGAACATGTCGAGCAGACGATGACGGCCTTACCGCCGATTGATTTGGTTTACGGGCAATTTGAAATCCCGGAAGCGCCGATTCTGGCAGCGTTTCGGTTGGCTCGTGAGCAGGGTACTCGCACGATGTTGAATCCTTCGCCATGGCGGTTGCCGAATGCCGAATTGTTGGCGCTTACCGATATTCTGGTCATCAATGAAACCGAAGCGGCGTTACTGTTTGAGCAAGAAGATACCGGGCACTTACCGCCGGAACAGTGGCTTAGTCGATTACCTAGTTGGGCAAATCAATGCGGCTGGCGGGGTGAATTGCTGGTCGTGACGCTGGGCGAGCAGGGCTGTGTGGCGTTGACTCAAGAGGTTGCAATTCATCAGCCTGCTTGGCCGATTATCGCAATTGATGCAACGGGGGCGGGCGATGCTTTTAGTGCAGGTTTGGCGTCGGCATTACTGCAGCACCTTGATCTGGACGAGGCTTTAAAATTGGCTTGCGCCTGTGGTGCCTGGGTGACCGGTAAGCAAGGCGTGTTGCAGGCTCTGCCGACACGGGCGGAAATATCTGAATTCATGCAAGCCCAAGCCAAACCCGCGACTGTCTTTAATGCTGTTAAATACAATGTGTAGGATGTGCTGAACAACGTGAAGCGCATCGTTGACATCTAAGTTGAAGGAGCGATGCCTACGTCGCGACGTTTGACGACATCATCAGATTAACCCGATAGGTATAAGCATCTCCCCGGAAGGTGCCTTCGACATATTCAACAATCTGTCCATTGTCCGTATAAGTTTTTCGCTTTAACAGCAGGCAAGGGCCAGGCTCTTCAAACCCAAACACAACCGCTTCTTCATCGTTGCTTAACACGGCTTCGATGGTTTGTTCAGCGTTAATCAGTTTAATACCGCACTGCTGCTCAATAAATTGGTAGGCCGATCCGGCTGCATCCCACTCAGCCAAGGCAGGCGCAACAGTCAGGTCGTACCAGGCAACTTCCCGTGATAGTGGACTGTCATCACCTAAACGCACACGTACCAAACGTAGAAATCGAGCACTGGCTGGACGATTGAACAGTGATGCAATAGTGCGATCGCTGACGATTTTTTGTTCCAGCAATTGTGTGGAAGGCGTGATGCCAAGCTCGCGCATTTCTTCTGTAAAGCCTTTCAACCGACCCATTTCCGGGTTAATGCGCGACGGCGGCGCTTTGACTGTTACCCCAGCCCGGCCATGGGTGTTGATTTGGTCTTGGGCGCGCAGTTCTTCATAACAGCGTCGAACAGTGGTACGGCTAAGATTAAGTGCTTCAGCTAAAGCGCGTTCGGAAGGCAAACTAAAGCCGTCGCTAATCTCACCGGATTGGATCATGTCAGTGATGCGGCGCAACAACTGCTTATAAACCGGCTCAGAAATGCCGCTGTCTGGTCTTATTTTTTCAATAAATGCGCTGCTGTCGTTGGCAGCAAGTGTGTCGGTTTTTATGGCTGTGGATTTTAATATGGTTGAAGTCATCTTGGTATCGTGGAGTTGTTAATACCAATATAGTACCATGTGCCTTTTGTAGATGATGCAGTAACGATTTATCTAAAGAACATTATTCGTAGTCGTAAATACCAAAAGAAATACTTAAAAGGCGCCAAACATGACAGATAAACTTTCAGCAGAAGAAAAAGCGATTATTGAATACGTCGAAGGCAATGAAGCCAACAGTATTGACGATGTAGAAAACGAAAAAAAACGTTATAAGTAAATTGCAATTACTCAAATGGGCAAGAAAAAGCCATCAGTATTCGATTGTTAGAGAGTGATATTTGAGCGTATCAAAGCTAAATCCCTAAGTAAGGAACTACCTTATCAAACCCTGATTAGCTCGCTAATTTATCAATATGCCAAGGGTAAAATTAAGTTCGAGGCAGAGGCTTCAGAAACACCATATAGGATGAGCTAAGCAGTGCATGGCACTTCTCATTGGGTATTAATCGCGAGCGATGCACCGGCTTGTATCTGTAGCATCCTATGGTCAGCTCATATTTCGTAATCTCTTATGAACCTTTGCTTACAAAATGACGGTTAAGTCATGCAGCGTCACATTTTCCTTGTGTTTCAAACAGTCCATATTGAATTGGGCTTTCTTTTTTCTGCTCAGTAGAAATTGCAGTGTAATTTGTAACTAGAGCCTCAATAACAGGATTTCTGTTTTTTTCTTTACCACCAACATGATAAAAATGTTCACGCGTAAGGACCGAATGCCTTGACCATAGGGTTTTAATGTATTCGTTTTCCCGATAGTCATTGTGATGCCAAGTCGATAAAATAAACTTTCCTGAAAAATCAGAAAGCCTATCAAATAGCTCTTGCTCGTGAGAATCATCCCAGCCATTGTAGTAATCAACATGCCTGCCAATATAGGGTGGGTCACAGTAGATAATGTCTGATGGCGATGCTTCAGAAATGGTTTTATTAAAATCTTGGCATTTGAATATGAATTCTTTTGTTTTGATTATTTTGTAAGCCCATTCGACTTGATTAGTGATTTTCGTTACATAAGCTTGCGCAAAGCGTTGTGGTTTTTTACAGAATGGGATATTAAATCCGCCTTTTCGATTAAACCGAATCATGCCATTAAATCCAGCACGATTTAAGAACAGAAAATCGAGTGAAGAGTGCTCGGAATTGAATCTATCTCTGACAAAATAGTAATGTTCTTCACCTTTTGACAATAGGAGTTCTCCTTCTCGTATAAGGTATTCCTTGACTATTTCAGGCGTTATTTTTCCAGATGCTAGGCCGGAATAAAAGTTAATCAAGTGGGGGTTGGTATCACACAAAATCGCATTGCGAGGCGCAGTATTAAAAGCAACTGCACCAGTACCCATAAAAGGCTCAATCCACACGCCAGTAAAGTCGTCCGGAACAATATTTCTAATCCAAGGAATCAACTTGGTTTTTATGCCTTGCGACTTGATCGGAGGCACACCAACTTTTGTGGTCATTCTTCACCATTCCTCTTACTTACAACCAAAGACAGATCACCGTTCTTGTACTCTACGAATTCTCTCAATGTAGAGATTTTTTTCGTACCGCCTTTGCCATCTTGGATCGTTATTTTTTTATAGTTCATCCAGTACTCATCAAACCAGTGTTCACCAAGCCTTGAAAACATGCCTCTGCCACAGATTATATCTGCGATATTGTTGATGCTTCCTATGTTGGCGGTGTATCCACTACCACCTTTATCGCTGGCAATTTTCCATTTTTCAGTAACGAAAAAGTGAAAGTTACTTACTACCGACACAATTGAATGTAGTTCATCGATACTTTGTGCTTTTGTCTCTTCAATTGTTGCTCCATCTGTTCTGTCGTAGATGATGCCAAGGCAGAAATGTCCTGAATAGGAACCATACGGAAATTGGATGTTTTTAGTGCTAGTGCGATTTTCGAAATATTTACCGTGTGAACCAAGCGTAAATCCATTACATAAATGAGGCTTCTTTGGGTTTCGATAAGTTGTTTTAAAATCAACGGCGAATTTGATAGTTTCATCGCTGGCTTTGACAAAAGATATATCGGGGTAGTAATTTTGGTGATCGGCAAGAACCACTTTGTACCCGTTAGTTTGTGCAAAATGCAAAATTTTAGGGAATAGATGAATTTCAAGGATTTTCGACACAATCTTGGTATCAGAAGAGATTGTGTATATGTTCTTGAAAATATCAATAAAGCCTTTTACTGTCCATTGACCATCATCTGTACTGATATGCTCTTTAAGCTCGGTGACAAATTCTTCGAGCTTTTCTGCAAAAATTTCTTTTTCGGTTATTTACAAGGCTGCCTGTGTTTTTGGACTATCCATTCTATAGGCTGTCTCATCTGATAGGAAACGACGCTTATTTACCTTTTGTTCAACTCAAATTCTTGAATTTTCTGGATCATTACAGTCTGGCATTTAGACACCTCAATTGAAAACTTATCTGTTACCGGTTTACCAGTGCCGTTAATCATTCGTCTTAAACTGTTTACTCTGGATAATTGGTTGATTTTGGCTCGGGTAGGCCAGCTTGATAATAATGACCACGCAGCGGTTGAGCAAAGTCTTAAATCCCTTCATTGTTTGTTAACGTGTGAGTGATTACGTCACCAGCCGCTTGTATTTTGATTTTACATCAAGCATTGTGTCGACTCTCATTAAGCAGAGCGGGGTAAAGTTATGATGCGAGAGATTTTTTTATTACGGCATGGCAAGGCAGATAGACCGGAAGGGCTGGCGGATTTTGACCGGCCTTTAAAAAAACGCGGTCGACAGGATAGCAAATGGATAGGTCGCTGGTTGCATGACAGGAAGGTTTTACCTGATTTGGTGCTCAGTTCTCCCGCTTTACGAACGTTGCAAACCGCTGAACTTGTCTGCAAACAATTGGCTATCGATTCGGAGGCGATCGTTTTAAATCCTAATATTTATGAGGCAGAAGCCACTACTTTGCTGTCGATACTGCAAATTTGCCCGAACACGGCGCGCAAAGTGTTGTTGGTTGGACATAATCCCGGGCTGGAAGAACTGCTTTTAAAGTTGGTTGGTAGTTGCACTGAGCCGTTGCCTGATGATGCCAGTCGAATGTCTACGGCGGCGCTGGTGCAGTTGGTCTTTAAAGGCAGCTGGGATCAATTGGCCGAAGGCGGCGCTAAATGGGTGACGCTGATTCGGCCGGATAGAAAGTAGGTGTTGGCAACGGCTTAACTTAACGAAGCTGGCCTTTTAATACTAAAAAATGAATTGCAGTTATTGGTTCAATTTAACAATAAAAAATGGAGTAAAAAATGAAATATAAACAATTTGCCTTCCTCTTGGCCTTTGCAACAGCCAGTCTTCCAGCAGTTACTAATGTCGCTTATGCTGAAGGAGAAAAGCCAGCTTCAACTGTTGCAGCTCCAGCTGTCGACACTGGCGAAGAAGGGGATGATTTGAAAATGTTCCGCTTTACTACGCGTATGGAGAGGCTGGATTTCGTCAAGAAGGCGATGGCTTTGAATGCCGAGCAAGAAAAGAAATTTTTAGATCAGTATTATCGTTATGACACTGAGTTGAAGCTCTTAAACGACGAACGCTTGGCTATCATCAAAAATTATGCAGACAGCTTCGATAAAATCACTGATAAAGAAGCCGATAAGCTTGTTAAACGTTCACTAACTTTCCGCAAACAACGTACGGCGCTACTTGAAAAGTATTACGGCAAAGTAGCTAAAGCCACCACCAAAGTAATCGCTGCACGTTTTCTTCAAGTCGAAGGTGTTTTGCAAGGTGCTAGCGATGTGGTTATTGGGGCATCTATTCCTTTGATGGCAAAATAACAAACAGCCGGGTTGCTCCAACGGGTAATGCCAGAAAACCGACATTACCCGTGCCAATTTTTATCAGCGGTGTTGGGTTACATTGTGTTGGTAACCCAACATTCGTAGATATTCTCAATACAAATCCACCGGATCCACATCCAGCGACCAGCGGACTTTTTTTGCCAGTTTGAGCTTGGCAATTTGCGGTAGCAGCTTGTCCAATAACTTATGTAAGTCTTGTCGCTTATTGCTTTGCAGCAATAGTTGATAGCGATACAGCCCGGCGCGTTTGGCCATGGGCGCGGCGACTGGGCCTAATATCAGAGTGTGGCCGTTATCGAGGGTTCTGGCTGACTCGGCGACGGCACGCAAAAGCAGCAATGGATTTTCGGCATCTATCGCATGTGCGCGCAGTAACGCTTGGTAGCTATACGGCGGCAATGCAGCGTCTTGGCGTTCGGCCAGCGCGTTGTTGGCAAAGCTGCGGTAGCCGTCGCGGATCAATGTGGTCAAAAGAGGATGTTCCGGTTGCCGGGTTTGCATAATGACGCGACCGGGTTTTTCGGCGCGCCCGGCCCGGCCGGAGACTTGCACGATCATTTGCGCCATTTTTTCTGCGGCATGAAAATCAATACTGAACAGACCGCTATCGACATCAAGGATCGCAACCAGCGTGACATTGGGGAAGTGATGCCCTTTAGCCAACATTTGCGTGCCCAAAATAATGTCGACATCGCCTTGATTGATTTGCTCCAGGAAGTTTTCCAGTGTGCCTTTGCGTTGGGTTGAATCCCGATCCAGACGCACGATGGTTTTATCCGCGAATAGCTCGGCGAGCACTTTTTCTATGCGTTCCGTACCCAATCCTAACGCGGTCAATTCGCCGGTTTTACAGGCCGGGCATTTGTTAATGAGTCGCTGTTCTTGGCCGCAATGATGGCAACGCAGTGTTTGTTCATCGTAATGAATGACTAAATTGGCATCGCAACGCTGACAACGTGCCACCCAGCCGCAGCCATGGCAAATCAGCGTCGGCGCAAAACCGCGGCGATTAAGGAACAGCAGCACTTGTTCTTTTTTGGCCAGGGTTTTATGTATTTCATTCACCAAAGATTCGCAAATGCCTTCGTGCATGCGCTTATTTCTGATGTCCAATAACTGTAAGCTGGGCGCTTGTGCGCTGCCTGCGCGTTCCGGCAAGTGCAGTAATTGGTAGCGTTGTTGGTTGACGTTGTGCAGGCTTTCTAAAGATGGTGTGGCTGAACCGAGCAGTACCGGAATGTTTAGTAGCTTGCCGCGCACGATCGCCACATCGCGGGCAGAAAAACGAAAGCCTTCTTGTTGTTTAAACGAGCTGTCGTGTTCTTCATCAAGAATGATCAGGCCCGGCTTTCTCAGCGGCGTGAACAACGCGGAGCGGGTGCCCAACAAGATTGAGGCTTGACCCTGGCGCATGCTGAGCCAAGCCTGTTGCCGTTGGTTATCGGTTAACTTGGAATGCGAGATGGCGATGGGCATTGCAAAACGGCGTTTGAAACGGTCTTCCAATTGCGGCGTTAAGGTAATTTCCGGCAAAAGCACTAATACTTGCTGGCCGCGCGCCAACACCTCTTGAATAATCTGCATGTAGACTTCGGTTTTGCCGCTGCCGGTCACGCCTTCCAGTAAAAACACCGCAAAATGCCCCAAGCTGGCACAGACCGCGTCAATGGCGGCTTGTTGCGGCGGATTGCAGTGTAGATTAGCTTCGCCGATTACTTTATCTGTAACAGTCGGTATGAAATCAGTCGTTAACTGTAATAACTGTTTTTCCAATAACTGTTTTACAGAAGCCTTCCAGTTATCGTTCCAGGCGGATAGCTCACTTTCAGTTAAGCCTTGCGGATGCTGTTGAAACTTTGCCAACACACTTTGCTGCTTGGGGGAGCGTTTTAATTGCGTGCTGTCGATTGTTTTCCCCTGCTCGGTCAACGCATAGCGTTTTTCTGTGCGCAATATCGCCGCTTTACCCTGACGCAAGGCAACCGGAAAGGCGGCACTAATCACATCGCCTAAGGGATGGTGATAATACTGACTCGCCCAATGCAGCAGTTTTAGGTCTTTGCTTGATAACAACGGCGCGTCGTCTACGATGCGCTTGGCCTGTTTTAATTTATCGCTATTAATGTCGCTGTGCGAGACACATTCGACTAAAAAGCCGCATTTTGTGTGTTTGCCAAATGGGACTTCTATTCGGCAGCCAGCTTTGAGTTGACTGACATCGATATTTGTCGGCGCCAGGTAGTCAAATAAACGGTAAATTGGAATTGGCAGGGCTATTCGTAAAATTGAATTTTCACTTTGCAACTTAGCCATAATGTTTGAGTAAATTTTAACGAATTGTCGCTAAGTAGCTATCAGGCAAAGACTATTTAAGTTACCCACAGAAGCTGTGGATAACTCTGTGGATAAGCACTTTTAAATTCCCCTTAGTGCCCGTTTTTATTACAGTTTTGTTACATTGTATAGATTTTCGACAATAAGATAAGTTCAATAATTATCAATAACTTATGAATTATAGGTTGACAGAAATGACAGTGTTTGCAGGTTTGTCGTCGGCTTTAGAGTGGCACTGCAAACAATGTGGATAATTATTAAAGTCAAGCCTAAATTTGCAGTTTATAGCCTTGACAAACCGTTACCGAAAAGGGCTGCTTTAAGGCCGGTAGGTTTGATGAACTTGATGGTCATCCGATCGCTTTCACCAATGGACAGGTATTTTTTTCTGTCTTTATCCTTACCACTTAGTGCCGGTGGCAGTACCCAGACGCCTTCGGGGTAATCTTTGGTGTCTTTGCTGTTGGCGTTGATTTCTGATTTAGCCAAAAATTCGAAACCAGCGTTTCTTGCCAGCGCAATGACATAATCTTCACTGACGTAACCGGATGCGGCTTTTGGGTCTTCTTGTTTCAGGTTGTTGCTTCTGTGTTCAACGACGCCAAGAATGCCGCCTGGTTTTAAGGCTGTAAACATCGCTTTAAAGACCGCGGCTGCTTGGTCATCTTTCATCCAATTATGCACATTTCGAAACGTCAGTATTCTATCTACCGAGTTATCAGGCCCGATTTGCAAGTATTCCGGCGGCTCTAATACCGATAACTCGACCTTGCCGTATAGATTGGGTTGGGATTTGAGTTTGTCGATATATTTTTGCGCGGTGTTTTTGTGATAAGGCAATTCGGCATTAGGAGAAAATTGGGCCGCAATGAATTTACCGTTAGTTTTTAAGTAAGGAGCGAGTATTTCTGTATACCAGCCGTTGCCAGGCCAAATTTCAACCACAGTCAGGTCATTTTTGACTTCAAAAAACTCCAATGTTTGCTCGGGATGGCGATATTTATCGCGCGCTTTGCTTTCTGCGGCCCGGTGTTTACCGGCAATTGCCTGTTTTAAACCGTCAAAGTCATCGGCGGCGTTCGCTGTTAAGGCACTGGTTGATAGTAGTAAAGGCAGTAATATGTTTTTCAGTAAGCGCATAAGTTAATCCAAATTCTCTTCAAGGTTCCAGCGTTGTAATAAGCTCAAGGTTGCCAGCATTAGAAAGGCCAATAAGGTCCAGGCAGGCATGCTGAAGCCAAACAAGGTCCAGTCGACTTTTGCACAGTCACCGGTACCGCTCAGCATCATTTTAATAGTTTCGGATAAAGGAAAATTTTCTAAAACATATTCCAGACCCGGGCCGCATTCAGGTACTTGGTCGGGCGGTAAGTGTTGCAGCCAAACATGGCGGGTAGAAATAGCCGCGCCGCACAATGCAGTGATCGTTCCTAACAGCGAATAGCGTTTAACGCCTATTGGGCCAGGATTGTGCAGTCCGGCGATTAAAAACACGATGCCGGTTGCCAAAATAGCTAATCGCTGCGAAATACATAAGGGACAGGGATCAAGACCACCGACAAATTGAAAATACGCCCCCATCCCCAGCAGAAAAGCACAGCCTGCAAAGCCCAACAAAAACCAGATTCTGGCGTTAAATTTTATCAGTTTCAACATAATCAACCTCTTCTTTAAAGTGTCTTATTTCTCGCGTCGGGCCCATAACAACCAGGACATCACCGGCGCTTAAGGTATGTTCTTTTTCGCCAATGGCAAAGTGCAATTGGCTGGTATTTTTGTCGACCACGCCAATCAAAATAATATCGTGCTTGTTATTGAGTCTTAAATGGCTGGTTTGGGTGTTTTCAAAACGAGACCCAACAGGAATTTCTATTTGCGCCATGTTCAAATCGTGGCGCCCAAAGACGGCATTATCCATGATATTGGTAATATCCGGTTTGGTCAGCATGTCGTAGGTTTTACGGCCGCAAATTTCGTAAGGGTCGATAATTTTATTCGCCCCTGCCGCCAAGAGTTTTTCAGCAGATTCCGGTTCGTCGACAATCGCGATAATCGTTAGATTTTTATCAATAGCTCGGGCAGAAATGGTTAAAAACACATTGTCCGCATCGGTGGGATAAAAACAGAAGATAGAATCAACTGCATCACCGATACCCACCGATCTAAGCTCATCATCATTACGAAAATCTATGATACTGACTTCAAAACCGCGATCGGTAACTAGCGCAGCTTCCGCTTCATTTTCGGCAATGAATAACAGGCTGCATTGATGATGATTTAACCTGCCCATTACTTCCAAAGACATCAAACCATAGCCAAACACAGCAATTCTTTTCATTGTTTGGCTCTCTGGTGCGGGCGACTATGTGCCAATTCATTGCGAAAATGTGTGAGGCTGTGCGTTCTGCCCAACACCACCAGCAAGTCGCCGTCGCGTAATTGGAAATACTGTTCGGGATTAAAGTAAAAATGTTGATTCTTCAGCGGGTAGCTCGCTTTGTGTTCTTTTGAAATAGGCGGATGCGCACTGATAATACCCAGCAGCAGTAGCTTACGCACTTTAAAGTCAATTTCGTTAATGGTTTTGCCGTCTATAAATGAACCCGTGTGTACAGGCAACGCTTCCATCAAAATATGGCTTTCTTCATGGAGAATGCCCAAGATAGCCTCGAAAGCGGTCGGTTGACCAATGTATTCGGCCACCAGCATGCCAGCCATTTCAAAGGGTTGAATGACGTTATTGGCACCCGCTTGATACATTTTTTTTACATTTTCCTGACCATTAGCCCGGGAAATAATTTGAATGTCTTTATTTAAATGCCGACTGGTTAGGGCAATGTACACATTGGTAACGTCATCGCCGGTAACACATAACACTGCTGAGGCACCGTTATTGATGCGGGCGTTTTTTAACACGTCGTTTTTACTAGCGTCTGCATGAATAACCAGATAGCCCAGTTGTTTAGCTTTAAGAACATGGTCTTCATTGATGTCCAAAACGACAAAATGCTGGCGATCTTTACGCAATTGCTTGGCAATATGCTGTCCGACCCTGCCAAATCCGCAAATAATTACAAAGCGTTTATAGCGATTTAATTCCGCGTAAACGGTATTTTCTTGTAACTCCTGAATTTCTTCGTTGAATGCGGTCACAATGATGGAGATAAAAAAGGACAACACGCCAACGCCACTTAAAATCAGCGCCATTGCCACGATTCGGCCACCAAATGTAATGGGGGTGATATCGCCATAGCCGACGGTAGCTACGGTCACTATGGCCCAATACAGTGCATCAAATAAGCTATTGACCTGACCGCCATCGTGGATGTTTTCAAATAAGTAAAAATCAACGGTGCCTATGAAGATAATAAACCCTAAAAAAACACTCAGGGTCGATAACTCAAAGCGTTTACTGGCGAGAATATTGGCAAACAGTTTGATGCTGCTAAAGTAACGAAATAACTTGAACAGCCGAAAAACCAGCAACACACGCAGCACGCGTAATGGCCGATAACTGGGCAAAATGGCCAGTAAATCGATGATTGCCATGGGCGTGATTAAGTAATGTGCTTTTTCTGTGAACGCCTGCCACAACGCGTGCCCCGGTTGAAAAGGGCTGTTTAGGTATTCTGCCCGTTCGTAATGCTCAAGGATGATCTTGTGGCCGTCGCTATAAATCCAGCCGCGCAGCAGGTATTCCAAAATAAATATACCTACTACAGCTTGGTCAAACCAAAAGCCTAAGGCATCGGGATTGTGGTCTACCTCGTAAATCAGCTGAGCAACGCTAAGTAATACCAACGTAATCATAAACACATCAAAGCGGCGTTTAATCTGGCTGTTAGTGTTTTCCAGCAAATCATAGAAAAACCGCTTGGTGCTTTGATAGCGTTTGGCATTTTTCAGGAAATAAGCAGACCGGACGATGATACGCGTCAGCATTTTTTGAATTTCACGACTTTGTTTAAGGGACTTAAATTGATTTTGGCAATGACCATGAGGAACCGGCTTGTGAGTATATAGGATACTGCCTTGGCCATATTTCCGGGAAAAATAAATCTTAATTATTATCCAAACCGCAGATGGCATGGCATTATCAAAATATATGACGCGTTAATATATGGCCGAATATAACTGCACAAGACGTAATCATTGAAGACAACTGCATTACAACATTGGTCCGCTTACGTATTCAGGGCTGACCACTTTTTTCTTTGAATGTCAACAGATCGCGGCTTTATCGCTATTTGAAAATACTTAAACTGACCGCCGTATTTTGTTGCTGAACTTTCAGTTGATGATCATTCAGTTGATGATCATAATGATTAAATTGTTCATTTTAACCATTACTGGAAAAAATCATGATCACTATTCCTTCCACAGAAGCTAAGACCCGTTTCGGCGCATTGCTGGATAAAGCCCAACGGACACCCGTGACCATCGAAAAGAATGGCCGTGCCGTTGCCGTACTGATTTCTGATACAGAATACGAGGCTTACCAAAAACTGAAATTACAAGCCTTGCAAAACGACCTGATGGAAGGCATCAAACAAGCCGACCAAGGGCAATTCCTGGACAGTGAAACGGTTTTTCACGATTTAATTTAAGGATATTTAAGCGATGGGAATAGCGCGATTTACGCCTTTAGCCAGGAATGACTTGAAAGCCATTCGTGATTTTATTGCACTGGATAAACCGAAAGCCGCTTCCCAATACATGAACATCCTCAAACAAAATTGCCAGCGTTTGGCCGACTTTCCGTTGATGGGCGTGCAGCGTCCGGAATATCATGGTCTTTACAAGTTTCCAGTCGATGACTATTTGATCTTTTACAGACCTTTTCAAGCAGGGATTGAGGTTATCCGCGTCCGCGACATTAAACCTCTTTTAAATCCGGATCAGAATGAAAAATGACGATCATGAAATCAAGAAGCTACAACTAGGGAAGCACTGATTAAATCCTTCGACAAGCTCCACCTCTTTATCCAAGCCCTCGACATAGCTCCATGCCAGTTGCACGGCCTCGAGCATGTGATCAAGGTAGTCTGGCAGGCGATTTCCAGTCATACCGGTCTGGCTTCGGCAAGGACTTGATCGCGAAACTTTTTTGGAATGTCACCAGGCGTCAGCAAATCAACTGTGACGCCAAGCAGTTCTTCCAGTTCGATTTGCAAACCGCCAAGATCAAACAAAGTGGCGCCCGGCAAAGCATCTACCAGCAAATCAAGATCGCTGCCGTCCCGGTCGTCTCCATGTAGGACAGAACCAAACACACGAGGGTTGGAAGTATGGAAACGGCTTACCACTTCACGCACAGCGTTGCGATTCAAATCAAGTGCTGTAGAAGGTTTCATGGGATTCCTAATTGTTTGAATTTCAAAAACACTATATTGCCCGCCATGTAAAGACAATAGCTTTAATTCCGGGTGGGCCAAAAAAACGTGCTAACCCTCACGAGCTTAATCTATTGGCTAGACTAAATTGATCAAGGATGCTACACAGAAAGCACCTAATTACCTCTTAACCTCCACAAAGGAACCGCATGAAGTCTCGATCTAGATTAATGTTGGAAAAATCTGTTGCTGCAATGCTTTCAGCGATAGAAATCTACAATAAACCTGACTTTAAATACCGTGAAGAAACATTTTCTGTTCTTTGTATTAATTCGTGGGAACTATTATTTAAAGCAAAAGTGCTGAATTTGGCAAGTAACAAGCTGGCTTCACTGTATGCAATGGAACACAAAACTCTCAAGACGGGGAAAAAATCGCCCGTAAAACGGCCAAAGAAGAATAGGTCAGGCAATCCAATGTCTATAAACTTATTTGAAGCCTATCGAATTGTTAACGAAGAATATGGCGTTAAAATCGAAAGAGCGGTAAACGATAACATTATTGCACTTACTGAAATCAGAGATAACTCGATACACTTTGTAAATGACGACTTGCTACTATCTTTGAAAATACAAGAACTTGGCAGTGCCTCGCTTCAGAATTACCTTCATTTAGTGTCTGCTTGGTTTGGCGATGTCTTATCTGGATACAATTTTTATTTAATGCCGCTCTCATTCTTCAGAAACTTTAGTGAAGCACCTGGTATTTCTCTTAATTCCAGTGAAAAGAAAGTTTTAGAATATATAAAAAAGTCTGAGGAACCTTACGATGGGAGTGAGAATATAGGAGACTACAACTTAACACTTAGAATTGACGTAAAGTTTCAAAAAGTGAAAAGCACCTCTGGTATGCCAATTCAAATTTCCAATGATCCAAATGCTACAACTGTATTTTTATTAGAAGAGGATTTCACAGATAAGTACCCCTGGGATTACGATGTTCTAAGTACGCGCCTATCAAAACGCTATTCTGACTTTAAAATGAATGCTGCGTATCACAAGATAAGAAAGAAGCTAGAAAAAGATAAAAAATTTGCGTATGAAAGGCTTCTTAATCCAAAAAATCCAAATGGTGGAAAGAAAACTTTTTATAACCCAAATATCCAAAAAGAATTTGACAAATATTATACGAATTGCAGTGGAACAAGCCACTGAATGGCATTTTCTAATTTTCAGTCAGTTTGAATTCAGTTCTGCTGACAATCTTTAAATCAACTTTTTTTTAAACTTCACAACTCTATTCAACGGACTTAAATTAATCTCGTCAATGACGATTTTCGGCCGACTGCTGAGTACATAGCACACCGCCTCGGCCACATCTTCCGGCAGAATAAACTGGCTTTCATCGTCACCCGGCTCAAATCCCAAGTCATCAAAAAACGGCGTTTTCACCATGCCGGGATTGATTAAACACACCCGAACGTTACTTTTAGCGCATTCTTCCCGTAGCGCTTGGGTAAAGCCGCGCACGGCAAATTTGCTGGCGCAATACAGCGCACCTTTTCGGCTGCCTTTGAGTGCGGCTTCTGAGCCGATGAAAATTAAATCGCTGTGGGCTTTGCGTTTTAACGCGGGTAGCAAGGCGCGGGTTATAAATGCCGAACTGGTAAAGTTGATGGTGAGTAGTTGTTCAATTTGCGGGTAAGAAAATTCCTCCAAACCGCCAAACTGGCCGATACCGGCAGAAAATACCACTGCATCGATATTTGGAAAGTCGCTTTGCAGTTGTTTGAGTTGTTTGGGTAACTGGTCGAGTGCGGACAAATCCAGTTGTATCGGGCTGAAGTTGCTTAGCGACTTGGTAAATTTGCTGACATCGCGAGATACCCCCAATACATGATGGCCGAGTTGCAATAGTTGTCTGGCAATCGCGCGGCCGATGCCGGAACTGGCGCCGGTGACTAATATCGTTCGTTTTACAGTGTGCATGGGAACAATGTGGGTGCTGGAATGTAGCGTAATAATTGTTCGGTGCAATAGTCCATTAGATCGCGTTCTAATGTTTGCGGATAGGACATCATGCCTTTTTGATTGGTCATTGGACCTGCAAACAGCTTTTCTTCCGGGTACAGCTTGTGCATTTTTTTGAAATAATTTTCCGGCAAACGAAAGGTACCCAAGCTTACCGAATGTAATTTAGCCGGATCAATAACCGCAAATACCTGTTCAAAAAACTCCCGGTAAGTTTGTTGAAAACCGGTTTGATAAAGCAAAGGATCAAAACGCAGACCAATCTGCCAGCCTTGTGCCTGTAATTTAGCCATAGCTTCTAAGCGGCGAGCCAGGGGCGGGGCTTTGTGTTCGAGTTTTTGCGCAAGATCCTCAGGAGACAGGCTGAAAGCGACGATGCAACGGGGAAGTGGGGTAATATCCAGCAAGCTGCGGATTTGTGTGCTTTTAGTGCGCAATTCTACCCAAGCGTTGGGCTGTTCGGCAAAAAACGGTAAAAAGCTTTGCGCAAAATGCGTGACTGGCTCCAAGGCCAGGCTATCGCAATCGTAGCCGGAGAAAAAATGCACGGGTTCATTGGGTGTTTGCTCGCACAACTGTTTGATTTCAGTTTGGAAATCTTCGTAGTTGACGAACAACACATAATGGGCAGATTGATACATGCCTTGTAAAAAACAATACCGGCAGTCGTACAGGCAGTTAAGCATGTGCGAAAAATAGTAATTGTTGGTGGCACCAATGCCGTAGCCGCTTGGGGCAGGTAATGCGAAGTGGCGATATTTTTCCGCCAAAATTAACGCGGGCTGTTGTTTTTGCAGGCGAAAATTTTGTGCTTTAGGGTTGAATACTTCGCCATAACGTCCGCAGTAAATCTGTCTTGCATTTGGGAATCGAGCCAGAATTTCGAGAACTCTGGGGTGTTGTCGGATGTTTTCTTCAATATAAATGGTATCAATCATAGGCGTCGATTTTGTTAACGGCGCTACTGTAGCACAGCTTGTTGCAGCCATTTGCCTTGTGTTTTATGGCTTGGTCACCATATAGGTTAAAATGTATAAATCATTCAACCATTACACAGTGGACTCATGAAAATAAAGAAAATAGGTTTTATTGGCGGTGGCAACATGGCGTCAAGTTTGATCAATGGCCTAATTGTCAGTGGTCATGCGGCACATTCGCTTTGGGTATCGGATATAAATGCCGATGTGGTATCGGCGCTGTCTGAAAATTTGGGTATTAATAGTACCGTCAATAATGACGAGTTGGTAAACGCCGTTGATGTCGTGGTATTAGCAGTTAAACCGCAGAATTTGGCTGATGTTGCTAAGCACATAGCACCGTTAATTCAGCAAAAACAGTCTTTGGTGGTATCTATTGCTGCCGGTATTAGTCAAAACAGTCTGACTCGCTGGCTAGGCAACGATGTCGCCATTGTGCGTTGCATGCCCAATACACCTGCATTGGTGTTGACGGGCGCAACTGCTTTGCATGCCAATGATCAGGTGACGACAGAGCAACGCGATCTTGCCGAAAATATCTTGCGGGCTGTTGGCCTTGCTTTATGGGTCGAGCAAGAAAGTGAATTGGATGCAGTGACCGCGGTATCCGGTAGCGGTCCGGCTTACTTCTTCTTGTTGATGGAAGCGATGGAAAACGCCGCAGTGCAATTAGGCTTGACTGAACAAACGGCACGTTTGTTGGTACAACAAACAGCCTTGGGTGCGGCCAAAATTGCGTTGGAATCAAGCGAGTCTCCAGCACAATTGCGGCAGCGGGTCACTTCACCGGGTGGCACCACACAGCGCGCTATTGAAATCTTCGAACAAGGCGGATTTACTGAGTTGGTAGCCAAAGCTTTACACGCAGCGAGAGATCGCTCTATTGAAATGTCCAAACAAGCGGAGACTTTATAATGGGCTCATCCTACATGACTGATCCAGTCATTTTCATCATTGATACTGTTATTTCTCTGTATATTTTGGCAGTAATGCTGCGCTTTTTACTGCAGTGGTCACGTGCGGATTTTTATAATCCCATCTCGCAATTTCTGGTGAAAGTAACGCATCCACCGCTGAAGTTACTGCGCCGGTTTATACCTGCGATTGGCAAAATTGATACGTCGTCGCTGGTGTTGATGTTAGCAATTCAGATGCTGGACGATTTATCCATACGGTTGCTTATAGGCGCATCTGTGGGCATTGGTGCGTTGGCTATTTCATCAATCACTCAATTGATTGAGCTGCTGATCAATGTGTTTATTTACGCAGTTTTTGCCAGAGCGATACTTAGCTGGATCAATCCCGGCAGCTTTCATGCGGCATCGTCAATTTTGGTTAGCTTGACTGAACCACTATTAAACACCTGCCGTAAAATCATTCCGGATCTGGGCGGTATTGATTTGTCGCCGTTAGCGGTGTTGATGTTGTTGCAGTTGGCGAAAATGGTGCTGTTGCCGCCTTTACATCAATTGGCGAGTTTGATTAGCTAATCCTGAATGAATTGGTATATCTACGACGAGAAAGTGTTGGTGCTGAGTCTCCATATTCAACCCAAAGCCAGTAAAGATGAATGGTGTGGGTTGCATGGGGAGCGCTTAAAGTTACGCATTAAAGCGCCGCCTATAGATGGCAAAGCTAATCAGCATGTGCTTAAGTTTATCGCTGGCGAATTTGGAGTAAGCCCATCGGCCTGTAAGTTGTTATCAGGGGATTCAGGCCGAGAAAAAAGAGTGGCTGTTTCAGCACCACAAAAACTGCCGACACTCCCGGCACCTTTGCAATTTGGCTTTTCGTTATAAGAAGCGCTCTAAAAATTTTCGGGCTTTGGGTCGAAAGCACTGAAAACTCATCAATATCAATATATTGATACTATCGCTACAATATGCACAACACTGATATTTCATTGAGTATTTAACTGATGCAGCAACGCAATTTTTTAGTGAAACCGCTTTTACTCTGCCTGCTTTTAGGACTTGGCAGTCAGGCAGCGTTGGCAAAAAAATTGTATCGGTGGGTTGATGAAAACGGCAATACCTATTTTTCAGATCAAGTGCCGCCAGACCAAACCCAGCATCGTCGAGATGTATTGAGTAAGTCTGGTCGGGTCGTTGAAAGTACTGAAAAAGCAAAAACTAAAGAGCAGCAAGAGTTTGAAGCAAGGCTGGCAGAGTTACGTAAAGCTCAAGATAAGCTTATCCAGCGGCAAAAAATCCACGATACGGTTTTACTCTCTACGTATCGCTCCAAGGAAGATTTGATTGCCGATATTGAGGTAAAAATGCACTCGTTTGAGACGCAAAAGAAAGCCTTGGAAGGCGATCTAAATCGTCTTATTCAGCAGCTTGAAGAGCAACAAAAAAAGGCCGCAGCTTTTGAACGTAATGGTCAGAAAGTGCCGGAAGAATTGTTAGTACACATCAATTCGACGCAGCAACAAATTCAACAGTCGCGAGTAGCGGTCAGTGACCACACGCTTAAACAAGCACAAGTTCAAAAGGAATATGATGCCGATGTTGAGCGGTTTTTGTTTTTGACACAGTCCAATAATCCGGAATCAAAAAACAGGCTTGCCAGCATTAAAGAAGCTAACGAGTTGGGGCTGTTTTATTGTGAAAACGACCGGCAATGTAATAAGGCGTGGGAAATTGCCCGGGCGTTTGTCGAGTTTCACTCCACCACTGCTCCCGATGTTTTTAACGATAAACTCATCATGAACCGGCCACCGGCAATAGATACCGACCTTAGCTTGTCGTTGTCAAAAATCCCTGTAAATGACGATGAATATCAGTTGTTTCTTGATATTCGTTGCCGTGATTCGCTGCCTGGTAAAGAGTTGTGTGCCAGTCAGAGAATTAAGGACATAAGGTCTGCGTTTAGACCTTATGTGAATGATGCCTTATCGCGGGCGGCTCAACAGTAGTGTACCGACGCCTTGATCGGTAAACAATTCCAGTAACACCGCATGCTCTACGCGGCCATCAATAATATGTACGCTGTTGACACCACCCTTTAAAGCATCAGTTGCACAGCGCGTTTTTGGAATCATGCCGCCGGCAATCGTGCCGTCTGCAATCAGATCATCAATATCTTTTAGTGTCAGGCCGGTGAGCAATTGCTGCTGTTTATCCAAAATGCCTGCGGTATTGGTTAATAAAATCAGTTTTTCAGCTTTCAGTACTTCTGCGACTTTACCCGCTACCAAATCGGCATTGATGTTATAAGAATGACCATCCTCGCCAACGCCAATCGGCGCAATTACCGGAATAAAGTCGCTGTTGCCGAGCATGTTCAATACCGCGGGGTCGATACTGGCAACTTCACCGACATGACCAAGATCGATGATTTCGGGGGCTTGAGTTTCTGGCGAGAGCCCCGCATCACGACTGTCGAGTAGCAGCTTTCTAGCGCGAATAAAGTCGCCGTCTTTTCCGGTTAAGCCCACCGCTTTGCCGCCATGCATGTTGATTAAGTTAACAATCTCTTTGTTAACCAAGCCGCCCAACACCATTTCTACGACATCCATGGTTTCGCTGTCAGTGATGCGCATGCCATCGATAAAGCCGGTGGTTTTACCCAATTTAGCCAGTAATTGACCAATTTGCGGGCCTCCGCCATGAACGACAATCGGATTTAAACCGACCAGCTTCATCAACACAATGTCTCGGGCGAAACTGTGTTTCAGGGCTTCGTCGACCATGGCATTGCCGCCAAATTTGACGACGATGGTTTTGTCTTTGAAGCGTTGGATGTAGGGCAATGCCTCAATCAATACATCTGCTATTTGGTGAGCGGTTCGTTTTTGCATTGTTGATTAATGTTGGAATTAAAAAGGTAAGTTAATATTTGGTTTGATTTGTTTCATCAATTGCCTGAATTGATTTTGTATGTCTTGCATGGCCTCGTTGGAATCAGCTTCAAAACGCATGACCAGTGATGGTGTTGTGTTTGAAGCTCTGACCAAGCCCCAGCCATTAGCAAAGTCGACCCGCATGCCATCGATGTTGGTAATCTTGCCATCACTAAAATGGGCTTTGGCGAACATGTTTTCTATAAATTTAAAGTTTTCGCCTTCAGTGAGTAACACCGTTAGTTCCGGGGTATTAATGCTGTCTGGGAAACCGGCAAAAATATCAGCACTGTTGCGAGTGTCGCGGGACAAAATCTCGACTAGGCGTGCTGCAGCATATAAAGCATCATCGAAGCCAAACCAGCGGTCATTAAAGAAAATATGGCCACTCATTTCACCGGCCAATTTAGCCCCGGTTTCTTTGATTTTGGCTTTCATAAAGGAATGCCCGGTTTTCCACATTAAAGGCCTGCCGCCGAATTTTTTGATTTGTTCAGGCAAATGGCGGGAGCATTTGACATCAAAAATGATTTCTGACCCTGGTTTGCCGGCAAGTACATCTTTGGCAAATAGCATCATTTGTCGATCAGGCCAAATAATTTTGCCATGTGAATCAACTACTCCTAAACGATCGCCATCGCCGTCAAAGGCAAGTCCAATATCGGCGTTGTAGTGTTTTACTGCACTGATTAATTCAGCCAGATTTTCCGGTCTGCTAGGGTCGGGATGATGATTCGGGAAGCTACCGTCGACCTCACAAAATAGCTCTACCACTTCGCAGCCCAGCGTTCTTAATAATACCGGGCCCAACTCGCCGGCAACGCCATTGCCACAATCCAGCACCACCAGCATAGGGCGATCGATGTGGACATCTTCGGAGATGGTGCCGATGTATTCATTTACGATGCGACTGTTATGGTCAATGTTGCCATGGCCGCCGTCGGCAAAGGCTTGTCGATCAATGCACTGCTTAAGCTGTTGGATGCGATCTCCGGCCAAAGTTTCGCCATTGATGACCATCTTAAGTCCATTGTATTCGGCCGGATTATGACTGCCAGTGACCATTACGCCAGAACGCCCTTCGCTATGTTGTGTCACAAAATACAACACTGGCGTAGGTACCATGCCAATATCCAGGACATTACAGCCCACTGATGCAATGCCCTTGGCTAACGAATCTGCAAATGTTGGGCTGGATGTTCTGCCATCTCTACCGACTACCATGGTTTTACAGCCGTGCTCTCTGGCAGAGGTACCCAAGGCGCGGCCGATGTCATAAACAATTTCTTTAGTTAAGGTGTGACCAACAATACCGCGAATATCATAAGCTCTGTAAATGCCTGAGCTACGACCAGTCGTAACAACAGGGTCGGTAGTTGTTAATTCAAGAGCTTCGTTGTGATCTAAGTCGGACTCTGACACATGGTAATTGTTACTGCTGGGTTGGTTGCTAAATGAAACGTCGTCAGGCTGATCAAAAAATCCTGAAAGCTCTAAATCATCATCGTCGCTTTCGTTGACTAAAAAGGACGTGTCGTTTTCGTCGTGGTCCAATACCCGTTTGAATTGCACCAAGGTTGAAATAACCGCATTCATTTCATTGAGGCGTACAGGATAATTGCCTTGTAGCTTGTTGCTCATCATGTCCTTAAATGCTTTAAGCACGCTACTTAAGTCATCTTCCAGTAATTCAGAAATCTTCCTATGCCCTGCAAAAAAAGCCAGTACAGCTAATAAGCTGGGAATAAAAATAATACCTAAAATAGCGACTAGATCGCCGACACTGCCGCTCTCGGTATAGCTGTAGTGCAGCTCCCAGTCGGTATTGGGTACGGCCAGTTGGATTAAATCGGACTGCTGGGCTTGATTGCCGCTGCTTCCTAACGCCAGCTTGGCTTGTTTTAATTCTAAATACCCAGCATCGGTATTAGCGGCTTGCAATATTTGCGTAATAAAGTCATAGCGAAGGCTGGCCAGTACGACGCCGACGACTTGATTGTTTTGTTTAATTTGTCTGGCTATGGCTAAGTGTCGGTCCGTGCCCTCATCGCCTTGTATGGCAGCAGGTTGTTGTTTGCTAAAGGTTTGCCTGACCATATCCAAATCAGCATAGCCCATGCGCGGTAGGCTTTTTTCATCTAACTCGCTGACGCCGGGTAGTAACAGTCTTATCTTTAAAACATCGGGAAAATGCTGATCAAGTTTTGCTGCTACCGAGGCGAGTAAAGCCGGATTGGCACTGGAAACGGCTGCTAAAACTTCTGGATCTTGCGCCATTTTGTCCAAGGTTTTATTGCGTAGTTCTATTTGAGCCGAAAGACTCAAGGCAATGGCTTTGGTGACTGAGTTTGCCGCATCACGTCTTGCTTGACTGACATCGGAGGAAGATAACCAATAAATACCCGCGCCGACAATTAGAATCATCAGAACAGCAATACCCGATAGAAAAGCAAAGATACGCGTCATAGTGTGTGCCTTATAGTAGATTTAGTGGCGTCCGGTGTGGCCAAAACCGCCGGTGCCGCGCAGGCTTTCATCAAATTCGCTGACTTGCTCAAACTCAACTTGTACCACCGGCACGAACACCATTTGCGCAATTCGCTCGCCGATTTGAATGGTGAAGGCTGTGTTGCCGCGATTCCATACGGAGACAAATACTTGGCCCTGATAGTCTGAATCAATCAGCCCAACCAAGTTGCCCAGCACGATGCCGTGCTTGTGGCCTAATCCCGAACGAGGCAGTAGTACCGCCGCCAGTTGATGATCGGCAATATGAATAGCTAATCCTGTGGGTACCAATAAAGTCTCGCCGGGTTGTAATTCTACCGCTGCATCTAAACAGGCCCGCAAATCCAGGCCAGCAGCACCGGCAGTTGCATAATCCGGCAGTGGAAACTCGGTGCCAATGCGCTTATCCAACACTTTAAGCTGTATTTTTTTCATTAAATCTCTCTGCGATGACATCAATCAGTTGTTTTGCTAATAGCCGTTTATCGGCTAGTGCTAGGTTTTTTTGTCCGCTTTTCCAAAATAATTGCAGTGCGTTAACTTCGCTATCGAAGCCGCCATGTTGTGCATTATGCCCTACCCAATTGGCGGCAATCATATCCAGGTTTTTATTAGTCAATTTGCCGATAGCATTGGTCTCTAAATTTTCTGTTTCGGCGGCAAAGCCAACGGTGAAAGGGCGCTGCGGCAATTTGGCAACGGCGGCCAAAATATCTTCAGTCTTTTTTAAACGGATGCTGATTTCAAGGTCATGCTTTTTGATTTTTTCCGGCTGCACTTCGATGGGCGTGTAATCGGCCACTGCAGCCGTACCGATATAAATAGCATGTGCTTCAGCGTGAGATATTATCGCTTGAAACATTTGAGCTGCAGTGTCTACTTTTACCAGATCAACACCTGCAGGTACAGGCAGCGATACCGGTCCACTTACCAAAGTAACGTTGGCGCCAGCTTGCAGCGCCGCATTGGCCAAGGCATAACCCATTTTTCCTGAGCTTCGATTGGTGAGATAACGTACCGGATCCAGTGGCTCGCGAGTCGGGCCTGCGCTTATTAATACGTTTATCCCTCGTAAATGCTGAGGGTTGCTCGGGGCTAAAATCTGCTCACAAATCATAGCAGGCTCGGACATTCTGCCCAGACCGGTTTCTCCGCAGGCCTGTTCGCCAGGTTCAGGGCCGATGACGATGACACCGTGGTTTTTTAGTTTGGCTATGTTTTCCTGGGTAGCCGGATGATGCCACATGGCTTGATTCATTGCCGGCGCAACATAAACCGGACAAGTTGCCGCAAGGTAGAGCGTGGATAGCAAATCATCGGCTAGTCCTTGGCTGCATTTGGCAATAGTGTTGGCGCTAGCTGGCGCTATAAGTAGGGCATCCGCCCAACGTGCCAGACTAATATGGTCCATCGCATGCTCGGCTTCGGCGTTTAATATATCAGTATGCACAGCGTGCCCTGATAAAGCTTGAAATGTAAGTGTGCTAACAAATTGGGTCGCCGCTTGTGTCATTACTACTCGCACTTCAGCCCCATTTTTTCGTAGCAATCTGACCAGTTCAGCCGATTTATACGCAGCAATACCGCCGCTTACAGCCAATAGAATGTGCTTATTTATAACCATTTATAAAATGGGCCCAGTGTGTACAAAAAGACTGGCTATTATGGCAAGGATAGGGCATTTCTTCTACGCTTTAGTTTTAACCAACGCGCTAAGAGGGGAAGCAGATGGGGATTAAAGACTGGGCGGCTGAAGACCGCCCCAGAGAAAAGTTGTTGCTCCGAGGACCGGCAGCGTTAACTGATGCGGAGTTGCTGGCCATTTTTTTGCGTACCGGCACGCCTGGCAAATCGGCCGTGGATTTAGCGCGCGACTTACTTGCTGACTTTGGTTCATTAAAATCCATGTTGGATGCGGATCGGCAGCGTTTTTGCCAAGCTAACGGCTTAGGCGATGCTAAATACACTCAGCTTCAAGCTGTATTGGAAATGGCCAGGCGGCATTTTAAAGAAGTCTTACAGCGCGGCAATGCTTTAACCAGCCCTGAAATTACTCGCGCCTACCTTAGTGCTCAACTGCGTGGATACAGTTATGAAGTCTTCGCCTGTTTATTTTTGGACAACCAGCACCGGGTGATACAACTCGATGAGCTTTTTCGCGGCACCATTGACGGCGCCAGTGTTTATCCAAGAGAAGTCGTCAAAAAAGCCCTGCAGCATAATGCTGCTGCAGTCATCTTCGCCCATAACCATCCGTCAGGCATCGCCGAACCCAGTCAAGCCGACCGGCACATCACCGATAAACTCAAACAAGCTCTGGCGTTATTTGATATTCGGGTACTCGATCATTTTATTATCGGCGATGGCCAGCCGTACTCGTTTGCTGAGCATGGGTTGCTGTAGATCTTAAGAATCATCCACTTGGTCGGCGATTGCGCTCAGCTGGTCTATTAGGCTCGCTAACTGTTTATCAGTGTCCGCACAAATCGTTGCATGAGCAACTTTACGACCTTTGCGTGGGGCTTTGTCGTAAAGGTGTAAGTGGGCATTATCGATGCCTAAGATGGTTTCCGTTCTCGGCAGGCCGCCGATAAAATTGACCATGGCTGCTTTACCCACCGGGGCGGTTGAGCCTAAAGGCAAGTCCAGAATTGCACGTAAATGATTTTCGAATTGACTGGTTTGAGCGCCTTCAATTGTCCAGTGCCCTGAGTTGTGAACGCGCGGGGCAAATTCATTGGCAATCAGTTTGCTGTTAACTTCAAATAACTCCAGAGCCAGTACGCCGACATAATTCAGCTCTGTTAATAGTTGGGACGCATAGCTTTCGGCTTGCGCTTGCATAGGGTCGTCGGTGCAGCATTGGGCAACTCGCAGGATGCCGTCGCGATGGACATTTTCGGATAATGGATAAAACACAATGGCGCCTGAGACATTGCGCACTGCGATAATAGAGACTTCGCGGTCGAACGGCACAAAGCCTTCAACAATTGCTGGCACACCTTGTAATAATTCCCAGGCTGCCGCCAAATCGTCCGGCGATTTCAGTACTGATTGGCCTTTGCCGTCGTAACCTTGGGTGCGGCTTTTTAGGATGGCGGGATAACCGATGTCCGACATGATTTGTTCCAGATCGGCAAGGCTGTTTACTGCTGCATAAGCCGGGGTAGGAATGCCAATGTCGTTAAAAAAAGTTTTTTCAACTAACCGGTCCTGAGATACTGCCAACGCCTTAGGCGCAGGATGTACTTGAGTGTGGGTCGCCAGAAATTCGGCGGTTTGTGCGGGTACATTTTCAAACTCGTAGGTAACAACATCAGCGCGTTCGGTCAATTGTGCCAACAAGTCAGGATCGTTGTAGTCGCCTAATAGGTGCTCACCTAGTTTATTGGCGCAAGCATCGACGGAAGGATCAAGAAAGATGAACTCCACTCCCAACGGATAACCCGCCAAGGCAATCATGCGAGCCAGTTGCCCCGCGCCTAAAATGCCAACTTTCATAACTCTTCCTCTTCTATGCGTGGATCTGGTTTGGCTAGCACTGTATCGGTCTGTTTTTGTCTGAATTCATTTAAAGCAGGGCGATATTGGCTGTGTTTGTTGCTGACGATGGCGGCTGCCAGTAAGGCTGCATTAATGGCACCGGCTTTGCCGATAGCCAGTGTGCCGACAGGGATTCCGGCAGGCATTTGCACGATTGATAACAATGAATCCATGCCGTTTAACGCTTTTGATTGAACGGGTACGCCTAATACTGGCACCGCTGTTTTGGCTGCCGTCATGCCCGGCAAATGCGCCGCGCCGCCGGCACCGGCGATAATGACTTCCAGGCCTTTAGCTTCCGCGGCTTCTGCGTACTGAAATAGTTTGTCGGGAGTGCGGTGCGCGGAAACAACTTCAACTTCATGAGCAATGCCCAGTTGCGTTAAGGTGTCTGCGGCAAAGCGCATGGTGTCCCAGTCAGATGTGGAGCCCATGATGATGCCAACCAGTGCCGTCATGTATTATTTCCTCAAGTATCTAAAAAGTCAGGTCTAAAAAAAGGCGCGTAGTATGGCATAAAACAGGGGTTGATAGCTTTTGAGTATATTAAATGATGGTAATCAGCTGTAACGAAACTTTATTTGAGGTTGAAGCAAGTCACGTGGGCGCTGTAATATGCCACACCTAATACAGTATCCTTAAGCTCATGAAAACAGACAGCGCCAGTATTAAAAAACGCTATGATCGGCTTGCTCCTTACTTTGACGGCATTGAGGCGATGATGGAAGGCTTGGTGTTTAAAAGTTGGCGAAAGCGCTTGTGGGCGAAAGTAGAGGGGGCGCACATTCTGGAGGTCGGCGTTGGTACGGGTAAAAATTTTGATTACTATCCGAAAGACGCCAGAGTTACGGCGATTGATTTTAGTCCGGCCATGCTCGAACAAGCCTCAGTCAATCGTGCTCGCAAAGGGGTGTCTGTCGAGTTGGCTGAAATGGATGTGCAAGCATTATGTTATGCCGATAATAGTTTCGATACGGTGGTTGCCACTTGTGTGTTTTGTTCGGTGCCAGCGCCTTTGAAGGGTTTAAGAGAATTGCATCGAGTCTGTAAGCCAGGCGGGCAGGTGTTATTGCTAGAGCATGTGTTAAGCTCGCGGCCGCTTATCGCCAAATTAATGAACTTTATCAATCCGTTGGTGGTTGGTTTGGTGGGGGCAAACATCAATCGCAATACCGTTAAAAACGTTAAGGCCGCTGGTTTTAACTCGGTGCGAATCGATAAACACAGCGGTGACATCATCAAGCTCATAGAGGCTAGAAAATAGCCAACGCCATCTAAAAACGATTTTAAGTTTTGATCGTTTACCTGAATAAAATAAGCATTTTGGATTAGACACTTACGTGAAAGCACATATCAGCGATTTGGTACAAACTCCAATTCCCACCCGGCATGGCGAATTTATCCTGCATTACTACAGCAATAGTCTCGACAATAAAGAACATGTCGCGATGGTCAAAGGCGAGGTGACAGGTAAAGAAAATGTACCGGTGCGTATTCATTCGGAATGTTTTACCGGGGATGTTTTAGGATCGAGGCGTTGCGATTGCGGAGAGCAACTGGATTTAGCGTTGCATTTGATAAGCCAGGCTGAAAGCGGTGTATTGATTTATTTACGCCAGGAAGGTCGCGGTATTGGGTTGTTGAAAAAACTGCAAGCTTATAACTTGCAAGATCAGGGTATGGACACTGTCGATGCCAACATTTATTTAGGCCATCTTGCTGACGAGAGAGAGTACGGTATTGCTGCATCGATTTTGGAAAGTCTGGGAGTTAAATCAATCAAGCTTATGACCAATAATCCCAAAAAGATTGATGAGCTGAAAAGGCTTGGTATTAATGTCGCAGGACGTATTCCTGTTGAAATTCAGGCGCATGACGACAATGTGGATTACCTGAAAACTAAAGCTAACAAAATGTCTCACATGCTGTTTGAGCAGCAAGAATAAGCTGCTCAAACCATGCGGATTATTTGTAGATTCGATAGATCTCTAACATTTAGTCCACTGGCCTCATAATGGGATGGTCAATGTCGATTTCAGCCTCGCATTTGGGGCAAGCGTACCAAGTATCTGCATCGTGATCTAGGCTGAATGTATCGGTGTCATCAGCTTCAGTCGGCACCAATAATTTACCCAATCCTCCCCAATTACATACCGGACAGCGATAGCTGGAGCGTTCCATTTGGTCCAGGTAACGTTGAAACGCAATATAGCTGAGCTTCTTAATGGACATTCTGGCTGAGCTGATATGAAAGCGAATACCGGCGTCAGTATCGTCGCAATGCTTGTCGATTATTTTGGACATGTTTAAGCCCTCTGTGGATGTATCGCGCTCTATTAACCTGTAACAGCGTTGGATGATTGATAACATTTGTTAGTTGGGCTGTCAATCTTGACTGTAACAAGCTAATGCTGTGCAAAATAAATTCTAAAAAACAGTGGTATAGTAAATTTTCTGGCCAAATTAATGACTGTGGCTAGCAAAATAATGAATTATAAAAACTTATAACTATTAATGGCTTGGGTATGAATAACTTTTTAACTTTTCAAATTCACGGTGGGGCTGATCATGGCGGCGTCGCTGAAATAGTTGCTGGGTTACTGGCTTTTATTGAAGGCTTGGTTGGTAAAGGCGGGCCGGAGATTTTCGCTGCTTTGCTACCCGGAGTTGCCAGTTTGAACAATATTCATCCGCTGTTGGTGCATTTTCCAATTGCATTTTTATCGACGTTTTTTTTACTCGATTTGGTAGGAAAGCTGGCAAATAACAGCAATATTCGTAGTGTCGCTAGCTGGTTATTGTATCTGGGTACCGTATCTGCACTTTTTACAGTTGGCGCAGGCGTTCTTGCTGCCAGCTCGGTACCTCATGGCGGAAATGTCCATGAAATTATGGAGCGCCACGAGCATATTGGCCTGTTTATCTTAGGGTTGGCTACGCTATTGTCTGTTTGGCGTATCAGAACATCTGCCGGTGGTGTCGTATTTTTGATGCTGTCTGCGTTGCTGGTGGTGTTACTGGTTTTAGGTGCTGATTTGGGCGGACTGATGGTTTATAAATATGGGGTTGCTGTCGAGGTTGCGCCTGTGTCGACAGATGATCATGTTCATGGCGGTAGTGATACACATAGTCATGATGCAGATCACAGTCATAGTCACGAAGATGGTCAAGGACATGCTGATATTGTAGTTATTGAGCCAAAGCCAAGCGATGTGAGTACTCAAGAGCCGCCACACGGCGATGAAATCAAGCAAGCGCCGGAGCATGACGCGACAAATAGCAATGAACATGTGCATACGCATGTACATGCCGATGGAAAGGTACATACACATAGCCAAAAACCGGCGGCAGCGAAATAGTGACAGCAGTAAGTTACTTGTAATTGTTGTTATTTCAGGTGGACTTCAAAGCGCTAATTTCGTGCTTTTGTGTTATTCTACAGGGCTGATTTTTGCCCTTTACTGATGTGTAATTATGCGTACTCGCGTTAAAATCTGCGGCTTTACTCGGGTTGAGGATGCGGTCTTTGCAGCTCGTTTGGGTGTAGATGCTATTGGTTTGGTGTTTTATCCACCGAGTCCTCGACATGTTGAAATTGAGCAGGCGCTTAAAATAGTCAATGCATTACCGGCATTTACAACAGTAGTTGCTTTATTTGTTGATGCACAGGAAGAGTTGATTCGCGAAGTATTAAAGCATGTGCCTGTGGACTGCATACAATTTCACGGTGATGAATCAGCTCAAGCTTGCCGGTTATACGGTAAGCGATATATTAAAGCGTTACGTATGCGTAATGATACCGATGTGTTGGCATTAGCTGAGCACTATCATGATGCAGACGGGCTGTTGCTGGATGCTTATCATCCGGATGCTAAAGGTGGTACGGGTAGCCGATTTGATTGGCAATTAATCCCTAAGCAATGTTCATTGCCGATTATCTTGGCTGGCGGACTTGACGGAGTTAATGTTACACAGGCTATTAATCAAGTAAGACCTTATGCGGTGGATGTGAGTAGCGGTGTCGAAGCGACAAAAGGTATTAAGGATCACGAAGCAATGGCTGCATTTATAAAAACAATAAACGAGGGTGACGGAAAGCTAACATGACAGAAAAATATAATATGCCCGATACGCGGGGCCACTTTGGCCCATATGGCGGAATTTTTGTCGCAGAGACATTGATGCCACCCATTCAGGAACTCAATGCGGCTTATCAGCGCTATATGGTCGATCCTGAATTTATCGCTGAGCTGGATGCAGACTTAAAATATTATGTGGGACGCCCATCGCCTTTATATCATGCTGAACGCTGGAGTCGTGAGCTGGGTGGTGCGCAAATTTACTTGAAGCGTGAAGATCTTAACCATACTGGCGCGCACAAAATCAATAACACCATCGGTCAAGCCTTGTTGGCTAAACGCATGGGTAAGACCCGGATTATTGCCGAAACCGGTGCCGGACAACATGGTGTTGCAACGGCAACGATCGCTGCCAGATTAGGCTTGGAATGTGTTATCTACATGGGGGCTGTCGATGTGGTTAGACAGTCACTTAATGTCTATCGCATGAAATTGCTGGGTGCTACGGTTGTGGCGGTCGAATCAGGTTCCAAAACTTTGAAAGATGCGCTTAACGAAGCGTTGAGAGACTGGGTAACTAATGTCGATAATACCTTTTACATTATTGGCACAGTGGCTGGTCCGCATCCTTATCCAGCGATGGTTAGAGACTTCCAAGCCATTATTGGTCGCGAAGCCAAACAGCAATGTCTTGAGCAAGCAGGGCGGTTACCGGATGCATTAGTTGCTTGCGTAGGCGGCGGATCCAATGCTATCGGTTTGTTCTATCCATTTATAGATGATGCTTCAGTAGCAATGTATGGCGTTGAAGCGGCGGGTGATGGCGTTGAAACAGGTCGTCATTCGGCACCACTCTGCGCAGGTCGTCCTGGTGTACTGCATGGTAACCGAACATATCTAATGGAAGATGATGACGGTGAAATTATCGAAACACACTCCATTTCCGCTGGATTAGATTATCCTGGTGTTGGTCCGGAGCATGCTTGGTTGAAAGATACGGGTCGGGCACAATATGTAAATATTACCGACACTGAAGCGCTGGAAGGTTTTTATGCGTTAACTCGCATGGAGGGTATTATTCCCGCTCTCGAATCCAGTCATGCAATGGCTTATACAATGAAGCTAGCCCCTACGATGAGCAAAGATAAGATTATCATCGTCAACCTATCCGGCCGTGGCGATAAAGATATGCAAACTATGGCGCAACGCGAGGGCATAATGCTATGAGTCGATTAACTGGCAAATTTGCAGAACTTGCAAAAACCGGCCGTAAAGCGCTAATTCCGTTTATTACCGCAGGCGATCCAAATCCTGATTTTACCTTGCCGATGATGCATGCAATGGTTGCGGCAGGTGTTGATATTATTGAGTTAGGCGTGCCGTTTTCTGACCCGATGGCTGATGGCCCTGTGATTCAGCGAGCCAGCGAGCGAGCTCTGGCTCATAAAATGAGTTTAAGAAAAGTGTTGGCGTTGGTTGCTGAGTTTAGAAAAACCGATCAACAAACTCCTGTAGTATTGATGGGCTATGTCAATCCGATTGAGGCGATGGGTTACGAGAATTTTGCAAATGCTGCCCAGCAAGCCGATATTGATGGTGTATTAACCGTCGACCTGCCACCTGATGAAGCCGAAGAATGCGTCGCCATGTTAAAAGCCCGCGGCATCGATCCAATTTTTTTACTTGCGCCAAACAGCAGTGATGAGCGCATAAAACTGATGGATGTTGCTGGCAGTGGCTATATCTATTACGTATCCCTTAAAGGTGTTACCGGCGCTGGTCATTTAAACACGGCGGATGTGGAAACCAAACTGCAACAAATTCGCGCCAGTACTCGATTGCCTATTGCGATCGGCTTCGGTGTTAAGGATGCTGAAACAGCGAAAACTGTTGCAAATCTGGGGGATGGAGTTGTAGTGGGTAGTGCCTTGATCAGCAAAATCGAAGCGCATCAAGATGATTTGGCAACGGCGCAACAACAAATCGTTGAATTATTGGCGGCCATGCGCCAAGCCATGGATAGTTAAGACCTGCGGAGCCTAATCTATGAGTTGGTTTGAAAAATTACTACCATCAACAATTCGGACGGAAGCATCCAATAAGAAAGGTGCTGTTCCTGAAGGATTGTGGAACAAATGTCCAAGCTGTAACGCGATACTTTATAACAGCGAGTTGGAAAAAAACTTCAATGTCTGCCCAAAGTGCGAACATCACATGCGCATTTCAGCAAGAACGCGTTTGAATATGTTTCTGGATGAAAATGGCCGTGAAGAAATCGGCAAGAATGTTAAGCCGATTGATCCTTTAAAATTCAAGGACAGCAAAAAATATAAGGACAGGATTACTCAGGCTCAAAAACAGACTAAAGAAAATGATGCCTTGGTAGTGATGAAGGGTCAGCTGAAAGGACAGGATATTGTCGTGGCCGCATTTGATTTTAGCTTTATGGGCGGATCAATGGGGTCTGTAGTGGGTGAGAAATTTGTCCGCGGCGTTAACAAAAGTCTTGAGATAGGTGCGCCATTTGTGGTCTTTACCGCGAGTGGTGGTGCGCGTATGCAGGAATCCTTGTTTTCATTATTTCAAATGGCTAAAACTAGCGCTGCGTTAACCAAATTGTCTGAGGCTGGACTTCCGTATGTTTCTTTTATGACTGATCCAACCATGGGCGGCGTATCTGCTAGTTTGGCCATGTTGGGAGATCTCAATGTTGCAGAGCCGAACGCATTAATCGGCTTTGCCGGTCCTAGAGTTATTGAGCAAACTGTACGAGAAAAATTGCCAGAAGGCTTTCAGCGTAGCGAATTTTTGCAGGAGCATGGCGCGATAGACATGATTATTGATAGACGACAAATGCGGGAAGAGATAGGTAGCGTTTTGTCCTTATTAATGGCTGGCAGGGCTCGCCCGCGTAGTGCATACAAACCTGAATTTCCCGCCGTAAAAATTCAACCCAACACGGTAACAGAACAGGATGCCAATCTTTAACAGCTAATGATGCATTTTGATTCGCTGCAGGGCTGGCTAAAATGGCAAGAAAGCTTACACCCACTGACCATAGATTTAGGTTTGGAACGAGCCGCTCGGGTTTTTAAAAGTCTTAATCCACAAGGAGTTAAGCCTCCAACCATTACGGTCGCGGGTACCAATGGCAAAGGCTCTTGCGTTGCTTATTTGGACAGCATATATCGAGCTCAAGGGTATCGAGTGGGCGCATATACATCGCCACATATCCTTAGGTATAACGAACGGATAAAGATTGACGGACAACCGGTTGCAGATGAAGTTATTAGTGCTGCGTTTGCCAGAATTGAAGCCGTTCGTGGCGAGACATCATTGAGTTATTTTGAATTTGGCACGTTGGCTGCCTTGGATATTTTTTGGCGAGCCGGCGTTGATGTGCAATTGTTGGAAGTTGGTTTGGGCGGCAGATTGGATGCAGTTAATATCGTGGATCCCGATGTGGCTTTGATAAGCAGTATTTGTATTGATCATGTGGAATGGTTGGGCGGTACCAGAGAGGCTATAGGGCGTGAAAAAGCCGGTATTTTTAGAGCCGACACGCCAGCTGTTGTGGGCGATCCTGAGCCACCGCAATCATTGTTGCAGACTGCCAAAGATAAGCGAGCCCAACTGTATTGTTTAGGCAAGCATTTTAGGTATGAAAAACAGGCAACGGGGTGGCAGTGGCTGGCAGATAATTACCAGATAAGCTCATTGCCCGAACCAGGATTAAAAGGTGAACATCAGTTTCGAAACGCTTCGACGGCGATTTTTGCAATAACTTGTCTGGCAAAAACAATGCCGGTGAGTGAGTCAGCAATTCGCCAAGGCCTACAAAATGTGAGTTTGCCGGGGCGATTCCAACTGATAGAGGGTGACCGGCAGGTGCTGTTGGATGTAGGGCATAACCCTCAGGCGGTCAGAACATTAGTAGAATACCTTACTGAATATTTCCCTAACAAACGCATTCACGCAATCTTCTCGATGATGAAAGACAAGGATATTGCAGGCGTAATTGATATTATGAATCCCGTAATTAAGGACTGGTTTTTTGCACCATTGACCAACCCTCGCGCAGTGACAGAGCAAGTAATTAGCGAGATATTTGCAAAAAAATCATTAACCAACGTGACGTTTGGTTTTTCAGGATTTGCCGAAGCATTTTCTGCTGCAAAAAACCAGTCGCAAAAAGGCGATCTGTTACTGGTTTTCGGCTCTTTCTTTTTGGTATCTGATTGCTTGGCTGAATTTGAAAAAGTGAGTTAAACCATGGACCATGAATTAAAACAACGTTTGATTGGCGCAGTCGTTGTTACTGCGCTTGCAGCCATTTTTGTCCCTATGCTGTTTGACGATCCCGTTGATAACAGCGCCCAGCTGGTGGCTGAGAAGGCTATCCCATTACCAGCGAGTAGTACTGGGAATACAGCGGCTAAAGTACCAAACAGTGCCGAACAAGTGTTGGCTAGCCCTGAATCAACTGACAGTGCTGAGGATAATGCCGTGCTTAGTGATGAAATTGATGACAGTCAGGTAAAGTCTGCAAACGCCGAAGACGCTTTGTATGCAGAAACACCCGGTTATTCTGACGTAGGTGCCGAGGCGATTGTCGATGAGCCAAAAACCGAGCGTCCAAAATCCGCCACACCAAGTAAGTTAAACGTTCCTGCAACCGGATTGTCTCAAGAACAGGCCGCAAAAAAAGCCCCAAAAGCCAAAGTTACTCCCAATGCCGCAGAACAAGAGCTATTGAAAAAAGTGCAGTCTGCTAAGTTGCAACAAGATATAGCTGCTGAAACAAAAACTGCCGTTCCAATTAAAAAAACTGACACTGCCCCGGTTGTAAAAGAAGCACCTGCACAATCCAACCAAGCAAAAGCGATAGCCGCCGCAGTAAGTGATGCTAAAAAGCCCGAAGTAGCGGCAAAACCAGCTGCACCAGTGCGTTGGTATATACAAGTAGGCAGTTTTAGCAAAAAAGAAAATGCTACATCACTTTGGGAAGGATTAAGAGCTCAAGGTTTACCTGCCTCACTTGATGCCGTGCAAACAACTAAAGGAACAACCTATCGACTCCGTGTCGGACCAGAGCTGGATGCAAAAAAAGCCGCAGCAATGAAAGCAAAATTGGATAAACAAAATATCAGTTCCATTTTGGTTTCTGAATAACTTTAGGGTAACCGTTATTTTGTTTGACTTAGTCTGGTAACAGAATGATTTGGATAGATTTTGTTATTTTAGGAATAGTCATTATTGGCGTGATAATCGGTATATGGCGAGGCTTCAGCGCAGAGTCTTTTGCGATATTCACTTGGCTGATCGCCTTGTCGGTGAGTCTGAATTTTGATAAAGATTTTGTCAGATTTATGCCGATGATTTCCGGAGATAATCCTGCAGTAAAAGCGTCAGGTGCTTTTATTGCCCTATTGATGATCACTTTAGTCGTGGCGGCAATGATAGGCTTTTTGCTCGGAACATTCGGAAGTGGTCATCGTGTCGGCTTTTTCTCCCGCCTTGGCGGCATGATTATGAGTTGTGTCCGTAGCGTGATTTTAATTACTGTATTGGTAATGTTGGCTGGGACAACCGCGTTACCTAAAGATTCCTGGTGGCAAGAATCAAAACTGCTGTCGCCTTTTCAATTGCTCGCCGTTGGCTTGCGAGATCATGTGCCGTCAGGCATTGCCGAATACGTAAAGTATCATTAACTATTCTTTCAGGATCAGGTAATTGTAATGTGTGGTATTGCTGCAATCGTTTCACATCAAGATGTTAATCAAGACCTTTTCGATGCATTAACCGTTTTACAACACCGAGGGCAAGATGCCGCCGGTATTGTGACTTGCGAAGGCAGTCGTTTGCATCTGCGTAAGGAAAACGGCTTAGCCCGTGATGTCTTTACCAATGCGCAAATGCTGAAATTGCGCGGTAATATGGGCATTGCCCATGTCCGTTATCCCACTGCGGGCTGTACCAGTTCTGCTGAAGCGCAGCCATTTTATGTCAACTCTCCATTTGGTTTAACGCTTGCCCATAATGGCAATCTGACCAATACCGAAGAACTCAAAAAAGCCTTGTTTGTTGAAGACCAGCGCCATATCAACACCGATTCTGACTCGGAAGTGTTGCTGAATGTGTTTGCGCACGAATTGCAAAGTCTGGGTAAATTACAGTTGAGTGTGGACGATGTTTTTCAAGCGGTCGCTGGCGTCCATCGCCGTTGTCGCGGCGCTTATGCTGTCGTTATTATGATCGCTGGATTCGGAATATTGGGTTTTAGAGATCCGCACGGCATTAGACCCATTGTGTTTGGTACCAGAAATTCTAAGGAGGGCTCAGAAATCATGATGGCTTCTGAAAGCGTGGCGCTGGATGTGCTGGGATTCAATTTAGTACGTGATATACAGCCAGGCGAAGCGGTTTTCGTTGAGCAATCAGGTGCCATGCATACCAGACAATGCGCCGAGAGTATTGATCATAGCCCGTGCATTTTCGAGTATGTTTACTTTGCCCGTCCCGACTCCATTATCGATCGCATTTCAGTTTACAAAGCTCGGTTGCGCATGGGCGAAAAACTAGCAGCTAAAATCCTTAGAGAATGGCCGGATCACGACATAGACGTGGTCATTCCCATTCCTGATACCAGTAGAACTTCTGCTTTGCAGTTGGCTAACAAGCTGGGTGTTAAATATCGCGAAGGCTTTATAAAGAATCGTTATATCGGCCGCACTTTTATTATGCCCGGCCAGCAAATGCGCGAAAAATCTGTTCGGCAAAAGCTAAATGCCATCAGTTTGGAATTCGAAGGCAAAAATGTGTTGCTGGTCGATGACTCAATCGTCCGTGGCACTACTTCCGCGCAAATCATCCAAATGGCCAGAGATGCGGGCGCTAAAAAAGTCTACTTTGCTTCTGCGGCACCACCAGTGCGTTATCCCAATGTTTATGGCATAGATATGCCTGCAGCTCACGAGCTGATCGCCCATGACCGTACCGAACAGGAAGTCTGTGAAGAGATTGGTGCTGACCATATCATTTACCAGGACTTAGAAGATTTGATTGATGCAGTGCGCAAAGGTAATCCTGATATTGCTCACTTCGATACCTCGTGTTTTAGCAATCAATATGTCACTGGTGACATTGATGATGCTTACTTGGCGCGTACCGAAGCGTTGCGTAATGACAGTGCTCAAACTGAGCGCAATTCTGAAAACTTTATAATCGAAATGCAAAACTGTGCCTAAGGGCCACTTGTCTCGACACTTATCTAAAACACGCGTTGTAAACCGATGAAAGACATTAACTGGCAAGATTATTCTCTGGAAACTCAGGCAATCAGGGCAGGGCACCGGCGTACCCAAGAAGATGAACACAGTCTGCCGATTTTTGCGACATCCAGTTATGTATTCGGCAGCGCAGAAGAAGCTTGGCTGCGATTTACCGGGCAAGAGCCAGGCAACATCTATTCACGCTTTACCAATCCTACTGTTAATGCCTTTCAAGAACGACTGGCATTAATGGAAAAAGGCGAACGCTGCTTGGCGTTTGCTTCAGGCATGGCCGCGATTATGGCTGTGGGTATGGGCTTGCTAAAGGCTGGCGATCATGTGGTGTGCTCACGAGGCGTATTCGGCAATACCGTGATGATGTTCCAGAATTATTTTTCCAAATTTGGCGTAGAAACCGATTTTGTTGATTTAACCGATCCGGTGGCTTGGGAAGCTGCGATAAAACCAAATACTTGTTTTTTATTTTTGGAAACGCCTTCCAATCCATTAACTGAGATTGCCGACATTAAATTGCTGGCGGATATTGCTCATCGTCATGGTTGTCTTTTGATTGTTGATAATTGTTTTTGTACACCAGCGCTGCAAAAGCCATTGGAATTAGGCGCGGATATTGTTGTGCATTCGGCAACTAAATATATTGATGGGCAAGGTCGTTGCGTGGGCGGCGCGGTGGTTGCCAGTGAAGAGATTATTGAAAAACATATTTACCCCTATCTGCGGACCGGTGGCGCGACCATGAGTCCGTTTAATGCTTGGGTGTTTGTGTCTGGCCTGGAAACATTAGGCATCAGAATGAAAGCGCATTGTGAAAGTGCGCAAGCATTGAGTTTATGGCTTGAACAACAGCCGGGAGTGGCTAAAGTCCACTATCCCGGCTTGGCAAGTCACCCGCAACACGAGTTGGCCAAGCGTCAACAAAGTTACTTTGGAGGCATTGTCAGCTTTGAATTAACGGGTGGCAAAGAACACGCATGGAAACTAATTGATGCCACGCAAATGGTATCTATTACGGCAAACTTGGGTGATGTTAAAACCACTATCACCCATCCTGCCACCACTACTCACGGTCGCTTAACGCCGGAAGCCAGACTAGCGGCAGGAATTAAAGATGGCTTGGTCAGAGTCTCTGTCGGTTTGGAAAATATTGAGGATATTAAAAACGATCTGGCCAGAGGCTTATTGCTGTAGTTAACAAGCAGCTAGTAATGGATCTAGTTTTTGTTGCCGATCCAGAGCCTGCAAATCATCAAAACCACCGACATGATAATCGCCAATGTAAATCTGCGGCACAGTACGACGCTTGGTTTTTTGCATCATTTCCTCCCTTAAACCGGGCTCTGCATCGACATTAATTTCGTGGTAATGAGCACCTTTTTTGTCGAGCAAGCGTTTGGCCATGATGCAATAAGGGCAAATAGTCGAGGAATAAATAAGAATTTCAGGCATTGTTTATAACCAATTTCTAATATAGATTGGGCATTCTATGTTCAATTGTCAGGTTGATCAATACCCGCTAAGTGAAAACAGAGTTTTATAAACGGTGTACAAAAAAATACAGCGGCAATTCTTAGTGTTATAGAATCGCGGCCTTTAAGTGGGTTAGCCGAAATTTCGGCATGATTGATAGGTAGTTTATGCGTTGTCCGTTTTGTGCGGCACAAGATACACGGGTTGTTGATTCTCGATTGGCAAATGAAGGGGATCAAGTTCGCCGCCGCCGGGAGTGTAATGTCTGCAAAGAAAGATTTACTACTTATGAAGTGGCTGAATTATCGCTGCCCCGGATAGTTAAACGCGATGGTACCCGCGAACCTTTCGATGAAGCTAAATTGCGGGCAGGCATGCTACGGGCTTTAGAAAAACGCCCGGTCAGCAGTGATGCGATTGAAGCGGCCATCAGTCGTATTAAAAAACAATTGGTGGACAAGGGCGAACGTGAAATACCAGCGCAGGAACTGGGCGAAAAAGTCATGAAAGAGCTGAGTGGTTTAGATCATGTGGCTTTTGTGCGTTTTGCATCGGTATACCGCAGTTTTCAAGATGTCAGCGAATTTACTGACATGATCAACAAGTTACAAAAAAATTGAAGCAAGATTTAATCTACATGGCCCGAGCTTTGCAATTGGCGCGTCAGGGACTTTACACCACTGATCCCAATCCTCGTGTCGGTTGCGTATTGGTCAAGGATGGCGAAATCATTGGCGAGGGCTGGCATCAACGGGCAGGGTTAAGTCACGCCGAAGTAGAAGCGCTTAACAATGCGCCGGATGCTCAAGGCGCAACCGCTTATGTGACGTTGGAACCTTGCAGTCATTTCGGTCGAACGCCTCCATGCTGTGATGCGTTAATCAACGCAGGCATCAGTCGTGTCGTGGTTGCCATGCAAGATCCCAATCCGTTGGTTGCCGGGCAAGGTTTACAAAGACTAAGAGCTGCGGGTATTGACGTGGTCTGTGGCGTGCTTGAGCAAGATGCTCAGCTATTGAATCAGGGGTTTATTAAACGCATGACCCAACAACGTCCGTGGGTGCGCAGTAAATTAGCGATGAGCTTAGACGGGCGTACCGCGATGGCTTCTGGTGAAAGTAAATGGATTACATCGGCACAAGCACGAGCTGATGTGCAGCGATTAAGAGCCGAAAGTTCGGCAATTTTGACTGGCATCAATACGGTGTTGGCGGATGATCCTGCCTTAACTGCGCGGGTTGATGAGGATGTAGTGCAACCGCTTAGAGTTGTGTTGGATTCTCGGTTGGCTATGCCGGTCGATGCGCAGCTGGTTAACGTCCCAGGCCGTACCCTGATTTTGACAAGCTCGACCGATGACGATAAAAAACAAGCTTTACAGCAAGCAGGTTTTGAAATCTACGTGATTCCCGAGCATCAAGGACGACTGGATTTACGGCAAGTGATGACGTTTTTGGCTGAGCAACAAATCAATGAAGTATTGGTTGAAGCCGGTCCTACTTTAAATGGTGCGTTGCTGGCAGAAAATCTGGTCGATGAATGGGTGATCTATATGGCGCCGTGCGTTCTTGGCGACCAGGGCCGTGGTTTATTTACTTTGCCGAACATGAATACCATGGCGGATAAAAAGAACTTGAATCTGGCTGATGTCAGGCAAGTCGGCCCTGATCTAAAACTCACTTTTACTGCAAACTGAGGCAGAAAATGTTTACAGGCATAATATTGGCAGTCGGTAAAATCGTCGGCATAGAAAATAGAGGCGGTGATTGCCGCTTAAAAATAGCCACCGGTAAATTACCACTTGGCGACGCCGCGCTGGGTGACAGTATTGCTGTTAACGGTGTCTGTTTGACGGCGGTGGAATTGGGGAATGGCTATTTTGTGGCGGATGTGTCCAACGAAACCTTGTCCAGAACAATCTTAAAAAATGCCTCTGTAGGCACACCGGTTAATTTAGAATTGGCATTAACCCCGAATACCCGGATGGGCGGTCACATTGTCAGTGGCCATGTTGATGGCATTGGTAAAGTCATTGAAAAAAAGCCGGATGCACGGTCAGTAAAGTTCATGTTTAAAGTGCCTGATAACCTGGCTAAATACATTGCCGAAAAAGGCTCCATTTGCATCAATGGCATTAGCTTGACGGTTAACGAAGTCAATGGCGCGACTTTTAGCGTCAACATCGTGCCGCATACCCTTAAGGAAACGACGCTGGTTGATGCGGTGGTCGGTACTGAAGTCAATCTGGAAGTTGATTTATTGGCTCGATACATGGAGCGGTTAATGCAAGGCGAAGCTGCTGCCAATAATTACAGTGGCATTACTGAAGACCTGTTACAAAAAAGCGGCTTTTTGCGCTGAAACTAAGGAACCCATGAATACCACCGAAGAAATCATAGACGACTTGCGACAAGGCAAGATGGTCATCATCATGGACGATGAAGACCGCGAGAATGAAGGCGACTTGGTAATGGCTGCGGCTTTTACTCGTCCTGAAGACATCAATTTTATGGCGCGCTACGGGCGTGGTTTAATTTGTCTGACATTGACCAGCGAGCGTTGCCAGCAATTACGTTTGCCACTAATGGTTAACGAAAATAAATCCTCCCATTCCACCAATTTTACGGTATCGATTGAGGCGGCCAGTGGTGTGACTACCGGCATTTCCGCGGCAGATCGAGCTCGTACCATTTTATCGGCAGTAGCAGCAAACGCTGTTCCGGAAGATTTAGTGCAGCCGGGGCATATTTTTCCGTTAATGGCGCAATCTGGCGGAGTGCTCAATCGTGCCGGTCACACCGAAGCCGGTTGTGATTTGGCCCGCTTAGCGGGTAGCGAACCTGCGGCGGTTATTGTCGAAATTCTTAATGAAGACGGCAGCATGGCAAGACGGCCTGATTTGGAGGTTTTTGCCGAACAGCACAACCTTAAAATCGGCACCATTGCTGATTTGATTCATTACCGTATTCAGCATGAAAACACCCTGGAACGCATCAGCGAATGCGCGTATCCGACCGAGTTTGGTGATTTTAGGCTGTATGCTTACCAAGATCGCAATGACAACAACTTGCACTTGGCGCTGGTGATGGGGCAGGTGGCCGGTGATGAACCTGTTTTGGTTAGAGTTCATGCGCGTAATTTGCTTGATGAAGTGTTAGCTTCTAATCGAAGTGACAGTAACGTGTCTATTCGTCAAGCCATGGAAAAAATAGCTGAAACCGGCCGGGGAATTTTAGTGATAATTCGGCAGAGCGAAGACAATAAGTCGCTCGCTGAGCTTATTCATCGTTATCAGCTGGAAGATAATGGCTGCGTTATCCCGCAATCATCAGCGGTAGATTGGCGTACTACCGGTACTGGGGCAAGAATCCTGGCTGATTTGGGAGTTCGTAAATTAAAAGTACTAGGCGCCCATAAAAAATACATCGCACTGTCTGGATTCGATCTGGAAGTTGCAGAGCACGTCGGTTAAAAACATTCCACTTAAAGAGAAACAACATGTCCCATATTAAAACTTTTGAAGGTATTTTTAATGCACAAGGCGCGAAGTTCTGCCTAGTCGCTTCTCGTTTTAACAGCTTTATTGTTGAACAACTCGAAGCTGGAGCGATTGATGCCTTGGTACGCCATGGCGCTGATAGAGCCGATATTCATCTGGTCAAAGCGCCGGGTGCTTATGAGTTGCCGCTGGTTGTACAACGTGTTGCTGCCAGTAAAAAATACGATGCAATTATTGCCTTAGGCGCTGTCATTCGTGGTGGTACCCCGCATTTTGACTACGTCGCAGGCGAATGTGTTAAAGGTCTTGCGCAAGTCTCTTTGCAATACAGTGTACCGGTCAGTTTTGGTGTACTTACCGTTGATAGCATTGAGCAAGCGATAGAGCGCGCCGGTACTAAAGCAGGTAATAAAGGTGCAGAAGCTGCGCTTTCGGCTATTGAAATGGTCAGTTTGTTCAAAAATTTGGAAATATAAATGAGTTCAGCACGTACCAATGCCCGTCGAGTTGCCGTTCAGGCACTGTATCAATGGCAGATGACGGGACAAAATTTAAGTGAAATTGAACGCCAATTTCTGGAAGAAGAACGTCTGAAAGACGTGCAAAAAAGTTATTTCGTTGAGCTTTTTTACGGCATCCCTAAAAATCTGGGCGCGATTGATGAAACTTTAGCCGAGTTTGTTGACCGTCCTGTCGATATGGTCGATCCTGTCGAGCGCGCTATTTTAAGAATTGGTGCCTACGAGTTACTGCAACGTCTTGATATGCCTTATCGCGTCGTTCTCAACGAAAGTATCAATCTTGCCAAACACTTTGGTGCAGACGGCAGCCATAAATACGTCAACGGCATTTTAGATAAAATCGCCCAGCAAATACGGGCGGTGGAAATCAAGGCCAAATTGTCAGGTAATAAGTAATTGTGTCATTAACTGAATTTTCCTTAATTCAGCGTTTTTTTACCCAGCCACAAACTCGCAACGCCAGCACCCGTTTGGGTGTCGGCGATGATTGCGCCTTGATGTCTATCCCAGCAGGTCACGAGTTGGCAGTCACTACCGATACCATGGTAGAAAACGTGCATTTTTTTGCCGATACCGATCCTGAACAACTCGGGCATAAATTGCTGGCAGTGAATTTGAGCGATCTTGCCAGTATGGGCGCTAAGCCGGTTGCTGTGCTGCTGGCGTTAACGTTGCCCAAGGTTGATGAGCAATGGTTAACGTCGTTTGCCAAAGGCTTTTTAGCGCTGGCTGAACAATACAACGTTGATTTGATTGGCGGGGATACCACCTCAGGGCCATTAACCTTAACCGTGCAAGCCCTGGGTGTTGTGCCGCAAGGTCAAGCGCTGCGGCGGTCAGGTGCCAAAACCGGTGATTACATCTGTTTAACCGGCGCGATCGGCGATGCTGGTTTGGGTTTAAAAATCAATCAGGGCTACGCATGCCCAAATCCTGAATCTGCCTTAAAGCAATTCAACCAGCCAGAGCCGCAAATTGCCGCGGGTCTTGAGTTATTAGGCTCTGCTAATGCCTGTGTCGATATATCCGACGGCTTGTCCAGTGATTTGGGGCATATTCTGGAACAAAGCCAGGTCGGCGCTTGTATCTACTGGCAAGCGTTGCCGTTGTCCGATGCCGTTAAAGCGTACATTGAAGAAACCGGCGATTGGCAGATGCCGCTGGTATCTGGTGATGATTACCAGCTGTGCTTCACTATTAGTCCCGATCATGTTGATCAGTTAACTATTGACTGCACCAAAATCGGTGTTATCGAAGCCGAACCCGGCTTGCGACTGAACAAATCCGGCATTATTACTTCTCTACAGGCTAAAGGTTTTGAGCATTTTTCTTAACACCCAAGTGGGTAAAAACAAACTAACGCCTAAGCAGATAGTATCCGACCCGGTGTTATTTTTAGCGTTTGGCTTTGGTTCTGGGCTAGCCAAAAAAGCCCCCGGCACCTTTGGTACCTTGGCGGCAGTGCCTTTGTATCTAGCATTGGTTCAAGCGCAAAGCTTAATGGTTTATAGCGTGGTGACGCTGCTAGTCATCTTGGTCGGGGTGTGGATTTGCGGCCAAGCCGCTGAAAAACTCGGCGAGCATGATTTCGGCGGCATCGTCTGGGATGAAATTGCTGGATTTTTAGTCACCATGTGTCTGGTACCGTTTACCTGGCAAGCTGTCGCGTTGGGTTTTATCCTGTTTAGAGTGTTCGATATTGTCAAACCCTGGCCGATTCGCTGGATAGATCGCCAAGTCCACGGCGGTTTGGGCATCATGCTTGATGATGTATTAGCCGGCGTGTTCGCGGGCGGGTTGCTGTTTTTTATTGTCTAGGGAAGCGCTGATTAAATCCTTCGATTGTTCGACAAGCTCACAGCTCAGAATGAACGGTAATTTATTGATTTCGTTCGTGGTGAGTTTGTCGAACCATGAGCGAAATCGATTTGTTCACCGCTTCCCTAGTAAGCGTCCAGGTATTCTAGTTAGCTGAAATTCTTGCAGAGACCGAATCATGACAAAAACTTCTTATCAAAAGCCATCGCCGCAAACCCAAGAAGAATCGTTGAAAATAGCCAAAGGAATTCAACGTCCCGCTCAAACCAAAGAACAAACAAAGTTAATTGCTCAAGGTATCCAGCAAGGGATTGATCTTTATAAAAAACAGCAAAAAGAAAAAGCCAGAGAATTGAGCAAAAAGCGAAAAAAATTATCCAGTCAAAAGGGGCAGCCGATTGAACAGGATGATCAGGAAATACAAGAAATAATCGTATATCACCAACACTGGTTGCCTTGGCTGCTTCTGATTCTCACATGGCTGGGGATGGGAATATACTTTTTAGGTTACGTTGACCTTCGCTGAAAATCTTCACTTCGCTAAAGCTCCGTTTCCAAGATTTTCAGCGATTGACTGTTTATTGGGTTTATACAGAGCAGCATGCGGTCGAATGCATCTTTGGCAAGCTAAATCACTATCGTAGAATTGCTACTCGTTATGAGAAAAACCCCATCAATTACATAGGGATGCGGTCGTTTCTATCGGTCCTTTTATGGTTAAGGTGAAACGTCAACAGAGCCTAGTTAAGCACTAGCTAAGCTTTATTGAATTCAAACACAGGTCCGATATATATTTTCGACGGTCTTAGCCTGACCCGTAAGCCGCCAATCAGGAATAGTTTGAAAGACAAAAAATGCAAATAAGCCGCCGTTCAAAATGTAATTACCCCGTTAATTGGGAGACGAATAGATGTGCTGACGTTTAAGAGGCGTATCGCTCGAGTATCAAACATTGCATTGCCCGCTCGAGCCTCGGTTACCCAATTTTTCAGTGGGCCCTTCGGAATAAAAGCGGCTTTGCTACTTCAGCAATAGTCAGGTGTTCTTGCGTTGACGACTTGCTCTTTAATTTGGGGCTATAACCCCCTCTCGGTAATTGTTCTATTTGCCTTTCGTTTTTTCCATCCTAACTCAAGTTTAAGACGGTTTCTATTTGGCGTACCTTATCGCGTTCGTTAGAATGCCAAGTTACCTATGAGCCGATGATTATTCAAAACGTATTTAATCAGGAATTCCACCATGACCAGCTCTCAACAACGCGCCGCACTGCAACGCCAAATCTGGCAAATTGCCAATGATGTACGAGGCGCAGTCGATGGCTGGGATTTCAAGCAGTACGTGCTCGGCACCCTGTTCTATCGCTTTATCAGTGAAAACTTTGCCATCTATATCGAAGGCGGTGATGACAGCATCAACTATGCAGAGCTTTCCGATAGTGTCATCACCCCCGAAATCAAAGACGATGCCATTAAAACTAAGGGCTACTTCATCTATCCCAGCCAGCTGTTCGCCACCATCGCCGCCAGCGCCAATACCAATGAGAGCCTGAATACCGATCTGGCCGCCATCTTTGCCGCCATCGAAAGCTCCGCCAACGGCTACCCATCGGAGCGCGACATTAAAGGCCTGTTTGCCGATTTTGATACCACTAGCAACCGCCTTGGCAACACCGTAGTCGACAAAAACACCCGTTTGGCCGCCGTGCTCAAAGGCGTGGCCGGGCTGGAATTTGGCCAGGATATAAACAGGTTTGAAGGCAATCACATTGACCTGTTTGGCGATGCTTACGAGTTTCTCATCTCTAACTATGCCGCCAATGCCGGTAAATCCGGTGGCGAGTTTTTCACCCCACAGCATGTCTCCAAACTGATTGCTCAGCTGGCCATGCATAAGCAAACCAGCGTCAACAAGATTTATGACCCGGCCTGTGGCTCCGGCTCGCTGCTGCTGCAAGCCAAAAAGCACTTTGACGCCCACATCATTGAAGACGGTTTTTGGGGGCAGGAACTCAACCACACCACTTACAACCTGGCGCGGATGAACATGTTTTTGCATAACATCAACTACGACAAGTTCAACATCCAGCTGGGCGATACGCTACGAAATCCGCATTTTGACGATGACAAACCCTTTGATGCCATTGTCTCCAACCCGCCTTACTCAGTGAAATGGATCGGCTCAGACGACCCCACCCTGATCAACGATGACCGCTTTGCCCCCGCTGGTGTATTGGCCCCCAAATCCAAAGCCGATTTTGCCTTTGTGCTGCATGCGCTCAGCTACTTATCCAGCAAAGGCCGCGCCGCCATTGTCTGCTTCCCCGGCATTTTTTACCGGGGCGGTGCCGAGCAGAAAATCCGCCAATATCTGGTGGATAATAACTACGTGGAAACCGTGATTTCACTCGCGCCCAACTTGTTTTTTGGCACCACCATCGCCGTCAATATTCTGGTGCTGTCCAAACACAAAACCGATACCCAAACCCAGTTTATTGATGCCAGTGGGCTGTTCAAGAAAGAAACCAACAACAATGTGCTAACCGATGCGCACATTGACCACATCATGCAAGTGTTCGATAGCAAAGCGGATGTTGAACACTTTGCCAAATCAGTGCCTTTTGAAGAAGTGTCTTCTTCCGATAAAGATTACAACCTCTCGGTCAGCAGCTACGTCGAGGCTAAGGACAACCGCGAAATCGTGGACATCGCCCAGCTCAATGCCGAGCTGAAAACAACCATCGCCAAGATCGACCAGCTACGCGCCGAGATCGATGCCATTGTGGCGGAGATTGAGGCATGAGCAAGAAAACAACGCCATTACCCACGATTCGTTCGTCTGCCGCCGAATACCTCACCTTTATCGCTGCCAGCGGCGAAGGGGGGGGTGAGGCCATCTATGCCGACGAAGACGTTTGGCTGAGCCAGAAAATGCTGGGGGTGCTGTACGACATTGAAACCCAAACCATCAACTACCACCTAAAAAAAATCTTTTCGGACAATGAGCTGACGAAAGAGGCAGTTATTCGAAATTTTCGAATAACTGCCCAAGACGGCAAAAACTACAACACCCAGCACTACAACCTCTCAGCCATCATCGCGGTGGGCTACAAAGTGAACTCCGAGCGCGCCGTGCAATTTCGCAAATGGGCAACGGCCATCATCAAGGAATTCACCATCAAAGCCTATGTCATGGATGACGATCGTCTGAAAAACGATGGCTCCTACCTCGTTCCCGCGCTCCCGCGTGGGAATGCATACAGCCTCACTTACCTCGTTCCCACGCTCCCGCGTGGGAATGCATACGGGTACTGAATAATGGGTAGAAGTCGCTACAAAATAACCGAACCCCAACAGCCTCACTTCGTCACTTTGACGGTATTGCACTGGATTCCGGTATTCACACGCCCGGACACCGTCAACATTTTGCTCGATTCCCTGCGTTTTTTAAGCAAGGATGGTCTTCAAGTGTATGCGTGGGTCGTGCTGGAAAATCACTGTCATTTTGTACTCCAAAGTCAGGCTTTGGATCATGACATTGCCCGATTCAAATCATGGACTGCAAAAAGCTTGATTCAATATCTTGCAGGCCACAATGTCAGGCAAATTCTGGATCAATTGGCGTTTTACAAAAAAGCCCATAAGGATGATCGCGCTTATCAATTCTGGCAGGAGGGCGTTCACCCTGAATTGATTCAGGGAGAGGATATGATGCGGCAAAAGATTGAATATATTCACCAAAACCCAGTGAAACGCGGTTATGTAGACGAAGCCGCGCATTGGCGATATTCCAGTGCCCGCGATTATCTGGGGGAAAGCGGTTTGCTGGAGGTCCGTTGCCGATGGTAAAGAGCGTATGCATTCCCACGCGGGAGCGTGGGAACGAGAAACCCAGTGAAACGAGAAAAAGCCTCGCTACGGTTATACCTCGTTCCCACGCTCCCGCGTGGGAATGCATATCCGATTTTGATAAGGCAATCAAAGTGATCGAACAACAAGGCGACAAAAAATGATTTTAGAAAACAAACTCAACATCACCGATCAAATCGAACTCGCCAAAGCGGAAGAAAAAATCAGCAAACAAAAAGCCAAGCAGCTTTTTGATTCCGGCGACATTGCCAAGGTGGAAGTCGGCACCTTTGCCGGGCTTAGCTTTATACACGCCTATTTGTTTGGGGATATTTATACCTTTGCCGGCCTTATCCGCGACGTCAATATCGCCAAGGGCAACTTTCGTTTCGCGCCGCTGATGTATTTAGAACCATCGCTGAAACATATCGACACCATGCCGCAAAGCAGTTTTGACGAAATCATTGAAAAATATGTCGAGATGAATATTGCCCACCCCTTCCGCGAAGGTAATGGCCGCGCCACCCGCATCTGGCTGGATCTGATGCTTAAAAAAGCAATCAAACAGGTTGTCGATTGGAATTTGGTGGATAAAGATGACTATCTCTCCGCCATGCAGCGCAGCGTGGTGAAAGACGTTGAAATCAAAGCATTGCTCAAACCCGCCTTAACCAATCAAATTGATGACCGCGCCCTGTTTATGAAGGGCATTGACGTCAGCTATTACTATGAAGGCTATAGCGAATTCAAGACTGAGGAGCTATAAATAATGGCAAAGTCCAAAACCATCATTGTCCTCAACGAAGAAATTCGGGTAACGCAAGAACACTACATTTCCTTGACGGACATGCTGCGCTCAAAAGACGGTGATTTTTTTATTTCAGATTGGCTAAGAAACCGCAACACACTGGAATATCTTGGGATATGGGAGCGAGTGCACAACCCCAATTTTAATTGGGGCGAATTCGCCACAATTAAAAGCCAATCCGGTTTAAACAGCTACAAGATTTTCTCGTTCCCACGCTCCCGCGTGGGAATGCATACGGACGCTGAATAATGGGTAGAAGCCGCTACAAAATATCCCAACCCCAACAGGCGCACTTCCTCACCCTGACAGTGTTGCACTGGATTCCGGTGTTCACCCGCCCTGACACCGTCAACATTCTGCTAGAGTCCCTGCGTTTTTTAAGCAAGGAAGGGCTTCAAGTGTATGCGTGGGTCGTAATGGAAAATCACTGCCATTTTGTACTTCAAAGCCAGGGTTTGGATCATGACATTGCCCGATTCAAATCATGGACGGCGAAAAGCCTGATTCAATATCTTGCAGCTCATAATGTCAGGCAAATTCTGGATCAGCTGGCGTTTTACAAAAAAGCTCATAAGGATGATCGTGCGTATCAATTCTGGCAGGAGGGCGTTCACCCTGAACTGATTCAGGGCGAGGATATGATGAGGCAAAAGATTGAATATATTCACCAAAACCCAGTGAAACGCGGTTATGTAGACGAAGCGGCACATTGGCGCTATTCCAGTGCCAGAGATTATGTTGGGAAATCAGGGTTATTGGAGGTTAGTCGAAGATGGTGAGTAAGGTATGCATTCCCACGCGGGAGCGTGGGAACGAAAATGAGATTGATGCTATTGTGGCAGAGATCGAAGGCGATGAGCTGGAGTCATGAGCAGCATGAGCTTTTTGGAAAAGCTTCTGGATGGCCTTGAGGTGGAATGGAAGGCTTTGGGGGAAATTGTTAAAACCGTAACGGCACCTGCAAAGCTAAAGAGAGAGTCTTATCGTGATGTCGGCAAAACACCAATAATTGATCAAGGGGTAAATTTTATTGCAGGCTATACGGATGAAGATGTAAAAGCATTACCTTGTAATGAATATGTTATTTTTGGCGACCATTCTGAACATATCAAATATGTTGATTTTTCTTTTATCCAAGGCGCAGACGGTTTAAAAATTCTCAAAACTGTTTCAGATGTTTCAAAATATATTTATTACGCTTTCCAAAATTTTTATCAAAAAGAACTTAACTACAAACGGCACTGGTCTAGGGCAAGTGAAACGCTTATCCCCATTCCCTGCCCAGAAAACCCCAAAAAATCGCTTGAAATCCAAGCCGAAATCGTCCGCATTTTGGACACCTTCACCGAGATGACCACCGAGTTGACCACCGAGTTGACCGCCCGCAAAAAACAATACAACTACTACCGCGACCAGTTGCTCTCGTTCCCATGCTCCAGCGTGGGAACGCAAGGGGAAGTAGAGTGGAAGACGTTGGGGGAAGTGGCAAAAATTGGTACAGGCAGTCATGACACACAAGACGCCATTGAGGATGGTGACTATGTTTTTTATGCTCGCGGTCGTGAGCCGTTAAGGCTAGACGTGTTTGACTTTGATGAAACTGCAATCATCACCGCAGGAGATGGTGCTGGGGTAGGAAAAGTATTTCATTATGCCCAAGGTAAATATGCACTGCATCAGCGAGCATACCGTATAGTCCCCAGTGAAGTGATGGAACCGCGATTTGTATATCACTGCATAAGATCATATTTTTATGCGTACATACAAAAAGCATCGGTGAGTTCATCTGTTACCTCACTTCGTAGGCCAATGTTTTTAAATTTCCCGATACCAGTTCCATCACTCGCCGAACAAGCACGCATCGTCGCCATCCTCGATAAATTCGACGCCCTAACCAACTCCATCAGCGAAGGCTTGCCGCGTGAAATTGCATTGCGCCAAAAGCAATACGCCTATTACCGCGATTTGCTGTTGAGCTTCCCCAAAGCAAAACCAGAAACGCCTCTTGAATGTGGAGAAATAACATGGATAAGATCAGCCAAATAAAACAGCTTGTCAGCGAAATCAATCGCTTGCATCGCGCATTTTCGAATGATTATTTTGAGACAGGGAAAATCGACAAAATCAACCTTTCCAGAACCATTAAGCATGTGCCTGCGCGCCATATCTACCAGTATCGCCTGACCTTGCACGAATGCGTTAATGATTACCTGATGACGGCAGATATCGACATTAAATATTTTTATCGGGTGAAAACTCGGGAGAGTATTGATGACAAGATCGAGCGCTTCTCAAGCCGTGAAGATCAATATCCGGTTAATAACTGGCTTAATGATATTTTTGGTGCCCGCATTATTCTAACCGCTGATGAAATAGCTTCCGTTATGGATCTGCTAGATGACTGGCAAGATGAATTGAACCTGAAAAACTGGTATTTACGCGATAAAGAAGGCTATCGCGGCTTGCATATTTATTTTAAGAACAAGAACAACTTTTATTTCCCGTGGGAGTTGCAAATATGGGATGCAAAAGACCTGCAAAGCAATATTCAAAATCATGAGAAATTCAAGCGAAACTTTATGTAAAAACCAAACGAGATAACCACGAAAATGACAAATAATGTCGCTTTCACCTCGTTCCCACGCTCCCGCGTGGGAATGCATACGGATGCTGAATAATGGGTAGAAGTCGCTACAAAATAACCGAACCAAAACAGCCACACTTCGTCACCTTGACGGTGTTGCACTGGATACCGGTATTCACGCGCCCGGACACCGTCAATATTCTGCTCGATTCCCTGCGCTTTTTAAGCAAGGATGGTCTTCAAGTGTATGCGTGGGTCGTGCTGGAAAATCACTGTCATTTTTTACTTCAGAGCCAGGCTTTGGATCAAGACATTGCCCGATTGAAATCATGGACGGCAAAAAACCTGATTCAATATCTTGCTGAGCACAATGTCAGGCAAATTCTGGAGCAATTAGCGTTTTACAAAAAAGCCCATAAAAATGATCGTGCCTATCAATTTTGGCAGGAAGGTGTGCATCCTGAGCTGATTCAAGGCGAGGAGATGATGCGGCAAAAAATTGAATATATTCACCAAAATCCAGTTAAGCGTGGCTATGTAGATGAGGCGGTGCATTGGCGATACTCCAGTGCTAGAGATTATGCTGGGTCGTCCGGGCTATTGGAGGTTTGTACAACATGGTAACTGGGTATGCGTTCCCACGCGGGAGCGTGGGAACGAGAAAAATGACAAATAATGTCGCTTTTTCCTATTTTTTCGTGCGTTTCGTGGTTAATCAGGGACAAATCAGCAAATGACCAATTATAAAACCATTGCCGAATCCACTAATTTTATCGTTCTGGATAAATACACCAAGGACTATAAAGTTAGCGAAAGCTACCAAAGCGAATACGATTTGGAGCGAGAATTCATTCAGGATTTGCAGAATCAGGGTTATGACTATGCGCCCGATTTAAACACGCCCGAGAAGCTGCTGGCCAATGTCCGCGAAGCTTTGCAGGCCCTGAACAATGTGCAGTTTTTAGAGAGTGAATGGCGGCGATTTGTTGAGGTGTATTTAGATAAGCCCAGCGATAGCATCGTCGATAAAACCCGCAAGATTCATGATGACTATATTCATGATTTTGTGTTTGACGATGGCCGTATTCAGAACATCTACCTGCTGGACAAAAAGAACATTGCTCGCAACAAGGTGCAAGTCATCAAGCAATTTGAGCAAAAAGGCAGTCACGCCAATCGCTACGATGTGACGATTTTGGTGAATGGTTTGCCTCTGGTGCAGGTGGAGCTGAAAAAACGCGGCGTGGCGATTCGCGAGGCCTTTAATCAGCTGCACCGTTACAGCAAAGAGAGCTTTAACAGCGAGAATTCGCTGTATAGATATTTGCAGTTGTTTGTGATTTCCAACGGCACCGATTGCCGTTATTTTGCCAACACCACGCAGCGCAACAAAAACAGCTTTGATTTCACCATGAATTGGGCGAAATCCGATAATGGTCTGATTAAAGACTTAAAGGACTTTACCGCCACTTTCTTCCAGAAAAACACCTTGCTTAATGTGCTGCTGCATTATTCGGTGTTTGATGTGAGTGATACTTTGCTGGTAATGCGCCCTTACCAGATTGCTGCCACCGAGCGGATTCTGTGGAAGATTAACAGCGCTTATCAGGCCAAAAACTGGAGCAACACCGAAAGCGGCGGCTATATCTGGCACACCACGGGTTCCGGTAAAACGTTAACGAGTTTTAAAGCGGCGCGTTTGGCCACCGAGCTGGATTTCATCGACAAGGTATTTTTTGTGGTGGATCGTAAAGACCTCGATTACCAGACCATGAAGGAATACCAGCGATTTTCGCCGGATAGCGTCAATGGCTCTGAAAGCACTGCCGGACTGAAACGTAATCTGGATAAAGACGACAACAAAATCATTGTCACCACCATCCAGAAGCTTAACAACCTCATAAAAAGTGAAAACGACTTAGCCTTGTACAACAAGCAAGTGGTGTTTATTTTTGATGAATGCCATCGCAGCCAGTTTGGCGAAGCGCAGCTTAACCTGAAGAAGAAGTTTAAGAAGTTTTACCAGTTTGGTTTTACCGGCACGCCGATCTTCCCGCAAAACGCCTTGGGTGCCGATACCACGGCCAGTGTGTTTGGCCGCGAGCTGCATTCTTATGTCATTACCGATGCCATTCGTGATGAAAAGGTGTTGAAGTTTAAGGTGGATTACAACGATGTGCGCCCGCAGTTTAAAGCCATCGAAAGCGAGCAGGACGAGCTTAAGCTCAGCGCGGCAGAAAATAAGCAAGCCTTGTTGCACCCCGAGCGAATACGGGAAATTTCACAGTACATCCTGAATAACTTCCGGCAAAAAACCCACCGTCTGCAGGCTGGGGCAAAAGGCTTCAATGCCATGTTTGCCGTGAGCAGTGTAGATGCAGCCAAGCTCTATTACGAGTCATTAAAAGATTTGCAAAAAGACAGCGATAAACCGCTGAAAGTCGCCACCATCTTCTCGTTTGCGGCTAATGAAGAACAAGATGCGGTGGGCGATATTGTGGATGAAAACTTTGATGTTTCAGCCATGAATAGCAGCGCCAAAGAGTTTTTGAGCGCGGCTATTGCGGACTATAACGCACTGTTCAAAACCAATTTTGGTGTGGATGGTAACGGATTTCAAAACTATTACCGCGATCTTGCCAAGCAAGTGAAAGCTAAGGAAATCGACTTGCTGATTGTGGTGGGCATGTTTTTGACTGGCTTTGACGCCCCCACGCTGAATACCTTGTTTGTTGATAAAAACTTGCGCTACCACGGTTTGATGCAGGCCTATTCGCGCACCAACCGTATTGTTGACGCCACCAAGACCTTTGGCAATATCGTCACTTTCCGCGATCTGGAGCAGGCCACTATCGATGCCATTACCCTGTTTGGCGATAAAAACACCAAGAATGTGGTGCTGGAGAAGAGCTACAAGGAATACATGGAGGGCTTTACCGATGTGGTTACCGGTGAGGCGCGACGTGGCTTTGTGGAGGTGGTCGCGGAGTTGGAGCAGCGCTTTCCTGATCCATCTGCCATTGAAAAGGAGTCCGACAAAAAGGCCTTCGCGAAACTGTTCGGCGAGTATTTGCGAGTTGAAAACGTGCTGCAAAACTACGATGAATTTGCCAGCCTCAAAGCTCTGCAAAGTGTTGACATGAGCGACCCGCAGGCGGTTGAGGCATTCAAAGCCCAGCATTATCTGAGCGATGGCGACCTGAGCACGCTGCAAGCCATCAGAATCCCTGCCGAGCGGAAAATTCAGGATTATCGATCCACCTACAACGACATACGCGATTGGCTGCGTCGGGAAAAATCTGCCGCTGAAAAAGAACAATCCACCATCGATTGGGATGACGTGGTGTTTGAGGTAGATCTGCTGAAGTCACAAGAGATCAACCTGGACTACATTCTGGAATTGATTTTTGAAAATAATAAGAAAGTCAAAGATAAAGCGACACTGGTTGAAGACGTGCGCCGGGTGATTCGTGCCAGCTTGGGTAACCGCGCTAAAGAGAGCTTGCTGGTGGATTTTATTAACCAAACCGACCTGGACAAGATTGGCGATAAGGCCAGTGTGATTGACGCCTTCTTCACCTTTGCCCAAGCGGAACAACAGCGCGAGGCACAAGAGCTGATTAGCAACGAGAGCCTGAACGCCGAGGCCGCGAGGCGTTACATCACCACCTCACTAAAACGGGAATTTGCCAGTGACAATGGCACTGAGCTGAATGCCATTCTGCCCAAAATGAGCCCACTTAATCCGCAATACCTGACCAAAAAGCACAGCGTGTTTCAGAAAATCGCCGCTTTTGTGGAGAAGTTTAAAGGCGTGGGTGGGCAGGTTTGATCCACGTATTTTAAGGTGTTAACGTTTTTAAAGTAGTTATACAACTGTACAAAGCAATCCGAGAAAATAGCGCCGCCACCGTTTAGGCATGCTTTAATGTTAAACAAATTGTGGTTAAACCATGCATAACAATGCGTTACATTCGGATGGGAACTCCGCTTCACTACATTGCCGCCGGTGGGAGCGGCGTTATGTGACGGTTTTCCGTTTTATTGCGGACATACGCTAAAATTTTTGAATGTCGCAAAGTGGTCGATATTGCCAATTCAAACTCATGAATATGGTTAACAAGTAAATCCTCGTTTCCCCTGCAACCCCCCCGTATGAATGGCAATAATTCGCTGGCCGGGTTTGAGCTGCTGTTTGGCAATCAAATCAAATAGCCCGAACATCATCTTGCCGGTGTACACCGGGTCCAGCTCAATTGCGGTTTGTCGCTCAAAATCTTCAATAAAAGCCATTAGTTCAATCGTAGTGCTAGCAAAGCCGCCAAAGTGATAATCCAGGTTGATCTGCCAGGTATCGTATTGTTGGGGCAATATCGCGGCCACATCGTTAATTAAGAATCCGGCGTTTTTCAATGCAGCAAAGCCGATCACGCTAACCTGTGGCGGCGCAGCGCTAATTAAACCTGCCAAGGTCGTGCCCGTGCCGCAAGGTACGCAGAGCATATCGTAATCAATATCCAGTTCAGCCACTATTTCGGCGACACCTTGTAACGCCGGTGCTTGCGCGCCGCCTTCAGGTAGCCAGTATTGCTTTGCTTGTAAGCCAGGCAATGCTTGGCAATCACGATATTGCCGCAGCAAGCGGTAGTCGGATCGAGAGACAAATCTAAGCTCCATCCCCCATTGTTGTAAGTCGATTAGGGTCGGCGTCAGGCTTGGGCCAGGCTCGCCACGAACCAGGCCGATAGTTTTTAATCCCAACTCACGACCCACATAAGCTAAGGCATGCAGATGATTGGAATAAGCCCCTCCCATACTGACGAGGGTATCGGAACCTATCGATAACGCATGATCAAGCACGTATTTAAGTTTGCGCCATTTATTGCCGGACACTACAGGATGCAATAAATCATCACGTTTTAGCCATAACTCGATGTGATGTTGTTCAAGTAGCGGGTGCGTAATCTGGCTAAGCGGCGAGGGCGCGAAGATGCTTTTTAAGCTGGATAGGATAGGGTGCATTTGTGTGTCAGGTTTTAATAAAAATCAGCATCGAAACAAGTTGAAAAACACCTTAACCCGGGTGGCAGCAAAAAGACAATGCTAATGCCATAGATTATTCGAGTAGAAAAAAAAGAGGTCCTGGTTCGAAAAGGAGTTTTTCATAGCGGTTTTGGCCAAAAAAGGGAATTTCTCCCTAGCTTTGAATAGGCAATTTTCCTGACAATTGCCGGGTACTATTCGATTGTTCTTTTTTAATTTTTTCAGGAGAGTTTATGAAACACAATCCTAGTTCAATTTCTCGCACTTTATTTGGCTATGTCACTGTTAGTTAGTGGTTTATAATTTTTTCATATAAATCAATGAGGTAGGTGGCGCAATGAAAGCCGACGAATTCAAAGTATTTGATGAAGCCCTTGAAAATCTAACGCCCCACCAAAGAGGGCTAGTGACGGCGCACTTGCACAAACTCGGGCATATCCAATCGGTCACCCCACTCATCGAAAGTCGCATACAGGCTTCACCCGCCTGCCCGAAGTGTGGTCACAGTCATATTGCACACTGGGGGTCAGCGTCTGGCTTGCAGCGCTATCGTTGCAAAGCCTGCAAGGCCACCTTCAATGCGTTGACCGGGACACCGCTGGCTCGATTACGTCACAAGGACAAATGGCTGGACTATGCGCAACAACTGGCCGATGGGCACACTGTCCGTCACAGCGCCAGTGCTTGTGATGTGCATCGCAACACCGCCTTCCGCTGGCGTCATCGTTTTCTCGCCTTGCCCAATGCACAAAAAGCAACGCGACTGGTGGGTATTGCCGAAGCGGACGAAACCTTTTTTCTGAAATCGTTCAAAGGCAAGAAACAAGGCATGGAGAGAGCGGCCCGCAAGCACGGCGGCAAGGCGACCAAACGCGGCCTATCCGCTGAACAGATTCCGGTTCTGATTTGCCGTGACCGAACCGGCAGCACCGCTGACTTTGTGCTGGATAAGGCGGACAAGGCGCATATTAGTGCGGCACTTAAGCCCCTGCTGGCCAGTGATGCCGTGCTCTGCACCGACAGCGCTAAGGCCTTGGGAGCCGTTGCTCGGGAAATAGGCATCACCCATCGGCCAATCAATCTAGCCGCCGGCATTCGCGTGGTCGCCAAGGTCTATCACGTCCAGAATGTTAATGCCTACGACAGTCGGCTGAAAATGTGGATGCAACGCTTCCATGGCGTGGCGACGCATTATCTTTCCAACTATCTCGGTTGGCGCAGGCTGGTCGATCGCAGGAATTCCGCCATGCCATCGACGGCATTCTTGTCCGCCGTATTGGGGATCAACTATGTTCAACAAGAAACAGTGACATAGCCAAACTTTTAACCCTTTAGCCGTAGTTATAAGTGCAGGAATTTGTGCAAAGGCCTAAGAATAAATAAAAACTGGCTTATCTATGGCTAAATATATTGTGAAAAAGTATTTTATTGCAGGTATTGCGTTTTATAGTGCAGCAAGCGCTGGTTTGTTATCTTTCAAAGCACAAGCAAATGAAAGTGTAGCCGTAGAGGCAGAAAATATAGTTTTGGAAAGCGGGCAATCACCCCCTGAAAAACAAACACAAGGCTCACAACAGCCCGCAAAGCCGAAAGCAAAATCTGAAGCCCCTAAAGACTCCGAGCCGCCAAATCAAATACCAGATAAGTCAACCGACCAGCAAGAAGATGTTATTCAATTAGAAGAAATTGAAGTTAAAGGGCGTCATCGTAGCATCATTACGCCTCTACCAGGATTGGCAATTGATCGCGGTATGTCAACCACCAATATTCAAAGTGCTTCTGGTAAAGAGTTAGCCGAATCCAAAGCACTGAATGTTACTGAATTTTTGAATAGTCAAATGCAATCGGTTAGCATCACAGATTATGCGGGCAATTCTTTTCAGCAGGATCTTAATTTTCGTGGGTTTTCTGCATCACCTGCGATCGGAACACCTCAAGGCATTTCGGTTTATATGGATGGTGTGCGCATTAACGAGCCATTTGGCGAGATTGTAAATTGGGGTTCAATTCCCATGAATGCATTAGACAGTTTGGATTTGATTCCTGGCACCAATCCCATGTTTGGGTTAAATACCTTAGGCGGCGCTCTGGCGTTAAGAACCAAAACCGGCTTCAGTGACGAACATGCTAGGGCGCAGATACTAGGTGGAAGTTGGGGCAGGCTGCAAGGTCAGATTTCTAATGGCATGAATAACGGCACTTTGGGTTTATTTACTTCTTATAACCACTTAGAAGAAGACGGTTGGCGTGATAACTCGCCGAGTAACATAATGCAGTTATTTAACCAGTTAACACTTCGATTACCTTTTGGCGAGATTAATGTAAGTGCACTTAATGTCGAAAACAAATTAGTGGGAAATGGCCTGTTGCCGTATGAAACTGCTGAAATTAATCGAGAAGCTGTATTTACTTCGCCAGACGAATCGAAAAATCGTATGGGCCACTACAACGTTAATGCGCAAGCTTATTTAAGTGACGCCATCAGCCTATCAGGTTTGGCCTACAAACGTAAAATAAGCCAATCGGCGATTAATGGCGATATTTACGATACCTACAATGATTTGCAAGGGCGTGTAGCAGATGTTGAATATATAAACGGCGTATTTAATTTGTCTGATTTAAAGCAAAATTCTGAAGGATTGGCCTTGCAAATGACGTTTGATACAGAAAAACATCAAATGGTGCTTGGCGCAACATTGGACACGAATAAAATCCAATTTTTGCAAGACCAAAAGTATGGTGAGCTTAACGATGCATCGCATGTCGTGAGGCCTCTCAGAGATGAGGCTTATTCCATCGCGGGCTTGTATGCGGCAATTTTTCCTGTGATTAGAAATGATTTGAATGGCCAAAGCACAACAAAAAGTATCTTTTTTACAGATACCTGGTCACCGCTGGATAACTTACATGTTACTTATGGTGCACGTTATAACTTAACTAACGTAACGAACAAGTTGAAATCAGATCGCGGCAATGATTTATATCAATTTGAAGTTGACCCTAACAGGCCTAATCGAGGATTGCTAGACCCCAGTCGACAACGTTGTGCATTAAATACTACCGATTTTCGTGGCCGTTTTATCTGTAGTGATGGAGATTATGATTATCAAAGCTTCAACCCGGCCATTGGTGTTTCCTGGGAAGTGAAGCCGGATTTGGCTGTTTATACCAACTTCAGCAGAGGCGCAAGAACGCCTTCAGTCATTGAGTTGGGTTGTGCCAACGATAAAACAAAAGACAATAGCCTTGGTAGCACTAATTATCAATTTGGCTGCTCAATCCCCACCGCTCTCTCATCTGACCCTTATTTAGAACAGGTGCGCTCCACTTCATACGAGGCAGGCATGCGCGGTGCCACAGACATGCTGCAATGGAACGTGGGTTTGTTTCATACCGATTTAACAAACGATATTTTATTTGTGCCTCTAGGCAGGAAAAACCGTGGCTTATTTGATAATTTTGGGGAAACACGACGTCAAGGCATAGAGATGGGGCTAGATGGAACATTAGGTAAAAACAAGCTGCATTTAAGCTACACATTCTTAAAAGCGACGTTTGAATCAGCAGCGCGCACTATCAACGAAAGTAATAGCAGCAACACCGCGCCAATAACCTTGCAAGCTTATAACCAAATAGAACCCGGTGATTCTTTACCTGGCCTGCCTAACCATATAATTCAAGCGGGTTGGAATCATCAGTTTAACGACAAATTTGATTTCACTATTAACATGATAGCGCACTCATCAGCCTTTGTACGCGGCAACGAAAATAATGACCATCAACCAAGAGCTGCCAGCAACGCCATTGGCGGCGGCTTTAATCGCGACCCAAACGACTATATCGGTGGCGGAAAAACTGCGGGCTATATCGTGTTTAACCTGAGAGCAAATTATAATTTTAATAAAAACATTACCCTATTTGCCAAAGTAGACAATCTGTTTAATAAAAAATATGCCACCGCAGGTGATTTAGGTCGCAATAGCTTTGACGCCGCGGGTAACTTTATTACTAATTCTGATACGTGGAATAAAACCACCTTTATTGGGCCAGGAGCGCCCCTGGCAGCGTGGATAGGGTTAGATGTCGATTTGGACTGGGCATCGTTTAAATAAAATCTGAGGGCATCTAATGAACTTCCTCTTTTTAAATTTCAGTTTATCAGTCTGTATCTGTGTCAATCTGTGGCTGAAGGGCGACGGGAAAATCTCTTTATTTTTTTACTCTGATGCCCCTAAGCTCTTAAACTTAAGTCAAGTTTATGACAAGAAAAATTCCTGTTTTTACCCTCCCTCACCCCACTGCCTCTAACTCAAGCCATGTTTGTGATATGGTTGCCTCTGAATTGCGTATACAGTAGGTAAAGCCTCTGTTTTTTACGCAGTTCAAATTTTCTTTTTAGTACGTCGGTCACTATTTCCAATCACCTAAATGGGTTTTGCAAGTCTCTCATTTGTGTATGAATTTATAGTGGTCAAAGATGTTTATTAAAAAGGGTTCTAAGTTTAGTAGGTACAAACAAAAAGATCAGTTATTTTTTAGGAGAAGTTCATGAAAGTGATGTTTAAAAAACTAGGCATACAAGCACTACTGGCAACAGCGTTTTTTGCAAGCGCAACAGCATCTCAAGCGGGTAATTTTGTGCCTTTAACCGATGGTGTTAGCGGCCTTTTAAGCACAGCTAATGGCGGCATCATTACTGGTTCAACTAATTCAAATGCGGACAAATTGTATATAGAGACTTCTGCTTCCTATTTAAGCGGTTATGACCCATCAAATACATCGGGTGAAGTGGTAGCTGATTCACTGAGCTATCGGGCATTTTCAGGCACCAATACAATTTCTACAGGAACCTTGACTTTACTGGATTGGCAAGTAACGCGTGATGTGACTTTGGGGCTGCCAAACCAATTTGATTATTTCGATTTTGTGTATCGCGACAGTGCAGACAACAACTTGGTATTTGGCACACGCGCACTCAATCAACTTGACAATAACGAGGAGGTAAACTTTCTGTACCGCTATGGCTTTACCGGATTAGAAACAGCATCAGCCTGGACGTTTTCAACCGACGATGACCTAAGGCAGTATCAGGCCGCGCGCACTGATAGCATAAGCACCAGTACTAGTAATTTATCTTTTGATGCAGATGCCGTTCGTCAAAGAAGCGATGTTAGTTTATCGGAAGGTAATCCATGGAGTGGATTGTTTCTCGTGAAAACAAATGCATCTGATTACATCTTGGGTGATAAAGCAATCGGTTTTGCACAAGCAGGTGAAGAAGGCCAAGCGGTTGTGCGTGGATATATTGGTGGTTTTGTTCCTACCGCCGTTGTCCCTTTACCGGGAACTTTTGCTTTGATAGCAACAGGTTTGGGCTTTTTGGGTTTATCAGCACGTCGAGGAAAAAAAGCTTAACAGTATAAATGTGTAATTATGCTCTTTGCACGCCAAAGTTTTAATGGATTTTATATAAAACAATACGTTATATATTATCAAATTAAATTTTGAAGTGCTGAGAGTATATTACATACGACTCATCTAGTCGCTTCAATGTTTGGTACCTTGCGTATTCTTTTTCAAAAAGTTTGGTACGAAAAATATCAACAAAATTCCAGACTTCATAAAACCCTTATGTTTATTCTATTACTGCCGGAGATACCCGAGACAATTTGATTATCGCCACTGAACAATCAAAATGCCTTTGTTGACGCCAATAGCCTCAACGATAAAAAAATCAATCGGACTTATTCGGGCGCGATAAACCGATTCAAATCAGCATAACGTTAGCAATATCTAAAACCAACAAAAATCAAAGACAATTCTGCATCCCGATCAAAAATTCGCTGCTCTGCGTTTTGATTTTTCATGATCGTTGCGCAGTGCTGTTAACCGGCTGCCAAAACTTTCAAGAATTCTTCGGAAAAGTGCGTTGAAAAATTTTCACCCACCGTTGCTCAACGACCTTCTTTTTTAGCGTATCAATAAAGATTAACGAGTTCATCGGTGTCCACGACCAAGGGTCCCAGATTATCCCTAAAGAGACTCTAGTCTGGTGTGAACGATCACATTTGTTTTGTAACATCGCAGAAAACAACACTACGCTAAATAAACCACAGAATACCTGCTCGGATAATGAATTTCGCTTAGGTAATGGCACAATGTCCAATGTCAGTGTTTGGCAAGTCAACAGATGGTTTTTAATATTGTTGATAACAGTTACATAAGATTGAAAGTCAGCTATCTCGTTTCAATTTGACTTTGTATTATCAACAATTCAACGTTTGCGAATGTCGCCTTGGGGTCGTAAAAGCCTATTGGTTCACTGTATTGCGTCAATTTTGTCGACTCTCGATTTCTCGACCTTGTACGGTGCTAGTAAGTTGTTTGGCAACGGTGCCATTCCGGTGGAATTGATGAAGCAACAACGGGATGCCATTTTTACTTCGCCGGACATCACTCAAAACGACATGAAGTTTTTTACCCTGGAAGGCACGCATTGGTTGAACGATGACATTCAGCTGGCTGGTAACAGCTTCTACCGAGACTCCGTCAGCAACTCGTTTAACGGTGATGATTCTGCTTATGTTGATTGTTCCGAGGCAGGAATCGGCTTATATGATCCTGTTCTGGAAGGGAAACCAGCTTTCCCGTTATTTCCTAATAATGATGAATTTTGGAGTTATCTATCCAGTAACGGTGTGGCTAGAGAACCTTTGCAACCGGGTGAATGCCCGGACGATATTCTGGCATTGGCCGGATCGGATTCACTGGCAGAGAAGATTATCAGAGATCAAAACGGTAATCCGGTCGGTTATAACGACGATAAAAGTGAAAAACTAAACGCCATCAATAATATAAGTCGCAGGAACCAGGAAAGCTTTGGCGGCACCGGACAGATTACCTTCCAACAAAAACTATTCCGTTTTAATAATCAGTTTATTGCCGGTTTTGGCTATAACCGCGGTTTGATCTCTTTCAATTCTGAAGTGGAAGTTGTTCGATTACTTGCCAATCGCAGCACCAGCCGTACCGAGATATTTATTCCCGCGGATGCTACCGGCATGAAAGGATCAACGACGACCTGGTCAGGCTTTTTCAACGATGCCTTGGATTTAACCGATTCTGTCACGTTGACTTTCGGCGGCAGATTTAACGATACCAATGTCGGCATCAAGGACAGCTTGGGCAATGGGCCGGAATTAAACGGCACTCATCATTACAATCGTTTCAACCCTTCTACCGGTTTGACTTGGAAAATCAACGACAAGCTGGGCTTATACGGAGGTTATAGCGAATCAGCGCGGGCTCCGACTATCGTTGAGTTGGCTTGTGCCGATCCAAACGCAGATTGCCGATTGCCCAATGCGTTTTTGGCCGATCCGCATTTGAATCAAGTGGTTGCCAATAGCTTTGAGGCGGGACTGCGAGGCAATTTCGGCAAAACGCTGGTTTGGAATTTGGGTTTTTTCCATACTACCAATAAGAACGACATTATCTTTCAGTCGACGGGCGGCGCCACCTCCAATATTGGTTACTTTTCCAATGTCGGCAATACACTCCGTGTCGGTATGGAGGCAGGCTTAGAAGGTATTTTTCTGGATGACTGGGAATGGTTTGCACGCTACAGCTTTGTTGATGCGTCTTTCCAAAACAATTTTTTGGTCAGCAGTCCGACGCATCCTAATAGAGTAGAAACTATCGGTCCGAATAATGAATTTAGCGCCGTGATTCCTGTAGAAAAAGACGATCGAATTCCAGGCATACCCCAACATAGTTTGAAAGTCGGTTTAGATGTGCCGGTGACACGCGATTTGACTATCGGTGGTGATGGTAACTTCAATTCAGGGCAATTTTTGCGCGTCGATGAGGGTAATTTTCTGGGCGAAACAGATCCTTATTTCGTGATGAACATCCATGCTAATTACAAAGTAACGGTTAATCTTTCAGCGTTTGTGATGATGGAAAACTTGTTTGACGGTAACTATGAAACCTTTGGTGTGTTGGGGGAAGCGAATGAATTACCGGGCTTTCAGAATTTTAGTAATCCCCGGTTTCTCGGTCCTGCGCCACCGTTTGGAGGCTGGGTGGGTTTTCGTTACCGGATGTAGTTGGGGCGCTTTATAGGGAAAGATTTGTATCGCTTTATTAGAAACCAATATAAATCAATTTACTACGCTAGTAGCTCTAAGGGCTACTAGCTATCCATCATAATTTATGTTTTTTAAATGTTCTTCGGCAGTTTTTCCGAGATAGCTTCTAATCGTAGTAAAGAAACGTGGCCAATGTTTGTTATTGTCTTTCCGTAACTCAGCTTTAGCAAGGTTCAATAAAGCATCTTCTATTGTTAAGCCAGCAGAAAGTGTCTCTTTAATTTGTTCATTAAGAGCATCCAATGTTGCTTTTCTTAGAGAATTTAATCGAGCTGAATTTAAATTGAGTTTTTGGGGATGCAAGCAATTGTTAGCTTTTTGTATATCAACGCCAGCATTACGGCAATGATCCTCGTGTACAGATAAGCTTCCATCCCGGCGGTTCGCTTGAAATAGTATCGGAAATGCTGGAATTTCAAGTGGATTTAAAATCTGATCATCCCATGGAAAATTGGCTTTTAATACATCAGAGTGTCTATCAGCACTATTTGAGATAAATCGAGTTTTGTTATTGGTTACAGCGTTGTTAGAACCACCATGACAACATCCCAGCATGTTATGCCAATCTAATGCCCAGTTATGATTAGCATTGTCGGCGTCCGATTTGGGATGAAAATGCTCAACTCTAAAATCATCTATTCCAATTCCCAAGCCCTGTTTTGTATCAATTTCGCAATAACAACAAAGATTGCCTTGATCTGAGCGCAATTGGTCTCGAACATCTTTGTATCCTTGTTGGCATTCGTTTTTAAATTGTTCCCAGTTCGCAATTGGATTTTCAGTTTGATACTGCTCCATTAAAGCGGGACTCGTTCCTTTTAAACAGGCTTTCATAATTGCCGTTGAAACTCCTTCATACGAATGTCTATATCTGCCTTTACCAGTTCCGGCTCGTTCCCACGACTCCATTCATCAAGCGCCTGACGTAAAGTTAATGCCTCTTCAGTATCCCACTTATCATTATCAATTAATTCAAGATAACGGTTCAGTTCTTGAACAATTTTCAAATTTTGAGCACGTAATTCAACGCCAAATACTTCATTTAATATACGGGAAGCTTCTGCGCCTTGAGTTCCGGCTTCTGCTGAAATAACTTGATTGTCCGCCAGTATTCTAATTTGATGACTAGGTACGGTTGATATAACCTGTGGACTATGAGTAGTAACAATAAACTGAATTTTAGGAAAGGCTTTAATCAGATTGCCCAATATCGTCTGTTGCCAGGCAGGGTGGAGGTGCATATCCACTTCGTCAATCATGACCACGCCACGTGTTTTTTTCGCGGCATTTAAAACTTCATCCTCATGCAAATAATGCCAATTAAGCTTGATACAGCGATAAGCAATATCGCCGACCATTGCCAATACACCACGAATACCATCGCTTAGTGACTCAACTTTTAAAGTGCCATACAGATCATGATTCAAAATTAAAGATTTTTCCTGGCTGACACTGTATTCCAAGGTATGCCAGCCAGTTTCTTGTAAAACATTATCGATAGCTTGTTGTATTACTCGAATAGCATTTTTCCATAAAGAACCCATCTCTGGAGATAAGCCCTTTTCCGCTCTTATGCTTTGTTCTTCTCTATAGCTTTCAAAAAGCCAGATAAACCATTCGGCAAAATCTTTATAGGAAGATGCCGGATCCAAGCAATCTCTATACGCAGATAAGCGCATATAAAAATCAGGGTTTCGTCTGCTTTTTGCTGATTTTGCTTTTGTTGAGGATTTCTGGCTCCAAAGCCGTCCTGTGCCGTAATAACCTATAACAGGTAAATCAATATCTGGCCCATCAGAATTTCTAACTTGATCTTGAGCAATGGATGCCATATTTTTTAGCAATTTAGAAAAATTATCATCTTTTGTTTTTGAACCCTTGGCTTCACTGTTGCGGAAGCGTTTCCATGGCTGTGTTTTAAAAAGCTGCCTGATGTCTAATGACTTAGAGCCTTTCAAGTCGTCATCAAAATCACCTTGCAAAGCAATTTCGGAAGGGAACTGTCGTACCATTTCATCAAGTCGCGATGATTGATCATGACGAATTTTCGAGTCATGCTTTCTTAGCATCCGTACATCATCAATACTAATAGCGTTAGCTGGATCGTTATAGCCGGTGTGCGCCAAATCAAAACCGCTCACAAATGGCCACAAACCGATACGAAGAGCATCCAGTACTGACGATTTACCTTGTCCATTTTTCGCCACAAGCACAGTCAGCTGTTCATCCAAATCGATCGATAATGAGTCGAAGCAACGAAAATTGGTTATCTCTAATTTTTTTAATTTCATTTGAAACTTTTAATCAATCATTCAGAGCTTAAAATCGGTATAACTCAGTCAAACTTATCACTATACAACCACGCCAAAAAATCATTTTTAAAAATAACTACCTGATGTCTATGAAATCTGCGATTCATCAACTTTCTGGTAGCTAATAAGCGGCAAGGCGATAACGCTCAAACAGGTTAGCCATTCAATGAGTTGCGCATTGGTAAAGGTATGCAGCAGCGACCAGCCTAGTCTTTCAAGAACGCCAGGATGCTCAGCGATGAAGTCACGGCTAACAAAGAAGGCACTGGATTCACCAACAAGCAATGCAGCGCCTATGGTAATCAGTAAATAGCCGAGTGCTTTGTTTTCGTGAGGTTTAGGGCTGGTAAAGCCCAGTAAACCGTCGAATCCAAGCGTTAAAACCGCGCTTTTGTAGTAATGCGTGATGATTAAGGCGATGATTCCAGCCGCAGGAATACTGGCGGTTAAGATAGGGAAGCTGATGTAACGACCCGCGAGCGCCAAACCATAAGTTTTGAAAACGACGTAGCCGGCAAATACGATGTATAACGCATAGAGCCCTTGGCTTAGTTTTGGCTTGATAGCAGTGTTTGTTAATTGTACCTGGATTCGGTGCAAGACCAATCCGCCTATCAGCACATTTAATGCAACCAGCAAACTGGTTTGTAGCCTTTGGAAATCACTGTAACTGGTATACCAAAGGTGTTCTGCCTGGCTTACCAACAAGGCAGCCAGCGTTTGCGCAAATAGCAGGAAGAAGAAATTTTGCAGACTTGATAAGGACTGAAGATGCTTCCAACTGAATACCACCACAATCAAAAATAGCAACAGCGATGTGGCCACGTGTTTATACCAATCGGGGTTTTCGTAGACTGTGCCAGTTAGTGGAAAAACTTCTTCTCGATCAACCGAATAAAGCCCCCAGTTAGCACCGACCACGCCTTCGAAGGCACTTTTCCAGGGTTGGTTGAAGGCTTCAACAATGTTGTAGTCAAAGCTGTTTTTGTTGGCGACTTCGATGAGCGCGCGTATAAACTTTGCTTCATTAACCACGCTGGGAACGGCCCAGCCGCGCTGTCTACCTTCACCTGGCCAACCGGATTCGCCAATTAAAATAGCTTTGCCGGGAGCGATTTTTTCTGCTTCTTCTTTGACTTGCTTAACAATACGCTCAATGTGGGCAGGTGCTTGGTCAACCGTGATGGGTTTATCTTCCCAGTAGGGCAGAATATGGATGGTGATGAAATCTACTTCTTTAATCAATTCCGGGTGTTTCATATACTCAGACCAGACGTCTGCATAAGAAACCGGCTGTTTAACGGCACGCTTAACTTCGCGGATATAGTCAATGATTTGATCTGCTTTTAAATCGCCCCGCAATAGCACTTCATTACCGACCATGACGCGTTTGACGACGTCGGGGTGGGCGTTGGCAGAGCGAATGAGTTCGGCAACTTCTCTTTTGTTATCCGCTACTAAAGGATTTAACCAGGCGCCTTGAATCATTTCCAGACCGTATTTTCCAGCTAATTCGGGGATTACCGGCATACTGCCTTCCGAGCTGGCATAGGTGCGGATGGTGTGGGTTGTTTCACCCATTAATTTTAAATCGGCATCTATTTGTTCAGGGGTTGGAAAGCGTTTTTCCATCGGTCCCTGACCTTCTCTAAAAGGTGCAAAAGATAGGCTATTAAGCTTGCCTTGCGGCACATCCGAACCGACGTCTTGGGGCAGATTGGTTAACCAGGAAAATAAACTGTAAAGAACAATTACCAGAACAACGGAGAAACTCGATTTCATATCTAAAACAGGAGGATGAGAAGGTTTAAGGAATGGCGCTGGCGAATAATCAACAGCGCTTATCTTCTCATACTAACCGGGTTTTGAATATGCGGAGGGCTTGATAATAGCGGATTACAGCCCCTTTATTTGGCCAAAAAATCCTTGATGGCGCTGATCAAAACGCTAGCGGCTGGGGTTTGTTCGAAGGGCGTATTGGTGGGAGTAAGATCATCGGCTACGTAAAACAAGGTCATCGATTTTCTGGCACCGATTAACAGATGCAGTGAATCTTGCAATTGGTGAAGTATGGGATTGTCGATAAATTCGTCGTCAACCACTAAAGCATAAGCGGCAAGGCCCGGGCGAGTTGGATTTTGCAGTACATTGATGGCGATAGTTGGGTCGCTGGGTAAATGCACCAGCTTCTGATGGCCTAAGTCTCGGGCATAGGACAATGCTAATTCAGGATGATGATACAAGCGTTTATGGTCGTAAGAACGCCCGACAAATAGACGGACGGCATGGCCGCGTTCATCCCTGTAAATACGTTCTGTCCAGTCAAAACTGTCAAACGTTTCTTCACCCCAACCTGGATTGCGGTTGCTGGGGTTTGAAGAAAAGTTGTTTAGTACGGTGTTGATTGATGAAACTGATCGGTCGTCATGCTTGGTTAAGCCTAAATAGCTATGAATAACCGTAGGTACTAAGGCAATTATTAAAACGATAATGGCAGGCAGGGCAAAACGGCTGGAAATCATTGCTTGCTCTCAGTTATTGGTGGTGCCAAATCAGCTTCTGCTGCAATAGCTGGATTGCGTCCTAAAAAGAAAATGATCGGTAAGGCGATCATGAATGTCAGCAAGCCGGAAAGCTCATGGGCTGATGTTGCTAACACATCCAGACCAAACCAGTTAACCAACAGTGTCAGTATTAACACGCGCACAATATTAACGGCAATTGCCAGCGGTGCGGCGATGAGCAACACTAAGATTCTGCGCCAAGTGGAATGGCAAAAATAAGCAGTCAAAATAGCTATGGTTATCGCTGCATACAGTGTTGAAAAACCGCTACAGGCATCAGCCACCATTAAGTTGCCGCCTTCTACTTCCAGCGTCGTCGCGTAAGAAAACACCGGTACGCCAAAAAGTTTGAGTAGCCATGCCACGCTTTTGGTGGCGATATGGCGCAGGGCAAGGTGCAATGTTTCGGTAAATGCGAGTGGTATCGGCAAAGTAAGTACAAGAGTGCCGAGCGGAAAAATAATAGCCTTGGTGCGTTCAAGCCCTAAAAACAACAAGGAAAACCCTGGTAGGGACAGTAGTAGTGCGAAAGCTGAAAGGAGTTGCGAGTTAATGCCGGTATCCAGCATATGTAGAAACAGTGCAGGAATTAAAATGGCAAAGCCCCAAGGGCTGGAGCTTACCGGCAATTGCGAAAGTTTCTGCAATTCGCCACGAATTAGATAAGCCACTAATGCTGCCACCAGAATGCCATGGCCGTTATGCCATACGCTCATGGTCCAGCGCTCCCAAAGCCATTGTAAAGTGGGGGCGTATAAGATTCCAATGAGCCCAAGCACCAGCCAAAGCAGCCAGCGATGCTGGGTTTCTGAAGTTACTTCAGTGTTGATAGTGGGATTTTCAATAGCGATAGTGTTCATTTTCTGTACCGGATAAATACTAGAAGTGTGGGCGATTATAAACTGCTTAGCCAGAAGCTGTTTTCGGTAACACAGTTAGTTTCGGGTTGGGTTTAATTACACCACCATTGACCACGCAATTACGACCATGATGCTTAGCCTTGTATAACGCAGTATCGGCTACTTCAAGCAATTGAGCGGCTATTTCGTTACCTTCTGCTGAAGACATTACCGCTGGTGCATAAGTCGATGAGCCGATAGAAATAGTCACGGAGACGGCTGAATCATTAATCTGTATCGGTAGATCCTGAATAGTTTTGCGAATACGTTCGGCGATGTCCAGCGATTGACTTTCATTGATGCTACTTAACAACGCGACAAATTCTTCACCGCCATAACGGGCGAGAACATCATTATTGCGCAGCTGGGTTTTGATAGCGCCTGCGACGTTAGCCAGCACCATATCGCCGCCTTGATGACCGTATTTGTCATTTACAGATTTGAAAAAATCAATATCAAAGAACAGGCAGGACAGTGGATCGCCATTACGTTGGCAGCGGTCTAATTCTTCGCTAATACGCTGTTCCAAAAAGCGCCGGTTATTGACCCCGGTTAAGGTATCAATATAACTAATCCGGCGCATTTCTTCGAAGTTAAAGTTATTTTCTAAGCAGATACTTACTACAGAGCTTAGGTGTTCAACAAAATCGGTGGCCATCTTGTCATCAAATCTATCGGCTTGATAGCTACCCAAATTTAACGCGCCGAGAAATCTGCCCCGGCGAGTCAACGGGGTAATAGCAACACTGGCAGGTTTGGTTTGATTGTGAGCAAAAAAACCGGCGTAGAAGGACTTATCGTAAGGGCCTAAAAAAGGGCGACAGTTGTGTCCGAAGATAGCCTGCAGCAAATCTTTGTTTTGCAAAAGTATCAGACCATCTCGTGAGGCGTGAGCATAGGCGTCATCGTCAAGGAACTTAGCAATATCAGCTTTTTCATCGATTAAGCACAAGCTAATCACATCAAGGTCGAAAGCTTGTTTGGCATCTTCAAGAATATGTTCAATCATGCCGGCTAGAGAGTCGAGATTATGCAGGCGAATTTCAAATGCTTGAAAGCGTTGCAAGGTCACACTATTTTTTTTAGCCCGGCCAAGCATGCTTTCCAGGTGGCTTTCCAGCACTGATAACTCTATGGATAAATCTTCTTCCACGGGATGCTCTCTTGATTGTAAGGCCTAAAGACTAGCAGTTAATTATACATATACCAGTGACTGAGCCCTGCGTTCGAGGCAGCCAACACTAAGCGTAGTGCTGGCTAGGCGGCTTATTTAGGCATTAGTTGAATAATGCCAAATAGTCATTTTCACTGATGATGGACACGTTCTTTTCTCGAGCGGCGTTGAGCTTTGCTGCGCCCACGTCCGCACCGGTGACCAGTAAATCAGTTTTTCCGGTAACGGCGCTGGCTACTTTTGCGCCTAACCGTTTGGCCTCTTTAATCATGTCATCGCGCTTGCCATGTTCCATAGTGCCGGTAAAGACAATGATTTTACCGGCAATCGGGCTGGTTTTAGCCTGGTTTTCGCTAACTAGCGGTGTCGTCAGCAGATTAAAGCCCAATTCATACAATTGCATGAAATCTTGTTTAATTTTGCTCAAAGACTCCACAACAGCGGCGGCCGTTTTTTCGGCAAAACCTTCAATGTTGACAATATCGGCTACAGATAAGTTAAAAATTTCCAGTAATGGAAAGTGGCCAAGCAGGCGTTCGCAGTTGCCAAGGCCCATACGGTGGATACCAAAAGCGCCTAAAAAACGCCAATCTTCAATCGCTTCGGTTTTACTTCGTTGCAATTGGTCCAACAGGTTTTGCGCACTTTTGTCGCCAAACCCCATGTTCTGCAGCTGCTGTAAGGTCAATTGATACGTGGCATAGACGGAATTGATCCCGCAAGCGTGCAGCTTTTCAATAGTCTTTTCACCGAAGCCATCGACATTAGCCAGGGTTTTAAAAAAATGTTCGATGCTATGTTCAATTTGCGCAGGGCAGTGGGTATTGTTCAAGCAAAATAAATAATCGCCATCCCAGATAAGTTTACTGCCGCAACTGGGGCAGTGGTCGGGAATTTGTGGCGTTTGGGCTTTGATAACTCGCTCAATTTTTGGGATAACCATGCCGGAGCGGGTTAATTCAATTAACGTACCTGGACCAATGCCTTGTTCTTTGACCATGCCGTAATGATGGGCGGTGGCACGGGCAATAATTGCACCGCTTAGCTTGGTAGGTTCCAATTCAGCCACCGGATTAACCCGGCCGGATCGAGACGTTTGCGGCGTGACTTTAAGCACGCTGACTTCAGCGGTTTCCACATTACTTTTATAGGCAATTTGCCAGCGATGGTGATGCCGTGTAGCACCCACATGCAGCTTGATAAGCTCATTGGTAACTTCAAAAACTACGCCATCGACGTCGAAATCAACAGACTTGAATACCTTTGCAACTATATCCTCAAACTGCGCAGTCAAGTCAGCGGCTACACCGGTCCAATCTGGAAGCTGGGCAAAGGGATAAAATACTGCGGCATGCTGCTGGATAGCTTCCAGAGCATGTTCTTCAAGCTCTTTTTCTTTGATGATACTGGCCTGAAAGTTTCTGGCATTATCAAAAACATCTGCCAGATAGGCTTCGAAATAGCTTTTACCGACCACGATTTCTCCAGCGCCTTGACCGCGCTTGCCGTTGCCTGCAACGATTAAGCCGCGTTCGAAGACACGACTGATGTCGGTGCCTTTGCGACCATCACCACGGGTATAAAGCAGGCTGCCATCATCATAAGCGGCAAAACCATCTAACTTAGGTGTGGCTCTAAATGTCAGACTGGCGAAGTCCAGGCCGGTTTCTTCTGCGGCTTTAGCGATGCGGGCTAACCAGCGTTCTATACCGTCCAGCGAATACGTCTTTTCTGTGGACAGCATGTGCTGGGGCAGAGTGACAGTTTTAGCGCCAAAGGCTTTGGCCGGTTCCGGTTCGACAGAGTCCAAAAACGGATGGTGTGGATGGCGGTTTTGTAGTTCTGCTAGAAATACTGCATCGTAGAGCGCATCGGAAATGATTGGCTCACCGCTACGATAATCAGCATTGCACACTTGCAAAAATGCCAGTAACTCCTCATCAGATAGCTTGCTGGCATTGCTGAGGCTGGCGATTTGGTGAATGCGTTCAGCTGAAATTTGTACAGATTTTACAGGGTCTTCGTTACGCATTACTTGTGATTATGTCGTGCTTATAAACTTTGCCGGATGGCGGTAACGGTAGCGTCAGTGAGGGGTTGTCTTCTGTGATCCAGAATCACGCCGTCGAGTTGTTCGGCTAGCAATTTGATGGTTTCAACATAATCATCAAACACTGCTTGCGCATCATCCAAGGCTTCAGGCTGCATGAAAAACACTATCCCGGGGCAATAAAAACTTTCCAGATCATGATCAGGGAAGGTGCCTGGCTCAACCATGCAGGCGACGCCAAAATCAACCAGACGATTAGCATCCAAGCGTTCAAATATCTTCAAACTGCCGTATTCAAGGCCGACTTGATTAAAGGCATTGACTAAATCCGCGCCGTTAAAGTCTTCGTCAGCTTTAGTAATAATACTGAACTGGATGATAGCTGGGGTAATAAGTCGAGGTTGTTGGTCTTCAGCTTCATCATCACCGTACCAATCAGTGTCATGATCCTCATCATCGAAGTAATTATCTTCTGATATTGGCGCTTTGGTTGTGTGCACAGGCACAACGTCAAAATCGTCGTCATTGTCTACGATCAGAGATGGATCCGGGTTGACATCGATTTCGTCGCCGAAGATTTCATGATCTTCGCGGGCTTTTTTATCTTTTAAATAGGCCCATGCCAACATCACCAGTACGATCAATAGACCGGTGGCAATAATTACGATTCTTAAAATTTCTTTATCCATTAGTTTTCCGCCAGACTCACTGCTTCTTCAATATCAACTGCGACCATCCGGGATACCCCGGGCTCTTTCATGGTAACACCGGCCAGCTGCTTTGCAATTTCCATGGTGGCTTTGTTATGGGAAATATACAGAAACTGTACCGATGCCGACATCTCTTCGACCATTTTTGAAAACCGCCCCACGTTGGCATCATCCAGTGGCGCGTCAACCTCGTCCAGCAAACAAAACGGCGCGGGATTGAGCTCAAAAATTGAAAACACCAGCGCTACCGCGGTCAGTGCTTTCTCTCCACCCGATAATAAATGAATGGAGCTGTTTCTCTTACCGGGCGGTCTGGCAATAATGTTAACGCCGGATTCTAGCAAATCATCTTCCGTCAACTCCAAATACGCCTGACCGCCACCAAACAATTTAGGAAATTTCTCCTGCAAACCGGTGTTTATTTTATCGAATGTTTCCTTGAAGCGCAGCCGACTTTCCTTATCAATTTGATTAATGGCTTGTTCCAGCATTTGTAATGCCTCAATTAAGTCGGCATGTTGTTCGTTTAAAAAATTCATCCGGGCCGATTGCGCTTGATATTCTTCTATCGCTGTCAGGTTGATGGTGCCCAAACGTTCGATTTGCCCGGCTAAATCATCAGCGGTCCGTTTCCAGCTGTGTTCATCGGCATGGGCTGGCAGCGTTTGCAGGACAAGGCTGGCATCGGCATCGATTTCTTTAAGTTGTTCATTGACGGTTTGCTGGCGCACCTGGCTTTCTTGCAGTTCAAAACGCAGTTTGTCCAGGGCTTCTTTTTGATTTTCCAGCGCACGCTGCACGCGGGTATGTTGCTCGGCAGCTTGGCTGATGGCAGTTTCAATGTCCGTTTGCAGCAAACGTTGGGTTTTTAACTCGGCTTCCAGTTGATTTTTTTGCAGGCTAAGTTGTTCCAGACGATATTTTTCATCATCAAGCGGCGCCAGTGTGTGATGAAGTTTATTTTCCAGTTCGCCGATGCGTTCCAACGATTGCTCATGTTGCAATTGCAATCGTTCGATTTGTTTGGTGGTCGAGCCCTCAGAACTGCGCAACGATTCAATCTTAGCGATCAGGCTATACACCTGTTGTCTAGCTTCGTTGACCGTTTGCTCGGTATTTTGCTGGCGCGCTTGCAGTTCCTGATTTAATGATTCCAGGGTTTGTCGTTGTTGCTCCTGGCTTTCTGTCACGGTTTCGGCTTGCTCCAATAGCATATTGGCTTCGGCGATTTGTTCGGCATGATCAGAACTGGTGCGTTGGATGTCTTCCAGCTCATCACTCAATTGTTTTAAACGGCGTTGTTGTTGTTCAAGGTGCGCGGCCTGGGCGCTGACTTGGGATTTTTTTTGCGATAGTTCTGAACTTAGCTGGTTGTGCTGGCTCTGCATGGATTCGCGCTGATGCTCGGCATGTTTCAGGCTGGTTTCGGTGCTTTCCAGCTGTTCTTCAAGTTCATCAATTTGCAGATTCAGTTCTTCCTGACGCTGTTTAAGCAGGCGCAATTCCTGCTCGCGTTGCAGTACGCCGGTCTTGCTGTCTTTGCTGCGGATGATTTTTATCCAGCCGGGGCCAAACCAAGTGCCATCTGCGGTAATCACCGATTCGTGCGCTTGCAGCTGTAAAGACAGTTGCCGAGCCTGTGTAATGCTGTCAGCAATGTAAACGCCAGCAAGCAGGGCGCTTAAATTCCAAGGGGCGGTGACTTTTTCGAGTAAACGTTGGGCGCCTGGATTACTGTTGCTGGACTGAGCGTCGCGTTTTTCCAGCAAGGCGATGGAATCTTCGCTAAGTTGCGCCAGCGCTGAAATAACTGCATCGGCATTGTCGATGCAAATCGCCTCTAAATAACTGCTTAACACGGTTTCCACAGCATTGTGCCAGCCGGATTGCACGTTGATTATTTCGGCTAGACGCTGACTGCCGGTTAATTGATTTTGTTCCAGCCAAGCACTTAAGTGTTTGTTGTCCTTGCCCATGGCATGTTGCTGCAACAATTCCAGCGAGGTGATTTTGCCGCGCATGCTGTGCAGTTCGGATCGGTGATGATGCAGCTGGTCATGATGATGTTTGACTTGCTGGCGGCGTTCGCCGATTTCTTGATGCAGTTGCTCAAGCCTGTTGTGAAGCTCGTCGCGTTGGTCTTCAATCAGCTCGATATGGTTGTCCAGTGTGGCGATATCTTCTAGCAATTGGCTACCAGCAAGTTGGCTGTGCTCTTCTTGCAGCCTGTCCTTGCGGCTTTGCAGCTGTCGGTTTTGGTTATCCAATTGGGTGATTTTTACCCGTTGAATTTCACCCTGTTCCCGGTATTTGGCGCTAGTGGTGCGATATTCATCCCATTGCTTTTGCCAGTTGCTGCGCTGTTGCTGCATGTCTTCTTGGTTGTGCAAAAAGTCTTCTTGCCGTTCTTGGGCAATGATCAGGGCTTCTTCGGTTTCAAGTAAGGTTTCTTTAATTTCTTCCAGTTGCTGAAAATCAATCTCCAATTGTTGTTGAGATTGCTCGGCTTGTTGTTGCAAACGGCTTATTTCTTTGCTGGTTTCTTCGTGGCTCAGTTCGTTGTGCTTGATGGTTTGCTCAAGACTGCTGACTTGGGCGACGATGCCGTAAAAATCACCTTGGGCAACGTCCAGATGTTGTTGCTGGGCTTTATGCTCGGCGCGTTTGTTTTCGATGCTGGTATCAAGATCACGCAATTCGACAAACAGGCGATTATGTTCAGCGGCGACGGTGTGTAATTTGTTTTCTAGCGTTTGCGCGGCTTGGTGATAGGTTTGCCAGCGCATTGCCAGTAATTCCAATTTGTAGCGGCGTTCTTCTTTTTTTAGTTCAGTGTATTTTTCGGCCTTTTCGGCTTGCTTTTGCAGGTGCTTGATTTGTTTTTCAACTTCTTCGCGTAAATCATCCAGGCGTTCCAGATTTTCGCGAGTGTGTTGCATGCGGGTTTCGGTTTCGCTGCGGCGCTCCTTGTATTTGGAAATACCGGCCGCTTCTTCGATGTGAACGCGCAAGTCTTCCGGCTTGGCTTCTACCATCCGTGAGATAGTGCCTTGTTCGATGATCGCGTAACTTCTGGAGCCTAAGCCGGTGCCCAGAAAAATATCGGTAATATCTTTACGTCGGCAACGCGAGCCATTGAGCATGTATAAAGATTGCCCGTCACGACTGACCTGGCGCTTAATGGAAATAGTATCGTATTGGGAGTATTCGCCGCCCAGTTTGCCTTCGGTGTTGTCGAATACCAGCTCTACCGACGCCATGCTGACTGGTTTACGGCCGGAGGAACCGTTAAAAATAACATCGGCCATACTGCCGCCGCGCAAATGCTTGGCTGAACTTTCCCCCATCACCCAACGCACCGCATCGATGATGTTGGATTTGCCGCAACCATTGGGGCCGACAATCGCAGTTAAGTTGCCGGTAATCGGGATAACGGTGGTATCAACAAAGGATTTGAAGCCAGAAAGTTTGATTTTTTCCAGTCGCATAACTGGTAGAATGTCCCGGTATATTAGTAAGTAGCCGGGCATTATTAACGATATTGCCTCGGGATTCGACTTTTTTAACACATAAAATTAAAGATAACATGACTACACAACCAAGCAAAAATCTGGAAACCTTCGATAATCCTCAGCCTGGCCGCGATTACACCATTCGCTTTGAAGTACCTGAATTTACCTGTTTGTGCCCGAAAACAGGCCAACCTGATTTTGCTACTTTTTACATCGAATACGTGCCAGCCAAGCTCTGTGTAGAGCTTAAATCACTAAAGTTATATATGTGGTCGTTTCGTGAAGAAGGCGCTTTTCATGAAGCGATAACCAACAGCATTCTTAACGACATTGTTAAAGCTATCCAGCCCAACTTTATTCGTATTCGCGGCGAGTTTAATGTTCGTGGCGGCGTTTACACCAGCGTGATTGTTGAGCATAAAGACAAAAACTGGCAGGCACCGGAGTTAGTTACTCTGCCGTAACGCATGACCAAAACCTACTACACCAGCGATATTGCCGTCGCGTTAAAATACGACGGCAAAAATGCACCAAAAGTAACGGCTAAAGGTACCGGTCTTACCGCCCAGCAAATTCTTGAGATAGCCGAAAAACACAATATCCCCCTGCAAAACGATCCGGAGCTGGTCAATATTCTTGCCCAGATTCCGCTCGGTGATGAAATCCCTAAAGAACTTTATCTTGCCGTCGCAGAAATCATCGCCTTCGCGTATTTTTTAAGCGGCAAAACTCCCCAGTAAAAACAGCCTGCGAACACATGACTATTAAAGACACTCTGACTACCTTACCCCAATATTTGCTGCCGCATCATGCCATGTCGGGCCTGATGAGCAAGTTGACCCATTGCGAAAATAAAACTTGGAAAAACTTGTTTATCCGCGAAATCATCAAACATTATGGCGTTAACATGGATGAAGCGTTACAGCCCGACATTAACGCTTACAAGAGTTTTAACCATTTCTTTACCCGAGAGTTAAAACCCGGCGTCAGGCCATTGGTAGACGAGCAGGGCGCAATCGCCAGCCCTGCGGATGGTGTGGTTAGTCAAGCGGGCAATATTACCGACGGCAATATCTTTCAGGCCAAAGGCAAAAGCTTTACCGCAATCGATTTGCTGGGCGGTAGCGCCGAGCGTGCCGAGCCCTTTAATAACGGGGTGTTTTCTACCATTTACCTGTCCCCAAAAGATTATCACCGGCTGCATATGCCATTGACCGGCACGTTAAGAGAAATGGTGCATGTGCCAGGCCGGTTATTTAGCGTCAATACTGCAACTACTCGTTCCGTGCCGGGCTTGTTTGCCAGAAATGAACGTGTAGTCGCTATTTTCGATACCGAAGCTGGTCCGATGGCATTAGTGCTGGTGGGGGCGATTTTTGTCGCCAGCGTTGAAACCGTCTGGCATGGCGTGGTAACGCCGCCTACAGTCAGCACAGTTAAAACCTGGCAATATCAAGACAACGCTCCGATCTTGCAAAAGGGTGAAGAAATGGGGCGATTTAATATGGGCTCAACCATTATCGTGCTGTTTGGCAAAGATGCAGTGCAATGGGCTGAAGATTTTAGCGCTGAAAAGCCGGTTAAGCTGGGTGAGAAGGTGGGGCAGGTACGTGGTTGATTGTGGGATTCAGTTAATTTAACAACGAATCATCTTCCAAAATCTTAAAAACATCTGGAATGTCCAGTCGTGCTGGATCACCGGTTTTACGTGCTTTGCTGTATTTGTGGGTTTCTATCATGATGCTGTTTAACGAATCCATGTCGATGATAGAAAGCCCGCCGGATTGAGGCTTTAGCGTAACGGCCGCGCCGGTATCGGTCATGATGACGTTGCCGTAAATCGGCAAACCTTCTTCGTCTTCTGGAAAGACAATAGAGTGACCGGCAAAGATCCGATCAATACCGGCAACTGGTGTTCTGTTATTGGCTTTAACCCGGTCGCCGCCCAGCATGACTGTGACTAATATTTGCTGATCATCAGCTTCAATTTGTGTCCTAAATGTCTGCCAATCCATACCCAGCGGTACTTCTCCGTGTATCACTCCGACTTTTAAGCCTGACAATGTTTCAGTTTCAATCAGCACAGGTAAAGTTTTCAAAGAACTAATGATTGCTTGTTTTAATTCAGCGCTAATTTCAAGCCACCAGTTCAAGCCTTTTTTGTAGAGTTGTTCGCCGCGAAGTAGATAATTGGGTGTATCCGTGCCGATCTGGTTATACAAATTAATCAGGCTGGCTTCGTTATCGCCAAGTACCGCATGCACGTATGGCTTGTTAAGAAAATCAATGCAATTAGCAGAATCTGATTCTTTACCCACCACATTACCGACTGAAAACAGCCGGTCGGTATCTGGATTAAAAAATACGGCGGACAACGCATGCTCCAGCAAATCGAAGGCACCGCGCAAATCACCTACGACAAAATCGCGGCCTTTAGTGTTTGCCGGTAGCGATAAAGTAGTCATTATCTGGTTGGTCATTTTTAGATAATTCAGTAGCGGCTGATTGCGGCTGCGGAATACTGCTGTTTAATGGCTTGCGCCAATTGATGCACCGCCATCGCATATTTGTCGCTGTTATTGTATTTTTTGATGACTTTGAAGTTGGGGTGGACCCGCCAATATTCGTTACCATGATCCGTACTGAGCGTAATGCTGCTTGCTCCGGCATTATCGCGAATCGGTTCAGTCACCGGTTGCTTGGCTTGCCAACCGTTTTTAGAAAAATAGTGCGCGACACTGCCGATGGCGTCATTGGGTTGCCAGAGGTTACGTTTGCCATCATGATCGAAATCGACCGCTAAGCTGCGGAAACTGCTGGGCATAAACTGTCCTAAGCCCAATGCGCCCGCCCAAGAGCCGACAGTTTCACGCGCAGACAAGCCTTCTTCGCGGCTCATGAGTAAGAAATTTTCCAGTTCAGTTGTAAAGAACTTCGAACGTCGTTGCGTATCAAATGCCAAGGTTGCCAGCGCATCAAACGTTCGAGTTTTTCCGACGTTACGGCCAAAAAAAGTTTCCACGCCAATAATCGCAATAATATATTCAGGATCAACGCCATAAGTTGCACTGGCCTTTTGTACCGCATCTGCATTGCTTGACCAAAATTGCACGCCGTTATTGATATGGGCGTCAGTCAGAAATTGTTTGCGATAGCGAGACCAGCTGCCCGGTTTTGGTGCTACAGGGCCTTGATAGCCTTGCGCATTTTCCAAACGCAGTACCGATTCCAAGCGCGTCGCATTTGAAAATAGTCCATTCAGATAATCTTCCGAAAAACCATGGGTGCGCACCATGTGCCGAATAAAGTTTTTTACTGGTGAGTACTGAGCATAAATACCGGTTAAGGGTTTGCGTCCCGGCAAGTTATCAGTCTGTCCAGGCGTAGCAAGCGTGTCCGAATAAGGCACGACAGAGTCATCAGGTTCAGTTGGTTTAACTAAAGGTTCTTCGGCGCAACTGCTGGTCAATAGCCCCAGAATTACCGCGCTGATTAATTTACGTTTACGAAGTGCGTTTTTCATTGGGGAACCTCGCTTATAAAGCCTTATTCATGTTCAATTCCATTCTTTTTAGCTCATTCGAGCCGTTTAACAGAATGGATTGATCTATTTGTAACTGGTCATCGGCAATTTTATCCGGGTAATCCACGTGCGATAAAATATATTTGATGCAGTTTATTCTCGCCTTCTTTTTATTGTCGGATTTAATTACCGTCCACTCCGCATAAGGCATGTGAGTGGAAAGCAGCATGGAATACTTAGCGATAGTGTATTTGTCCCATAGCTTTTGCGCTTCCATATCAACGGGTGAAATTTTGTACTGCTTTAACGGATCGTTAATGCGGCCATTAAAGCGTCGAGCCTGTTCTTTTTTACTGACTGAAAAGTAGAATTTGATAAAAATAATCCCGGAATTCACCAGCATTTTTTCAAATTCCGGCGTCTCGCGTAAAAACTCCTTGTGCTCTACCTCGCTGCAAAAACCCATCACCGGTTCAACACCTGCTCGGTTATACCAAGAGCGATCAAATAGCACCATTTCGCCAGCTGATGGCAGGTAATTGACGTAGCGTTGAAAATACCACTGAGTTCTTTCGGTATTAGACGGCTTCTCCAGCGCCACGACTTTCGCGCCACGCGGATTTAAATGTTCGGTAATGCGCTTGATAGTACCGCCTTTGCCCGCGGCATCGCGGCCTTCAAACAGCATTAACACGCGTAGGCCTTGTTCTTTGACATGGTTTTGAAACTTTAATAGCTCGACCTGTAGCCTGCGCAGTTCTTCTTCATATTCCAGTGCATCTTTTTTTACCCAGATTTGTACCTTGTCGGCATTCTGTTCTTTGGTATCGTTATTTTTATCTGACATAGAAAAGTCCTTTCGTGGCAACGGATTAGCAGGCCATTATAGTAATCTCAATGTAATAAGTACGGTTTTTAGTAAAAATATTCGAAGACTTATTTCATCTGCAACTTCAGGCCCGCACTGCAAAAAAATACGTGGTCGCAATGCTGGGCCATTAGCTGTGCGGCACGGCCGGATAGGTCGACAAACTGGCGAGCCAGTGGGTTGTCGGGGATGATACCAAGACCGACTTCGTTGTGTACCAGCACCAAATCATTGGGCAGTTTTAATACGGCAGCCAATTCTTGTAGTGTGTCGACTTCGGGGATTTGGTGATACAGCTGGTTGTTGAGCCACATGGAGATGCATTCGATCAGCACCGGGCCGGGGCAGGATTGCACGGCGCTAAATAGTTTAAGCGGCTCTTCAATAGTAATGAAGGCATCTTGGCGTTGTTGCTTATGAACTTGAATGCGAGCTTGCATTTCGTCATCAAAAAACTCGGTCGTGGCTAAATAATAAGGCTTGGTGTTACCTGCAATGGCAAGGATATGGCTTTCCGCGAGGCGCGATTTACCGCTTTTGATGCCGCCGATGAATAGGGTTTTCATGTCAGTAATGCGCCTGTTAGCAACAAAGTTAATACGGTTCGGTCGATGCTGGTGCGCATGTGTAACCCTTGTTCAAGCGTGCTTTTGTCGAGCGGGTTGATCGAAACGCCCAACGATGGTTTATGTTTTATTTGGCCGTGGTAACTGGCGTCGCCACCCAATGCGATACTTAAGCCGCCCGCCATCGCCGCAATTGGGTAACCGGCATTGGGGCTTTCCAGTTTATTGCCGTCACTCAGGCAGCATTGCCAGGCGTGGCGTTTATTTTTTGCCAGGCACACGATCAATAAAGCGGTCAGGCGCGCCGGGATAAAATTGGCGATGTCATCGATGATAGCGGCGGTTTTGCCGAAGTAAAAATAGCGTTCGGTTTTGTAGGCAATCATCGAATCCATGGTGTTGATGGCTTTGTACACGGCAATGCCGGGCAGGCCGAACAGTAGCAAATAAAACAGCGGCGCAATAACGCCGTCGCTTAAGTTTTCTGCCCAGGTTTCCAGTCCGGCTTTGTAAATTTCAGTATTGGTCATGGTTTCGGTGTCGCGGCTGACCAAATAACGTATTGCCTGCCTGGGCTGGTCTGTGGTGAGTAATCCTGCAACGCTGGTATGGAGCATGTTCATCGCCAGACCGGTGGACGCCAGTATTGCTTGGATGGGCAACGCCAGCCAGCCGGGCAGGGAGTCAGTCAATGCCACCAAACCGATACTGATAAGAAAGGTCACCAGCAACAGGCTGATCACCAATAGCGCGCCGGGTAACAGCCGGTTGCGATAAAAACGCCGTTCAAATCCGGCAATAAAATCGCCCATCCACATGATCGGGTGTTTTCCGGGCAGTTCGCCGAATAGTTTATCGAACAGGTAGGCCAATAGGGCTAATTCAAAAAACATCAGTCGGCCTGTAGCGCTTCTAAGATGGCTGATAGATCGAGATTGTCTGCCACCATGTCGGCAAAGCCCTGAATTTGCTCTTCTCGGTAGGATGCGTAGGCATAACCTTGGTAATTTGGGTTGATGGTCTTGAAGTAATTGGTGCGCAAGCCGTCATCATCAAAGACGCCATGGACATGGGTACCACTGTAGAGGCCATCTTGGTAATAAAGTGGGTATTTAGCCATGCGACCGCAATGAATTTCATAGCCTTTGATGGCGTCATGAGAAAACAGTTGGTAGTCGCCGCGCGCTAGGATTTTGGGTTGCTGATAATGCACATCGTCTGGAATAAACCCTAAGCCTGCTTCAACAATGGCATGGTCATGTTCAAGCGCATTGGGATCATGCAGCTGCCCGCACAGCATTTGATAGCCACCGCAGATGCCGAAGATGGGTTTATCAAAGTGTTGCAGTTCGTTAAATAAGCCTTGATGTTTTAACCAGTGCAAATCCCGAATCACGGTTTTACTGCCGGGCAACAGCACCATGTCAAAGTCAGTCAATGGCCTATATGCGTGAATCATTTCAATATGCAATTCTGGGTCGGCCATCAGCGCATCCAGATCGTTGTAATTACTCAAGCCCGGATAAGCAATTACGGCAATGCGCAGTTTGACGTCATCAAGACGCTGCCGGTAATTACTTAACGATTGCGAGTCTTCCATGTCGATATTCATCGGCTGAAACGGCAACACGCCTAACACCGGCACGCCAAAGCGCTCGCGGATGATGGTTTCGCCTTCGTCAAAAAAACGCCGGTCGCCGCGAAACTTGTTGACGATAACGCCGATTAAATTGCTGCGCATGACCGGGTCCATCAGTTCCAAGGTGCCGTAAATGGAGGCAAACACGCCGCCGCGTTCAATGTCCGCGACCAAAATGTTTTTCGTATTAAAGGTGTTGGCAACGAAGGTGTTAGACAAGTCTTTATGTAATAAATTCAGCTCAACCGGCGAGCCTGCGCCTTCGGCAATGACCAAATCGTAGTCTTGCTGGAGCTGGTTAAAGGCGTATTTGACGTGTTCTTTTAGGCCGTCGATTTTCTGGTAATACTCGACTACTGACTGATTGTCAGTGACCAGTCCATTGACGATTACTTGCACCGAACTGTTGCCGTGCGATTTGAGCAGCACCGGATTAAACAGGTAGCTAGGCTCGACCCGCGCCGCTTCTGCCTGCAGGCATTGAGCGCGAGAAATCTCACGACCTTCAATGGTCACCGCGGAATTGTTGGAAACGTTTTGTGCCTTAAAGGGCGCGACGTTGATGCCGCGGTCGGCAAAAATACGGCATAAAGCCATTACGAGCGTGGTTTTGCCGGCGTCTGAGCTGGTGCCGAAAATGGCTAGAGACTTCATGAGTTGATGTTTATAGAGTTATGCACAGCAAGCAAACGGGTGGGAGCGACGCCTACGTCGCGATTTGAGTTTTTAGTCGCGACGTAGGCGTCGCTCCCACCAACTGAGGGCTTAATGTATTTAAGTTGAGCGCCAGATGTTTGATGGACGGCTCATTTTTGACCGCAAAGCGGACATGGTAGTTGTCTAGCCCGTCGAAATTTTCACACACCCGAATTAGGATTCGGTCAGTCGCCAGATGTTGCTGCAATTGGTAACCATCCATGCCTTGAGCCAAGCGCGCCAGCAAAAAATTGGCCTGGCTAGGGTAGATGGTCTCAAACAGACCGGACTCTTGCAAGGCTATGTTGAGCAAGTTTCTTAGATAATCAGTTTGCTGCCGGGTGCGTTCTATAAAGTCGGTATTTGCCAGCGCTTGCTGCATGTAAGCCATATCCAGGCTGGAGCATTTCCAGGCCGGTTCACCGAGTTGCAGATCGGCAATAGCTTGGGCAGCCGCAACAATAAAACCGATTCGAATACCGGCACAGCCGTAAAACTTGCTTAACGACTTAACGACATAAAGCTTATCGATAGTACCGATTAGCTGGGTTATTGATTCGGCATCGCAAAAATCCAGAAAAGACTCGTCAATGATGATGGTGCAGTTGGCTGCTTGCCAAGCTTTCATTAAGGCTTTTAGATCATACAGCTGGCCATCCGGTGTGGATGGATTCACAAAAATGACCGTGCTGTTTGGCGGAATATCGGCGTTGATGTCGATCAGCCGGTTAACAGTATGTAGCTTGCAGCCCAGTTGTTCTGCGCTATGCCGGTATTCTCCGTAGAGCGGGGTGTACAGCACCAAATCCTTAGGCTTTAAATGCCGCAATAAGCCGAAAATGGCCGCGCTGGCGCCGTTAAAAGGCTCAATATCCGCGGCTGCCGGTAAGGGATAACGGTTTTTAAAGGCTTGTTTTAGCAGGTGATATTGAGGCTCAGCATACGGGGTTAGCTGTACTTGTTGCAGGCAGCTTAAGTCGGCCGCCTGCTCGGGGTTGATGTTAGCGGAAAAATCCAGCACCTGTTCCGGCAGGCAGCCCAGTTGTGCTGCAAACTGATAAATGTTGCCGCCGTGCATTACAGGTTGATGTATTCAACATAAAGATAATCATCAGTGTGCCGCAGTTTATTTACGGAACCCGAGTCAATACGTAGCTGAAATGAATTGGCTAAGGGCAGATTCAATGCCCGGGCCAGTAATGCCCGGATAACGCCGGCATGGGTGACGACTAATGCTTGTTCCGCTTTGGTTGCCAATAGCTCTTGCCAAAAATCGCCGCTACGTTGATATAAATCTTCAAAGGTTTCGCCGTTGGGCGGGGCAGCGGTGACATAGTTATCAGTCCAATGTTGCAAGACATCAGCGGGCAAGTCATCAAAGCGTTGGCCTTCCCAGTCGCCGAAGTTCAGTTCTTGCAGGCGCGCATCGGTGGTTACATCGTCTGAAAATGTTTCAGCCAAGGTCAAACAACGACTCAGCGGACTGCTAAACACTAAGCAATCGTCGTTAAATTCCGGTAATTTGTTGTGAATAACAGCCAGTTCTGTTTCAAAACTGTCCGCCAGCGCCACATCGCTTTGTCCATAGCAGACCCCTGGATCATTAGCGGTATGGGTGTGGCGAATTAAATAAATTTCCATAAGGCACTCACGCTTAAATAAAAAAACACTTCGGCGACTTGCTGGCTTGCGCCCAGGCAGTCGCCGGTATAGCCGCCGATATGACGGAAAAAATATTTGCCCAGAAATACAGTGCTGAGCAGTACCGGAATAATCGCCAGTATGCATAACGGTGGCAACAGCAATAGCGGTAGTAATGCGGTGCATCCGGCAACGGCTAATTGTTGGCGATTAGGTCGGTAAATAGCTGCGGCAGATTTGCTTTGATCATTACGGGCATAGTCCAGCTTATGCATCAACAGTAATGGCATGAGTCGGCTGATGCTGTGTCCGGCAATCAATATTAGCGGGATTGCAACGGCTGGTAGGCTGCTGAGGGTGGTGAATTTTAACAGTATCAGTAACAGTAAGCCCAGTACACCGTAAACGCCAATGTGTGAGTCTTTCATGATTTCAAGAATACGTTGCTTGCCCCAGCCACCGCCAAAGCCATCGCAGACATCGGCAAAGCCATCTTCATGTAAAGCGCCGGTGATCATAATGCCAACAAGCAATGTCAGGAGTATTGCTGTCGATAAAGGCCAAAGCGACAGGGCTAGATAAAAACCAAATGCAGAAATGCTGCCAACCAGCCAACCGACTAGCGGTAAATATAAAATGGCTTCGGGTAGGCGTCGATGATTCAGTGTTGGCGGCATCGGCAAGCGGGTATAAAAACTTAACGCTACTAAAAAGAGTTTGGGGTGGGGCATGTCGACTTAGACGTTTTGACTGACCACGCGGGCAGATAAATGGGGATCTTACGTTGACTGCTCTGCATAATGCTTGGCTGCGAGTTCATCAAGCAGTAATCTGAAATGATCATAGTTTTGAATTTTTAGTACACCGACTTCATCCAGTACGGCTTGATAATGCCCGGCCGATCTGCCGCCAACTATCAATGCTTTGTCATTGCCGATCAGTTTTCTCAGTTTGCGCAATTCTCGAGGTACCACCAAATCATCAGCGCTAAAACTAATGCTCAAGGTAACGGCATTGGCTTGGGTGTACTTCACTGCAGCCGCTATTTCCTCAGAAGGCAAATTAGCACCCAGATAAGTCACTTTCCAGTTTTTAAACTCGGCAATGATTGCTGCCAGCAAGGCGCCAAGTTCATGGAGCTGACCAATTGGCGTGGTCACAATCATTCTTGGGGCATTTGCTGCGCAAGGCGTGTTATTGCGCAAAATGTAGGTTAACGAACGAATAATAGACGAGGCCATGTGTTCATGGACGGGTCTTAACTCGCCGTCTCGCCAGCGTTCACCAATCTGAGTTAATAGAGGGGTTAACAGGTTTTCAATAAATAGTTGCGGCCCGAGTTCGACGATGGCATTTTCAAAATGTGATTCCAAGGCATGTGCGTCAAAAGCCAGCACTGCGGCATAGCATTTTTCTATGTAATCTTCGGCAAGAAAACGTCGTTCGCTAGTGACCGCAGCGGGTGGAGTGCTTGATCTATAAGCCGAAACCGGGGCTGAAGACTCATGTTGCAATAGTTTTTTCAAATCATCCAATGATAAATTGGCGATTTGACCAATGCTGTGACCACTGCTGGTGGCCTCATTCAATAATTTTAATCGAGCAATATCCAAATCGGTATAAACACGATGTCCGCCTGCAGTGCGGGTTGGACTGACTGCTTGGTATCGTCTTTCCCAGGCTCTGACCAAATCGGACTTAACGCCAGAGCGCTTGGTTACCGTGCTGATAAGGTATTGTGCAGAATTATCCTTTTGAGTGGACATAGGCTTCTTCGCATAGGATGAGTGAGGTCACATTGTATCAGAACCTTTACAAAACTTAGACAATATATGTGCAAAAAACTTAATATGACCACTTGGTTTTTGTGATAGGTTCGACTGGGCAACATAACAATAATAAAAATTTCGAGGAAGGCGGCCATGATCAGATTAATTTATGCCAGTACCGCGTTGAGTGCATGGGGCACCGAAGACCTGTTAAAACTATTAAAAGAATGTCGGGCGCACAATAGTGCCAAGAACATTACCGGAATTTTATTGTTTTCGAACAACACTTTTTTACAGGTACTGGAAGGCGATGAAGCCAGTGTCAACAGCATGTATGCCTTAATTGAAAAAGACCCGCGCCATACCGATGTCACCATTATTGAAAAACAACCCATCGTTGAGCGCGCTTTTCCTTATTGGAGCATGGGATTTGAAAGTGTTGATAGCAATCAATTAACGGCGATACCTGGCTTTAACGATTTTTTTGCCCAGGACTTTACGCCTTCAGGCTTAGCGGCTCATAAATATGTAATCGCACCATTGTTGTCCCATTTGCGAGCAAAATTGATTAGTCAAGTGGGGCCGTCAGTAAGCCACGAAGAATTGCCGATGCAGCATGAAGATCCCTTCATACAGTTATTGCATCGAACTATTCGCATTGGCGTGAAGTTTTTAGCGTTGTTAATGGTTGTCGTCATTCTGTTTGGCATTGTCGACGTGGTTTATGTCATGTACCAAAAAATAGTCGAGCCACCAATGTTGTTATTGAGCATTAACGACATGCTGGAAACTTTTGGGGCCTTTCTTGCGGTGTTAATTGCCATCGAAATATTTTTGAATATCACGTTATATATAAGAAGCGATGTCATCCCAGTTAAGCTGGTAGTGGCAACGGCACTGATGGCTATTTCTCGAAAAGTCATCGTATTTGACTACAAAAGTTTGTCGTCTGAATATGTAAGCGCCTCCGCATTGGTGCTGGTGGCATTGGGTGTTACTTATTGGCTAATTCAAAATAAGGAATAGGGAGTATTACTTGGTACTTTTGGGGAGCATTAGTTGGGCTAATTGGCGATCCTTTAACCAAACTAAACCTCGGAAACCCAATAATATAAAAATGACTAATAGATAAAATAACGGGTCGGCCAGATTGCCTTTCAGTTGCCAGAAATAATGCATAATCGCTGCACAAGCGGCAATATAAATAAAACGATGCAATTTTTTCCAGGTTTTGCCCAAACGCTTTTTGGCCCATTTTGGCGATGAAAGAGCTAATAACAACGTTATAAAATAAGCAATTATGCCAAACCAAATATAAGAACTTTCCAGTATATCTATACCAATAATTCGCCATTGAAAGTAATGGTCAACAACTAAATAACCCAGCACATGTAGCGTTGCATAAAAGAATGCGCACAAGCCAAATAATTGCCGATAATCTGTCATGCCGCGCCATTTGGTAATGGTTTGAATTGGTGTAATGGCCAGCGTTATCCATAAAAAACGCAATGACCAATCACCTAAGCGGATATGTAATTCTTGGATCGGATTTGATCCTAAATTATCAAAAGTAATATCAACAATTAACCACAGAAATGGAATTAAACATCCGACAATTGATAGTGTCCATAATCTGCTGATTAAATAAGTCATTAGAAAAAATGCCTTAAATTCATTTCACTATAAAGTGACGCTACTTGCTCGCCATAGCCATTAAATAATTCTGTTTGCCTACGTGGCGTAAAAAAAGTGCTACCTAATTGACGTTCGCTGTTTTGACTCCAACGTGGATGAGCGACGTCGGGATTTACATTTGCGTAAAAGCCATATTCATTAGGTGCAAAACTATTCCAGCTGGTAATCGGCGGCCTTTTTAAAAGTTCAATTTTTACAATGGCTTTAATACTTTTAAAGCCGTACTTCCAGGGCACAATCAAACGTAATGGCGCACCATTTTGATTTGGCAGAATATCCCCATATAACCCGACGGCCAATATTGTTAAAGGATGCATCGCTTCATCAATACGTAAACCTTCAACATACGGCCATTCCAGCATTTGGTTACTGGCTTGTTTTGGCATAGTGTCAGGTTGATAAACAGAGGTAAATTTTACAAATCTGGCGGTTGACAAAGGCTGTACTGACTTTAATAAGTCGGCTAATGGAAAACCAATCCACGGTACAACCATTGACCAAGCTTCGACACAACGAAAACGGTAGATATATTCCTGAAGAGACTGCTGACTTAAAATGTCCTCAAGATAATAATGTCCTGGTTTTTCCACTTCGCCAGTTATTTCTACAGACCAAGCATCGGTGCGAAGATTTTTTGCTAAATCTGTTGAGTCTTGTTTATTAAATGCAAACTCATAATAGTTAGTATAATTTTTAATAAGCCCAGCAGGTGTCGGTGTTAATGACTTATCCGCATAATTACTCTTAGGTAAATTCGCCCAATTCGAGTTGTTGTTAGCGGCTATTGCTGGCGCAATAAACTCACCTGCAACCATCGCTGCTAATGCAGCTTTAATAATTTGCCGCCGCCGTTTAAATACCGAAATATCAGTTATTTCACTAGCAACTAACTCTTTTGTAGTTTTAATAATCATACTTGGTGATATATTTTAAATAGTTAAAATACTATTTCTTTCCTTTCGGAATCCAACCAAATAAAGCTTTTATTTTTCTTTCGGTGATAAAAGCTAATGAAAAAAGCTGAATATAATTTTCAGCCTCAATCAAATCCAGGCCAATATGTTGAGGAATCAATTCTTTTCGTGTGCCGAACATTTGATCCCATATCGATAAGACAATGCCATAGTTACTGTCATGTTCATTACGTGCGGTTGAATGATGCGTTCGGTGTAATGATGGAGTTATAAAAAATTTTGAAATAATATCTTCATTAGGCACGCGAATGTTGGCATGATGAAACATTATAAAAAACAGTTCGACTATTTCAATAGAAAGAACTAAATACGCATTGACGCCAATGACGACAACAAACGCACACTTATAAATTATTTCTAACAATAGGTCGAAAACGTGAAAGCGAAAGCCAGTAGAGACGTTAAAGCCTTTGTCGCTGTGATGCACTTTATGGAAGCGCCACAGCCACTCGTATTTATGGCTGGCAACGTGCCAAGCATAAATGGCCAAATCAAACAAAGCGAAAGCAAGTAGCCATTTTATAGGGCCGTTTTCTAAGCCACCTAATAAACCATAAGATGCAAATTGTTGTGCGACTAAAAATAATGAAGAGGCCCGAAGTACCGTCAATATCAGATTATTAATTAAAAAGGCCGTGGTATTGGTAACAAAAGAATCTTTATAAATTTTGACTGGAAAGTGGCGGAAAGGATGTTTTTTCTCAATAACTAATAACAAAATAAAAGCCAGAATAGCCAGACCAAATAAGGCTTCATTAAAAAATAGGCCGCCACTATTTGAAGTATTATTTGTATTCATAAGCTTACCTACAATTTTAAGTGAAAAATAAACGCTGGATTACTTTTTTGGCACTGCGTTTAATAATTCAGTTAAGGTTTTTATCTCATTTTTAGCGTTAATATCTTTAGTTATATCGTACTGCACGCCAAGGTAGTAAAGAACACGCTGCTTTCTGTCGAACAAAGGTACTATTTTTAAATGATTATAAAATAAAGTACCGTCTTTTTTATAATTACGTAAATTAACTTCAACCGCTTCGTGCTTACTCATAGCCTCGGCAATTTGATGCCTTGCCTCTTGTTCGGTATCTTCGCCTTGAAGAAAACGGCAATTACGGCCAATAATCTCTTCTTGGCTATAACCAGTTAAACGTTCGAATGATTTATTGGCATAAATAATGGGTGAATCTTCTAAATCCGGGTCTGATAAAGTAATGCCGTTAATACATTCATCTAAGATGGCGGATAGAACTTGGGGAATAAGACCGTTATCTTTATCTACAACAAAAAAAGCCATAATTAAACTCCATAATCTTTTTTAAAAAAAATAATTGCTATTAATTTAGTGAATGGTTTCCACTTCAATTAGATTTTTAATGTTTTCAACGGTATTTTCTGCGCCGTCTTCAATGGCAATTCGTATCATTTTTTCAAACGGGCGCATAAAAATTTCAAGTTCTGATAGTTCAAAGCGAAAAGTTAATTTGGTGGGTTGGTTATTTTCGCCGGTTTCTAATAAATAACTATGTTTATAGTTGGTGTTTACTCCTTGAAAACAAAGTCTTATCGTCGGCTTATAATCAGTAATTTCAAATATTGATTCAATTTCCGTTCCGCTTTCTTTGCGAACTTGTTTTGCTTTTGCGCCGATGAAAACTTTGTCTCCATCTAAGGGTTGAAATTTAATAACCTCTACTGCCCAGTTAGGGTAGTTATTAAAGAAATTTTCACCGACATAAGAGAAAACATCATTAATTGATTTATTAATCTCAACACTCGCTTCGCCGACAACCGGTTTTGATGAATCAAATGGAAATTTGATTTGCATTACGTCCTCCCTATTGTTGAACTAATAGTCCAACTTATATTTATATATGAAACTGTCAACTCAAATAGTATCAGCTGCGTTTTGAGTGGCTGTAATCATACGCTTATTAATTAACTGATTGCTAAATGTCAATTGCTTGATTGCGGTTGAGTATCAGCGGCAGATAGCCTTCTCGATAGCTGGAATATTTAAATTGATAGCCCAATGATTTCAAACGTTGATTGTTACAGCGTTTGTTCATCGGCGCGTTATCGGGCACCTGTTTTACTTGCGGCGGCGGGCAGTTCATAGCAGCAGCTAGCCAGGCAATAACGTCCCACATCGGCGCGGGATCATCGTCACTGGCCAGGTAGCATGATTGCAATACTGCACCTGCTAAATGCTGCTCCAGTAAAAATGCCAATACGCCCACACAGTCATCTTGATGAATGCGGTTAGTGTAATAAGGCGGAGATTGTTGAATTAGTGGTGCTTGTTGTGCCGTTCTTAATAAATATTCCCGGCCCGGTCCATAAATCCCAGAAAAGCGCACAATAATGTTTCTAGGACTTAGCTGCTGTAGGATTTGTTCGGCTTGTCTGATCCATAGGCTGGTGCCATTGGTTGGTTGGGCGAGTGATCTTTCATCGACCCACTCACCGTTGTTTTGGCCGTAAACGCTGGTGGATGACACAAAAACCCAACGTGGCTTGCTGTTTTGCTTGTCAAAGTAACGGAGCAAATTATGTAAGCCGGTATCGTAAATATCGCGGTAGCTTTGTTCATTACGACTACCTGCCGACAGGATAAAAAACACGACATCAAATTCTGAGGATAATTTTTCAAGGTCTGCAGCTTGCGTAATGTCGGCGGCAACATAATTTATGATGCCGGGTTGAGCCGGTGGCTTTCGTTTCAGGCCGGTAACTTGGTGACCTTGTGCGGCCAGCAGGTTGGCGAGCGTTGAGCCAATTGCGCCGCAGCCGATAATGAGTATATTCGCCATGGCTTACAGTTGATTGATCAGTTGCAGTTCCTGCGGATACGGCGACATATAGAACGATTGTTCAATATACGGATCAGGGGCTTTACGGAAGTGATGTTTCAGTAAAGTTAAAGGCACAATCAGCGGTACTTCACCGTCACGATAACGTTCTATCAATTCACTCATTTCAGCCTTGTCATCGGCGGTCAATTCCTTTTTCAGATAGCCTTGAATGTGTTGCAGCACGTTGACATGATTTTTACGTGAGGCGACTTTTTTTAGTAGTTTCATCAGTCGCGCGATGTAAATATCGGCAATTTCTGACACATTGCCTGGAGTGACACCGGCTAATAATTGTCCTAATGGCGCATAGTCGGCATGGCTCATGATGATGAGCTTATGGCGGGCATGAAACTCGGTCAGTTTGCGCGGGCTGATGCCTTCTGCCAATAAACATTGCCAGCGGTAATAGATGTATACCCGCTGGATAAAGTTCTCGCGCAAGCCGGCGTCGCCTAAGCGGCCTTCGTCTTCTATAGGTATTAACGGGTTGTTGCGCATCATTACCTCTGCGTACATGCCTACACCTTCGCGATGCGGTTGCGCACCGCCATAAACTTTGACGCGTTCCATGCCGCAACTGGGTGAATCTTTTTTGAAGATATAGCCACACAACTGGGCATGCAGATGTTTTTGCTGGTCGGCATGATCGCGCAAGCGTTCGGTGACATCCAACTCAGGATTTTTAACGCCCACGCAGCGTATTTCGTTAGCAATCTTTACTAAATGAATAGTCGGCCGCGGCGTACCTAAGCCAATTTCCACTTCCGGGCAGAACGGGTGAAATTCAAAATATTCGCTGAGCGTACCGGCAATATATGCATCGCGTTTATGGCCGCCATCGAAACGGACATTATGGCCGAGTAGACAGCTGCTGATACCAATGGGGATTTTTTTCATGGGCTTGAGTTAGAGCTAAAATAGTTAAGAAAGATTTGCTGATTCCATTAATAAAGTAGATATGGCAAGCAGCAATCAGTTGGGCGAAAATCGCTTAAAGTTTGACACGGCGATATTTTCTGTCAAATTGGTTGGGCTTTTAAGGCTCTGAAAACTAAACAATTATGTCCATCAAACCTCTTCTATGTATTATTGCCATGACTCTATCATTTACCATTACGACTGCTGAGACCGCAGAAAAACGATTATTGCCCTGTCCTGAAACACCTAATTGCGTCTCCAGCCAAGCTAGCGATGCCGGACATTTTATCGAGCCGTTTAAATTTTCCGGCCAGCCTGATGACGTATGGACGGCATTAAAAAATGCGCTGCTCCGCCAAAGTAGAACAGTTATTACGTTAGATGCGGACAACACGTTACACGCTACTGCTACCAGTCTTATTTTTCGTTTTGTCGATGATATTGATGTGCTTATGGACACGGAGGCCAAGCTGATTCATATTCGCTCTGCATCGCGCACCGGCTATAGTGATTTTGGGGTCAATCGCAAGCGGGTAGAAGCCCTCCGCGCCCAGTTACAGCAAGCTGGTGTTTTAGATTAAACAGGTAGTGGTTTGTCGATGAGTCACTACGCTGTTTCTGTATTTATTTTTCGTCGCGATTTGCGTCTTTATGACAACACTGCACTCAACGAAGCATTAAGGCTCTCCGAGCAAGTATTGCCGTGTTTTATTTTTGATCCCGCACAAATAGAATCGCATCCTTACCAAAGTAAACCGGCCTTGCAGTTTATGTTGCAGTCGATCAGCGATTTACAGCAGCAATTACAAACAGTTGGCGGTAGCTTGGCGCTTTACCAGCAAACGCCGGAACAAGTCATCAGAGAGCTTGTTGCAAAACATCATATCCAGGCTGTATTTATTAATAGAGACTACACGCCCTTCAGTCGCCGCCGTGATTATGCCTTGGCAGAATTATGTAATGAGCTAGGTATTGTGTTGCATTGTCTTCCAGATGCGTTGCTTAACGAACCTGAGCAAGCCGTAAAAAATGATCACACGCCGTACAAAGTATTTACCGCGTTTTACAACAATGCCCGGCGCTTTCCGGTGTCATTACCGGCACCACTTGTCAGTCAACATTTTCTTAACGTAACAACAGAACTGACGGATCCGTTTGCGGTCGTGCCGTTGACGATGAATCCAGAAGTCATGCCGGGCGGGCGAGTGCAGGCATTGGCGATATTGGCTGCAATTGAGCAATGCACGGATTACATAAATACCCGCGACTTTCCTGCTCAGGACGCCACCAGCAAATTGTCGGCACACTTAAAATTCGGTACCTGTTCGGTTAGAGAAGCCTATTACGCCATCACTCAGCAATTAGGCGCTGAGAATCCATTGCAGCGGCAATTGTACTGGCGAGATTTTTTTAGCCATATTGCTTATCACTTTCCGCAAGTGTTCGGCCACGCTTTCGTGGAAAAGTTTGCAAGGGTGCAATGGGATAATAACCTGGAATATTTTCAAGCCTGGTGCGAAGGAAAAACCGGTTTTCCTATTGTCGATGCCGGCATGCGCGAGTTAAATGCTACCGGTTTTATGCACAATCGAGTGCGGATGATTGTGGCGTCATTTTTAGTGAAAGATTTGCATATCAACTGGCGCTGGGGCGAGCGTTATTTTGCCCAGCATCTGGTTGATTATGATCCTTGCGTCAACAACGGCAATTGGCAGTGGGCGGCATCCACAGGGTGCGATGCCCAGCCGTATTTTCGTATTTTCAATCCTTGGCGGCAGCAGGAAAAATTCGATCCCGATTGCCAATATATTGCTCGCTGGTTGCCGGAGCTGAGCCAGGTTTCAGCGAAAAACATTCATCAATGGGATAAAAGACAAGTTGTTTGTGATTATCCAGCTCCGATGCTGAGCCACTCCCGTGAGAGCGAAATTGCCAAGCAACGTTATAAAATAGCAGCTGAACAATAATTATCTTTGTCCTCTTATATTATTTTTGTTACAAAATTGTGACACATGCCAGACTTTTTTTGTCATTATGCCAATATCATGCAGCCAATTTGAACTATAAGCGGCTCCGGCGCAGTTGACTTAAGCGCTGTTGATTCACAATTGAGATAAGAACAATTAAATATGTCCATTGTTAGCAAATCCCTTTCATTACTTATCCTGTTCAGCGCTTTGTCGCTGTTGACTGGCTGTCAAACATTTACAGGACTTTTCCCCGCTGATGATGAGCAATCAGTCGTGGAGGTGCCCAAACCTCAGCTGCAAACAGATATTGCTAAACACGAGTTTGATCTATCGGCTGATCAAGAGATGATCGGTGAAGTGGGGGCAATTGAAACACGCGAAAACGATACCCTGTCCGATATCGCCCGGCATTTTGGCTTAGGTTATAACGACATTACCAATGCTAACGTTGGGCTTTCTGCTTGGACGCCCAAAGCGGGTAGTCGGGTGTTTTTGCCATTGCAGTTCATCTTGCCGGATGCACCGCGCAAAGGCATTGTGCTGAATCTTGCCAATATGCGCATGTTTTATTATCCAGCCAAACAGCGCGATAAGGTCTTTACCTACCCGGTTGGTATCGGTCGAGATGGCTGGAATACCCCGATGGGGTTGACCAGCGTGGCAGTCAAAACTGCAAATCCTACCTGGCATGTGCCGCCATCAATTCAGCGCGAACATGAAGAAAAAGGCCAACCTCTACCCAGTGCCGTGCGTGCCGGTCCGGATAATCCGTTGGGATTATTTGCAATGCGTTTGGCAATTCCTAGTTATCTAATCCACGGCACCAACAAGCCTTATGGTATTGGCATGCAGGTAAGCCATGGTTGCGTACAAATGTATCCTGAAGACATTGAAGTCATGTTTAAAAAAACCTCAGTAGGAACCCCGGTTCGGATTGTTCATCAACCTTACTTGACTGCCTGGCAAGATGGCATGCTTTATCTTGAAGCTAACAATCCTCTGGAAAATTGGTCTGCCAGTAAGTCGAAATTGAAAGCACAGGCCGTAAAAGAGTTACGTAAAATCAGCAAGCAACATAAGGTCAGCGTTGATTGGGATAAGGTTAATCGCGTTGTGGAACGTGCGGACGGTATACCAACTCCGGTGTTAGTGAGTAGTCCTGATGTCGCTGAGATTGCAAAAACTGCGGTACTGCTTGCGCATCCCGACAAATTCTACGGTCAGCCCGTTGCCGATATGCTTGATGATAGTGATCTGGCAATGTTGGTTGCAACATACAATTCAGAAACTGAAGCGGAGCAATTGGCCGCTATGCTCAATCACCAAGGCCCGCAGATTCCCGCTAGAAAGGTTGACGGCAACAACGCTTATCATGTCGTTGCCGGACCTTTTAAAAACAAAAAAGAAGTTAAAGCAGTAGCCAATCGACTGCATGCTGATTTTGAAATTGACGGTGTTAAGCAAATCAAAGTCAGTGAGCTTAATTAAAACCTGTACTTCTATCAAACCAGCACCCAAAGATTATAAGTTCGAGAGGAATCTTATAAATCAAAGGATTCCGTTCATGGTGAGCTTGTCAAACCATGAACGGAATGGATTTCTTCGTTAAGTTTTTGCCTGACTGACAACGTACACGCCGACCAAAGTCAACACAGTGCCTGCTAGTTGGATAATTGTTAACGCCTCGTCCAGCAAGAAAAAGGCTAACGCTAAAGTAATTACAGGTCCTGCTGAACTGATAATCGATGCTGAGCCGGCGCCAATACGTTGGATTCCTGCATTCATTAAAAATGCCGGGAGTACGGTTGAAAAAATCGCCATGATGGCAGCCAAGCCATACACGTTGAGCGGAAGATTCAATGGATAAACACCATGCAGCACCAGAAAATGCAAACAGGTAACCAGGCAGGCAACGGTCATGGAATAAGCGGTAAATCGCATGGCGCCTACCCGTTTAATCACCACGCCGCTGCCGATCATAAAAATAGAAAAGGTCAGTGCGCTGCTGGCGACAAATACTGAGCCCAACAATAAGTTGGTAGAAACTGACTGCATCAGGTTATCGACAAACACTAAAACCATCCCGCCATAGCTAAGTAACAGTGCTAATCCCTGATAACGATTAATCGCACGGCGTTGTAAACCGGCTGTTAATAACACCACAAACGTCGGATAAAGAAATAAAATCAAGCGCTCAAGGCCAGCTGAAATATAAGTTAGTCCCTCAAAATCAAGCAAGCTGGATAGGTAGTAACCCAGCACGCCTAAGCCCAAAGTCATCAATTTGTCTTGTCTGTTCAAATATTGATTTGTTGATGTTTGCGCTGATTTGCGGGCAGACAATAATGCAACGACCAGAAAAAATGGCAGCGAAATCGCCATGCGCAGCAGCATCAAGGTGATGGTATCAAGCTCCGGACTGACTCCGTATGCTAATTTAACCAGAATGGATTTGGCCGAAAAACCAAAGGCAGCAAGTAATACGAACAAGCAGCCGATAATACGTGAGGCAGGTGGTACTGAGTGGGGCACAAGATTCTCCTTTCATATGAAAAATGCGAATCTTGCGGGACAGAATACCAAAGCAACCGAGGCAAGACCCGCGGTTGCTTTGGTAAGTTGAAGCTAATAAACCAATAAAACAACACTGCGGCGAAAGCGAAGTAGTTTTCGCAGCCAACGTGTGTTTTGTTTTAGGGAAATAGTGAAATATGTTTGGTTCATGGAGCAATTCTATGAATAGCAGTGCTTAGTGTCAATTTGTATGTGTTAACTAAAATGATCTTCGCTTAGTTCATCAACAAAATAATCAGTTGCGCGGCAATAATCCGCAAGATCATCACCAACGGATACACCGTTGCATAAGTCATTGATACCGCTGCCGATGGACTGAGGTTGTTGGCGAAGGCCAATGCCGGTGGATCAGTCATACTACCGGCCAGTAATCCGCATAAAGACAGAAAATTCAGTTTGAATACGGCGCGAGCGACTGCGGCGATAATCAGCAAGGGTAACAATGTAATCAGTGCCGCACAAGCCATCCAATAGACCCCATCCCCGCCTACCAGCGTTTCGACGAATTGGTCGCCGGAATGCAAGCCCACGCAAGCTAAGAACAGCACAATGCCGATGTCTTTAAGGATAATATTTGAGCTCTTCGGCAAGTGCCAGGTCATCGTGCCCCAATTGCCGATACGGCTAAGCATGATCGCTACCAACAACGGTCCTCCGGCCATGCCCAGCTTTACTGCCGACGGCATGCCGGGTAAATAAAGCGGCAAGCTACCCAGTAAAATGCCTAGGGTGATGCCGATAAAAATCGGTACGATTTGCGGATGATTTATTTCTTCCAGCGAGTTGCCCAAGGCTTTTTCTATAGACTTCAGCGCATCCGGGCTGCCCACGACATGCAACTCATCGCCAAATTGCAGATGAACTGTGCTGGTTGGCGAAAATTCCACATCGGGACGATGAATTCGAGAAATAATGACGCCATACATTAGGCACAAGCTGCCGATTGTTTGGTTAATTGCTGTCTTATTAGTGACGACTAAACGCTTGCTTTGCAGATTGCTGGCGATCTGCTTCAAATCGATGTCCGATTCAGGGCCAATCAGAATTTTTAGCTGTTCGAGCTGCTCGCGCTCGCCGACTAGGCGGATAGTGTCGCCGACTGTCAAGCGGCTGTCTTGTCCGGCAACATCGACTTCGCCATTGTGCATGATCCGCGTCATAACAACTTTCATGCTGGCAAAATACGGAATCTGACTGGGTTTCAAACCGTTGAGATTGGGATTTTCCACGCGCAAATCCTTCCAGATCGGCACGCGCGCTTGTTGCTGTTGCTTATCATCAAAGCGCTGGGTTTCGTCGGCAATATCAATTTTAAACAGCCGTTTGGTCAGCAGCATGGACAAAATAATGCCGACGATGCCGAATGGATAGGCCACCGCATAACCCAGTCCGGGCATTTTTAGGGTTTCAGTATTGATACCGGGTAGGCTGCCTAGCACTTGCTGAGCGGCCGCCAGCGATGGCGTGTTGGTAGTTGCACCGGAAAACAGGCCGACTGCGACCGGTATTGGAATATTGCCGAAAGCGCTGATCAATACCGTGATCAAAGCCCCCAATAAAACGACTACAGCCGCCATGCCGTTCAAACGTAGTCCATAACGGAAAAACGAGCTGACAAAGCTGGGTCCCACTTGCAAGCCGATAGCGTAGACAAACAGCACTAAACCGAATTCGCGAACAAAATGCATCACTTCGGCATTGATGTTGATTTTGAAGTGACCAAAAATCAGTCCGGAAAACAGCACCCCGGCAATGCCTAACTGAATACCGGCCAGCGATAGTCGTCCTAAAATCAAGCCGGTTGAAATTACTAAGCTTAGAATCAGCAAAGTATGGGGAACGGAGTCTTGGTTAAATAATTGTAGAAGCCAGTCCATCGGTGATCTTTAAATTAAATGCAGAGTGGGAAGGCGCAAGATATATCGAAGGTGACGAATCCGGCAATGATGATTGATCATGCCGGAGTAATGCCAATCCCAATAAGTTTTTATTTTGAAACCCTCATCCTAACCTTCTCCCGTTGGAGAAGGCATGGCATGTGAACTTATTGTGATAGGTATAACGCAGAGGTAAGCTGGTTTATTTAAGTCGCTGACGTACTGCTTCATATAGCAATACGCCGGTAGCTACCGATAGGTTTAAGCTTTCAACCTGGCCGAACATGGGTAGCTTGATTAGCATGTCACATTCTTCTTTAGTCAGCCGTCGCAAGCCTTTGCCTTCTGCACCCAATACCAGCGCCAGTGGCACGGTTAAATCGGTTTGATAGGCGGTTTGGGTGGCTTCACCGGCCGCGCCCATTACCCAAATATTTTGATCTTTCAGCCAGCGTAAGGTTCTGGCTAGATTGGTCACTTGATAGACCGGCACAGTTTCGGCCGCGCCACTGGCGACTTTGCAAACTGTCGGAGTGATGCCGGTGGCGTTGTCTTTAGTGATGATTACGCCATGCACGCCGGTGGCATCGGCGCTACGTAAGCAAGCACCAAGGTTATGCGGGTCTTGCACATTGTCCAATACCAGGAACAACGGTGTGCCGGTAAGATTTTCCACGGCGGTTTTTAAGTCGCTTTCGGAAAGCTCGGCGGGCATTTCCACTTCTATGACGATGCCTTGATGATTACTACCGTCGGCCAGTTTATCCAGGCGCTTACGGTCGACTTTTTCCGGAATTACCCCGAGCTTTTTTAAATCATCGAGTATTTCTGTCAGTCGTTTGTCTTGACGTTGACCATCCACCCAGCCGCCGTGAATTTTGGTGGGGGAGTAATCCAGGGCGGCCTGTACCGAATGCAGACCAAATATTTTGCTTAACTTCATTTTTTGCGACGCCTTTTTTTAGCGGTTCCAGTTTTAGCTGTTTCAGAACCTTTTTTTACTTCAGCTTGTTTTTGGATCAGATCGAAGTCGATTTTCTTCTCATCCAGATCAACCCGCGCGACTTTTACTTTCACTGTGTCGCCTAAGCGGAAGTTGGTGTTGGTACGCTCGCCTTTTAACTGATGGCTGGTAGGATCGAAATGAAAGTAATCCTGGCCTAAGTTACTGATATGCACCAAGCCTTCGACATAAATTTCAGCAAGTTCGACAAAAAAGCCGAACGAGGTGACAGCGGAAATAATACCAACGAATTCCTCGCCGAGTTTATCCATCATGTATTCGCACTTCAGCCAGCTGACGACTTCGCGGGTGGCTTCATCGGCGCGGCGCTCGTTGGCTGAGCAAGACTCACCGAGCAATACCATGTCGGGAAGTCCGTAAGCAAAACTTTCCACGCTCTTACCTTGCAAACAATGACGAATCGCCCGGTGAACTAACAAATCGGGGTAACGACGAATGGGTGAGGTAAAGTGCGCATAAGCATCTAGCGCCAAGCCAAAATGGCCCTTTAATTCCGGGCTGTAAACCGCTTGCGACATGGAGCGCAATAATACGGTTTGAATCAAATGCGCATCGGGACGATCTTTGATGGAGTCGATCAGATGCATGTAATCCAGCGGTGTCGGATTGATGCCGCCGCCAAACTTCAAGCCCAGTTCACCCAGAAAGGTTTTCAGGTTAAGCAATTTGTCGGCGTTGGGGCCTTCGTGAATGCGGAGCAGTTTCGGGATTTTCTTGGCATTCAGATACTTGGCTGCCGCGCAGTTGGCGGTAATCATGAATTCTTCAATCAGTTTGTGGGCATCGTTGCGCACTACCGGGATGATTTTTTCGATTTTCCGGTCTTTGCCGAACACAATGCGGGTTTCCTGGGTATCGAAATCCATCGCGCCACGCTGCTCGCGGCTGATGCGCATGACTTTGTATAAGGCATATAGCTCGCGTAGATGTGGCATCAATACGCTGTATTTTTCGGCCAGTACTTGGTTATTTTCAACCAGCATCTGCGCTACTTCGGTATACGTCAGACGGGCATGAGAACGCATCACCGCTTCAAAAAAGCGTGAGCGTGACACCGTACCTTCGTCGTCAATTAGTATTTCGCAGACCATACATAAGCGGTCGACATTCGGATTGATTGAGCACAGTCCATTGGACAAAATTTCCGGTAGCATTGGAATAACTTGCTCAGGAAAATACACTGAAGTGCTGCGGTTTTTGGCTTCAATATCAAGCGGGCTGCCGACTTGCACGTAATGCGAGACATCAGCAATCGCGACTAATAATTTCCAGCCCTTTTGAGTTTTTTTGCAAAACACCGCATCGTCAAAATCGCGCGCATCTTCTCCGTCGATAGTGACTAAAGGCGTGTCGCGCAAATCTACGCGACCTTCTTTGGCAGACTCAGGGACTTCGGCACTCAAACTTTTAATTTGATCAAGCACTTCATCCGGCCAAATGTGCGGCAATTCGTGCGAACGAATGGCCATTTCGATTTCCATGCCAGGTGCCAGATGGTCGCCCAGTACTTCAATGATGCGGCCGATCGGTTGGTGCAGTTTGGTAGGTTGCTCAACAATTTCGGCGATAACAATCTGGCCTTGTTTGGCTTTGCCGATACCGCCTTTTTGCAGCAGCACTGTTTGCGCGATATTTTTGTTATCGGGGACCACATAAGTAAAGCCGTCTTCCTTATAAAGCCTGCCGACAATCTGGTGGGTGTTGCGTTCCAGAATTTCTACCACCGCGCCTTCACGGCGGCCTTTTTTATCGACACCGGCAATGCGCACCATTGCCCGGTCGTTATGCAGCAGGGGATTCATTTCTCGCGGTGATAAGTACAAATCATCGGAGCCGTCGTCTGGTCTTAAGAAACCAAAGCCATCGGCATGGCCAATTACTCGGCCAACCAGCAAATCCTTGTTATTAACCAGACAATACTGCTTGCTGCGATTGAATAATAACTGACCATCACGCTCCATCGCTCGCAATCGTCGGCGCAAGGCTTCCTCATCATCTTCCGAGTCCAGAGCAAATGCATCGCTAATGTCCTGGCGTGACAACGGCTTGCCGGTATGTTCGATCAGCTGCAGGATTAGCTCCCGACTGGGGATGGGTTTCTCATATTTATCAGCTTCACGCTGAGCGTAGGGGTCTTTTGTTGATACAAAATCAACGGGTTTTTTCTTGGATGGCATACGATATTCAGGTGCAGAAGTGTGAAAACAGAAGCATTGTTCACATAATACATGCTTAACCTATTGATTAGAATCAAAGCAAGTAACTTTGTCCGTTGACTAATAGCTATTAGGGCAGAGTTGTTTGAGCAGAAGGCCAGTAAGGCTCGCTAATTTATTAAAAACGGATCTGTTATTTGATGGTTTTGTGAGCTAAGTCATGAATTCTTAGCAAATTATTCGAGACGTTAGTTTTTTAGAATTTGCTAATGTACTATGCGATTTTATTTCCTCTATTTGAGTGAGGTCTTTATGAGAGCTTTTATTCCTATTTCAAGATATTTATTGGTTTTATTCACGTTGCTGGTTGTTGGTAATGTGATTGCTGATGAATCATCGCTACGCGTGAGTCCGACATCTCTTAATGTTGTCGCTGGCTCTAGCAGTAATGTCACTGTATCTGGCTACTCGGGGACAGTGCAGGTGACTTCATCTAAGACCTCCGTGGCTACTGTAAGCTATACGAAAGGGGTTGCCACTATTAAAGGCGTTAAGGCAGGGACGGCTAAAATAACAGTAAAGGACAGAAAAAAAAGTAAGGAAGTGACTGTGACGGTTGTAGATGCTCCAGTTTCTTCGCTGACGGTATCACCTTCTTTCTTATCTTTTAATGTGGGGGTATCGGCCAATGTTGCAGTGACCAATGCTTCCGGCACCGTCACAGTAACATCATCGGATAATTCAGTAGCGACCGGTAGTTATGCCAATGGGTCTGTCACTGTGAAAGGCATCAAGGCGGGTTCCGCCACGTTAACCGTAAAAGACAGCAAGACGTCGAGACAAGTTCAGGTAACCGTGTTGAGTACTTCTGTTCCGCCTCCAGCGGCGTCAGGCAACTACACATTGTTAGCCTGGAATGATTTAGGCATGCATTGCATGGATGGTCTGGATTTCTCCGTTTTTGCCATATTGCCGCCTTACAATACTTTACATGCACAATTAAAGGATAAGTCAGGCAAGTTGATCAACAGCGGCGTCACTCTGACTTATGAAGCGGTTGCTGACAGTACTGGCTCTATTAATACCAGTAGTTACACTAAAACTAATTTTTGGGATTGGGCTGGCAGTTTAGTAGGTTTAAATCCCGCTAAAGACGTAGGTGTGAATTTAGATGGCCTTGCCTCTGGGACCCCCGCGCCAGGTAATGAAACGCCTTCGCTAGCACCTGCACCAATGACATATAACACCGAATATCGTTGGTTTGAAGCAGAGGGTATTCCTATCACGCCATTTGATGATGCCGGTAAGAAGAATTTCTATCCGACCGTTAAAGTTGTGGCGAAAGATTTGTCCGGCAAAGAACTGGCGACCACGACTACTGTATTACCAGTCAGCGATGAAATGACTTGTAGTGGTTGTCATGCGTCTACAGCCTCAACCAATCCAGCTGAAATTGCCGCTAAACCAATTGCAGGTTGGGTGAACGATGCCAATCCGGATAAAGACTGGAAGCGAAACATCTTGCGGCTGCATGATGAAAAGCAATTGTCCAATACATTGTATCAATCAGCGTTGGTCCAAACTGGTTACAAAGCTCAGGGGTTGTTAGCGACAGCTGATTCCGGCAAACCGGTATTGTGTGTAGGCTGTCATGCCAGCAACGCTTATTTCGATAAGTTGAACAAGAAAACTGTGATGGGTGGAATTGCCGGGATTAAACCGTTTACTCAAGATTTGCATAACAAACATGCCACAGTGAAGGATCCCGCCACCCAGCTAGCACTCGATAGCAGTGGCGATCGCACCGCATGTTACTTGTGTCATCCTGGATCAGCGACAAAATGTCTGCGTGGTGCGATGGGTAAGGCCGTGGATACCAACGGCCAATCCTTAATGAGTTGCCAAAGTTGTCACGGCAACATGGCGGCTGTGGCTAGTCCAACTCGTCAAGGCTGGTTTAATGAGCCAACCTGCGAGTCTTGCCACAACAGCGCAGCTCCAGGCAAACGCGCTATTTCTGGCGTTAATGTGAGCGGCAAAGAGATTGTACCAACCGACCACACCTTCGCTACTAATGCCAATGCACCTGTGCCTGGTCTGAATTTATATCGTTTTAGTACCGGACACGGTGGTCTGCAATGTGAAGCCTGCCATGGTTCGACACATGCCGAGTATCCATCTCTTCATGTTGACGACAACACCCAAAGCATAGCGGTTCAAGGTCATAGCGGCACAGTTGCCGAATGTAAGGCGTGCCACACAACCGTGCCAACTACCGTCAATGGCGGACCGCATGGCATGCATACTACTGGCGATGCCTGGGTTAAATCACATGAAGATGCTAACAAAAACGGCAGCGCAACAACGCCTAGCTGTGCGTACTGTCACGGCACCTCCAGTGCGGGTACGCCGTTGAGTGCGATTAAAGTGGCAAAAACTATCAATGCTGGAGAGTTCGGCATCAAAAATTGGCCCGTCGGCTATCAAGTAAGCTGTTTCAGCTGTCACAACGGGCCAAATCCTTAATGATTTAATGCATTAAGACTTGATTCTGGAAAGGCCATCTCTACAAGAGATGGCCTTTTTTTTGTAATTTTAAGTCCACAAGGCGCAAAATAGCCGAATTACTAAATCTCCTTACCAAATCATTAATATAGTTGGGGCAAAATGAAATTTTCTTTGAACAAAGTACGGCTGATGATCGATAGCTTGATAGACCAGTTACCATGGCTGGTATCGAAAAGATTGAGACAAATTTTTCCGGTAAAACAAGGGTATTACCATGTATTGAGAGAATCGCCCCTGATAATTTTAATACCCGAAGATTTCAATGACGATATTGATTTGTGGTCAATTTTCTTTGATGCCCTTGCGGGAGTAGAAGTTGTTTTTGTTTGTCTTATACGAGGAGCGCTTGAATCTGGAGGTGAGGTTGGCTTTGATAACACCTTAAAGGATTTCAAACAGCAACAATTAACATATCCTGAACATCGTTTAATTTATTTGGCAAACAATCAAGAACAACTAGATGGTTTAACAAAGAGATCACTCCCAGCTATCTTTTTTAACCAGAATGCGATTATTGATGAGAGATTGTTCACTTATATGCCAGAAATTCAGAAAAAATATAGTGCAATATACAATGCACTAATGGCGCCATATAAAAGACATTATCTTACTTACGATATAAAAGACTTAGCGTTAATTACTGCTGTGAAAAATTCATCGGGCGAAAAATTACTGGCAGAAACTAAAGAATCGCTTAGAGGTGCTTCTTGGTTGAATTTTCCAAATAATGATGTGCAAGTTGATAATTATCAAAATATTCCACAAAAAGATCTCGCGACGCATTTGAATTTGGCGCGTGCAGGATTGTGTTTGTCAAAGCTAGAAGGGGCGATGTTCGCTTCTATAGAATATTTATTGTGTGGGCTTCCTATAGTTAGTACTTATAGTTCAGGGGGGCGTGATATATTTTTTGAAGAAGATTACGTAGTATTGGTGGATGACAACAGTGCAGCAGTAAAAGTAGGTTTGGATATGATACTTGATCGCGACATAAGCGGTGAGTTCATACGTGCGAGGACAATCGAAAAGATTAATCAGCACCGCTATTATCTTGTGAAGCTCATCCAAGATGAATGCACTGCTAAAGGTCAGACTGTTAGCGAACAAGAGTTATATGATTCTATTTTTCCTAGTCAGATTTATTCATTAAAGAAGTTTTATTCAATATTGAAATACAGCTGATTGTGAAAGATTCATAGTAGGTAAGCATCGTTTGTGTTTTGTTATGTTTTAAACGAGGCTACCAAATTTTTTTTCGATTTTATTAATCCTCAACAATCTGCACCCGTGGAGTAATACCGCAAACCAAGGTATAAGGAATAGTGTCTGCGCAGCGGGCGATTTCTTCAATAGGTAAGCCATTGCCCCATAAAGTCACTGGATCGCCTGGTTTGGCTTGAGGTTGGCTGGCAAGATCGACAGTTAGCATGTCCATGGATATTCTGCCGATCAGCGGTACGCGCTGACCATTGACTAAAACCGGTGTGCCGATCTTGGCATAGCGCGGATAGCCGTCACCATAGCCGATGGCCACGACGCCAAGAGTGGTCGGTTGTTGGCAAATCCAGCTGCCGCTGTAACCGACGCTGTCGCCTTGTTCCAGCTGCTTGACTGCAATTAAGCGTGAATGCAACTCCATTACGGGCTTTAAACCTAATTCATCGCCAGTAATATCAGCAAATGGCGAGATGCCGTAAAGCAACACGCCGGGCCTTACCCAGTCGGTGATCGACGACGGCCAGCCCAATATGCCAGCTGAGTTGGCCATGCTGCGTTCGCCGGGATAACTGGCAGTCAGGGTATTAAAACAGTCGATTTGCTGCTGGGTTTTCGGATCGTTTTTATCATCGGCATTGGCAAAATGCGTTATCAGATTGATGGGGCGTTTAATGATCGGGCATTGCTCCAAGCGTTGATACGCCGCCGCAAACTCCTTAGCTTTAAAACCTAAACGATTCATGCCGCTGTCGAGTTTTAACCAGACTGCTAGTTGTTCGTATTCATTGCGAGCGGCCAATAGCTCAATTTGCAGGTCACAATGCACGATGGCATCCAACCGATACTCCAAAAAATCGTCCAATTCTTCACAACAGGTAAAGCCTTCCAGAACTGCAATGCGATTTTGGAAACCGGCTTTACGTAAACGAATACCTTCATCTACCCGCGCGACTGCAAAGGCATCGACGCCTTGCAGAGCTTCGGCAATGCGTAACAGGCCGTGTCCATAGCCATTGGCTTTGATGACGGCCATGATTTTAGCATTTGGTGCTATGTCACGGACTTTGGCTAGGTTGTGCTGCACTGCATCCAGATTGAGTACAGCATAAGCGGCTGGCGTCATTGTTTATCCTGGCAGTTATTCATAGTCGGCGCTGTTATAAGCAGGACCGGCAAAGTTTTCAAAGCGCGTGTATTGGCCGAGGAACGTTAATCTGACTGTACCTAAAGGTCCGTTACGCTGCTTGCCGATAATGACTTCAGCGATGCCTTTGTCAGGGCTATCTTCGTTGTAAACTTCGTCTCGATAAACGAACACGATCAAGTCGGCGTCCTGCTCAATCGCACCTGATTCGCGTAAATCGGACATTACCGGGCGCTTGTTCGGGCGTTGCTCCAGGTTGCGGTTGAGCTGGGAGAGCGCGACTACCGGTACGTTCAATTCCTTAGCCAAGGCCTTCAAGCCTCGGGAAATATCAGAAATTTGCTGAACGCGATTTTCACCACTGGAAGGCGATTGCATCAGCTGTAAATAATCCAACACTATCAAACCTAACTGGCCGTGTTCGCGCATCAGCCGTCTTGCTCTTGAGCGTACTTCGGTCGGCGTTAAGGCCGGGGTGTCGTCGATAAATAATTTGGTTTCGGCCAGTAAATTGATGGCTGAGGTTAGCCGCGGCCATTCATCATCATCCAGCTTACCGGTTCTAACCTTGTGCTGGTCGATTCGCCCCAGCGACGACATCATCCGCATTGCCAGTGAGTCGCCGGGCATTTCCATACTGAATACCGCAACCGGTTTATCACCTTTGATGGCGATGTTTTCGGCCATATTCATCGCGATGGTGGTTTTACCCATCGACGGACGACCGGCGACGATAATTAAATCGGCAGGCTGCAAGCCGGAGGTCATTTGATCAAAATCCGTAAAGCCGGTGGCCGCGCCAGTTATAGAGCCTTCTTGCTCGAACAAGGTTTCGATTTTGTCGACGGCTTTGGCCAGCAGGGATTTAATTGGCATAAAGCCGCCCTGGCCGCGTTGTCGCTGTTCGGCAATTTTAAATACCTGTCTTTCGGCATTTTCAAGCAGCTCCGAGGTTTCGCGGCCTTCGGGGTTAAATGCGGAATCAGAGATGTCGGTGCCGACATGAATCAGCTGCCGTAATATCGATCGATCTCGGACGATATTGGCGTAAGTGACAATGTTGGCAGCGCTGGGGGTTTCGCGCGCTAAGGCGCCCAGATAGGCCAGGCCGCCGATATTTTCCAGCTCGCCAATGGCGCCCAACGCTTCCGAGATGGTGATGACGTCAAAGGGAATTTGTTTATCAGCCAGTTGTTCGATGGTTTTGAAGATCAGCTGATGATCTTTGCGATAAAAATCATTGTTGCCGACTTTTTCAGCCACCGAATCCCAAGTCTGATTATCCAGCATCAAGCCACCCAACACCGATTGTTCAGCTTGGATCGAATTGGGTGGGACTTTCAGGGAATCTAGCGAGTAATCACGTTCAATAAAATAATTGTCAGACATAGTGCGCTGTGCAGAGGGAGTAAGTAAAACCGAGTAACGTCGGTTAAAAGCCAAAGCGAATGGATAGCGCGCTATTTTACATGTTTCTAATGGTTCCGATGCGTTACGCTCATCTTTGGCTTTGAAGTCGCTAAACGGTTATTTTTTAATTCCCTGCTGAAGGGTGATGGCGTAATGCGTGGGCTTGTGGGGTTTGTTAAGTTAAACCGAAAAACTCTCGCCGCAACCGCAGGTGCCTTTGACGTTGGGGTTGTTGAATTGGAAAGCTTCATTGAGGCCTTCACGACGATAATCAAGTTCGATGCCGTCAACGAATTCCAGATCACCGGCTTGCACGATGACTTTAACGCCAAATTTTTCGAAGGTCTGGTCGCCTTCGTTGAGTTGGTCGGCATAATCCAGCACGTAGGCATAACCGGAACAACCGGACTTTTTGACGCCCAGCTTTAAGCCAATGCCGCTGCCGCGTTTGTCGAGTTGTTTTTTGATTTGGCGGGCGGCGTTTTCAGTTAAAGAAACAGACATAGTGACCTCGTTAATGTTGGGGGAGCAAAGCGGTTAGCAGCTCGATAAATTTAATAATTTCAGTGTCGGTGTTGTCTTTGCCCACGCTGATGCGAATGGCGCTTAAGGCCAGTTCGGCATCAATACCCATTGCCAGCAGGACCGGGCTGGGTTCTCTGGCACCGCTGGCACAGGCAGAACCACTGGATACCGCGACACCTTTTTGATCCAGCTTCATCAGCAGCATTTCACCATCCATGCCGGTAATGCCGATTTGGGTGGTATTGGGCAAGCGTGATACTTGGTCTGCGAATATCTGCAGGCCGGGCAGGGCGCTTAAGCCTTGCTCCAGCAATGTCCTTAATTTTAAGGTGTGCGCTTGTCGGGCAATTAATTCGGTTTTGGCAAGTTCCGCCGCTTTGCCGAAACCGACAATGGCGGCGACATTTTCAGTGCTAGCGCGTAGGCCTTGTTCTTGACCACCGCCCAACAGCAAAGGCTTTATGGGGACGGATTTATCAAATACCAAGGCGCCGCAGCCTTTAGGGCCATAAATTTTATGGCTGGAAAGTGTCATCAACTGCACGCCCAGTTGTTTAAAATCCACCGGTATTTTGCCTAACGCTTGCACAGCATCGGTGTGAACCACAATGCCTTGCGCGCCTAATTGTTGTGCGTATTCTGCAATCGGCTGGAGCGCGCCGGTTTCATTATTTGCCAGCATCATCGACACTAAAGCGGGCTTCGTCTTAATGATTTTGTTTATGGCATTTTGAGTGATAACGCCGTCGCTATCGACAGCCAAGGTTGTGAGTTGATGGCCTTGGTTTTGTAAGCGTTCTGCTGGTTCGCTGATACATGGGTGCTCAATGGCTGAAATAGCCAAACCAGCTGAAGGTGGTAGGGCGGTTAAAGCCAAATTATTGGCTTCGGTGCCGCTACTGGTAAAAATAATCTTCGAAGGCTGGGCGTTTATTAAGACGGCAACTTGCTCGCGAGCAATATCCAACGCACTACGCGCCATTCTGCCTAGGCGGTATAAGCTAGACGGGTTGCCGTAGAAGTTAGTGAGGTACGGCATCATGGCCTCAAGCACGCGATCATCGACAGGCGTGGTCGCGTTGTGGTCAAGGTAAATCATCTATGGCTTAAAGGCTTGGTCGGGTAATTTCAATCACATGTTGGGCTTCTTGGTCTTGTCTTTTTGCGACTTCCTTAACATGATGCCTTTCAAGCAGATCAGCAAGGGTGATGCCTTTTAAATAATCTCTGATTTGGTCGCTCAAGCCTACCCACAAGTCATGCGTCAAACAGGCTTGGTGTTTTTGACAATTGGCTTCGCCGCCGCATTTGGTGGAATCAATCGGTTCATCGACGGCTGCAATAATATCGGCGATATTGATTTCGCTGGTTTTTTGGCACAGCGTATAGCCGCCACCGGGACCACGCACGCCTTTCACCATACCTGCGCGGCGTAAACGTGCAAATAACTGTTCGAGATAAGACAGCGAAATGGTTTGGCGGGCGGCGATGTCAGTCAGAGTGACGGGTTTGACTGGACTGTGAAATGCCAAGTCCAGCATCGCAGTGACCGCATAACGGCCTTTGGTAGTTAAACGCACAAGATATTCCTTACATAAATACTGGTTAAGGCTATTTACTATACTTAACCAAGCGGAATAGTCAACTATTATGGGCGGTCTTCAGGCATACGGCAGTGCAGGTAGTATCGATTAGCTGATTTATTTTGGACCACCCTGAGCCATGCGCAAAATGCCTCTGAGAATATCGACTTCTTTGCTATCAAGGTGAGTGCGATTAAAAATTCTGCGTAGCCGACGCATGATGGTCTTGGACTTATCGGCGTTTATAAAACCGATGTCTAGGAGGGTTTGATGAAAATGATCATAAAACAGCTCCATTTGCGAGGTCGTTGCTAATGGATTATCGCCGTAATCACCAACGATTATTTTGGGTTCCGATTTAACACCCGCAGCAATGAATAACTCATAACAGACAATTTGTACTGCGGCAGCAATATTAAGAGAGCTAAAGTCACTGTTGCAAGGGATATGTAGCAGAAAATGACATAGATCCAGCTCATGATTTTTCAGTCCTGAATGTTCGCGGCCGAAAAGGATAGCGACCTTCTTCCCCGGTTCATCAATAATGATTTTTTCAGCGCATTCTCTGGGGGTTATTTCCGGCCAGCTAATGGTTCGACTGCGGGCGCTGGCGCCGATGACTAGCTGGCAATCGGCTACGGCCTCTTGCAAGGTTGGGTAAACGTTAGCCTTTGCTAACAGGTCGTCAGCACCTGAAGCACGCGAGGTGGCGTCGGCGCTAGGAAAAATTTTCGGGGCCACTAAACAGAGATTATCCATGCTCATGTTCTTCATTGCCCGAGCCACGCCCCCTATGTTGCCAGGGTGTGTGGTTTCGACCAGAACAATCTTAATATTGGCTAACAATGTCTTTTCCCGTGCTTAAAAAAGCCCAAAGTTTAACAAAGATTTGTTATTCTATGGGCCTTTCTACGCTCATTAAAAATTCTAAGCCTATGCAACCCATGCTCAATACTGCCGTTCGTGCTGCTCGCAGCGCCGGCGATTTAATCCTTCGTTCCGCTGATAACGTCAACCATCTACAAATCGATCAAAAAGGCATCAACGATTATGCCAGTGAAGTCGATAGAATGGCGGAACGGGAGATTATCAACATCATTAAAACCGCTTATCCAGATCACAGCATACTAGCTGAAGAAAGCGGCGAGCATGCCGGTAACGATTTTGTCTGGGTGATTGATCCACTCGACGGCACCACTAACTTCTTGCATGGCTTTCCTCAATACGCCGTCTCTATCGCCTTGAAGCATAAAGGTAGACTTGAAGTTGGCGTTGTTTATGATCCTTTACGGGATGAGTTGTTTACGGCCAAACGCGGCGGCGGTGCCATGTTAAATAACCGTCGACTGCGCGTTACCAATAAAACCAGCATGAAAGGTACGCTGATCGGTACCGGCTTCCCTTTTAAAAACCAACAACACTTGGATGCCTATTTGGGCATGTTCAAAGCTGTCACTATTGATTCTGCCGGAATACGCCGCGCTGGTTCAGCCGCGCTGGATTTGGCTTATCTTGCTGCAGGTCGATTAGATGGTTTTTGGGAAATCGGTTTGATGGAATGGGATATGGCGGCAGGCGCTTTGCTGATAAAAGAAGCGGGCGGCGTGATCACAGACTTTTCATTTAATGACAAGTACCTGGAATCAGGCAACATCATTGCAGCAAGTCCAAGAATGCATCAGCTGCTTTACCAGTTAATCCAGCCACATGTTACCGAAAGATTGAAATAATCTTTAGCTTGCTGCACGACGCGTTTTCGCCGTGCAGCAGCTGTTCTTAAAATATCTGCAGTGCCAGCATAAGCGCATCTTCACGGCCGTTTTCAGCCGGATAATAGCCTTTTCTGAGACCGATTTCGTTAAAGCCCATCGATTCGTATAGTGCTATCGCCACCGGATTGGACGGTCTGACTTCCAGAAACATGGTCTCCGCTTCACCTCGCGAGACATCAATTAAGTGTTCAAGTAATTTGCGGCCGATGCCCTGGCCCTGTTCGGCAGGATCCACACAAATGTTTAGTACATGCGCCTCGCCAACTGCCATCGACAAAATTGCATAGCCTAAGACGTTGTCTTGCTCCTCACAAACCCAGCAATGGTAGCGGGCTTTGAAGCAGTCTCTAAAAATATCTTCGCTCCAGGGAAATTGGTAGCTGGCTTGTTCGATTTTTACGACGTCGGGCAGATCCGAACTGGTCATTTTTCTAAGGCGCATCAAATCTTTTCTACCCACTGAGCCAGGGAATACCTTGGCATAAAATTCTTTATCGGCATCATAAATTAGTAAATCTTTTAAACTGTCTACCCAGCTGCGCATGATTAACCTTTATTGTTGTTATATGTTTGTATCGCCAACTGCAAATCCAGCCAAGCGTTGCGTTTTTCCGATAAGGAGCGCAATAAGTAAGCCGGGTGATAAATGACTACCAACGGCGCTGAGCCAAATTGATGGACTTTGCCCCTTAATTTGCCAATTGGAACATGGGTGTTTAATAGCGCTTGAGCGGCAATGCGACCGACCGCCACAATGATTTTCGGCTGTAATAATGCCAGTTGCCGATCAAGATAGTCGTGACAATTGGCAATTTCGTCTGGCTTGGGATCGCGATTATCAGGCGGTCTGCATTTTAAGATGTTGGTAATGAACACCTCATCGCGAGACAGGCCACAGGCCCGTAACATTTCCGTTAACAATTGTCCGGCATTGCCGACAAAAGGCAGGCCTTGCTGATCTTCACTTTGCCCAGGCGCTTCGCCAATTAACAGCCAATCAGGATTCTTGCTGCCGGAGCCGAATACTGTTTGCGTGCGGGTTTCACATAAGTCGCATTTTTGACAACCGGCAACGTCTCGTTGCAACCGTTCCCAGTTATCTTCGTGCGAACGAATTGTTTCAACAAGGTGTTCTATATCGCGCTTAACAGTTACTGGTTTTTCAATGGCAGGAATAAGATCGGTATCTGGTTTTGGCGTTCCTAACGGCAACGCTTCCGCAGGTTCTGCTGATAACCTGGGCACCCAAACATCGATGCCCATGGCTTGCAGATATTGAAGACGGGTAGCGTTATCCATTTCCAACTGCTTAAGGGGGGATTTAAACGTCGCCTTTTTGTGGATGCTGGCGCTTTTTTTCGGACAGCAATTTGTTGAGCGCGTTGATATACGCTTTCGCCGAAGCGATAACAATATCGGTATCTGCGCCCAAGCCATTAACGATCCGACCACTTTTTTCCAGACGTATAGTCACTTCACCTTGGGCATCGGTGCCGTTGGTGATGTTGTTGACCGAATACAATTCCAACGTGGCTTTGGATTGCACCAGCTTTTCAATCGCTTTTAGACTGGCATCGACTACCCCGCCGCCATCGGCATTATCGGTAAGTTCCTTGTTGTCGATGCGTAAGGTGACAGTCGCATTGGGGACTTCGCCGGTTTCTGAACACGCTTTCAATGCAATCAGTTTGATGTGCTCATCTTCTGCTTCAAAGCTGGTTTCAGAAATGAGCATTTGCAAGTCTTCATCGAAAATATCATGTTTTTTATCCGCCAACTGCTTAAAACGTGCAAACGTTTCGTTCAATTCTTCTTCGGAATTAAAATCAAAGCCTAATTCGGCGATGCGGCTTTTGAAGGCATTACGACCTGAATGCTTACCCAACACCATGCGATTTGCTGACCAGCCCACATCTTCAGCGCGCATAATTTCGTAAGTTTCCCGATTCTTTAATACGCCATCTTGATGAATGCCGGCCTCATGGGCAAAGGCATTGGCGCCGACAATCGCTTTATTGCGCTGCACCGGAAAGCCGGTGATAGACGACACCAGTTTCGAGCAAGTCAAAATTTCGCGGGTATCGATTCGGGTTTGGCAATCGAAGACATCGTGACGAGTGCGCACCGCCATTACCACTTCTTCCAACGAGGCATTACCTGCACGTTCACCCAAACCATTGATGGTGCATTCTACTTGGCGGGCGCCATTCATTACTGCAGCCAATGAGTTAGCTACCGCCAGCCCTAAATCATTATGGCAATGCACAGAAAAAATGGCTTTGTCAGAATTGGGTATGCGCTGGATCAAATTGGCAATAGTCGCCCCAAATTGCTGTGGAATGCTGTAGCCGACGGTGTCAGGAATATTAAGCGTGGTTGCGCCCGCATTAATCACCGCCTCAAGAATTCGACACAAAAAGTCTTCATCGGAACGTCCGGCATCTTCGGGTGAAAATTCCACATCGTCAGTATATTGCCGGGCGCGTTTTACCGCGTTGACGGCATGCTCGATGACTTGTTCTGGTGTCATCTGCAGCTTCATTTGCATATGGATCGGCGAAGTCGCGATAAAGGTATGGATACGCGATTGTTTTGCGCCTTTTAAGGCTTCACCGGCGCGGTCGATGTCTTTTGCCAAGGCTCTAGCCAAGCCACAGACGGTGCTGTCTTTGATAATGTTGGCAACGGCTTGCACAGATTCAAAATCGCCTGGGCTGGCGGCTGGAAATCCGGCTTCAATGACATTGACTTTCAGGCGTTCCAACGCTCTGGCGATTCTGACTTTTTCATCGCGGGTCATGGAAGCGCCGGGGCTTTGTTCGCCGTCGCGCAAAGTAGTGTCAAATATAATTAATTGGTCTTTCATAAAAGCTCCATACGTGGAGAATTATCAGCGGGTTAGCCGATAGATAAAATTATTGAATTGTGATTATTAACGAAGTCGATGTGCCCGTCAGGGCAGCAGTCGTAAGCTGAGGCATAAACCAGCGCGCAACATAGCGTTGACAACGGTTGCGCCAACAAAAATGTCTGCAGAATGTGATGTAGTTTGAATAAACATGACATTGACTATACGCGAATGATTTTTTGCTCTCAAGCAGATTTCACGACTTACGGCCTTGCAATCTGCGCTTACGCATCACCAAGGTAACGACTGGTCCGGAAATGGCATAGCCTAAAAATAGCAGGAACAACATGGTTTGCGGTTGCGCCATTACAAAAGCAATTGCCAGCATTACTGCGATAGCGACAAAAAACGGCACGCGGCCTTTTAAGTCGATTTCTTTAAAACTGGAGTAACGGAAATTGCTGACCATTAATAAGCCGGTGCTGATGGTCAAGGCTAAAGCAAAGAATCGAAACACGTCCAAATCATAGCTGTATTCAATACAAATCCAGATGAAGCCGGCCAAAATGGCAGCTGCAGCTGGGCTGGGTAAGCCTTGAAAGTATCGTTTATCAGCCGTTTCCAGTTGCGTGTTAAAGCGTGCCAGTCTTAACGCGCCACCGGCCATGTGGACAAAAGCTGCGAATAAGCCCAGTTTGCCAAGGCTGGAAAACGCCCACAAATACATCACCAGGGCAGGGGCTGCAGCAAACGACACCATGTCTGACAAGCTGTCGTACTGCGCGCCAAATTCGCTCTGTGTGTTGGTTAAACGCGCCACTCGGCCATCCAGACCGTCCAGAATCATCGCGACAAAAATGGCGACGACAGCCGTTTCAAAACGTCCGCCCATTGCCGAAGTGATGGCATAGAAACCGGCAAACAGCGCGCCTGTGGTAAACAAATTGGGTAATAAATAAATGCCACGGCGGCGAATGGTTGGTTTTTTCGAGAGCATGTGGGCATCAGTCCTTAATTTAGAAGTGAGACGAAAATAGTTTTGCGGCGATTATACAATGAGGGTACAAAGTCGACCTAGCTTAAAGCAATAACTGGGAACCTCGAAAAACCATGCACTTCGATAAACTCAGTACCCACAGGGCATAAATGCGAACGGACCTAGACAAATCAATGAGTTCCGTTCGTGGTCGACTGCACGGAGAGTCTGCCCCGCTTCATCGGGCATGCAGGAGGTAGGGCAACGCATGGAGCAGTTGCCGAGAGCTTGTCGAACCATGAGCGGAATGGGATTCTCTAGGTTTTCAACTGTTATTCGATACTTGTAAGTGTACGGGGCAATACAAAAATCATACTTTTAGCCGATAACCAACGCCCGATTCGGTCAGTAAAAATTTAGGCTGGGTGGGATCTGCTTCCAATTTTTGACGCAGCTGGCTCATGTAGATACGCAGATAATGGGCATTTTCCTGGTAAGACGGCCCCCAGACTTCCTTAAGGATTTTCTGTTGAGTCAGCACTTTACCGGCATGCTTTATTAGCACGGTCAGTAATCGATATTGAATAGGCGTCAGGTGAATTTCCTGTTCGTCGACACTCACCAATCGATTGTGTAGATCCACTTTTAGATTAGCGGTGACAAATACTTCGCCCTGCATTTGTTCGCTAGGTTTAATTGCATGACGAAGGGCAACGCGAATACGCGCCAGTAACTCGCCGAAACCGAATGGTTTGGTCAGATAATCGTCGGCCCCGGCATCCAGCGCATCGATTTTTTGTTGTTCACCGCTGCGTGCCGAGAGAATAATGATCGGCAGTTCAGACCAAGCACGAATTGCCTTGATGACATCAACACCATCCATGTCCGGTAGCCCTAAATCAAGTATTACCAAATCCGGCTTACGGATGCTGGCTTCAATGATGCCTTGCTTGCCAGTGTCGGCCTCAAATACCGTAAATCCTTGAGTGCTAAGGCTGGTGCGCAGAAATCGACGGATCGGTGGATCGTCTTCGATAACGATAATGACAGGATCGATTTTAGCCATGGCTTGAGACCCGTCGGATTTGCATCATTCTTCAGATTCCATGACCGGCGCTGGTTGGTCAACCGGCAACACGAATGTAAACACCGCGCCGCCGTTGGCTGCGTTATACGCATAAATATGGCCGCCATGGACTTCAACGATGGCTCGGCAGATAGCCAATCCCAACCCGACGCCGCTTTGTGCGGCTTCGTGGCGGGCTTGATAAAATTTTTCAAATAGCTGATCTTCAAGACCTTTCGGAATTCCTGGGCCATGATCGATGACTGAGATTTCAACGGAACTTGGCGATGTTTCAGCAGTAATTTCCAGTTCGCTAGCCGGTGGCGTATAGCGCAGCGCATTTTCCAGCAGGTTGATCAGTACTTGTTCGATTAGTACCGCGTCGGCAAACACCATCGGAATGCCCGGTGGCAGTTTGACCTTAACCGGTCGACCTGTCAGATGTTTTTGCAGCCTTGTTAAAACGGTGCCGATGATTTCGTCCAGGGGATGCCACTCTTTTTTCAGCTGCACCACGCCCGCATCAAGCCGCGCCATATCCAGGATATTGTTGACCAGATTCGACATGCGTTCGGCTTCGTCGACGATGGCGCGACTTAGATCGAGTTTGTCTTGCGGTTGCAAATGACCTTCGTCTTCCGTCAGCGCACTGGCGGAGCCAATAATGGTTGACAATGGCGTGCGCAGATCGTGGGAGATGGCGCTAAGCAGGGAATTGCGCAGCCGTTCGGCTTCAATTTGTAAGTGGGTTAACTTGGCTTGTTCTGCAAAACGGAGACGAGTTACCGCCTGTCCGATCTGCCGCAAAAAAGTTTCCAGCAGTTTTTGTTGTTCCGGTAAAAACACCCGGCGTAAATTCACCGGTTGTAAGGCCAATACGCCCAGCACCTTGTCTTCATTATGAATAGGAAAATAGATAGCTGGCGTACCCGGCAGGGTGTTGGTGCCATGCCCTGCCATTTCGTTATGATCGAACACCCACTGCGCGACACTAAGATCAGCGCCGAGCAGCGATTCGGCGATGGCCTTGTGCGCCGGGTAAATCACCCGGCCATTACTGTTTGCAAACAAAATGACATTTGGGCTACTGAATTCAGAATGTAAATGCCGAACGGCAATCTGTACCACGTCCTCTTCGCTTTGACTGACGGATAACTCCTTGCTCATTGCATACAATACTGCGGCGCGGCGCTCGCGATGCGCGGCAACTTTTGCTTGGGAGCGGACGTTTGCCATCAGATTACTGATAATCATCGCCACAACCAGCATCGCTGCCAAGGTAACGAGATATTGGCTGTGCGAGACAGAAAAAGTGAAATACGGCGTAACAAAGAAAAAATCCAGCGCCGCAACGCCAAGTATAGAAGCCAATATTGATGGTCCTCGACCGAAACGAGTCGCCACAAAGACTACACCCAGCAGATAAACCATCACCAGATTGGCAAGTTCAAACTTGCCGAACATAGTCTCGGCAAGCAAAGTGCAAAGTGCAATGACCAGCGTTGCCCAGACGAAGTCAAGATGACGCTTTTTGACTAAGCGATTTTTTAAGCCCGGCAGTGGTTGGCGATTAAAAATCGAGGCTTGCTGGGCTTTTGACTCGCTTTGCGAACTCCCCAACAAATAGACATTAATATTGTGGGCCTCGTCAATCACCTTATCGACTAGCGACCCAAGCAGCCAGCGCTTCCAGCCTCTTCGGCTCGGTTTGCCCATGACGATTTTGGTGACGTTGCGCTCCCTGGAGAAATCGACAATGGCCGCACTCATTTCCGGTGAACTCAAGGTGACCGTTTCGGCTCCGAGTTGTTCTGCTGTGCGCAAAACCCGTAACACCGCATCACGCTTTTCCGCAGATAAACGTTGCAGTTGCGGCGTTTCCACATACGCCACGATCCATTCTGCACGCAAACTGGCCGCCAATCGCTTACCAGCGCGCACTAAACGTTCAGCAAGAAAATTGGGGCCGATGCATATCATAATCCGTTCACTGACCTGCCAGACTTCACGTATCGCATGGTCTTCTCGGTAATCCAACATCTGCGCGTCAACGCGATTGGCGGTTTGCCGTAATGCCAGTTCGCGCAATGCAATCAGATTGCCTTTGCGGAAGAAGTGGTTAATTGCCTCCTGTGCTTGTTGCGGCAGATAAATCTTGCCTTCCTTCAGTCGAATCAATAACTCGTCGGGCGGTAAATCCACCAATTCTATTTCGTCCGCGTCTTCATACACCGTGTCGGGGAGGGTTTCCCAAACGCGTATTCCGGAAATCTGGCCGATGTCGTCGTTCAGGCTTTCCAGATGCTGGACATTTAGTGCGGTGTAAACATCAATCCCGGCTTCCAGCAGTTCGTGTATGTCTTGCCAACGTTTAGGATGTCGACAGCCGGGCGCGTTGGTATGCGCCAGTTCATCAACCAGAATGATCGATGGTCGACGTTTTAGAGCAGCGTCGATGTCGAATTCATGGAGGAGGGTACCTTTGTAATTAATTTTTCTGGTTGGCAATATTTCCAGGCCCTCCAGTAACGCCTCAGTGTCCTTACGGCCATGGGTTTCCACCAAACCGACCACCACATCAAGGTTTTCTGCACGCCGCTCCCGAGCAGCAAGCAGCATAGCATAGCTTTTACCGACCCCAGCTGCCGCGCCGAAAAAAATCTTCAGCCGACCGCGTTTGGCCTTGGCGTTATCGCGCTCTACGCGCGCTAATAATTCGTCTGGATCGGGGCGTTCGTTATTCATAACAAGATAAAATTACAGCCAGCCAGACTTTCGTAGGCGCCAATACAGCAGCATACTTCCAACTGCTACGCCGATAACGACAGCCGGATAGCTGTATTCCCAATCCAATTCCGGCATGTGCCGAAAATTCATGCCGTACCAGCTGAACACCATGGTGGGTATCGCCAGGATTGCGCCCCAGCCTGCCAACCGTTTAACGACTTCGTTTTGTCGTACAGTTTCAAAGGTGAGATGGACCTGCATTGCTGCGACCAGCATTTCGCGCATGGCATGAATTGCTTGATGGATTCGTTTAACGTGATCGGCAACATCTCGAAAATACACCCGCACATCCTTGGGAATGCCGCTGTCATGAAAACGCATCAGTTCATTACAAATGTCGATAACAGGTGTAATTGCACTTTCCAGCAACAGTAATTCACGTTTCAATTCGTATAGCCCCTCCATTGTCAGCCGACCGGGTTTGTATTGAAATATCGCTGATTCCAACGCATCGAAACGCGCCTGCAAGCCGTCGATAACAGGCAAATAATTATCGACAATAAAATCCATAATTGAATACAACGCAAAGCCGGGGCCTTTGGCTAATTGTTGGGGCATGGCTTCACATCGCCCCCTGATTTTATTATGAGATAGCGAAGAGCCATGCCTAACCGTCACCAGAAAACGCGGCCCCATAAAAATATGCGTTTCACCAAACTCGACCCCCTCTTCGGCTAAATGCGCGGTATGCAATACGATAAATAACGAGTCGCCGAATTCTTCGATCTTGGGTCGCTGATGTGCCACGCAGGCATCCTCGACAGCCAGCTCATGCAGGCCGAATTCCTCTTGAATTTTGAGCAATAGTTCTTTATCTACTTCGCGTAGGCCCAGCCATATGAAGGTGTTATCCCGTTTCAACACTTCACTGATGTCTTCAATAGTGACATCGCCGATGCTGGCGCCGTTTTGGTAGGCCACGCATTTCATGACCATGCAGTTATCGATGGTATTTGCCAAAAAGTATCTCCTTGGTAATGAGTAATATTGATTTACAGCAGCGTAATGCTAATTGCCAAACCATAAACTAGCGAATTTCATCAAGTTCTTTATTTAGCAACAACACGTTAATTTTCGGCTCGCCAAAAACGTGCCATTGTCTTGCTTGTGTCATGTTGACTACCAAATCTCGAACCTGTTGACTGCTAAGTTGCCTGATTTTGGCGACTCGATCTATCTGATATTCCGCAGCCGCCGGACTGATATGCGGATCAAGCCCGCTGCCTGAAGCTGTCACTAAATCCACTGGGATGGCGGCTTTATTGCTAGGGTCAGACGATTTTAAGGCTTGAATTCTAGCGGTCACAGCCGCAACTAGCGCTGGATTAGTCGGTCCAAAATTGGAACCGGACGATGCCGCAGCGTTATAAGGATAAGGCCCGGTTGCCGATGGTCGTCCCCAGAAGTATTTCGGGTCGCTGAACGATTGGCCAACTAATGACGAGCCGATGGGGTGGCCTTGTTGATCCTTAAGCAAGCTGCCGTTGGCCTGATCGGCAAAGAATACTTGGGCAATGGCGGTGACCAGGGCCGGATAAATCACGCCAGTCAATAGAGTCAACAGCAGTAACATTATAAAAGCGGGTTTTAAATAAGTAGACATGTGCGCTCCTTTATACCAAATGCATAATGACAAGCAGCCAGTCGATGGCCTTGATGCCGATAAACGGTACGATCAAGCCGCCAACGCCGTAAACCAATAAATTATTTTGCAGCAGTTTTTCGGCGCCGACCGGTTTATATTTAATGCCCTTCAACGCCAACGGAATCAACGCGATGATGATTAAAGCGTTAAAAATCACCGCCGACAAAATCGCACTGGATGGTGTTGCCAGGCCCATGACGTTCAATACATTCAATGCCGGATAGGTGGTAGCAAACGCCGCCGGAATGATTGCAAAATACTTGGCGACATCGTTGGCGATGCTGAAGGTGGTTAGTGCGCCGCGGGTCATCAGCATTTGTTTGCCGGTTTCGACGATCTCGATCAGCTTGGTGGGATTGGAATCCAGATCCACCATGTTGCCGGCCTCCTTGGCTGCCTGGGTGCCGCTGTTCATGGCTACTGCGACATCGGCTTGCGCCAGTGCCGGTGCATCGTTGGTGCCGTCGCCGGTCATGGCCACCAAACGACCGTCGGCTTGATGTTGGCGGATTAGCGCAAGTTTTGCTTCAGGCGTGGCTTCGGCTAGAAAATCATCGACACCGGCTTCGGCGGCAATCGCAGCGGCAGTCAAACGATTGTCGCCGGTGATCATGATGGTTTTAATGCCCATCTGCCGCAGCTCAATAAAGCGCTCTTTGATACCGCCCTTGACGATGTCTTTCAATTCGATCACACCTAATAACTGCGAGCCTTCTACTACCAACAACGGTGTGCTGCCGCGTCTGGCAACATCGACGACTATTTTTTGCATTTCGTCCGGAAAGCGTCCGCCTTGCTCGACGACATAACTGCGAATCGCATCTTCAGCACCTTTGCGAATTTGTCGAACGTTTTCGCTCCCTCTCCCCTCGGGAGAGGGTTGGGGTGAGGGCAAGTTAACCCCACTCATCCGAGTTTGCGCACTGAAATGGACAAAGGTGGCGCCCAGAGAAGCGACATCACGCTCTCTGAAACCGAACTTTTGCTTGGCCAATACTACAATGCTCCGGCCTTCCGGGGTTTCATCGGCCAGTGAGGCCAGTTGCGCGGCATCGGCAAGTTGCTTTTCGCTGACGCCTTTGGCTGGATAAAATGCTGAGGCTTGGCGATTGCCAAGCGTGATCGTGCCGGTTTTATCCAGCAGCAACACATCAACATCACCGGCGGCTTCTACTGCTCGACCGGAAGTGGCGATGACGTTTTTTTGCATCATTCGGCCGATACCGGCCACACCGATTGCCGATAACAAGCCGCCGATAGTGGTGGGTATTAAGCACACCAGCAGCGCCACCAATACGGTAATGCTGATTGGCCGACCGGCACCGGCAGTTTCGACGCTGTAGAGCGAGAACGGCAATAACGTCACGGTCGCCATCAAAAACACCAGTGTTAAGGCCACCAATAAAATCGTTAAGGCGATTTCGTTTGGGGTTTTCTGGCGTTTAGCGCTTTCCACCATCGAAATCATGCGATCCAAAAAGCTCTCGCCGGGATTGGCGGAAATACGCACTATCAGCCAGTCAGATAATACCCGAGTGCCGCCGGTGACGGAGCTGAAATCGCCGCCGGATTCGCGAATCACCGGCGCACTTTCTCCTGTGATGGCACTTTCATCGACCGAGGCGACTCCTTCGATCACATCGCCGTCGCCCGGCACAAAATCGCCAGCTTCGATTAATACCACGTCGCCTTTGCGTAGGGTTGAACCGGATACTTTGGAGTAATTGCTGCCGTAACGCGGCTCATCGAGTTTTTTGGCAGCGATGTCGCGCTTTGCCGTGCGTAAAAAAGCCGCCTGTGCCTTGCTGCGCCCTTCCGCCACGGCTTCGGCAAAGTTAGCGAATAACACGGTAAACCAAAGCCACAGAGTGATCGCTAGAATAAATCCGGCCGGTTCTTCGCTTTCGCCGCTCAGTGCCTGTAGCCATAAAACCGTAGTTAAGATACTGCCGAGATAGACGACGAACATCACTGGATTTTTCCATTGTTGCCGGGGCGTTAGTTTGCCAAATGCATCGACTATGGCCTGTTGCAGAATGGCTCGGTCGAATAGTGATGTGGAAGTGGATTGTTTGCTCATGACTATTTCACCCCTATCATCTGCAAATATTCCACTACCGGTCCTAACGCCAATGCCGGCACAAACGTTAGCGCCCCGACCATCAACACGGTAATAATCAGCAACACCGCAAACAATGGCGTGTGCGTCGGCAACGTACCCGCGCCGAACGGCACGGTTTTTTTAGCGGCCAAGGAACCTGCAATCGCCAGCACCGGCACTATCAGCCAATAGCGGGAGAACAACATCGCCATGCCTAGCATTAAGTTATAGAACGGCACGTTGGCCGACAAGCCGCCAAAGGCGCTGCCGTTGTTGTTCCCAGCAGAAGAAAAGGCATACAGCACTTCGCTAAAACCGTGGGCGCCGGGGTTCAATACCGATGCTTTGCCGACATCCAGCATCAACGCTACTGCTGTGCCGCCCAGTACCACCAATGGCGGCACTAGGATAATTACCGCGGCCATTTTCATTTCATAGGCTTCGATTTTTTTACCCAGATATTCAGGGGTGCGGCCTATCATCAGACCGGCAATGAATACCGCGACGATGGCAAACACAATCATGCCGTAAAGCCCGGAACCAACGCCGCCGAAGATTACTTCGCCCAGCTGCATCAGGAACATCGGCACCATTCCGCCAATTGGGGTAAAGGAATCATGCATCGAGTTGACCGAGCCGTTGGAAGCGGCGGTGGTCGCCACCGCCCACAAGCCTGAGTTAACGATGCCGAAACGGGTTTCCTTACCTTCCATATTGCCACCGGCTTGTTGATCGGATGCGATTTGATCGATACCTAAAGCAGTCAGCGCCGGATTGCCGTTTTGTTCGGCAGGTACAGCGACAAATACCAGAGCCACAAATACCAACGTCATTGCGGCCAATATCACCCAGCCTTGACGAGCATCGCCGACCATCACGCCAAAGGTGAAACACAACGCTGCCGGTATTAACAAAATCGCCAGCATCTCCAGGAAGTTGGACAGTGGTGTCGGATTTTCGTAAGGATGGGCGGAATTGACGCTAAAAAAGCCGCCGCCGTTGGTGCCCAATTGCTTGATGGCAATTTGCGATGCGGCTGGTCCTAAGGCGAGGGTTTGCTGGTTAGTTTCGACGCTTTCAGTTATCGGTTTACCCGCTGCATCCGTTAAAGCCTTACCGTCTTTATCCAGTTTAGGGCTTTGGTAGCTGAGTGTTTCCTGCAACGACACCGTTTGATAGGGTTTAAAGGTTTGTACTACACCTTGGCCGACTAGCGCTACAGCCAGCAGTAGCGACAGCGGCAGCAAAATATAAAGTGTACTGCGGGTCAAATCCACCCAGAAATTGCCGATGCTGTTGGTATTGCGGCGAATAAAGCCGCGAATCAGCGCCACCAGCACTGCCATGCCGCTGGCGGCCGAGACAAAGTTTTGCACCGACAACCCCAGCATCTGGGTCAGATAGCTCATCGTGGTTTCACCGCCGTAGCCTTGCCAGTTGGTGTTGGTAGCAAAACTAACAGCGGTATTGAAAGCAGAATCTGGGCTGATGGCGGCTAAACCTTGCGGATTCAGCGGCAGAATGTCTTGAAAGCGTTGCAGTCCGTAAACTGCCAGCAACCCCAACAGGTTGAATACCATCAAGGCAATGGCGTATTGCGTCCAGTGCATTTCCTGTTCGGGCTTGATGCCACTGAGGCGATAAATCAGCTTTTCCATACCGGCAAACCAGCGATTGAGGCCTGCCGATTCATCCTGATAAACCCGCGCCATATAACTTCCTAACGGTTTTGCCAGTACCAGCAGAGTGGCTAGGTAAATTGTAATTTGTAAAAAACCTTGAGCAGTCATCAGAATTTCTCCGGATAAAACAACGCCACCACTAAGTAAATAAACACGGCTATCGCCAAGCCGCCGCTTAATAAATAAATCGAGCTCATGATGACCCCCTCAATGACTCCAAGCCAGTAATGAGCAGAATGGCTACTGCGAAAAAATCACTGCCAACATCAATATAGCCTATATCCATTGTCACACCCCTTAGAAATTTGAAAAATGACTGACGAACAATGTACCGAATGGCTAGTAAAAAAGTCGTAAAAATAACTAAACAGCTTGTAAAGGGAATGTAAAAATTCGGATCAATGCGCTTTTGAGTAACTTTTCTCAAATCGCGGTGTTTTCAGGCAATTAAAAAAAATATGAGGAGTTTTGACGAAAAAACAGAAAATTTCCCAGCTATATCAGGAAACTTACTCAATACGTTCCTAATGATGTATCTCGATAATATCCGATTTAATAACGGATCATTGATTATGAAATATTCATTGTTTGCACTACTAGGAATGTTGTTACTTCCTTTATCTTCTCAGGCGCATGGGCCGACACCGCAAAAGGCAAAAGAAACGGTGGTGATCAATGCCAACATTGAACAGGTATGGGATGCGGTTAAGCAGTTTGATGCGATTGCCAACTGGCATCCTGATGTTAAAACCAGTACCGGCGACGGCAAGCATGAGTCGGGCGGCAGTCGAACAGTAACGATGGCTGATGGTGAGCAATTACAGGATGAGCTGGATTATTACAACGAAAAGGAACATGAATACAGCTATCGTCTTAAAACTGAAAATGTGAAAGCGCTGCCGGTCAGCTCATATTCTGTGGAATTACAAGTCAAGCCGGGCGATGCGACCAATACCACGACAGTTACCCTAAAAAGCCGCTTTTACCGTGGCGACACCAGCAATACGCCACCTGAAAGTTTGAGTGATGCTTCAGCAGTTGCGGCAATGAATGCGTTTTTTAAGAATGGACTGGCAGGTTTGAAAGCAGAATTGGAGAAGTAGTTTTTCTGGAGGAAATTCACTTGTTGTAGGAGCGACGCCTACGTCGCGACGTAGGCGTCGCTCACACCGATTGGCATTAATCATCCTGGCTGTGAATAAGACCTTGTCGGTTTGCCAGTAAGGTCAATTCTGCCAGGGTTTCTACGCCCATTTTATCTTTGATTGCCGTGCCGTGATTACATACTGTCTTATAGCTTAAACACAATTTTTCAGCGGCTTTTCTGGCGGTATAGCCATTAGCCAGCAAGCAAAAGACATCAAATTCTCTCGGCGACAACAATTTGATTTTCCCCGATTCATCTTGATCGGACGCCATCGACACGGCCAGTTTTTGCGCCAACTCAGCTTCTATATAAGTGCCGCCTCGGGCGATTTTACATACGGCAGCCACTAGTGTTTCCGGCACGCTGTTTTTAGTGATGTAGCCTTTAGCGCCTGCTTTAATAGCCCTGGTGACATAAATCAATTCGTTATAAATACTAAACACCAAAATCTTGCAGTGCGGATTACGGCTGATCAATCGACGAATGCTTTCAAAACCGCCGATGCCGGGCATCGATAAATCCAGCACGACAATATCCGGTTGGAGTTGCGTGTACAGCTGGCAAGCGATTTCTCCGCGGTCAGCTTCATAAATTTCGCCGATTTTGTCGGACAAAGACAGGTAGGTTTTATAGCCGGTACGCACAACGGCGTGATCATCTACCAGTAATACATTGATCTTGTTTGTCACAAATGACTCCAATCCTAAATAGCTCAGCATGATGCCTTGTTGGCTTTAGTAACACCATGGGAGCTTTTCCTAAAGTAATAACAGTGGCCATGGGAAGTTTTCCCGCGCCTTTTCAGTGATTTTCCCTGCTGTTTCCGGCTCTTTTCCGTAACGTTGCCGACATCGACTCCAGTAGCATTAGCACCTGCCTGATCCGGGGGAATGACTTAACCCTGTGCTTTCGCCTGATCAAGAGTGCCAGTTATTACCAATGAACACTGTCGCCCCGCGAGTCAGGCTGCTTAAGCTTTAAATTTAACTATAACCAGGAGGAATCATGCGGATTTCCAAATTCACCCGCACCGCAATCGCATCTGCGGTTTGTGGTGGTGCGCTGATGACGGTAGCAATACCTGCACACGCAAATAAGGCATTGGATCAGTTGTCTAAAGAAGACAGCAACTGGGTCATGCAAACCAAAGATTACGGTGCAACCCACTTTAGTAAGTTGGACCAGATCAACAACAACAACGTGCGTCATTTACAGCCGGTGTGGTCGTTTTCTACCGGTGTTCTTAATGGTCACGAAGGTGGGCCGTTAGTTATTGACGGCATCATGTATGTGCATACACCGTTCCCTAACAATATTTTTGCGATCGATTTAAATCAGACCGACAAAATTTTGTGGGAATACAAACCCAAACAAAACCCAGCCTCACGCGCCGTAGCTTGCTGCGACGTGGTTAACAGAGGTTTGGCTTACGCACCGGCGGGAGAGGGTTATCCGGCCACTATTTTCCAAAATCAATTAGACGGACACATCGTGGCATTGGATGCCAAGACCGGCGAATTATTATGGAAAATGGAGAACTCCGACATTGCGATGGGGTCGACATTGACCGTCGCGCCGTTCGTCGCCAAGGATAAGGTATTGGTCGGTACCTCAGGAGCCGAGTTGGGTGTTAGAGGTTATGTCACTGCCTACAACATTAAAGACGGCAAGCAAGCCTGGCGTGCCTATGCCACCGGCCCTGACGAAGACATCAAGCTGTCTAAAGATTTCAACAGCCATAACCCGCACTACGGTCAATTCGGGCTGGGCTTGAAAACCTGGGAAGGCGACGCTTGGAAAATCGGCGGCGGCACCAACTGGGGCTGGTATGCGTTCGATCCTGATTTAGACCTGCTGTATTACGGCTCTGGTAACCCGGCGCCGTGGAACGAAACCATGCGTCCTGGTGATAACAAATGGACGATGACTATTTGGGGTCGTGACATCAACAGCGGCGAAGCCAAATTCGGCTACCAAAAGACACCTCATGATGAGTGGGATTATGCCGGTGTTAACTACATGGGTCTCTCCGAGCAAGTGGTCGATGGCAAGTTAACCAAGTTGTTGACGCATCCGGACCGTAACGGCTTGGTTTATACCTTGAATCGCGAAAACGGCGATTTAGTCAATGCATTCAAAATCGATGACACTGTTAACTGGGTGAAGAAAGTCGACCTGAAAACCGGTCTGCCTATTCGCGATCCTGAATTTTCTACCCACATGGATCATGAAGGCAAAGGCATCTGTCCGTCGGCAATGGGTTATCACAACCAAGGCATCGAATCTTACGATCCTGACAAAAAACTGTTCTTCATGGGGACCAACCATATCTGTATGGACTGGGAACCGTTCATGCTGCCTTACCGCGCCGGTCAATTCTTTGTTGGAGCAACGCTGAACATGTATCCGGGGCCTAAAGGCACCTTGGGTCAAGTGAAAGCGATGAACTCGGTCACCGGTGAATTTGCCTGGGAAGTTCAGGAAAAGTTTGCAGTCTGGGGCGGAACCACTGCGACAGCCGGTAACCTGGTGTTCTACGGCACGCTGGATGGACAAATCAAGGCCCGCGATAGCCGCAACGGTAAGGAATTATGGAAATTCAAACTGCCTTCCGGGGTTATCGGTCACCCGATCACCTATGAACATAAAGGCCGTCAATTTGTTGCCATTTACTACGGCGTCGGCGGCTGGCCTGGAGTTGGCTTAGTGTTTGACTTGCAAGATCCAACCGCAGGCTTGGGTGCGGTAGGAGCCTTTAAAGAACTGGCTCACTACACGCAACAAGGCGGCGGTGTGATGGTATTTGCACTGGGTTATTAAGGATGCATTGTAGGGTTGGGTCGCTTATGGCGCCTACTTTTGGTAACAGCTGTGTCGTTAACCCAACGTTGACTTGAAGTTGTTGGGTTGCCTGAAAGCAGGCAACCCAACCTACACATCTGCAAATTAATAACAACGGACAAAATATGCATTCAAACAAGTTTTTCGTAATCGCTCTGTGTCTGAGTGCCGGTTCACTCTCGGCTCAAGCGCAAGCAGCAGGTAAGCCGTTAAAAGTCTGTACAGCAGAAAATGAAATGCCTTATGCCAATAAACATGGCGAAGGCTTTGAAAACAAACTGGCGGATCTAATCGGCAAAGCACTGGATAGACCTATTAAAGCGGTAACCTGGACTGACCCGCGTTATTTCGTGCGGGATTTATTGGATAAAGGCGAGTGCGATCTGATTATCGGCGTCGATGCTGGCGATCCGCGCTTATTAACTACCAAGCCTTATTACCGCACGGGTTATGTATTTATTTCCCGCGCCGATGCCAAGCTGGATTTACAAAATTGGGACAGTGACGTGCTGCACAAAGCGCAGCGCATCGCTTTCGTACCCGATACCCCGGTGGAAGTCATGTTGCGGGCGATTGGCCGTTATAACGACCTGTTCAATTATTCTCAGGAACTGGTCGGTTATACCTCCAAACGTAATCAATACGTTAAATACGAATCTTCTAAGTTAGTGAATGAAGTGTCATCCGGTCACGCTGAAATTGCTGCGCTTTGGGCGCCTGCCGCTGCGCGTTATGTGAAGGAATCCACCACGCCGCTGGTGATGACGGTGATTCCTGATAACAACGTGCGTGCTGACGGTCAAAAAGTGGGCTTTCATTACAGCACTTCATTCGGTGTGCGTAAAAACGATACGGCTTTACTCTCGCAGCTCAACAAAGTGCTGGAAGAAAAGCAAAGTGACATTACGAAAATTCTGGAAGATGAAGGCATTCCATTGTTGCCGGAACCCAATGCTAAATAACTTTTACTACAGGATAAAAATGAACATGAAACACCTACTTTCCGCATCCGCGCTAGTCATGGCTGTCATGAGCACGGCAGCGCTGGCGGATATTGACTTGCGTAACGCTATTACCGGTATGCCGCTGGACATGAGTTTTGCCAAAAAAGGCGGTAATACCGACGCCTTTAAGGAATTTCTTAAGACCGGCAAAAACCCTTACAACGTCGACAGGCAAGCCATCGAAAAAGGCCACGATTTGTACATGACGGCTTGCTCGGGTTGTCATGGTCATGAAGCCGAAGGCAAATTAGGACCTGGTTTGGCAGACGATTACTGGACTTATCCTGCCAATGCCACCGACAAAGGTTTGTTTGAAGTCTTGTTCGGCGGCGCCAACGGCATGATGGGCCCGCAATACGTCAATTTAAACACCGATGAAATGTTATTGATTATGTCTTGGATACGCGACATCTATAACGGTGATCCGAAAAAAGCCAAGTGGTTGAAATAAAACTAACGGTTAAAAACTATCAGGAGAACATCATGAAAAAAATACTCTTACTCAGTGCCGGCTTGGTATTCGCGGGGTTGTCACTTCAAGTCAGCGCTTACGACGGTACCAAGTGTAAAGAGCCGGGTGTGTGTTGGGAGCCGAAACCCGGCTATCCGGATAAGGTCGCAGGCAGTAAATACGATCCCAAACACGATCCCAACGAGTTAAACAAACAATCGCAATCCATTAAAGAGATGGAAGAGCGTAATGAAAAACGCTGGCAGCACCTAAGCAAAACCGGCAAGTTTGTTTATGACGTGGATGAGATTGAGTAAATAAATGTATGTTGGGTACGACTGCATGGAGAGCCTGCCCCGCTTTACCGGGCATGCAGGAGGTAGAGCAATGCCGGGAGCAGTTGCCGAGAGCAACGCGAAACCCAACATAAGTCGCAACGTGTGTTGGGTTTCGGCTTCCGCCTCTACCCAACCTACAAAATACGTAAATTAAAACTAATCCCCCTTCTACTCCGGCAGCTCTCATGCAAGCCGCCGGAGCTTTTTTTTGAAAACAATGATCACAGAAGCACAACTGCCCGATTGGCGCGATAAAGCGCTTAAGTTTGAACAACAAATCAATCAAACCGTTTTAGGTTTGCAACCTGCGGTAAGAAATATCCTGATAGCGGTGTTTGCCAGAGGCCATGTGTTGCTTGAAGGTAATGTCGGCGTCGGCAAAACTACCTTGCTTAGAGCCATTGCCCAAGGCTTGGGCGGCGATTATCAACGTATTGAAGGCACCATCGATTTGATGCCTGCCGATCTTATTTATTACACCTATCTCAACAACGATGGTCGACCCTGTGTCGATCCAGGACCGCTACTTAAACAAGGCGACAGACTAGCTACCTTCTTTTTCAATGAAATTAACCGTGCCCGACCGCAAGTTCATTCATTGCTGTTAAGAGCCATGGCCGAACGCAGCATCAATGCGTTTAACCGCGATTACCAACTGCCGCATATCCAGGTATTTGCCGACCGTAACCGGGTGGAAAAAGAAGAAACTTTTGAATTACCGGCGGCCGCAAAAGACCGCTTCATGATGGAAATCAACATCGACACTCCGAAAGAGCCAGAGATACTCGATGAATTGATGTTTAACCCGCGCTTTCACGATACCGATCAATTAGTCGCAGGCATTGCCTCCGACATCATTCCTTACTACCAGCTCAATGAGCTGGCAGACACCCTGCAACGCAGCGTACAAACGTCGCCCAAGTTACGGGCTTATGCGCTAGCACTATGGCAAGCCACGCAAGATCCAAATGCTTACGGCGTAAAAGTTGCCGATGTCGATATGACTACCTTGCTAAGCACCGGTGCGAGTCCGCGCGGCATGAGTTATTTGATACGTGCCGCGAAAATCCGCGCCTGGCTGCAAGGTCGGGATCATGTGCTGCCTGAAGATATTCAAGCTTTGTTTCCGGTCTGCATGACGCACCGGCTGTTTTTGCAGCCGATATACGCCTACCGCAAAGAACAGCTGTTGCCCGAGTTGATTGATGCAATTTTGAGGCAGGTGGCGGCGCCGTAGGTATTTGACTAAGCAAAATGTCCATTTTTTGTACTTCTAGTTCCCACGCGCTGCGTGGGAATTCATTATCTCCGCGCTGCGGTGTAACTAGCGAGTTTTTGGTGTCGCTATCGCGACGTTTTTTAATCGGGTTTCCGCACCCGAGGGCGGGATACTTTCTTTTGCGCGGCCAAAAGAAAGTATCCAAAGAAAAGGCCGCCCGGATGCCGCTTGCGTCCTGCGCGCCGGTGTATTTGCCGGGGGTTGCCAGAAGGGGCTTCCATGCCCCTCTGGCAACGGGCGGAATCCATTCCGCCCTCCTACGGACTATTCCCGGCAAATACACCGGTGCTCGGCGCGGCATACGGGGATGTGAGTCTTGGTATACCGAATACTCATTAACAAAACGGCTAAGAGCCCTAAAAATACATTGATTCAATTTTTTGATTTTTTCTGATCACCCTATGACCGAACCCCTGCAATATCGCTTGCCTTGGCAATCAACTTCCATTTACCCCGGAGCTCATCCCGGCCGAATGGTGGGTGCCGGGCAGTTGTTTAATCGTCATGAGCCATTGATTGCCAGTCCCGATCCCAGGCGTATCGACTTGCGTGCCAGTGTGCTCGATCCATTCGGAGGCTACCGGGTACGGGTATTTTTGCAGCAAAGTACGGTTAATGTTTATTTGATTGCCGATTTGTCTGCATCAATGGGGGCTGGCAATAAACCTGGCATTTTGCAGAATCTGTTGCTTGATTTGGCAGATGCAGTGGCAGATTACGGCGACAAACTTGGCTTTATCGGCTGCTCGCAAAACATTGAACCGCGCTGGCGATTAAATGCGGGCAGGCAGCATCAAGCTGTAATTCAGATCGCGCAGCAACTGCAAACCCACCAATTTAATGGCTTGGCGACCGCGTTAAGCGAGGCTGCGGTCTATTTACCGGAACGCCGCTCTTTGGTGTTTTTATTTACAGATTGTCATTTTCCTAAGCTGCAACTGGAAATGCTGCTACGGACCTTACAAAACCACGATGTAGTACCGCTACTACCTAGCGATTTACAACACTACTTGCGTTTACCGGACTGGGGCATGGTGACCTTTAAAGACATGGAAAGCCGCACGACCCGAACCTTGCTGATGCGACCGGCCTTAAAACAAAAAATAATTGCCGCGCACCAGCAGCGCCAACGCGAACTGACGCATTGTTTTCGAGCCTTTGGCATGGAGCCGTTGTTTATCGAAGAGGCTTACAGCAGCCAACAAATTAATCAGTATTTCCGGCAGAGGGCAGTATGAGAGTTGGGCTTTTGATACTGCTGCTATTAGCTGGATGTTCTGGCTCGGTCACCGAGCCGGTGAGTTATTTCGCGATAGAAACACCGCGCCCGTTCGGCTATGTGATCGGTGATGAAATCGCCCAGCGCATCGTGATTGAAACGCGCTCCGGTATCGCTTTACAAACATCAAGCCTGCCTGCGCGCGGGCAAATCAACCGCTGGCTGAATTTGACGCAAATCAATGTTAAGCAGCAAGGCGAGCAAACCGTCATCAATCTGCGCTATCAGATTTTTTACGCACCGCTGGAAGTCAAAATGCTCAGCTTGCCGGGCTTTACATTGCAGTTTGCGCAGGGCGATAACACCTTGAGCAAGGACGTGCCGGATTGGTCGTTTACCGTCGCGCCATTACGGGAACTGGCTGTGCGCAAGAACGAGCAGCATGAATATATGCGCCCGGATGTCAGGCCGCCGTTCTTGTCGGGTAGCGCCGCGCAAATGGGTTTGTGGGGCAGTTTTTTGGTGAGTGTATTGCTTGGCGTTTACTTAGCTTATTTGTACGGTTACTTCCCGCAATCCCGGCGGAGGGTTTTCAAACAGGCATTAAAACAGTTGGCAAAATTGAGTGAAGGAGACATGGCGCAAGCACTAACGATTGCCCATAAGGCTTTTAACAAGCTCAATAGCCGACCGCTTTTCCAACATCAATTGGCTGATTTTTACCGTAGCCATACCGAGTATCAGCGTATCAACCAACTCTTAGACTGGTTTTTTGATTATTCCTATCACTACTTTTTTTCCGGCAAACAGGCCGTAATGCCTGAGCATTTGCAAAAAATCCGCGAGCTGTTGGAGCAGTGCCGCAAGATCGAACGGGGGGCGCTATGAATTTTGGGCTTGAAACGCCGTGGTTATTGGCCGGATTGTTACTTGCAATGCTGCCGTTGTTCAGCAGCGGCATGGCGGTCAATCCCAGTCCATGGCTGGCAATATTGCCGCCGGACCCGCTATCGACCTTTGTGACATGGAGTGTGCGGGTGCTGGCGATGCTGACCATCGCGGCTATCGTGCTGGGTCTGGCGGGCCTGTATCGCAGCGAACAAAGCATCGAACGTATCGGCCACGGCGCGCATATCGTGTTATTGCTGGATCGCAGCAGCAGTATGGATAACAGCTTTGCCGGACAAACTCCCGATGGTAAAAACGAATCGAAGTCTGCCGCTGCACGACGCTTGTTGAGTAAATTTGTCGATCAGCGCAAAAACGATTTATTTGCGGTGGCGGCCTACAGCACTGCGCCGTTGTTTGTGATGCCGTTGACCGAAAACAAACAGGCAATACAGGCGGCGATTGCCGCGACATCCACTCCGGCGCTGGCGTATACCCACGTCAGCAAAGGCTTGAGTATGGCCTTATCGTTTTTCGACCAGCAACCACTGACTGGCTCGCGCATTATCGTGCTGGTGTCCGACGGCGCGGCGGCGATTGACCGGGATAGCGAGCAAAAGCTGCGCGTCTGGGTAAAACAAAAACAAGTCCGGTTGTATTGGCTGTTTTTACGCACCGCCAACAGCCCCGGCATTCATTCTGTGGCCGAAGATCCGCGGGATGACAATGCGCAGGCGATGCCTGAACGTTATCTGCACCAGTTCTTTTCCAGCCTGGGCGTGCCTTACCAAGCCTACGAGGCGGAAAGCCCGGACGCCTTGCAGCGAGCCATCGCCGACATCAATCATCTGGAAAACCTGCCTCTGCATTATCTGGAACGCATCCCCAAGCAGGATTTGTCTAATCAGTGTTATGGCTTGGCAATGGGCTTGTTGGCGTTGTTGCTGGCTGTTAAGTTTTTCGAGATCAGGGTATGAGTTTTAAAACGTTACAGCACAGTCTTATTTGGACCGCTTTAGTTTTAAGCATCGGCGGGTTGTTGTTTAACACCGGTGCGCTGCTGAGTGTTCATAACGACAATGAACTGATTAATCAACTGGCTTCCGGCAAGGATGTCGACGTCAGTAAAGTCATCAGCGGCAAGCCGGAATTACGCTTGGCGCGAGCCTTGTATCTCAAGCAAAAACACCGCTATGACGAAGCCTTGTCGACCTTGAGTTTAATTATGGAGCAGGGCGATCAAGCCTTCAGGGCCAAAGTGCGTTACAACCTGGGCAATCTCTACCTGGAACAAGCTATGAACCATGTCGAGACGATGAAGATGAACGAGGCACTGCCGCTGGTCGATTTGGCTAAACAGGCCTACCGGCAAGCTCTGGCGCTGGATAGTCAGGACTGGGATAGCAAATACAATCTGGAAGTGGCGATGCGCTTGTTGCCGGAAATGGACCGTATCAATAGCGGCAATGAAGATGATCCCAAAAAACAGGCCACGCAGTTGTGGACGACTGTGCCCGGATTTCCGCGGGGTTTGCCGTAATGAATATCAAGAAAATAGTAACTGATTACCGCAGCATCGCCCTGATATTGGCATTATTGGCGATGACAGCCTTGTTTATGTTTCCCAGTCGTGAACAAAAAAGTCCGGTCTACAACCTGACGTTTATCATCGACATCACCCGCAGCATGAATGCCACCGATTACCAGCAGGATGATCAGGCAGTCAGCCGCCTGGAAACTGTTAAACAAAACTTGCGACAGCTTTTAAGCAAGTTGCCTTGCCAGTCCAAAGTGGGACTGGGTTTGTTTACCGAAAGGCGCTCGACGCTGTTATTCGAGCCGTTGGAAGTGTGTTCGGCTTTCGGTGAAATCGACAGCGCCATCAATGCTGTGGATTGGCGCATGGCCTGGGCGGCGGATAGCAATATCAGCAAAGGCCTGTTCAGTACGCTGGAAATGCTGCAGAAAAATAACAGTGCGATTATTTTCATTTCCGACGGTCAGGAAGCTCCGCCCATCAACCCCAAATACCAGCCGGATTTTTCGACGGTTGTCGGTAAAGTAAAAGGCATGATTGTCGGTGCGGGCGGTCTGCAAGCCGTGCCGATTCCCAAGTTCGACGCCAATGGTAAGCAAACCGGTTTTTATTCTGCTGAAGATGTTCCGCACCGGAGTTCGTTCGGCGAATCCAATCTCGACCCCGCTTCGATCGAGGGTTATAACGCCCGCAATGCGCCCTTCGGCAGTTCTGCGACTTCCGGCACCGAACATTTGACGGCGTTGCAGGAAACTTATCTTCAACAATTAGCGGCCCAGTCCGGCCTTGCTTACACGCGATTGAGCGATACCGACAATCTCTATCAAGCCCTTCAAAACTCCCAGCTTGCCACAAGCCAGATTGCCCAGGTCGATATTCGCTGGCGCATGGCCTCACTGGCGTTGCTGCTGCTGACCGCTGTTTATTTCCCCGCGTCCCTTTTTGTTAATCGTCGACAACCTTTGAGCCAATAACTGCTATGACCAAGTACCTGCAATCCAATCATTATTTATTTACTGCTTATATCGTTTTGTCAGTCATCGGTGTGGGTATTAGCGCAAGTTCGCCAAGTGCCAGCCATTATTACTGGCTTTTTTTAGTGCTGTTGTTTGGCGCTGGCGCGGTTGCCCGACAGTATTACCAGCTTAAGAACGATGCTGCCGCGCAAAAATCACAAGCCATCAATACCGGCTTGCATTGGCTGGGCGGTTTGGTCGCGGCCATTATCGTCAATGCTTTCTTAAGTTCCGGCCGCATTTTTGTTGAAGAAACCGGACTGATTACGCAGCTGGTTTTGGCGTTAACGGTGTATTCGGATGGCCTTAAAACCGGCTGGCGCAATAGTGCCACGGGTGTGTTTCTGGCCTTGGCAGCCGTCGGCGCGGCCTATTTTGATAGCTATGTCTGGCAGTTGCTGGCACTGGCGGGCGCGTTTGTGGCTTACAGTTTTTATAAAAGCTCAGAGCCCTCTCCAAAGGGATGCCTGCATGGAAGCAGGTAGTAGGGCACCAACAGTAGGCGCTTTAGGCGATGCAGGAGCAGTTGCCGAGAGGGTTGGGTGAGGGGAAATTAAAAAATGTACAAATTTTGTTTTAAGGATTGATGTTATGAAATTGAAGTACGTGCTTTTGGGTTTATTGCTTTCAACAAACGGTCATGCCGCAGACAAAACCATCATTCGCCTCGGCGTTCAGGCCGGTGGCACAGTGGAGTGGGAGTTGCCGGTTTTACAAGAGGCTTTAAAAACAAAGTCTGCTGATTTTGAACTGGAAATCAAGCATCTTGCCAATATTGAAGCCGGAAAAGCTGCCTTGCAGTCAGGCGCTGTGGATGTGATTGTGTCCGACTGGATCTGGGTGTCCGGGCAACGGGAGAAGGGAGCGGACTTTACCTTTTATCCCTACGCAGATACCTCAGGTGCGCTGGTCGTACCAAGTAATAGCGGCATTCATTCTTTAGCCGATCTTAAAGGCAAACGCTTAGGAATTGCCGGTGGCGAACTGGATAAAAACTGGCTGTTACTGCAAACCCTCGCAAATCAGCAACAAGAAATCGACTTGGATGCCTCGGTGGAAAAAGTATTCAACACCCCGCCGCAAATCAACGATCAGCTCAAAAATGGCGGTATCGACGCAGCGCTAACCTTCTGGCATTTTGCCGCCCGGCTTGAAGCTGAAGGCTACCGTACCATTACCGATGGTCGCAGCATTTTGCAGGATTTGGGGATCAAGGAAGCCGTCGCCAACTTGGGTTATATTTTCAAACAAAGCTGGGCTGATCAGCATACATCGGCACTGCAGCAGTTTTTTGAGGTCAGCAAACAAGCCCGGCAAACTTTATGCAGCTCAGAGGATGCCTGGCATAAAATCAGACCCTTAATTCAAGTTGAAGATGATCTAACCCAAAAGCATCTTCGTCAAAGCTATTGCGCCGGTAACATCGAACATTGGGGAGAGGCTGAGCAACAAGCGGCGGAAAAGGTCTATGTGCTGTTGCATAAGCAAAGTAAACAGGCGTTGACCGGGACGTCGGAACAGTTGCAAAGAGGGACGTTTTGGAAGCCTTGAAATACCTATTTTCGTCTATGGTCCGACCCGACAAATTCAGAAGGCGTTTAATAATTCCGGCAAAAAGAATTCGCTGACCAGCATTTGCCGTTGGGCGATGGCATACACTGTTCTTCTGCCCCAGACGGGGCTTGATATACCGCCTGCATCAATAGCGGCTTGACTCCATTTGTCAGGACTCACTACGCACAGGTTCAAGTCCAGGCGCTGTAACTTTGGATAAGCAAATATGATCTCGCCCAGCGGCCGATTGCCTAAATGCGACAAGTTGCTTTTGGCGATGTTGACAGTGGCTTCGGGAATGATAGTTCTAGCCAGGATTAGCGGTTTACCGTCGGCATGAAGCAATACTTCACGAATCAAACAATACCGATGTGCCGACTGTTTAAGTAAGTGCCGCTCAGTGACATAAGGCGTTTGCCAATGGTTATATAAAACCGTTACAGCGACGCTATTGCCATAGATGCCACGGAGGCGCTGCGTCAGGGAACCGGTTTCATAAGTCCACGATTGGATAGCCACAGGCAGTGTATGCCGAATCCCGGCGCGGTTTTCTCGCCAATTGGGCTCCTGAGCAAATAAATAACTTTTGGTGGTCAAGCGCAGTTAAACCTCGGAGTATTCGGTGGCATGGCCAATCCAGCGGTCGATCAAGGGCTGGATTGCTTGCGGGGAGTCGATAAAAAATTGTTCGCCGATTTGGTTGACGGACTCGAGCAAATCCAAATCGCGCGCCAAGTCGGCAATTTTAAACTGCATCTGCCCGGTTTGACGGGTACCCATCACTTCGCCGGGACCGCGTAGTTCCAGGTCTTTTTCGGCAATCACAAAGCCGTCGCTACTGTCACGTAATACGCCCAGCCGGTGGCGTGCGGTATCTGATAACGGCGCTTGATACATTAACAGGCAGAAGCTGGCGTCGCTGCCTCGGCCAACGCGGCCGCGTAATTGGTGCAGTTGCGATAATCCCAAGCGCTCGGGATTTTCGATGATCATTAAACCGGCGTTGGGGACGTCAACGCCCACTTCAATGACAGTGGTGGCGACCAGTAAATCCAGAGCATGCTGTTTAAAGGCCTGCATGATGGAATCTTTTTCGGAAGCTTTCATGCGGCCATGAATCAAGCCTACTCGGACATTCGGTAAGGCCTGTATTAAGTATTCGGCGGTTTTTTCGGCAGCCTGGCATTGTAAAACTTCGGATTCCTCAATGAGTGTACAAACCCAATAGACTTGTTTTTTTTTAGCAACCCAACTGTTGATGCGGTCGATCACTTCGTCGCGGCGTTCGTTTGGAATCACGCTGGTCACCACCGGCTGTCTACCCGGCGGCAGTTCATCAATAATGGAAATATCCAGGTCGGAATATTGCAACATTGCCAAGGTGCGCGGAATTGGCGTCGCGGTCATGACCAATTGATGAGGTCTAACAGAGCCTTGTTGGCCTTTCTCCCTGAGCGCCATGCGCTGATGTACGCCAAAACGGTGTTGTTCATCAATGATGATCAGCCCCAGGCGATGAAACGCGACCGCTTCTTGAAACAATGCATGGGTGCCGATAATGATACCGGCACTACCATCGGCCATCGCCTGTAACGTGGTTTTGCGGGCATTGCCTTTGATGTTGCCGGTTAGAAAAAGTACCTGGGTGTCAAAAGATTCAAACCACCCGTTGAAATTCCTAAAATGCTGTTCGGCCAGTAATTCGGTCGGGGCCATTACCGCTACTTGATAACCGGCGGTTAAAGCCAGCATCGCCGCGTAGGCTGCCACTACAGTTTTACCTGATCCCACATCGCCTTGCACCAAGCGCATCATCGGATGGGCCAGCTTTAAATCAGTTTCAATTTCCGCAATAACACGCTGTTGCGCACCGGTTAAGCTAAAGGGCAGGGTGTCGAGAAAATGTCTGCTACTGACCGGGTTGGCGGTAAATACCGGCGCTTGCCATGCTTTGGTTTTATGTCGTGTTTGCCGCATCGTTAGTTGATGCGCTAAGAGCTCTTCAAATGCCAGTCGCTTTAATGCCGGTACGCGGCCATTTTGCAAAGCGGCCACCGAGATGGTTTCATCGGGCGCATGCAGGGTTTGTATGGCTTTACTTAGGCTGGGGTAGTTGTGCTGAGTCAATACCGATGCCGGTATCCAATCGGCCAAGTCATCAAGGCACAAAGTCAACGCTTGCTTAATCGCTTTACGTAGCAGCTGTTGATTGAGGCCGTCGGTTAGTGGATAAACTGGAGTTAGTCTTGAATCTGTAATGCATTGGTCGGGGTCGCTGAGGATTTTATATTCAGGATGCACCATTTCCAATCCGGCATAGCCGAAACGCGCTTCAGCAAAACAGCTGATGACGGTGCCGGGTTTGAACAGATTGTGCTGACTGGCCGTGTAATGAAAAAATTTTAACGAAATAAAGCCGGTGCCGTCACTGATTCGACAAATCAAACTGCTGCGTCCTTTGGGCAGCATATCGGTAAATTCGATAGTGCCTTTTATCAACGCACTCATGCCCGCAGTCAGTGCGCCGATGGGTGTGATATGGGTCCGGTCTTCGTAACGATGCGGAAGATGGAACAGCAGATCCTGAATAACGCGGATGCCCAATTTTTCCAGGCGATGAGCAGTTTGGGCACCAATGCCTGCCAATGTCGCAACCGGTTTGGTCAGATTGTTTGCTGAGGACATTGACGGGCGAGTTTTGAGTTAATTGAAGTTATTTGGCGTTAAGCCGTTCGTGGTGAGCTCTGTCGAACCATGAATGGCTTAACTAACTATGAGACCGGGCTTTTTTTGAGCACTCAGTACCAATCCTGCGGTGGTGCTGGTTAAAGTGGATATTCCTGGGGTTCAAGATGCATGATCGCATCCATTTCTACCGCGGCGCCTTTAGGTAACGCAGCAACTCCGATCGCAGCACGCGCAGGATAAGGCTGTTGAAAATAAGTGCCCATGATTTCATTGACGACTGGAAAGTCCGCTAAATCAGTTAAAAACACATTCAGTTTGACGATGTCTGCGAAGCTGCCACCTGCGGCAACGGCAACTGCCTGTAAATTGTCAAAAACTTGGGTGATTTGCGCTGCGATGTCACCTTCAACTAAAACCATTGTGGCGGGTATCAAGGGGATTTGGCCAGATAAATAAACGCTGCTACCAACTTTTATTGCTTGTGAGTAAGTGCCGATGGCTTGAGGGGCGTTGCTGGTGTGAATGATTTCTTTGGTCATGGCTGCTCTGTATTGATCAAGTGTGTGGTTTATTGGAGAAAGCTATTGTTGAATTAGTTTTTTAAAACGGAGGTTTAAGCGTATTTTTTTAAGCTTTAACTCGAGTGATTTTTAACACAATCGCTAATTCTTTTAATCGACGAATTATTTTTGCTAGATGGACACGGTCTTTCACTGTTAGGGTAATTAAATCTACGCAGATGCGATCATCCTGATCAACCACGGTGACGTTTTCAATGTTCGAATCAAGATTGGAGATAGTTGAGGCAATTGTAGCCAAAGAGCCGCGTTCATTGAGAACACTGATACGCAGTTCAGCAGAAAAATCGCCGGTGACATCAGGTGACCATTCCACGTCCAGCCAGTTGTTTTGTTTTTTTCTATCGACATTGCGATTTCGGCATTCATGATGATGCACAACAATGCCTTTGCCGGGATTAAAAAAGCCAATAATCGAATCGCCAGGAATAGGGCGGCAACATTTTGCCAGCGTAATGACCATGCCTTCCGTGCCTTTAATTATCAGAGGCGTTTTATGTGTGGCTTCATGATCATCCAATTTAACTGCGGCAGTGACATCTTCTTGCGTTAAGCGTTTGGCAATCAACAATGGCATTTTATTGCCAAGCCCAATATCTTCAAGTAACTCATCCAGTGAAGTCATGGATAGCGACTTGAGCATGATATTTACTTTTGCTTCGTCAATATTGTCCAGGTGAATATGCAGGGCCTGTAGTTCTTTTTCCAGCAATCGCTGGCCTAAGTTTATAGCTTCCTGCTGCTTAAAGTGCTTAAGGTAATTTCGAATGCCTGAGCGGGCTTTGGCGGTAATGACATAATTGAGCCATAAAGGATTAGGTCTTGCCCAGGGCGCTGTGACAATTTCCACGGTGACGCCGTTTTCTAATTTACTTTGCAGCGGCACTAATTGCTTGTCGATTCTGGCCGATACGCAGCCGTTACCCAGGTCGGTGTGGACGGCATAGGCAAAGTCGACAATGGTAGCGCCGCGCGGTAATTTTATGATTTCGCCGTTAGGCGTAAATACAAAAACTTCTTGAGGAAATAAATCGACTTTAAGATTTTCAATAAATTCTAGCGAATCGCCGGCTGATTTTTGAATTTCCAGTAGGTCGGTCAGCCATTCGTTGGCGCGATCTTGGAATTTAGGGGCTTTTTCATCATCTGACTTATAGAGCCAGTGCGCAGCGATGCCTGATTCTGACATACGATGCATGTCGAAAGTACGAATTTGAATTTCGATGGGTACGCCAAAAGGCCCCATCAGAATGGAATGTAACGACTGATAACCGTTGGCCTTGGGCAGGGCAATATAATCTTTGAAGCGGCCTGGGATTGGTTTGTACAAGTTATGCATGACACCCAGGGTGCGGTAACAGGTATCTACGTTTTCGCATAAGATTCTGAACGCATAGACATCAAAGACATCTGCTAAGGAATTATTTTTACTGAGCATTTTTTTATAAATGCTGTAAATATTTTTCTCTCTACCGACTACTTCACAACTTAGACCGGCTTCTTGTAGGCGATTTTTTATTGAATTTTCAATGGTTTGAACGATTTCTCTGCGATTGCCGCGGGCTTTTTTGATGGCCTTTTTAATGACCGCATAGCGCATTGGGTACATTGCCGCGAGACTTAAAGTCTCCAGTTTCTGTTGAATGCTGCGCATGCCTAATCGATTGGCAATAGGGGCGTAAATGTCTAATGTTTCACGTGCAATTCGGCGCTTTTTTGCCGGCGCCATCACGTCCAGTGTTTGCATGTTATGCAAGCGGTCAGCCAGTTTTACGATAATGACGCGTAAATCTTTGGCCATGGCCATAAACATTTTGCGGACGTTTTCCGCTTGGGCTTCGGCGTGTGATTTATGATCGATTTGGGTAAGCTTGGTGACACCATCAACCAATTCGGCGACTTCCAGGTTGAATTGGTCAGCCAGTTCCGCCTTGCTGACTAGCGTATCTTCAACAACATCATGCAACAGAGCAGCCATAATGCCACTGGCATCCATGTGCATGTCTGACAAAATAATCGCAACGGATACCGGGTGGCAAATATAAGCTTCTCCGGTTTTTCTAAATTGTCCTGCGTGCGCGCTGGCACCGAATTCGTAAGCCCTTATACAGTCATCAATTTGTGCTAAATCCAGATAACCGGACAGGGATTCACGCAAACGCTGTACCAACTTATCTTGGGGGCGTTCGGTTTCCAGAATCTCGGCTATCAGGGACATAGCAAGGTTGGTGAATTAGAACGTGGTTAATTGCAAATGCAGTTGTTCTTGATCACGGTCCCGAGGTTGATTGTCGGGAATGCGATGCAACTGAGCAATGTTGTCTGGAGTGACATGTCCCGCAGCAATTTCGCGTAATGCCAGTACGGTATCTTTATCTTTACCGCGCGGTAAAAATTCAGTGGCTCCGTGTTGCAGTTGGCGGGCTCTTTCGCTGGCTAATAAAACCAATTTGAATCGATTTTCAACATTATCCAAGCAATCTTCAATTGTAACTCTGGCCATTTTTTATCCTAGATTCAGGTGATTTGATCAAGAGCCGGGATAGAATATATCCCGGCAATATGTAGCTAACTTTGTGATTTTAACACAGAAACTGCCGGTAATTCCTTGCCTTCCAGAAATTCCAAAAAGGCACCGCCACCGGTCGATGTATACGACACTTTATCGTTAATGCCGTATTTGTCGATAGCGGCCAGGGTGTCGCCACCGCCTGCAATTGAAAAAGCCGGGCTTTCTGCAATCGCTGTGGCTAATGCCAAAGTACCGTTACCGAATTGATCAATTTCAAAGACGCCGACCGGACCGTTCCAGACGATAGTACCGGCGGTTTTTAAAATTTCGGCATATTGCTTGGCGGTTTCCGGACCAATGTCCATGATCATGTCATCGGCTTCAACATCAGCAACGTTTTTGACTGTGGCTATAGCAGTTTCAGAAAACTCCTTGGCGCAAACGACGTCTACAGGAATGGGAATATCTGAACCATTGCTTTTCGCCGCGGCAATCAATTCGCGTGCGTTTTCCAGCAGGTCAGGTTCGTACAATGATTTTCCGACTGGAAAGCCAGCGGCCGCGATAAACGTATTGGCAATACCGCCGCCAACAATCAGTTGATCGACTTTTTCTGACAGTGATTTTAATACTGTCAATTTTGTAGAGACTTTGGAACCGCCGACGATAGCAACCAATGGTCTGGCAGGGGTTTCCAATGCTTTGCCCAGAGCATCTAATTCGCTGGCTAATAATGGGCCTGCGCAAGCAACCGGCGCGAACTTGGCGACGCTATGAGTAGAAGCTTGGGCTCGATGTGCGGTGCCAAAGGCATCCATCACAAACACATCGCAAAGTGCGGCCATTTTTTTGCCTAACTCATCGCTGTTTTTGCCCTCTCCGGCATTAAAACGCACATTTTCGCAAAGAACAACTTCACCGGGTTGAATTGCAACGCCGTTGATCCAGTCTTTTTCCAGTCTGACCGGTTTGCCCAACAAGCTTGCTAAGCGCTCAGCGACCGGTTTTAAAGATGATTCTTCGTCATATTGCCCTTCAACCGGTCTTCCTAAATGCGATAGCAAAATTACCGCAGCGCCTTTTGCCAAGGCAGTTTCAATAGTGGGCAGGCTGGCTTGAATACGAATATCGCTAGTGACTTGGCCATTTTTGACTGGCACATTTAAATCCTGGCGAATTAACACGCGTTTACCTGATAAATCCAGATCGACCATACGTTTAATTGACATAGTGTTTACTCCTGATTTTTCTTGTTGTGGTGGGTGATGTCATTGAAACCAAATCGCTGCGCTGATCAACGCTGCACTAAGCAGCATAATCCAACGGCTGATGCGGTTATTACTGTTGATTTGTTCGCGCATTAGGATCAATTCCCGGTGCTGTGCTTCCGATTGTCGCCGGGCGTAAGTGGCATTATCCAAGGCTTTAAACAGCAATCCTGGAATTTCTGGTAACTGTTCGGTCAGCTCAGGAAATTGCTTGATAAATTTATCAAGTTTGGCTTTAGGCCCCATGCGTTCATGAAACCATTTTTCCAAAAACGGTTTGGCGGTTTGCCATAAGTCCAGGTCCGGATAAAGCTGGCGCCCCAAGCCTTCAATATTGAGCAGGGTTTTTTGCAGCAATACCAATTGCGGTTGCACATGCATATCAAAGCGTCGTGCGGTCTGGAATAAGCGCAACAGCAGTTGACCAAAAGAAATGTCTTTTAAAGGCTTTTCAAATATCGGTTCACAAACGCTGCGGATTGCCGATTCAAATTCTTCAATGCGGGTAGATTCGGCGACCCAACCGGATTCGACATGCATTTCCGCAACTTTGCGATAATCCCTGTTGAAAAAAGCCAGAAAGTTTTCCGCCAGATAATGCTGATCGGATAAAGACAACGAGCCGACGATGCCAAAATCTACGGCAATATATTTGGCAGGCAGGTCGACAAAAATATTGCCTGGGTGCATATCGGCATGAAAGAAATTATCGCGAAATACTTGGGTAAAGAAGATTTCCACGCCGCGTTCAGCCAGTAATTTGAAATCCGCACCACCCGCTTTTAATTGCTCGATGTCGCCGACCGGAACGCCGTGGATACGTTCCATCACCATCACCCTTTCGCGGGTCAATGGCCAGTGAACTTCTGGGATGTAAATGATGTCGGACTTTTCAAAGTTGCGACGTAATTTGGCGGCATTGCCGGCTTCTCTGACTAGGTCAAGTTCATCCAAAGTAGTTCTTTCAAATTCGGCGACAACTTCCATCGGGCGTAGGCGCCTGGCATCGCTCCAGAATCTTTCCGCGAAACGTGCCAATTCGTAAAGCAAGCCAATGTCGGATCGAATGCGTTCTTCAATGTCTGGTCGAACGACTTTAACAATAACGCTTTCGCCGCTATGCAGAGTTGCCGTATGGACTTGCGCAACTGATGCAGAGGCAAGGGGATCGGTGCTGAATTCTGCAAAGGCCTCGCTAATCGACATGCCGAGTTCGCTTTCAATAATCTTACGTGCGACTTCGTTAGGAAACGGTGGGACGCGATCTTGAAGTTTAACCAGTTCGTCAGCAATATCTTCCGGGAGTAAATCTTTACGAGTTGATAAGGCTTGGCCAAATTTGACATAAATAGGGCCTAAATCTTCCAGCACATGCCTGATTCTGACGGCGCGCGGTTCTGCTTCGCGCTTTAGCCAATAATAAGGTGAAAAAATGGCTAAATAACGTATCGGGCGGAATAAATGCGTTTTTAAGACGATTTCGTCCAGGCCATGAAATACCAAAACCCATTGGATATGGATCAGGCGCAATAAAATTTTAGGTCGGATCACAGAAGGGCGAAAAAGTTAGAGGTTGAAGTTGACTGCTAAGTTTGGGCTGGTAGGATCTGCAAGAATTTAAAATTTCTCGCAGACCTGTAAATTTTAATCCCTTAATAATTCGTTGATGCCGGTTTTGCTGCGGGTTCTTTCATCTACTTGCTTGATGATTACTGCGCAATACAAGCTATAACTGCCGTCGGCTGAGGGTAGGTTGCCTGACACCACGACTGAACCCGCAGGAATTCGACCATAGCTGACTTCACCAGTCATACGGTTAAAGATTTTAGTGCTTTGACCGATGTAAACACCCATGGAAATAACACTGCCGTCTTCGACAATTACGCCTTCAACGATTTCTGAACGTGCGCCGATAAAGCAGTTGTCGCCGATAATGGTCGGACCTGCTTGTAATGGTTCCAATACACCACCAATACCCACGCCGCCGGAAAGATGTACGTTTTTACCAATTTGTGCGCAAGAGCCAACGGTGACCCAGGTGTCGACCATAGTGCCACTATCCACATAAGCGCCGATGTTGACATAAGATGGCATAAGGATGGCGCCAGGAGCGATGTAAGAACCGCGGCGAGCGACGGCATTTGGCACCACGCGCACACCAGCTTTGGCGAAGTCTGCTTCTGAATAATTAGAGTATTTGCATTCAACTTTGTCGTAATAACGGGTATTGCCCCCATCCATCAAGCGGTTCTCGTTAATTCTGAACGACAATAGCACAGCTTTCTTTAACCACTGATTGGTCACCCAATCGCCATTAATTTTTTCAGCAACACGGGCTTGTCCGCTATCAAGCAAGTTGATGGCTTCGTTTACCGCATCGCGAATTTCTGCTGAAACTGTGCTCGGTGTGATGTCGGCACGTTGTTCAAAGGCTTCGTTAATAATGTTTTCAAGTTGTGACATGGTTTTTTTACAGAGAGTTAAGAAATAGTTTTATACGTTGAGCGGCTTCTATGCAGTCTTTCAGAGGCGCAACTAACGCTATTCGAACATGATTTTGGCCGGGATTTGTTCCGGCAAAATCACGAGATAAATAACTGCCCGGCAATACGGTGACGTTGTATTGAGCAAATAATTGCTGGGCGAATTCGGTGTCAATAATTGGTGTTTTCAACCAGATATAGAAACTGGCAGCTGGCTTGCTGATGGTGCAAACATCACTGAGAATTTCGATAAAGGCGGTAAATTTTTCCCGGTATAACCGGCGATTTAATTGTACGTGCTGCTCATCTTGCCAGGCACGAATACTAGCATGTTGGGTAGGCAAGGGCATGGCGCAGCCGTGATAAGTGCGGTATTGAAAATAAGCTTGCAGAATATCTGCATCACCCGCGACAAAACCAGAGCGTAAACCCGGTGCATTGGAGCGCTTGGACAAGCTATGGAATACCACGCAACGTTTGAATGCTGTATTGCCTATTGCATAAGCGCTTTGCAGCAAACCGACCGGCGGGTTAGCTTCGTCATCGTAAAGTTCGCTGTAGCATTCATCAGAAGCGATGATGAAGTCGTATTTTTCAGCCAGATGAATCAGCTTTTGATGATCAGCCTGACTCATCACCGCGCCGGTTGGATTACCCGGAGAGCAAATATAAACAAGCTGGCAGCGCCGCCAGATGTGTTCCGGGACGGCATCAAAATCGGGTAAGTAACCAGATTCTTCCAGAGTATTCAGATAATAAGGTTCTGCTCCGGCTAGTAATGCCGCGCCTTCATAAATCTGATAGAAGGGGTTGGGCATGATGACGACCGGACGGTTGGTCGGGTCGATGACGCATTGGGCAAATGAAAATAAGGCTTCACGGGTGCCGTTTACTGGTAATACTTGGGTTTCAGCATTTATGCTTACTGCATGAATCTGAAAGCGCTTGCCTAGCCAAGCGGCAATCGTCGATCTTAATTCGGGAATACCTTTGGTGGTCGGGTAGTTAGATAGCCCATGGAGGTGTTCCAGTAACGCTTCCTGAATTAAATGAGGGGTGGCGTGAGTCGGTTCCCCCATCGACAAAGCAATATGCGGCAGATCGGCAGGCGGCATGAATCCGTGTTTGAGTTGCGCCAGCTTCTCAAACGGGTAGGGATGCAGGTGTTTCAGGTTTGGTGTCATTAGTTAAGAGCAGTGCGGTTGTCTACCTGCAGCCTGCGCTTGTTGGTAAAAGCTCATGGCTTGAGGTAAATGTTGTTCAAGTTGTTGGATGCGCGTGCCATGAGATGGATGCGTTGACATAAATTCAATTGGCTGTTGGCCTTGTGAGGCTTGGTCCATTTTTTGCCAAAGGTTAATACTTTGTCTGGGGTCAAAGCCTGACTTTGCCATTAAATCAATACCGATCGTATCTGCTTCGCTTTCATGCGTGCGACTGTAAGGCATTAAAATCCCGTACTGCGCGCCAACGCCCAGTAAGCCGATAGCGGTTTGGCCCAGGGCGGTTTGCGGTTGGCTGACGGCTTGGACCATGCTCATACCTTGGCTGACGGCCATTTCTTGCGAAGCTCTTTCATTGCTGTGTTTAGCAAGTACATGGCCTATTTCATGACCAATAACCGCAGCTAGTTGATCTTGATTATCGACCAAGGTCAGCATGCCCGTGTGAATGCCGATTTTATTACCGGGCAGGGCGAAGGCATTAGGTGTTTTATCTTCAAAAACGACTACTTCCCATGATCCACCTAAAGGTTGTGTAATTGCTTGGGCAATACAGTTGGCAACTTGGTTATAACGGGCGTTGGTACTAATGGGTTTTTCTTTTTTTAGATCTTCAAAAGCCTGTAAGCCCATTTGATTAATCTGGGCATCGGGTAAAAAAATGAGTTGGCTTCTACCGGTGGGGCTGGTGGCACAGGCGGTAAGCAAACCGACGGCGATAAGTGGAGACAAGATTTTTTTCAACATTAAAGTAGACCCCGCAGATTAAAAACGTGGGGCATTTTAACGTAAGTTGTTAACACAGAGTCAAAAATCGCAGTTGATGTTAGTTCTTGAGTTTGACCAGTCGCGCTTCATAATCTTGTCTAGATAACACGCCGCTAAAGCCTTCTCGTTGATGCGTCGAATCGAAAAAATAAGTTCTGGGTAATTCGCCATACCATTTTGGGTCGATTTCATATTGCAATTTTTGGGTGTTTTCGTCTGCATAGACCCAATTTTCTAAAGTGGTTAGGTCGCTTTTTTTCAAGATAGATGCAATTTGCGGGCTGGCAGCTAAGTCGTCGGCGGCCAACATGATTATTTTAAAATCTGGATGCGCTTGGTGTAGTTCTTTGATTAAAGACATATCTTTTAGACACGAAGGACAAGTGATTGACCAAACCACTAGCATAAAAGGTTGGTTGTTGGTGTCGGTCAAGATTTGCTGATAACTGCCTGGTATAAAGGCATGTAAATTATCAACTTCTGCTTTTACTGTGGTAACAGTTATCAAAAATAAGACTACTAGAATCGCTTGGAAGTGTTTTTTTAAGATCATGATTGGCCTCAGTATAAGCTAAGAAACAGGTCCTTGGCAGGTAAGTGGGTGTAAATGAAGATGCGGCATTGTAGTGGCGAAAACAGTGTTAACGCCAATAATTCAGGTTAGAATGTCGCCCACAAAACGGGTTACAGCCCGGCGCGTAGTTGGATTGGGTCTTGCAGGTCATTAATTGTTCGTGTCCGAGACCCAATGATTTAGGTATTAAACTAAGAGGATAGCGTGTGACTGACATTACAGAAGTACCGAGCCCTTTTTGCGGTATCGGCACGGATGATTTAACCATCCGGGTTGAAGGAGTATCGCTCAAAGTGATTGAAAACGGCTGCGCAGTGAATACACCTGCATTTGAACAGGCCATCACTGACACCAGCGCACGAGTGGATGGCAAAGAAGTCAGTCTGGAAACAGCTGTAGCTAAGGCAGCTGAATTGCTAAAAAATACCAAGCTGCCGGTAATCGGCGGCTGTGCAACTGATGTTAACGGCATGCGCGCCTTGCTGGCATTGGCTGATCGTAGCGGTGCAGTGGTGGATAACATCAATTTTACCGGTGCTAGAAACAACTTTTTGGCATTGCAGGATTCCGGCTGGATGAATACCACGCTGGCTGAAGTTAAAAATCGCTGTGATTTGTTGCTAGTCGTAGGTACAGATCTGGAAGCCTTTGCGCCGCGCTTTTTCGAGCGCTACCTTTGGAACAAAGAAGCGATGTTTGTGCAGGATACCAGTGCGCGCGAAGTGATTTATTTGGGTAAGGCTCCGTCCGGTAATGCTTCAACTTCACCCAATGGACAAAAAGCCCAAGTTTTAGAGTCGGCAACAGAAGATTTGCCGGAAGTGATTGCGGTACTTAGAGCATTAGTTAAAGGTTTGCCGATTCGTGCGACATCAGTTGGCGGCATTGCGGTGACCGAATTGCAAATTTTGGCCGACAAACTTAAATCAGCAACCTACGGGGTAGTGACCTGGGCGGCAGGTGCCCTGGCTTATCGACAGGCAGAACTGACCGTGCAAACCTTGTCGGAATTGATCAAAGATATTAATGACAGAAACGCACGTTGTTCGGGGTTGCCTTTAGCGGGTAAAGAAGGTGACCAGACTGCCAATCAGGTGTGCGGTTGGACGACCGGTTACCCGGCGCGAACCCGTTTCAGCCGCGGCTATCCAGAATATGACCCATTTTTAAATGACACTAACCTGCTGCTGGACAGTGGTGAAGCGGATGCCCTTGTTTGGGTGCATGCCTTTAATGTCAATGCTGTGCCTCCTGCGACCGACTTACCATTGGTAGTTGTTGGTCGCTCCGGCATGACCTTTTCAAAAGAGCCGGATGTGTTTATTCCTGTCGGTACGCCGGGTATCGATCACGCGGGTCATGCTTATCGTATGGATAACGTGGTGGCTATACGTTTGAAAAAATTAAGAGATTCCGGTTTGCCCAGTACGGCGGACGTGTTGAATGCGATTGAACACGCTTTACGCGAGGAAACAGTATGTTAATTAGATTAACAGGTGGCGTTGTTTACGATCCTGCCAGCGGGATTGATGGGCAACAGCAAGACATTTACATTCAGGATGGACGCATCGTCAACAAGCCGACTGGCGATTTTCTGATCGATAAGGAATACGATCTGAAGGGCAAAGTGGTGATGTCCGGCGCGATTGATATGCACACGCACATCGGCGGTGGTAAAGGCAATATTGCCAGAACCTTATTGCCGGAAGATCACCGTCAAGACCCGGTAGCCAGCACTCATATTTGCCGTTCCGGTTGCGGTCATGCAATGCCGAGCACCTTTGTGACAGGCTACCGTTATGCTGAAATGGGCTATACCGCCGGTTTTGAACCTGCCGTATTGCCGATCAACGCTCGTCAAGCGCATATGGAAATGGGCGATATTCCGATTCTGGATAAAGGCGGTTACGTGATGTTGGGCAGCGATGATTATTTCCTGCGCTTGCTGACAGCCAAAAAAGATCAAAAAGCCATTAATGATTATGTGGCTTGGACGATGCATTCTGCTAAGGCGATTGGCGTTAAGGTGGTGAATCCCGGCGGTATCAATGCGTTTAAATTTAACCAACGTAAACTCGATCTCGACGAGCAAAACGCTCATTACGGTGTCACTCCGCGCGATATTTTGCACGTGCTGGCGACTGCGGTTAAAGAATTAGGCGTGTCGCATCCCTTGCATGTGCATGGCTGTAATCTTGGGGTGCCCGGTAACGTTCAAACTACTTTAGATACTATTCAAGGTATTGGCGGTTTGCCGATGCACTTGACGCATATTCAGTTTCACAGTTACGGCACAGAAGGCGATTTCAAATTTTCTTCCGGCGCGGCGCAAATTGCTGAAGCGGTTAATAACAACAAAAATATCACCATTGATGTGGGGCAGATTCTGTTTGGCCAAACAGTGACGGCTTCCGGCGATAACATGCGTCAACATGCCAATCACAAGCTTGCCAGTCCCAATAAATGGGTGACTATGGATATTGAGTGCGATGCCGGCTGTGGCGTGGTGCCGTTTAAATATAAAGATCAAAGTTTTGTTAATGCTTTGCAATGGGCGATTGGTTTGGAAACCTTCTTGCTGGTCAATGATCCTTGGCGCATTTTCTTAACCACCGATCATCCTAATGGTGCGCCATTCACCAGCTATCCACATTTGATCCGTTTATTGATGGACAGAACGTTCCGTAATGACGTGTTGTCTACTATTCATCCAGAAGCGCAAAAAATGACCACGTTGGCGTCAATAGAGCGTGAATACACACTGCAAGAAATTGCCATCATGACTCGCGCCGGTGCGGCTAAGCTGATCGGTCTGAAAGATCGAGGCGGTTTAAGTGCCGGCAATTGGGCGGATATTACTGTGTATACCGATAATACCGATCGTCAAAAGATGTTCGAAAAACCCGATTACGTTTTTAAAGATGGTCAATTAGTTGTTGTTGACGGCAAAGTGGTCTCTATAAAATGGGGTACAACGCACGTCGTTCAGCCCGACTACGATCCATCGGTCGAAAAAGGCTTGAAAGATTATTTCGATCGCTATCTGACCATGAAGATGGGCAATTTTAAGATCAGTGATGATGAAATTACCGAAGACGGACGCGGCAGTATTACGGTGCATCCGCTGAATGGAGATGTAGCATGATGATGGGTGCATTTACAGGTGGTAACTAAATGACAACATTAGCTTTTGATACTTACGCGTTCATTCGAAAATTGAAAGAGTCGGGAATTACCGAGGAGCAGGCTCGTGCTCAAGTTGTTGAGGCGCTAAGTTTGGCTCTTGAGCAATTTCAAGGTGAATTGCATTTGTCCGAGTCAGCTTCCACGCAAGACGTTAGGGAATCTGAATTAAAGCTGGAGCTAAAAATTGCCGAAACTAAAGCCGAATTGATACGTTGGATAGTCGGGGCCGGATTTCTACAAACGGCTTTGATTACCGCATTGCTACTTAAAGTGAGTGCTGGAATATGATTATTAACGGTGTAACGATAGACGCGACTTTTGCGGAAGCGTTTCCGATGAAGGCGACTCGCGCCATCATCACTGCTCAAAATGAAAAATGGGCGATGATTTCTGCCCAAGCCATGACCGGCTTTGCCACCTCGGTGATCGCTTGCGGTTGCGAAGCGGGCATTGAGCGTGTGCTGGATCCTTCTGAAACGCCCGATGGTCGTCCTGGCGTATCCATCATGATTTTTGCGATGGGCGGCAAAGGCTTGGCAAAACAGCTGGAAACGCGGGCAGGGCAGTGCGTGTTAACATCGCCGACATCGGCTTTATTTGCTGGTATCGACGGCGGTACGCGCATTGCGTTAGGTAAAAACCTGCGTTATTTTGGTGACGGCTTTCAAGCATCCAAGTTAATTGACGGCAAGCGTTATTGGCGAATTCCGGTAATGGATGGTGAATTTTTAGCGGAGGCCACTACCGGTCAAGTCGAAGCGGTCGGGGGTGGCAACTTCTTGGTGTTGGCTGAATCACAACCGCAAGCCCTGGCGGCTTGCGAAGCGGCAATCGAAGAAATGCGCAAAATTCCCAATGTCATCATGCCGTTTCCAGGTGGTGTGGTGCGCTCGGGCTCAAAAGTCGGGTCAAAATACAAATCATTAGGTGCATCCACCAATGATGCCTTTTGCCCGACCTTAAAAGGCGCGACCAAAACTGATCTATCGCCCGAAATTGAATCGGTGATGGAAATCGTTATCGACGGTTTAACCAAAGAAGATATTGATAAGGCCATGCGCGTGGGCATTCAAGCTGTATGTGATTTGGGTGCCGCCAACGGCATCAAGCGCATCAGTGCCGGAAACTACGGCGGTAAATTGGGTCCATTCCACTTTCACTTACAGGAGATTATGGCATGAGTGCCTTAACCTTTACGCTAAAACACAGACCCGATCAGCGTGTGGATTTGTCACCATTGGTACCGCACCTGCTTGAAGGCTTGGAGTCAACACAGATAGCTGCATTACAATTGCAAGCTGGCAAACGTAAAGCGCGGGTCGACGAGTTATTTACGATTTCCGGCTCCGATACTCAAGCCATTGTCATTAAAAATAGCGTGGCTAAATTGGATTTTATTGGCAAGGAGCTACAAGATGGTTCAATTAAAGTTGAGGGCGATGCCGGTGCTTATTTAGGCTTTGGTATTAAGTCCGGTGAAATCATCGTGGATGGCAATGTTGGCCTTTACGCCGGTTGTGAAATGAAAAAAGGTTTCATTAAAATTAACGGCAATGCCGGTGACTTTCTTGGTGGTGCCTTGCCCGGCAACAAAATGGGCATGAAGGGCGGCATTATTTTGGTCAAGGGTAACGTTGGCGAACGGGCTGGAGATCATATGCGCCGAGGTAATATCCTGATTGAAGGTAATGCCGGCGATTATTGTGGTTCGCGTATGACGGCTGGAACCATTGCTGTTATGGGGCAAACCGGTCGGTTTTTAGGTTATGCAATGCGCAGAGGCACATTGTTGCTTTGGAATCAGCCGCAATTGTCAGCCAGTTTTAACGATTGCGGAGCACACACATTAGCATTTCTCCCCATCCTGTTTGCGTCTTTTAGAAAGCTGAATTCCAAATTTGCTGATACCTCAATAGCCTTCAATCGCGTGCAGCGTTACGCCGGAGATATGTCGGAGATTGGGCGCGGTGAGGTGTTGGTTAAGCTGGGATAATGATTTAAAACGGATGATCAAGTATTTCTGCAATTGTTAAAAGCAAACGCTGAGATTGTTCTCGATTCAATATGGATTATTTAGATGACAGTAATTGAGCAATCTAAACAGGCAGATTCAGGGGTGGTTGAAAGCACTACTAGGGTGTTATTTATTGACTTGGAAAATTGCCCTAGTCAAGTAAACGAATTAATTAATCATTTAGAACAGTATTCTCAGGTAGTTGTTTGCTATGCAGCAAGTGGGGCCAAGGTTCCAGTAGATTGGATTGTGTCGCTAACGGCTACGGTGAATGACAATCGCTTGAAGATTCTTAAGATGCCAAATGGTGGTAAAAATGCCGCAGATTTTGGTATTGCTTTTTGGGCGGGTTTCTTGATGGCTCAGTTGCCAGAGCATGCACATTTTGACATTGTTTCTAACGATGCCGATTTAGATCATGTGGTTAATTTACTAAAAAGCCAGCAACGCAGTGCCACGAGAATTGGTACAAGCAAAGAAAGTCTATCTGCCGTTACAAAAGTTCAGCCGCAGCAAGGAAAGCAATTCTATTTGCAGGAATATTGCGCGCACTTAGTTAATCATCACAATAATCGGCCGGTAAAAAAAGAAACTTTAATTAACAGCATCAAAAGCAAATTTAAAGCTGATTCTTTGAATGTAGATGATTTATTTGAGGCTTTAGTTAAACAGAGCATTATTTCTGTTGCCGACAACAAAATTACTTATAACCAACAAAAAATAACCAAATTTGCTGGTTTGTAATCTAGGGAAGCGCTGATTAAATCCTTCGACAAGCTCAGAACGAAGAATAATCTATTGATTTCGTTCGTGGTGAGCTTGTCGAACCATGAACGAAATCTATTTGTTCAGCGCTTCCCTAGTGAAAATTTACTTTTTTCTTGCCGTTATTGCATTACATGACTTCCAAATTGACCACTACCAATCATAGTCGCGAGGTTGCTGGCTTAAAGTATGTCTATCCAGTTGTATCACGCCGATCTGGGGGCTTGTCGATAGGCATTAATTTCAATACCAATAATGCCTGCAATTGGCGTTGTATTTACTGCCAAGTACCCAATCTTACTGTTGGCGCTGCGCCGCTTATGGATTTTGAGCTTTTAGAGAAGGAGCTCAGGGATTTTCTTGATTATGTGCTTAATGGCAGTTTTTACGATGACTTTCAGGTTGATGAAGGCAATCGCGTTATCAAAGATATTGCTATATCAGGAAATGGCGAGCCAACTAGTCTAAATGAGTTTGAAAGGGCAGTAGCATTAATAGGTGATATTGCCGAAGAGTTAGGTGTATTTCCCGAGAGCCATTTCGTGCTAATTACCAATGGTAGTCTGGTGCATCGCCCTGGAGTGCAAAAAGGCTTGAAAAAACTGAATGAGTACGGCGGTGAAGTCTGGTTTAAATTCGATAGCGCTACCCAAGAAGGTCGGCAGTTAATCAATCATGCAGGACAAAGCTGTCAATTGAGTTTGCAAAATTTAATGTTATCGGCTGAGCTATGTCACACCAAAGTGCAAACTTGCTTGGTTGATTATGATGGCGGCGAATTGCCATTATCTGAAAGGGCCGCATTGCTTAACATGTTAAAGAAGATTAACAAGAATGTTAGGCTCAAAGAAGTTTTACTCTATACCTTGGCGAGGCCTTCATTTCAACCAGAGTCTGTTAAGTTAGAAAAACTGCCAGAAGAAATATTGAATGAATTTGCCGATCAAATTAGGCAATTGGGATTTACTGTATCTGTATCTAACTAATTTATGCGTGGATGTCTAGTATTGATCCGAGCATTTTTTTGTCAGCTGCAATTAATTTAGCAGCGACTGATGTCTCTAATTCGGCTTCTTTCAAATTCAATATAGGCTTGATTACATCTGATGAGTTAAATTCAGAGCTGCCGATTTCATTCTTGTGAATAGGTAGTGTTGCAATGGTCTGCGCAGCATCTGATGATTTACGTTGCGCATTGTTTATTAATAAAGTGGCGCTGCTTGATGGAGATACGTTCATTTCAGTGCTCCTGTGAGGTATTTAACTTTAATTATTTTAGTGTTAATAATAGATTGAACGCAGTAAAAACTATGTTATCGCTTGTAATTTTTCATCTAAAAAGTTCTTTTTTGGTTAATTAAGGTAGTTATAGCTTGTTGAACTGACATTAATACAGCTATAATCGCTCTTCATTCAAGTGCGAATGTGGCGGAACTGGTAGACGCGCTGGATTTAGGTTCCAGTAGGTTATCCTGTGAGAGTTCGAGTCTCTCCATTCGCACCACTTAATTCAAGTTACAAAGATTAGCGAATCATCGTTAATTTTCAGATCTTCGTGCCCTTAGGCATCCCCTACAAAATCCATAATAAATTTATTTGAGGTAAAGAAATGCAAGTTTCTGTCGAAAAGACATCAGAATTAAGCAGAAAAATGACCGTAAGCCTGCCAGAGGATGTGGTTCAGGAAAAAATGACTGAGAGACTTAAGTCTTTAGCACGCGGTGCTAAAGTTGACGGGTTTCGTCCTGGTAAAGCACCTCAGCAAGTGATTAAGAAATTGTACGGTGAGCGAGTACGTCAAGAAGTCGCTGGAGATTTAATTCAAACTACTCTTTCCAAGGCGTTACAAGATCAAAATTTAAAGCCGGCCGGCTATCCGCAAATACAGTTGACCGAAGAAGTAGACGGCTTTGGATATATTGCTGAATTTGAAGTTTATCCAGAAATAGTAATTGATAATATTGGTCAGTTAGAAGTGATTAAGCCTATTTCATCGGTCCAAGAGCCGGATGTTGATGCCATGATTCTTAAGCTAAGAGAACAGCGTAAAACATGGGAAGTGGCGGATAGATTATCGCAAGAGAGCGATAGGGTAACTATCACATTTTCAGGAGTGTCTGATGGTGAAAATTTTACTGATGGTAAAGTTGAAAACTATCAAGTTGAAATCGGCTCCAAACGCATGATTCCCGGGTTTGAAGATCAACTGATTGGTTTGAAAGCTGGTGATAATAAGACTTTTGAAATTGCCTTTCCTGAAAAATATGGCAATGAAAAACTGGCCGGTAAAATGGCTCAGTTTGACGTTGAAGTCTCAAGTATTGAGGAGTCTGTACTGCCAGAAATAGATGAAGATTTTATCAAGGCATATGGCATTGAAAATGGTTCTGTAGCTTCTTTTCGTCAAGATGTAAAAGAAAACATGCAAAGAGAGCTCGAGCGAGCGTTACGCGGCAAGCTGAAAAATTCGTTGATGGATGCTTTGTATGAAAAAATTAAAATCAACATTCCTAATGTTTTGGTAGATCAGGAAATTGAAAGTCTGATGCAGCCATATATCGAAAATGCAAAAAAACGTAAGCTAAAGATTGAAGACTTAAACCTTCCGAGAGATAACTTTGAAGATCAAGCTAAGCGTAGAGTGGCATTGGGATTAATTTTAGGTGAAATTATCCGTAAAAATGACATCAAACTTGATGCTGATAAGGTTCGTTCTACTATTGAAGATATGGCGAAAAGTTACGAACGACCAGCGGATGTGGTTGCTTGGTACTATTCTGATGAAAGTCGATTAGCTGATGTACAGCAGTTGGTATTAGAAGATCAAACAGTTGAATGGCTCGCTTCTCAGGTAAAAGTGTCAGAGCAAGAGCTGGCTTTCAGTGATGTCTTAGGTCAAGAAGGTTAAGGTAATTGCATGTACAGCAAAAACGATTTAATTAGTCAAATGATTTCGTCACAAGCAGCTGGAGGTTTGGTTCCTATTGTTATTGAACAAACCGCTCGTGGCGAACGTTCATTTGATATTTATTCCAGGCTATTAAAAGAGCGAGTGATTTTTTTAGTTGGTCAAGTTGAAGATTACATGGCTAACTTGGTAGTGGCTCAGTTGCTTTTTCTTGAGTCTGAAAATCCTGACAAAGATATTCATTTATATATTAACTCTCCAGGTGGCTCGGTCACGGCTGGTATGTCTATATATGACACTATGCAATTTATAAAACCTGACGTTAGTACAATGTGTATTGGTCAGGCGGCCAGCATGGGTGCCTTGCTTTTAACTGGTGGTGCTGAAGGGAAACGCTATTGTTTACCACATTCAAGAATGATGATTCATCAGCCATTAGGCGGGTTTCAAGGGCAAGCTTCAGATTTTGATATTCATGCTAGAGAGATTTTATCCATCAGAGAAAAACTGAATGCGATTTTAGCTCATCACACCGGTCAACCTATTGAAAAAGTGCAACAGGATACTGATAGAGATAATTTCTTAAGTGCTACTGATGCAGTTAGTTATGGCTTGATCGACAAAGTTTTGTCTAACAGGGCAGCTTTGTCTGACAAATAACATTGGTATTTTCTTTGTATTTAGATATATTCAAATTTCCATCTAAAGCAAAAACATCGGCGGCGGTGTTTTCAGGAGTAATGTGATGAGTATTGACAAGAACGGCAAAGATGAAGAGAAATTGTTGTATTGCTCTTTTTGTGGAAAAAGTCAAAACGAAGTAAGAAAGCTGATTGCAGGCCCAGCCGTTTATGTCTGTGATGAGTGCGTAGAGCTTTGCAATGACATAATTAAAGATGAGCTGCAGGATGATGACTCTGTATTTGGCGGTGCTGATTTGCCAAAGCCCAAAGAAATAAAAAAAGAGCTTGACTCTTACGTAATTGGTCAAGAAAACGCCAAGAAAATTTTAGCCGTAGCCGTTTATAATCATTACAAACGGTTACGCAGCAGGACAAAAAAAGGTGGTATTGAATTAGCAAAGAGTAATATTTTGTTGATAGGTCCGACTGGGTCAGGAAAGACATTGTTAGCTGAAACTCTTGCTCGCTTATTAGATGTGCCCTTTACAATTGCAGATGCTACTACATTGACTGAAGCGGGTTATGTTGGTGAAGATGTTGAAAATATTATTCTGAAGATTTTGCAAAAATGTGATTACGATGTTGAAAAGGCTGAAACCGGCATAGTTTATATTGATGAAATTGATAAGATTTCAAGAAAATCTGACAATCCTTCAATTACTAGAGATGTTTCCGGAGAAGGTGTTCAGCAAGCATTACTAAAACTTATTGAGGGCACCGTTGCATCCGTTCCCCCGCAAGGTGGTCGCAAGCATCCACAGCAAGATTTTTTGCAAGTAAATACTGCTAATATGCTTTTTATTGTTGGCGGAGCTTTTGCTGGTTTAGATCGTGTAATAAAAGCAAGGTCCGAAAAAGGTGGCATAGGGTTTTCTGCTGAGGTTAAGAGTAAAGATGACGCTAAAAATGTTGGTCAGCTTTTTGCTGAAGTAGAGTCCGAAGATTTAATTAAGTACGGGCTTATTCCAGAGTTTGTCGGTAGGCTTCCTGTTGTGGCAACACTTGAAGAGTTAGATGAGCAGGCCTTAGTACAAATTTTAACTGAGCCAAAAAATGCGCTAATCAAGCAATACCAGCATTTATTTGAGATGGAAGGTGCTGAGCTTGAGTTCAGGTCTGATTCTCTGAGCGCAATTGCCCAGAAAGCAATGGAAAGAAAGACAGGAGCAAGAGGTCTCAGGACAATTGTTGAGAATATATTACTCAATACAATGTATGAATTACCGTCAGCTGAAAACATCAGTAAAGTCGTTATTGATAGTGGAGTTATCTCTGGAGATTCTGAGCCTATTTTGGTTTATGAAGCTGATGTTAAAAAAGCTTCTGCAGAGGCTTGAAATATTAAAAGAATAAAAAAGGGAGCATCTTATATGCTCCCTTTTTTTTGCTTAGAAAACCATAAATGGATTATTTTTATTTGGGTCCTTGCTATTTTTATTAACGCCCCCATACTCAATTCAACTTAAATATTGTTATAGGTATCCATTGTGGAAACAACCGAAATTAAAAACTTACAACAAAAAAATACGTTAATACCTGTTTTGCCACTTAGAGATGTTGTTGTTTATCCATACATGGTGATCCCATTATTTGTTGGAAGGGAAAGGTCGATTGATGCATTGGATGCAGCAATGCGTGATGACAAGCAGATATTGCTTGTGGCTCAAAAAGAGGCGGAAACTGACGATCCGGAATTTAATGATCTTTACGACATTGGGACATTAGCTAATATTCTGCAATTATTAAAATTGCCAGATGGCACTGTGAAGGTGTTAGTTGAGGGAAGTCAGCGCAGTAAAGTTGTAAATTATAGAGATACAGGCAGTTTTTTTTCAGCTGAGGTTGTTGATATCGAAGATGTTTTAGTCATGTCTGATCAAGAACGTGACGTATTACAACGCACGGCAATTAACTCATTTGAGCAATACGTAAAGTTAAATAATAAGATTCCACCTGAGGTGCTTAATTCATTAATGGGAATTGATGATCCAAGCAGATTGGCTGACACTATGGCTGCTCATATGGGCTTGAAGGTCAATGAAAAACAAGTGATTCTTGAAATATCTGATGTTGCAAAACGTTTAGAACGATTGATGACTCTCATGGAAGGTGAGGTTGATTTATTAGAAATGGAGAAAAGGATTCGCGTTAGAGTAAAACAACAAATGGAAAAAAATCAGCGAGAGTATTATCTCAATGAGCAAATGAAGGCCATACAAAAAGAACTTGGAGATATGGATGATGTTCCAAATGAGATTGAAGATTTAGGGTATAAGATTTCAGAAGCGGGTATGTCCAAAGAGGCTAAAGCAAAGGCCGAAGCTGAACTTAATAAGCTTAAGCAAATGTCGCCCATGTCTGCTGAAGCTACCGTCGTTCGGAACTACATAGATTGGGTTGTGAGCGTTCCATGGAAGAAGAAAACGAAAGTCCGCTATGATTTAAAAGTTGCGGAACAAGTTTTAGAAACTGAGCATTATGGCTTGGAGAAAGTTAAAGAACGTATTCTTGAGTATCTTGCTGTTCAGCAACGTGTAAAAGGAGAGCTTAAGGGACCAATTTTGTGTTTGGTTGGTCCGCCGGGAGTAGGAAAAACATCTTTGGGTGAGTCCATTGCTCGCGCAACAAATCGTAAATATGTACGAATGGCGTTGGGCGGCGTAAGAGATGAGGCTGAAATAAGAGGGCATAGACGCACATATATTGGTTCAATGCCAGGTAAAATATTACAAAATCTAGTTAAAGTAAAAACCCGCAACCCGATGTTTTTACTTGATGAAATTGACAAGATGGCAGCTGATTTTCGCGGAGATCCTGCTTCTGCATTGCTAGAAGTTCTTGATCCAGAGCAAAATCATACATTTTCTGATCATTACTTAGAAGTTGATTTTGATTTATCAGATGTCATGTTTGTTGCAACTGCAAATACTATGAACATTCCGCCCGCACTGCTCGATAGGATGGAAGTGATTCGTTTAGCTGGTTACACAGAAGATGAAAAAATAAATATTGCATTACGCTACTTGATTCCCAAGCAAATCAAAAACAATGGTCTGAAATATCATGAGATCGAGATTACAGAAGAAGCTGTCAGAGATTTGATTCGCTATTACACAAGAGAGGCTGGAGTTCGAAATCTCGAACGGGAAATATCAAAAATTTGCCGTAAGGTTGTTAAAAATCTACTTCTCAGCGCTGAAAAATCAAAAATTACAGTTATTTCGAAAAACTTAGATGATTATTTGGGTGTAAAAAGATTTCACTATGGCCTGGCAGAAGAACATGATCAGATTGGTCAAGTGACGGGCCTAGCATGGACAGAAGTTGGTGGCGAGCTCTTAACTATAGAAACGGCCGTGATTCCAGGTAAAGGTAAAAACTCAGCAACTGGCAAGCTCGGTGAAGTTATGAAAGAATCCATTGAAGCAGCCATGACAGTCGTAAGAAGTCGTGCTGATATTTTAGGGATTGATAGTGATGTTTTTCAAAAAACAGACATACATGTACACGTACCAGAGGGCGCAACCCCTAAAGATGGTCCAAGTGCAGGTATTGGAATGTGTACTGCAATTATTTCAGCGCTAACAAAAATACCTGTAAGAGCTTGCGTTGCAATGACTGGGGAAATCACTTTGCGCGGGGAGGTTTTGCCAATTGGAGGTCTTAAGGAAAAGTTATTAGCCGCTCATCGAGGAGGTATAACCACAGTTTTAATTCCGGCTGAAAATGAAAAGGATTTGGTAGATATACCAGACAATATTAAAAAGAATCTTGATATTAAGCCTGTTCATTGGATAGATGAAGTATTAGAAGTGGCATTGCAGCATTTGCCCATAGCAATTGAAAAAAAACAGCTTGATGATCATACCGAATCAGAAGTGGCGAAGTTAAAGACGCAACTGTTAACCGCTCACTAAGGCAACGCGCTCAATATGCAATTTATGAATGACTACATAAGTTTGATCTTTTTGAGATTTACCAAATTTTGTTAGTTGTTAGGGAAATTATCATGGGTGTGGTGAAGATCATAGCGTTTTAATTGGTAATGTGATTATTCCAATAATTATCTGTGTAGTGTTTGATTTTTAGCTTAAAACCCATAAATTACGGGCTTTCTGGGAGTTATAGCTTGACACTGTGCGAGAGCTATTGATATAAATACAAGCGTTTCCTGTGCCGAAAATTGTTCGTGTATAGGGATTGGCAATCAAGTCCTAGCAGACATATATAAATTGAATTCCTAAGGGGGAATAATGAATAAATCGGAACTTATTGATGCAATCGCAGAGTCTGCGGTATTAACTAAAGCTGATGCCGGTCGCGCATTGGATGGTTTTTTAAGCGCAGTAACCGGCGCATTAAAAGACTCAGATCCTGATAAGCGATCAGTTGCTTTAGTAGGATTTGGAACATTTTCCGTTAAAGAAAGAGCTGAGCGTAAAGGACGTAATCCTCAGACTGGTGAAGAAATTACAATTAAATCAGCTAAAATTCCTTCATTTAAGGCTGGCAAATCGTTAAAAGATGCTGTAAACTAGATTTTCTTTAGTCGGGTGCTTAGCTCAGCTGGGAGAGCATCGCCCTTACAAGGCGAGGGTCGGGGGTTCAAACCCCTCAGCACCCACCAGACTTTGGAGTGGTAGTTCAGTTGGTTAGAATACCGGCCTGTCACGCCGGTGGTCGCGGGTTCGAGTCCCGTCCACTCCGCCAAAATTAAAAGCCCCGTGCCATCTGGTCCGGGGCTTTTTTTTTATTAATTATTTCGCTTAAAACCATGTTGTATCTTAGGACTGATCATTATGCTGACGAAAATTAGAGAAAAAGCACAAGGTGCTTTTGCATGGGGAATTCTAATAATTATCTGTGTGCCTTTTGCGTTATGGGGTATTCAAAATTATTTAGACACAGGAAAAGAACCTGCTGTTGCAACAGTTGGAGACAAAAACTTTTATCAACGAGATGTTAATAATGCTTATGAGCAATATAGGCAAAGTTTGCAAGGGGTTTCAATTGACGAGGAAATATTGAAAGCTCAGGCATTGGAAAAATTAATCAAGGATGAAGTTTTGCTTCAATATGCTTATAAAGCAGGGTTGGTTGCTAGTGATGAAGCTACTCGCGAATTTATAACGTCGCTGCCATATTTTCAAGTTGATGGAAAATTCGACGACAAACGTTATAAGGCGCTTTTGAATGCACAAAAAATGTCATCGGCGGAATTTGTTGGCAGAATCAAAAATGCTATGATCATGGAGCAATTTCAGCAGAGCATTATCGATAGCAGCTTTGCAACCCAGTATGATGTGGAGAGTTTTTTTAAAATTCAAAACCAGCAGCGAGATGCTGAATATTTGACTGTTACTTATCAAAAACAAGCACAGCCATCAGACCAAGAAATTTCCGCTTACTACCAGTTGCATCAAGACTCATATCAAACCCCTGAACAGGTTTCGGTGCAGTATGTGGAATTGGCTCTTGAAGACTTAGCTAAGAATATCGAAGTCACAGAGGATAAATTAAAAGCCTTTTATGAAGACCAAAAAGGCCAATACACCACGCCGGAGCGAAGAAAAATCAGTCATATTTTGTTTGCAATCAATGATAAAACTAATGAGCAACAAGCATTAGAAAAGGCAAAAAAAACCAAGGTAGAACTTGATAGCAAAGACTTTTCAGTATTGGCGTCTGAAGTTTCCGATGATAAATTGACTGCGAAAGCCGGCGGGGATTTAGGGCTATTTAATGCTGGAGATATGGAAAAAGCATTTGAAGATACTGCTAGTGCTTTAAAACTTGGAGAGGTATCAGAACCTGTTAAATCTTCATTTGGTTATCACTTGATTAAGGTGACCGAATTAATCCCTGGTGAAGTTAAATCGTTTGATTCTGTTAAATCTGAGTTATCGGTTGCGTATCAAAAAAATCAAGCTGAAAACGCTTTTTATGAGGCAGGTGAAAGATTAACTGAAAGCAGTTTTGAAAACCCAGATAATTTGCAAACTGTTGCCAGTGCATTAAACCTGAAAATTAAGCAAACTGGATTGTTAACTAGAGAGCATGGTGAACAAATTGGTGCTGATGAGAAAATTCGCAATGCGGCATTTTCTGAAGAAGTGTTGAAAGGAAATAACAGCACGCCAATAGAGCTAGGAGCCGATCGACTAGTAGTGCTGCGTGTATTGGAACACAAACCAGCTGCAGCAAAGACTTTGCAAGAGGTTAATACTCAAGTTATTGCTGCTTTGTCTGCAGAAAAAGCCAAACAACAAGCTATTGATACGGCTAAGCAAATAAAAGGACGCTTGCTTTCTGGTGAATCTATTCAATCTGTTGCAGCAGAAAATAAATTTGTAGTGAAAAAACTAACTGGATTGGCGCGAAACAGAAACGATATTCCGGTCGAACTGAGGCAGGAGATTTTTAAAGCCGCTAAGCCAATCGGAGATAAACCGACAGTATTAACTACAGAATTATCTTCCGGTGAGCAGGCAGTAGTTAGCGTTGCCAAGGTTCAAGAAGGTGTAATGAGCGCCGACGATAAAAAGCAGCTTCCGCTAGCGCTTAAAAATATCGGAAAAGCGTTTGGTCAAGCAGATTTTAATGCCTTGATAAACAGCTTGCAGGCAAAGGCTGATATATCCGTTAAAGTACCAAAGTAATACGTATTTTTACCTGGTAAAAAAAGGGAGCATTAAGCTCCCTTTTTTGTAGCTCTCTTTTTTTAAGAAGCAGCTAATCCGGCAATATTGTAACCAGCATCCACATAGGTAATTTCCCCAGTAATACCTGATGCAAGATCAGAGCATAAAAAAGCAGCTACATTACCCACTTCGTCGATGCTTACATTGCGTTTTAAAGGAGCGGTATCAGCAGCTTTACTTAACATCGCTTTAAAATTGTTAATGCCTGCGGAGGCTAATGTCTTAATTGGCCCGGCGGAAACTGCATTAACACGCGTACCCTCAGCGCCCAGGGCAACAGCCATGTAACGGACATTGGCTTCGAGACTAGCTTTAGCAACACCCATGACATTGTAGTTCGGGATTGCGCGTTCAGCACCGAGATAGCTTAAGGTTAACAATGAACCGTTTCGACCGGTCATCAGCGGCCGACCTGCTTTGGCCAAAGCAGTGAAGCTATATGAGCTTACGTCATGGGCAATGCGGAAATTGTCACGGGTAGTAGCATTAACATAATCGCCATCTAACGCATCGCGTGGGGCAAACGCCACAGAATGGACGATAGAATCCAGACCATCCCAACATTCTGCCAGTTTTTTAAAGACATTATCGATGTGTTCATCAATGCTGACATCACATTCAATGACGATGTTTGAATTGCATTGCGCAGCCATATCTTCTACACGGCTTTGCAATTTTTCATTTTGGTATGTAAAAGCCAGCTCAGCACCTTCGCGGTGCATGGCTTGAGCGATACCCCAGGCGATCGAGCGGTTGCTAGCTAGGCCGACAATCAACACGCGTTTACCCTGCATAAAACCCATAGTTCTCCCCCTTAATTTAGTGGTTTGTTGTTGGAATGCAGGCAAGTATCTATGAGCAGTCTAATGATGTCTAGCACTTTGTAGGTGCACTCATGCGTGATATTGAGCTTACTTTATTGATCTCGCTGTAAATCGTCTATGATGCCTGTCGATCAGATTTTCCTCTAATAGCGGGCATGATAATAAGCGTTTACAAAACAATTATTTTCTATCAACACAAAGCTTTAAAAATTCTTAACGGAAGGTTAAAGTAGGCTTTAGTTATCTGTTTTAAGCATAGATTTTAGTAATTAAACCTAATCTGATGTTTTTCTCTTAGTTAAAACGAATTTTTTCAATATTGTTATTAAGCCATCACTAAAATTTTAGACATACCAAACATGCAAAAACAATTGACCGCCAGAGACTGGATTCTCTATTCGCTACTTAGCGTACTGATATTTTTATTGTTGCTAGCCATGTATCAGATTGATCGACAGTGGTTAAAACTTACCGAAATGGAAACGGCAATGTCAGAGCAGTCCAAGGATATGCGTGATCTGCGTGGCGCCATTTTGTCAGGCGCCTTGTCAACAGCATCGGCAACAATTAAAGATGCCGCGCCAGCTTTTAAACGTGCCCAAGCCGCAACGCGTTTGCCTGATTACGCGCAAGGTGATTGGGTTGTGGATTTTCTGGAGACAAATCTTAAGACACTGACGCCTTTGATTTCTACTGACGGGTATGCTGCAAACGTTCAAAGCTTTGTTCAGGAAAGTTTAATCACACGTGATCCTGATACTCTAGAATGGCAAGGGCTGATCGCTAAAAGCTGGAAAATCAGTGATGACGGTTTGACCATCAGCTTTCAATTGCGCGAGGATGTCACCTTTTCCGATGGCGAGCCTTTAACTGCTGAAGATGTGGTTTTTACTTACAATTTTACGATTAATGAGGCTATACAAGCGCCAAGTGATAGAGCTGCTTTGCAAAAGATTAAGGAGGTAAAAGCTAATGGTAAATACGAAGTGGTATTTACTTTTAACGAGCCTTATTTTCTGTCTATGTCTCTGGCAGGCGGTAGTGCTATTTTGCCCAAACATTTTTATGAAGGGTACTTAAAAGAACCACAAAAATTTAATGAGTCCAAAGGCTTATTGCTTGGAAGCGGCCCCTATAAATTGCTGGATCCTAAAAACTGGAGTCCGGATAAAGGCAATGTGGAACTGGTGCGTAATGAACGTTATTGGGGAGACGTGCAACCTGCCTTTAACCGCTTATTGTGGAAGATCATCCAGAACGATAGTGCCCGACTAACTACTTACCGCAACGGTCAAATAGATTCTTACCTTGCCCGGCCGGTGGAATATCAGGCATTAAAGACAGACGAACAAATCACCGCTAAAAGTCAGCTTTTTGAATATATGAGTTTGGCGCGAGGCTATAAATACATAGGCTGGAATCAAGAGCGTGGCGGCAAACCGACCCGATTTTCCGATAAACGCGTTAGGCAGGCGATGACGTATTTGACCGATGTCAATCGTATTATTGACGAAGTCTATTTTGGCTATGCCGAACCAGCCATCAGTCCTTTTGGCAGTAAAACCAAACAACACGATAGCAGCTTGCAAGCCTATCAATTCAACGTTGACAAAGCTAAAGCCCTACTTAAAGAGGCCGGTTACGAAGATCGAAACGGCGATGGTGTATTGGAAGACAAGGCTGGCCAAGCCTTTGAATTCAAACTGATCTATACCCAGTCGGTTGAAGATTATAAGCGCTTGGTGTTGTTACTTAAAGATGCCTTCGCCAAGGCCGGGGTCAAACTAATTCCTTCGCCGCAAGAATTTCCAGTGTTACTGGAAAGCTTGAATACGAAAGATTACGACGCCAGCATGTTGGCCTGGGGCGGCGGGCTTGAAAGCGACTTGTATTATGTTTTTCATAGTTCGCAGGCCAAAGAAGGCAGTAATCGCAACAGTTACAAAAATCCAGAATTGGATAAGGTGATTGAGCAAGCTCGCAGCACCGTCAATGACGACAAGCGCATGCCATTGTGGCAGCAGGCCGAACGCATTATTTATGAGGATCAGCCTTATACGTTTCTAGTCCGAACCAAAGACTTGCTGTTTGTCGATAAACGCATCGCCAATATCCAAATGACCAAAACCGGTCTGAATCTAGGTGGCTTGCCTCAGGAAAATTACGTCCCGCTGCAACAGCAAAAATATAAGCAATAAACTGAGGACTAAACGATGTTAACTTATCTAGTTCGACGATTATTGCTAATGATCCCTACGTTACTGGGGATTTCGATTGTCGTGTTCACCGTGATGGCCTTATCACCTGGTGGTATTACGCCACAAGCGTTGACCAGCGGCATGGAAATGAAGCCGGAACAGCGCAAAGCGATAGAAGATTATTACAACAAACGTTACGGATTGGACAAACCGGCGCCGGTGCAATATTTGAAATGGCTGAATAATGTGTCGCCGATCGGTTTTGTCACCGATGAACAAGGTAATCGCGGCGAATTTTCTTTCAGTAAAGGCATGGACTTAGGTACCAGCTTTCAATATGGACGACCGGTGTCCGACATTCTTGCCGAACGTATTCCGATTACGCTGCTGCTTAATTTGGTGACTATTCCTGTTACCTATCTGATTGCCATTCTAGTAGGGATGAAGTCCGCAACCAATCGTGGTGGTTCTTTCGATGTCGGCATGGGTATGTCGATGCTGGCGTTGTGGTCGATCCCCACCATGCTGGCCGGCGTCCTGTTGCTGGGTTTCTTCGCTAACGTACAGTATTTTCAGTGGTTCCCGACCGCCGGTATCGGCAGTCGCGAGGCCCAGGATATGCCATTCTTGCCACACTGGGAGCAGGCAGGTTTTGTGCGCGGTTTTCTGCTGGATCGCATCTGGCATTTGGCGTTACCAGTACTGTGTTTATCCTACGGCGGTTTTGCGGCACTGGCGAAACTGACACGAACGTCAATACTCGAAAATCTTCATTCCGATTATGCCCGCACTGCTCGGGCCAAGGGTTTGGCCGAAAATGATGTGTTGTGGCGGCATGTGTTCCGTAACAGCCTGCTGCCACTGATTACCGTATCGGCAGGTTTGTTACCCAGTTTGTTAGCCGGATCGTTGATTGTGGAAAATATTTTCAGCATCAACGGCATGGGGCAATTGGCAGTTGAAGCCGTCAAAGGCCGCGATCGTGAACTGGTGTTGTCGATTACCTGGGTTAGCGGCTTTCTTACCTTAATTGGTTATTTAATTGCTGACTTTTGCTACACATTGGCTGATCCTCGGGTGACTTATGACTAGTGGCGTCAGTCGAGAATCCTTTGGTACCCGTATCTGGCGCAAGACGCTGGCTGGTGTCGGCGTAAAGTTTGGTTTTGCCTGGATAGGTGTGTTGGTGTTTGCGGCCGTGTTCGCTCCGTTTCTAGCCAATTCGATGCCCATATTGATGAGTAAGAACGGTGTTATTTCTGCGCCGGTGTTGAAATACCTGTCTGTTGAAGATGTCTGGGTGCTGGCAAACTTTTTTTGGGTACTAGTTGTTTACCAACTCCGTATAGCAGTTGGTAAGCGTGTTCTGCTTTTTTTGCTGGGCAGCGTACTGATTGCGGTATTGGCCAATTTGTTTATTAAGCCGCCTGCGCTGGTGATCTACGACGATTTTCGCACAGCTGCCTTTAAAGAAGTCGATTGGCGAATTATGCCTCCAATTCCTTATGCGCCGACCGATTATTTACGAGACATGGTCAGTAAAGGCCTGGAAGCGCCTTTTGAAACGCAAGGCCATACGCATTTGATGGGTACCGAAGAAAACGGCGCCGACGTGTTAAGTCGCATGCTCCACGCTTGTCGGATTGCGTTAAGTATTGGTCTGATTGCTTCCGGTATTGCGCTGTTTATCGGGGTGATCGTTGGCGGATTAATGGGCTATTTCTCCGGCATTGTTGATATGCTGGGTATGCGCCTTGTGGAAATCTTCGAAGATATTCCTACGCTTTTTTTGCTGCTGACCTTCGTAGCGTTCTTTGGTCGTAGCCTCTACATGATGATGGTAATCATCGGTGTTACCGGCTGGTCAGGCTATGCACGCTTTGTGCGCACCGAGTTTTTAAAGTTGCGCAAACAGGACTATGTGCAGGCCGCGGTAGCCAGCGGTTTGCCGTTGACTTCGATATTGTTCCGGCACATGCTGCCTAATGGCGTGGCACCGCTGTTGGTGTCAGTCAGTTTCGGTATTGCCGGGGCTATTCTGGCAGAAGCGACCTTAAGCTTTCTGGGGCTGGGCGTAGTGGACGCACCTTCTTGGGGGGCGATGCTGGATCAGGCCGTTAAATCGTCGAGTTTTAACTGGTGGATGGCGGCGTTTCCGGGCGGGGCGATTTTTATGACCGTATTTGCTTATAACCTGATCGGCGAAGCCTTCCGCGATGCAATCGATCCCAAGCTCGCTGATAAAGGTGAAGACGCATGAGTCAGTTGCTGGACATACGTAACTTGCGCACTTATCTGCAATCCGGCAGCCGTGAAGTTCGGGCTGTTGACGATGTCAGTTTTAGCATTCCCAAAGGCGAGACTTTTTGTCTGGTTGGCGAATCAGGTAGCGGCAAGTCGGTCAGCGCGTTATCGGTAATCCGCTTGTTGCCGGAAGGTGTCGCGTCGCATCCGACCGGGGAGATACTGTTTAACGGCCAGGATTTATTAAAGCTGGACGATCCAGGCATACGCGCGGTACGCGGATCGCAAATTGCAATGATTTTTCAAGAGCCGATGACTTCGCTGAATCCTGTGTTGACCATCGGCGAGCAAATCACTGAAGCCTTGCAAATCCACCATCCGAACATGAGCGATGAGGAAGCTCAAGAGCGCACGATGCTGGCACTCGAGCAAGTGCAAATCCCGCAAGCATCCGGTCGCTTTCGCGATTATCCGCACCAATTATCCGGCGGCCAACGGCAGCGGGTGATGATCGCGATGGCCTTGGCTTGTGAACCGCAATTGCTGATTGCCGATGAGCCTACCACCGCGTTGGATGTGACCGTGCAGGCCGAGATTCTGCGACTGATGCATAAATTGCAGGACGATACCGGCATGAGCATGTTGTTTATCACCCATGACTTCGGGGTAGTTGCGCAAATGGCGCAATGGGTCGGCGTGATGCAACAGGGCAAGCTGGTTGAAGTTGGCCCTAGCTCAGAAGTTTTGCACAATCCACAGCATGCCTACACCAAGCAGTTGCTGGCGGCGTTACCTGAGAATTTGGCAAAGCCGGTGCATTTGCAGTCTTTGCAGCAATCGGAACAATCGGCTGTTGTGCAAAAACCGCTGCTGCAAATCCGTGATTTGAAAGTCTGGTTTCCGATTAAAAAAGGCGTGTTTCGCCATACTGTTGATTATGTGCGCGCGGTAGATGACGTGTCGCTGGATGTTCCGCAAGGCCAAATCGTCGCACTGGTTGGTGAGTCTGGCTGTGGCAAAACCACGTTAGGGAGGGCGGTACTGCAATTGGAACCGCCGACTTCCGGCAGTATTCAGATAGATGGTCAGGAGCTGATCGGGCTTTCCGCTAGAGAATTACGACCAATGCGACGAAAAATGCAGATTGCTTTCCAGGATCCGCAATCATCATTGAATCCGCGGTTGTTAGTTGAAACCACGTTGACCGAACCGATGAAAGTCCATGGCATCGGCGCAAATCATGAAGAGCGTATCGAACTGGCAAGTGTGCTAATGGAAAGTGTGCAACTTAACCGGGATTTTCTGTGGCGTTACCCGCACGAATTTTCCGGCGGACAACGTCAGCGAATTGGCTTGGCGCGAGCGCTGGCATTAAACCCGGAATTTATCGTTTGCGACGAAATCACCAGTGCATTAGATGTGTCGGTACAGGCAGAGATTTTGCAGTTGCTGCTGAACATTCGCCAGCAACGCAATCTGACTTTGCTATTTATCACTCACAATATCGGCGTGGTGGAATATCTCAGTGATCAGACCGTGGTGATGTATCAAGGCAAGATTGTCGAGCGGGGGGGAACTGCGCAGGTTTGCGGGCAGCCGCAACATCCTTATACCCAAAAACTCCTGTCTGCGGTACCGAGGTTAGTGGTTTAGGAGTGTTTGTGCGGTTTACTGTTAGGCCAGTAGGTAAAGGCAAACAGCCAAATCATGATGATATTGACGACCGGAATCAACAGGCAAAATACCCAGCCTCGGTGAATTCCGGCTTTGTCCAGTATTTTAGAGCCCAACCATAAGATGAACACGCCTAAGGCGATGATTAAGATAATTTCCATGGTCTACTCGGAATGATTTTTGTGGGCGGGCCAATCCATCAGGCCAAGCTGCAAAAATATCAGTAATAAACCGAAGCCCGGCAAAAACACCAATAAAGCCCAGGCAGGATTAAAACCGGCTTTGTTATAAATGACGCCGATGGGAATTACGATCATCAGGCCGACGATGATGATTTGACCAAACTCTGGAAACATAAGCGCCGAGCCTTACGGTTGGTTGTTGAGCGTGCGAGATAAATAGTCTGTAGGATGTGCTGAACAGCGTGAAGCGCATCATTTCTCGACAGATGCGCTTCGTTTCCTCACCACATCCTACGGACTGATTATTTTTTGAGGTACAGATCAGTAATCGTGCCGGTAATCATTTCCGCTGCGAAAGCGAAAGTTTCTGACAAGGTTGGATGCGGATGGATGGTCAAACCAATATCTTCAGCATCAGCACCCATTTCCAGCGCCAACACAGCTTCGCCAATTAATTCTCCGGCGTTAGTGCCGACTATGCCGGCACCAAGAACTCTACCGGTGTCTTTTTCGCAGATTATTTTGGTTAAGCCTTCTTTGCGGCCGATGCTTAATGAACGACCACTGGCGGCCCACGGGAATACCGCTTTATCATAGGCAATGCCTTGTTCAGCCGCCTGATTTTCAGTCAAGCCCATCCATGCGACTTCTGGGTCGGTATAGGCGACTGAGGGTATGGTCAATGCGTCAAAGGCAGATTTATGACCAGCAGCCACTTCTGCAGCTACTTTGCCTTCATGCACGGCTTTGTGAGCAAGCATTGGGTTGCCAACGATGTCGCCAATGGCAAAGATGTGGGCAACGTTTGTACGTTGTTGCTTGTCGACGTTGATAAATCCCGCCTCATCAACATTGACACCAGCCAGCTCGGCGGCGATTTTTTTGCCATTGGGTCTTCGGCCGACAGCAACCAAGACTGCATCGTATTGTTCCGAAGCAGGAGCGTCTTTACCCTCGAAGCTGATTTGTAAGCCTTTTTTATGTGCTTCAATGCCGGCCACTTTGGTGTTCAGCCAGATGTTTTTATATTGCTTTTTAATGTGACGATAGAGCGGCGTGACCAAGTCGTTGTCACAACCTGGAATAATTTGCTCCATCAACTCAACCACGCTGATTTCAGAACCCAACGCATGATAAACGGTCGCCATTTCCAGACCGATGATGCCACCGCCAACAATCAACAATTTTTTAGGAATTGTTTTGAGTTCCAGTGCATCGGTGGAATCCCAAAGACGCGGGTCATCATGCGGAAAACTGGGGATTTTGGTCGGTGTTGAACCTGCTGCAATAATGGCTTGGTCAAAGGTAACAGTTTTGGTTTCTGTGTCACTTTTGACTTCAATGCTGTTGCTGGAGGTAAATTGACCAACTCCAGTTAGCAAAGTCACTTTGCGCTGTTTTACCAAGCGGGCCAGGCCATCATTCAAGCCTTTGCTGACGCTTTCTTTCCAGGAACGAATTTTGTCGATGTCAAAAGTGGGTTTGCCGTAACTGATGCCGTGTTTTTCAAAATCATCCAATTCATGAATGACTTGCGCCATGTGCAATAAAGCCTTGGACGGAATACAGCCGACATTAAGGCAGACGCCACCCAAGACTGGATAACGTTCGATCAACACAACTTGTTTGCCTAAATCCGCAGCACGAAAGGCGGCCGTGTAACCGCCTGGGCCTCCGCCCAGAACGACTACTTCGGCATGGATGGTAGATTCATCAACCGCTGTTTTTGCTTCCATAGTGTTACTCCTTAAAGTAATAGGCGGCGAATATCGCTTAAGTTTTGTTTAACCACCGCCATAAAGCGTGCGCCTTCTGCGCCATCAATCACTCGGTGATCGTAAGTCAGATCCAGCGGCAGCATTAGTCGAGGGATAAATTCTTTGCCGTTCCATACCGGTTGCATTTTTGCGCGGGTGACGCCGAGAATGGCGACTTCCGGTGCATTAACAATTGGCGTAAAGGCTGTGCCACCAATGCCGCCCAGGCTGGAAATGGTTAAACAGCCGCCTTGCATATCAGCTGGAGACAGCTTGCCGAGTCTGGCTTTTTCACTCTTTTCTGCCAATTCAACTGCGATTTCGTTGATGCCTTTGTTATTGACGTCGCGCAGTACAGGTACCACCAAGCCATTCGGGGTATCCACGGCAATGCCAATGTTGAAGTATTTCTTCAAAATCAGCTTTTCACCATCGGGAGACAAAGAGGCATTAAATTGCGGAAACTGCTGCATCGCTGCAACCAAGGCTTTGATGATGAAAATCAGGCCGGTGATTTTAACTTCACCTGCTGCTTTTTCAGCATTCAGGGCAACGCGGAAGGCTTCCTGGTCGGTGATGTCAGCTTCTTCGTGGTACGTCACCAAAGGTAGGTTAAGCCAGACGCGGCTTAAATTCTGGCCGGTAAGGCGTTTGATTTTGCTCAGTTGACGTTCTTCAGTGTCACCAAATTGAGAAAAATCAACGGCAGGTATGGAAGGAATGCTGCCGCCAACTTGATTCACGCCTTCGGTCATCGCCTTTTTGACGAAGTTTTTAACATCGTCTTTCAGGATGCGACCTTTACGACCAGTTCCAGTTTTGATACCGCTGATGTCAACGCCTAATTCACGAGCAAACAAGCGCACCGCCGGAGTTGCATGTGCGGCTTTGCCGGTATCCGATGACTGTGATTGTCCTTGTCCTTGTGAGACAGGCGCAGGTTCAGGAAGTTTTGGCGTTGGAGCGGTAGGCACTGCAACAGGTGCCTGAGCAGCAACGGTCGTATTTGCTGGAGCTGCTGGTTGCGCAGTCTCAGGGGCTGCAGGCGCTTCGTCACTGACCAGAAGTGTCGCGATCAAGGTGCCTTCAGACGCTTTATCGCCTTTTTTGATGAACACTTCTTGTACGGTGCCCGCTGCACTGGACGGTAAGTCCATGCTGGCTTTATCGGTTTCCAGAACTGCCAGCGTTTGTTCAGCAGCGATAATGTCGCCCGCTTTAATCAGCACATCGACCACATCGACTTCGGCAGTGCCGACGTCAGGAACTTTAATTTCAATTAGAGCCATGTTAAGTATCCGTTAGATTAACCAAGGAGCAATTACGTCAGGGTTGATGCCGTATTTGGCAATGGCAACTTCCACTTTGGCCGCATCAAACTGGCCAAGGTCTGCCAGACTTTTTAGGGCGGCGATAGTGACGTGGTAGCGGTCGACTTCAAAGAAGCGACGCAGATTTTCCCGGGTATCGGAGCGGCCAAAACCATCGGTACCCAATACGGTGTAAGGCGCTGAAATATAGGCTCGAATTTGTTCTGCAAAAGCGCGGGTGTAATCACTTGCTGCAATCACAGGACCGGCCGCTCCGTCTAAAGAGTTGGCGACATGTGATTTTTTAGCTGTTTCGGTAGGATGCAAACGATTCCAGCGTTCAATTGACTGTCCGTCTCGGGCCAGTTCGGTGAAGCTGGTGCAACTCCAAAGATCAGATTCAACCCCCCAATCATTGCGTAATAATTCTGCGGCAAATTCTACTTCCCGGAAAATTACGCCGGAACCTAAGAGTTGCACGCGGGGACCTTTCTTTTTGGCGCCTTGGCGATAGCTATACATGCCCTTGAGGATGTCTTGTTCAACACCTTTTGGCATGGCAGGATGTTCGTAGTTTTCGTTCATTACGGTGATGTAATAGAACACATCTTCCTGCTCAACATACATACGACGCAGGCCGTCTTGAATGATCACTGCCAATTCATACGCATAAGTCGGATCGTAAGAAATACAGTTAGGGACAGTCGCAGAAAATAAATGACTGTGGCCGTCTTCATGTTGCAAGCCTTCGCCATTTAACGTGGTTCTGCCCGCGGTGCCGCCCATTAAGAAACCACGGGTACGTTGATCAGCCGCTGCCCAGATCAAGTCGCCGATACGTTGGAATCCGAACATGGAGTAATAGATGAAGAACGGAATCATCGGCACATTGTGTGTGGAATAAGACGTGCCTGCGGCAATCCAGTCACACAAGCCGCCGGCTTCATTGATACCTTCTTGCAAGACTTGACCGTGCTTGTCTTCTTTGTAAAACATCAATTGATCGGCATCTTGCGGAGTATATAACTGGCCGACTTGCGACCATATACCCAGCTGTCTGAACATGCCTTCCATACCAAAAGTTCGGGATTCATCCGGCACGATAGGCACGATGCGTTTGCCGATATTTTTGTCTTTGGTAAGGATGTTTAGCAAGCGTACGAACGCCATGGTAGTTGAAATTTCACGACCTTCGCCGCTAGCTTCAAGCAATGCTTTGAAATCATTTAAAACCGGAACATCCAGTGCATAAGACTTGGCTCTTCTGCTTGGCAAATTGCCGCCCAGATTGCTACGGTGTTGTTGCATATAAGTCAGTTCTTTGGAGCCTTCAGGGAAGGTCAGATAAGGCAGGCTATATAACTCGTCATCTTTAATCGGCAGTTCGTAACGGTCACGGAAGCGGCTTAATGATTCCGTGCTCATTTTTTTCTGTTGATGAGTAATATTCTGGGCTTGCCCAGACTCGCCCATGCCGTAACCTTTAATAGTTTTGGCTAAAATGACTGAGGGTTGCCCTTCATGATTAACGGCCGAATGGAAGGCTGCGAAGACTTTAGTCGCATCATGACCGCCACGGTTAAGCTCCCAAATATCCCGATCAGACCAGTCGGCAACCATTGCTTTAAGTTCTGGGGTGTTAAAGAAAAATTCTCTAACATAGGCGCCGTCTTTGGCTTTAAAGGTTTGGAAGTCGCCATCGACGCAATCCATCATGCGTTTGACCAACAGACCTTCTGTATCTCTCGCCAGTAGCGCATCCCAGCGATGTCCCCAAATGACCTTGATGACATTCCAGCCAGCACCACGGAAAGCACTTTCCAATTCTTGGATGATTTTACCGTTGCCACGCACTGGGCCATCAAGACGTTGCAAGTTACAGTTGACGACGAAAATGAGGTTATCCAGTTTTTCACGACCGGCCATGCTGATAGCGCCGAGTGATTCCGGCTCATCAGTTTCACCATCACCAAGAAATGCCCATACTTTGCGACCTGAGGTGGTGGCAAAGCCACGGTCTTGTAGATAGCGCATAAAGCGGGCTTGATAGATCGCCATAATCGGGCCTAGGCCCATTGATACGGTTGGAAATTGCCAATAGTCCGGCATCAACCAAGGATGCGGGTAAGACGATAGGCCGTTACCATCAACTTCCTGGCGGAAACTGTCCATTTGTTGGTCGGTTAAACGTCCTAATAAGAATGAACGGGCATAATCACCTGGGGCGGAGTGACCTTGCATGAACAGCAGATCACCGTCATGCGCTTCTGACGGTGCATGCCAAAAATGGTTAAAGCCGACATCATATAAGACTGCGGCAGAAGCAAAACTTGCGATATGTCCGCCAACGTTGGTGTTCTTATTGGCTCTTAATACCATCATCATCGCGTTCCAGCGTACATAGGCGCGGATTTTGTGCTCGATAGTAAAGTTGCCAGGAAACTGGGCTTGCTGGGCTACAGGAATGGTATTGATATAAGCCGTGTTGGCGCTAAACGGTATGTCGAAGCCGGAGTGACGAGTCACTGCTACCAACTGCTCAATAAGAAAGTGCGCGCGTTCACTACCATCTTGCTCTAAAACGGCTTGCAGAGCTTCTACCCATTCCCTGGTTTCAGCAGGGTCTATGTCCGGTTGTCCGGTACTTTCTGAAATTAAACTATTGGTCATTATTTGATCCTACGAGACGAGTTTGTATGGCTAAAAGTATAAAAACTGTGGTATTACGCTGTGAATTTTTATTAGTATTCATCGGTCTGGCAATGCCACCCGAAAACAGCGGTGATGAGGAAAGATCAGGAACGTGCTGGTGCTGCATAGTATAAACAAAATCGATTCCGCTAGGCACCCCCGTTTTGGCTTGGGTTGAAATTCTCTATAGAATTGCTGCACGAAATATTTGAGTTGTATCTGTATTTTACCAGCGGTAAAGTGCTTTTCGTTTCAAATTAAAAAATACGTATTGAAAATTTTGATTGTTAAACAAGGCCTAAGGGTGCATGAGTAAACAGAACGAAGAACATGAAATTGCAGGTGATGTGCAAATTTGTCCAAGGTGCTCAGCTCGTGAAGTGCGTAAGTCAATTTTGCATTCAAGAGATAGTTTCTTGCATAAATTGGCCTATAGACCTTATCGATGCCGAGCATGTCATTTAAGGTATTGGGAAGTCTCACCGTTAAAGGTTGTTGTCTATACAGTATTGGTTGGGCCAATCCTTGTATTAAGTATTTTATGGTTGCTAACTGCCGATAGATTTACTGCTGAAACGTCTGCTGAAGCCAAGCAAATAAGTACAGATAACATTGAGCCGGTTAAAGAAGATGGCGCGACTGAGTTGCAAATGGGGTTGCGTTATGTGATCGGGGATGGTGTTGTCAAAAGTCCTAAAGAAGCGGCAAGTTGGTTTGAAAAAGCTGCAAACCATGGCAGTGCTGAAGGCCAATATCGTTTTGGCTTAGCCTTACAAGAAGGGCGTGGCGTGTTGCAAGACTATAAAGCATCCTTTCATTGGCTTGAACAAGCGGCTCAGCAAGGCCATCCACAGGCCCAATACAGCTATGGGCAGTTATATAGAGCAGGCATTGGCGTCGATGTAGATAGAGCTCGCGCTTATCTTTGGTTTAATTTGGCAGCTGCACAGGGAGTTGGAGAAGCAGCCTCGGCAAGAGATAGCTTGGTGTGGCAACTTGAGCCTAATCAAGTCAATGCCATGCAAGCAGAAGCACGAAGGCTGAGTCAGGCGATTTCTGCTAAGCCTTCTGAAAACACTAAATAGTTCATCGCTTGAACTGAACTTGTTTCAGTGCAATTTTTAGAGACTTTTGTATTAAATGGCTCTAAAACTTATTAACAATTAAATCCAAGTTTTTGTATCGGGCCGGTTACCAATTTATCCAATGAAACTTAAAGCTTCTGTTATCGCCTTGGCGTTAAGCCTGGGTACCTTGTCTATATATACTCAGGCCGTTGAAATCGAAAAAATCGATTTGCCTGATATGGGGGATTCTTCCGGTACGCTAATCAGTCCACAAGAAGAAAAAGAATTTGGAGAATTTTTTTTTCGCAGCTTACATAGACAGGTCACTATCAATCAGGATGCTGAAATCCAGCAATATATCCAAACTATTGGCGAAAAACTGACCGCACACAGCGATACGCCAGGCTATCCGTTTCATTTTTTTGTTGTATTAGAAAATAACATTAATGCGTTCGCGGGGCCGGGTGGCTACATTGGGGTTAATTCCGGTCTTATCGTCACTACTGAGGCCGAAAGCGAATTGGCTTCAGTGATGGCTCACGAAATTGCCCATGTCACTCAGCGACATTTATACCGTGCAGCCGAAGCTCAAGGGCGATTGTCAATTCCAACGATGGCGGCTACGTTGGCGGCTATTTTACTTGGCACGCAATCGCCAGCGATGGGGCAAGCTGCGATTATGGCGATTCAGGCCGGTAGTGTGCAGTTTCAAATTGATTTTACCCGCGATAATGAATTGGAAGCTGATCGCGTCGGTATGCAAACGTTGGCTGCGTCGCAATTTGATCCGCGCAGCATGCCGACTTTTTTTGAGCGGCTACAGCAAGCAACTCGTTATTACGGGCAAAATATTCCTGAGTTTTTAAGAACTCACCCGGTAACGGCCGCGCGGATTTCCGATACGCGTGGACGCGCAGAAAATTATCCTTATAAGCAATACCCTGATTCCCTGGATTTTCTGCTCATTCAAGCAAAACTGCGGGTAATGGCATCGCCCGATAGTGCTGATGTCCAAAAGTATTTCCAAGCCAGATTGGATCAAGGCACTGTTGAACAACGTGCTGTCGCGCGTTATGGTTTGGGTTTGATTGCATTGAATATGCAAAAGTTCAAAGATGCAGAAAACACTTTTCAACAATTGGCAAAAGAATTTCCAAATCAGCAACATTATGTCGCAGCATTGGCGCGTACCTCTTTAGAGGCCCGAGATTATCCAGGAGCATTAACCAGATACAAAAAATTAGTCGCGCAATTTCCAGCGAATGATGCGATCAAGTTGGAATATATCAACGCACTACTTAAAACCGGTAATCCTGAACTTGCCAGGAAGACTTTGTTGTCATTGCCTGCCAGCATTCAGCAGCAACCCATCTATACGCAACTGATGGCACAAGTGTATGGTGATCTGGGGCAACCTGCTGAATCACATCGATATCTTGCTGATTACTACTACGCGATTGGGCAAACCAAAGACGCTATTTTGCAAATCAGGCTAGCGCAAAAATCTAAGGGCTTAAATTTTCAGTTGTCTTCCATTCTAAACGAGCGGCTAAGGTTCTTTTTGGACAAGCAAGAAGAAGAAATGCGGAGTCGGTGAGTTGCTAGCAGAGCTTAACTGAATGTCAACTGAACAAAACCGCAAACGGTGCCGGGTATTTTACATATTAGTATTGTCTTAATTTGTTTAAGCTACTGTTTTATATGTATTTTATATAAATTATTTGGCTGTTTTAGAAAATGCGTTTTTTTTGATGGACATCAACATTTTTGCTGATATAGAATGCCCGCACTTTACGGAGTAGGCCGTTTCGGCCGGGAGGAGGGATAGCCCTAGGGCTAATAACAATAATAATAAAATAGGAAGTTGTTCTGCTTGGGTTTGTACACAATGTACTTTCAATAATAATAATAAGTGCTCAAGATGCCCGCTTTATGCGGGCTTTTTATTGCCCGCAAGAAAATTTATTTTGTAAAAAACTCAAAAAAATGGCGACTATTAAGTCGCCATTTTTGTTTTCGAACTGCTTTTGAATTACATGCTTAGACGAACGCCCAGCCAGCCGGCCCTAGGCATGCCAGGTGATACGAATCTATCGTTACCAGTGCCGAAGTTGCCCGGTATGCTGCTGGCGTCGCCATAGACGCCAAACGAGTTGTAGTTGTTGTCGAAAATGTTGTCGAGCTTGCCAAATAACGCGACGTTTTCGGTGAATTTGTATTCAGCTCGGGCATTAAACACCCAGTAACCGGATAGTTTAGGGTTGTTGTTAGCTTCATCGCCTCTAAAGACTTGATCGCCGCTGTAGCGGCCATCTAAAGCCAAAGAGAGTTTCTGCCACAAGTCCACGCCAATAGTTGCCTTAAAAATATGCTCAGGAATGCCGGGGATTTTGTCGCCTTGGTCAACCCGTGCAATTTGATCATGATCAAGAGGGTCCAAGCTATCAAAGCCGCTCAAGAAGCGCGCGTTCAAATAAGTGTAATTGGTTGAAAAATGCCAATCGTCGATGCTGCTGAACAATTGCGGATAATTGATCTGCGTGCCCGCTTCTATACCATAGCGGCGCGTTTTGCCGACATTTTGAAAAAAGCCTTGGCTGATCAAGCCGCTGTTCAAGTCACGACGAAAAATAATATCGTTAGTATTCATGGTGTGGAAATAGCCTAAATTCCATTTCAAATCACCTTTGCCTACAGCATTATTTAAATCGCCTCTAAAGCCACCTTCCCAGGTCTTCGCAACTACTTGCTCTAAAGGAGGATCGGCAGTGAAGGAGTTGGGGAGTTTGCACGGTGCTGCAGGATCGGCACAGCTTAATTCCATCGGTGAGGGCGCGCGCGTAGATTCGCTGTAATTGCCGAATACAGTTAAGTTATCAAAAATGTTGTAGGTTAAACCTGCGGATGGATTTAAACGCTCAAAAGTGTGCGAGCCATTCAGTTCAGTACCGTATTTGTCGATCAAATTCATGTGAATGTAGTTGTAACGACCCGCGACGGTGGCAGTTAAGTCGTCGGTGATGGAAAAGCTGTCACTTAAAAACACACCGACTGCGGAGGTGTTGGTGGTGAGACGTACACGGGGCTCATTAACTAATATGCCGCTGCCGATAGTGCCACGATTATCGGTTAAAGAAGCCAATTCGGTATCTGCATTAAAGTGTACCGAGGAATAGTCGTAGCTCGTGCCAACGGTCAGGTTATTTTTGTGTTTGAACAAGTCTTGCGCAAATACGGATTGTAACGAGCCACCACGGCCGCGCATGTTGGTTTGGCTGGTATTGTTGGTGGCATCTAGCCCAGTAATATCGTTGGGTAAATTGCCTATCACTGCTGCTTCTTCTTCATTAGGGCCTGGACTTTCACAAAGCTCTGTCGGGTCAACAACGCAAGGTCCGTAATCACTGGTATCTCCATTAAAAGACTTGACACGATTTTGCCTGAAGTAAGCATTACCGCTGACTTCAATATCGTCAGTTACATCGTAGCTCCCGGCCAATTCCGAAAAGAACATCCGGGTGATAGTTTGATCAGGATGGGTAAATACTGATTTTCTGCCTTCTTGTCTCAGCATGGTTTCCGGTGTGGCACCATTGCCGCGCATGTCATTGTCATTGGCGGCCAGGGTCAAATCCAGTGAGCCTTTGTCGCCACGCCAGCTCAAGGTGCCGAACGCCCGCTCTGCTTTAGTCGGTGAGAAGTTCCGCCAGCCATCTTCTTCAAAGTGGTTCAGGTCTAAAAAATAGCCCCACGTGCCATTGTTCCAGCCGCTGGTTAATTCTTCTGAATGTCGGTCCCAAGAGCCGCCATAGACTTCGATTTGGTGTCCCGGAGCGGAAAAGCCGGTTTTGGTTTTAACCGAGATTGCGCCACCTAAACTGTTTAAACCATAAACCGGGTTGGAGCCGCCATATAAGGCCATTGAATCAATCGCGCCTTCAGGAATTAAATCCCAATTGACGGTGTCGCCAAACGGCTCATTAAAACGCACGCCGTTAACATAGGTGGATAAGCCTTGCGGCATGCCCAATAACGGTGAGGCAACAAAACCACGATAGTAAATATCAGGTTGTAGCGGGTTATTTTGCGCTTCATTGATAGAAACACTGCCTAAATACTGGTTGATGTAATCGGCCAGGGAAATACTTTGAGCTTTTTGCAGTTTTTCGGCAGTTACGGTTTGGATGTTACCAGGCAGTTTATTTGCATCAACACCGCGGCCATCCAAGGGGCTGGTAGATATAACATTCATAACGCCTAAATCTAAGGGTTCATCTTTAGCCACTGCAATATTGACCGCAGTCAGGCTACATAGCCCAAGAGTGGTGTAAACAAGTTTTTTCATGACAATCCAGAATTTCAAAAAGCTGGCATGGTAACGAAAATGCGGTGCAGTCTCTATGAATGCGGGGTTAAAAGGAAAAATTCCTTAAACTGGATTTGTGAATTACAGCGCTGAAAAGAAAATATTTCGCTTAGCTGAGCACAGGGTGATATAGTCGACTTAATGAGAATTATTCTTGATTAAGAACTTATCGGTTCATACCAAGGTTGCACAAATGACAACAAGTTTAAAAAATCTGGCGGTAGGTAATATCGGTAAAGTGATAGGTTTTGATCAATCCGGTAAAGCCTATCGTAAACGTTTGCTGGCAATGGGTTTAACGCCAGGCATTGAATTTAGCATTACCCGTTTTGCGCCGATGGGCGATCCTGTAGAGATTAAATTGCGCGGCTTTTCGTTAACGCTGCGTAAAGACGAAGCGTCTGTGGTGCTGGTAGAGAAACTGTCATGACCACTACCTTTATCGTCGGCGTTGTCGGCAATCCCAATTGCGGTAAAACCACGCTGTTTAATGTGTTAACCGGTTCCCGCCAGCACGTCGGTAATTGGCCGGGCGTGACGGTGGAAAAAAAGACCGGCGAATATACGTTTGCTAATCAGCGTATCGAGTTGGTCGATTTGCCCGGTACTTATTCCTTAGAAGCGGCTGATGATCAGGTCTCGCTGGATGAAAAAGTCGCTAGGGATTTTGTCGCCTCGCGGCAGGCGGATTTAGTGATCAACATTCTTGATGCCTCCAACATTGAGCGAAATCTTTACTTAACATCGCAGCTGATTGAAATGCGAGTGCCGATGCTGTTGGTGCTCAACATGATGGATGCCGTTAAACAACGCGGTATTAAAATCGATACGGATTTTTTGGCTGAACAACTGGGTTGCCCGGTAGTGGCAATTTCAGCGGCTACCGGCAATGGCCTGGCGGCATTAAAAACAGCGGTCAGCCAAGCGGTGCTCAGTAAACCCATTCCTACCGTAGCTATTCCCTACGTGCCAGCCTTAGAGCAGGCTATCGACAAGCTTTTACCTTTAGTCGCACAAGCCTCGTTGCAACAGCCCTGCGATCCGCGTTGGTTAGCTATGCGTTTGCTGGAAGATGACACGCTTGCGCGGCAGATCGCTGGGCTGACATTGTTGCCTAAAGTGGCCGAACTGCAACGCCAGGTAGAGTCGGAGACTGATGACGAAATTGACATATTGGCCGCCGATGCGCGCTATGGTTTTGTCAACCAACTCACTCAAGCCTCTGTCTGCAAAATCAATGAAGTCAGTCGGCATATTACCGAGAAAATCGACAATGTTGTACTCAATCGATTTTTAGGCATTCCGATTTTTTTACTGGTGATGTATGCGATGTTTATGTTCACCATCAACATCGGCAGCGCGTTTGTGGACTTTTTCGACCAAGCGGTCGGCGCTTTATTGGTCGATGGCTTGGCGCTGGTATTAACTGGGCTGAATTTACCGGAATGGCTGGTGGTATTGATTACCCAAGGCGTCGGCGGCGGCATCCAAGTGGTAGCAACGTTTATTCCGATTGTTGGTTTTTTATTCATGTTTTTATCGGCGCTGGAAGATTCCGGCTACATGGCCCGAGCTGCGTTTGTGATGGACAGATTTATGCGCATGATCGGTTTGCCGGGCAAATCCTTCGTGCCGATGATCGTCGGCTTTGGCTGCAATGTGCCCGCGATCATGGCAACTAGGACTTTGGAAAATCAGCGCGACCGAATACTGACTAATTTAATGAATCCGTTTATGTCCTGCGGAGCACGATTGCCGGTGTATGCACTGTTTGCGGCGGCATTTTTTCCGGTAGGCGGGCAAAATCTGGTATTCGGTTTGTATTTATTAGGTATAGCCGTGGCGGTGTTTACTGGTCTGATTATGCGTCACACCTTATTTAAAGGTGAAACATCGCCCTTTATCATGGAATTACCTGCATATCATTTGCCGACGGTCCAAGGCGTGTTCCTTAGAACTTGGGATCGGCTTAAATCGTTTATCGTCAATGCCGGTAAGGTGATTGTGCCGATGGTCTTGGTATTAAATTTTCTAAATGCATTGGGGACTGATGGTAGCTTTGGTCAACAAAATACCAATAAATCCGTACTCAGCGAGATCGGTCGCCATTTAACACCAGCCTTTAAACCGATGGGCATTGCCAACGATAATTGGCCCGCAACCGTGGGTATTTTTACCGGAGTATTAGCTAAAGAAGCTGTGGTGGGGACTCTGGATGCCTTATACAGTCAAATGGCAACGTCTGACGCCAATGCAGCCGAAGAAGCAGCGTTCAATCTGCAGCAAGCATTATTAGATGCTTGTTTGAGCATTCCTGAAAATTTAGCTGCCGTTGCCGACAGACTTCTTGATCCACTAGGCTTGAGTGTTGATGCCGCGGTCAGCGAACAAGAAATCAACACCGATACCTACACTGCGATGCGCAGCAGTTTCGATGGTAAGGCGGGCGCGTTTGCTTATCTGTTGTTCATTTTGTTGTATGCGCCTTGCGTGGCCGCAACCGCGGCTATTTATCGTGAGACTAATGCTGGCTGGACAGTTTTCGTAGTGTGCTGGACGACCGGCATTGCCTACCTGACGGCAACCGTTTTTTATCAAAGTATGACTTTTGCTCAGCACCCTGAGTATTCCTTAGCCTGGATTGGCAGCTTGATTGCTGTGTTTATGCTGACGCTACTTGGTCTGTGGCTAAGCGGCAGAAATATAGTGATAAAACCACGCCAGGAGGTTGCGCCATGATCTTGTCGGATTTGCGGGACTATCTCAAACAACAGCGCAAAGTGGCGTTGAAGGATTTAGTTAATCATTTCAACATGGATGCCGATGCCCTCAGAGGCATGCTGGGCAAATGGATCAGCAAAGGCAAAGTGCGCAAAATGCCCATGACCACATCTTGCGGCACCACCTGCTGCCAATGCGATCCGACCTTAACAGAGCTTTATGAATGGGTGGAGAGCGAGTAAGTTAGTACCTACAAGGCACTAAAACTGGTCTACGCTTGTAGCTTTGCATCTGCTGGGACCAACTCATGTCTGAACAACAATCCAAAATTCTGCTCGGTTACGTGTCCGAGGTGCGTGGCGATGGCATGATTGCCAGGATTTCCGAAGAACATGCAACTGAAACGCCGTTGATAAAAGTAGGCGATGAAGAAATTCTGGCCGGCCAAATCGGTTCTTATGTGGTCATACGTCAAGCTAACATTGCAGTGTTAGCATTGGTACAAAAGACTTGGGGACATGATCGTTTTTATCCAGGAGACCGCCGTAACACCGATCGTTTTATTGCCCTAATTGCAGTTGGCGAAATTCAGGAAGATGGTAGTTTTATTCGAGGTATACGCCATTATCCAACACCGGGCGCCAACGTCTTTATGGTGGGCATGGAAGAAATTAATGCAATTTTCTCAAAATTTAGGGATTACAATTTTTTCATAGGGCAGTTGTCTTCCCATAAGGATTATCATTTAAGCTTGGATCCTCGGGCACTATTCGGGCGGCATTTTGCCATTGTCGGACAGTCGGGTTCCGGTAAATCATGGACGGTCACCAGTATTATTCAAAACACCATCAAAGCCATGCCCAAGAGCCATATCATCATGCTGGATTTGCATGGTGAATATTGCTGGAAGGATGACAACGGCACACTGCATTCGGCATTTTCTGAAGATCAGGTCAATTATATCGATGCCATGGAAATGGAAATGCCGTATTGGATGATGACTTACGCGGAACTGGTCGATTTATTTATCGACAGAAGCGATAGCGGCGCAACGCTGCAAATGTCCTACATGCGTGAGGTTTTGCAGCAACTTAAACGCAAGGAAGCCAAGGATATTGGTTTAGCTACGGTATCTATTGATACCCCAATCTATTTTTCGCTGGCTGAGTTGTACATGCAGTTCAAAGCTGCCAACGAAGAAAGAAAAGACTTCGGCAAAACGCACGGCGCATTATTCGGACAATTTGATGAGTTTTTAATCAGAATGCAAAGCCGCTTTAACGATGTGCGATACGACTTTTTGCTCAAGCCGAAAGTACGTAACACCTCGGATAGCATGGCGAGTTTATTACGCCAGTTTGTTGGTCTGGGCGATAAAAAAGCCAATATCACCGTCGTTGATTTAAGTGCAGTGCCGACTGATGTTAGGCCGGCAATATCGGCACAAGTCGGCCGATTAGCTTACGAATTTAATTATTGGAACCCGCGCCGCCGTGAATTTCCCATTACCTTAATCTGCGAAGAAGCGCATGCCTATATTCCCAGAGAAAAAGGCGGGCAGTTTGAAGGCACCAAAAAAATGATGGAACGCATCGCTAAAGAAGGTCGTAAATACGGTGTGTCTATTGGCGTGGTTAGTCAACGGCCTACCGAATTATCGGAAACCATGCTGTCGCAATGCAGTTCGTTTATTTGTCTGCGCACTTCCAACCCGGACGATCAAGCTTATATCAGAGGCTTAGTGCCGGAAGCTGAAGGTGATTTAACCGATATATTAAGTTCACTGGGCCGGGGTGAAGCCTTGGTGCTTGGTGAGGCTGCGCCATTGCCGACCCGAGTACAGATTTATCGGCCCAGCCCAGAACCCAAAAGTAACGATGTCGATTATTTCACCAGCTGGCGCGAAGGTCCGGATGATCTGGATGTCGAAGACATTGTTAATTTGTGGCGGACGCAGACGCGTAGATAGATTTTAAGGTGGCGGTTTCACGACAGTGTATCGCCGCGACACACGCTGAATGCATTAACTAGCATTCCAAGATTTAAAGCCAGTATTCCATGCTGGTATCGGAATTATTTACATCCCCTCCAACGCCTTCTCTGTTACGCGTGTTTTCTAAAAATGCTTCTGTTGTGTATAAACAACAAACTCATAATTTCTATCTTATTGTTTTAACAAGCCTTTAATTCAAAAGCGTTAAACATTTTCTGTGGACAATTAACGCAAGCCATCTTTTTTGTTTTTGTCATCAAACCTTAATATAAATTTAACTGATTTGTCATGAAGCGTGCGTATATTTCGCTGCAACTAGATATATCTAGTTATATAGATAACTTGGCGATGCCGTTAAAAGAGACTTTAAAAAAAACACATGTTCTGTCTTTCCATAACGCTAAAAAATTTACTGTAGCGTTATGGCAAGCAATTTTTAGAGATTTTCTGGCGGCCCTAACTAAATTCACGGGAGATAACAGTTGATAAAAAAACAAATCGCAGCGGCCGTAGGTGTGGCAATGGCAGGCTCACTCGCAATTTCGCCAGTTCTGGCTGAAGATAAAAAGCCGGATACCTCTGATCAAGGCACCATGATCAAACTGATTGATGCGCTATATGAAAGTGGTGCTATCGACTCGAAGGCTTATGGCGCACTGAGACTATCAGCCGCCGGTGAACAGCCCGTCAAAAAAGAAAAACCACTGACGCCTGAGGAAAAAAAGGCTAAAGCAGCCAAGGGTGCTCCAGCCAGTTTAACGTTTAAAAATGGCTTCAAAATGGAAACCGATGATGGTGAGCACAGCATGGAGATCCATGGCCGGATTCAGGCGGACTCTTACAATACTCTTAACAATACTGATGCAACGGCAGATAGATTCGATATACGCCGTGCTTATCTTTATGCCCAGGGTAAGCTCTATAAAAACTGGGAGTATTTGATAGTCGGCTCTTTCCAAGGTTCGCCACAGTTGGTATGGGCAGAAATAAATGCGCATTTATGGGATGAGGCGCAATTTAAATTCGGTCAATACCGTTTTCCGTTCAGCGTCAATGAATCAACCTCCTCGCGTAACATTGATTTTATGGAGCGGTCTATAGCGATGCAGTTTATTCCCGGCCTGGATCGCGGTGCGATGTTACATGGCAACCCGACTCAAGGGTTGTACTACGGCTTAGGTGTGGTTAATGGCGGTTTGCGTAACAACGCCGGCTTAAAAAGCACCGGCATTGATGAAACCAGCGATGTCGATGGCAAAGATTTTCTCGGGCATCTCTCCTATAACGCCGCTCCTATCTTGGGGCATAAAGACAGTATCTACCATTTTGGTGTTTCCGGTAGCTTTGGGCAACAGCCCACCAAACCTGGAGATGCTAATTACCAGTTAAGAGCTGTCACCGAAACTAACAGCCTTAAATTCTTTCAAGCGGATAGCTTTACCGATCCTAGTGTTGACCTATCGCGTATCGGCGCAACCACCGTATTAGCGCATGGTCCAGTAAAGCTGGTGGGGGAATATGTTAATAATAATTTCGACGGTAAAGTCTCGGGGCAACGTTTTAATCGTGACATTGATGCTTTTTATGTGTCTGCAAATTGGTTGATTACCGGGGAAAAATACGCCAATTTCTTTGGTAAGCAGAATGCGTTCGGCGATATTGTCCCCACGCGTAATTTTGATATGAAAGGTGGTTGGGGCGCTTGGGAATTGGCCTTTAGATTCAGTCATATGGATGCCTCAGACTTTAAAGCCGATAACGCAGTTGGCACCGGTAGACTGTCAAACGGCTTTGCTAATCAAGCGGATGCTTACACTCTTGGACTTAAATGGGTTATCAATCCACAGGTTCGAATTCTGACTAACTACATCCGTTCCGATTTCAATCAAGCCATCATTTCCAACGGAAAATCGCTTAATTCCGAGGATGGTCTTAATGCTCGAGTACAAGTCAACTTTTAAAGACGCAACGCTTTAAAGCGAAATTTTCTGTCCGTCATACATTTGTCATATTGAGACGCTACGATAGGCTCATTCAAGTCATATAGATATGTATAGATGAGTATGTTAGACAGAAAACAAGGTAAACCCATATTTAGGCAAATCGCTGAAACGCTGCAGCAGGATATTCAGCAGCATTACCAAGCTGGTGACTGCCTGCCTTCGGAACAAGAGCTGGCAGATCGCTTTTCGGTCAACCGGCACACTTTACGACGGGGCATCGATGAGCTGGTGAGTTTGGGTTTAGTGGAACGGGTACATGGCAAAGGGGTTTTTGTACTGGATGCGCCGGTGGATTATGCCATCGGTAAACACAGTCGCTTTACTGAAAATCTGGAAGCGCTGGGTAAAACCAGCGATTCGCGCTTGCTGAGAAAACTGGAAATCAAAGCCAAAGGCAATGTGGCTAAGATGCTGCAAATTGCCGAAGGCGATGCGGTGTTATGGCTGGAAACCTTGCGCAAAGTCGATGATAAACCGTTTTGTGTGATCTCCCACTATTTGCCAATTGCCCGCCTGGGCGAGGGCATCAGGGATTATGAAACCGGTTCATTGCACGCGTTCTTCAAAAACATGGGGCTGAAACCGGTCCGCTTGGGCAGCACGGTAAGCGCTACCTTGCCCTTAGATGAAGATGGTTTGTTGCTGGCTATGCCCAGGCACTTACCGGTACTAAGGGTGAAAACCGTAAATGTCGATGTTAAGACACAAAAACCGATTGAATATTCATTAGCGCGGTTTAGAGCTGATCGCGCACAAATCTCCATCAATATTGAATAATTTTTTGACTATCAACTTAAGGTGGGACAGCACAGGTTATACCCTAAAGGGCACAAGAGCCGTTCGTGGTGAGCTTGTCGAACCATGAGCGGCTTAACCGTCCATCCTTCGACAAGCTCAGGACGAACGGTTAAGCCTTATAGAGTGTCCCGCCTTAAATTGGTAACCACTTTTTTTAAACTTAAGGAAAATCAGATGAAATTGAAACAACTAAAATTCATTGCTGCTTTACTGGTGTTGTCCGGCATACAAACCATCGCCGAAGCCAAAGGCTTGGTGATGGGGCTGATTCCGGCTGAAAACAACGAAGAAATGATCCAGAAATTCGAGCCCATGCGCCAATATCTGGAAGCCAAAACCGGCGAGCCCGTTAAAGTCTTTACCGCCACCGATTATGCCGGTGTTATCGAAGGCATGAAAAAAGGTCGGGTGGATATTGCCTGGTTTGGGCCTCTGTCTTATGTGCTGGCCGAGAAAGAGGCCAATGCTGAAGCCTTTGCCGTCGGTGTGCGCGCCGATACCGGCTTGTCTACCTACCGTTCCTTGTTTGTGGTGCCGGAAGGTTCCGACGTTAAAACCATCGCCGATCTGAAAGGCAAAAGCGTGGCCTTTGTCGATCCAGCGTCGACATCCGGCGGCTTGATTCCGACGTATCTGGTTAAACAGGCCACCGGGCAAATGCCTAAAGAATTTTTTGGCCAATTTACCTATGCCGGCTCACATGATGCGGCCGAAATGGCCGTTAAAAACAAATCCGTCGATGCCGCCGCCGACAACGACATCACTTACGACAAAATGCTGAGCAAAGGCCTGATCAGCAAAGAATCCAACCGGGTGTTGCTGTATTCCGATCCATTGCCTGGTTCACCGATGGCCTATCGCAAAGACTTACCGGAAGCCACCAAAGCCCAGATTCGCGAGGCAATTTTACATGCGCATAACGACATCAAAGTGACCGGTTACGGTGATTTAGCCAAATACGATGCCGTCACTCCCGCCGATTATCAAAAAATACGTGATTTGGTCGCTGAGCTGGGTTTGTTGCGCGAAGACATGCTTAAGTAAATGCAGGATGGGCTGACGAAAGGAAGCCCATTACTCAAACGATGGGCTGCGCGTTGCTTAGCCCATCCTATGCTCGATCAAGGGAAAATCCTTATGGCTTACATCTCACTAACAGCTGTGCATAAAACCTATCCTAATGGTTATTGCGCACTGAAAAACATCAATTTGGACATCCAGGCCGGCCAATTCATTGCCGTGCTGGGTCCTAGCGGTGCCGGTAAATCGACATTGCTTAGAGCCATGAATGCTCTTGATCCCGCCACGCAAGGCGAGATTACCATTGATGGCGTTACCCTGAATAAAAAAAACTACCGCAAAATCCGCGCCCATGTCGGCATGGTGTTTCAACAGTTTAATCTGGTGGATCGACTGAACGTAATGACCAATGTGTTGGTCGGCCGTCTGGCGGAACACAGTTGGCTAAGCAGTTTGTTTTACCTGTTTCCCAAAACGGATTATCAGATTGCCGAAGCTGCGCTACGGGAAGTGGATTTGCTCGACAAGGCCTGGAGTCGTGCCGACAAGCTTTCCGGCGGCCAGCAACAACGGGTGGGCATTGCCCGTGCCTTGGCACAACAACCCAAACTGATCCTGGCTGATGAGCCGATTGCCAGCCTTGATCCCAAATCCAGCGAAGAGGTCCTTAAATTGCTGCGAAAAATTTGCAGCGAAAAAGGCATTACCGTCATTGTCAATCTGCATCAGGTCGAATACGCCAAACAATTTGCTGACCGCATCATTGCCTTGAATGCAGGCTCATTAGTTTTTGACGGTAGCCCTGAGCAATTAACTAAGGCCAAGCAGGCTGAAATCTATGGCACCACTTACGAGGAGACAAGTCATGATGCTGAGTTGGTATTGGCCTACACCTAACGGCAAACCACCGCTTATCGCAGTATTGAGTGTGTTAGTGCCGCTGGCGGTGCTGCTTTTGACTGCTTCGACAGTGGATATGTCATACAACAAAATATTTTATGCCATACCGCGCATGCTCGATTTTACCAAGAATTTATGGGTGATGCCTGATTGGCACTATGTACCGCAGCTGGCTAAAAAAATGCTGGAAACTGTCGAAATGACCTTGCTTGCCACCGCGTTGGCGATACTGTTGTCTATGCCGCTAGGTGTTTTGGCAGCAAAAAATGCCAGTCCACACCCGATTATTTTCCGCATCACCCGCGATTTACTCAGCTTTATTCGCGCGCTGCCGGAGTTGGTGTGGGCGTTAGTATTTGTCTCGGCATTGGGGCTAGGGCCGTTACCTGGGATTATGGCGTTATCACTGGTTACCGTAGGATTTATGGGCAAATTTATCGCTGAAAGCATCGAAGTAGTGGATGCCAAAGCCATTGAAGGCCTTGAGTCGACTGGCTGCACTAAATTTCAAAGCATTTTGTACGCCATGCTGCCGCAGGCGGTGCCGGATTTCATCGGTTCACTGCTGTACATTCTCGATCACAATCTGCGCGCGGCCTCCATTTTAGGTCTAGTCGGCGCCGGTGGTATCGGTTATGACATGGTGATGTCCATGCGCTTATTCAATTACGAGCGCATCGGTATGATCGCTTTATCCATTTATGCACTGGTCACGCTATTAGACAGACTGTCTGATGTATTTAGGCAGAAAGCCTTAGGAGGCATACTCAATGTCCATTAAAACTCTCCCGTCCAGACCGCATAATTTGTTTCCGTTATGGCTATCGCTGGCACTAGCCTTGTTGTGGCTGATTATCTGGGATTTAGACGTTGCTTTTCAGGATTTAGTCTATGGCATTGCAGACATGGGAGAGTATCTGAGTCGTTACGGTGCGCCTAATTTATCAAACATGTCTAGTTATCTACATCTTATGATTCAAACCTTGGTGACTGCATTTTGGGGGACAACCTTAGCTTTTATTATGGCTGCAACGATAGCACCGTATGCAGCACGGCAACTGACACCCAATCCGTTTATCTATCGCATTGCTAGAGAGTTACTCAACTTCATGCGCGCCATGCCTGATTTACTGCTGGCGTTGATTTTCGTCAGCTCCATGGGTTTGGGGCCGCTACCCGGTGTATTGGCGCTGGCGGTACATACTGCTGGTTTTTTGGGAAAGTTTTTTGCGGAAAACATGGAGCGGGTACCCGCCGGTAAATACGAAGCCCTATCGGCGGTCGGTGCCGGTTTTACCCAAAAAATTGTGTTTGCCGCCTGGCCTTCGATGCTCAGAGAATCGGTGGGCAACGTGTTGTACATTTTCGATCGCAACGTGCGCATGGCGGCGGTGCTGGGCCTGGTCGGCGCGGGCGGCATCGGTTTGGAATTGCATGACGCCTTACGCCTGTTTAAATACAACCAAGCTTCAGCACTGATCATCATTATTTTGCTCACGATTATCGTGATCGACAACCTGTCATCCTGGATTAGAAAGGTCTTGAACTAATGCAAATCAAACGACACGACTGGCCACGGGCCTTGGCCACCCAGTCCACAAAACAACTCACGGCGGTACTCAATGAGATGACTACCCGCTGGACCATTACCCCGGTGCAATTGCCGCAAACCGGCTTAGGGATGCTGCAATTACGCGACAGCGCTTTTAATGATCCGTACTTTTTGGGCGAAATTCCGCTGGCGAGTGCCTGGGTCAGCATCCGTACCGAAGACCAGCAGGAATACCAGGGCGCCGCGCAACTGATGGACGACGACCAAGACAAGATTGAGGCATTGGCCGTGTGTGACGCGATATTGGCGTATCAATTACCCGGCTGGCAGGCGCTTTATCAGCTGGTGGAAATCGGCATGGCCGCACTGACTCAAGAACAGCAACTGCGCAAGGCCATGCTGGCGAAAACTCGAGTGGATTTTGCCTTACTTAACGCAACGGAGCAGGACGATGATTGATGTGATTTGGCAACCTGAATTTCAACAAGCTACTTTCCGCTGTTTGGTAGACGCTTATTCCAGACCGGGACAAATCAATGTCTTGCCTGTATCAAATAGTCACAGTGCAATAGCTGTACTTGCTACCTTGGTTGATGGCGAAAGTAGTCTGTCCGACCCGCATCAACTGCTCGACAATAGCGATTGGCTGCGCTTGCAGATTAAGTCTGCCGCCCCGGAGCAGGCAGCTTTTATTGTTTGTGAAGGCTCACGAGCGGTGGATTTTGAACCGAACTTAGGCACCCTGGCCAGTCCCGAACACGGTGCCACCTTGGTGCTGACACTCGATGCCTTGAGCGGCGGCGACAGCCACTATCAACTGACTGGTCCCGGCATTCAACACGCCATCCAGATCGCCCCGCAAGGTCTAAACAAATCCTGGTTTACGCGTCGCAGACACTGGAATAGTGCCTTCCCTCTAGGTGTAGACCTGTTGTTGACCAGCGCGGAAGGCATTTTAGCCTTGCCCAGGACCACACTTATCAAGGAGATCGACTAATGGGTTATGTTGCCATTAAAGGCGGTGGCCGAGCTATTGACGGCGCCGCCGATGCATTGGAATTATTGCGCACTCGCCAAGGCGAGTCCGCGAGGCCGTTAGATACCGACACCATCGAAAAACAGCTTTATTTCTTACACAGCCGTATCTTGTCGGAAGGCGGTTTGTACCATCCGCAACTCGCATCACTGGCGATCAAGCAAAGTTTGGGTGATACATTGGAAGCCAGTTTTGCCTTGCGCGCCTACCGTTCCACCAAACCGCGCTTGCTGGAAACGCCGGTGCATGACACCAGTAACATGCGGCTGATTCGACGGATTTCCGCATCGTTCAAGGATATTCCCGGCGGGCAAATGTTGGGGCCGACCACCGATTATGCCTTGCGCCTTTTGCGCATGGACTTGCTCAACGAAAGTCCCGAGCAGTTTCAAGCCATCGCTAAAACGTTGTTGGCCGGTTTGCCACAACAGTCGGGGGCGGATTCCTTCCCGAAAGTGCTGGACAGTCTGCGCGCCGAAGGTTTGTTGCCGCAGGTCAATCAAGCCGCGCGTGAACAGCCGTTTGACATTACCCGCGAACCGCTGATTTTTCCAGTGCCGCGTTCGGCAGCTTTAGCCACCATGGCACGCGGCGAAACCGGCTCGTTATTGGCGATTGCTTATTCCAACATGCGCGGTTACGGCGATGTGCATCCGACCGTGGCGGAACTGCGAGTGGGTTATTTACCGGTCATGCTGCCGCATCCAATTAGCGGTGAATTAACCGAAGTAGGTGAAGTATTGATGACCGAATGCGAAGTAGTCGCCATGTATCAGGGCGACGACAATAAATCAGTGCCGACCTTTACCTTAGGTTACGGTGCGTGCTTCGGCCATAACGAGGTCAAAGCGATTTCCATGGCGATTCTGGATAGAGCCTTGCAAAAAGGCATGCAGGACGGCGCGGAAAACCCATCGGAAGACCCGGAGTTTGTATTGCTGCATGTGGACGGCATCGACTCGATGGGCTTTGCCTCGCACTACAAAATGCCGCATTACGTCACCTTCCAGTCGGACATGGACCGACTCAGAACCACCCAACAAAAACAGGAGGCCGGTCATGAGTAACGGCATCAATTTCGCCTTTCTGGACGAATACGCCAAGCGCGAAATCCGTCGCAGCGTGATTAAAGCCATTTGTATACCCGGTTATCAGGTGCCTTATTCCTCACGGGAAATGCCGATGGGACGCGGCTTTGGTACGGGCGGTTTGCAATTGACGCTGGCTTTGATCGGCGCCGATGACACCTTGAAAGTCATCGACCAAGGCTCGGATGATTCGGTCAACGCCGTCAATTTGCGCAAATTCATTGAAATGACTTGCCCCGGCATTGATACCACCACCCGTTTGCAAGAAGCGACGCTGATTCAATCCCGCCATCGCATTCCGGAACAGCCGCTACGCGCCGACCAGATTCTGGTGCTGCAAGTACCGTATCCGGATGCGCTGGTGATTGTCGAACCCAGCGAGGACAAGCGCAAGATCATGCACGGCGAGGCTGATTATTCGCGGTTGTTGGTGAAGTTGTACGAAGACATCGTCAAATTCGATGAAATCACCATTTCCCACCGTTACCCGACCCGCATCAACGGCCATTACATCATAGACCCGTCGCCGATACCGCGTTACGACGTACCCAGGCTGAATCATTCCGAAGCCTTGATTCTGTTCGGCGCGGGGCGGGAGAAAAAGATCTACGCGGTACCGCCGCATTGTTTGGCCGAGCCTTTGGCGTTCGATGATGTACCGTTCCGCATTGAGGATTTTACCGACAGCCACGGCGAGCGCAGAGCCTGCAAGCTGTGCGGTTCTAAGACAAGTTTTTTGGATGAGTTTATCGATGAACAAGGCGCGCGGGTTTACCAATGTTCCGACAGCGATTATTGCGAGCAACAGCAGGAGTTAGCGCATGGATAAGATTCTGGAAGTAAAGGGCCTGTCGCAAGTGTACGGGCCGGGCTGTGATTTGTGCTTTGCCAGCACCGGTCCGGACTTTGAAACCAATATCTGCCCGCATTGCGGCAGTATTGTCGCCTTGCACGATTTGAGTTTCGATTTATACAAAGGTGAGATTTTAGGGATTATGGGCGAGTCCGGCAGCGGTAAATCGACGGCGGTCAAATGCCTGTATTTTGACCAAATGCCGGTCGGCGGCAGCGCCACTTTTTTTGACGACAGCGGACAAAAGCCTTTATTCAAGCTGAATCCAGCACAACGCCGCAGCCTGCGCAATCACCGTTTCGGCATGGTTTATCAAAATCCCAATCTGGGACTGAATTTCGACATCTCGGCGGGCGGCAATATCGCCGAGCGCTTATTGATGAGCCAGGTGATGAACTACAGCGAGATTCGCGAACGTGCCCGTGAATTGCTGGCGCGTACCGAGGTGTTGACCGAACGCATGGACGAACTACCGAAAAACTTTTCCGGCGGCATGCAGCAACGGGTGCAAATCGCCAAAGCACTGGCAACCCGACCGCCGTTGCTGCTTCTGGATGAAGTCACCACCGGTCTGGATTTATCGGTGCAGGCAAAAATTCTGGATTTGATTCTGGAAATCCAGTCGGAACTGAACACCGCAATGATTGTGGTCACCCACGATTTGGGCGTGATCCGGCTTTTGGCTGGGCGCACCTTGGTGATGAAATACGGACGCGTAATTGAAAGGGGGCTGACCGACCAGATTCTGGAAGACCCGCAACACGCCTATACTCAACAACTGGTCGCTTCGGCGCTATAAGGAGCAAGACAATGACTAGAAAACCCTTATTGAGCGTCGAAAACCTGTCCAAGACTTTTTTTCTGCATGAGCAAAACAAAGTCATTCCGTCGTCGTCGCAGGTTAATCTGACGGTCTATGCGGGCAAACTGACCGCATTAATCGGCCCTACCGGCGCGGGTAAATCATCGGTACTAAAAAGCATTTACCGCACCTATCTACCCAGCAGCGGACGGCTGTTGTATGAAACGGCGGCCGGTGTAACCCTGGATTTGGCGCTGGCCTTGGAGCACCAGATTCTGGAATTGCGCCGCGAAGAAATCGGCTTTGTCACCCAGTTTTTACACACCTTACCTCGGCAAAAAACCCTGGATGTGGTGGCGATGCCTTTATATCGGCAAGGCGTAGACAAGCAGGAAGGTCGGGCGCGAGCGGCGGAGTTATTGGCGGAACTGAACATCCCGGAACGCTTATGGGAAGTGCCGCCCGCCACCTTTTCCGGCGGCGAGAAACAACGGGTCAATCTGGCGCGCGGGCTGATTGCCTCTCCGCGTTTGTTGCTGCTGGACGAACCCACCGCCAGTTTGGACGCCAAAACCACCGACCGCGTGGTGAACTTGATTCAGCGTAAAAAAGAGCAAGGCACCGGAATGCTGGCAATTTTTCACCATGCCGATTTGGTTAAGCGCATGGCGGATGAAGTGGTGGAGTTGATGGTGCCGGTTGTGAATGTCTAGAACCGTAGGATGTGCTGACGATAGGAGGCGCATCTTTCCCGACAAATCGCCGTCTGATGCGCTTCGTACCTCAGCACATCCTACAAAAAATGAATTTTAGGAGTTTTAATGCAATATCACATTACCAACGCGCGCCTGGTTTTAGCCGACCAGGTAATGGACCAGGCCAGCCTGCTAATCGAAGACGGCCAAATCACCGCTATCAATCCCAGTGCCGTCAAAGCGGCGCAAAGCATCGATTTAGGCAATCGTTATTTGCTCCCCGGCATGATCGATCTGCATGCCGATGCCTTGGAAAAAGACATCGAACCTCGCCCTAATGTGCATTTTCCATTGGAATTCGCCATTGCCCAGGCCGACAAGCGCAACGCTGCGGCGGGCATTACCACGGTATTTCACTCATTATCATTCGCCAATGCCGAATTGGGGCTGCGCAATAATGCTATGGCGGCTGACATCGTCCGCGCTATTCACGCCTTTAACGGCAAAGGTCTGGTCGATAACCGCGTCCACACCCGTTATGAAATCACCGACCCCACCGCCTTGCCGGTGTTGCTGGAATTGTTGGATGAAGACAGTGTGCATTTACTGTCGATCATGGATCACACCCCCGGACAAGGCCAGTTCAAGGACATGCGCGCTTATCAAGATTACTTGCAAAAAAGTTATCAAAAAACCGCAGCTGAAACGCAAGCCATCATTGATGACAAACTAGCCCAGGCGGAAGCCGCGCAAATCCGTGTCAAACAATTGATAGCCCATGCACACGCCAAAAACGTCCATGTCGCCAGCCACGACGACGACTGCCCGGATAAGGTAGCGGAAATCAAGGCGCTAGGCGTACATATCAGCGAATTTCCGATCAATCTGGAAACCGCCCGCTACGCTATCGAACATGGTATGCGCACCATCATGGGCGCGCCGAATATCCTCCGCGGCAAAAGCCAAAGCGGCTCCATGAAGGCGCAGGATGCGATAGAACACGGCGTAGCCAGTTGTTTGTGCTCGGATTATGCTCCGGCTAGTTTATTAGCGGCGGTATTTTTGCTGGAGCAGCGCGGCGTGTTGAGTTTGCCCGAAGCGGTGCAACTGGTCAGCCTGAATCCTGCCCAGGCATTGGGCTTGGCTGATCGCGGTGAAATTGCCGTGGGCAAACGCGCTGATCTGGTATGCGTTGATTTTGTAGAGGCTTATCCACAAACCAGACAAACTTGGGTAAACGGCCAGCCTGTATATCAAGCGCTTTACGGAGGCGCGTAATGTCTCAGGGACGCTTGTTTTATGTGATCGGTCCATCCGGTTCGGGTAAAGATACGCTGATGCAATATGCCCGAGCGCAGCTTAGCGAGCGGGAAAAAATAATATTTGCGCATCGCTATATCACTCGGCAACCGGAGTTGGTGGGTGAAAACCATATCTACTTAAGCGAAGCGGAATTTGCAGCTAAGGAAAGGCAGGGTTTTTTTGCCATGCAATGGGACAGTCACGGCCTTCGTTATGGTATCGGCAAGGAAATCAACTTTTGGTTAGCGCAAGGGTTTAATGTCGTCATCAACGGTTCCCGCGAGTATTTGCCTATAGCATTGAAAAAAGAGCCTGGTCTAGTGGTAATTCTAATCAGAACATCAACTCAAGTATTGCGAGAACGTCTTAAGAACAGACAACGGGAAACCGATGCTGAAATTGAGCGCCGCCTGGAACGGGCGACATTGTTTAACCGCATTTGTCATCCTAATGTTACGTTGTTGGATAACGATGGCCGGTTGGATGAAAGCGGGGCGGCCTTTATCAACTTATTAATGACAACACAATCAGGTGTTAATGGATCCAATTGAGCGTATTGAAGGCCGAGAAACGTTGAATATAAGATTTTTGGGTACCGGCAATGCGCCGGGTGTGCCTGTGCATGGCTGCATGTGCGAGATTTGCGTAAAAGCGGCCTTTAATATCAACTTCCGGCGTGAGCCCTGTTCCGCATTGTTAGAGGTTGGACCGCATAAAATCCTGCTTGATGCCGGTTTGCCGGATTTGAAATACCGTTTTCCAAACGGTACCTTGCATAGCATACTGTTGACACATTATCACCCCGACCATGTGCAGGGTTTGTTTCCTTTGCGTTGGGGCGTGGGACAGTCGTTACCTGTTTATGGCCCTGATGACACAGAAGGCTTGGGGGATTTACATAAAAACCATGGCATTCTGGATTTCAGGAGCTTATTACCCTTCGACACCTTTGAGTTAGCCGGGTTACAAGTGACGCCGGTACCCTTGGTGCACTCTAAAATAACCTTGGGTTACTGTTTTGAACATGCGTCCGGTAAATTGGCTTATCTGACTGACACAGTGGGTTTACCTAGAAAAACCAAGGCTTTTTTACACTATTGGAAGCCCGATTTAATGGTGCTGGATTGCTCCTTTCCCCCCATGAATCAGCCACCTAGAAATCATAATGACATCAATCTTGCGTTGGCTATTTTTGCCGATATTCAGCCGAAAAAAATGCTCCTGACGCATATTGGTCATCACTTGGATAATTGGCTTAATGAACATGCCGATGAGCTGCCGGATAACATCGAAGTCGTCAGAGATAAAGATCGTATAGATATGAACTGCCTGAATGCAGTGCTGTAGCCTACTAACTTATTGGGGTAGTTAATTTCCCATCAAAAGGTTTAAATCACCGGTTTAGCCTTTCTGCTGTTTTTGGCTGTAGAACCTCATAATTGATGGTAATGGCTCTAAAGCTGAGCTTATTCGCACGTAAATTCAACTAATAAACGCATCACAGATTCATCTTATTGTTAGCAGCAATTTATGTCAGTTTTGTCGACTGATGGATAGCAGGATCTATTTAAGCTTGATGATTGTAAGGTTGGCTTGAAATAGCCCTAGTCGGTCCCAATGTTGACAGTAACTTAAATACAAAACCCGAGGTAAACCTATGCGGATGGATAAATTAACCAGCAAGTTCCAAGCAGCATTGGCTGATGCGCAAAGCTTGGCTTTAGGCAAAGATCATCAATTTATTGAGCCGGTACACACCATGCTTGCGTTGCTGGACCAAGAAGGCGGTAGCGTTAAACCATTGCTGACGCAACTGGGTGTGAATACCAGTGCGTTGCGCACCGATTTGACCAAAGAACTTGGCCGCATTGCCACGGTGAGTGGATCGGGTGGCGATGTGCAAATCTCCAACGAATTGTCGAGACTGTTAAATTTAACCGACAAACTGGCGCAAAAACGCAATGACAAATTTATCTCTAGCGAGTTGTTTTTGCTGGCGGTGTTTGAAGAAAAAGGCTTGTTGCAAGACACGTTGAAGAAAGCCGGTGTTAACAAGCAACAAGTAGAGCAAGCCATCGATGCGATGCGCGGCGGCCAGGCGGTTGATGACGCCAATGCCGAAGACCAACGCCAAGCCTTAAATAAATACACCATCAATCTCACCGAACGTGCCGAACAGGGCAAGCTTGATCCAGTGATCGGTCGCGATGATGAAATTCGCCGAACCATTCAAGTGTTGCAGCGTCGCACCAAAAATAATCCGGTGTTAATCGGCGAACCTGGTGTGGGTAAAACGGCAATTGTCGAAGGGCTGGCGCAACGTATAGTAAATGGCGAAGTTCCCGAAGGGATAAAAGGCAAACAAGTGTTGTCATTGGACATGGCGGCGTTGATTGCCGGGGCCAAGTTTCGCGGCGAGTTCGAAGAGCGCCTGAAAGCGGTGTTGAATGATCTTGCTAAGCAAGAAGGCCAGGTGATTCTGTTTATCGACGAATTGCATACTATGGTCGGCGCCGGTAAGGCCGAAGGTGCAATGGATGCCGGTAATATGTTAAAGCCTGCATTGGCGCGTGGTGAGCTGCACTGCGTGGGTGCGACCACGCTCGACGAGTATCGTAAATATATCGAAAAAGATGCAGCATTAGAACGACGCTTTCAAAAAGTATTGGTCGATGAGCCCAGTGTCGAAGACACCATTGCCATTTTGCGCGGCTTAAAAGAAAAGTACGAGGTACATCACGGCGTTGATATTACTGACCCGGCAATTGTCGCAGCGGCTCAGTTGTCATATCGCTACATTTCTGACCGGCAATTGCCCGATAAAGCGATTGATTTAATTGATGAGGCCGCCAGCCGGATTCGTATGGAAATCGATTCCAAGCCTGAAGAAATGGACAAGCTATATCGGCGCTTGATTCAGCTGAAAATAGAGCAAGTGGCGTTGAAAAAAGAATCTGACCCCGCATCTAAAAAACGCTTGGAAATCTTGCAAGAAGAAATTTCAGAATTGGAAAAAGAATATTCCGATTTGGAAGAAATCTGGAAAGCGGAAAAAGCGTCTTTACAAGGTTCGGCATCCATTAAAGAAAAATTGGAACATGCCAAAACCGAGTTGGAAGCGGCCAGCCGTACCAATGACTTGGCGCGTATGTCTGAATTGCAGTACGGCATTATTCCTGCGCTGGAAAAACAACTTATCAGCGATACTCCGGTTGAAGCGCAAAAAATGACCTTGTTGCGCAACAAAGTTACGGAAGAAGAAATTGCCGAAGTGGTGTCGAAGTGGACCGGCATTCCGGTGTCGAAAATGATGGAAGGCGAACGCGACAAATTGTTGCATATGGAAGAGCAATTGGCGAAGCGTGTGATCGGGCAAGATGAGGCGCTGAAGGCGGTAAGTAATGCAATACGCCGTTCCAGAGCCGGGTTGTCTGATCCTAACCGTCCCAATGGTTCGTTTTTGTTTCTGGGACCTACCGGGGTGGGTAAAACCGAATTGTGCAAAGCCTTGGCTGAGTTTATGTTTGATACTACCGATGCCATGGTGCGTATCGATATGTCCGAATTCATGGAAAAACATTCGGTCGCGCGTTTGATCGGTGCGCCTCCCGGCTATGTCGGATATGAGGAAGGCGGCTATTTGACCGAGTTGGTAAGACGCAAACCGTATTCGGTGATTTTGATGGATGAGGTTGAAAAAGCGCATCCGGATGTTTTCAATGTTTTATTGCAAGTGTTGGATGACGGCCGTTTGACCGACGGGCAGGGCAGAACGGTTGATTTTAAAAATACCGTGATTGTGATGACATCCAACCTGGGTTCTGACCGCATTCAGGAATTATCCGGAGAAGCCAATTACGACGAAATGAAGGCTGCGGTGATGACGGTTGTCAGTAGACATTTCCGGCCTGAGTTTATTAATCGTATTGATGATGTGGTGGTATTTCATCCGCTGGGCCGCAGCCAAATTAGGGCGATTTCTGCAATTCAGATCGATTATCTGCGCGGTCGTTTAGCAGAGCGTGATATTGGTTTTGTAATCACCGATCAAGCCCTGGATTTATTGGGTGAAGCTGGTTTTGATCCGGTGTATGGCGCAAGGCCGATGAAGCGAGCCATTCAGCATCAGTTGGAAAATCCTCTGGCACAGGAAATACTTGCAGGCAATTTTATCGCCGGTGACACCATTAAGGTGGATGTGGTTGATGGTGAAATGGAGTTTGTAAAAGCTTGATTTAATTGGGTATCCCGAAACTAAATATCGCGATACCCATTGACTGCGGTGATATGAGGCCGCAATCAGAGCAAGACGTTAATTTTAACTGGCGTCTTGCTTATTTTTTTCTTTTAGTAAATCACGGATTTCTGTCAACAATAACTCTTCTTTGCTTGGACCTGGCTCAGGCGCAGGAGCTGCTACTTCCTCTTTTTTAAGTTTGTTGAGCAATTTAACGACCATAAAAATGGCGAAAGCAATGATGGTAAAGTCGACAGTTGTTTGGATGAAATTTCCGTAATTAAGAGTGACAGCCGGTATTTTGTCTTCAGCTTCTTTGAGCGTGACAGCCAGCTTAGTGAAATCAACACCGCCAACCAATAAGCCAATCGGCGGCATGATTACGTCTGCGACCATCGACGATATAATCTTGCCGAACGCGGCGCCAATAATAATACCTACCGCCATATCAACGGCATTGCCTTTGACTGCAAATTCCTTAAATTCTTTTAATATACTCATGAATAGTCTCCAAATTTATAGTTATTAAGATGGTTGTGATGTCTAGCAGGTCAGCTCCTGGCCTAGTATCACAGGGCAACTATGCAGATAATCTAAAGCTGAGTCCAGTTTTTTTGTAGGATAATAGGCGGCAAAAAGGGCTTTCAAATGAACCATGAACAATATATGCGCCGGGCGATTGAACTGGCATTGCAGGTGCCTGACTTACCGTTTGGTGCAGTGATAGTTAACCGAAACAGTGGCGAGATTGTCGCGGAGGGTTTTAACCAGTCCGCGATGAATCCTGTTTTTCATGGTGAGATAGTCGCTATTAACCATTGCGCACAAACTCACCGTTTAGCAGATTGGCAGGAATTCGATCTATACACCACTGCAGAACCTTGTCCGATGTGCCAAGGTGCAATTGTTTGGGCGGGTATCGGTAATGTGTACTATGGAACGTCTATTCCTTATCTTCAGCAACATAATTGGTGGCAAATCAATATTCGCGCGGTTGATGTGATGGCGCAGACGCCGTTTCGTCAGGGCAGGGTAATTGGCGGTGTTTTGGAAGAGCAATGCAATGCGTTGTTTGATAATAGTTTGAAAATTAAAAGCCCCATCGCTGAGCAGTATCAACTTAAAAACGCTGAATGATTGTAATTTGGCTGTCACAAAAAGGTAACATGGACACTGTTAAAATGCGCCGTCTCTCTATTTGGTGAATTTATGTCCAGTTTTAATGTTCTTGTGGTTGAAGATGAAGATGCTATTCGGTCTATGTTGGTTATGGTGCTGGAGCAGGCTGGTTTTAAGGCAATGGCAGCACAAGATACACAGGCAGCGGCTGTGGCTTTAGATGAATGTGTACCGGATTTGATTCTTCTGGATTGGATGTTACCGGGGATTAGCGGTGTCGAATGGGCCAGACGGCTCAAAAAAGAACCGGTATACCAAGATATTCCAATTATTTTGTTAACCGCTCGTGGCGAAGAAGAAGATAAAGTCAGAGGCTTGGAAGTCGGTGCAGATGACTATATGACCAAGCCGTTTTCTCCCAAAGAGTTGGTGGCACGTATTCGTGCAGTGCTGCGTAGAACCAGTAAAATACAAGGTGACGGTTCCATTACGTTGGGTGATTTGGTATTGGATAGCGAACAGCATCGGCTTAGTATTGGGGATAAACAGCTGGATGTGAGTCCGACTGAGTTTCGACTGATGCAATTTTTTATGACGCATCCTGATAAGGTATTTAATCGCACGCAGTTGCTGGATCAGGTCTGGGGACGCAGTGTATATATTGAAGAGCGTACTGTTGATGTCCATATTCGACGCTTACGAAAAATTCTCGGCGAATACGGCCGGGAAGATTTAGTGCAAACAGTCAGAGGATTTGGCTATCGGTTTTCATTGTTGGATTTAGGTTCTACCGTTGACGTCACTTAGGATGTTGTTTCTGGGATATAAATATTATGGAAGTTTGGCAAAAAGAGATAATTAACGCACTACTACTGTTGTTAGTGGTATCAATTGTCGGTGTAGCCACCGGCTTATTTTTGCCGTTAATGTTGTTGCTGGCACTTTATTTCTTAATCTACCAACTTTATCAAATTAACCGTTTTGAACATTGGATCAAAACCGGTGGCCGCGGTAAATATCCGAAAATTAAAGGCGTGTGGGAGGAAATTTATTTCCACGTTTATCGTCTCCGCAAAAATGAACGACGTCGTAAAAAAAAGCTAAGCAAAATAATCGATCAATTTCGTCAATCCACTGAAGCTCTGCCTGATGCGGCAGTGGTGTTGGGGCAGAATGATGAAATTCAGTGGACCAATAAAGCCGCAAGAGATGTGTTTGGTTTACAGCAAACTGACCGGGGGCAGCGCATTCCCAATCTGATTCGTTTTCCGGAGTTTATTGAATATTTAAGGGTAAAAAATTATAGCGAAGTGGTTTTTTTACCCTCACCGGTTAATAAACGCATTACGCTGGAAGTCAGAATTGTCAACTATGGTGCGGGTTTACGTTTGTTACTTGCTAAGGATGTCACGCAAGTCAGAATAATCGAAAACATGCGCAAGGATTTTGTTGCGAATGTCTCGCATGAACTTAGAACGCCATTAACGGTGCTAAGAGGTTATCTGGAAACTTTGCAGGATATTGACGAGGGCCAATCGCCGCTATTGACCGCGTCCTTACAACAAATGCAAGGACAAACCGAACGCATGCAACATCTTGTCGATGATCTGCTGCTATTAACCCGCTTGGAGACGCAACAAAGAAAAACAGTGTGCGTAAACGTACCTTCGTTGTTGAATCAAATTTGCAACGAAGGTGATGCATTGGCGGAAATTGGTAATCGCATTCAATTAACGTTGCTGACTGATGTTCATATCATGGGTGATGAACATGAATTGCGTAGTGCCTTTACCAATCTAATAGAGAATGCCTTGAAATACTCACCAGAAAAAGCGGTTGTTAAGGTGAGTTGGTACCGCTCGGAAACTGAGGTTGTTCTCGATGTTATTGATGTTGGCGAAGGTATTACTTCTGCAGACATACCCCGTATTACCGAACGATTTTACCGAGCCGAAGTTAAGCGCGATAAAAAAATCAGCGGCACTGGCTTAGGTCTGGCGATTGTTAAACATGTCTTAATGCGCCATGACGGTAAATTGCAAATCACCAGTGAATTAAGTAAAGGCAGTAGTTTTAGTTGCCGTTTTCCGAGCAAAAGGATTTGTAATTAGTCGCTGCAATTAAGGTCTTTTTGCTTCTAGCGTCAGTTATTGTGCGATTTATCCGGCAAGTAGTGCCTGGGTTAACTGTAAATACGTGGTTTCTTTACAACCTTTTGTTGCATGAAAGCAAATGCCGTGTAAAAATTCTAATGCCAGTAAATACAAGGCATTGGGGGTATTGTTAGGAATCTATTAGGTTTTTTTCAGTTAAAAACGATCCCTGTTATGTCTGGATAGTCAAAAAAATCAATAGGCTGTAACAGTAACTTCTATTAAAATCTAACCCCGTAGGGAGTCGAAAGTTATTAGTTTAAGTAGATTTCCCATTCCCATTTTTATTTCGCTCATGAGGACCTTAACATGATCAAAAAACATTTAATTGCATTGGCAGTCGCCAGTACAAGCATGCTTTCTTTAGCCGCTCAAGCCGGTGATTTCCAAGATGACAGATGGTACGTTGCGCCTTTTGGCAGCTTTATCCAACCAGGCGGCGATCGTGATGCGAAAGGCGGCTGGGGCGGCGGTTTAGGCGTTGGTAAAATCATCAATGAACATTTTAATGTTGAACTGAAAGGTTTTTATCAAGGTTTAAGCACTGACGGCGGTCGTAATGGTCGTTGGGATTTAACCGGTGGTACTGCTGATGCGCAATACTTCATTTTCCGTGACAAATTCTCACCGTATACCGTACTTGGTTTAGGTGCGATGAACAGCAGTACCAATGGCGACAGCGGCGTAGGCTTTATCGGTGAAGCGGGTGCAGGTTTTACTTACGAATTGCATGACAACTTCTTAATCCGTAGTGACGTTCGTTATCGTTACAACAACAACTTCAATGCCAAATTACAACCTGGCACTGATGAATTCCATGATTTAGTTGTTAACGTTGGTTTTGTTGTGCCATTGGGCGCAAAACACCACGCAGCGCCAAAACTTGATGTGCCTGTTACTCCAGCAGCAGTTGTTGCTCCAGCACCAAGCTGCTCAACTCTGGATGGCGATAACGACGGCGTTAATGATTGTAACGATGCTTGTGCAGGCACTCTTGCTGGCGCCAAAGTTGATGTTAACGGTTGCCCAGTAAGCTTGGAATTGAAAGGTGTTAATTTCAAGGTTGATTCAGCAGTATTGACACCAAACGCAAAATCTATCCTAGATAGCGTTGCACAAAACTTGATTAATTTCCCACAAAAGAATGACATCGAAGTTCATGGTCACACTAGCAGTGAAGGTTCTGACTCGCACAACCAAAAATTGTCAGAACGCCGTTCGCAATCAGTTGTTAACTACCTGAAACAAAAAGGTGTCACTAACAGATTGTCTGCAAGAGGCTATGGCGAAAAACTTCCTGTTGCTGACAACAGCACTCAAGAAGGTCGTGAATTGAATCGTCGTGTTGAATTGGTTTGGTCAGCTAACTAAGCTTTCCCGCCGTTCGAAAAAAAACCGCCACTTGTGGCGGTTTTTTTTGCCCAAAAAACTTCTTTGGATCTTTATCCAGCATCCGCCGTGCCCGGCAAATAAACAATCTCCGGCAACACCAGCTCCCAATTCGCGCAACGCAATTTTTCTAAATTTCCTTGTTTTGCTTGTCTTACCAGAATCGCTGCAACTTGCACTGCGATGATTTCGCCTTTGGGCGGCTGAAATGCCTGCGCCATTCTTGTTACTGTTACACCGTTTGCATCGGCAATTTCCCAACCCGATTGACCATCACTTCTGACGCGTAAGATCAATTTATTAGCGTACTCCAGGTTTGCTATGGCTTTATGAATAGGCTTATCCGGCGCAAAATAGCCGGGCCATGACAGCACAACATCGGCTTGGTCAGTGATTAAAATACGTTGATTCAACTGGCTATTTTCTAAATTAAGATTGGGTTGCGATTTAAGACAGAGATCTTCGCAATCACGGATAAATGCATGTCGCCCGCCTAACCTTGAGCATAAGGTTAACGTTTTACGGGCGCGGGTCATTGCGACATAAAACAAGCGCCGCTCATCATCATTGTTCTGCTGCCAGCCGCCCGCGTCCAAAATCAGCACATGATCGAACTCCAAGCCTTTGGCGCTGTGTGCTGTTAGTAACGACATCGGAGCATGACGATTATCGCTAGCCGCAGCTTGGCAGCCGGAACCAAATTCATACAATGCGTCGATCACATCTGTGATTACTAGCTGGCTGCCCGGTGTCGCAGACTCAAGTTCGATAATAAATTGCGCCAACATTGCACGATACGGGTGCTTGATTAGATCGGTAACACTTTGTCCATAGCAGCCCCTGAACCAACGTGACAGCGATCCCCAGCGTAACAGGATTCGAAGTTTCCGAGCTTTGTGGCGCTGATTATTTAACAGTGTCAGTAGGTGATGACCTTCCCGCGTGTTGTATAAATTGTGTTGGGATTTTTCTCGCATTAGCTTCATCGGAATACCTTGTTGCCGACATAATGCCGCCATCGGTTCCAGTGCATCCCAATGTCTGGCAATTACCGCGCAGCGTCCCCATTGACTTGGTTGACCTGAATTTTCCAAAGCATTCAGTCTCGATAGCTCGGCGAGCGCGATTTGGACCTCACTGGAGATGTGCGGTGGTGATTCGATGATATGGACTCGCCCTTGAGCCAAACTGTCCAATGCGGTAAAATCGCCGCCATCCGCGACGTTGCGTCGGGCATGATTGATTCTAATCGCGTGTTCGGTTTTCATGCGCTCCCGTGCTGGAGCGATAACTCGATTGGCGCAGTTGATGATATTTGTCGTCGAGCGGTAATTCTCGATTAGATAATAAGTGTTGGCCTGATAATCGTGGCTGAACTGTTTGATAAAACGGACATTAGCACCGCCAAAAGCATAAATATTTTGATCGTCATCACCCACTGCCAGCAATGACAACTTGTCTTCCTCACTATTTAGCGAACGTCCGGCCAATGCGCTAATCAGATCGTAATGTTCGGCGTTGATATCCTGATATTCATCGACCAGCAGATAGCGCAAGCCGGATAATAAACGGTCGCGTTGAGTAGCCGGGCCGATGTCGTCACCGAGGTCGGATTTTCTCAATTGTGCTGTGGCGGTTTTAATTACCTCTGAAAAGTCGACGCTTTCGCCGCGTTCGGCGGCAACTACATAACTGGTGCCGGTTAATCGCAATGCCAATCCATGCAGAGTTTGCACCGTCACGCCAGCAGCATCGGCACCGACCAATGCCCATAAGCGTCGTCGAATTTCTATAGTTGCCGAGCGGTTGTAGCACAGCACCATAATGTCTTCCGGCGGCACCATACATTCACGCAGTAACCAGGCGACGCGATGCACGATGATTTTGGTTTTACCTGAACCAGGACCTGCCAATACCAAGTGACTGCCTTCCAGCGGCGCAGCCACGATGGCTTGTTGTTCCGGGTTTTGTAGATCGGTCAGAATGCGGCGATGCGCGACCTCGGTAGTAGCCATTTCCAGAATATCCTGGCGACCAGCGAAGTAGCGATGCACAAACTCGTCTCTGTCCATGCCGAAATAATCGACGATAAACGCCATTGCCGCTTGAATCTTGCTCAGCGCCAAGCGAGCATATTCCGCCATCACATGCACCTGGATAATCTTGTCTTTGTAGTGCAGAGCAAGCTCGGCGTAATCGGATTTTTTGAATTGCCTGCGTCTGGCGTCGGCATTGAGCTGGATACTCATCGCAGCACGAAATACCGCTTTGCCGCGCGCCAAATGTAATACTTCGTTGGTGTCCAAATAAATCAATGCCGCCGCCAACGCTACATTCCAGTCGCGCACATCCAGATCTTGCAAGGTCAAATCAGCTTGCAAGGCGGCTTCTAAATCGCCTTGTTTACAGGTAACCAGCAGATTATTGCCTTGCCGGTGCGTAACAAAATAATTGACCAGGGCCTGTGCCAGCCGCATGCGTTTGTGGCGGATGATGTCGATGTCTAGCCAGCTACGTTGTAATTTTAGGTAGCGATTATCTTGTCCGGCTGGGCGCAACGCGAAAAAACCGCGCTGACCGGTACCACCGCCAAAGGCCTCGGCAAACGATTTCAGTAGTCGCGACAACTTGTCGGGTTCCAGTTCAACGCCGGCATCTCGGCGCAAGGTATCGCAGAGCCGCCGAACGTTGAGTATTTGCCATTGTTCTTGATCGGCATCAGGTGCAGCCTCGCGCAAACTGGCGATTAACGCATCCTCCAATTTGCGTAAAGCTTCCAGTCGGTCCGTGGTGTCGGGATCACGGTATAAGGTCACGCCGATTTCAGTGTCGTTTGACACCAGTTTGAATCGGTCCAAATCGCGTAACATGTTCTGTACTTCAAGGGAATTACGACCAGTGGCCAGCATCAAATCATCGGTACTAATGCCTTCGTCATCTTCGCTGTAGAACAATTGCGAGAGCAGGGTGATGTAAGGCTCGATGTCGTTATTCGTCCCTAATTTTTTCTCCAAGAAGGCTCTGGCTTCATCGATACTGGCAACCTGTAAACTGCCCGGAAATAAACGGGTATGATTTTCCTGGCGTTCCAGTAAACGGGCTTCTTCCAGCCAAGCCACGGCGATACGGACTTTGGTATCAGCATCGTTAGCATCAGGATCAATGCCGTGTTTATCGGGAATTTCTAACAGAATTTCGCCGCTTGTGACTACCACCGAACCTTCGCTGCGGTCTTTTTTCTCGATGCTGCGCAGCGCTTTTAAAATGGCGTAAATGTCGTGCTGAGTCAGCCGGGAATTGCGCAACAAACGAAACTGTACATCCAGATCGGCATCGTCATAAAGCAATACGCAACGTGCTGGGTCTTGGTCGCGTCCGGCGCGCCCCGCTTCTTGCAGATAGTTTTCCAGCGAGCCCGGCGTATCTAAATGCACCACTAAACGCACATCGGCTTTATCGACGCCCATACCAAAGGCATTGGTCGCCGCGATAACGCGCAACTCACCAGCAATAAACGCTTCCTGCATTTGGCGCTTTTGTTCCGGCGGCATACCGCCATGAAAATAGCCGCAATCAAGTCCTGCCTGTTTTAAAAACTCGGCCATTTCCTCCACGGTTTTCTGGCGGGCACAAAATATGATGGCGCCGCCTTCGTCGCGCAAAGAGTGTTCTAGTAAACGCAGCACTTCCGGATATTTTGCTTGTGCAGGTACCGCATGGACTTCGTAAAGCAAATTCTCGCGGCGAACGCCACCGGACAAAGATTCTAAGGTGATACCCAAACGCTTATGAAAATGCTCGACAATGTCCTCTACCACATCCGGTTTGGCGGTGGCGGTAAAACAAAATACTGGCGATGGCTTATTCTTTTGTCGGTTCTTGATGAAATTCGACACATATAAATAATCGGGGCGAAAATCGTGTCCCCATTTTGACAAACAATGCGCTTCGTCAAAGACCCAAGCGCCGATTTCTCGGTGCTGAAGCGCTTTGGTAAAAGCGGTACTGCGAAATTGTTCCGGCGCAACGAAGATCAACCCCAAATCGCCCAGTCGCAACTTGTCCAGCATCACGCGTCTTTCCAGCGGATTGAGTAGGCTGTTGAGATAACCTGCACAGGTGATGCCGCGCGCTTCCAGATTATCAACCTGATCCTTCATTAACGATTGCAACGGCGAAATAATTACCGTCAGACTGCCGTTGCGATAATAACGGGCCAGGGCAGGAAGCTGAAAACATAAGGATTTGCCGCCGCCGGTCGGTAAAATCGCCAGCATTGATGTACCTGCAAAGCCGTATTCGACAATGGTTTGCTGCAATGATTTACCGTCGGCAGTGGACGGTGTTGGCCGAAATTGGGTTATTCCCGGAAAATAGCGAGGTAGCAGTTCTAGTAGATTGTGCTGTTCTTGGCACCAAGTACAATCAGGATCGCTGCACGGCACATCGCGCAGAATTGCAATCAACTCGCGCGTTTTCGGAAAATTGGCACTCACCCAAGGCGGCAGCACTGAATTGCCTCCAGATACCCGCAGCCAAGCCAACACATAAGCCAAAGGTTTATGCCATTGTGGGTTAGCAAGATAATCGTTAAGCACCCGCTGCTGTCCTGTTTTACAAACCTTACCATCGGTTACTTGTTGCCACGCAGCTTGTGCCTCGGGCAAAGAAGGACGCAACGCGCGCCGTAAGGTGGCAAAGAAATTGGCTAGACCCTTGCCATTTTCCGGTGTCAGCAGAAAGTGCAGGCACAATGCTTCATTTGGCTGTTCTGAGACCCGTTGGCTTAAGGCCTCACGTTGATCCAGAAATAACTCGTAAGCCAGTTCAGCATCACGGACTGGATCGTTACGCGTTGTGCTACACAACTTGTAATCTTTGACCAAGCGGTGATACGGATTTTGCGGAAAAGCGACCGGCGATAGTTCCAGCGTATCGACCAACGGCAAGCGATGCAGCATTAAATCGGAATGCAATACCAACAACGCAGGCTGATCAAAAGCAATGACATTATGGCCCAGCACAAACGCCGCGCCTTCGGTGATGGCATCCAGTTGGGCAACAAGATTGCTCGCCTTACCGGGGATGTGCGCTCTGGTATTGGTGTCAGGCCGATAGACACCGATTTCCCGTAGCTTTAAACGGTCGTCGCGAGCGGTTTCAATATCGATGCAAAGGCACTTGGCTCTGATAATGTCGGGTTGATGAGCCATTTTTAGACAAAAGAATTGATTGAGTATTGAAAAGGGTGCAAGGGATTGTGATTGAAGCACAGATTTTGTCAGCCCAAGTCTAAGCGCTGGCACTGGGTTATATCAATCAGCTAGTGAATAATAGTTGCTAAGGAAATTATTAAGCGATTTTGTCGAATAATCGAAAACTATCTGGACAGCGTAATTTTCTATCTCGAAGTTAATGCTGAGAAGAGGTATTCATCTGGTTTCAAGTGTTAAAAAACGATCAAACCGCAGATGGCCTTTTGTCATCCCGCCGCATTGCCGGTTTATGATTTAGACGAGGAGATAGATTTTGAAAACCTTATTTTTAATATTAATGACGCAATTTTTTTTAGCGAGCACTCTAGTGTTGGCTGAAGATTCCGTAACGGCAACGCAAGCCTTAGCCACGATGGATATTCAGGCAATGTCGCGTAACGGCAAGTTGGAAATGACGCCGATTGTGAGACCTAAAGAAGACATTAAATTAGATCAAAGGTTTCAGTCCGCGATAGTCGACGGCTTAAGCCATATCAAAAGCGAGGACCAAGCTAGCAGCGCTATTACTGAAACTTTCAATCCTATTTTGAAATACTTTGACGATAAATATAGCCGCAGCGACTTTAAAATATTTTCTGCGCACAGTAGTGAGGCGGCTTTGTTGTATGCAATGAAGGGCGCGACGGAACATGAAAAAGTGTTGGTTATTTCCAAAACCTGGGCAGAAGCCAATTACGCCAAAGGCTTTGCATTATTTGAACTGGGACAGTTGGGCGAGGCCAAATACTATCTGACCAAGGCCTTGGCGTTATCGCCTTTTAATGCGACTTATTTGTTTGAATTAGGGCAAATTTTGCTACGTGAAAAAAACTGGCAGCAAGCGTTGATAACCTTTAAATCCGGCAAGCAATGGCTGTCGCTAACGGAACCCGCTGTCAAAACAATGCTGCAAGCGGGGCTTGATCGATCCATTGGTATTGCGTTGATAGAAACGGGGCAACTGGATGAGGCGGAAGCTATTTATCGGCAACTCCTTGCAGAAAACGAAAACGATGAAAAGTCTCGTAACGAATTGGCTTATATCCAAAAACTGCGCAATGAGCTGAATCATTAGCGGGTAGGGTGCTTCCAAGTTTTACCAGCTCATTTTCTATCTCGATAAAACAGACGAGGTAATAAACTATTCAGAACATAGAATAACCACGACCATTAGTCTAAATGAACAGGAGCTTTAACAAGCATGGATAAAAATCCAAACACCCGCAGCTATAACTTAAAAACAAGTACTGCGCTGTGTAATTTAAGCGATGACATCACCGAGATTATTAATACTCACTTTGCCCAACCGGCAAGCAATGTGCAAAGTTTTAGTAGCAACAGCAATGTTAACCGGCGGCAAGTTGTGGAAACAAAAATCTGGCTGGCAATCATTCTGACACTCAGCAAAAAAATGAATTATCAGGACAACCTGCTTTATAACAACTGGCGGCATGACGGGGAGGAAAGTGATAAGACCATTACCGCTGGAGGCCAGACCTTTAAAGTCAACCCGGAAGCCGTGTTTTACGTTAACGAAGTATTGATTAAACGCCCGCAGTTAATTAATAGACTGGGCAGAATGCCAACCGCTATCCATCAGCTTCTGGAATGCTATCTAAAGCAAAGCTGGAATGCGGCCTGGCTGCAAAGTGCTATCGAGCGATTTTTTAATCGCGCTGAACATACCGTCGATATGTTTTTTAAGCCGGTTGCCGATAGTTTAAGCGGACAACGTAAAAAACTGGGCGACAACTACAGCAAGGTTTCCGCCAGTCGATTAGCCGAGTTTGGCCCGTATTGCCTGACAGTTAATGACAACTTGCTGTATGTGCCCGAAGAGTTAACGCTGGCTGATGTATTTACTGCTATTCCTGCACCTATCAAGCCCCAAGACTTTTTGCGACGCAGCAAAATAACCGGCGAACCAAATTCAGCGGAACGTTTAAAAGGCGTGATTGATGCTTTAAATGCCCGTTACGGCTTATTAGTCTCCTGCGGATTGGACCCTAAAAAATGGCTGCATCAATACGATGATGAAGAAAAAGTCGTCCTTAAGTTTGCTGATCAAGAGTTACGGCAACTAGCAAAATTAATCAAAAACGTTAAGACAGTCGAACGCAGTGCGTTTAAAACCTTGGCGGCATGGGATGAAGCAACGTGCTTTAAAACAACATTTAATGAATTAAAAGCCATGCCCAAAATAGGCGCTAAAAAGCCCAGTAAAACCTATGCGGGCTTTGAAACAGCTGAGCAGTGCTACCAGTTCTATACGGTATTTGTAAAAGCCGCTGTGGTATTTAACGATGATGAAAACATTGCAGAGTCCGATAATAAACTCATCAGCATAATTAATATGAGCTGTAAAAAAACCGAAGATATTTATAACGCCATCAACCTTGGCGAAAGTGCGCAAGCCTCATTTGCATCGGAACCTGCGCTAGACCAAGACGATGCGGAAACCTTATTAAATCTGCCTGATGTGTATCCAGGATTATTTAATCCTGTGACTGAGTACACCTGGAAATTCATCAATGATGATATTGAAAATGCCGGTTTACACGGCAAACAAGCGCTGTATTTGTTAAAAAACTCTGATCTTAAACAAGTCATAAAAGCCCATCCCCAGCTCGGTTACGCGGCCATATCAGATCAACAATTACTTATAAGATTGCGCGATGAGTTAGTCGCAATTATCACCAAACAGTTAGCTGGAGACCAAGATGACCAATAAGCACAAACACTTGTGGCGAGTAGCCCAAAGTCGCATTAATAATATCGATTGGGAATTGCCAGTGACTGAGGCAGAGGTTGATGCCGTTTATGATGCCTTACCTGAACGGCTGGCGCATGAATCTATCCAAAAGTGGTGCAGCCGTGTACTGACGGATGAGATTGACTCAGCAGCGACACCAATTGCCATTAGCTACATCACTCGCCGCGCGGCCTCTGACGGCAAGCTGATTGAGCACATTACCCTGGAAAGCGATGACAGCAAATTCCGCTTAAGTATTGCCAGAACCGAAGCACAAATCCACGTCAAAGCCGAAGCTTTGGGCTTAGCGATAGAAGAGTATGCGCATAAGCAGTTGCAGATCACCTGTAATGCCTTGGCCAAGCACTATAAAGTAGACATCGCCTTGGATGATATGGCAGAAGGCGAAGCGCTAGTTGCCGTGGACGCCGATAGTAGCCTGTTATTTTTTAGCCCGGATACGCGTATTATCATCAACGTTTTATGATCAAACAGGTGTTTATTCCCTTGCTTGTAGCAGAGCAAGCCATAGGCGAAATGTTAGAGCTTTATCTGCAACCGCAAGGGCCGAAAACCGATGATATTTTTTCAGGCTTAACAGGCGCAGGCCTAGCGTCCGGTATTATTAAGGCCAAGCAACTGTTGCAGGAATTTCGTTTGAACACGGGGGTTAGCACAATTTATTGCGCTAACTCCCAGCCCCCCATTACCAACCCGGAAAGCGCGGCACTGGGGCTATTGCTAATTAGCTTAATCGGCCGGGCTAGTTGTAATTACCAGCGTTTAATCGTGTCTGCCAACATAGCCAATAGCCCTGATTTTCCGTTAACAGACACCGGTTATTGGCCGCAAAAGCTGGCCGCTGTCATAGCGCTAGGTTGGCAGGAATACCAAGTGCCGTTGATTTTATCGACTGAAACCAAGTTAACTCACGATGCAATACAACAGTTGAAGGCGGTAAACATCAGGCCTTTTCAGTGTGGCAGTGTTGCTGAGGTCTTGTGGCTGTGATTATTTATTGAGCTGCAATGGAATAGACTAAATAGAAGTATTTTGATATTGGGTTTATCAATGTTTTCAGACCGGTCAAGTTAGTAATCTTCCCACCCTGGTTTTTATAACTAAAACTCAACCGCAAGTAACTCACGCTATTGAACTTCCCGCATCATTAAATTTCTTAAAAATTATATTCAATTGACAAGCCTTTTATGCTGGGTAACTTTAAGTGGTAATACGTTTGAAATTTCAATAATAATTACATTTGAGGAAAGGAAATGCGCACTATACATTCAAAGAAATTAGTAAAGAATCTATCTTTGTTAGGGTTATTTTTGGTTGTTCCGATAAGTCAAAATGTTTTGGCCGATGAGCACGAAGTTGCATGTTCCAAGCATGTTCAAGACAAAATATCCTGGAATTATGACGGTCAAAACCATTGGGATTCTGCTAACATCGAAACCTTGTGTAAAGGCACCAGCGCTCCTAAAGAGCCAGGGGAGTGTTTTCACAAAGTTATGACCGGTAATGTCAAGTGGGGTAGCAATGATAAGTGGGAGTGGAAAAATGCTGTTAGTTTGTGCGCAGGCACCAGCAATGCCGATGAACGCATCAGCTGCTTCAAGCAAAGGATGACTGACGGTGTGGAATGGAACGCTGCAATCTTACAATGCCAATCTAGCGGTAAAATAATTTTTAATTGATTTTTAAAACACCGTGACCACCTGCATGCAGGTTAGGCTTGCATGCAGGTATAGTTCGGCAATATCTAGTTCCTCGCAATTCCGTATTTTCATGCTCAGTAGCTGTTGGCAGATATATTCAGTCATTCATTACACTTGATTACACTATGCTTTGATCTCTGGTGACGATGGCTGTTATGGGGTTTTTGACTACATAAATGTTAATGACTACCCTGAGCTATTGCCCTGTATTGGTACTATAAAAACGGTCAATTTACAGCACTGGCGTCAGCACCGCTGATGCTGGAATACGAAGCCGTGCTGAAGCGCCCGGAATAACTAGCTGTCAGCGGACGTACTGCGACCACGACTTATGCCTTCCTGGACGCACTGTCGTTATTTATTGAACCCGTAAACCTGCATTACCTTTGGTGACCACATTTACGTGACCCAGCTGATGAGATGGTACTGGAAACCGCATTAAACGGCCGTGCCGAAGTGCTGGTCACCTTGAATACTGCTGATTTTGTTCCCGCCAGCCATTTTCGACTGCCGGTGTTGACCCCAGTCGATTTTTTGGGCCAACTGCAAGAGGAGAATACCTGATGACTAACTATGCGCTGCGCGTCCCCGAATCTCTGTTGTCAACGACGTCACGCAGTTTGCTTATGACGCCAAGGGCGGCTTGCAGTCTATTACCGACGCGTTAGGACATGTTACGCAGATTACCGCTTATGACGCTAATGGCTTGCCGTTAAGTGTTAAGGATGCCAACGGATTGGTGAGCAAATTGGCTTATGATGCGCGTGGCCGCTTGCTCTCTAAGCAAGTGGGTAATGAAGTGACTAAATACACCTATGATGCGGTAGGCCAAGTCACCAAAACCATTGCTCCGGACGGCAGTGTTGTTGCCTTTAGTTATGATGCTGCACATCGTTTACTAAAAATTACCGATCAATCAGGTAATCACATCGACTACACGCTGGATGCTAACGGCAATCGCCTTAAGCAGTCGGTTTATGATCCCGAAGCAAAATTGACGCAAACCTTGAGCAATACCTTTGATAGCCTGAATCGTCTAGCGACTATGGTGGGTGCAGAAGGTCAAACGGCTGCTTATTTTTATGACGACAACGACAATCCGGTTGCCTTAACCAATCCACTGAATAACAAAATCTCCTGGAGTTATGACGCACTCAACCGCTTGGCAAAAAGTGTCGATGCCGCCGGAACAAGCACTCAAACCACTTACGATGCCAATGACAATCTGCTGTCGGTAACTGATCCGTTAACTCACAAAACGCAATACAGTTACGATGGATTCGGTAATCAACTGGCTATCACTAGCCCCGATACCGGCACCAGCCAAAGCAGTTTTGATAGTGCCGGTAACAAAATATCGAACATTGATGCGCGAGGTAAGCAAGGCGATTTCAATTATGACGCGCTTAATCGTGCCAAGACGCTGCACTACGGTGATCAATCGATAAGCTTTTTTTACGATCAAGGCGCTAATGGCATCGGACATCTAACGCAAATGGGCGATACCTCCGGAGGTACGCGCTGGACGTATGACAGCCATGGTCGTGTTACCAGCAAAACCTTCAGCGTCGGGCCGCTCAGCCTTATCACGCGCTACGCTTACGATGGCAGTGGTCGCTTAACTGCCATGACTTACCCATCCGGGAAAGTAGTGCAGCTGACTTACACAAATGGCTTAGTAACGGCGTTAGATGCTAATGGCAAAATATTAGTCAGCGGAATTCATTATCAACCGTTTGGATTGCCTGCGGATTGGCTGTTTGGTAACGGCATTAAAACTACGCGTGAGTTTAATTTAGATGGACGCATGATCGCCTATGATCTGGGTGATCGTTCGCGGCAATTGAATATTGATGCGGCGGGTCAAATCACTGGGTATCAAGATACCGACATGAACCATGATCAAAACTTCACTTACGATGCGTTAAGTCGGCTGATCGGCTTTAGTACGCCAAGCACACAAATCGACTACAGCTATGATGCCAACGGTAATCGCACCAATAAGACCGCGGGAGGTAATACTGAGGCTTTTACGCTGGATACTGAGAGCAATCGCTTATTGGGTATTAGCAAAAATGCCGCACCGGCAAAAAACTACCGCTATGACGATGCCGGTAATGTCATCAGCGATGGCGCCAACAGCTTCACGTATGACGATAGAGGTCGCTTGATTAAGGCTTCCGGCGGTTTTGGAGCGGAACAGTATCTGATTAATGGCTTGGGACAACGTGTTGGCAAAGTCAAAGGCAGTACTGTCGATAGATCAGGCGATGCTAATCAGGACGGCACGTTGAATGCCACCGATCTGCGTTTGATCGTGTTGATGACTCAGGGCAGTGCGCCGGTTAATCTCGCTGCTGATTGTAATCATGACAATAAAATCACCGCCGCCGATGCCGCATGCACCCAAACCAAAATGGCTGACATGCGTATTAATCCGAGCAAATATGTCCAATCCGGCACTTACTTTGTCTATGACGAAGCAGGGCATTTAATCGGCGAATACAACCAACAGGGCACACCTATCCAAGAAACCGTTTGGTTAGGCGATATGCCGGTGGCGGTAATGGTTGAAGCTAAAAATTACTTTGTTTATGCCGACCATCTCAACGCCCCCAGAACGATTGCGGATGAGCTAGGTAAAGTAGTCTGGCGTTGGGATAGCGAGGCATTTGGTGCCACCTTAGCGAATGAAGACCCGGATCAAGACGGCAAAGCCTTTAGCTACAACCTGCGTTTTCCAGGCCAGTATTTCGACCAATCCACCGGCCTGCATTACAACGGCTTCAGGGATTACGACCCGGCGATTGGGCGTTATATTCAGAGCGATCCGATTGGTTTGAATGGCGGATTGAATACTTATGGGTATGTGGGGGGGAATCCGGTTAGTTCATTCGATCCATTAGGACTCGCTGCAAATATTATTCTTCCTAATCAAACAAACGGGATTTATCCGGGTGCTTCTAGGATGCAGTCAAATTGGAACGTTATTACTGTCGCTGGACATGGCGCGCCTTGGGGCATGGAAGATGCACAAGGAAATATCATTACGCCTAAAAAAATGGCCGATATGATTCGAGCATTGCCACAATATCGACCAAGTTCAATGGTTCAATTATCGGGATGTAACGTTGGCTCAGCCACAAAAAGTGGTGGGGCATCTTACGCTCAACTTGTTGCTGATGAATTGGGAACAAATCCTGTGTTCGGCGCAAATAAATTCGTTGGTTACCCTAACGACGGAAGGACGTTTGTATCAGGAATGACGGGAAGGGAAACAGATATGTTTACTCGAGTACCAATTGATGGATATACCTACTCAACAGTGGTTCCTTGGACTCAAGATTGGAATAATAACGATCCTGGGGGGTACAACAGGTTTACATCTTCCAAACCTCTCCCGCTACCGTATCCAAACTTTAGACGCTAAAAATAGTCTTGCAGTCATGTAGGTCGGGCATGATTTTTATGCCCGACTTACCAAATTCAACGATAAGGAGACTTTTGATGAAACAAAATCTAGTGAAATACCTTTTAAATATAGCTAATAAATACAACGACTTAGTGCTGCATCATTTAATGGTGTTGCCTATGCTGATCGGAATAGCAATTCTCATCAGTTTTTTTCGAGATCTATTTGCGTTATTTATCTACACAATCATTATCTGCGTGTTGACAGTGCCTTTTTACTTTATCGTTAACAAGGCCCGTACTTGCCCGAGCTGCAAAAGCTGGAAATACAGTGTTTTTAGTTCAAGGCCGGATAATGCAAAGGCTTCTTACTATTGCAAGCGTTGTGAAAAAACTTGGCAAAAATAACTAATCCACAAAGCCTTTCCAGTAGTCATGCTGATCAGTAGACCGCGCTTCTTGGTTTCGCAGGAAAAACAGTATTTAAAACACCAAACAGCAGTGTCATCTCGCTTCAGAGTTATTTTCTATCTCGAATCATTAATTGCCAGCAGTTACGCTGATCGTCAATTAGCGATACTTTGCAAGTATTGGGTCTGTCTGCAACCGGATTTAGAGCCATTGACTCCGTCCGTAGGCTACTGGCCGAGCAAGGCCGGGACGTTGATTGGTTGAATAACCAACGTCTGTATTGCTCGGGAAAATGCGAAGGTAGTAGCGCTGAACTTGGGCTGGCATTAGCACTGTTGTTGCGCGATAGAGTTGGTGAACTAGATATTATTGCTTCCGCTGCGTTGGGCGGAGTAGGCAATAACATTACGATTGAGGCTGTCGCTAAGCTACCTGAAAAACTGCAATTTGTTTTAGAGCAAAAACAATCCGGCCAGTTGGGAGATAAAAAAGGCCTATTTTTTATCTCGAATAACTATATAGACGTCGATGGCATGGAGCGGCCGGTTAACAATCTCCCGGTAATTGCCAGGTTGGCTGAAACAGGCGTCGATGTTATTGCGGTCAGCCAGTTAAGCGATATTTTAGAAAACCTTGAGTTATTAATACCTTTCTATTCAACCAACAACACTTTAGCCATGCAAAAAATAATACTAAACCACCAGTTAGGTTCAAAAGCTAATCAAACAGAAATAATAGAGGTGTCTGATACTGAAATAAATTTTGGGCGTGATGATGTTTGCCAGGTGATTTTTGATCCGGAACAAGATGACTTGGTCAGTAGAATCCATTGCAAAATAGACGTTAAAGACGGCAAACAGTTTCTATTAACTGACTTAGGCAGCCGCAATGGCACGTTTGTCAATAACAGTAAAATCTCCTCAACTACCGAACTTAGTGTTGGCGATAAAGTCCAATTGGGCAAAGGTGGGCCGCAATTTATCTTCGACCTGGATCCTAAACCGTTAAAACTTACCAGAATCGTAGAAAATAACGCTCCGGCAACGCGCGTTATTCATGCCGCGCCTTCAAAAGACACAGTAGAAGCCATGATCACTGCGTCTGAAAGCGCGACACGCAAGAAAGTTATCAATATTGGTGCAGGAGTTTTGGGTGGTGTGTGTTTGATACTGGCTTATTCCGGTTATCAAAACAGTATCGAAACACAACCAGCCCCACAGTTAGTCGCTCAATCTCAACCATTACCGCCGCCGCAGAATAAAGAAAATCCAGTCTTATCAGCCGCGGACATTTTCAAACAATACGGCAATAGCAGCGTATTGATTGAAGCCAGCTGGAAATTAATACATACCGCGACCGGCAAACAGGTGTTTCAACGCAACGAATGTTTTGTAAAACAAGGCAAATGCATTACGCCAAAGATGCCTTGGTATATTCAGCATAATGGCGTGGTTGAGCCTTTTCTGGATATTGATGCAAGCAACGGCATTGCTATTGGTAGTTCACATAGAGGCTCGGGTTTTGTCGCTCATGAAAATGGTTTTATTTTGACTAACCGGCATGTTGCGGCCAATTGGCATGCGCAAAGCCGTAATTTTCAACTGCCGGGTATTTTGGTGGATTGTAATGATGCGGCTTGTTCCAAACCGGAATATAAAGTTTTCGATGAGAAAACCAACAGCGCCTATCTCGCCTCGTTGAATCAATGGATTCCTTCAAAAACCAAAATGCTTGGTCAAAAACCTTTGTACGGCAAAATTGTTGAGGGCCGTAATGATTATCTGGAAGTCACGTTCCCCAATACCGGCCTAAGAATCCCCGCACATTTAGTAAGGGTCTCTGATGTGGCTGATGTCGCGATGATTAAAATCGACTTACCTCAAACTTTGCAGCCGGTTCAGCTCAATACCGATGCAGCGGTGTCTCCCGGCGATAGCATCACCGTCATGGGTTACCCCGGCATTTCACCTGAAATTGTCGCAAAAATGAAAGCGCAAGATCCCGGTGGCGATGGTGAAATACGCAGTGTACCGGCGCTAACGGTAACTACCGGCAATATCGGCAAAGTGCTTAGCGCTGCCGACAAAGCCGACTCGGCATCAGTCAGTGAGCTGTTCAGCAGCATGGGCAATGTCTATCAATTAACCGTAAATGCGACCGGCAGCGGTAACAGCGGCGGTCCGGTGTTTAACGATAAAGGCCAGGTAATAGGCTTATTTACTTACGGGATGTCCGACCAATCGGGTATTCAAATCAGTTTTGCGGTACCTATCAAATATGGCCGCGAGTTGATGGACATCACGGCAATTAAATAGGCCGGCTGATGACATATTTTTGGCAGCAGCTTGTGCAAAGTGTATTTGCCCAACAAGCGCTTGATGAGTATTGCCTGGAAATTGGTGCGCTCTCGGATGTGGGCAGGCAGCGCGATAGCAATCAGGATCAGGTAGGTTATAGCAAGTCTGCTGATAACAAGACGGTACTGGCTATTGTTGCTGATGGCATGGGCGGGCATCAGGGCGGCGAAGTGGCGAGTCGGTTGGCGGTGGAGCTGATTTTGCAAGACTACGGTAATGGTGAGCAACATGTGCTTAGCGCTAAGGAATTAAAACGCTATTTCAACAGGGTTAATAGCGCTATTTATAACCAAGCGCAAGGTTCTGCTGCACTGCAAGGCATGGGCACGACGCTGGTGAGTTTAGCGATTACTCAGGGCGTGGCTTGCTATGCTTTCGTCGGCGACAGTCGTTTGTATTTGCTTAGGGCAGGGGAATGTCGTCAGTTATCCAAGGATCACACTGTCGTCGCTGAAATGTTGAAGCAAGGCTTAATCACTGCCGAGGCGGCCGTTAGCCATCCCGACAAAAACGTTATTACTCGAGCGATTGGCACATATCCTAATGTTGACGTGGATAGCTCCAATAAGCCGCTGCCAATCAAAATCGGTGATTGTTTTTTGCTTTGTTCCGATGGTTTGCATGATCTGATCAACTCCACTGAAATGCAGCAAGCACTGGTCGAGCATACCGCCCAGAAAGCCTGTGAGCTGCTGATACAGCTGGCAAACTCCCGCGGCGGGCACGACAACATTTCCGTACTGGTTGTAAAAGTGCTGCAATCAACCACGTCTGCTAAAAACATTCCGATCACACGGGCATAAAAAATGGAACGTATCGATAACTATAAAATCGTCGAGAAAATAGGCGAAGGCGGCATGGGTGAGGTTTACAAAGGCATCGACACCATGCTGGAGCGGGAAGTGGCCATCAAAATGCTACGTCCGGAATTAAGCCGACGCGAGGATATTGTCGAACGTTTTAGGTCGGAAGCAATTGCGCTGGGGCGTTTAAATCATAGCCATATAGCGACGGTCTACAATTTTGGTCGTGTGGATGATCAATACTACATGGCGATGGAATTTGTGCCGGGAGAAACTCTGGATAGCATTATTCAGCAACATGGTCACCTGCCTTGGCGTGATGCCGTACAGTATGGGATCCAGGTGCTGGAAGGCTTGGCGCATGCGCATCAATCGAATGTGATTCACCGCGATATAAAACCGGCCAATATCATTGTTAATGGCCAAAACACCCTCAAGCTGCTCGATTTTGGTATCGCCAGAATTTTGCAAACAGCCCGTCTTGCCCGCACTAAGCACAGCATTGGCACACCTGGCTATATGTCTCCTGAACAGCATCAAAGTAAGGAAGTCGATGCGCGATCCGATATTTATGCGGTCGGGATTGTCTTGTATGAAATGTTGACGGGTCAAACGCCATTTCAACACGATACTGAATACGGCTTGGTTAAGGCTGTTATCGAAGACAAACCGAAAAGTTTGCGCAGTATCGACAAGTCCATTCCAGCACCTTTAGAAAAACTGGTGCTGAAAGCGCTGCAGAAGAAACCGGAAATGCGCTTTGTCGATGCGCAGGAATTTATTGTGGCTTTGCGTGATTGCTTGGCAATTCAAGACATAAAGTCCAAGCGGAAACCAGAAATTCGCAAGCTGATACCTAATCGAGCTGTTAAGTTTTGTCAGGATTACCATGTAGTTGTGGTGATGGGCGTGTTGCTAATTGCGGGCAGTGGCGTTGCTGTTCGGCAATGGGTGGATTTTCCGGGGAGTCCGTCTTTGTTAACGCAACAAAAAAATACGACTTCATTAGCAGCACTTCTTAAAATTTCAATTGATACTTTGCCCGCAACAATCCCACAAGACCAACTGATGCTGTTACAAAATGCGGCAGATAAAGGTGATGCTCGCGCTCAGGCTTATCTGGGCAGAATGTATTTCAATGGCACGGGTATAAAACAAGATTATGCGACAGCGCTGGCGATGTTTGAAAAATCGGCCTCACAAGGCGATGCAACCGGCCAAAATGGCTTAGGCGCTGCTTATGCGCTGGGTAGAGGAGTGGATAAAAATGAAGCTAAGGCAATAGAGTGGTTTCAAAAGGCCGCTGCACAAGGATCTGTTGATGCAAAGAAGAAATTATCAGAACTTGTAGGGAGTTCTGCTGCAGTAAAAGCTGCGCAATTAACAAGCGAGACATCTTTGCAAGCGAATCAAGCTGCGCCCCCCAAGGCAGTTAAAAAAACCAAGAAAGTATATTCAGATAACTCTGATAACGTCGACCTTGCGCCACCTCCAGAACGATATGATCGCTATATCCCCAGAAACAGGTAAATTAGGATGTCCAATAAAAAAATGTTCGTCACGCTATGTGCGTTATTGCAAATAAGCCAACTGGAGGGCTGCGCGCAAGATAAGCTTGCTGGTAACACTAAAAATCAAGGTCAAGCCGCTGTTGCTAAACAACCTGACGGCGAAAAAAAAGCTGGCAACATGTCGCGGGAGGAGGAAACGGTACTTAAAGTTTATGCGGATTATCTGACCGCTGAATTTTTGTATATTAAACCGGGTAATAGCAGTGGGGCAGAGACGTTTATTCAAAAAGAAATTGTCATTACCAAGCCTTACAACCTGTTCAAGATTTTGACTTATGCCCGACTGCTTAATACCAAAAAAAAATACGCTGAAGCTTACCAATTAACATCGAAAGTTCTTAATAATCAGAAGCTTCCCGACTATCTGATTAGCCTTGAGCAATACATTTTGCCCCAAGCTTAATTAACACATGCGGTTTCAGCAGCTGGTATAGGCGAAACAAACGAAGCACTGAATTTTATCAGAGCGGCAGAAAAGTTTGATGCTCCACATAATTATTCTGCAACCACCTATTACAAAGCGATGGTGCTGGTAATGTTGGGGCATGTACCAGAAGCAACGAATTATCTTAAACAACGCATCGATAGTAATAGCTCTGAAAAAAATGCTGATACTTTATATTGGCCGAGAGTTCTGTCTTACTTGGCTGAACAGTATTTTGCCCAAAATAATCTTGTGCAAGCAAGAGATGCTTATGAGGCTGTTGTGGCTTATGGTAATAAGGCCGATGCGGTAATTTATAAGGAATTCATCAAAAAAGGCTTACCGGCCGCAAAAGTGTTTGATGAGCCTGAAGCGCATTACAATCTTGGTCAAACTTATGCCGGATTAGGCAATAAACAGAAAGCTATTGAACACTATGGGCTGGTCATAAAATCTGAGACATATTCCACGTTGGCGCATACCAAAAGCGGTGCAATCTATCTGGAGGCAAAGCAGTATCCGGAGGCGATAACAGATTTTTCGGCGGCGCTAAAAAACGATCCACGCAACACTGATTTACTCTATAAGCGGGCGTTTTCAGATTGCCAAATAGGCAATACTGGCAATGCAAAGGCTGATTTAAACACCATTATTACAATTGACCCGAAGCATCCGACCGCAAAATATTTACTTAAGCAATGCCACCGGACTTAGACATTCACCAAATATTAATTCAGCTTTAGCTATTTGGTAGATTTTATAAATTGTCATGACAAGTTCAAAACATCTACCAAGCAAGTTGTTGGTGTATTTTTGATCCGCTAACAAGTAGTTTTAATGGGGAGTACGAGGATAAAAAAAGGGGGGATTAAATCCCCCCCATGGAGTGAAGTGAGCGCACCTCAAACTTGTCCAGCAGGCCTATTCACGTTGGAATTGATTGCTTTTTTATCAATCTTGGTCTGCATTCTATTACTTGGTTGGGTAGGTCCAGCGGCGTTACTGTCATTGGTAACGTTATCGTCTTTAGGCGGTCTGGGCTCTCTACCTGACATAAGGTCATTTATTTGGTCTTTATCAATGGTTTCCCATCTCATCAATGCATCAGCCATTTTATGAAGAATCTCAATGTGTTCTTGTAGAATGGTTTCAGCGCGTTGGTAGTTTTTATCTATCACTGCTCGTATTTCATCATCAATTTGGTGAGCAACATTGCTTGATACGGTGGCGCCTTGTGAACCTGGGTAGCCCATGAATGGCTGGCCGTGTTCTTCGCCATACACCAGCGGACCCAACTTGTCAGAGAAGCCCCAGCGAGTAACCATGTTGCGAGCCAGTTCAGTAGCGCGTTCGATGTCGTTAGAGGCACCGGTAGTAACACGATCGCCACCGTAAATCATCAGCTCGGCAATCCTTCCGCCAAACAGGCTGGCAATCTGGCTTTCCAATTTACGTTTGCTGGCGCTGTATTGATCGTGTTCAGGTAAAAACATGGTAATTCCCAATGCTCTACCTCTGGGCATGATGCTTACTTTATAAACAGCATCGTGATCAGGTGACAGTTGACCAACGATGCAATGTCCAGCTTCATGATATGCAGTCAGTAATTTATCTTCTTCGGACATTACCATGGTGCGTTTTTCTGCGCCCATCAGGATTTTATCCTTGGCTTTTTCCAAGTCATTCATCGTGACTTCTTTTTTGTTACCGCGAGCGGCGAACAATGCTGCTTCGTTGACTACATTGGCTAATTCTGCACCTGAAAATCCTGGTGTACCTCTAGCGATATATTTGGCTTCAACGTCGGCAGCCAATGGAACTTTCTTAAGATGCACGTTAAGAATTTGTTCACGACCACGAACATCGGGGAGGCCCACGGTAACTTGCCTATCAAAACGTCCGGGTCTTAATAAGGCTTTGTCGAGAACATCGGCACGGTTAGTAGCGGCGATCACGATCACGCCTTCGTTACCGTTAAAACCATCCATTTCAACCAATAACTGATTAAGAGTTTGTTCGCGTTCATCATTACCGCCACCAACACCAGCACCGCCACGTTGGCGACCAACAGCATCAATTTCGTCTATGAATATGATGCAAGGAGCATGCTCTTTGGCTTGTGCAAACATATCTCTAACTCTTGATGCACCGACACCAACAAACATTTCGACGAAGTCTGAGCCGGAGATGGTGAAAAACTTAACGCCTGCTTCTCCAGCAATGGCTCTTGCCAGCAGAGTTTTACCTGTGCCTGGAGGGCCAACCATCAATATGCCTTGGGGAATTTTGCCGCCCAATTGTTGGAATTTTTGTGGTGCTCTTAAAAAGTCCACTAATTCTGTCACTTCTTCTTTGGCTTCTTCACAGCCTGCGACATCAACAAATTTAACGGTCAGTTTGTCTTCTTCAAGCATTTTGGCTTTGCTTTTGCCAAAGCTATTGCCAGTGCCACCAGGTTGCATTTTGCGCATGAAGAATATCCAAACGCCGATCAACACGATCATTGGGAACCATGACATGAAAGCCCGCATAAAAAATGACTCTTGCTCTGGCGGCAGGGTTCTGATTTGCACATTATTGGTTAATAAATCATCAATAATGTGCGGGTCGCCTGGGTTAAATGTTTCAAGATTTTGACCGTCCGAGGTGCGGACTTTGATCATTTGGCCGGATATTTCTACGCGATCAACTTGGCCGTGTTTAACCTTGTCAATAAAATCCGAATAAGCTAGGGATTCCTGCATCGGTGGCGTGCTATTAACTCGCTCATATATAAGGTAACCACCGACCAGGACTACTCCTAGCAGCAGCGCATTAAAAAAGTATTTTTTCATGGTTTTATCTCCTGAACGCTTATCGGAAGCCAATTATTAATTAACATACAAGTCCCAAACTATAGGCCAGTATGGCTTTGTTTTACATAACCACTTGTCATAAAAAACTCAATAATTGCTCACCAAAACTGCGTCTGATTTTATTGAGCGCCGCTACCTGAATTTGTCTGACCCGTTCTCTGGTCAGATGCAATTCGTTACCAATTTCTTGTAGTGTCATTTCACAATCGCAGTTAACACCAAAGTGACTACGAATGACTTTTGCTTCACGGGTATCTAAGGTTTCAATGGCACCGTTAAGGATTTCTTCCAATTCTTTTTCAGCGATGGTGCCGAAAGCGGGCGTAAATACTTGTTGTTCTAAAAAATCTGCTGGGCCAAAGGATTGCTCTTCATCGTCAGATTCTCCATCAAAGGACATTGCTGTTTGTGAAATAGATAAGATGTTGTTTATTTCTTCCAGCGACAGATCGGTGTATTCGGCTAGTTCTGCACGATTAGGCTCTCTACCGGTTTTTGTTAACAGCTCATCTTTAGCACGATAAACTTTATTGATGTTGGCCATTTGCCCGAATGGGAGACGCACAACGCGTTCAGAACGAGTGAGTGCCCGAGAAATAGCTTGTCTTATCCAATACCCGGCATAAGTAGAAAATTGAAAACCTAACTCGTGGTTGTATCGGTCAACCGCTTTTAATAAGCCGGTTTGTCCCTCTTGTACCAGGTCGTCAAAATCAAGAAAGCCACCTTTATATTGATTGGCAATAAATAGCACCAGCCGGGTGTTGGCAGCGGCTAGTTTTTTTCTGGCTATTAACCAATTCTGTTCTGCAGTAACTACATCGATGACTGCATTGGACATCAATTCAATAGGTAAAAACGCAAAGTTGACATCAAGCTCGTTACTATCGATGGCTTCAAATAATGGAGAGAATTTGTCCAGATTTCGTTTATGTAAGCCTTGTAGGCGTTTTTCAATTGAGCCGGAGTGATGATTCCATGATGAGTTAAGCTGGCGACGATGATACGCAAACACAACTAGGTCGGTAAGTTCTACCAAGTCATCAAAAGTGTATTTAAATCCTTGTAATGTTGCGGTCAGTTTTTCAATTGCGATGATGTAGTCAAGATGTTGACTTTGGCCGCTGCGATAAGCTTTGCTTGCTAGTAAAACCAAGCTTTTAATTTGCTCAATAGTTGGATCAAGTTCGAAAGAGGCATCATCAATCTCATCGTATTCAATCGTGTCGGCATTTTCTTGATATTTTTGGACAAGCCACAGCGCTGAGACAGGAAGCCTAGTCAATGCTTTGACCAAGTTACTTTTGTCAAGGGCAAGGTTTTCAGCAATTCGGAAATTACTGTTTTCATTGGAAACAATAGGCTCTTGCGCTTTCATTAGCAGCGTTGAATCTACGTCGTTATCGATCAGCAAATTAGTTTCTTTTGCTGCCAATGGTGCATTTACAGTAGCCATAACATTAATCCCTCAAATTTTTTGCGTAACCTAGAGATGTTGAATTCTGTTGCCGACAAGGATGTTAACGAGGCGTTATTTACTTGTTTAGGAAACAGCATACTATTTTTGTCAACAATAGACCTATAATTAAATCTTGTCAAACAATTCTTATACAAAACATAGACAAAAATTGGTCTTTATAAATAATTGGTGCGTTAATCTTGTTTAACGAATATAAGGTCTTCAGTTGTAAAACCCAAGGCTTTTGCTTTATTAATCAAAGAGATTTGGGTTTCTTCGGGTAGGTGTTTGGTTTTAGATAATATCCATAAATAGGATTTATCAGGTCCAGTGACCAATGCATAACTGTAATCTTTTTTGTCCAGGTCTATGATGTTGTAGCCCCCATAAAAAGGGCCAAAAAATGAGACTTTAAGCCTCCCGATAGTCGGTTTGTCGATAAAATACGCCTTGCCTTCCACCTGTTTCCATTCGCCAGTTTGTTCGTTCCAGCCTTTATTTATTACATCAACCCCACCATCATCAAGAAGCTGATAAGTCGCGGAAATCTTTTCCAGGCCTTTCTCAAAACGATTATCTAATCTTGCAATTTCATACCATGTGCCTGTGTAACGGTTGATGTCGAAATCTTCTATTGGCTTTAAGCCTTCGGGAATGCCAGTGCAATTGGCTAAAAAAACTATAAATAATGCAATCAACCGTTTCATTGTCATGTCCTAGGTAAGCAGGGTGTTTAACAATTACCCTATTGTTTATTGGGAGTGTTAATACGCTGTTTAATTTCTGCCAGGCTGCCAAAAACAACATGCGATATGCCAGTGTAGAGAAAGAAAAGCGGGAAATTTTCGTCAACTTCGACATTATTAACTTCGCCGTAAAACTTTATCGAGCCAATCATTAGGATTAAAAAAAATCCAACAGGGATAAAAAATTGAATCCTTTGAGTGAGAAAGCAATAAGCACAAACGATTAGCTCGGTAATACCTAAATACAGCATGATCAATCTGAGGTTGTTGCTCATTTCGCCAAACAATTCCTCGTTAAACTCAAAATATGAGTAGGTCGGGGAGATGCAAAATCCGCTACCTACTACCAGTACTAATACTGAGACATAAAAGTTAGCTGTGATTATTGCTTTTAATCCCTGCAAAATAATTGATGTCATTTTGTACTCTCTGTCAGTTTAAAAAGACCCCCATCCAAAGTACTGATTAGACGGGGGTATAGAGGAGGATTCATTAGTGCAAAAGGATACAAAATTGATCTTGCCAGTAATTAAAAGTGTCGGGTGTTAACATACTTCTAGCTTAAATTATTGTCAATATATATCTGTACAATAATTGAACAAAGACTCTTTAATCTATTCTTTGTACAAGATTTTTGATGGGGCGTCTTTTTTAACGGATTGTTAACCTTGAGATAAAGTGGCGGACTTCGCGGGCATTAGGCACTTGATTTCATATATAATGCGCAGTCGATAATTTTGACACTGCACCACTAAACCATCACATGCCGAAAAAAAAAATCGCAATCCAGTTTGAAGATGCTCTTGCCGAACTTGAACAGTTGGTAGCTCAGCTTGAACAAGGCGATATTTCTCTGGAAGAATCATTAATTTCCTTTGAGCGAGGAGTGAATCTCACTCGAACCTGTCAAAAAGCCCTGCAGGAAGCGGAGCAGAAAGTTCAAATTCTTTTGGAAAAAAACGGCACTCAAACCTTGGAGCCCTTTACCGATGAGTAATGCATTAAAAGAGTATCTTGATTTTTGTCAAACCCGCGTTGAAGCGGCTTTAGAAGAACGTCTACCTAGTGAAAAGGTGTTGCCGCAAAAGTTGCACCGAGCTATGCGTTATAGCGTACTTAATGGCGGTAAGCGGATGCGCCCGATGTTGACCTACAGCACTGGGGTAGCTTTGGGAATCGCTCCGGAACTATTGGACGGCCCGGCTTGTGCAGTGGAATTTATACATGTTTACTCGTTGATTCATGACGATCTGCCTGCAATGGATGATGATGATTTAAGACGCGGCAAGCCAACATGTCATGTCGCGTTTGACGAGGCAACCGCTATTTTGGCTGGTGATGCACTACAAGCCTTGGCTTTCGAAGTGCTGGCCCATGATCCGAGCATCAACGCCAGCGCAGAAGCCAGATTAAAAATGATTACTGCGTTGACTCGAGCCAGTGGTTCGCAAGGTATGGTGGGTGGGCAAGCGATTGACCTGGAGTCGGTGGGGTCTCAATTGACTTTGCCTGAGTTGGAAAATATGCACATTCACAAAACTGGTGCGTTGATTCGAGCAAGTGTGAATATGGCAACTTTAGCCAAAGCCGATATTGATCCGGTGGTTGCTAAAAAACTGGATCACTACGCTAAATGCATCGGTTTATCTTTCCAAGTGCAAGACGATATTCTTGACGAAGAAAGTGATACAGCGACGTTGGGGAAAACTCAAGGTAAAGATAAAGACAATAATAAACCGACTTATCCGGCGTTATTGGGTCTTGCCGGAGCTAAGCAAAAAGCCCTTGAACTTCATGAACATGCGTTGGAAAGCCTCAGTATTTTCGGTCCCGAAGCTGATTTGCTGCGAGATTTGTCGCTTTACATTATTCAGCGCAATCATTAATTACCAACTTGCTTACTAAGAAATGAAGCTGGATAATCGCGCAGCTTTTTAAAAAAAACGGCTTCAAAACTGCGCCGCGTAAAGGAATCAACCAAAAAATGAATACCCTAGGTACTTACCCCATTTTAAGCACTATCAACGCCCCCGCCGACCTACGCAAGCTAAGCAAAGACCAGCTTAAGCCCTTAGCGCAGGAGTTGCGGGAGTATCTGACGCACACGGTAAGTATTTCCGGGGGGCATTTTGCGGCCGGGTTGGGCACGGTGGAATTAACCATCGCCTTGCATTACGTGTTCAATACGCCGTCTGATCAGTTGGTTTGGGATGTCGGCCATCAAGCCTATCCGCATAAGATTTTAACCGGCCGCAAAGAGCGCATGACTACCATCCGTACCAAAGATGGCGTGTCGGCGTTCCCTAGTCGTGCCGAGAGCGAATACGATGCGTTTGGCGTTGGTCATTCCAGTACCTCCATCAGTGCCGCCTTGGGTATGGCGATTGCCTCGTCATTAAAAGGCGAAGACAAACAAATGGTCGCCATTATCGGCGATGGCAGCATCACCGGTGGTATGGCCTTTGAAGCGATGAACCATGCCGGCGCC